>JADCGF010000004.1 GCA_020249145.1 Roseomonas sp. | reverse complement strand
TTATTGTTGTCACTTGGCCGCAACCGCGAAGCTGAGGCGGCTTTTGAGGCAGTCTTGCGGAGTAACCCGAATCGTTTCCGATCCTTGGCGGGTGCCGCCGCCGCGGCACAGGCCGAAGGGCGCAGCGGCATCGCTTTGGCGCGCTACCGGCTACTGCTCAGGAATACCGTTGAGGCCGACGCGCCGCGTCCGGAGCTTGCGGCTGCGCATGCGGCCTTGGACGCGTTGCGCAAAAGATGACGCGCTGATCACCGGCTTTTTTCCGCGCAACCAATAATGGACGTGAACGCAAACGCCTGTCCTGCATGAACCAACCCAGCGGCGCCGTCATGTCCGCACCACCGGCAGGATCATGAGCAGGCCAAGGCTATGCAATGCCAGGCCCGCGATGGCGCTGACCGGGCGATGATAGGTGAAGGCCATCTGCCGCATGAAGGGATGCGCAAAAAGTGCCGCTATCAGCAGGCCAAAAAGCAAAGCCTGCATCGCCACAAGTAAAATGACCCAGGGCGCCGCATCACTCTGCGCCAGTGGGCCAATGAACTGCGCGAAGAAATAGGCCGCCGTCACCGGATTGGTAAGGGCGATGAGAAAACCTGCGCCAAGTCCAACAGTCCAGTTATTCAGCAATCGCGGCTTAGAAAACTCGGCCTCGTCCGAAACACGCGGCGGGCGGGCGCAGATGATACGAAAGGCGATAACCATCAACAAGGTGCCCGCAACAACGCGCCCCACCGACTCCAGCTTATGAGAGCCGGCGAAGGCTTCAAGCAGCAGCGATATGGCGCCAGCCATCAGGCCGGCGCCAAGCGCTATACCAAGGCAAAACGGCAGGGCGCCGCGAAAGCCGCGCAGCGCGGCCGTGGTGCCAATGGTCACCATATTCGGCCCCGGCGTGGCCAGGATGGCGAAATAGCCAAGGGCAAATTTCAGCAGCAAGGCCGAAGAAAAGGTGGTTGCTTCAAGGATCATGACATCCCCCGCATCCCAACGATGGGGCATTGAAGGTTCATTGGCGTAGTGCGGTGCCTTGCGGGGCTCATGGCATCACCGCGCCAGATTCATGGCGAAGAACCCGGCCACCGATGCCGCCGTTTGCGCTGCCATGGCGGGCCAGGGGCGTGCCGCCAGGCGCCCAGTCATGCCGGGGGCGGGCAGCATCACTTCCGGCGTTGTGCCAAGCTGCGGATAATCCCAGGCATAGCCGGCACCGGGCACTTCCTGATGCTCAACCTCGGCGCCCGTCGCGCGCAGGCTTTCGCATAGGAAGGCACAAGCCTCGGCCGGGTTGGCTGAGTCTTCGCCGCCATGCAGCAGTAGGATGGCGGCATTCTTATGCGGCAAGGCGAAGCCAGGCGCGCCGCCTGAGACATTATAGTTCCAGGCATACTCGGCTGGACCAATGAAGTCGCGGATGCCGGCATCGCGCATCCAGGCGACGCGATGGGCCAGCGGTGCGGGTTCAATCGCGGCTGCCATCTTGCGCGCGCCGGCCAAGGTGCCGCAGCCGGGATAGAGCAAGGCGCGCGCCGCGGTGCCCGGCAATTCCATGGCCAGGCGGGCGCCAGTACCGAAGCCAAGTATGCCAAGCTGCGCGGGGTTGATGCGCGGATCGGCTGCAAGTGCTGCAAGCGCAGCGCCGGCTGCGGCGGTGCTGCCTTCGCGCAGTTCCAGTACGGCAATATTCGCACCCAGCAATTGCTCGGCATAGGAAGCGGCACGACCATCAGCGCCCAAGGCATCATGCAGGATAAGCACCGCTGGCACCGGGGATCGGGCAGCGGCTTCCGGTATCTCGAAAACGCCTGCGCCACCGGCCAGTTCCACCGCGAAGGACCGGGCGCCGCCGCGTGCCTGGGTGATGGGCAGGTTGGCGGTCTGGATTGCGGTATCAGGCACCAGCGCCTCGGCCATTGCCGCGCGCGGCGAGAGGGCCGGCATGGCAGCCCCACAGCCGAGCAGCGCCAGGAACCAAAGGGCCAGGGCAAGCGGCCGTGATTTCGCGGGCGCAATCCTACGCTCAATGGTTACTTTGGGCCGCGCCGGTGATGGCATGAAGGCGCCCGGAAGGCCGGCTAGGCCGCAGAATTGGGTGAACATAGCGCGGGCTCCTTTGTCTGTGTGTGCGGTGTCAGAAGGTCCGGGAAGGCACGGGCCGCGTTCAGCCAGGCCGGCGGCCGGCGAGCGGCAGCAGCAGCAGGCCCGCAGCGGCGGCGGCGAGGGCGCTGGCGGCGATGGCCGGCGCGTAGCTGCCGGTGGCATCGAAAGACCACCCCATTGCAATCGCGCCCAGCCCTGCGGCGACGCCGAGCGGACAGAGCACCAGCCCGGTCAGCGTCGTCATCGACCTGCATTGGAAGAGATCGGCCACCACCGAGGGGCGCAGCGCGACGATCGCGCCGTAGGCCATGCCGTGCAGCAGTGCGAAGACGGCGAAGGCGGCGAAGCCTGGCGCAGCCAGCCAGAGCAGGAAGGCCGCGCCCTGGAACAGGTAGAGCAGCGCGAAGCAGCGCACCCGTCCAAACCGGTCGGCGAGACCGCCCAGCACCACGCGGCCCGACAGCGAGCCGACGCCGATCAGCGTCATCAGCAGCGGCAGCAGTGCCGCATCCACCCCACGCGTTGTCGCGGACGGCACCAGGTAGCCAAGCGGGATCATCGTCGCGAAGCCGCCAAGCGCATTACCCGCGACCATGCGGACGAAGGCTGGTGAGAGCGCGACCTCACGCAGCCCTGGCCCGCCAGGCGCGGCGGCGCCGCGCGGGCGGTCGCGCAACAGCAGCGCGCCGGCACCACCGACCAGCAGCAGCGCCAAGCCGAACCAGCCGATCGTCGCGCGCCAGCCGAGTGCCTCGACCAAGGCCATCGCCACCGGCGTTCCAATCATGGTGCCGAGCGCGACGCCCGAGGCGGCGATACCGGCCGCGAGCCCGCGCCGGGTGGTGAACCAGCGTGGGACCACCGCGAAGGATGCGTTGAAGATCAGCGCGAGCCCGGCGCCCGGCAGCACACCGTAGGCAAGTATGACGGCACCGAGTGAATTGGCCTGCGCCGTTGCCAGCAGCCCCGCCGCCATTAGCGCTGTGCCAGCCAAGCAGGTGGCGCGCGTGCCGCAGCGGTCGGCAAGCAGCCCGCCGAGCGGGGCGAGCACCATCATCAGCCCGATCTGCATCCCGAACACTGCGCCGAGCGCGGCGCGCGAGGCCCCGAAGGTCTCGCCGATGGGCACGGCGAAGGCCGCAAAGGCCCAGGCCGCGCTGAAGGCCGCAAAGCTCTGCAGGAAGGCGCCAGCGACGACGCGCCAGCCTGGGTAGGCGAGCGATGTTTCGGGGTCCGGTAGCATCGTCGCGCGGTCGCCGTCACTTTCCGCATAGGCAAGGCGCTGTGAGGGGGAAAATGGGGACATTAATCTGACCCTTTCGTGGCCTTGTGTGGGATGAGATCAGAAGGCATGGTCATCACGCTGGCGGCAGCGCGTCGGTCAGATCCCAGATCGGTGCCGTGGTCGTGGACGAGGCACCATGCAGGATCAGCGCTGCCGGTACTGGGGATCGGGCAGCGGCTTCCGGTATCTCGAAAACGCCTGCGCCACCGGCCATTTCCACCGCGAAGGACCGAACGCCGCCGCGTGCCTGGGTGATGGGCAGATTGGCGGTCTGGATTGCGGTATCTGGCACCAGCGCTTCGGCCGCTGCGCCGCGTGGCAAGACCGCCAGCATGCCGGTGCCAAGACCAAGAACCACCAGCAGCCAAAGGGCCAGGACAGTTTGCCCCGTCTTCGCCGGCGCTGTTGCACGTGAGGCTGTCGCCACCATAACGGGCTTGGCGGGCGCAATCTTGCGCTCTCCAGACGCTTGGGGGCGTGCCAAAGAAAGCAAGAAGGCACCGAGCAAGCCTGCCAGGCCGCAAAGTACCACCGAAACCTCATGGGTACCGAAGAAGGCGATGCCTGCACTCACCAGCGGCAGGCCGACCAGCAACGCCACGCCACGGCCGGTATAGACTGCGCCAATCAGGCCACCCACCGCGCGCGCGCCATAGATCAGGGCGAAGGCACCAAGCGACCAGGCATCGCGCGCCCCAGCCCAGGCAAACATGGCCAAGCCAATCGCAAAGCAGGTGAGCAGGAAACTGATGCGCCGGCCAAGCCGATCCGCAACGATCGCCAGGAGCAAACGCCCGCCCAATGAGCCCGTGCCGATCAGGGTGAGCAGACCAACCGCCTGATGATGGCTCAGCCCCTGCGCCTCAGCCGAACCGACCAGCAGCATTAAAGGCGCGGAGGCAGGTATAGAAACCAGCAACGTGCCGACAATCGCGTAGTGAAAGTTACGAATGCCCAAAGCCTGACCAAGGCTGACGCCTTCCGCCAGACGCGCGGCGCTTGCCGGGTTCAGCCGTATGCCATCCGGCCCCAGGCCGTGCCGTTCCGGTCGCCCATCCAGCAGAAGCACGGCGGCCAAGCCGATCAGCGCCACAAGGGCGGCGCAGCAGAAGAAAATGGCGCGCCAGTCGCCAATGGCGGAAAGAAGGTCCTTAAGTATAGGCACCAAGGCCATGCCGCCCGCCATGCCAGTCCCGGCGAGGCCAGCCGCAAGGCCGCGCTTTGTTAGGAACCAGCGCTGCACCGCGGCCATGGACGGAACATTGGCCAAGCCGACTCCAAGCCCCAGCAGCAGCCCGTAGCCAAGGAAAAGCGTCACGGCATTTTGCGCCAGTGCCGCCATAACCAAGCCTGACGCCACAAGGATCATACCGAAGGCGGCCAAAGGGCGCGGCCCGAAGCGATCCGCCAACGGGCCGCTGATGGCGCTGACCAAAAAACTGCCGCCGAGGCTCAGCATCATCACCAAATCTGCATGGGCGCGATCCATGCCGAGGCTTGCGGCAATCTCAGCCGAGAAGGCAGAGCTTGAGTAGATCGCGCCAAAGCCGACCATTTGGATGAAAAAGGCGCCCAGCACGACCAACCAGCCGCGATGGTGTTGAAAGGCGGAAAGCGGGCTCATTACCCGCCACCTTTTGTCGTCGTGCGAGTGCTAAGCAGGGGCGGTTCGGGTTCTTCAAACTCGGCGGCTGCGCTCGGGTTGTTTTCATCAATGCCGTTACAACCGGCAACCACCAATGCTTGGTCGGGTTTGAGCCCGGCTCGCAACCAAGCCTCGGCAGCGGCGCAGGAATGATGGGCCATACGCCCTTCCTCGCAATACATGTCGGTAGGACCGCAAAGAAAGAAGTGCATCAGGAAGATCGCCGCGATCATGGCGCTTTGAGTTTCCGATGCGTTGTCGGTTGGGCGCTTGTTGTGGCGCTGGCCACCAAAGCGCGTTCCATCGTGGCGCGGTTCGGAACCATAGACCTGGCTATGCGGAGGACAAAAAGGAGCCAGAAGGCCACCCCCAAGGCGAATAACGCCAAAACGGCAACGGTCAGCGCATGGCCAATAACCGGAGAAATAGCCTCGTAATGCATCATGTGAACCTCCATCGGACAATTCGGGTTGCTGCCGGTGGGAACACATCCAGCACTTTCACCTCGTCTTCTCTGTGACCTTTGGTACGAAATGCGCTAAATCTTTTTCGCCATGGCCAAAGGGGCCGCCCCAAACCGAGTCCGGACAACAAAATGGTGCCTGAAATCCTGCGATCGCTACCGCCCACCACTCGTGAAAAGGTTCTTGTTGCTTGTGTCCCTCTGTCCCTTGGACCTGGGAAAACCGTTATCGAGGAAAACTCACTTGATAAGGACTTCTATTTTCTGCAGCAGGGTCAGCTACTTGTCCGCACTTTGTCGGCAAACGGGGTGGAGGTTGCTTTTCGTGTCATGGAAGCGGGCGATTGCTTCGGGGAATTCGCCGCCATTGATGGGCTACCCCGCTCTGCCAGCGTGGAAACCATAACGCAGGCCTCTCTTGCCCGCCTGCCGCGTGAATGCTTTCTTGTCTTCATGCGGAGCGAGCCTGATTTCGCCATGGCCGTGGCGGAAATGATCACCAAGCGTGCTCGCGCCATGTCCACGCAGCTTTATGAAATGGCCACGCTGAAACTTGGTGACAGGCTGCGGCTGGAATTGCGACGGCTTGCCCTTGGGCAGGGCTTCGTTTCAGGTGAAGCGCTTATCTACCCGGCGCCGACCCATCAGGCCTTGGCAGCACGCTTGGCAACAACCAGGGAATCGGTCTCGCGCGAATTGTCTAGGCTGGCGCAGACCGGAATCATTGTCTGCGGTCGCCAGCGCATTATCATCACGGACCTTGCGCGCCTGACCGGGGGGGTGATCAGCCCATGTTGATCGGCGCGCTAGATGCCGTTTGTCCGTTGGTATTTTTCGATGCGATCCGTGTGAAGATCCGCGACGAAGGCTTTGTCTGCAACAAGGCGGCTATCGCATGTGGCGGACATGATGTTTTACGCCCGGGCGCGTGATGGATCGAACCGATCTTGCGGGGGGGGCGGCGCCTTTGCGGCGCCTTAGCCTCGCCCACTTCACTCATCATCCGATTGCCGTTTGCGCGAGCCGAGAAACATCGCTTTATTCTTGATCAGGCCTGCTTCCGTTCAATCAGGCTGCGCCTGATTTTCCGCCCACGCCGGATGCGGTCTTCAATAAATCCGGCTTCACCCCAGCGAATGGCGCGGCCAAAGGCATGTGCATCTTCGGCAAAGCGTGAGAGCATTTCAAGCACCGCTTCGCGATTATTCAGGAAAACATCGCGCCACATATCCACGTCCGATGCCGCGATGCGCGTAAAATCCCGAAAGCCCGATGCGGCGAATTTCAGCACCGCTTCCTTGGTTTCCTCCGCCAGATCATCCGCCGTGCCGCAAATGGTAAAGGCAATCAAATGCGGCAGGTGGCTAACAATGGCGACGACCTTGTCATGCGTGATGGGGTCCATGGTTTCAATCATGGAACCGCAGCGCCGCCAAAGCTCCTTCACCTTTTCCACCGCCGCCGGGTCGCTATCCGGCAAGGGTGTTACGATGCAATAACGGCCTTCGAATAACTCTGGAAAACCCGAATCGGGGCCGGAATGTTCGGTCCCCGCCATGGGATGCGCCGGCACAAGATGCACGCCGGCGGGTGTCAGTGGCGCCAAATCACGCACCACGCTGCCCTTGGTGGAACCGACATCGGTCAGCACCGCACCCGGTGCCAGATGCGGCGCGATACGGCGCATGGCAGCGGCGTAGGCACCCACGGGGATGCAGAAGATCACGCCATCGCAGCCTTCGACGGCACGCGCGGCATCCGGTTCCACCACATCGGCCAAGCCCAATTCACGCACGCGCTGAAGTGTCTCCGCACGGCGCGTTGTCACCACCAAAGTCTTCGCAATATCGCCGCGTTTTTTCGCAACCCGCGCAATGGAAGACCCGATCAGCCCAATGCCAACCAGGCATAGCCGATTGAATAGCGGTTCAGCCATGTTGCGCCATGAAGGCTGCGATGGCATCCGCCACCATCTGGCATTCCTCGCCCGTGCCGATGCTGATGCGCAGGCACGCCGGCAACCCATAACCACCCATGGCGCGCATGATCAGCCCGCGCGATTTCAGCGCCGCATCGGCTGCCCTGGCCTTTTCTGGTGATCCAAAATCAGCCAGCAGGAAATTCCCCTCACTCGGCCAAACCTTCACGCCAGATGCGGCCAGCGCTGCCGCCAGCTTGCCGCGCCATTCGGTATTGTGCGCGATGGATTTTTCGATCCAGCCCGCTTCCTGCACCGCAGCAATGCCCGCCGCCATGGCCGCTGCATTCACATTGAAGGGGCCTCGCACGCGCGCAAGCACACCCACCACCGCTTCCGGCGCATAGGCCCAGCCAAGCCGCATGCCGCCCAGGCCAAAAATCTTGGAGAAGGTGCGCGTCATCACCGTATTGCCGCCACCCGCATCCACCAGCGCGGCACCCGCATCATAATCGGGCCGCGTGACATATTCGGCATAGGCAGAATCCAGCACCAGCAGAATGTCATCGCGCAGCCCCGCGCGCAGCCGGACGATTTCACTTTGCGGCAGGATCGAACCTGTCGGGTTATTCGGATTGGCAAGACAAACAAGCTTGGTGCGCGGCCCAATTGCGGCCAGCATCGCATCCACATCCACAGTCAGGTTGCGTTCCGGCACCTTGATCACGCGGCAGCCAGCCCAGCGCCCGGTGATGTCATACATCATGAAGCCATGGGCGGACATCACAAGCTCTGTCCCCTCACCGCCATAGGCAAGGATCAGCAGCGCCAGCAATTCATCGGAGCCATTGCCGCAAACAATCCGCGCGGGATCCAGGCCAAAGCGTGCGCCAATCGCCTCTCGCAGCGCCTTGGCGCCGCCATCGGGATAGCGATGCGCATCTGCGGCCATGCCGGCAATGGCGGCAATGGCGCCGGGCGGTGGGCCGAAAGCGCCTTCATTGGACGAGAGTTTCACAATCCGGTTCACGCCGGGGATTTTCGATTCGCCCCCGACATAGGGTTCCACCGAAAGAATCGAAGGGCGCGGCATCACGGTCATGGCACATCTCCAGCAACTGGCACGGCATAAGCGCCCAGCAGAACAGCATTAAGCCCGGCAAGCCGCCCATCACCCGCGGCGACAAAGCCATCAATCTCGGCAAGCGCCAGGCTGCGCCCATCCTGGCGAACCAGGCTCAGGATACGCCCGGCAAGCCCGGCATCGCTCAGCATACGGACAAAACTTTCCCGCGATGCCTCGGCGCTGGCTTCCAGGCGCAAGAGGCTCTGATCCTCGCCCGAGGCATCCGCCGGCAAAGGCGCGACCACCAGCGCCGCATCGGCGCGCGCGGTATCCGCCATGAAGGGCAAGCGCGCCACAACGGAAAGCCTTGGTGCTTCCAGGCTTTGCCACCAGGCGCCCTCACCTTCGCCTGTTGGTGCGGGCAGCACTGCGACCGATGCCTTGCCGGTGCTGAGCGCCGCCAAAGCCTGCGCCGGGGAAGCAAAGGGGGTCAAAGGGGTGGCGGTGCCGAAATGCTCCCGCGCCAGCGCCAATGTCTGCGCAGCCTCGCCAAAAGCGGCAATGGCGGCGGTAAAGGCGCCTTGGATGGCGGTATGGGCCATGAAGATATGCCGCCAGATGCGCACCACGGCGCTGCGGGAAAGCGCGCCAGAATGCCGCCCAAGCAGGCGCCGCAACACCGCGGCTTCCCGCCCCGGCCGCAAGGGGGACCCAGCCCCGGTCTTGGCGCGGCTGCCCGCCATGCGCGCGACCACGGCGGCGCGGCGCATCAGCAGATCATGCATCGCATCATCCAGCGCATCTATCTCAGTGCGCAGCGCGGCAAGGGCCGGGTCGGCAGCGGGGGTGGCAGAGGGTTTATCGTTCATGCGGGACCAATTCTTCGGGGCAGCAATAAACCCCACTTGGCCGCGCGCCAAGCGCCCTACCTCGCACAAGCGAAGGTTGCGCCAGGGGAAGGGGGCAGCGTAAAAGCGCATCCATGAGCCAAACCATCGCCCCGCTGCCCGATGTGGACCATTTGGCCGCCATCTTCCCGGATGGTCTGGCGCTGGAATGCGGCGCGGTCGTGGCACCCCTCACGGTCGCCTATCGCACCTATGGGCGGTTGAATGCGGCGGCCAGCAACGCGGTGCTGATCTGCCACGCGCTGACGGGCGACCAATATGTTGCCGAAAATCACCCCATCACCGGCAAGCCAGGCTGGTGGGAGAATATCATCGGCACCGGCCGGCCTTTGGATACGGATCGCTATTTCCTGGTTTGCGCCAATGTGCTCGGCGGCTGCATGGGCTCCACCGGGCCGCGGAGTGAGATGACCGATGCGGCAGGCCGCGGGCTCGGTCGGCCTTGGGGGACGGATTTTCCTTCCGTCACCATTCGCGACATGGTGCGCGCGCAAAAGCGCCTGATGGAAAAGCTTGGGATCAGCCGCTGGCTTGCCGTGATTGGCGGGTCCATGGGCGGGATGCAGGTGCTGGATTGGGCCGCGACCTATCCGGAAGCGGTCTATGCTGCCGCCCCTATCGCCACCGCCGCGCATCATTCGGCGCAAAACATCGCCTTTCATGAAGTGGGGCGCGCCGCCATTCATTCCGATCCGGATTGGAAGGGCGGGCGCTATTGGGAAAGCGGCATCATCCCGGCAAAGGGCCTGTCTGTGGCGCGCATGGTCGCACACATCACCTATCTTTCCGAAAAGGCGCTAACGCGGAAATTCGGGCGGCGGCTGCGCGGTGCCTCTGCGCTGACCTTCCTTGAAGATGTGTTTGAGGTGGAGAGTTATCTGCGCCATCAGGGCTCCACCTTTGTGCGCCGCTTTGATGCCAATGCTTATCTGACCATCACGCGCGCGATGGATTTCTTTGATCTGGCGGCGGATCATGAAGGTGATCTGGCAAAGGCGTTTCGCGGCACCGCCACACGGTTTTTTGTCGCGTCCTTCAATAGTGACTGGCTATTCCCCACCAGTGAAAGCCGCAGCCTGGTGCGTGCGCTGAACATGGCCGCGGCCAATGTCAGCTTTGTCGAAATTGACAGCGACAAGGGCCATGACGCCTTCCTATTGGAAGAACCTGATTTCCATCGCGCGCTTGGCGGTTTCCTCGCCGGTTGCGCTGAACGCCTTGGGGTTTAGCCTATGGCCATGGATGGCGTTCAATATGTCGCGAAAAATATGCGGCTTGATCTTCGCCTGATCGCGGAGATGATTGCGCATGACGCGCGCGTACTTGATATCGGCTGTGGCGATGGCGCGCTGATTGAATATCTGGCGCGGGAAAAACGCGCCGATGCACGTGGCATCGAAATTGACATGACGCAGGTGACCAAAGCGGTCTCCTCCGGGCTTGCCGTCATTCATGGCGATGCGGATAATGATCTGGCCTTCTACCCGGATGGCGCCTTTGATTATGTGGTGCTGTCACGCACGCTACAGGCCGTGGAAAACCCGCGCGAAGTGCTGCGCCAATTGCTGCGCATCGGGCGGCACGCGATTGTGTCCTTCCCCAATTTTGGCCATTGGCAGATGCGCTGGCGGTTGCTCTGGGGCGGACGCATGCCAGATACGGAAACCTGGAACCGGCCTTGGTACGAAACGCCCAATATCCACCCCTGCACGATTACGGATTTCACCGCGCTCTGCGCGCTGGATGGCTATGCGGTGGAACGCTGGCTGGCGGTGGATGAACAGGGGCTGAGGGCGCCGTGGCGCCGCTCATTAAGGCTTGCCAATCTATTTGGGGAGCAGGCGCTATTCATGCTTCGCCGGGCCGGGCCTGGGGCCTGACCCGGGCAATCATGCGCCTATTCGACCGGCGCGAGGCTCTTGATCAGGTCAAAAACCCGCTTGCGCACAGCCGGGTCGGTGATGCGGTAATAGGCGCGCACCAGTTCAAGCGTTTCGCGCTTGTTCATATTGTCGTCTTCAAACCCGTTCTGCGCTTCGGCTAAGCCATAAAGCGGCGCGCGGCTGCGCACCGCGACATTGCCGCCCATTTCCGGGGGAAGATCATCGAAAAAGAAGCCGATCGGCACATCCAGCACCCGGGCCAGATCGAAAAGCCGACTGGCGCCGATGCGGTTGACGCCGCGCTCATATTTTTGCACCTGCTGGAACGTCAGGCCCAGCGCGTCGCCCAGCTTCTCCTGGCTCATGCCAAGCAATGTGCGGCGCAAGCGAACCCGGGAGCCTACATGAGCGTCAATCGGGCTGGCCCGATGCTCGCGCTCACCCTTGGCGCCAAGTGCATCAATGTCGTTCATGGCAACTACAGATTTCATCTTTTCCCCCGCCCTGCCAAAAAGGCAACCATGGCGCGTTTTGTGGACCACGCCCTGGGATTTTGGTTGCATGAAACATCAGGCACCTATCCCCATCAGCGATTGATAATGATTGACGTTACCTTAAGGGGCAAGCCGAAGCTATAGGTTTTTCTTAATTCTCAAAAAAGATACAATCTTTTTTCTTGCATGACGCAAAATCTGGAATTCACCGTTGATTTCGTGCCGACAAAATCCATCCAAAGGCGAAAACGGCCAAGGCAAGCCCCAAGGGCAGGATAAGACCCAGATAGGCATAGATGGTCGGCGCACGCGGCGCGGGCAGCAAGGCCCGAATAACCGCCGATTCCCCTAAGGGGCCGCGCGCCACAAGCCGCCCACGCGCATCAAATACCGCCGAAACGCCGGTCTGCGCGGCACGCGCCAAGGGCAGGCCTTCTTCCACGGCGCGCAGCCGCGCTGCCGCCAAATGTTGCCAGGGGCCGGCGGTAATGCCGAACCAGGCGTCATTTGTCACATTCACAATCCAGGCAGGCCGCTGGGCGGGCGTGACCCGCCCGGTGAAAATCACCTCATAGCAGATCAGCCCGACAAAGGGCGGTAGCCAGCCCGCTACAATGCGGCGCCGTTCTTCGGCGGCGGTGAAATCGCGCGTGCTTTGCACAAGCCGGATCGGCAAAAGCCCCCTGAAGGGCATGAATTCGCCAAAGGGCACCAGATTCACCTTGTCCGCGGTCGCCAGCACCTGCGTCGTGGGGCTGATCACCGCCAAGCTATTGAATAAATCCTGCGCATAGCCACCCGGGGTGAAATCACCGCGCACCGTGCCCGTCAGCAGCAGGGCGTTTTGCGGCAAGGCGCCGGCGACAAGGCGCCGCGCCTCGGGGTCATTCGGCAGCAGGAAGGGCACGGCGGTCTCGGGCCAGATCACCGCCAGCCGATGCCCCGCCGGCAAGTCGCGCAGGGCGGCCACCGCCGCATCGCGGGTCGCTTCCACATAGCGGCGCAGGATCGGCACGCGGGATTCCTCGCGCCACTTCACCTCCTGCGCGATGTTTCCTTGTACAATCAGCAGGCCGACCGGCTGGGGTTCGGGCTCCGGCGCCCAAAGCCGCGCGAAGCCGAAGGCGCCGCAAAACGCCACTACCGCAAGCCCCCCCAAAAAGGCGCGCCGATCCAGAATGGGCGTTGCCGCCACCGTCAGCGTGATCAGCGATAGGCCATGCACGCCGATCAGCGCCGCCATTTGGATGGGCAGCGCATCAAAGGCCCAGACCGTGCCCATCAGATTCCACGGAAAGCCGGTCAGGATTTCCCCGCGCAGCAATTCAAAGCCGACAAAACCGCCAGCAAATACCAGCAGGCGCGGCCAGCCGGGCCTGGCCGCCCAGGCGATGGCGGTGGGTATCGCCGCAAACAACCCCAGTGGTAGTGCCAGCGCCGGCACGGCAATCGGCACCAACCACCAATAGCGCGCCACATCGGTCAGAATGGCTGAGGTAATCCAATAAAGCCCACCGGCAAAGAAGCCAAAGCCCCAGGCGAGACCCAGCCAAAAGGCTGCACCCCAACTCGCCGCCCCGCCAATCATGGCGAGCAGCCCCGGAATGGCGAGGAACAGCGCCGGGATGATATGCAGTGGCGGCAGGGCAAGGACCGCCAGCATGCCAAGCCCAAAGGCGGTCACCTGGGCGCGCCAACCGCGCCGCGAAGCAAGTGCCCGCCACATCCACCCCATCCGAAACCGAGCCCTTCTATTCCGCCGCGACGCGGGAATTGGCACCGGGCCGGCGCACGCGCAAGCGGCGGATGCGCCGTGGATCGGCCTCCAGAATGCGGAATTCCAGCCCTGAGGGATGGGACACCAATTCCCCGCGCGCCGGCACGCGCCCCGCCAGCGTGAAGACAAGGCCACCCACCGTATCAATATCGGCGGCGCGTTCCTCATCTGTCAGCACATTGCCGAGCTTTTCCTCAAAAGCCGCGATCGGGGTGCGCGCATCCAGATCAAGCGCGCCATCGGGGCGTTCGGTGATTTGCTGCGCCTGCTCCTCATCATGTTCATCGCTGATATCGCCAACGATGGTCTCAACCAGATCCTCAATCGTGATCAGGCCATCTATGCCGCCATATTCATCCACGACCAGCGCCATATGCACGCGCGCCTCGCGCATTTGCAAAAGCAGATCAAGCACCGGGATGGATGGCACAACAAAAAGCGGGCGGCGCAGAACATCGGCCAAAGCAAAGGCTTTCTCTTCCTTGCCGATGGCAGCGAAGACATCCTTGATATGCACCATGCCGATGATGTCATCCAGCCCATTGCGATAGACCGGGTAGCGGCTATGGCCTTCGGTCTGGATCAGCGCGATGGTCTCAGTCAATGAATGGCTTTCGGGGATCGCCATGATATCGGCGCGCGGCACCATGACATCATAGGCGGTGATGCCGCGCAGCCTGAGAACATTGCCAAGCAGCGCGCGTTCCTCGGCATCCAGGCTGGTGGTCTGGCCATCGCCGGGGCGCGCTTCGCTTGGCGCTTCCTGGCGTTCGATCAGTTCTTCCACCTGATCGCGAATGGATTCCGCTTCCTTGCGGCGCAGCATGCCCTGGATTTTCCAGAACAGGCCGGGCCTTTGGCTGGCGTCGCTCATGTTGCGCCCCGCCAGGGATTGGGCAGGCCAAGCCGGCGCATCACGCGCGCTTCGGCGCGTTCCATCCGCCGTGCCTCTCCGGCTTGCAGATGATCATGCCCGGCCAGATGGAGCGCACCATGCGCGACAAGATGCGCGAAATGCACCGCGACACGCCGCCCGGCACCGCGTGCTTCACGCCGCACCACGCCAAGCGCCAAAGCGACATCACCCAAATAACCCGGCACCCCGCCAGGGAAGGACAGCACATTGGTGGGCTTCGCCTTGGCGCGATGGCGGCCATTCAGCCGCTTCACGGCCCTGTCAGTGGCGAGCAACACCGTGACCGCCCCCGCCGCGCCTGCTTCGCGCAAGGCCGTCTTTGCCGCGCGGCGCGCTAGCGCCTCAGGCTGCTTGATTGAGGCGCGCCAGCCTGGCGCCGCCAGGATCACGGAGATATCCACCTTCTCCGCCGATCCGCTCCGAAGCCCAGCCGAGGCACCCTTGCGGCGCCCCTGGCCGGGACGGCTACTTCCCGGTTCCATACTTCTCCTTCTTCGCCCAGCTCTGATCATCGGCCCGCCCATAGGCGGCCACGATCCGGGCAACCAAGGGATGCCTTACCACATCCTGTTCAGAAAAGCGCGTGATCCCGATACCTTCCACGCCGGAGATGATCGAAAGCGCCTCCACAAGGCCTGATGGCTGATGGGGCGGCAGGTCAATCTGGGTTGGGTCGCCGGTGATCACCATCCGGCTCCCCTCCCCCATCCGGGTAAGGAACATCTTCATCTGGGCGGGGGTGGTATTCTGCGCCTCATCCAAAATGGCGTAGCAATGCGCAAGCGTGCGGCCCCGCATGAAGGCCAGCGGCGCGATTTCAATCTCACCAGCCGCGATCCGCCGCGCGACCTGATCGGCGGGCAGCATGTCATGCAAAGCGTCGTAAAGCGGGCGGAGATAGGGGTCCACCTTTTCCTTCATATCGCCCGGTAGGAAGCCGAGCCTTTCGCCGGCCTCCACCGCAGGCCGCGACAGCACAATCCGGTCAACACGCCCCGATTGCAGCAGCGCGACACCCTGCGCCACCGCCAAATAGGTCTTGCCCGTCCCCGCCGGCCCAATGCCAAACACCATGTCGTGGCGGGAGAGCATGTCAATATAGGCCGCCTGGGCAGCGCTGCGCGGTGCAATCGCGCCCTTGCGCGTGCGGATCGCCGGCAAATCCTGCAAGGGCAGGCGCGGTTCGCCCTGCGCCGCCCCGCCTTCGGCGAGCCTCAAAGCCGCTTCCACTTCCGCCGTGCCGACATGTTCCCCCCGTTCCAGCCGTTTCCACAGCGCAAGCAGCGCCGCTTCAGCCATTTCCGTTCGTGCAGCCCCGCCGGAAATGGCGATGCGATTCCCGCGTGATGCCACGCGCACGCCAAGCACCTGTTCAATCCGCGCCAGATGACGATCATGTTCGCCATGCAGCAGGGGCAGCAGCGCATTGTCGTGGAATTGCAGCGTTATGGAACGCTGATCACTGGATTGGCGCGGTTCCGCAGCGCGGAGGCCAGGGGTATGGATGTTCAAGCGGCGTCTCTCTCCGATGCTTGGGGTTTGGAATCAGCGGGAAGCTCCCCACCGAGGGAATTGGGATTCGTGGTGGTGACTCGGACCATCACGATTTGGCCGGTGAGGTCCCCCGCAGCCGGGAAATGCACCGGCTGCAACCAGGGCGAACGCCCGGCCATTTGCCCCGGATGCCGACCGGGGCCGGTCACTAGAACGGGAATGTCCATACCCGCGCGGCTTTGATTGAAGCGGTATTGCTGATCCCGCAGAAGCGCCTGGATTTCCTGAAGGCGTTCATCTGCCAGGGCTTCATCCACCATCCCCGCCATGCCAGCCGCCGGCGTGCCAGGGCGCGCGGAATAGCGGAAGGAAAAGGCGGAGGCGAAGCCGATATCCTGGATCAGTTTCAGCGTGGCGCGGTGATCTGCATCACTCTCACCCGGATGGCCCGCGATGAAATCGGAAGACAGGGCCAGATCAGGCCGCGCCGCGCGCAGCTTTTCGATCAGCGCCAGATAATCCGCCACCGTATGGCCGCGGTTCATCATCTTCAGGATGCGATCCGACCCCGACTGCACCGGCAGATGCAAAAACGGCATCAGCGCCGGAATATCGCGATGCGCCGCAATCAAATCATCGCCCATGTCGCGCGGGTGGGAAGTTGTGTAGCGCAAGCGATCAAGCCCAGGAATTTCAGCCAAGGCCAGCAAAAGCCGCGCGAGCGACCAAGCCCCGCCATCCGGCCCTTCGCCATGATAGGCATTCACATTCTGCCCGAGCAGCGTGACCTCGCGCGCGCCCAAAGCCACCAGGCGCTTGGCTTCCGCAATCACCGCCGCCGCCGGGCGCGAATATTCCGCACCGCGCGTATAGGGCACCACGCAGAAGGAGCAGAATTTGTCACAGCCTTCCTGCACGGTCAGGAAGGCGGTGACACCCTGCGGCGCCGCCTGTTCCGGCAAATGATCGAATTTGCCATCCACCGGGAATTCGGTTTCAATCACGGCACCCGCCGCGCGGGAGGCACGCGCCACCATCTCCGGCAGGCGATGATAGGATTGCGGCCCGAGCACGATATCCACCCAGGGGGCGCGGGCGGTGATTTCCGCCCCTTCGGCCTGGGCAACACAGCCAGCGACGGCGACGATCATGTCCCCACCCCGGGCGGCCTTGGCTTCGCGCAGCCGGCCCAGATCGGAAAACACCTTCTCGGTCGCTTTCTCGCGGATATGGCAGGTATTGAGGATGACCATATCGGCATCCTCCGCCACTTCCGTGGGCGCATAGCCAAGGGGTGCCAGCACATCCGCCATGCGCGCGCTGTCATAAACATTCATCTGGCAACCCCAGGTGCGGATCAAAAGCCGCTTCCTTGGAGGGGTGCCCTGGCGATCGGTCATGAAATCCAGGCCTCCGTCGCCCCAGCACGGGGCGAGACGGGGGAAATGAGCAGGTCGGCTGCGCTGGTCAAGCGCGCCAAGACCCGAAAGGGCGAATCAAGGTGCCAAAACCCATAACAACAACCTGGAGTCTCCCGCCGCGTCGGGTCAAGGGTTTATCGCGGCACATTCAGGAAAAGCGGCGTGGCTGGTCGGTTCTGTCGCAATTGCGCCGCACCGGCGGCGACCACATCGCTCACCGCCGCCGTCAGGACCTTGCGATCCGGCATTGTGGCGGGGTCGGCAGGTTGATGCAGCAGAACGGTCGCCCGCGCCCCGGAACGGCGCGCAATGCGCCAGAAATGGGAGGCGATGTCCATATCCCCATACCAGGCGAAAAGTGGCCGATCCCGCCGGCAGGCCGGCAAGCCGCCTAGCCGATCATAGACCAGGGAGATCGGCTGCACCGCCTTGGCATCAGCGGCGGCTGCCAAAAAGGCAGACCGGAAAGGCAGCACCCGCGTGCCGTCATTGCTGGTGCCCTCAGCGAAGAGGATCAGGCTATCGCCCGCTTGAAGCCTTTCGCGCATGGTATCGGCTTCGCGGAGCACGGTTGAGGAGCGGCGGCGGCTGACAAAGACCGTCCGGCCCAGCTTGGCGATGATGCCCACCACCGGCCATTGCCCGACCTCGGATTTCGAAACAAAGCTCGCCCGCAGCACGGAGCCCAGCACGAGAATATCCAGCCAGGAGGAATGATTGGGCAGGAAAAGCGTGGCCGGCTTGTCAGATACCTTGCCCACCACCTGCACCTTGAGACCGATCAGCCAACAGAACACCCGATGATAGAAGCAGCCAAAGCTGATCTTGGCCTGGCCCGGCAGCAGCATGAGCACGGCTTGAATGGGAATGGCGATCAGCGTCCAGATCAGCGCGCTGATGATGCGGCGAATGGCGCGAATCCGTCCCCCAAGCGGGCGCGGTTCCATGATATCGCCCCAGGCTTCACCTGGCATGAAAGGCTTGAAGCGCAGCGGCTTTATGCGCATCTTGCGACGCGGCTTCAGGGCTTCTTCCGGATTACGCGAGAGAGCTTCCATGGCCGTCCGTTAGCGCGCGGTTCATGGCGCCGCAATGACGCTTTGGCGATGATTGCGTGAAATCCTGACGTGCCGAGGCTCATGGCTTGGCAGGATCGAGTGTTATGTTATATCAGAACCCATGAGTTTCCCGAACCCCCTTGCCCTTTCTGCCGGCATTGCCGCGCGGCTTGGCCTTTCGGCCCTGCTTGCCGCCCTGCTGTGGGCCGGGGTTGCCTGGGCGCTTGCGACATGACGCCTGCGGCTTTGACCCTTGCGGACCTGACCATGTGCCATGGCCGCCGCCCGGCGGTGCATCACCTATCGGGCCGGTTTGCGCCAGGTAGCCTGACGGCGATTGTCGGGCCGAATGGCGCGGGAAAATCCACGCTGCTGCGCGCTTTGGCCGGGCTGCATCAGCCGGAATCCGGGCGTATTGCCCATGAGGGTAAGGCACGCATCGCCCTGCTGCCGCAATTGGCCGCTTTGGACCGCGCCTTTCCGATTGGCTGCCGCGATGTGGTGATGCAGGGGCTATGGCCGCGCATCGGCGCCTTCCGGGCCGTGCCCGCCGAGGAGCACATGCGCGTTGATCAGGCCCTCGCCGCCGTGGGCCTTGCCGGGCTGGCGAAGCGCCCGGTCGGCAGCCTCTCCGCCGGGCAGATGCAGCGCCTGCTATTTGCGCGGCTTTTGGTGCAGGATGCCGATATCCTGTTGCTCGATGAGCCCTTCAATGCGGTGGATGCGAAAACCGCCGCCGATCTGCTGCGGCTGATAAGGCAATGGCATGGCGAAGGCCGCACGGTGATTGCCGTTTTGCATGATCTTGATCTGGTGGCGCGGGAATTTCCGGAAACGCTTTTGCTCGCGCGGGATCTGATCGCCTGGGGGCCGACCGAACAGGCGCTCTCGCCCGCCAATCGCCTCAAGGCGCGGCAAATGGCCGAAGGCTGGGCAGATGAGGCTGAGGCTTGTGAGCGCGCGGCTTAAACTAGAGCGATTTCCGTTCACCTTCGTTCACGGCAACCGCTCTAGATTATTGTTTGGTCGCATTTTCCGAGCCGCCAAGTGTGCCACTTGGCTTGAAAATGCTCCGGCCCGCCATGATTGAGGCGCTTTTCGCCCCCTTCATCGAATTTGGTTTCATGCGCCGCGCCTTGGTGGGGTCACTCGCCCTTGCCATCGCAGCACCACCGCTTGGCGTTTTCCTGATGCTGCGCCGGATGAGCCTGACGGCTGATGTCCTTTCCCATGGCGCGCTGCCGGGTGTTGCGGTGGCGTTCCTGATCGCGGGGCTTTCCGTACCCGCGCTGTGGTTTGGTGGCCTGGTCGCGGGGCTTTTGGTGGCGGTCGGTGCCGGCGCGCTGGCGCGGGTTACCGGCGGGCGGGAAGATGCGACGCTGGCGGCGCTTTATCTGCTGGCGCTTGGGCTTGGCGTTGCGCTGATATCCATGGGCGGTGGTGCGGGAGATTTGAAGCATATCCTGTTTGGCAGCGTGCTTGGGGTGGATGATGCCGCACTTTTGCTGATGGCCGGCGTTGCGACGCTGACGCTGGTAAGCCTTGCGATTGGCTGGCGGCCTTTGGTGCTGGAATGTTTTGACCCGGCCTTTGCCGCGGCCACCGGCGCGCGCGGCGGGTTATGGCATTTGGTTTTCATGGGGCTTGTGGTGCTGAACATGCTCTCGGCCTTTTTGGCTTTGGGCACGCTGATGGCCGTTGGGTTGATGATGCTGCCCGCCATTGCCGCGCGGCATTGGGCGGCGGAGATTGCCGGAATGGTCTATGCCGCTTGCATTATTGCCTTGGCTTCCAGCGTGATTGGTCTGTTGCTGTCCTATCACGCCGATCTGCCAACGGGCCCCGCGATTGTGCTGATGGCGGGGCTTGCCTGGGCAGTTTCGATGATGTTTGGCCCGGTGGATGGGCTGGCACAGCGCGTGATCCGGCGGCGACATTTGACCGGGTAGTTTTGCGCGCTTGACCTTGGCCTGATCCGGTTTCAGCCTTTCCCCAAAGTCGCTCGAATACGCGTGGCAAGAAAGGGAGATCACCACCATGGCCGATTTGCGTCTG
The DNA here is from genome assembly GCA_020249145.1 of Roseomonas sp. Classification (GTDB taxonomy): domain Bacteria; phylum Pseudomonadota; class Alphaproteobacteria; order Acetobacterales; family Acetobacteraceae; genus Neoroseomonas. The sequence goes on along the minus strand of JADCGF010000004.1, from coordinate 97,534 downwards.
ACACGCCGTGCCGCCTTGGGGCTTCTGACCGCACCCGCTTTGGCCCGTGCGCAAAGTGCCGATGTTTGGCCATCGCGCAGCATTCGCCTAGTGGTGCCCTTCGGGCCAGGTGGTCCCACTGATGTCATGGCGCGCGTCATTGCACCTGGGCTTGCGGCGGCGCTTGGCAGGCCGGTTGTCGTGGAAAACCGCCCCGGCGCCAGCGGCAATGTCGGCATTGCCCATGCGGCACGCAGCGCGCCCGATGGCTACACGCTGCTGGTGACGTCCACCGGTTTCGTCGTGAACCCGACGCTGTTTCGCAACCCTGGCTATGACATCACGAAGGATTTCGCGCCGATCACGGAATTGGGGGCTTCGCCCAATACCATCCTGACCAGGCCGGATAGCGGCATCACTTCGGTTGCTGATCTTGTGGCACGCGCCAAGGCGACACCGGGCGGGCTCAATATTGCCAATCCGGGGCTTGGTTCCACGCCGCATCTGACCGCCGAATTGCTGCGGCTACGCACAGGCATTGAATTGGTGCAGGTCACGCATCAAAGCGCGGCGCAGGCGGTGCAAGCGGTGCTTTCCGGCACCACGCCGATTGGTGTGGCCGCCCTGCCGCCGGCGCATGCGCTGATCAAGGCCGGCACGCTCCGCGCCTTGGCCATCACCGGGGAGCAGCGCTGGCATGATCTGCCCGATCTGCCGACCATGGTGGAGCTTGGCTATGATGGGTTTGTCTCAGAGACCTTCCAGGGCTTGCTGGCACCTGCCGGCACGCCGCAGGCCATTCTGGATCGTCTGGCGCAGGTGACGATCGCTCTGTTGAACGAAGCCGAGACAAAAAATCGCCTGCTCGGCGCTGGCTTCACGCTGAATGCGCGCGGGCCGGAGGGGCTCGCGCAACGCATTGCGCGCGAAGTGCCGCTTTGGCGTGATGTGATCGAAAAGGCGGGGATCCCGCGGGAGTGAGTTTGCGGTATAGGCGCAAGCGACGATGGGGCCTTTCCTGGCGGGTCAGGTCCCATGATCGCCCTATGTCGTGAATAGCGCGTGAATATCCGCAACCGTCACATTGCCCGCCAGGATGACATCATCACCCGCGCCGCCATTGAAGTTATTGGACAGCCCATTGCCGATCAGCATGTCATTGCCTGCGCCACCCGTTATGGTGATGCCGGAAATACCAGCCGCGATCCGAAGCGTCTCCACATGATCGGGCATGGTCATGCTGACGGAGGTGATGATGGTATCCGCGCCCCCTGCCGCGGTTTCGATGATCAGGTCCAGGGAGTCACTTATGACGAAGACATCATTTCCGCCGCCGCCATCCAATGTGTCGCGGCCCGCACCGCCTGTCAGTGTGTCATTGCCACCAAGGCCGTTTAGCCGCCCATTCTCAGCCCCCACCCCCACTGTCAGCGCATCAGGCCCCGCCGTGCCATTCTGCGTCGCTCCAGACACATCCGTCACATTAATGGCGACATTCCGGCTGCTACTCAGCGCCCCGTCCGAAGCTGTGACGGTGATGTCATAGACATTATTGCCGCCCGTATCGCCTGGCGCTTCGAAATTGGGCGCTGCCTTGAAGGTCACCGCGCCGGAGGTGGCGTTGATATTGAACAGGGCAGCATCTGCGCCGCCCAGGCTCCAACTCAGCGTCGCGCCCTCAGGATGAGAACCCACTGCCTGATACACAATCCCCGTACCATTCTCGGCAAAGCTCGCCGTGCCGCCGGAGGTGACGCTGGGTGCTTCGTTCTGCGCGGTGACGGTGACCGTGACTGAAGGCAGCGGCATGGTGTTGCGCAAGGCCAGCAGCGCGCCGAATTCCTCGCCCGAGACGAGGTCGAGCCGCCCATCGCCATCCAGATCCAGGAAGCTTGGCGTGCTGGAAAAGCCAACATCAATGCCGTTGAAGGGGTTGGCGCTGCCGGTCAGCTCCGTAAAGGCCGGCGCTGTCGTGCTGCCCGTGTTGCGCCAGGCCCGCAGCGTACCGTACAACTCGCCCGAGACGAGGTCGAGCCGCCCATCGCCATCCAGATCGACGAAGCTCGGTGTACTCCTGTTGCCGACATCAATGCCGTTGAAGGGGTTGGCGCTGCCGGTCAGCGCCGTGAAGACCGGCGCTGCCGCGCTGCCGGTGTTGCGCCAGGCCAGCAGCCTGCCGTAGAACTCGCCCGAGACGAGGTCGAGCCGCCCGTCGCCGTCCAGATCAACGAAGCTGGGCGTGCTGGAGGAGCCGACATCAATGCCGTTGAAGGGGTTGGCGCTACCGGTCAGCGCCGTGAAGGCCGGCGCCCCCGCGCTGCCGGTATTGCGCCAGGCCAGCAGGGTGCCGTCGTTTGCGCCCGAGACGAGGTCGAGCCGCCCATCGCCATTGAGGTCCACGAAGCTAGGCGTGCTCCTTACGCCGACATCAATGCCGTTGAAGGGATTGGCGCTACCGGTCAGCGCCGTGAAGGCCGGCACCATCAGATTCACCACCACCCCGCCGGCATCCAGCACATCCAGGGTCAGTGTGCGTGCCGCGGTTGGCGCATCGCTGACATTGGCATAGGCCAGCCGCTGGATCAGCGCATCCACCGCCGCACCCGTGACGGCGCTATTGAAGGTCACGGTGAAGTCGCCGCCCATACCGCCCGAAGCCGTACCAATGGCCACCCCGCCATAACTTACAGTACTGCCGGAGACGCCGATCTGCCCGGCGCCACTGCCTTCCGTAAGGATCGAGACACGGTCCTCGGCCAGCAGGCCACGAACCACCAGCCGCCCCCCCGCCAGGCTATCGCCTGCCGTAAAATCTACGGCGCTATCCAGCAATTGCGGCGCGGCGTTCACCGTATTCTCGGCAAAGGTCACGCTTGAGGCGAAGCCGGTCAGCGAGACGCTTTCCGCAACATTGGTGACAGAGATCGCCACATTCCGGGCCGTGCTGCTCAGCGTGCCGTCTGACGCCGTGACGGTGATGTCATAGACATTATTGCCACCCGCATCGGCGGGCGCTTCGAAATTGGGCGCTGCCTTGAAGGTCACCGCGCCGGTGCTGCTGATGTTGAACAACGCCGCATCGGCGCCGCCCAGGGTCCAGGTAAGCGTCGTGCCGGCATCAGGGTCGGAACCCACCGCCTGATAGGCGGTGCCGGTGCCATTCTCGGCAAAGCTCGCCGTGCCGCCCGAGGTGACGCTCGGCGCGTCATTCTGCGCCGTGACGCTGACCGTGCTTGAAGGCAGCGGCGTGGTGTTGCGCCAGACCTGCAGCGTGCCCCCTTCGTCGCCCAAGACGAGGTCGAGCCGCCCATCGCCATCCAGATCCACGAAGCTGGGTGTGCTGGAGAAGCTGACATCAATGCCGTTGAAGGGGTTGGCGCTGCCGGTCAGCGCCGTGAAGGCCGGCGCGGTCGCGCTGCCCGTGTTGCGCCACGCCCGCAGCGTGCCGTACAACTCGCCCGAGACAAGGTCGAGCCGCCCATCGCCATCCAGATCCACGAAGCTGGGTGTGCTGGCAAAGCCAACATCAATGCCGTTGAAGGGGTTGGCGCTGCCTGTCAGCGCCATGAAGGCCGGCGCGGTCGCGCTGCCCGTGTTGCGCCAGGCCCGCAGCGTGCCGTCGTTTGCGCCCGCGACGAGGTCGAGCCGCCCATCGCCATCCAGATCAACGAAGCTCGGTTTACTCCAGTAGCCGACATCAATGCCGTTGAAGGGGTTGGCGGGGCGGCCTGATACGCCATCCATCCTCGTGAAGGCCGGCACGGTCGCGCTGCCCGTGTTGCGCCAGGCCAGCAGCGTGCCGTCTTCTGCGCCCGAGACGAGGTCCAGCCGCCCATCGCCATCCAGATCCACAAAGCTGGGCGTGCTTCTGGTGCCAACATCAATGCCGGCGAAGGGGTTGCCCCAGCCGCTCAGCGCGAAGATGAAGGCCGGCGCAGTCGCACTGCCCGTGTTGGGCCAGGCCTGCAGCGTGCCGTCGCCTGCACCCGAGACGAGGTCGAGCAGCCCATTGCCATCCAAATCGACGAAGCTCGGTGTGCTCCTGACGCCGAAATCAATGCCGTCGAAGGGGTTGGCGCTACCGGTCAGCGCCGTGAAGGCCGGCACCAGCGGCCCAATCACCCGCACCCCGTTGGCATCCAGCACATCCAGGGTCAGCGTGCGTGTCGCGGTTGGCGCATCGCTGACATTGGCATAGGCCAGCCGCTGGATCAGCGCATCCACCGCCGCACCCGTGACGGCGCTATTGAAGGTCACGGTGAAAGCGCCGCCCATACCGCCCGAAGCGGTACCAATGGCCACCCCGCCATAACTTACAGCGCTGCCGGAGACGCCGATCTGCCCGGCGCCTGTGCCTTCCGTAAGGATCGAGACAAGGTCCTCGGCCAGCAGGCCACCAACCACCAGCCGCCCCCCAGCCAGGCTGCCGCTTGTGGTGAATACAACATCGCTATCCAGCAATTGCGGCGTGGCGTTCACCGTGTTTTCGGCAAAGGTCACGCTTGGGGCCAAGCCAGTGATATTGCTGGACATCAGGCCACCTCAAGATTCATGCAAGGGATGATGGGTGGGGCGGCGTTGCCCGCCAGGCATTGTTCAATGCAGCGACGGGTTCGCCGAAGCGGGATTAAGGGCCTCGTGGTGCGATTCATGCTCACCTCTACCGATCCAAAACTGCCCCCGCGCATCACTAGCCCCATGTTTGGTGGGCCGATTCACGCTGCTGCCGAGAACCGACAGCAGCGACCGGACCACTAGGCCCAGGTAGGCCCGGACAATCATGGTGTTGGCTCTGCCGTCGGTCCGGCACTGAGGAATGCCATCACGTTAAGCATGCCAAGGTCGCGGTGATCTGTGACTTTTGGTACAGAAGGGCGTGAAAAACACTGGCAGTTTGGTGGCAGCGCGCGTGGCACTTGCCTGCGAAACCCAGCCCAGCCATGCCGCGCCGATTGCCCAATGATGTTTCAGCCCCGGTATGCGTGTAAATTCATTGCTGCCGGATCATTGGTCCAAACACCATTCGGAAAGGAAAAACCTTGCTCGATTCTGCGAGTCTGCCCAGAAAGACGGCAAGAATTCACATTTTCGGGCTGTGTTTTCTCTTGATCGACTCAACCCATTAAAGGCTCATCATGTCCAACACCGAAACCGCGGCCGAAACCAAGGGCTCCATCCTGCTCGCCGCGCCTGGCTTCACCGCCTGGCTCGCGGAGGAGCGCCTGAGTGTTGCGCTCACCACCTATCAGGCGGGGCGCATCATTCTACTTGGGCTGCGCCCGGATGGCAGCCTGCGCGCGCATGAAAGGCTGATTGAGCAATGCCAGGGGCTATGGACAAGTGGTGCGGAGATTTGGGTCAGCGGCAAGACCATGCTCTGGCGCTTCGCCAATGCCGTGCCGGCGGGCATGGTGACGCAGCGCGGCGCGGATCGGCTGTTCATCCCGCGGGAGGGGCGCGTGACGGGCGCGCTCGATGTCCATGATATCGGCCATGGCATGTTTGGCGACATGACGGCGCCCGGGCCGATTTTCGTGGCGACTCAGTATAATTGCCTCGCGACCATCAGCGATCGCGCGGCGTTTCGCCCGCTTTGGCGCCCGCCCTTTGTCACTGCGCTGGTGCCGGAGGATCGCTGCCATATGAACGGGCTTGCGATGGATAATGGCGTGCCAGTATTTGTGACGGCGGTTTCCGCTTCCGATGTGCAGGATGGCTGGCGGGATCGGCGACAGGATGGCGGCGTGGTGGTGCATGTGCCAAGCGGAGAGATCGTTGCGCGCGGGCTTTCCATGCCGCATTCGCCGCGGCTGCATCAGGGCCGGCTTTGGGTGTTGAATTCGGGTACGGGCGAATTGGGCGTGGTGGATCCTGCCGATGGTCGGTTTGAGGCCGTTACGTTTCTGCCTGGCTACGCGCGCGGGCTTGCGCTGATGGGGCGCTATGCGGTGGTGGGGCTTTCTCGCCCGCGCCATAATCAAACCTTTGAAGGTCTGGCACTGGAAGAAGCGCTCAAGACGCGCGATGCAAAGCCGCGCTGCGGTTTAGTGGTGGTAGATATTGAAACCGGGCGCACGGTGCAGTGGCTGCGCTTTGAGCATACGATTGATGAGCTTTACGATGTCGCGCTACTGCCCGGCGTGCGCCAGGCGGAAGCGCTGGGCTTTCAGGGTGATGATCTGGCTGGGGCGACGGAGCCTGAGGTGGCGTAGGGCGATTGATGGTTTTTTGCGTCGGCTCGCGCCGGTGTAGTGCTGACCACCTAACAGCTCGGGCGCTGCTTACGCCTTCCCTGACCCCAGGCGCGCGTAATCTCACCCCGCCTTCGCCTGTAACTGCGTCAGTTCCGCCAGAAAACGTTCCGCCGCCACCCCCGGAGCCCATGGCCGCCAAGGTTCCCCACCATAACGCCCGGCCAGCGGGTCGCGCGCCAAAACCGCCGCGCGAATGCCCAGCGTTTCGCGCATTTCTGCCTCCGTCCAACCGGCAACATGCACAGCTTCCGCCGCTGCGGCGGCGATATCGGCGGCCTTATGCGCGCGCTTGTCTTCCACGCCCCAGGGCAGCAGGCGATAGCGCAGCGCCACTACCGCTGAAAGGCTTGCCTGCAAGGCCGCGAAACGCTCCCCCAAAAAGGGCTTGAGCGGTGAGATGCAATCGAAATTGATCAATCCCTCATCCGCATCATGCAGCAATTCGCGCAATTCTTCTGCCGGCGTCAGCCAATGGCGCGTGCGCTGGCGGCGGAGTTGCAGCACGAAAAGCGCGTGCTGCGCGACGGAAAGCGGTTCTGGCCAAATGGAATGCCCGCCCCAGCGAAAGGTGCGCGCAAGCCCGGTGGCGAGATCCTCATCCGTCCAATCGAAAGGTGTCGGTGACAGCAAATCCAGCCGCCGCCCGGATGGCAGGCGCACCCAGGCGCGTTCAGGTCTGGGTGCGGCCATCATCAATAGGTCGCGAAGACGCGCCTGATGCCATCATCATCCAACCCCTTGGTCAGCGCGAGCGATAGCAAGATGCGCGCCTTTTGCGGGGTCAGGTTATCGGCACTGATAAAACCGGATTTGTCGGCGCGCTGCGTGCGGAAGGTGCGCCCAGATCCGGCGCGGGTGGAAAGCACCAGCTTCACACCGGCAGCAACCGCCGCTTCGCCGGCTTTCACCATGGCGGGCGTGATGTAGCCAGGCGCGAAGCCCGCCGTGACAATGCCCTTGGCACCGGCAGCGACAAAGGCATCAATCGCCGCGCCATCGGCGCCCGCATAGCAATAGGCGATATCCACGCGCGGCAGCGCATCAAGCCCACGCACATCAAATTCCGTCTCAGGTGCAATCTTGCGGATGGGCTTGCGATACCAGGCGATCATATCGCCATCGGCATGACCCAGCGCGCCGAAATCCGCCGTGCGGAAGGTTTGCATGCGCAGTGTCGAGGTTTTCGTGACATCGCGCGCCGCCTGAATTTCATCATTCAGCAGCACCAGCGCGCCCAAGCCCCGCGCGCCGGGATCAGCCGCGACGCGAATGGCATTGACGATATTCATTGGCCCATCGCCGGAAAGCGCGGATGCCGGGCGCTGCGCGCCGACCAGCACCACGGGGATGGAAATCTTTAGCGTGAGCGAAAGGAAATAGGCGGTTTCCTCAAGGCTTGCCGTGCCATGCGTGATGACAATGCCGGCGAGCTTGGGGTCTTCCGCCGCCAGCTTGTGGCAAAGCCCGAGCAATTCCTTCCATTCCGGCCAGGCCAATTGCGTGGAGGGAATGGCGCGGAACGGGACCGGCAGCACCTCCGCAACAAGGGCGGTTTCTGGAATTCGCGCCAGCAACCCATTCACATCCAGCACCGTGCCATTGGCCAGATAATCCAGGATATCAAGCGGGCCCGTCCCCATCGAGGAAATGGTTCCGCCCGTGCCAATCACGGCAACGCGCGGCTTCATGCCGGCGCCCCTGATGCTGCGGTCCTTGGTCGTTCAATCACCTGATCCACGGTCATGACATCTCCAAAAATATTTCAAGAATTGGCGCATGAGGCATTTGCTTGCGCTCTAACCCATCCCATCGGCCGATTGCGTGCCAGACAGCATAGCGTGACTTGTTTCGTTCCATCGCGCCATGGCCCTCTCGGTCCGCGCGGAGGAAGGCCGCGCCTAACCGGCCTTGCGGTCCAGCACCGCGGTGGTGAGGCGCGATACGCAGGCCAGCTTGCCATTGGGCCGATGGATTTCAGTCTGCCAGACCTGGGTGCGCCGGCCGAGATGAAGGGGCCGGCACAGCGCAGTCACTATCTCGCCCTCCGGTACGGCTGAGACATGATTGGCATTCACTTCCAGCCCGACGGCATATTGGCCTTCGGGCAAGGTCAAGGTGGTGGCGATGCTCCCCAAGGTTTCAGCCAGCACCACCGAGGCGCCGCCATGCAAAATCCCATAGGGCTGCACATGGCGCCGATCGACCGGCATCTCGGCGCGCAGGAAATCTCGTCCGACCTCAAGAATGCGGATACCAAAGGCGCCAGGCAGGCTATCGCCTAGCCGCGCTTCGATGGCTTCCGGGGTGGCGGGGCGTTGCCAAATGGGCATGTCAGTGGTGCGATTCATGCTGAACTTATCCTCTATTCCAAATGCCCCCACGCACTACTAGCCATGTATTTGCCGGGCCGATTCACGCTGCTGCCCTGAACCGACAGGCGCGATCGGTTAACCAGGGTTATGTCGCGCTGGTAAACCAGACCATCTTGCGGCCACGGGAGCAAGGGCGGGCATTACGATTATTGCCATCTCAATTTCAGGAAATCACCAACCTATATGGCCGGATTTTCGAATCCGGGTCATGATGGTTCACTTAACGCTCCCAAGGTCAGCATTTTGCCGTAAACTGAAATTCAATGGCGAAATCAGTAGACATCAGTTTCGCCTGATGTGACCACCCCACCGGAAGGGTTTACGATTGAGGCTTTTGCTGGACATTTCGCGCCTGATTGATGGCTCTTGGCGTTCCATGCCAACCGGTATTGATCGCGTGGAACTTGCCTATGCGCGACATTGGCTAAAAAAAGACCCTGAGCGCGTGACATTCTTGTTGCGGGGCCCGCTTGGCTCGGCGGTCGCAGTGCCGCGCAGCCTCGTGTCTGATTTTGTCCTGGCGGTGGAAACGCGTCGCATTGGCGCCCTCGGTTGGGAAGATGCGGCAAGGCCGGCGGCTCAGCTTGCACGTTCAGCAATCATTAGGCTTTTGCTGGGTCGTGGCATGCTGGACTTGGCGCGCGCTTTACGGGCACCAGAGGAAAGCATCTATGTGCTTGTGTCGCACGCATTGGCGGAGCGGCCTCGCCCGATCGCGGCCATCAAGCGCAAAGGGGTGAAATTCATCCCCCTGGTGCATGATCTTATTCCGGTGGCTTATCCTGAATACACCTCTCCCGCCGGGGCCAGGCGTCACTTGCGCCGACTTGAAGCCTTTGCAGGTTTGGCGGATGGCATCATTGTCAATTCGCAGGCGACAGGAGATGATTTGGGGCCGCATTTGTTGCGAAGCACGCAGCAGCTGCCACGTCTCTGCGCCCCGCTTGGGATTGATACGCCGATCCCTGACCCGAATTACCCCGCGCCCGCCGGTGCGTATTTCGTATGCATTGGCACGATTGAACCACGCAAGAATCACCTGCTGCTCTTGAATACCTGGCGAGTCTTCGCGGAGCGCCTTGGCGTTGAAGCGCCGAAGCTTCTGCTGATTGGTCGGCGCGGATGGGAAAATGAAAACATCGTGGATATGCTGGATCGCTGCCCGGCAATGATAGGCCTTGTGCGTGAATACAAGGGCCTGCCTGACAAGGCGGTTGCCAGCCTGCTGCAAGGCGCGCGGGCGCTGCTTTTTCCTTCCTTCGCTGAGGGCTATGGCCTGCCGCTTGCCGAAGCGCTGGCGCTTGGCGTGCCCGCCATTTGTTCAGACTTGCCGGCGCTGCGCGAAGTTGGCGGGGATGCGCCGGAATTTCTCGACCCGCTTGATGGGCTTGGCTGGCGCCGCTTGATCCTGAACTATGCGGAGCCCGATAGCGGGATGCGCGAAGCACAATTGGAACGCATAGGAATCTGGTCGCGGCCAAGCTGGGATCAGCATTTCGCCTTGGTGGACCCATGGCTGCGGCAGATAGCTTGTGCGGGCCAGGCAAAGAAAGCGCCCCAGGATCCTGCAGAGGCGGTTCATGGGGTTACCGAAGCAAGGCTGCACACAGCTTTCGCCCAAGGACCCTGAGGCAGCCATGCCGGGCCAAACAAGAAGCAAGCGGTAAAAGGCCCCGAAACATCGCCATCATGGGCGCGGCGGCCAGGTTGCCCGGGGCGTCTGATTATGCCGCTTATGCCGATAGGCTGCGCCAGGCTATTGATGCCGGCACCGAAATTCCCGATGTGGGTTTCAAAAGGCACGTCGGTATCACCCGCGCCTTGGCGAAGCGTGGCGCAGTTATAGCTTCGCCACCGGCACGATGGGCGGAATCCAGCGTTTTGACGCGGAAGCCTTCGGCCTATCTTCTGGCGACCCTGGCGAGGCTGCGCCCGAATGAAGGCTTACTCATTCATGCTGGTAAGGGCAACATTGGCCAGGCAGAGCCGCAAACCGCCGGGGCCGCCGTGGCGACCGCGGCAGAAGGCGCAAGGGTAAGGCCCGCGAATGGGTCGCGAGCCTTGCCAAGTTTCAGATTTCCTCTTCGCCCCAATCGGCGCTGGCATCATTCCCGTAATCGGCAGTCGCATCCTGCGGCGCATCACCGCCCCAGGGGGAGGCTGAGGGCACAGCGTCCTGCGCGAAGCCGCCGGCGGAGGCCGCCTCAGCCGCACCACCGCTGCCCAAGGCGCTCATCAGCATATTGCCGAGCATGATACCGCCAGCGACCCCGGCCGCAGTGGCCAGCGCGGTGCCGAGGAAACCACCGCCCGGGCGCTGTTGCAGCGCCTGCGGATTATGGCCGGGCGGGTAATAGGGCTGCGGGCGCGGTGGCATGGGGGCCGGGCGATTGCCACCAAACAGGCCGCCAAGCATGCCGCCCTTCTGCGCCTGGCCTTCACGGCGCCCGGCTTCAGCTTCCCATTCCAATTGCTGCATGCGGTTATTCGCTTCGATCAGCGCGGCTTCCTGCGCAAAAGCCGCTTGCGTGATGCGATAGCGCGCTTCCGGATAGCGCGTGAAAAGCTCTGCAATCAGGCGATCAGCTTCCGGGTCCATGGGCGGCAGGTTCGGCTTTTGGGCCGAGCTTGCGCCCCAAGGGCCAGAGGCCGCGCCAGCGACTGCGGCATTGCCGCTCATGCGCTCAACAAACGCGGTGATGATCCGCTTTTCCTCATCCGTCATGGTGTAATCCTTCTCCCGACATAAATGGCGCCGGCGGATTCGCGCCCGCCCGGCTGCACGCGCAGGAATTGGCCCGGAAGGGCCAGGCTTTCAAGCGGCTGAACCTGGGTTCATGCAACTGACATGAAGCGGGCGGGGGTCTCTGGTCAGAAGTCGCTCACGCGGCCCTTTTGTTCCCAATCGCCAAAGCGGGTCGGTTCCGGGCCTTTGGGGCCGCCGATCTCCTTGGGCTTCGGGGGCGGCGCCTTGGTGGGCGGCGGTATTGGGGGCGCCGGGGTTTCGGGGGCGGGTTTCTCGGTCATGACAAAAGGGCCTGGCATCTTTAACATGGTCGGTTGAGGGAAAAGGAAAGGCGCTTCATGGCCGGCTATACCCGCACTGTCATCCTGCTTGCTGCGCTGACCGCGTTGTTTGGCGTGATCGGCCTGATGATGGGCGGTGAGCAGGGCATGATCATGGCGCTGCTTTTCGCCGGGGGCATGAATATCTTCTCCTGGTGGAACAGCGATAAGATGGTGCTGCGGATGCATAATGCCCAGCCCATCAGCCAGCAGGAAGCACCGCGGCTTTATGACATGGCCGCGCAGCTTGCCGCCAATGCGGGCCTGCCCATGCCGGCGCTTTATGTCATTCACGAAGAACAGCCCAATGCCTTCGCCACTGGGCGCAACCCGCAAAATGCCGCCGTTGCGGTGAATACCGGCCTTTTGGACATGCTTTCTGAGGAGGAAGTGGCTGGCGTGATTGCGCATGAATTGGCGCATATCAAGAACCGCGACACGCTGGTGATGACCGTCACCGCCAGCATTGCCGGGGCCATTTCAGCGCTGGCGCAATTCGGCTTGCTGTTCGGGCGCGGGCGGGATCGGCAGAACCCCTTCGGCCCGATCGGGCTATTGCTGATGGTGATCCTGGCGCCCATGGCCGCTGCCATTGTGCAAATGGCGATCAGCCGGTCACGTGAGTATGAGGCTGACAAGATGGGCGCCGAGATTTGCGGCCAGCCCATGGCCCTGGCCGGCGCCCTGCGGAAGTTGGAATACTACGCCCACCAGCGTGTGAACCAGCGCGCCGAGGCCAACCCCGCGACCGCGCATATGTTCATCATCAACCCGCTTTCAGGGGCGCGCATGGATAATCTTTTTTCGACCCATCCGCGCACCGATAACCGGGTGGCAGCGCTGGAAAAACTGGCTGCCAGCCTGGGGGCATTGCCGGGGCGCGGCGCCTGGGGCGGAAGCTCGGTCCCGCCCATCGGCAAGCCACCGCCGGCACGGCGCGGGCCTTGGGGGTAAAGCTGGCAGTCCCGGCCTGGGGCGGCTAAACTCTGCTCATGAAAACCCTAACGCGCCTTCTCCCTTTGGCTGTGATCGCTTTGGTGCTCACGCAAGCCCGCCCCGCCGCTGCGCAATTCGCCGCGCCGCCAGGCCAGCCGGGGGCGCAACCGCCACGCCCCCCTGCCCTGCCCGGGCTTGCCGCGCGCCGCGCGCCAGAGCCGATACCAGCCGATGAAAACGCCAATCTCTCACCGACACCCGCGCTGTTTGATGCCATCACGCGCGGCGATCTGGCGGCGGCGCGTGATGCGGTTAATCGCGGCGCGGATTTGAATGGCCGCAACGCCCTTGGCCTGACGCCGGTGGATTGGGCGGTGGATCAGGGGCGCAACGACATCCTGTTCTATCTGCTTTCCGCGCGCGGCATGGCCGGCAGTTCCGGCCCGACCAATGCGCGCAGCGCCGCCGCCGCCCGCGCCGAGCAGGAACGCGCCGAACGTGCCGCACAGCAGGAAGCGCTCCGCCTGTCACGTCAGGCCTCGGCATCGGGGGCGCGGGCGCCGAGTGTTTCCATCAGGCCCAGGCTTTTTGCCAATGATGGCGGCGCGGCACAGTTGGAATCGGGCTTTCTTGGCTTTGACGCCGGGCGCCCAGGTGGCGTGCGCCGCGGCGGCTGAGATGGCGTTTTTCGGAGGCTTCACGCTGGAAACACGCGAAGCCAATGGTCAAAGCATCAGGCTCCGCCGTGCTGGTTCAGGCCCACCGCTTTTGCTGCTGCATGGCAATCCGCAAACACATGCCATGTGGCATCGCGTGGCGCCTGTTCTGGCGCGTGACTTTACCGTGATTGCGCCCGATCTGCGCGGTTATGGGTTTTCATCCAAGCCCGCTGTCAGCGCCGATCACGCGCCTTATGCCAAGCGCGAAATGGCCGCCGATATGGTGGCGCTGATGGCAGCGCTTGGCTTTCGGCAGTTCCAGATTCTTGCGCATGATCGCGGTGCGCGTGTGGCGCATAGGTTGGCGCTGGATACGCCGCACGCGGTGGAACGGCTATGTGTGCTGGATATCATCCCAACGCTTGAACATTTCGAACGCGCCGATATGGCGTTTGGCCTTGGCTATTATCACTGGTTCTGGCTGGCGCAGCCGCATGATCGCCCGGAACGCATGATCCTGCGCGATGTTGAGGATTGGTTCGATTTGCACACATCGCGCGAACCCAAGGACAAATCCTTCTTCCGCCCGGAAGCGCGTGCGGATTATCTGGCGGCGCTGCATCTGCCCGGCACGGTGGCCGCGATTTGCGAGGATTACCGCGCCGCAACCACGATTGATCTGGACCATGACCGCGCATCGCGCGACGCAGGGCAGAAAATCACCTGCCCGCTGCTGGCACTTTGGGGTGCCAAGGGCAGCATCCCCAAATGGTATGACGCGCTGGCGATTTGGCACAGCTACGCAGCCGGCCCTGTCACTGGCGGTGCGGTTTCTTCCGGCCATTATCTGGTGGAAGAAGCACCGGAAGAAGTGCTGAATTACCTGCGGGATTTTCTGCGGCGCTAATTCTTGGGCTGCGGGTATTGCAGCACCAGAACCTCACCACCCTCAGCGCCCGCCACGATTTCCAAAGCGGCTTCATCGGCGGTCACGAAAAGCGCGGCCAAGCGGTCCAAGGTCTTGCCTTCATGCAGAATGCTGCCGGCGGCGACAATCATGGATTGCCCCGCGCCTGTCGCCGGATCGGGCGCTTCAATTCGGCCATTGGGCGGAATGCGCAGCATGAAAATGCCAAGCCCATCCGGCTCCCCGAGCACGGTTTCACACACCGCTTCACGCCGCGCGGCAAGCGCTTCGGCGCTGCTTGGCAGAATGGGATCGGCCAGCACATAGCGCTTCGGGCCTTTCACCATGCGTTCCCGCGCTGCCGGCAGGAAATGCGCGCCGGTGCTGTCCGCACTGGCGCGGAGCGTGAAGTATTTCAGCCCGCCATCACCGGGCGTGATCGGCCCATAACCGGTGCAGGCGCCGGCGAAATGCGCCATGATCGGCCCGACATCATGCCGGCCAATACGCCCGCCACCATCCACCACCACCTGGAATTGATCCACAAAATGGAAATGCGGATGCACAACGGCATTCGGTTCCTGTTCCACGAGGAAGGCTTGCGGCGGCCTGATTTCACCGGGGGCGGGCGGAATGAAGACCTCGGCATTCATTGCATTCGGGTCAACGGAATTGGAGGATTTCGGCGAGGGCGGCGGGCCGAAATAATCCGTCCGCCAAATGCGCCCACCGCCCGGCGCATTGCGCGCAAACCGTGTCGGGGCCGCCAGGCCCAAGGCATTCGCATAAATCATCCGCTGCCACTCCCGCTTTCGGCAATGCTTGGCCATGCTGTTGCATCGGCCAAGGCTATGCGTCCATATTCTAACATCCGAAAGGCACCACAAAGCAAGGCGCCACGCTTGGGAGGGAAGAAAATGCGGGCATTCCGGGACCATCGCCGAGTATTTTTCGCGCTGTCAGCAATGTTGCTGGGATTGGCAGCGCCGCTGCCAGCCGCGCAAGCGCAGGAATGGCCCAATCGGCCGATCCGCATTCTGGTGGGATTCCCACCCGGTCAGGCGACGGATGTGATTGCGCGGCTGCTGGCTGAACGGCTTACGGAAAATCCCGGCTGGTCCATGTTGATTGACAATCGCCCAGGCCAGGGCGGCAGCCTTGCCGCCGCGCAGGCCGCGCAATCAGCACCCGATGGCCATACGCTGCTGTTGAGCGCGACAGCACCATTGGCGACCAACCCCAATCTTTACGCCAATGTCGGCTATGATCCGCGGCGGGATTTCGCGCCGATCAGCCTTGTCGCCAACCTGCCCTTTGTGGTCTTCGTCAATCCCAATGTTGCGGCGCGCAATGTGGCAGAGCTGATCGCACTCGCCAAAGCGCGCCCGGGGCAATTGACCTATGCGACTTCGGGCAATGGCACGACTTCCCATCTGATCACCATGATGTTTGCGCGCGCGGCGGGCGGGTTGGAATTGACCCATGTGCCCTATCGTGGCGGCCCGCAGGCGCTGACCGATCTGCTGGCCGGGCGCATAGACATCATGATTGATACCGAGCTTTTCGCCCTGCCCCATATTCGCGAAGGCCGCGTGCGCGCGCTTGCGGTGACGACCGCGCAGCGCACCGCCTTGCAGCCGAATTTGCCGAGCCTTGCGGAATCAGGACTTGCGGGATTTGATGCCGCCGCCTGGCTTGGCCTTGTTGCACCGGCAGGCACGCCAAGGCCGATTGTTGAAAGGCTCAATCGCGAATTGCACCGCATCCTGGCGGAACCCGCAACGCGAGAGAGGCTTTCGGGCCTGGGCGCGCAAGTGATGACCAGCACGCCGGATGATTTCCTGGCTTTCATGCGCAGCGAATATGTCAAATGGGGCAATGCGGTGCGCGAGAATAATGTGAAGCTGGATTGATCGCGCGATGACCGAGACTGCCTTTAAGATATGGGAATGCGCGCTTTGCGGCTTCATTTATGATGAAGCGAAGGGCGCGCCGGAAGAAGGCCTGGCGCCCGGCACGCGCTGGGCTGATGTGCCGGAGGATTGGACCTGCCCCGATTGCGCCGCAGGCAAGGCGGATTTTGAGATGCGGTTGCAGGGGTGATGCCCCTAAGCCTGTCAGGCGCGTGCCAAAAACGCCCTTAGCCTGAAGGCAGCATCGGCATTTACCGCACCTTCCGGTATTTCCCCGCGCGCAAGCGCGGCGATCTGGCGCACCGTATCCATGGCCTGGTGTTCCATGGCTTCCGGCGTCATGCCGCCAATATGCGGGGTCGCCACCACATCGGCACGCGCTGCCAGTGCCGGGTTTGGTCGTTGATCCGGCGCACTACCCACATCCATGGCGGCGCCGACCAGATGCCTGGATTCAAGCGCTGCCATCAGCGCCATTTCATCCACCAATTCCCCGCGCGACAGATTGATGAAACGCGCCCCTGGCTTCATGGCGGCAAAGGCAGCGGCATTGAAAAGATGCTTGGTGGAAGCGTCAGAGATCGCAAGGCACACAACAATATCCGATATTGCCAGCACTTCTGCAAACGGCGCCTGGGTGATGCGCGGATCGGTCACCTTCGCGAAGGGGTCCGCCACCGCCACATGCATACCAAGCGCAAGCGCAACTTCAGCCAAGCGCTGACCGATGCGCCCATAGCCAATGATGCCAAGCCGTGCGGCAGAAAGCTGCAAGCCCATGCGCCCTTGCGGCAAACCGCCAGCGCGATAGGTGCTGGCCATGGCACTGACATCGCGCGCCAGATCCACCATGAAGCCCAGCGCCAATTCCACCACCGCATCCACGAAGCCCGGCGTGGCGCGCGTTACCAATACGCCCGCCGCGCTGGCAGCCGGCACATTGATGGTTGAGATATCCACCGCCACGCGCAGAAACGCCAGAAGCTCCGGCATGGCGGTGAAGGTTTCGGGAAGGCCCGGCGTTGCGCGATCCGCCACAATGGCATGGCAACCGCGCGCCGCTTCCGCCAAGGCATCGCCAGACAGCACGCCTGTGCTGGGATTGCGAATAACCTCAGCATGTTCAGCCAAGGCGGCGAGCGCACGCGCGCCGTAATAGCCTTCGAACATCTCAGCTGTATGCGAGAGAAATACGCGGAGCGTCATGGGGAATTTCCTGATGGCATGGCGACGATTGTTTGGCTGACGTATACTCTTCCATCTTGTTCGTGGTGGCGTCAAAGCGCTTGCTTGACGGCGATGCGTGCGATGACCTTTCATACGCGCATGTGGCGCTTCCTGATCATGTTGATATCCCTTGCTGGCGCGCCAGCCATGGCGCAGCCGCAAGCCATCGCCATTCCTACACACCCCGGCGAACAGGCGTGAATGGGCCGGCCACGCTGAATGCCGTGCTGTGGCAACCTGCAGTGCGCGGGCCGCATGCCGCGATTGTGCTGATGCATGGCTGCGCCGGCATGACCACGCGCGCAGGCCAGCCCTTCCCGCGGGATACGGATTGGGCGCGGCGCCTTTCGCAACTTGGCTATCTCATTTTGCAAGTGGATAGCCTGACGCCGCGCAATGAAGGCAACCTTTGCGGCCAAGGTGGCGACCGCCGTATTCGCGTAAGCGTGGAACGCGCGCGCGATGCCTATGCAGCGCTGCTTTTTCTGCAAGCACGCCCAGATGTGCGGCCGGATCGCATTGCGCTGATGGGCTGGTCCAATGGCGGCGGCACGGTTCTTTGGACCTTGTCGCGGGGCAATCGCGCGCGGCCTGTGGGGCTTAGGGATGATTTTGCTGCCGGTATCGCGTTTTATCCTGGTTGCCGGACGCTGTCAGAACGGCGGGAGCCCTGGTATCCTGTGGCACCAGTGCTTTTGCTGGTGGGGGAGGCGGATGATTGGACCCCCGCGCCACCCTGCGTCACGCTTGCATCGAAAAACAGTGGGCGCTTGGAACTGCAAACCTATCCTGGCGCGCATCATGATTTCGACGCACCCGATACGCCGCAGCGTGTGCTGCGCGGGGTTGGCGCCACAAGCAGTGGCACCGCCACTATCGGCACGCACCCAGCGGCAAGGGAAGATGCCTTGCGCCGAGTGCCGGATTATCTGGCGCGCGTGATGCGCTAACCGCGCCAGCGCGACAAGGCCAGCATCCCGCCACCCGCCAGCAAGCCCCAGAAAGCGCCACCAATACCGAGGAACGCAACACCCGAAGCTGCAATCAAAAAGCAGATCACCGCCGCTTCGCGATCCTTATCGTCGCGCACCGCGCCCAGCAACGCGCCAGCAAAGGACCCAAGCAGGGCAAGCCCCGCGACAGCTTCAATCAAAATCGGCGGCGCGACAGCGACCAAACCACTCGCCATGCCGGCGGCCAAACCGCAAGCGGCGTAAACCAGCCCTGCCATCACAGCGGCGGGCCAACGCCGTGCGCGGTCAGGCCCGGCACCATCGCCAGCACACATCGCAGCCGTAATGGCAGCAAGGTTCACCGCATGGCCACCGAAAGGTGCCGCGAAAAGACTGAAGATTCCCGTGGTGGAGAAAAGCGGTCCCGGATCGGGGCGATAATCATTGGCGCTCAAAATCGCCATGCCGGGAATATTCTGTGACGCCATGGTCACGATGAAAAGCGGAAGCGCCAGACCTGTGATGGCAGTGAGGGAGAATACCGGCGTCACCCATTCCGGGCTTGGCGCCCAATTGCCTTCTGGCATCGGCGCCTGAAACGCAATGATCGCGCCCGCGACAATCACCGCCGCCGGCACCGCTGCCAATCTGTGCCAACGCCCGGCGATGATCCAGGCTGCGATGATGGCAAGCGCGGCGATGGGCGCTTCCGCCACCGCGCGCACCGGCGCCAGACAAAGGGCAAACAGAATCCCGGCAAGCATGGCATTGGCAAGTGATGCCGGAATCGCCGCAACCGCCCTTCCCAGCGGCTTCCATAATCCTGCCAGGATCAATAACAAGGCACAGATGATGAAAGCACCAACTGCTTCCGCAAAGCCACCCGCTGGCATGATGGAAGCCGCCATCAGCGCCGCACCAGGCGTGGACCAGGCGCAGCTGATCGGCATGCGCTTCCAAAGCGACAGCAAAATGCCGCAAAGCCCCATGGCGATGGAAACCGCCATCAGCCCCGATGCGGCCTGGGACGGGCTGGCACCCATCGCGACAAAACCTTGCAGCACCACGGCAAAGGAAGAAGCAAAGCCCACAACCCCCGCCAATAGCCCCGCCGAGATGGCTTGCATCGGCATCAGCGTCTTTCCTTCGGCAATTTTTCCAAGGCGGCTTCAATCGCGGTGATCGCATCAGGTGTCAGCCGACGAAAATCCCGCGCGAGCCGATTGGCCAGCGCTGTCGCCTCTGGCGATAATCCACCAGTTTCCAGCACCACACGCGGATGGGATTGCCGCGCCAGCCGCGCCAATTCCTCTGCGTCGTCCCAGATCAGGCCGAAGAACTCATTGACCTGATGCACAAGCCCGGCAGATGGCTGGCCGCGCCGCCCATGTTCCAAAGCGGAAAGATAGGCCGCGGAAACTTGCAAGGCAGCGGCAAGGTCCTTCAGCGCAACGCCGCGTTCGGCACGCAAAGCGCGCAGCCTGGCGCCGAAGGGGGTCATTTGCGCCGCCGCAGCATCAGATGCACTGCGCCGGTATTCGCCGCATGCGGATGCGCTGCCGCCAGCAGCATGCGCCGCATATCAGGCGCATTCAGCCAATGCGGCAATTCACGGCGCAGCACGCCACCTTCTGGCGATGAACCGCGGCCGGTGATCACGGCCACACAACGCAAGCCATCGGCGAAAGCATCGAGCAAGAAGCCGCGCACCGCATCATGCGCTTCCTGCGCGCGCCGCCCGTGCAAATCCAGCGTGCGTTCCGGCTTTGTCTTGCCGCGCCGCAGGGCGCGCCAACGCTTATCATCCAAACCTGCGGGCGTGACATTCACCTGAATGGGCGGTGGCTGCCACGCTTGGGGTGTAGGTGACTGCACCTCAAGCGGCGCCTGCGGTGCGGGAATGCTTGGCGGCGCTTCGGTCGGTTCAGGCGGCGGCGATTCGCGCCCCGGCAGTGCCTCCACGCTCATCACATAGGCCTGCCAAAGGGCACGATCCGCGGCGCTCAGTGCGCGGGCACGGCGACGCGAAAGGCTCATCCCGGTAGAGCGGCGGGATCGTCATCCACCAGAATCACGTGCAAGCGCCTCGGCCCATGCGCGCCAAGTTCCAAGGTTTGTTCGATATCCGCGCTGCGCGATGGGCCTGTCACCAGCATGACATTGCGCGGCATGAAGCCGCCAGAAATCTGGTCCTGTCTTTCGGCGCGCAGCATGTCCCAGGCATCCTCGTAAGGCCCGGTGATGCGGGATGCGCGCAGCACCACAATCTCGGTTTCTGCGAGTAAGTTTAGCGTGGTGGGGCGTGCGGGATCAGATGGCAGCATCAGCGTGCCAGTTTCCGCAATACCGGCATAGCCATGCTGGACGGAGACCAGATCGCTGGCCTCGGCGCGACGTGTCTCGAATTCCAGCATCGCGCGATCAGACCAGGGCAGCGCCTGCAATTCCGGATGCGGCGCCATGACAAAACGCGGTGCCAAGTTTTGCTGCGAAAGATATTCCGTAACCGCACCGGGAACTGCCTTCACATCAGCCACGCGCGTCACCGTGCCGAATTCCTTTTCCACATTAGCGATGAAAAGCTTAATCTGATCGGGCCGCGGCACGCGGGACCGCGCAGGGATCAAATGCCGTGGGCGGGCCAACAACCGCGCCTCCAGCATGGCGCGTTGATCCGCCGGCAGCGGCCCGCGCTTCAGGCCACGGCGAATAGCGTTCAAGATCGCTTCCTTGCTCATCGCTCAGGCCCCGCGCTTGGTTTTGGCATAGCGATCCATGAAGGTGCCGCCTTCCGGCACGGGCAAATCGCGCCCTTGGGTCCAACCGCCAGCCAGCGGCAGAGACCGGAACGCCCCCTTGCCCTGCGCCATCATGCCAAGCGCACCAACCGCAAGCTTTGTCGCCATACGATACAGGCCAGGTCGCTGCGCCACCCAGGCCCAAAGCCCCAGATTGCGCCGCACAGCAACGGGTGACAAATGCCGTTCAAATTCCTGTTCCCGCCAATGGCGCATCATTTTTGGCAGTGGAATCTTCACCGGGCAGACGGATTCGCAGCGCCCACAAAAGGTCGAGGCATTGGGCAAATGCCCGGCCTTATCCACGCCAATCAGCGTTGGCGTAAGCACACTTCCCATGGGCCCAGGATAGACCCAGCCATAGGCATGCCCGCCGGTTACGCCATAAACCGGACAGTGATTCATGCAGGCTGCGCAACGGATACAACGCAGCATTTCTTGAAATTCCGTGCCGAACATATTGGACCGGCCATTATCAATCAGCACCACATGATATTCTTCCGGCCCATCCAAATCCCCAGGCCGACGGCCACCCGTGGAGAAGGTGGTATAGACTGAGAAATCCTGCCCCGTGGCGGAACGCGCCAAAAGCCGCAGCAAAGCGCAGACATCATTCAGGGTCGGCACCATTTTCTCGATGCTGGCCAGCGCAATATGCACACGCGGCAAGGTTTGCGTGAGGTCCCCATTGCCTTCGTTCGTCACAATCACGCTGCTGCCTGATTCCGCAATCAGGAAATTGGCACCCGTGATGCCAACATCAGCCGCCAAAAAGCGATCACGCAGTTTAGTCCGCGCTTCGGTCAAGATATCGCGCCTTTCGCTGAATACGCGATCCTTGGGCAGATCCGTGTGCATTTCACGGAAGGATTTCTCCCAATCCTCTCTGTTCAGGTGAAACGCCGGCGCAATGATATGGGAAGGATGTTCGCGCCGAAGCTGGATGATGTATTCGCCAAGATCGGTTTCGACCGGCTCAATCCCATGCGCTTCCAGGTGGTCATTGATCCCGAGCTCCTCAGAGATCATGGACTTTCCTTTGGTGACGGTTTTCGCCCCGGCATTGCGGCAAATCTCAAGCACCGCCGCGCGCGCTTCTTCCGCTGTGGAGCACCAATGCACCTTACCGCCAGCCGCTTCGACATTGGCGGCATAGGTTTCCAGATAGAAATCCAGATTAGCCAGCGTATGGTTCTTGATGTCGCGCCCAATGTCGCGAAGCTGTTCAAATTCCGGCAGGCGCGCCACGGCATCGCCTCGGCGTTGCAGAAAGGCACCCTTGGCCTTGCCCAAAGCCTTTTGCAGCCCGGCATCGCCAATGGCGCGGGCGGCGTTTTCCTTGAATTGCGGCGAGGTGATCTGAACCACGGCGGAAACCCTATTACTTTTGCAGCCTAGTGTAGCGCAGCCGGCGCGCTTGGTCAGGGGGGTTTGCGCGCGGCGGCTAGCTTTCATAACCTTTCGCGCAGGAAAATGAGGGGTTCAGTCATGCCACGGCGCAATCGGCCAATTTCGGGGGTTCTAGCATGAATATCGCGGGTTTGCCCGCCCGCGCCGCCGCCGCGCCGGGCCTGGCGCGCTGGGGGCGCGACCTGACGGCGGATGTCTTGTTCAGCGTCGGCGATGCCGCCTGGATTCTGGCGATCCATAAGGGGGTGCTGATATCCGCCAACCCCGCACCCGCCCTCATGCCCAGCTATGACCTTGCCATCCGCGCAGGGGCCGAGGATTTCGCGCGCTTCCTGCAAGACCCGCCGCCACCTGGCTGGCACGACATAATGGGGCTGGTGCGCCTTGGTACCTTCAAGGTGGAAGGCAATGTCGCGCTGTTTATGGCGCATATCTTCTGGTTCAAGGGCGTGCTGGCCCTGCTGAGGGAGCCCCGCGCATGATCGAAGCCATTACCGGGCGCTATATGCGCCTTGAACTCGAAGGCCGCGCGCATCGGCTGTATTTTGAAGAAGCCGGCCAAGGCATACCGCTTTTGTTGCTGCACACAGCGGGCAGTGATGGCCGGCAGTGGCGTGGCTTGTTGAATGATGCGGAAGTGACATCGCGCTTTCGCTGCGTGGCTTTCGATATGCCCTGGCATGGTAAATCCAGCCCGCCCGAGGGGTGGGAGCGTGAGACCTATCAACTCACCACCGCGCGCTACACGGGCATGATCATGGCGGTGGCCCGCGCGCTTGGTCTTGATCGGCCCGTGGTGATGGGGTGTTCGATTGGTGGGCGTATCGTTCTTGATTTGGCCGCTGAGCATGCGGATGAATTGCGCGGCGTGATCGGTCTGCAATCGGCCGCGTTTCTTTCGCCTTATTACGATACATCCTGGCTGCATCACCCGCATGTGCATGGTGGTGAGGTTTGCGGCGGCATCGTCTCCGGCCTGATTGGCCCGCATGCGCCGGATGCTTCGCGCTGGGAAACGCTTTGGCATTACATGCAGGGCGGGCCGGGCGTGTTTCGCGGTGATCTCCATTTCTATAAGGGAGAAGGCGATTTGCGTCCCAAGCTGGCGCGCATTGATACCAAGCGCTGCCCCGTGCATATGCTGACCGGCAATTATGATTATTCCTGCAAGCCCGAAGATACGGAGGCGACGGCCGCCGCGATTCCCGGCGCCAAGGTGCAAATCATGAAGGGCCTGGGCCATTTCCCGATGAGTGAGGATTACGCGGCGCTGCGCCCCTATCTTTTGCCGGTGCTCGCGGAATTTGCGTGACGCGGCGTGTTACGCCGCGATCCGGTCAATCCTATCACGCAGGCGATACCAGCCGCCGATGATGGGCAGGAACCAATTCGGGTTGCCGTTGTAAAGCGCGACCGTCGGGAATTCCAAACCATCAAGCGCGAAGCGTTGATTGGCCGCGCCCGCGATTTTCAGCGCGGCATTATGGCCAAGCCAGGTTGCCATGGCGACACCAGAGCCCTGGCAGCCGGCTGCGTAATGAATGCCATCCTGCACGCCGATATGCGGCAGGAAATCGAAGGTGAAGGCCACATTGCCGGTCCAGGCATGCGTGATCTTCACCTTGCTCAGTTCGGGGAAGACCGCCCTCATGAAGGAATGCAAACGTGGTGCCGCGGCTTCCGGTGCATTCGGGCCAAAGCGCGCGCGCCCACCCCAGAGAATGCGATTGCCATAAGGCGAAGGGCGAAAATAATTCAACACGCGTTTGGTATCGCTAACCATGCGCCGGCCCGGGAAAAGCCGCTCCATGGTCTCAGCGGGTAATTCCTCAGTCGCGATGATATAGGACGCCACAGGAACCACGCGGCGCGCGAGCCAGGGCATGGCGCTTTGCCCATCAGCCCCGCGCGAATAGCCATTGGTGGCAACCAGCACCGCATCAGCGCGCAGTTCGCCGCGATTGGTCGCTATGCGAAAACCTGAACCATCGGCGCGAATGCCGGAAACGCGCGTGTAATCCACCAGCGTCGCGCCAGCGCGTTCCGCCGCGGCGGCCAGGCCGCGCGCATATTTGCCGGGATGAATACTGCCCGTGGCGCCGGCCTTCATGCCACCGCGATAATGATCTGACCCAAGCACTTCATGCTGGCGTGATGGCGGCAGCATTTCCGTGGGCAGCCCAGTGATTTCCGCGATATAGTCTGATTGCCGCACCAGCGCGTCATAATGCTTTGGCGTCCAGGCCGCGACGAAGCGTCCGCAGCGCGTGTAGTCGCAGTCAATGCCCTCTCGCGCGATGGTTTCTTCAATGAAGGGAAAGGATGCGGCGGCGGCCATGGCAATATTGCGCGCCTGTTCCGAGCCAAGCTTTTCCGCAAGCGCCGTACGCGCCACCTTCATCCCGCCCGAGACCATGCCGCCATTGCGCGATGATGCACCCCAGCCAATACGTTCCGCATCCAGCACCGTTACCTGATGACCAAGCCGCGCTAGGCTGAGCGCAGCGGAAAGCCCGGCATAGCCGCCACCAATCACCGCCACCGGCGTATGGTCCGGCAAGGGCGTGTTCCGTTCCGGCGGTTCCGCCGCTTCCCACCACCAGGGGCTGGTTTTGAATTCCGGCGCAAAAAGGCTGCTGCTCATGTTCTTTAGGCCGTTCGTGCTTCTTGCAGGCCCAATTCGCGCGTCATTTCATCACGCATGATGAATTTCTGCATCTTGCCTGTCACGGTCATGGGGAAGCTTTCAACAAATTTGATATGCCGAGGCACCTTGTAATGCGCGATCTGCCCTGCGCAGAAGGCGCGCACATCATCCGCTGTCAGATGCTCATGTGCACGCAACTTGATCCAGGCGCAGAGTTCTTCGCCAAAGCGCTGATCCGGCACGCCGAATACCTGCACATCTTCGATCTTGGGGTGGCGATAGAGGAATTCCTCGACCTCCCGCGGATAGATATTCTCGCCACCACGGATCACCATGTCCTTGATGCGGCCAACGATGTTGCAGAAACCTTCTTCGTCAATCGTGGCCAGATCGCCAGTGTGCATCCAACGCGCGGCATCAATGGCTTGCGCGGTGCGCTGGGCATCTTCCCAATAGCCCAACATCACCGCATACCCACGCGTGCAAAGTTCTCCCGGCACGCCGCGCGGAACGATGCGGCCTTCGCTATCAATGATTTTCACTTCCAAATGCGGCTGTACACGCCCCACGGTGGAAACGCGCCGATCCAGCGGATCATCCACACTGGTCTGGAAGCTGACGGGGCTGGTTTCTGTCATGCCATAAGCAATCGTGATTTCGCGCAGATTCATAGCATCCACCGCGCGACGCATTACCTCAATGGGGCACGGCGCGCCGGCCATGATACCTGTCCGCAGCGATGAAAGATCAAAATTGCGAAATTCCGGATGTTCCATCTGTGCGATGAACATGGTGGGCACGCCATGCAGGCCCGTGCAGCGTTCCTCCGCCACGATTTGCAGGGTCACCAGCGGATCAAACCCCTCACCTGGATAGACCATGGCGGTGCCATGCGTGGTGCAAGCAAGATTGCCCAGCACCATGCCGAAGCAATGATAAAGCGGCACCGGAATGCAAAGCTTATCCTGCGGCGTCAGCTTCATCGCTTCACCAATGAAATAACCATTATTCAGGATATTGTGGTGTGTCAGTGTCGCACCTTTCGGTGCGCCCGTGGTGCCGGAGGTGAATTGGATATTGATCGGATCATCAAATTGCAGCTTGCCCGCCAGATCGCGCAAGCGTTCATGATGCGCTGGCGCACCCATATCCAGAATGCTGCGGAAGGGGATCATGCCTGGCGCGGGGCTGGCGTTGATCTCAATCACCATCTCTAGCTGTGGTAATTTTTCTGCTGAAAGCCTGCCCGGCAAGGCACGCGCCAATTCTGGCGCTAGCGTATTGACCATGCCAACATAGTCGGATGTTTTGAAGCGTGTCGCGATAATCAGCGCGCGGCAGCCAACCTTGTTCAGCGCATATTCCAATTCGGAAAGCCGATAGGCAGGATTGATATTCACCAGCACCAACCCAGCCTTGGCGGTGGCGAATTGGGTAATCACCCATTCCGCATTATTGGGCGACCAAATGCCAACCCGATCCCCAGGGTGCAGGCCAAGCGCCAACAGGCCAGCGGCAAAGGCATCCACCTTGGCGCCGAGTTCCGCATAGCTCCAGCGAATGCCCTGCTGACGCACGATCAGCCCCGGGCGATCCCCCCATTGGGCCACGGTGCGCGCGAAATTGGCACCGATGGTCTCACCAATCAGGGGCTGATTGCTTTGGCCAGTTACATAACTAAGGGCGGGGCTGGTCATTCCTATTCTCCCTGGGCATTGGCCCATTCTTGGCGGGGTGGGGGCAAGTTTGCAATATTTGCTTGGCCTCAGCGGCGGCTGCGCGTATCCTGCGGGCAATAAACTCGTGAAACGCGACAGGTTGAGCATGGCCAGTATTCCAAACCGCCTTCCGGGGCTTGACTTCGACCTCGGCGAGACCGCCGATATGCTGCGAGATCAGGTGGCAAGCTTTTCCGCTGCCGAAATCGCGCCGCGTGCCGCAGAGATTGACAAGACCAATGATTTCCCCGCCGATCTTTGGCGGAAATTCGGTGATCTTGGCGTGCTTGGCATCACTGTTGACGAAGACCATGGCGGCGCCGGCATGGGCTATCTGGAACATGTGGTTGCGATGGAGGAAATCTCTCGCGCATCAGCCTCGGTCGGGCTTTCCTATGGCGCGCATTCCAATCTTTGCGTCAATCAAATCTCCCGCAACGGCAATGAGGATCAGAAGCGGCGCTATCTGCCCAAGCTGATTTCGGGCGAGCATGTGGGCGCGTTGGCGATGAGCGAACCAGGTGCCGGTTCCGATGTAGTTTCCATGCGGTTGCGCGCTGAGAAGCGCGGTGATCGCTATGTCCTGAATGGCACGAAGATGTGGATCACCAATGGCCCGGATGCCGATGTGCTGGTGATTTACGCGAAGACCGATCCTTCAGCCGGCCCAAAAGGCATTACCGCCTTTCTGGTGGAAAAGAACTTCCCCGGTTTTTCCTGCGCGCAAAAGCTGGATAAGCTTGGCATGCGCGGATCCAATACTGGCGAATTGGTATTTCAGGATTGTGAAGTGCCGGCGGAGAATGTGCTCGGCGAAGTCAATGGCGGCGTGCGCGTATTGATGAGTGGACTTGATTACGAACGCGCCGTGCTGGCCGCCGGCCCGCTTGGCATCATGCAGGCCTGCATGGATATCGTGCTGCCTTACGTGCATGAACGTAAGCAATTCGGCCAGGCGATTGGTGAATTCCAGATCATGCAGGCCAAGATCGCCGATATGTATACCACTATGAATGCGGCGAAATCCTATATCTACACTGTCGCCAAGGCATGCGACCGCGGGCAGACAACGCGCAAGGATGCCGCCGGCGCAATTTTATATGCTGCCGAGAAAGCCACCTGGATGACGCTGGAAGCCATTCAATGCCTGGGCGGCAATGGCTATATCAATGATTACGCGACAGGCCGGCTGCTGCGTGATGCCAAGCTTTATGAGATTGGCGCTGGGACCTCGGAAATCCGGCGCATGCTGATTGGGCGGGAATTGTTCCGCGAAACCGCATGAGCATTCTGCGCAGTACGCTCGATCCGGGCAGCGAGAGCTTCGCCGCCAATGCCGCCGCCATGGCAGCGCTGGTCGCGGATTTGGAAACAACCATCGCTGCCACCGAACAGGGTGGCGGCAAGGCTGCGCGGGACAAGCATTTGGCGCGCAATAAGCTGCTGCCGAGGGAGCGCGTGCGCGCGCTGATTGATCCAGGCTCTCCCATTCTGGAATTGTCGCAACTGGCCGCGCATGGGCTTTATGGTGGGGAGGTGCCATGTGCCGGCATCATTTCCGGCATTGGGCGCGTATCAGGGCGCGAATGCGTGGTCATCGCCAATGATGCGACGGTAAAGGGCGGCACATATTTTCCACTCACGGTGAAGAAGCATGTGCGCGCACAGGAAATCGCCCGCGCCAATCGGCTACCTTGCATTTATCTGGTGGATTCCGGCGGCGCCTTTCTGCCGCAGCAGGATGAAATTTTTCCAGACCGGGATCATTTCGGCCGTATCTTCTTCAACCAGGCGAATATGTCTGCGGAAGGCATTCCGCAAATAGCTGTGGTGATGGGCAGCTGCACGGCTGGCGGTGCTTATGTGCCCGCCATGTCGGATGAAAGCATCATCGTGCGCCAGCAGGGCACCATCTTTCTGGGCGGCCCTCCCTTGGTGCGTGCCGCAACCGGCGAAATTGTCACCGCCGAGGAATTGGGTGGCGCTGATGTTCACGCCCGCCAATCCGGCGTGGTGGATCATTACGCGCAGGATGACCGTCACGCCTTGGCGATTTGCCGACGCATCGTGGCCGGGCTGGGGCCGCGCATTACGCCGCAAGTGGCGCTACATCAGCCGCGCGTGCCGCTTTATGATCCACGTGAATTGCTGGGTATTGTGCCCGCTGATATCCGCACACCCTATGATGTGCGTGAAGTGATTGCGCGCCTGGTTGATGGCAGCGAGTTTGATGAATTCAAGCGGCTTTACGGCACCACCTTGGTCTGCGGCTTCGCGCATCTCCATGGCTATCCCATCGGCATCCTTGCCAATAACGGTATCCTGTTCTCCGAATCCGCGCTGAAGGGCGCGCATTTCATTGAGCTTTGCTGCCAGCGTGGCATACCGCTGCTGTTCTTGCAGAATATCTCCGGCTTCATGGTCGGTCGTAAATATGAAGCGGGCGGTATTGCGCGGGATGGCGCGAAGCTTGTTACTGCGGTTGCGACGGCCGGCGTTCCGAAATTCACGGTCGTGATTGGCGGCAGTTACGGCGCTGGCAATTACGGCATGTGCGGGCGTGCCTATGATCCGCGTTTCATGTTCATGTGGCCCAATGCACGCATTTCCGTCATGGGCGGCGAACAGGCGGCGAGTGTTCTCGCGCAACTCCGGCGCGACAATATGGAAGCGCAAGGCAAGCAATGGCCGGCGGATGAAGAAGAAAGCTTCAAGGCGCCCATCCGCGCCAAATATGAAACCGAAGGCCATCCTTATTACGCCAGTGCGCGGCTTTGGGATGATGGCATCATCAACCCTGCTGATACGCGACGTATTCTTGGGCTTGCTCTTTCCGCCGCGCTCAATGCACCCATCGAACAGACACGCTTCGGCGTGTTCCGCATGTAGGGGGCGGCCATGTTCCACAGCCTGCTGATTGCCAATCGCGGCGAAATCGCTTGCCGCATCATCCGCACCGCGCGCCGCATGGGGTTGCGCAGTATTGCGGTATTTTCTGACGCTGACGAAACCGCGCAGCATGTGCAAATGGCCGATGAGGCGATTCACATTGGCCCTGCACCTGCGCGCGACAGCTATCTGAGCATTCCCGGCATCATCGCCGCCGCCAAGCGCGCAGGGGCGGAGGCGATTCATCCAGGCTATGGCTTCCTTTCCGAAAATCCAGCCTTCGCGGAAGCATGCGCGGAGGCTGGGATTATCTTCGTTGGCCCCACTGCCGCTGCCATGCGCGCCATGGGTTCCAAGGGCTCGGCCAAGGCGCTGATGGAAAAGGCCGGTGTGCCGCTTTTGCCTGGCTATCACGGCGCGGAACAGAATGTGGACTTCCTGGCGAGTGCGGCGCAACGCATCGGCTTTCCCCTTGTCATTAAGGCCGTCGCCGGCGGTGGCGGGCGCGGCATGCGCGTGGTGCGCGCGGCAGTGGATTTCGCGGACGCGCTGCAATCGGCGCGGCAGGAAGGCGCTTCGGCCTTTGGTGATGATCGCGTTTTGATCGAACGCTATCTGGAACGCCCGCGCCATATTGAAGTGCAAGTGTTTGGCGATAGCCACGGCAATGCCGTGCATTTGTTTGAACGCGATTGTTCCGCGCAGCGTCGCCATCAAAAGGTGATTGAAGAAGCCCCCGCGCCAGGCATCAGCACTGACATGCGGGACGCCATGGGCGCGGCCGCGGTCGCTGCTGCCAAGGCCGTGCAATATCAGGGCGCCGGCACGGTGGAGTTTATCGCGCAGGATGGTGGCTTCTACTTCCTTGAGATGAACACGCGCTTGCAGGTGGAACACCCGGTGACCGAGGCCATCACCGGCTTTGATCTGGTGGAATGGCAATTGCGCGTCGCAGCGGGTGAGGAACTTCCTGTGCGCCAGCAAGACATCCGCGCCCAAGGGCATGCGATGGAACTCCGGCTTTACGCTGAGGATCCTGCGCGGGATTTCGCGCCTTCCATCGGCGCGCTTCAGGTTTTCCGTCTTTCCGATCAGGGTTTGCGGATTGATAGCGGCTTCGTCGCTGGTGATCGCATCAGCATCCATTACGATGCCATGGTGGCGAAAATGATCGCCCATGCGCCAACGCGGGCAGAAGCAATCGCGCGGCTGCGCGCTGGCTTGGTACATTCCGATATCATCGGAGTTGCGCATAATCTGGATATGCTGGATCGCATTCTGGCGCATCCGGATTTCGCTGCGGGCAGGATTGATACCGGCTTCATCGGGCGGAATGCTGAGACATTGTTGACGCCGAAGCTGAAGCCCTCAGCGCAAGTGCTTGCACTTGCCGCGCTTGGGGTGATTACCTTGGAAGAAGATGCCGCACGCGATCAGGCGGCGGGCAGTGCTGATCCGCATTCACCCTGGCATGCAACGGATCATTGGTGGGTCAATACGCGGCCTTCACGCATTTTCGATTTCCATCATGAAGATGAAACCCATCCCGTGACGCTTTCACCAGCGGCGGATGGTTGGCGTATTGCCTCGGGCAGTACAGAAATCGCCGCGCGCCACGCCAAGCTTGAAGATGGCCGCATTCACGCGCTGCTGGATGGCATGCGGCTTTCCGCTTCCATCCATCGCGCCGGTGAGACCCTCAGCCTCCGCCATGCCGGGCAAAGCTGGCGCTTCCTGCTGCCGGATCCCATCACACGTGCGGGCGAAGAAGAAGGCGGCGATGATCGGCTGCTGGCACCCCTGCCCGGTCAGGTCACGCAGCTAATGGCAAGCGAAGGCCAGGAAGTGGCACGCGGCGATGTGCTTGTGGTGCTGGAGGCGATGAAGACCGTGTTTCGCCTGACGGCGCCACGCGCCGGCAGGATCGAAACCATTTCCTGCCGTGTGGGTGAGACTGTGCGCGAAGGGCAAATCCTGATCCAATTCGCCTCCCAAGAAGCTGAATAGGTTCAGGCTGGCTTCGCACCCGTTGCGCGCAGGATTGGCACCCATTTATCGGTCTCGGCGCGAATGAAGCGCGCGGATGCGGCGGGATCATTCGGCATGGGGTCAATGCCGGCATCGGCAAAGCGCTGACGAATGGCGGGATCATTCAGCACTGCCGTCACCGCCGTTGAAAGGGTGGTGATGATCTCAGCCGGTGTTCCGACCGGTGCGTAAAGCACCTGCCAGGATGAAGCCGCGTAGCCCGCAACACCCGCTTCCTGAAGTGTGGGCAAATCCGGCAGCAATTGCGAACGCCGCGCCGTGGTGACGGCCAGGCCACGCGCCCTTCCATCACGCACCAGCGGCGCCAGCAGGGTTTGGCTGTCAATCACGAAATCAACACGCCCGGCGACAAAATCCGTGACTGCCGCCGGCGTGCCACGATATTGCACTATCGTGAAATCCACCCCTGCGAGCTTCTTCAGCAATTCACCCGAAAGATGCGAAGCGGCACCAATGCCTGTGGTTGCGAAGGTCGCTTCCCCGCGTCTTTCGCGCAGCCAGGCCAGCAATTGCGGCACATCACGCACCGGCAGCGATGGATGCACCGCCAGCAGAAAGCTTTGATCGCCCAAGGTCGAAATCGGAATGAAATCCGCAATCGAATCAAAACCGGCATCGGGGTAGAGCGCCGGGATCACGCTATGCGCCGCACCATTCAGCAACAGCGTGTGCCCATCCGGCGCGGCGCGTGCGACACTGCGCGCACCAATGGTGCTGCCCGCCCCTGGTTGATTTTCTACCACCACAGGCTGGCCCAGCATGCGTGGCAGTGGATCCGTCACGATGCGCGCCACAACATCAATAACACCACCGGCGGCGAAGGGCACAACCACGCGAATAGGTCGGGATGGATAGCGGCCCTGCGCCAAAGCAGGCGCCGCAAGCGCGCTTCCAGCCAGTGCAAGCAAGTCACGACGTTGCAGCATGGGGGCTCTCCTTCTTTTTGATCTTCCTGAAATCACGCACCACCTACGGGCTGGAAATCATAGGTGCCAACCCCTTGCAGAATGGCGAAACGGCAGCGCCCGCCATCCTTGCCCGTCACACGATGCGCACGCTTTGCCGGCACAGCATGCATCTGCCCCGGCGCCAATTCGACGTTTTCGCGCGGCGCGCGCATTTCAATTACCATCGGGCCATCCATGCACCAGAAGGTATCCGTCACTTCGCTATGCCAATGCCAGGGCACTTCCTGCCCCGCCGCCAGTGTCAGAATCTGCATGCGAAGGCCCGGTGCTTCAGCAATCAATTCGCGCTTTTCCAAAGGATAGGACATGGCTTTTCCATTCAAGCTTTCGGCGGATGCTGCGCCCACCAATGGCGCGCAATATCCGCGCGGCGGCACACCCAGACATCCGGCGTCGCCGCCACACGGTCCAGGAATCGCGCCAGCGCCGCCGCACGTCCCGGCCGCCCGATCAGCCTGCAATGCAGCCCAACCGACATCATCTTCGGCGCCCCCGCGCGGCCTTCCGCCAGCAAGGTTTCGAATGAATCGGTCATATACTGTTCCCAACCATCAGGCGCAGAAAAACCTGGCGGCACGGCATATTTCATGTCATTATTGTCAAGCGTATAGGGGATGATCAGCATCGGCTTGCCTGCTGCCGTCACGTAAAAAGGCAAATCATCCGCATAGGAATCCGAATCATACAAGAACCCGCCATGCTCGGCGACCAGGCGGCGCGTATTCGGGCTGATGCGCCCGGTATACCAGCCAACGGGGCGCGTTCCTGTCAGGCGTTCAATCACTTCAACGCAGCGCGCAATCTCCGCACGCTCCGTCGCTTCATCCACATTGTGATAATCAATCCAACGCCAGGCATGGGAAGCAACCTCATGCCCTGCATCGGCGAAGGCGCGCGTAACCGTTGGGTTCAATTCCAACGCGCGGCCCACACCATAGACGGTCAATGGCAGCTTGCGCGCGGCAAAGGCACGCAGAATGCGCCATACGCCGGCACGCGCGCCGTAATCGAATTGGCTTTCCACGGTGCGATTGCGTTCGCCCAAAATCGGCGAACCGCCCGGCACTTCATGCAAATACAATTCGCTGCCGGCATCGCCATTCAGCACCGTATTCTCACCACCTTCTTCGTAGTTCAGCACGAAGGAAAGCGCGAGCTTCGCACCATGCGGCCATTTCGGGTCAGGCGGATTGGCGCCATAGCCCAGGAAATCGCGCGGATAATCAGTTTCCGCCGCCATCATATGGGAAGTGTCCGTCATATCGCCCCCTCTCCTAAGCCAATTTCAGCCCAATAATGCCCGCGGTGATCAAGGCCACGGAAGCCCAGCGTAGCGCGATATTCGCATCACCGAATAGCGTAATGCCCACCAGAAAGGCGCCGACCGCGCCGATGCCGGTCCAAACGGCGTAGGCGGTGCCAACAGGGATTTCGCGCAGTGCAAGCAGCAACAGCCCGCCACTCGTGATGATGCAGGCAATGGCGAAGGCCAGCCAGCCATAACGCAACCCGCCCGCAGCCCAACCAAGCTTGAGGCCAACCGGCCAACCGATTTCGCAAAGCCCCGCGAGCAGCAAATAGATCCACGCCATAACCCGATCCTCAACCCCATTGCGAGAAGCCTGAAAAATGCCGCAGACCAATAGATCAGACCCCAGCGGCCTATTGCGGTACGATTGCGTTTCCCAATCAAGGGCGAACCAACCGACACGTCATTCAGCTTCGGCGGCCAGTATCGTCACGGCGGGTCAAGTTCCTGCACCAGCTCCAGCGCATAGCTCCGGAAGCCGGCCTTGCGATAGATGCGTTCGGCGCGATCATTACCGGTGAGCACACCAATATGAAGCCGCCTGCAGCCCGCTGCCCGGGCATGCGCCGTAGCAATTTCAAGCATGGCACGGAAGGCGCCCATGCCCCGCGATGCTTCTTCGACGAAGGCATCGCAGATTGAGCATTCACGACGGTAATTGGGCGCGAGGAACGGCGCCGCTTCCTCCACGGCCAGGAAAAGGTGGCCAATGACCCGTCCTTCGGCCTCGGCCACCAGCATCAACCCACCATTGGCTGTGCGGCGCTTGAAGTAGGCGAGTACTGCTTCAGCGCTGGATGCTTCCGTTACGCGGTCCCCGGTGATTTCATTCTCGAACCGGTTCAGCGCAACGGTATTCGCCAAAAGTGCCTCATGGTCGGCCTCTCTCGCGACTCTGACAAGAAAGGCCGCCATGGCGTCAGTTCCTGCTCTTGTCCACCAAGGCGCCTTTCTTGATCCAGGGCATCATGCCACGCAGCTTTTCACCCACTTCTTCAATCGGGTGTTCAGCCAAACGGCGGCGGGTGGCCTTGAAGCTTGCCTGGTTCACCTTGTTTTCCAGCATCCAATCGCGCGCGAAGCGGCCGGATTGGATATCTTCCAGCACGCGCTTCATTTCCGCCTTGGTTTCCGCGGTGATGATGCGCGGGCCCGTGACGTATTCGCCATATTCCGCCGTATTGCTGATGGAATAATTCATGTTGGCGATGCCGCCTTCATAAATCAGGTCCACAATCAGCTTCACTTCATGCAGGCATTCGAAATAGGCCATTTCCGGCGCGTAGCCGGCTTCGACCAGGGTTTCGAAACCCGCCTTGATCAGTTCCACCAGGCCACCGCAGAGCACGGTCTGTTCACCGAACAGATCGGTTTCGCATTCTTCCTTGAAGGTGGTCTCGATCACGCCCGAACGCCCGCCGCCAATGGCGGAAGCATAGGACAGCGCGATTTCCAGCGCATTGCCCGAAGGGTTCTGATTGACGGCCACCAGGCACGGCACGCCGCCGCCCTTCTGGTATTCGCTGCGCACCGTATGCCCGGGGCCCTTCGGCGCGATCATGAACACATCAATATCCGCGCGGGGGTCGAGCAGGTTGAAATGCACATTCAAGCCATGCGCGAAGGCCAAAGCGGCACCCGGCTTCATATTGGCATGCAGGCTTTCGCGATACAGGTCACCCTGGCCTTCATCCGGCGTCAGTACCATGACCACATCGGCCCATTTCGCCGCATCTGCCGGCGACATCACCTTGAAGCCAGCCGCTTCCGCCTTTTGCGCGGATCCACCGGGGCGCAGCCCAATCACCACATCCTTCACGCCGGAATCGCGCATATTCATCGCATGGGCATGGCCCTGGCTGCCAAAGCCAATGACCGCAACCTTGCGGGCCTTGATCAGATTCACATCCGCATCGCGGTCATAGTAAACGCGCATCTGCCGTTTCTCCTTTGCTGCGCAGCTTTTCGCCCGGATTGATCCTTGCGGAGCTTGGCGCCCGCGCAAAACAAGCGCGACCTCTTGGACGAATACGGCCCGTTCATTCCTTTATTTTGCGCTTGCCGGCAAGATGCTGAATGCACCAAGCCGCGTTTTATGCGCGGGACAAGCCAGGCTTTACGCCGCCCGCTTCAAGGGCACCGCGCTTTCCTCGGCGTATTTCGCCAGCGCCACGCGATACTTGTCCCGCCGCCATTGCAGCAGCCGCCAGGAAGCCTTGGCCGCCATGTCAGAAACCCGCCCGCGTGGATCGAGCCCAATAGTCTTGAAGATCATCCCCATGCCGCGTTCGATATGGTTAAAGCGATAAAACCCAATCGCGCGGCCCATATAGGCGGTGGTGCAGCGTTCATGGTCGTAGGGCGTGCCCTCAGGCTCATTGGCGCTGTGGAAGGCGAAGGCGAGTTCATCATCCTCCGTCTCCCCAATGCGGCCCAAGGCGACGCGCAGGCGCTTGGAGAAGGAGAGATTCTCGCGCGCCAGATAGCGCTTCATATGATCATAAAACAGCTTAAAGTGGCGGTATTCATCGGCAGCGATCAGCCGGCAGACCTGCTTCAGCGCGGGCTCATCGGTGGCTTCGCCAAGCGCGGTGTAATAGCTACTGGTGCCGGTTTCCACCATGCAGCGCGCGATTAATTCCCCGGTGCGGCTACCACGAATGGAAGCTTCCGCATCCAACTGAATCTGATACCCAGCGCGATAGCGTTCAAATGCCGAGGCGAAATCCCAGCCCGGATCAGCCAGCATGCCCCAACGGCCCAGGGCATCGCCATGCTGGGTTTCTTCCACGCCCCAATGTTCGACAGCCGCGATGAAATCCGGATCATCGGCGAAAACGCGCGTCAGGTAGGTCACGTAATCCGCCGCATTGCGCTCCACCATGGCGGCAGCCTTGATCAGCGGCACGATTTCAGGATCAACCTTAGAAGGATCGAAGCGACCCCAACCAAGCTCATCAATATGCCAATGCTTCATGAGCCTTCCCCGAGCGCCTCGCCACGACGGGTCTCAGCGACCCTTCCTGCTTATGTTTTCGTGCCAAGATGCGGCGGTTTCAAGGCAGGCTTGCGCGCAACCCGCCCAAAAACAAACGGGCGGCCCAAGGACCTCCCGCTGAAACCTGCGCTTTCATAAGCCGTCAGGCCGCCAAAGCCGCTTCAACCATCGCCCGCGCTGAGAGAACGCGCGCCATGGCGGTCTCACGCTTTTCGGGCGTTTCACTTGCCGCGGCGGCAAGCGCTGCCTCAGCCTCTGCCAGCCGCTGCGTCGCCTCGGATTTGGAAAGGGAGGCAAGCGGCGTTGCCTCATCCGCAAGGATGGTCACGCGGTCAGGCGCCACCTCGGCGAAGCCACCGGCGACGAAAAGCTGTTCGGTCACCTGGCCGCCTTCACGCACGGAAATCACGCCGCCACGCAAAGCCACGATCATGGGCGCATGGCCAGCCAGCACGCCCATTTCGCCTTCCGCCGCCGGGATGACCGCCATATCAACCTTGCGGGAGAGCAGCAGCTTTTCCGGTGAGACGAGTTCGAGTTGGAAACTCGCCATGGTGATCAGGCCGCCGCCTTCAGTTCTTCGCCCTTCTTCACGGCCTCTTCAATCGTGCCGACCATGTAAAAGGCCGCTTCGGGCAGATGGTCGTAATCACCGCGGCAGATGGCTGCGAAGGACCGGATGGTGTCTTCAAGCTTCACGAAGACGCCCGGCGTACCGGTGAAGACTTCCGCCACATGGAAGGGCTGGGACAGGAAGCGCTGAATCTTGCGCGCGCGCGCCACGATCAGCTTATCTTCTTCGGAAAGCTCATCCATGCCCAGAATGGCGATGATGTCCTGCAGCGACTTATAGGTCTGCAGAATCTTCTGCACTTCGCGCGCCGTGTTGTAATGATCCGCACCAACCACGCGCGGGTCCATCGCGCGCGACGTGGAGTCGAGCGGATCAACGGCGG
Source organism: Roseomonas sp. (assembly GCA_020249145.1). Classification (GTDB taxonomy): domain Bacteria; phylum Pseudomonadota; class Alphaproteobacteria; order Acetobacterales; family Acetobacteraceae; genus Neoroseomonas. The sequence continues at coordinate 59,526 of JADCGF010000004.1, read as the reverse complement.
GGAAGATGCCCAATTCCGCAATGGAGCGGTTGAGCACAGTCGTGGCATCCAAATGCGCGAAGGACGTCGCAGGCGCCGGGTCGGTCAAGTCATCGGCAGGCACGTAGATCGCCTGCACCGAGGTGATCGAACCCTTCTTGGTGGAGGTGATACGTTCCTGCAGCGCGCCCATATCGGTGGACAGCGTGGGCTGATAGCCCACCGCGGACGGGATACGGCCCAGCAGCGCGGAGACTTCCGCGCCGGCCTGCGTGAAGCGGAAGATGTTATCAATGAAGAACAGCACGTCCTGGCCCTGCTCATCACGGAAATATTCCGCCATGGACAGGCCCGAAAGCGCCACACGAGCGCGCGCACCCGGCGGTTCATTCATCTGGCCATAGACCAGCGCCACCTTGGAGCCTTCGGTATTGCCATCACCAAGCTTGATGACGCCCGCATCAATCATTTCGTGATACAGGTCATTGCCTTCGCGCGTACGCTCACCCACACCGGCAAAAACGGAAACGCCGCCATGGCCCTTGGCGATGTTGTTGATCAATTCCTGAATGGTCACGGTCTTGCCCACGCCGGCGCCGCCGAACAGGCCAATCTTACCGCCCTTCAGGTAGGGTGCCAGAAGGTCAATAACCTTAATGCCTGTCACCAGAATTTCCGCGCTGGTGGCCTGTTCTTCAAAGGCCGGGGCTTCACGGTGAATCGGGTAATGCATGGTGGCGGGCACCGGGCCGCGCTCATCAATTGGTTCACCGATAACGTTCAGAATGCGGCCCAGCGTGCCGGGGCCCACCGGCACGGAAATGCCCGCACCCGTATCAACCACTTCCGTCCCACGCACCAGACCATCTGTGGTGTCCATGGCGATGCAGCGCACGGTGCGCTCACCCAAATGCTGCGCCACTTCAAGCACGAGCTTCTGCTCGCCGATCTGCAGCGTCAGCGCATTCATGATGGCGGGAAGCTCGGCGGGGAACTGCACGTCCACCACGGCACCAAGCACCTGCGTCACCTGACCAACATTGTTCTTCATGGCAGCGATCCCTTCTTAAAGCGCTTCAGCGCCGGAGATGATTTCGATCAGCTCACGGGTGATGTTCGCTTGACGTGTGCGATTGTAATTCAGCGTAAGCTTGTTGATCATTTCGCCTGCATTGCGCGTGGCGTTGTCCATGGCAGTCATCTGGCTGCCATAGAAACCGGCCGCGTTGTCCAGTAGGGCGCGATAGATCTGAATGCCAAGGTTCTGCGGCAGAAGCCGCGCCAGGATTTCTTCCTCGGTCGGTTCAAATTCGTAAAGCGCGCCGCCATCAGCGGCCATTTCAGGCAGCGGCGCCGGAATAAGCTGCTGTCCCACCGGCGTTTGGCTGATGACATTCTTGAAACGGTTATAGATCAGCGTGCAAACATCGAAGTCGCCGGCATCCAGCATGTCGCTGATTTTGCCGCTCACTTCAGAAGCTTCTTCAAAGCCGATGCGCTTCTTATTGGCGAAGCCGATTTCGGCAACGATGCGGCTGGCGAATTCGCGCTTCAGATAGACAGCGCCCTTACGGCCGACAGTGATGATCTTCACCGTCTTGCCTTCGGCTTCCAGTGCGCGCACCTGGGCGCGGGCAAAGCGGCCGACATTTGTGTTGAAGCCACCACAAAGACCGCGCTCGGCCGTCACCACCACCAGCAGATGCACCTTATCGGCGCCCGTGCCCACCAGCAGCTTCGGCGCATCCGGCGAACCGGCGATGGAGGCACCGAGTGAGGCCAGCATCCGCTCCATGCGCTCAGCATAGGGGCGGGCTGCCTCGGCCTGGCTTTGCGCACGGCGCAGCTTGGCAGCGGCCACCATCTTCATCGCCTGCGTGATCTTGCGTGTAGATTTCACGCTATTGATGCGCAGACGTAGGCTTTTCAGGCTGGGCATTTGTTACTCTCCCGCAAGCCCAATCTTAGGCGAAGCTTTTGGCGAAGCCATCAAGGAAGGCAATCAGCTTCGCTTCCGTGTCCTTCTTGATCTCACGATCATTGCGGATGCTGGTCACGATATCCGGCGCGGTCGCCTTCATGTCGCTCAGCAGGCGGCTTTCAAACTCGCCCACCTTGTTCAAGGGCAGACGGTCCAGATAACCACGCGTGCCGGCAAAAATCGCGATCACCTGTTCTTCAACCGCAACGGGCTTGAACTGCGGCTGCTTCAGCAGCTCAGTCAAGCGCGCACCACGCGCGAGCAGCGCCTGGGTGGAGGCATCAAGGTCTGAGGAGAACTGCGCGAAGGCCGCCATTTCGCGGTACTGCGCCAGTTCCAGCTTGATCTTGCCGGCCACCTGCTTCATCGCCTTGATCTGCGCCGCAGAACCAACGCGGGATACCGAAAGACCAACGTTCACGGCAGGACGAATGCCCTTGAAGAACAATTCCGTTTCCAAGAAGATCTGGCCATCGGTGATCGAGATCACGTTCGTCGGAATATAGGCAGAAACGTCACCCGCCTGGGTTTCAATGACCGGCAGCGCCGTCAAAGACCCATTGCCGGCATCATCGCCCATCTTCGCCGCACGCTCCAGCAGGCGCGAATGCAGATAGAACACGTCGCCAGGATAAGCTTCGCGGCCTGGCGGACGACGCAGCAGCAGCGACATCTGACGATAGGCAACGGCCTGCTTGGAAAGGTCATCATAGAAAATGACCGCATGCATGCCATTGTCGCGGAAATATTCACCCATGGCGCAGCCCGTATAGGGGGCCAGGAACTGCATCGGCGCCGGATCGGAAGCGGTCGCGGCGACAATGATGGAGTATTGCAGCGCGCCCTGTTCTTCCAGCGTCTTCACCAACTGCGCGACAGTCGAACGCTTCTGACCAATGGCGACATAGATGCAATAGAGCTTCTTCGATTCATCATCACCAGCATTGATGGTCTTCTGGTTAATGATGGTGTCCACAATCACGGCGGTCTTGCCGGTCTGGCGGTCACCGATGATCAGTTCGCGCTGGCCACGGCCAATCGGGATCAGAGCGTCAATCGCCTTGATGCCGGTCTGCATCGGCTCATGCACCGACTTGCGCGGAATAATGCCAGGCGCCTTCACTTCGGCGCGCATGCGCACCACGTCGGTTAGCGGGCCCTTGCCGTCAATCGGATTGCCGAGGCCATCCACAACGCGCCCCAGCAGGCCCTTGCCCACGGGCACGTCCACAATGTCACCGGTGCGGCTGACCGTATCGCCTTCCTTCACCGTAAGGTCGGAGCCGAAGATCACGACGCCCACATTGTCGGTTTCAAGGTTGAGCGCCATGCCCTTCACGCCGGAAGCTGGGAAATCCACCAGCTCACCAGCCATGACATTCTGCAGCCCATGAACGCGGGCGATGCCATCGCCCACCGTCAGCACGGTGCCAACTTCAGCGACATTCGCTTCGGCATCAAAGCCAGCGATCTGCTGCTTGAGGATTTCCGAAATTTCGGCCGGACGGATTTCCATGGTCAGGCAGCCCCCTTCATGGCGTATTGCAAACGTTGCAATTTGGATTTGATGGAATTGTCGTAAAGGCGGGAACCGATCCGCACGATCAGCCCGCCCAGGATGGATTTGTCCACTGTCTCGGACAGGCGGACATTGGAATAGCCAGCTTCCGTCAGCCGCGCGACAATTTGCGCGCGTTGCGTATCGGTCAGGCCATGGGCCGTGGTGACCTCAGCCGTTTGCTGGCCGCGGCGGGCAGCAATCAGGGCACCAAAGGCTTGCGCCACTGCCGGCAGGGCCGAAAGGCGGCGATTGGCGATCAAGACGCCAACCAGGTTCCGCACCTCATTGACGATGCCGGCGCTTTCCAAAACCTTGAACATGCGTTCGCGCTGGATGGCGGTATTGAAGCGCGGATCGGCGATGAAGCCGCGCATATCCGCATTGTCGCGGCAGAGCGCGAAAAGCGCTTCAAGTTCAGTGCCGATGCGGTCCACGGCGCCGGGATCGGTCGCGCGCTTTTCATCGGCAAGGTCTAGCAGCGCCTTGGCGTAGCGCGCGGAAACGCCCACAGCGCTTGGCGCCGAAGGCGAGGCCTTATCAATGGTTTGATCTGTGGCAGCCACGGGTGATCCCGGTCCTGTTCTTGCGCGATATTGACGAGGGGCCGGGAAAGTCTCCCGAACGCGGCCGGGCGTTACCATAGGGTTTACCGCACCGCAACCGAGCACGCACCATTTTCCGCCCGCTTTCGACCGATTTGCACAAATTCCTTTTTTCTTGACCCGCTTGACAGCGCTTCCCCGCCACACGCAGGGTTTCAAGCCAAGGGTTTCAAGCCCAAACAACAAAAGGAAACGCCCGGCCCATGAAGCATAACATCCCCCGCCGCGCGGCGCTTTTGGTCGGCGCCACGGCTGCGCTACTGCCACTCCGCCCCGCGCATGCTGCCTTTCCGGAACGCGCCATCACGCTGGTGGTGAGTTTTCCGCCCGGTGGTGCCACCGATATCCTGGCCCGCATTCTGGCCCCGCCGCTGAGTGAGGCTTTGGGCCGCCCGGTCGTGATCGAGAATCGCGGCGGCGCTGGGGCCAATATCGGCATTGGCCATGTCGCCCGCGCGGCAGGGGATGGCTATACGCTGCTGGTCACGTCCAGCGCCTTCGTGGTGAACCCCAGCCTTTACAGCAACCCGCCCTATGATCCCTTCCGGGATTTCGCCCCCATCAGCACGCTTGGCGCTTCCCCCAATGTGCTTGCGGTCAGGCCCAATCGCGGCATTGCCTCACTTCAGGATCTGATCACCCAGGCCAAGGCCAGCCCGGACAAGTTCAACTATGCAAGCCCTGGGATAGGCACCACGCCGCATCTGGCGGGCGAATTGCTGAAGCTGCGCGCCGGGTTTGAAATGCAGCACGTGCCCTTCAGCGGCGCTGGCCCCGCGACGCAAGCCGCCTTGGCCGGCACCACCCAGGTGATCAGCGCGGCCCAAGGTTCGGTCATGGCGCAGCTTCGCTCAGGCGAATTGCGCGCCATTGTGCAAACTGGCGCGACGCGCGCGGCTGATCTGCCTGATGTGCCCACCCAGGAAGAATTGGGCATCAAGGATGCGAATTCCGAAACCTTCCTGGCGCTTTTCGCCCCGGCTGCGACACCGGCACCCATCGTGGAATTGCTGGCGCGGGAGGTGGTGAAGGTGCTGCAACGCCCGGATGTGCAGGAACGCTACCGGCAGGCCGGCGCCCCGGTGGTGGGCGGCGGGCCTGAGGAACTCCGCGCCAGGGTTGCCCGCGAAGTGCCGATTTGGCGGGAAGTGATCCAGGTCTCGAAAATCGCTGTCCAGTAAAATCAGCGCTTTGGCAGGATAGGCGGGACCGCTTCAGCCGGCGCCGGGGCGGAAAGCCCGGCGCAAAGAAAGGGCAGAATCTGTTCCACCGCCATGTCGAAATCGCCCGAATCGCAAACCCCGCGCGACATCATTTCCAACCGGCCAGACCGCAGCAGCGTGTAGCGATAGGCCCCCATCATGAAATAGAGCCGCCAATACAGCACCTCAGGCGGCAGATGCGGCAAGACCGCGCGGAAGGCTTCCACATAAGCCAGCGTCGTATCGTCATAGACCGTGCTGAGCACTTCCCTTGAAATATCATCGGGTTCCGTGTTCAGCCTGGCATGCATGCGCATGGTGGCGCGGCCTTCGGGGGTTTTGCCATTCAACATGAAGGGTGTCACGAAGGCGCGCACCAGCACTTCAAGCGGGATCCGACCATCGGGCCAGGTGGCCTTGGCGCCATCCAAGGCCCGCCGCCGCGCCGCCGTGACCTGCTCCGCCCCACGCAAATAGGCGGCGCGAAACAAATCCCGCTTGGACCCAAAGTAATAATGGAGCTGCGCCAGATTGACCCCGGCGGCAAGCGCAATGGCGCGGGTGGAAGCCCCCGTATAGCCATGATCGGCAAAGAGCATTTGCGCGACATCCAGGATCCGGTCACGCACACTGGCTGAAGGGTCAATCGGGGCGAGCAGGCTGGTCATGGGCTCCGGGTCTTGGTCAGGCGACCGATATGGGCAATCTAGGCCGATTCGCGGGCACGGCAACCAAAAACCCGTGAATTGACGAAAATCACCCTTCGCGGTATTTGGTCAAGCGACTGATTTATTCAGGGCCGAGACAGCGCCTTGACCCTATGGCGCCTGCCGGCCCGAAAGCGGGAGGAAGCCTTAGCATGAGCGCAGCGCAGGAAATCACCCAATCCCGCTATGTCGGCGGCGAAGCGCCCGCGGAACGGGCCCAGCGTATCGCCCCCATCATCGCCGCCCATGCCAGCCAAATCGAACGCGACCGCGCCTTGCCCAAGGAATTGCTGGATGCGCTGCATGGCGCCGCGCTGTTCCGCACCCTGCTGCCGCAGGCCTTCCGCGGTGAGGAAGTGCCTTTGCAGGATTTCGTGCAAATGCAGATCGTGATCGCCGCCGCCGATGCCAGCACCGCCTGGTGCGTCGGGCAGGCTTCCGGCTGCTCCATGGCGGCGGCTTATCTAAAGCCTGAAATTGCCTATGAGATTTGGGGCGCTGATCCGCGCGCTGTGCTCGCCTGGGGCATGGGGCCGACATCGCGCGCTTATGTGGTGGATGGCGGCTATCGCGTGACCGGCAAATGGCATTTTGCCAGCGGCAGCCGGCATTGCACTTGGCTTGGCGGGCATTGCAAGGTGGTGGAACGCGATGGATCGCTGCGCGCCGATGCGGAAGGCAACCCGATTGACCGCACCATGTTGTTCAAGCGCGAAGTGCCGAAGATCACTGATAATTGGCGCGTGATGGGCCTGCGCGGCACCGGCAGCGACACTTATGAAGTCACGGATCTTTTCGTGCCGGATGATTACACGGTGCAGCGTGATTTGCCGATCAATCGGCAAACCGCCGGGACGCTGTATCACTTCACCAGCACGCATGCCTATGCGGCTGGCTTTGCCGGCGTGGCGCTTGGGATTTGCCGCGGGACGCTTGATGCCTTCGTCAAGCTCGCATCCGACAAGACCCCGGCGGCGAGCACGCGCCCGATGCGCGACAGCCATGTGATTCAAAGCCTGGTGGCGCGCTGCGAAGCACGTTGGCGTTCCGCACGAAGCCTGTTGCTTGAGACGCTGCGGGAATGCTGGCCGCGCGCCGAAGCCGGGCTTGAAATGACGAATGATGAGCGGGTTTCCATTCGCCTTGCTTCCACCTTCGCGATCCAGACGTCCCGTGAAGTGGTGGAGACCGTCTATCAGGAAGCCGGTTCAACCGCGATTTTCGAAGACAATCCCTTTGAGCGGCGCTTCCGCGACATTCATGCGGTCAGCCAACAGGTGCAGGGCCGCAGCGCGCATTTTGAAGCGGTGGGCCAGCATCTGCTTGGGCAGACGCCGCATGCGCGCTTCCTGTAAGGCGCCGAAGTAGAATGAGGTCATGTCAGAAAGGCTAACGCCCGCCCTAGGCGGGCGCGAGCCCGAATGGGCGACGCCGCTTATGCGGCGAAGCCAAGCGCGCGGAGGCGCGCGCCGGCGTATGAGGGCGGATCGGTCACGATCCGCGGTATTATAAAACGGAGGAAACGAAAATGGGCTTGCAAGGTCTGAACCACTACACGCTTCGTCCGGTGGATCTGGAAGCCACCAAGGATTTTTATGAGAAGGTGCTGGGGCTTGAACTGGGCTATCGCCCGCCGCTGACCTTCCCAGGCTATTGGCTTTATTGCGGTGACAACCCCACCGTTCATCTGATTGGCGACCGTCAGGGTGAGGAAGGGCTACCCGAACGCAAAATTGGCCATACGGGCCTGGTGGATCACATCGCCTTTTCCTGCACCGGGCTTGCCGCCATGCGCGCGCATTTGGACAAGCACAAGGTCACCTATACGGCGCGCGTTATCCCGCGCGATCGGCAGACGCAAATCTTCCTGCATGATCCGAATGGCGTTGCGGTGGAATTGAACTACCCGCCCGAAGAAACCCCGCCAGACTGAACCGGCGCTTCGCAAAATAGGCGGTGCAGCGTTTGCAGCACTGCCTCGGCCTTCGGGTCCGCCAGACGATAATAGATAACGGTTCCCGCGCGGCGCGTGGCCACCAGCCCTTCATCGCGCATCAGCGCCAAATGCTGCGACAGCGCGGATTGCGAAAGCCCGACACTGGCGGCGAGGTCATTGACTGATTTCTCGCCCGCCGCAACCAGGTCACACAGCACCAAAAGCCGCCTTTCATTGGCCAGCGCACGCAAAAGCCGCGCCGCCAGCGCGGCATTTTCCGCAAGCTGCGTGGCGCTATCCGCTTCGCGGGTGGGGCTCAAGACCTCATTCATGACCACCTTCTAACCCCTTGCGCGGGGGCGGGCCAAGGCAGCTTGACAGAGGAGAGAAATGTAACATTATAACATTCTACATCTAGCCCGAAGGCCCCACCTCATGCTTCGTCGCGCCTTGCTTTGCTCCCCCGCTCTGCTGCTGGTCAGGCCCGCCCTGGCCCAGCAAAGGCCCTCGGTGGTGGCTTCCTTCTCCATCCTGGCGGATATGACGCGCCAGATCGGCGGGGATCGCATCGCGCTTCGTGCCATTGCCGGGGCGGATGTTGATGCGCATGGCTTTCAGCCCAAGCCTTCCGATGCTGCGGCGCTGACCAATGCGGCGATTGTCATTCGCAACGGGCTAGGCTTTGAAGGCTGGCTGGACCGCATGATCCGGTCCTCTGGCTTCAAGGGGCGGTTGGTCACCACGACCGAGGGCATCACGCCCCGCATGATGGAAGCCCATGGCCATCACGGCCATGATCATGGCGGGGTAGGGCGGCGGCATAATCACAGTGTCGGGCCGCGCCAGGTGCCGGACCCGCATGCCTGGCAGGATTTAGGACTGGCGCAGCACTACATCCGCAACATCACCGCTGGGCTGATCGCCGCCGATCCGGGTGGTGAGGCGCTGTATCGCCGCAATGCGGAAGCCTATGCCGCGCGGCTTGCGGCGTTGGACCAATGGGTGCGCGCAGAAATCGCCAAGGTCCCGGCAGCGCGGCGGAAGATTGTCACCAGCCATGATGCCTTCGGCTATTTCGGCGCAGCCTATGGCGTGCGCTTCCTCGCCCCCCAAGGCGTTTCCACGGAAGCCGAGCCCTCAGCGGCGGAGGTCGGGCGGCTGATCCGCCAGATCAGGGCAGAAAACATCACCGCGCTTTTCATGGAAAACATGGCCAATCCGGCAACGCTGCAACGCATCGCGCAGGAAACTGGCTTGCGTGTGCGTGGCCGGCTTTTTGCCGATGCGCTTTCTGCCGAGACCGGCCCGGCACCAACCTATGAAGCCATGTTCCGGCACAATGTTTCCCTGATGGTGCCGGCGATGCGGGGGGACGCCGCATGATCATGACCAGCCTTCGCAACCTGGCCTTCGGCGCAATTGCGACCCTTGGCGCCCTGACCACCGCCCAGGCCCAGGGCTTCACCCCGCATGTTTCGGGTGAGGCTGATCTCGGTCTCTATAGCGTTTCTACCTTCAACGCCAAGGATTCCGCCCGGCGCGGCACAAGCCTTTATCTTTTCGGCGAAGTCGCCACCGGCTTTCACATCGCGCCCGGGCTTTCGCTGCAAACCGTAGTGGCGTTTGAACCAATCGGGGAAGGCGATGCTTTGGGCGGCTTCCCCATGGATGGCGTGATCGGCTTTCGTCGCCAATCCGCCTTCCTGGAAGCGTTTTTCGCGGAATGGAAACCGGATGATGCCCTCACGCTTTATGGTGGGCGCTTTGTCGCCCCCTTCGGTCGCGGGCATCATGATTTCCCCGGCATCCTGACCCGCATACGCGCCCATGAAGTGCAGATGATTGGCGATGCCATGGGTATCGGCGGCACCTGGAATTTCCTCTCGGACCCACGCTTTGGTGAGCATGACATTTCCGCCGCCGCCTTCACACTTGATCGGACCTTCCTGTCCTCAACCTGGCTGACGCGCCGGCGCTGCTGCGATGAGCGGTATGAGCGCTATAATCGCAATACAGAACAGCAGGGGGGGCCTGCCAATAACGGCCAGATGGATAGCTTCGCCCTGTCTTTGGATGGCGATAAATTCGATTTTGCGCCAGGGCTTTCCTATCAGCTTTCGCTGGTCTCCCGCGGCGCGGCCAAGGAAGACGGGACAGCGCGCGAATGGGGCTATTCCGCTGCGCTCCGCTATGAACAGCGCTGGTCAGCCGCGCATCGCACGCTGTTCTTCGCCGAAGCGGTGCAATTCCGCAATGCCGATGGCCGACCACGCTTTGAAACCGATACCGGCGAAGAAACCACCATTGCTGAGCGGCGCAACTTCACGACACTCGGCGCGCAGCATCGCATCAATGATTGGCGTGGCACGCTGGCCTGGCAGCGCGATCAGCGCAAGCGAAGCGTGGATACGCTGCCCACGGAAAACTATCTGGAAGCGTCCATCGGGCGCGATATCGGCCATGGCTTCGGGCTTGATGTTGGCTACCAATATGGTCGGCAGTTGATCGAGGATTCCGGCCAGCTCGGCACAACCCATGCGGTGCTGGCGCGGCTTTCCTGGCGCGGCGGGTTTTAACGAGAGCCGCAGCATGAGCTTCGTTTGTGAGGTCTTCCCGCCAGAAGCCGATGCGCTGAGCCCGATTTGCCCAAGCGCCATCAGCAGTCGCGATGAAAATGTCCTGTTCGAGATTTTCCGCCCCGATGTGGCGCTGGCGATTTGGCTGAGGCCAATGCCTTCCAATTGGAAGGCTGAAATCGGTACCTTGTTGCAGCACCTGCCCTTTGGCGCCATTGGCCGCGGCAGCCCTGAAGATGTGGTGGATCAGATGGTGCAGGAATTGCCAGCCCCGGCTTCCGCCGCTTTGCTGTCGGATATGCTGCTGCTTGGGCGGTTTTTCGCAACCCTCACGCAGCAATCGGAAATCCGTGCGAGCCTTGCGGGTGTGAATGATGACTCCTGCCGGCGCTTTCATTGCGATGCAGTCAGGCTGCGCCTGCTTTGCACTTATCATGGCCCGGGCACGCAGTTTACAATGTGTGGGCCGCAATGCCGCGCGCCGCACCAAATCCCAAGCTGCGCCGTGGCGCTGGTAAAAGGCCGCGCCCATCCGGCAGCGCTTGGCGATGCTTGCCTACACCGCTCCCCGCCCGTTTCCCATTTGTCGGAAAGCCGCCGGCGCCGATTGCTGTTTTGTATTGATGAACCGGGGTTCCTGCCATGAATGCGATGGACAAAAGACTGCCTGTGACGGTGCTTTCCGGCTTCCTTGGTGCAGGCAAGACCACGCTGCTCAATCACGTGCTGGCCAATCGTGAAGGCAAGCGCGTGGCGGTGATTGTGAATGACATGAGTGAGGTGAATATAGACGCAGCCTTGGTCGGCAATGCTGGCACGCTTTCCCGCACCGAAGAAAAGCTGGTTGAAATGTCCAATGGCTGCATCTGCTGCACCTTGCGAGAGGATTTGATGCAGGAAGTGACCAAGCTTGCTGCCGAAGGCCGGTTTGATGCCCTGCTGATCGAAAGCACCGGCATCAGCGAACCCATGCCCGTGGCGGCAACCTTTGATTTCCGTACTGAGGATGGCTTCAGTCTTGGCGATGTTGCGCGGCTTGATACCATGGTGACAGTGGTTGATGCGCAAAGCTTCCTGCGCGATTACGGCAGCGCGGACCGCCTCGCCGCGCGGGGCGAAAGCGCGGGTCCGGAAGATACCCGCCTGCTGGTGGATTTGCTGATTGAACAGATTGAATTTGCCGATGTCATCATCGTCAATAAGCAGGATTTGGTGAGCGAGGCGGAATTGGGTCGCCTGGCCGCGCTGCTCGCCACATTCAACCCCAATGCGGAAATCCTTGGCTGCACCAAGGGGGCGGTGCCGCTTGGCCATATCCTTCACACCGGGCGCTTTGATTTTGATGCGGCGCGCCGTTCCGCAGGCTGGATCAAGGCGCTTTCAGGGGAACACCTGCCCGAAAGCGTTGAATTCGGCATCACCAATTTTGTGTGGCGTGCGCGCCGCCCGGTGCATCCGGAACGCTTCAAGCGTTTCATTGAAGGCGACCTTCCGGGCGTGGTGCGCGCCAAGGGGTTTTTCTGGCTGGCGACGCGCATGCCCTGGGCAGGAGAATGGCAATTGGCGGGTTCCGTTGGCCGCCATGAAGCCGCTGGATTTTGGTGGGCCGCTCAGCCGGCTTCTCGTTGGCCGGATGATCCCGCCTGGCGCGCCACGATCGAAGCGAATTGGCAAGAACCGCATGGCGACCGCCGTCAGGAAATCGTCTTCATCGGCATTGGCATGAATGAGACGGAGCTGCGCCAAGAGCTCCAGACAACATTGCTGACAGACGAGGAATGGCGGGCGGGTCCGCGCGTCTGGGCGCGCCTACCAGATCCTTTCCCAGCGTGGCGAGAGGCTTGAAACCCGAAGCGCGGCAGAACACCTCCGCGCGACAGGACAAAGCCCCTACCGCCCCAACCCGTCCCAAAACTCCTTCACCTTGGCGAAGAAGCCCTCGCTTTCCGGGCTGGTGCGGCCACCCTTTTCGGCCTCGGCTTCGAATTGCTCCAGCAATTCGCGCTGCTTCGGTGAAAGGTTTTGCGGCGTTTCCACCATGACCTGGACATACATATCGCCGCGCGCGGCGGACCGCAGAACGGAAAAACCCTTGCCGCGCAGGCGGAATTGATCGCCGGTCTGCGTGCCGGCCGGGATGGTCACCTTGGCGCGCCCGCCATCAATGCTCGGCACTTCCACATGGCCACCCATCGCGGCCTGCGTCATGCGCAGCGGCACGCGCACCAGAATATTTGCGCCATCGCGCTGAAAGATCGGATGCGGCCTGACCGCGATATCCACATAAAGATCACCCGCCGGCGCGCCGCGCTGCCCGGCCTCACCCTCACCGCTCAGGCGGATGCGCGTGCCATCATCAACGCCGGCAGGCACCGAGACATTCAGGCTGCGTTCGCGCTGCACGCGCCCGGAACCACGGCAAATCTTGCACGGGTTCTTGATGGTTCGTCCCGCGCCGCCGCAGGTTGGGCAAGTGCGCTCCACCAGGAAAAACCCCTGCTGCGCCCTGACCTTCCCGCTGCCCTGGCAGGTGCCGCAGGTTTGCACGCCAGATGCCGCGCCACCTTCAGCACCAACGCCCTTACAAGCCTCACAGGAAACGCTGGTCGCGAAGCGGATGGTCTTCTTCGCCCCAGCAAAGGCTTCTTCCAGCGAAACCTCCACCTGCGTGCGCAAATCAGAACCGCGGCCCGCCGCCGCGCGCTGCCCACGCCCGCCGCCGCCGAAGCGGCCGAACATTTCCTCAAAAATATCCTCAAAACCGCCGCCGCCAAAGGGACCACCGCCGCCACCGCCGCCACCAGGCCCGCCCTGTTCAAAGGCGGCATGACCAAAGCGGTCATAGGCCGCGCGCTTTTCGGCATCCTTCAGCACATCATAAGCCTCATTCAATTCCTTGAACTTGGCTTCGGCCTCTGTATTGCCCTGATTGCGATCAGGGTGCCATTGCATCGCGAGCTTGCGATAGGCTTTCTTGAGATCATCCTCGCCCGCATCGCGCGCGACGCCGAGAACTTCGTAATAATCGCGTTTTGCCATGATTGGGCTACCGTTTCCGACACAAGACGACCCCTGGCACCGAAAGGCACCAGGGGATGTTCTTGGTCAAGGGAGCTACCACCCCGAAGGGATCAGGAAGGCTTCTTCTTGTTCGGGTCCACTTCCTCGAACTCGGCGTCAACCACCTTGTCCTTGGAAGCGCCGGCCGCACCTGCGCCCGCCGCGCCTTCTTCGGGCTTCGGCGCGGCCTGTTCGGCCTTATAGAGCGCCTCACCCATTTTCATCGCGGCCTGGGACAGCTTTTCGGAAGCCTCACGGATCGCATCGGCATCCTGGCCTTCCATGGCGGTGCGGGCGGCGGCCAAAGCCGATTCCACTTCCACCTTTTCAGCCGGGGGCACCTTGTCGCCGCTTTCCTTCAGTGTCTTGTCGGTGGAATGCACCAACGCATCAAGCTGGTTGCGCGCTTCCACAGCTTCACGCCGCTTGCGGTCGGCTTCCGAATTGGCTTCGGCATCCTTCACCATGCGTTCGATATCGGCATCCGAAAGGCCCGACTTCGCCTGAATGCGGATTTGCTGTTCCTTGCCGGTCGCCTTGTCCTTCGCGCTGACGCTGACAATACCGTTCGCGTCAATGTCAAAGGTCACTTCCACCTGCGGCACGCCACGCGGCGCGGGGGGAATGCCCGTCAGATCAAACGTGCCAAGCTGCTTGTTATCAGCAGCCATTTCACGTTCGCCCTGATAGACCTTGATGGTGACCGCGGTTTGATTGTCATCCGCGGTGGAGAAGGTCTGGCCTTTCTTCGTCGGGATCGTCGTGTTGCGATCAATCAGGCGCGTAAACACGCCACCAAGGGTTTCAATACCAAGGCTGAGCGGCGTCACATCCAGCAGCAGCACATCCTTGACATCACCCTTCAGCACGCCGCCCTGAATGGCCGCGCCAATGGCGACGACTTCATCGGGGTTGACGTTGCGCGCGGGTTCCTTGCCGAAGAATTGGCGAACCGCTTCCACCACTTTCGGCATGCGCGTCATGCCGCCAACCAGGATCACCTCATCCACTTCATTGGCGGCGAGGCCAGCATCCTTCAGCGCCTGGCGGCAGGGTTCCAAGGTGCGGCTGATCAGATCATCCACCAAGGCTTCAAGCTTAGAGCGGGTGACTTTCATCACCAGATGCTTGGGGCCAGAGGCATCGGCCGTGATGAAGGGCAGGTTGACTTCGGTTTCCTTGGAAGAGGAAAGCTCGATCTTTGCCTTTTCTGCCGCTTCCTTCAGGCGTTGCAGCGCAAGCTTGTCGCCGCGCAGGTCAATGCCCTGTTCCTTGCGGAATTCATCGGCCAAATAGTCAATGATGCGCTGGTCGAAATCCTCACCACCCAGGAAGGTGTCACCATTGGTGGATTTCACTTCAAACACGCCATCGCCGATTTCCAGCACGGAAACGTCGAAGGTGCCGCCACCAAGGTCATAAACCGCGATGGTGCCGCCCTTTTTCTGTTCCATACCATAGGCCAGCGCGGCGGCCGTCGGTTCATTGATGATGCGCAGCACGTCAAGCCCGGCAACGGTGCCGGCTTCCTTGGTGGCTTGGCGCTGGGCGTCATTGAAATAGGCCGGAACCGTAATCACGGCCTGGGAAACCTTCTCACCCAAATGGGCTTCGGCGGTTTCCTTCATCTTGGTCAGCACCATGGCGCTGATCTGCTGCGGTGCGTAGGTTTTGCCATCCACTTCCACCCAGGCATCGCCATTGGGCGCCTTGGTGATCTTGAAGGGGGCAAGCCCGATATCCTTCTGCACCATCGGGTCATCAAAGCGGCGGCCAATCAGGCGCTTCACCGCATACAGCGTGCCCATTGGATTGGTGACAGCCTGGCGCTTCGCCGATTGCCCGACCAGCCTTTCGCCATTCTTCGCAAACGCGATCATGGAAGGCGTGGTGCGCGCACCTTCGGCGTTTTCAATCACGCGCACATCCTTGCCTTCAAGAATGGCGACGCAGGAATTGGTGGTGCCGAGGTCGATACCGATAACCTTACTCATCCGAGTTCTCCTCTACGGCGGATCGCGGCGGCCCAGAATGGCACCACGGCGACCCCCTAATGCTAAAACGATGGCCGAGCGCCACCGCGGATGGGGTTGCAGGAAGCCGCACCCGAAGGGGCGCGGTGTTCACGAAGTGGATGTATGTAACAGCGCGGGGTGAGACAAGATGCCCCGATAGCTTCGGGGCAAAATTTAGCGCGGCCCGCGCCGGCGGTTGCGGTCAAGCTCCTCCGCGGTCAGGGAGAAGGAAATCCGCACTCGGTATTCCGCCGGGTTGCGCCCGGCTGGGAAAATGATGCTTTCCGGCACGGTCGTGACGCGGGCGCGGGTTTGATTGCCCTCAAAATTCACCGTAAGCAGCGCATCCTTGCGCTGGACCAATTGACTGTCATCCCCGCTGGTGACGGCCAGGAACCACGGGAACTCCGCCCGATTCCCCCGTGCAGCGGGGCCACGTTCCACATCCATGATGGCGGCGACCCTGACATCCACCCCGCCGCCTCGAATATTGGCGCAAGTGACGCTGAGCCCCGCCATGCGCCCATCCACCACCATCGCGGCCAGATCAGGCGGCGCGCCGGGGCGAAAGCGGGTGATATCAGACCCATCGGCCAGGATGGTCACCCTGGGGCAAGGTGCCAGCGCCGGCTCCCGTGATGAGGAACCAGACCCGCACGCCGCAACCAGCCCCGCCAGAATCAGAACCCCAAAGCGCCCCATGCTGAAACCCCCTTTGAGCCGAACGGCCCTCCGGTCTACTCTCACCATTCTTCGCGCCGTGCCGCAACCCGTGGTCGGCCCCACCAATTGGACCCTTGCGCCCATGGCCTCTGCCAAGCCGACCCTTCAGCTACTGCTCGCCGGCCCGCGCGGCTTTTGCGCCGGCGTGGACCGCGCCATCAAGATTGTCGAGGAAGCGCTGAAGCGCCATGGCGCGCCGGTTTATGTGCGGCATGAAATTGTCCATAACCGCTTTGTCGTGGAAAGCCTGGAAAAACAGGGCGCGATTTTCGTCGAAGAACTGAACGAAATCCCCGATGATGGCCAGCCGGTGGTGTTTTCCGCCCATGGCGTGCCGAAATCCGTCCCAGCCGAAGCCTCCAAGCGCATGATGTTTGCCCTGGATGCCACCTGCCCGCTGGTGAGCAAGGTGCATCGGGAAGCCGAACGCCATCATGAACTTGGCCGCCATCTTTTTCTGATTGGCCATGCCGGCCATCCGGAGGTGATCGGCACCATGGGTCAATTGCCGGAAGGTGTGGTGACTTTGGTGCAGGATGCGGCGGATGCGGAAAGCGTTGTCTCGCCCGAAGGCGCCACCCTTGCCTATACAACCCAGACAACACTTTCCGTGGATGATACGGCTGAAATCATCAGCATCCTGCAAAGGCGCTTTCCGGATATTCGTGGCCCCGCCAAGGAAGATATTTGCTACGCCACCACCAATCGCCAGGCGGCGGTGAAGGCCATTGCCGCGCGGTCCGATCTGGTGGTGGTGGTGGGCGCGCCCAATTCATCGAATAGCCAGCGCCTGCGCGAAGTGGCGGAACGCAGTGGCGCGCGCCGCGCCGTGATGGTGCAACGCGGGGCTGATCTTGATCTTTCCCTTGTGCAGGGCTGCAAGACCGTGGGCGTCACTGCCGGCGCCAGCGCGCCCGAAGTGCTGGTGGAAGAAGTGATCACGCGCCTCAGCGAAGCCTATGAGCTTGAGATCGAGGAAGTGGTGGTGGCGGTGGAACAAATCACCTTCCGCCTGCCGCGCGGGCTTGCCGCTGAATAATGGCTGTCTATACCGAAGTTTCAGATGAGGCCTTGCGCGCCTTCCTGGCCGATTATGCGCTTGGTGAATTGCTGGCCTTTCGCGGCATTGCGGAAGGCGTGGAAAATTCCAATTACGCGCTGAAGACGGAAGCGGGCGATTTCATTCTGACGCTGTATGAAAAGCGCGTGGACCCGGCTGAATTGCCCTATTTTCTGGGCCTGATGGAACATTTGGCGGCGCGCGGCATGGCCTGCCCCACGCCGGTGCATGGGCGGGATGGTGCGGCTTTGCGCGAATTGGCCGGGCGGCCGGCGGCGATTGTGACCTTCCTGCCCGGCGTCTGGCCACGCCGGGTGCGGGCAGAATACTGCGCGCCTTTGGGCAGGGCCTTGGCTGAGATGCATCTGGCCGGCGCAGGGTTTGCGATGCACCGGCCCAATGCGCTTGGCCCCAAGGGCTGGGCGCCCTTGCTGGATGGCTGCCGCGCCCGCGGTGATGAGGTGCAGACCGGCCTGATCGCCGAACTTGATTCGGCGCTTAGCGGCATTCTGGCCGCCTGGCCGGCGGAAGGCGCGCTGCCAGCCGGGCAGATCCATGCCGATCTTTTCCCTGATAACGCGTTTTTCCTGCCCGGCCCGGATGGCCAGCCGCGTGTTTCCGGCGTGATTGATTTCTATTTCGCCTGCACGGATCTTTTCGCCTATGACATCGCCGTCTGCCTGAATGCCTGGTGCTTTGAGGCCGATTTTTCCTTCAACGTCACCCGCGCGCGCGCCATGCTCGGCGCCTATCGCGCCATTCGCCCATTATCCGAGGCTGAATTGGCCGCCCTTCCGGTGCTGTGCCGCGGTGCCGCGCTGCGCTTTCTGCTGACCCGGCTTTATGACTGGACCCACACGCCCGAAGGCGCTTTGGTGACGCGGAAGGACCCGGTGGAATATCTGCGCAAGCTGCGCTTTTTCAGCGGGGCCGAGACGCTTGCGGCCTTCGGCCTGTGACCGGTAGCGCCGACCCGCGCCCCTTGGTCGAGATTTGGACCGATGGCGGCTGCAAGCCCAACCCCGGCCCCGGCGGCTGGGCCGCCATTCTGCGCTTTGGCGAGCATGAGCGGGAGCTTTCGGGCAATGAGGCCGAGACCACCAATAACCGCATGGAATTGACCGCCGCGCTGAAGGCCCTGGAGGCGCTGAAAAAACCCTGCCGCGTGGCGCTGC
This sequence comes from Roseomonas sp., assembly GCA_020249145.1. Classification (GTDB taxonomy): domain Bacteria; phylum Pseudomonadota; class Alphaproteobacteria; order Acetobacterales; family Acetobacteraceae; genus Neoroseomonas. The sequence continues at coordinate 40,949 of JADCGF010000004.1, read as the reverse complement.
ATACGGATAGCGAATATCTGAGGAATGGCATCAGCCGCTGGATCCATGGCTGGGTGCGCGCCAATTGGCGCAATGCGGCGAAGGAGCCGGTGAAGAATCTGGATTTATGGCAGGGCATTCTGGCCGCCGCCAAACCACATGAGATTGAATGGCGCTGGGTGCGCGGCCATGCCGGGGACCCCATGAATGAACGCGCCGATGCGCTGGCGACGGCCGCGCGGGATAAGGCGACAGGGAGATAAGCTTGTGTGGCCGTCACAGATCGTCATGGGAAACACGGCATATGCCCATCCTGACATCCCAATGAATGAGCGCGGCACGCTGATGGAACTTCCAGCAGGAAAATTGAATCAATGCCAGGCCATGTTCTCACGCCGGTTCAAATCAATTGGTATGAAAATGCTTGTCTTCCGCCGAAATCTGCCAGATGCTGCCTGATGTACCCAAGGCTACGAGACCAAAAAAGGAGAGGACGTTCATGCTCAGTGACCTTCGCGGCGTCATTCCGCCGATTTCGACCCCCTTCGACGCCCAGGGCAATGTCGTGCACGCCGCCTTGGCGGAGATTGTCGAATTCCAGATCGCTGCTGGCGTCCATGGGCTGATCCCCGGCGGCAGCACAGGTGAAGGCCATACCTTCGAACGTGACGATTTCGCCCGCATGTTCGAAACCGTGGCCAAGACCAATCGCGGCAGGTTGCCCCTGCTGGCGGGCCTGATTGTGAATTCAACGCAGGAAGCCATTATGCGCGGGCGGATCGCGCGTGATCTTGGCGCACAGGGGCTGCAGGTGACACCCGTGCATTACCTGTTCAAGCCGGATGAGGAAGCAACGCTTGCGCATTTCCGCGCAGTCGCCGAAGGCACGGGGCTACCCATTTTGATCTACAACGTCATTCCGTGGAATTATCTTTCACCCGCCCTGCTGCTGCGCATCATGCGCGAAGTGCCGGGCGTGGTCGGCGTGAAGCAAAGCTCTGGCGATCTCAAATTACTGGCGGATCTGGTTTTGCAGGCGCGGCCGCAGGATCTGATCTTCACGGCGATAGATGCGCTGCTGTACCCAAGCTATGCGCTTGGTGCGCGGGGCACGATTTCAGCGCTCCCGGCAGCTTCGCCACATGCCAATGTAGCACTTTGGGATGCGGTGCAGCGCGGCGATCACGCCACAGCCAAGGCGCTGCATGAACGGCTGCTGGTACTGTGGAATGCATTATCGGCAGAAAACCTGCCGGCCAATGTGAAATACGCGCTGGCCTGCCAGGGGGTAGCTTCCGGCCTTTCCCGAGCACCCATGCCCATGCCGGATGCGCCCCGCCAGGCGGCAATCCGTGCTGGGCTTGAAGGGCTTGGGGTAACGCTTCGGAAAGCAGCGTAATCACCACTTCATAACTCCCCCGGATTTATCCGGGGGAGCATCAGCTGATTGCGAAGTGTTTCCGCCCCTGGGCAACGGGCTTTAATGCGAGAGCAGTACCGGTATTGTCATTTCCCGCAACAGGCTGCGCGTCACGCCACCCAGGATGAATTCACGCAGGCGCGAATGTCCATAGGCACCCATCACCAGCAAATCCGCGCCCATGTCACTCGCGTGATTGAGCAGCAGCGCTGAATCCGCCACGTCATCCGCCACTGCCTTGGCGACTTCCACCTTCAGCCCATGGCGCGCCAAATGTCGCGCGATATCAGCGCCCGGTTCTTGGCCATGCGCGCCAAGCCCGCGCTTTGGATTGGCCAGGAAGACAGTCGCGGTTTCGGCCTTGGCGATCAAAGGCAAGGCATCATGCAGCGCACGGGTTGCTTCGCGGCTGGCATTCCAGCCAATCAGCACACGCTTGCCGATGCTTTTGAAGTTGCCCGCGAAGGGAATGGCCAAAACTGGCCGACCGGAATCGAAAAGTACCGTTTCCAAAAGGTCGGCACTATCGCTTTCCGGATCATCCTGGCCCATCACCAATAAATCTACGTAACGCCCATGCAGTGCCAGGATTTCGGGCGTGGTACCTTCCACCTGGCGCCATTCGCCCATGATGCCTTCACGTGCCAGCGCGGTTTCAAAAGCCGCTTTCAGCTTCACGCCGGCGACCAAGGCCGATTGGCGCATTTGTTCCATTAACTCGGCAATCACCGCGCCACCGCCGCCACCGTCACCCATCGCCATGACAGGTATGGCGACATCAATCACCTGTAGCGCTGTCAGATGCGCCCCATGCTGGCGTGCCAAGGCGGCCGCGATATCAAGCCGCATCTGGGCACGCGGCGATGCGTCAACATGTACAAGAATATCGCAGAGTTTCATCGAAGCCTCCTATACATCTAATGAAGGGAAGGATACGCCTGACTAGCGCGCTACCACTTGATCAATATCAACTTCATCGCAGTAACTGCTTGGCGGTCGGTACTGCCCCCGTCCCCAGCATGTCCGGGATAATTTTGAAGGCATAATCAGGCTCCCGATAATCGCCCGCATTTTGCCGCTTCGGCAGCTTGATCTTTTCGCGCTTTGGCGCCTCATAGGGAATGCGGCTCAGCGTATGCCTGATGATGTTCAGCCGCGCGCGTTTCTTATCATCGGACATGGCCACATACCAAGGCGCCCAGGACGTATCCGTTGCATGAAACATGGCATCGCGCGCGCGTGAATAATCATACCAACGGCTATAGGATTTCAAATCCATGGGCGAGAGTTTCCAAAGCTTTCGCCCATCCTGAATGCGGCTTTCGAGCCGCCTAGTCTGCTCTTCCGGGCTGACTTCAAGCCAATATTTTAGCAGAATAATACCTGATTCGATGAAGACGCGCTCCACCGCGGGCGCCATTTCCAGAAAGCGCTTCACCGCTTCATCCGAGCAGAAGCCCATCACCTTCTCGACACCAGCGCGATTGTACCAAGACCTATCAAAGATCACTATTTCACCAGCAGCCGGCAAATGCTGGATATAACGCTGAATATATAGCTGTGATTTTTCACGCTCTGTTGGTGCAGGTAGTGCAACGACGCGAAAGACGCGCGGGCTGACCCGTTCCGTGATGGCTTTGATTGTGCCACCCTTGCCCGCGCCATCTCGCCCTTCGAACAGGATACAGATTTTCGCGCCTGTTTTCCTGACCCATTCCTGAAGCTTCACCAATTCTACGTGTAGATCACACAGCGCTTTTTCATAAGCCTTGCGCTTCAGCTTGCCATCCGGCTTGAAGTGCGTATCTGCGGCGCGCTTTCGCTCTGATGCGTGGTGGTTAGGTGCTGCGCGGCCAGCTAGTGTGGGGTTCTTTTTCGTCACGGTATGGCTTCCTTCTAACCTACGACCAGCGCTTATTCCTCCTCAGGGTGCTTCCAACTCAGGGACCACCCAACATCGCCTGGCATTCCGCCTGGCCAATCAATGATTTGGACTTTCAGCTGAAAGCCGCGCGGCGCCAATTCGCGTTCATAAAATTCATAGGCGCGCTTGGGAAAGCCGCTGAGCCTTTCGCGCCAGGCAGGATCATGGCTGGTGATGGAACGCCCCTGATCGGGCAGCCATTCGGACGGAAAGCGCATCACCAGCGCTTCCTTGTCGCCGGCATCTACGGCGCGGCGTACCAGGGTCGCGATGCGTTCCAGCGCATCAGGCGCGACTTCGCGCCCTTCAAAGGCTTCGCGCAGCTTGGCCTGTTCTGCGCGCTTCGCTGCGGCTTCTGCTTGTTCGGCAGCCTGCTCCGCGCGCTTCTTGCCATTCACATAGTCCCAGATGGCCTGGGTACTGAAGTTCTGGGGCGTCAATGTCATGATCGCAGCCTTCCCTGGAATAGGTCCGGATGCGCTTTTGCAATACTGCCGCCCAGCGATGCTTGACTTACATCAAGTCTTCAACGTCCTTCGAAATGTGGTGCGCGCTTTTCCAGCATGGCATCCACGGCTTCACGGTGATCCCGCGTGCCATGCGCCAAAGCCTGATAAGCCGCCGACATTTCCAACAACGTCGAAAGCCGCGTGTGCTGGCTTTCACGCAGCAGGCGCTTGGTCAGCCGCACCGCTTGCGGCGGATTGGCGGCGATTTTGGCCGCGATGGCGCGCGCGGCATCCAATAGCGCTTCCGGCGCCACAACCTTGGAAACCATGCCGCAGGCGAGCGCTTCCGCCGGGCCGATGGTTTCCCCGGTCAGAGACAATTCCAGTGCTTTCGACATGCCAACCACTTTAGGCAGCAAGTAAGCACCGCCATCACCAGGCACGATGCCAACTTTCACGAAGCTTTCAGCGAAAAGCGCCCTCTCACTAGCCACACGAATATCGCACATCAACGCCAAATCAAGCCCCGCGCCAATGGCTGGCCCGTTCACCGCCGCGATGGTCGGGATATCCAATTCATACAACGCCAAGGGAATCATCTGAATGCCACGACGATAGGATTCGCGGATTTCGGCCCCCGTACCACCGCCGGTGATGCCGGTTTTATCGCGCATGCCTTTCAAATCACCACCCGCACAAAACGCGGAACCGGCACCGGTCACGATCACGCAGCGCACGCTGTCATCCCGCGAAAGCGTGCGGCAAGCCGCTTCCACTTCCTCACACTCCGCACGCGTGGAAATCGCGTTGCGCTTTTCCGGGCGATTAAGCGTGAGCGTAACAATACCGCCATCACGTTCGATGTTCAGGAATGGGGTCATGGGGTGATTTCCTCCTCGCGTGCGGTGATGAAGGGCCAGAGCGCGCTAGGCAGGGCTTGCGCTTCCTGTCCGATGCGCTTGGCCCAAAAAGCTTCGCTGCCGCCTTCTTCGCGCCAAGACCAAAGCCGGCGCGTGAAATGATGCAGCTGATGTTCTTCGGTAATGCCCATGGCGGCGAAGACCTGGTGCGCTATGGCGGCACCGCGCGTTGCGGCTTCACCCACCGTGATCTTGGCGCAACCAATCTCAAAGGCTGCTGCTGCCAAACCACGGCGATCCACCGTGCGTGCTGCGGCAGCGGCAGCCACAGAAGCGGCGGAAGTCTCCGCCGCGAAAACGGCTAGCTGCTGCTGCACCGCCTGAAACCGCCCAATAGGGCGCCCGAATTGCTTGCGCGTATTGGCGTGATCCACCGCCAGCGCCAGCGCCGCCTGGATGGCGCCCGCAATCTGGCCGGCACGCATCAGCGCGGTACACAGCAAGCCCGCTTCCGCACCCCAGCTATTGGGCAAAACCGCTTCCGCAATCGGTCTGCCGATGATACGCGCCCGATCACGCGCTTCATGGCCGATATTGCCGCCTCCTTCCCAAGCGAGCGCAGCAGCGGGGTACAGCGCGATGCGCGCGCCATCCAGCAGCGCAACATGGCCGGCATGGCGCCCCCAGGCAATGGCGCCCTGGCCTGCACCAAAGCTGATCACGCCTTCCGGCGGTGTAATGCCGGCAGCCGAAAGCAGCGCATTCGCAAAAATGCCTTCCGCCAAGGGCACTGGCGCGGCGTGGCGGCCAAGCACCTCCAACAGCGGCGCCACATCACTGAAGCCAAGGCCAACGCCGCCCGCCGCTTCCGGCACCAGCGCGCCATTCAAGCCAAGCGCCGCCAACGCATCCCAGGTGGCTGCAGGCCAGTTGCCCGCTTCCAGGCTGCGCAAGGTGGAGACATCCGCCGCATCCGCCAGCGCGCGATCAACCAGTTCGGCGAGCTCCGCCGCGATTTCGCTTGCCATATCAGCGCAGCCCCAATTCGCGTGCGATAATGCCGCGCATAATCTCCCGCGTACCGCCGCGCAGAGAAAATGTCGGCACGATTTGCGTCAGATAAGCATGCATGCGGCGCATATCCTCTGGCATGTCTTCGGTGGTGATCAGATCACGCACCACATTGGGCAGCGCCTGTTCAAAATCATTGCCCAAATCCTTCACCAGCGCCGCTTGCCGCACCGGGTCTTGCCCATCTTCCAACATGCCGGCCACGGCGACGGACATATTCCGCAAAGCCCATAGCCGCGCGACCTGCCTGCCGAGCGCGGGTGCCGCTGCCGCATCCTGCTTCAGCGTTGTCATCGCCGCTTCCAACAAGGGATGCGAGGAGAGGTACCGATCCGGCCCGCTGCGCTCAAACGCCAATTCGCTGGTGGCTTGCGCCCAGCCCGCGCCTTCCAGCCCCACCAACGCATCTTCCGGTAGCATCACATCATCGAAGGTGATTTCGTTGAAACCCTTTTCGCCCACCAAGTCACGGATCGGGCGAATATGCACCCCCGGCGCGCGCAAATTCACCAGTACTTGCGAAAGCCCGATATGCCGCGCGCCACCTTCCGGTGCGGGCGAGGTACGCACCAGCGCAATCATCCAATCACAAAGATGCCCGAAGGTGGTCCAAATCTTGCGCCCATTCAGCTTCCAGCCACCGTCGACCTTTTCCGCCTTGGTGCGCAGTGATGCCAGATCACTCCCCGAATCAGGTTCCGAAAGGCCAATGCAGAACGCATATTCACCGCTCGCGATGCGCGGCAAGAAATGGCGCTTCTGTTCTTCGGTACCCAGCCGCAGAATCAGCGGGCCGGATTGCCGATCCCCAATCCAATGCGCGCCCACCGGCGCACCGGCGGCGAGCATTTCTTCCAGCACGATGTTGCGTTCCAGAAAGCTACGTTCTGCGCCGCCAAATTCGCGCGGCCAGCACATGCCAATCCAACCCTTGGCGCCGACCGCACGGGTGAAATCGCGATCAAACCCCATCCAGGAACGGGCGCGGATTTCCGGCGTGAAATTCGGCGCATGTTCGGCCAGAAATGCGCGCACTTCCGCACGCAGTTCAGCCGCGCCTTCCGGCGCATCGCGTAAATCAAAACGAAGCCCAGCCATGGCGTAGCCCCCTTACAATACACCGGCGGCACGCGCCGCGGCGATTTCTTCTGCTGTCATATCGGCAAATTCACGCAGCACTGCATCCGTATGCTCCCCCGGTGCGGGGATGCCGTAGCGATAGGCTACCGGCGTCGCGGCAAGCCGCAAGGGTGAAGCCGGCACACGCACTTGCCCGCCCGCATGATGAGGAACTTCCACAATCAACCCGCGCGCCTTGGTATGCGGATCGGCCTCCACATCGGCGGCTGTATTGATGGGGCCAGAGGTGATTTTCGCTTCTTCCAATACCGTCAACCATTCGGCCCGTGGCCTATGGCGCAGCACATCATGCATCATGCCCAGCAGCAAATCGCGATTGGCGGCGCGGTCTCGTGCGCGGCGGAAGCGCTCATCTCCCGCCCATTCAGGATGGCCGAGCGCTGCTGAAAGCCGGACAAATTCGCGGTCGTTCAAAACGCCAATGACGAATTTCGCGTCCGAGCCCTGAAACACGCCATAAGGCACTGCCACCACTGCGTCATTACCGGTACGCTGCATCAGTTTGCCGGCATTCAACCATGAAGTCATGGGCGCCTGCATCAGTGACACCATTGTCTCATACAAGGAGACTTCGCAATACTGGCCTTCACCGGTCTGATCGCGATGCCTGAGTGCGGCAAGGATGGAAACCGTGGCCGCAAAGCCCGTGAACATATCCGCCACCGGCACACCAACACGCTGCGGGCCGCCGCCTGGCTTGCCATCCGCCTCGCCGGTCACTTCCATCAGCCCTGCCATGGCCTGCGCCACAAAATCATAGCCTGAGCGATGCGCGTAAGGGCCATCCTGACCAAAGCCTGTCACGGAACAATAGACCAAGCGCGGATTGATGGCGCGCAAATCCTCATAACCCAAGCCATAACGCTTGAGCGTACCGGTACGGAAATTCTCGATCAGCACATCGGCCTTCGCCACGATGCGCTTCAGAATGGCCGCACCTTCCGCTTGCGTGAAATCCAGACTGAGTGAGCGCTTGTTGCGATTGAGCGAGGTGAAATAGGTGCTGTCATCACTTCCTGGCACAAAAGGTGGACCCAAAGCGCGCAAATCATCGCCATTGCCTTGGCGTTCCAGCTTGACGATTTCAGCGCCCAAATCGCCCAGCATTTGCGCGCAAAGCGGGCCGGCCACCACACGGGTCAGGTCAATCACGCGCAAGGCGGTCAGCGCGCCGGGTTTTGGGAGTTCTGTCATGCTGCTTCAGCCACCGCGCACCCGGGCGCGCAATTCGAATTTCTGGATTTTGCCGGTCGCAGTTTTGGGTAGCGGGCCGAAGGTGATGTGGCGCGGCAGCTTGAAGCCCGCCAGATTGGCGCGGCAGAAAGCGATGATGGCATCGCGGTTCTCTGCTGCACCTGGCTTCAGGGTGATGAAGGCATGCGGCACTTCGCCCCATTTTTCATCCGGATGTGCCACCACGGCTGCTTCCATCACATCCGGGTGGCGATAGAGCGTTTCTTCCACTTCCAGGCTGCTGATGTTTTCACCGCCGGAGATCACAATATCCTTGGCGCGGTCCTTTACTTCGATATAGCCGTCCGGGTGCAGCACGCCCAAATCGCCGGTGCGGAACCAGCCATCCACAAACACCGCTTCATTGGCTTTGGGATTGCGCAGATAACCCTTCATTACGGTATTGCCGCGAATGGCAATCTCGCCAATTGTCGCGCCATCTGCCGGCACGGGGGCGCCGCTTGCGGTATCAATCACCCTCGCCTCTTCCAGTGTTGGCAAAGCCACACCTTGCCGTGCCATGAAGGCGGCCTTTTCCGCAAGCGGCAGATCGTTCAAGCCCGGCTGCCAGGCGCATAGCAGAGATGGGCCATAGCATTCCGTCAGGCCATACAGATGCGTGACGTCGAAGCCCAGATTCTCCATCGCCGCGATCACCGGCGAAGGCGGCGCCGCGCCGCCCGTGGCAATCCCCACGCGATGCGCAAAGCGCCGGCGCTGGTCTTCCGGTGCATGGATCAGCATGGTCAACACCACGGGCGCGGCGCAAAGATGCGTCACACCATGTTCATCAATCAGCGCGAAAATCCGCGCCGGTTCCACGCGCCTGAGGCACACATGCGTTCCGCCTTGCAGCGTAACGGCCCAGGTATAAGTCCAGCCATTGCAATGAAACATCGGTAGCGTCCAAAGATAGACGCTTTGCGCAATCAAGCCGAAGGACAGTGCATTGCCGCAGGCATTGAGGTAAGCCCCGCGATGATGCGCCACCACACCCTTGGGATCGCCTGTGGTACCCGATGTATAGGAAAGCGAAATCGCAGCCCATTCATCAGCGGGGGGCGCGACCGGAAAGCCAGGATCACCGCCAGCGATGAAATCCTCATAACCCGTCGCGTCAATGGCGGCACCGCCAGGGCCTTCGGGATCGTCAATGATAATCACACGCGGCGGGTTCTCCGCGCCTTCCAGCGCGGCATTCACCAACGCGGCAAATTCGCGGTCCAGCAACAGGATCTTCGCGCCTGAATGGCCCAGAATGAAACGCACCGTCGCCGCATCCAGCCGCGTATTGATCGGGCAAAGCACGGCATGCGCCATGGGTACGGCGTTATGCGCTTCCAGCATTTCAGGAATATTCGGCAATAGCGCCGCCACCACATCACCTGGCGCTATGCCGGCCTGACGCAACGCCGAGGCCAAGCGCCGGCTGCGTTCCAGAAACTGCGCATAGGTGATGCGCCGCGCACCATGAATAATCGCGATGCGCTTGCCCCAGACATGCGCCGCGCGCGGCAGAAAGGAAACCGGCGATAGGGCCACATGATTGGCGGCGGTTTTCGGCAAATCATCCTGCATATGTCAGCCCTTTCCCAAAACCCGAGGCGCGCTAATGGCACAACGCAGCCGCGCGGCTTGGCGGAGCAGCGCCGCCGCTTCCGCATGATGCGCACTGCCGGGATCAAAAACGCCAGCACGAATCGCGGCAGCGAAGGCAGGGTCCGGCGCGGCGGCATCGCCCGTCAGGCGCTGCATCGTGGCGCGCATTTCTGCCACCCAGGCATCATTCTGTGCGGCTTCGCGCGCGGCAATCGCCATGGCATTGGCGATCATGCGCAGGGTGAAGGCATCCGTGCCGGAAAGCTTGGGCAGAATTTCGGTCAGCAGCGCATCACGCGCGGTTGTCAAAAGATTAGGGCCTTCCGGGGCTTCACGCTGCATGGGGCACCCCCGTCATATTCAGGATTTCCCATTCAAGCTCAGGCACGATGTGGCCCGTCAGCGCCAATTCCAGGCTTGGTTCCTTGCCGGAGAGGTGGCGTTCTGCCTGGTCAATCGCAATCACCGCCCAGCGAATATGCGCGGCCAATTCCCACCAGGTCACGCGCGCCGCATCCACTGCGCGGCGCGCTTCTGCGGCATAGCCCGCATAGAAGGCATCGCGCGCGCCAATACCGCCCGCTTCATGCGCGCTGCCAAAGCGCCAGCATTTGGCGCAGAACCAGCCAAGGTCAGCATGTGGGTCTCCCCAGGCCGCGAATTCCCAATCCAGTACCGCCGCCACGCCATCATCCGCCAACATCAGATTGCCGGTGCGAAAATCATTATGGTTCAGCACGGGTGGTAGCGGCGCCGGCGCGGTGCGTTCCAGATGCCGCAGCCCCCATTCCAGCACCGGGCGCGGCAGCGCTTGCCGATCCAAAGCGGCACGCTGCTCCGCAACAAAAGCAAGGCAGGCGTCGGTGGGCGGCGTGCCGAGAAAGGCCAAATCCACGCGCGGCGGTACTATGCGATGAATGCGAGCCAATTCACGCCCCAAAGCGGCCACCGCAGCATCACGCCCACCACACAGCGTTTCACTTTTCACCACGCGATGCCCGGCGGCAATGCCCTGCACGCGGCGCATGATGAAGAACGGCGCGCCAAGCACAGCGGTATCCTCGCACACGTAAAGCGGTTGCGGCACCGTCACGCCCTCAGCGAAGGCGGCCTTCAACAGCGCGAATTCGGCGGAACGGGGCAGAGAAACCGCCAAGGTCGCCGCATTATCTGTGCGCAGCACCCAGGCTTCATCTCGTCCCGCCAGCACAACATCCAAAGCCCAATTCTGCTGAATGGCGCCGCCGGAAAGCAAAGACAACGCGCCAAGCGTCAGATCAGCCGCGCCGGTTGCCCCGCGCAGCCAATCGGTCAGTTTTGCGCGCCGCGCCTCATCCATGCTTGGGCGGACCCCAGGCGAAGAATCCAGAACCTTCCGCCCGCAGCACATTGGCCAGCACCATGCGATGCACTTCAGATGCGCCATCCACCAGCCGCGCCTGGCGGGCGTAGCGGTACATCCATTCAATCACCGTATCCTTGGAATAGCCGCGCGCGCCCAGCAATTGCAGCGCCGTATCCACGGATTTTTGCAAGGCATCCGCCACCACAATCTTCGCCATGGAAACTTCCTTCCGCGCGAATCCTCCCTGGTCCAGAAACCAGGCCGCCTTCATGGTCAGCAGCCGGCCGATTTCAATTTCCATCGCCGCCTGGCCCACCAGGCCTTGCACGCTTTCGCGGTCAATCAGCTTCATGCCGAAGGAATCGCGCTGCGCAATGCGTTCCATGGCGATTTCCAAGGCACGCCGAGACAATCCCAGCCAGCGCATGCAATGGGTCAGCCGCGCCACGCCCAGGCGCATTTGCGTCAGCTTCAGCCCATCGCCCTCATTCATTAAAAGGTGCTCATTCGGAACTTCCAGCCCATCGAATTCCAATTCGCAATGCCCGCCATGTTCTTCCGGCCCCATGATCGGAATGCGGCGCACAATCTTCCACCCCGGTTGATCGGCGCTGAACAGGAAGGCAGAAAGCCCCTTGCGCGGATCATCCGATGTGCGCGCGATGATGATGAAGATCTTCGCATTGCCCGCGCCGGTAATGAACCATTTGCGCCCGGTGATTCGCCAGCGATCATTACCGACGCGTTCCGCTTTGGTATAGGTCAGGTTCGGGTCGGAACCGCAGCCATCCGGTTCCGTCATGGCAAAGGCGGATTGCACATCGCCATCCACAATCGGCTGCAACCAGCGCGGCTTCATCGCTTCCGGCAAAACGCGATCCAGGATCATCATATTGCCGTCATCCGGTGCGGCGCTATTGAACACCACAGGCCCGAAGATGGAACGGTTCATTTCCTCATAACAAGCAGCCATGCCAATGCGTGGCAATTCCTGCCCGCCAAGCCGCTTTGGCATTTGTAGCGCCCAAAGCCCTTCTGCCTTCGCGGCCTTGCGCATTTCCGCCAGCACATGGGGCGCGATGTTTTCATGCTCATCAAAATTTGCGCGGTCGGATTCCAGAGGAATCAGCTTTTCATCCACAAAGCGCCGAATGCGCCGGCGCATATCATCAATTTCGGGGGGCAGGGTGAATTCCATGGCGGCAAAACCTAAAGCGGGTTGATCGAATGGCCGCCATCCACTGTCACCACCGCGCCGGTCATATGCGCCCCGGCAGCGGAAGCGAGCAGCAATAGCGGCCCGGTAAGGTCCTCGGCAGCGCCAAGCCGGCGCTGCGGGATGCGTTTGATCATCGCCTGCCCGGAATCGGAGGCGAAATAATCGCGATTGATATCAGTGGCGATATAGCCGGGCGCAATCGCATTCACGCGAATCCCATGCCGCGCCCATTCCACCGCCAAATGGCGCGTCATGTGCAATAGCCCAGCCTTGGCGGCGGTATAGCCGACCACGCCCGGAATGATGCGCTCCCCAAGAACGGAAGCGATATTCACCACCACGCCGGGCGCCTTCGCCGCCACCAGGCGCTTGGCGGCCTCTTGCGCCACCAGAAAGCACCCGCGCAGATTGACATCCAGCACCGCATCCCAATCCTCAGCGCTTTGTTGCAAAGCGGGCTTGGTCACGGCGATACCGGCGTTATTGACCAGAATATCGCAAGGCGCACCAAAGGCAGCTTCCGCGGCGGCAAAGGCAAGGGGGATGGTCTCGGGCGCGGTCACATCCAAGGGCACTGATACCGCGCGCGCGCCCAATTCCGTCGCCAGCGCGGCGGTCGCCGCTTCCCGCCGTGCGGCGAGCGCCACGGATGCGCCGGCGCCATGCAGCACGCGGGCGAAATGCGCGCCCAGAACGCCGGACGCACCAGTCACCAGCGCCACTCGCCCCTGCAACGAGAACATTCCAGCAATATCCACTGCGCCGCCTCCCTCTTCCGCCAAGGGGTGCCACCGGGCGGGCGCCGGGGCAAGCCCTCAAGACAGAGCCCCCGTTTCCTTCTAGCCTGCCCTTCTGGATATATGGGGTTGAACCATGTCAGGCGAAGCAAAGGTGGCGCTGGTGACGGGCGCGCAGCAGGGCATCGGCGCCGCCGCCGCGCGGGCTTTGGCGGCTTCGGGCCATGATGTCGCGATCAATTGGCTGGATGATCAGGCCCAGGCGGAGGCCGTGGCGGCCGAAATCCGCGCAACCGGACGGCGCGCGGCGCTGATCCAGGGTTGATGTCGGCACCGCTGCCTCCGCCGCCGCCCTGGTCGAACAGACCCTCGCCGTGTTTGGGCGCATTGATGTGCTGGTGAATAATGCCGGCATCTTCCCGCGCGTTGAATTTCTGGACATGACGGAAGCGGAATGGGACAGGGTGATTGCCGTGAACCTGAAGGGCAGCGCCTTTTGCGCCCAGGCGGCGGCACGGGCCATGGTGGCGGCGGGGATCAAGGGGGTGATCATCAACCTCTCCTCCTCCTCGGTCCGGGGGGCGCCGCTTGGGGTGCATTACACGGCCACCAAGGCCGGCATTATCGGCATGACACGGTCCATGGCGCTGTCACTCGCCCCCCATGGCATTCGCGTGAACGCCATCGCGCCCGGCCTGACGGATACCGCGCAGCCGCGCTACGGCAATAGCGAAGCGGAGCTTGCGGTCATGGCCCAGCAAATCCCGCTGGGGCGGATGGGGCGGCCCGAAGAAATCGCGGGATTGATGGCTTATCTTGCGTCTGATCAAGCCGCCTGGATCACGGGTCAGGTTTATCACATCAATGGGGGCAACTACCTCGCCTGAGGCAAAGCCACCCAGAAGCAGGAGGATCAAAATGCGCCATTGGCTGATCGCATGCGTATTGGCGGCGCTGCCGGGCGCGGCGCTGGCGCAGATGGAACCTGGGGACCCGATTGCCGGCCAGCGCTTGGCCGCAAGCTGGTGCGCCAATTGCCACCACATCGCGCCTGGCGGTCCCGGACCGGCCACGGATATTGCGCCAAGCTTCGCCGCCATTGCCGCGCTGCCTTCCACAACTTCCATGTCGCTGCGTGCCTATTTGCGCACGCCGCATGCCAATATGCCGGATTACCGGCTAAGCCGGGAGGAGTTGGATAACATTGTGGCTTATCTGCTGACGGTCAGGCGCTAAACCCCGGTCTGGCGCCCCGGCAAAACCAAGTCTAGCATCCCCGGCATTGAGCAAGGGGGAAGAGAACTTGTCCGCAGTCAATAAGCCATTCCGCGTCGCCTATCTGGAACGCGTGCCGCATCCAAGCTTTCTGGAAACTGCCACCGCCGATCCGGCCCTGGAAGTGGTGCGGCTTTCCCTGGAAAATGGGGAAGAAGCCGCGATCGCCGAACTCGCCACCTGTGATGGGTATTATGTGCGCGCGTCGCGCGATGAATTGCCCAAGGCGCTTCATGTGCATGATGCGCTGTTGCAGCGCCTGCCCAATCTGCTGATGGTGGCATCCCAGGGTGCCGGGTATGACACGGTCAACCCGCAATCCTGCACCAAGGCGGGCGTGTTGCTGGTGAACCAGGCCGGCGGCAATGCCGAAGCCGTGGCGGAACATGCCGTTGGCATGATGTTGGCGTTGATCAAGAAAATGCCACAGACCCATGCCGCCATGCGCGCGGGGGAAGCCAAGCGTCGCGAAGTGTTTATGGGCAATAATCTGCTCGGCAAGATTGTTGGCGTGATTGGCATTGGCAATGTGGGGTCGCGCACCACCGCGATTGTGAAGGCGGCCTTCAACTGCCGCGTGCTGGCCTATGATCCTTATGTGGATGCCGAAACCGTGGCGAAGCGCGGTGCGGAAAAGGTGGAGCTGGCCGAATTGCTGGCGCAATCTGATATTGTGAGCGTGCATTGCCCGCTAACACCCGAAAGCCGTGCCATAATTGATGCCAAGGCGCTGGCCGGCATGAAGAAGGGCGCCATTCTGGTCACGACGGCGCGCGGTTCCATTCATGATGAAGCCGATGTGCTGGCCGCGCTGGAATCCGGGCAATTGGCCTCCGCCGGTTTGGATGTTTGGGAACAGGAACCCCCGCCCAAGGATCACCCGCTGCTGTGGCACCCGGCGGTGATCTGCACGCAGCACACGGCGGGGGTCACGCATGAAAGCCGTTCCATGATCACGCGCATCGCAGCCGAAGCCTTTTCCGCCTGTGCCGCCGGGAAGATGCCGCCGCGCATCATCAACCCGGAAGTGAAGGGCCGTTTCGCAGAACGCTATGCCGCGGCGCGTGGCCGCGCAATTACGGATTGAAGCCGCGTTTGGGCTTTTTCCGTGAGTAGCTCTGCTTCCAAGGCCAGGGTGGTAACAGTGCTCGGCACCACCCAGACCCTGGCCTGGGGGTCTTCCTATTATCTGCCGGCGATTCTGGCCGCACCAATTGCCGAGGATTTGGGCCTGTCGCGCGCCCTGGTCTTTGGCGTGTTTTCGGGCTCGCTTTTGCTGACCGCGCTGCTGGGGCCGGCGGCGGGCCGCGCGATTGATCAGCGCGGCGGGCGCGATGTGCTGGCCATTTCGAATCTGATTTTTATCCTTGGCCTGCTGATCATGGCGTTTGCCAATGGCCTGCCGATGCTGATCCTAAGCTGGTTCATCATTGGCATTGCCATGGCGATGGGGCTTTACGATGCGGCCTTCGCGACTCTTGCCGGGCTTTACGGCAAGGATGCGCGCAATAGCATCACAGGCATTACGCTGATTGCGGGCTTTGCCAGCACGGTGGGTTGGCCGCTTTCCGCGCTGATGGAAGCGGAATGGGGCTGGCGCGGTGCCTGCTTGGGCTGGGTTGCTTTGCATCTTTTCATCTGCCTGCCGCTCAATCGCTTTCTAATCCCGCAAGCGCCACCGCCACCACCGAAGGAGGCCGCGCCGCCGCTTTCGGCTGAGGAATCGCGCGACCGTAAGCGCGATATGATCCTGCTCGCCTTTGTGTTGGCAACGGCGAGTTTCAGTTCCACCGCGCTTGGCGCGCATTTGCCGGGGCTGCTGCAATCCGCAGGAACAACGCTCACCGCCGCCATTGCGGCTGGCGCTTTGATGGGGCCAGCGCAGGTCGCTGCGCGCGTGGTGGAATTCACCATGATGCGCAAGATGAACCCGCTTTTCTCCGCACGCATCGCTGCCGGTGCGCATCCTGTGGCCGTGGTGGTGCTGATGGCGCTTGGCGCGCCCTTCGCTGCGCTTTTTGTGATTATCCATGGCGCGGGGAATGGCTTGCTGACCATCACGCGCGGCACGCTTCCGCTCGCGCTATTCGGGCCGGTTGGTTACGGGCAGCGCCAGGGCTTCATCACCGCGCCGGCGCGCGCTTCGCAGGCTTTTGCGCCTTTGCTTTTTGGGCTGCTGCTGGATGATTACGGCGCGGCTGCATTGTGGCTGACCGCGCTGCTTGGCGTTGCGGCAGTGGCAGCCTTGTTCATGATGCGTGTTCGGCAATAAAGGAAATACCGATGCAGCATAATTGGCGATCACGCACCAGCACCAGCTTTGATTGCGAAAAACGCCCCGCCCTTGGCACACGCGGCATGGTGGTGACAAACCATCCGCTCGCTTCCGCCGCTGGGGCGGAAATGCTGGCCGCCGGCGGCAATGCGGTGGATGGCGCCATCGCCGCGCTGTTCACGCTGACGGTGGTTGAGCCCATGATGGTGGGCATTCTGGGTGGCGGCATGGCGCATCTGCGTCTGCCTGACGGGCGCCATACGGTGATTGACGGGCTTTCCACCGCCCCCGCCGCCGCGCGCGCCGATATGTTCTCACCGGCTGAGCCCAGCAATGCGATGAATTTCGAAGCAACGGGCCGCGCCAATGTGGTTGGGCCGCTTTCAGTTGCGGTGCCCGGCAATTTGCGCGCCTGGTGCGAAACGCTTGAAGGTTTCGGCAGCCTGCCGCTGGCGGATGTGATGGCGCCGGCCATTCGCCATGCGGCGCGCGGCTTCAACGTGACGCCCTATTTGGCGGAATGCATCGGCGAAGCCGCGCATGATTTGGCGCGCGATCGCGCTATTGCGGCGTTGCTGCTGCCGGGCGGCGCGCCGATCAAGCCAGGCGCGCGGCTGATCCAGGCGGAATATGCGGAAACACTCACGCTGATCGCGCGCGAAGGCCCGGGCGTATTGAATGGCGCCTTGGGCAGCGCGATTGCTGATGGTATCAGGAAGGCGGGCGGTATTGTCTCGGCTGCTGATATCACCGATTTCGCGACGATAGAACGCGCGCCCTTGCGCGGCCCTTATCGCGGCTATGAAGTTTTATTGCCACCGCCGCCCGCTTCTTCCGGCGTGCATGTGCTGCAAATGCTGAACATATTGGAAGGCTTCGATCTGCGCAGCCTGGGTTTTGGTAGCGCCGATACGCTGCATCTGCTGGCCGAGGCCTTGAAGATTGCCTTCGCCGATCGCGCCGCCGCCACTGCCGATCCTGCCTTTGTGGATGTGCCCGTCGCGCGGCTGATTTCGCGCGCTTATGGCGATGAACGCCGCGCCGCGATTGATATGCTGCGCGCGCAGATCTGGGGGCCGGGCGTCAGCCCCGGAGAAAGCGCCAATACCACCCATGTCACGGTCGCTGATGAAAAGGGCAATATTGTTTGTTCCACCCAGACCATCAATTCGCTGTTTGGCGCGCGCTTCCTGGTGCCGGGCACAGGCTTGATCCCGAATAACTACATGGCGCTATTCGATCCGCGCCCAGGCAAGGCGTTGTCTGTTGCGCCCGGCAAGCGCATCACGACTTCGCAGGCGCCGCTGATTGCCTTGCGTGATGGCAAGCCCGCTTATGCGCTTGGCATGCCGGGTGGTTTGCGGATTTTCGGTTCAGTCATGCAGGGTTTCCTCAATCTGGTGGATCACGGCATGACGTTGCAGGAAGCGGTGGAAGCGCCGCGGCTTTGGACACAAGGTGCGACGGTGGAAGTGGAACCTGCTTTTGATGCGGCGGTGCTTGAAGCGCTCGCCAAGCGCGGGCATCAGGTGGCGCCCACGCCGCATGTTGGCGGCGGCATGAACGCGATTGGCTTTAGCGCTGATGGCAGCATGGAAGGGGCGGCCTGCTGGCGCGCGGATGGTACCGCCATTGGCTTGGGCGGCGGCTTGGCGCGGCAAGGTGTACGCTTCTGGCCGGACCGCGTCCGCGCATGAATACGGCGGAATATCTGCTGGCGGCGCTCGCACGGCGCGGCACCAAGCGGATTTATGGCGTGCCGGGCGGTGGTTCTTCGCTGGATGTCATCGCAGCAGCCGAGCGTTTCGGCATTCGCTTCATTCTGGCGCGGCATGAAGGCAATGCCGCGATGATGGCGGTGGCGGATGCGGAAGTAACCGGCGCACCTGGAGTGGTGCTGACCACCAAAGGGCCGGGCTTGATGAATGCGCTGAATGGCATTGCCTGCGCCGCGCTGGAACGTGCGCCGGTGCTGCTGCTGACTGATGGCTTCACCGAAAAGCAACTCAG
Source organism: Roseomonas sp. (assembly GCA_020249145.1). Classification (GTDB taxonomy): domain Bacteria; phylum Pseudomonadota; class Alphaproteobacteria; order Acetobacterales; family Acetobacteraceae; genus Neoroseomonas. Next base: position 22,413 of record JADCGF010000004.1, on the reverse strand, counting down.
CTACATCACGCATCAAGTATTTGATCAGCGCGCCGCCAGCGCTGAATTGGTGAAAGGCTATACGCAAGCGCGTGGCGATAACCCCGCCGCCGAGATTGAGGCTTTGCTTGATCTTGCCGGCACGGCGCCAATCGGCCCAGTGCATCTAGATTTGACCAGCGAAGCCGCGCGCCGCCCGGCGGGGGAATTGCTGGCTTTGCCTGGGCGCAGCATTGCGCCGCTGGATGAAAGCGCTTTGGCAAAAGCGCGCGCCATGCTGAAGGCCGCGAAGAAGCCGGTGATCCTGGCCGGGCTTGAAGCCTTGGATGCAGCAGAGCCTCTGCGCGCCTTGGTCGCGGCGCTAGGCTGCCCCGCGCTTGTCACCTACAAGGCCAAGGGCGTGATCGCGGATGCTGATCCGCATTTTGTTGGCATTTTCACGGGCGGCTCTTTGGAAGCGCCCTGCGTGCAGGATGCGGATTTGATCATCCTCGCGGGCCTCGATCCGGTGGAACTGATCCTGCAACCCTGGCGCTACAGCGCGCCGGTCTTGGATATCGGGCTGCGCGCGCATCCCGTGCATTACGTCGCGCCCACCGCATCACTGCATGGCGCGCTGGAGCCTGCCTTCACCGCGCTGACACAAAGCGCGCAGCGCAGCGCCTGGAATGACGCGGTGATTGCAGGGCATCGCGATACGATGCGCGCCGCGCTTACGTGGCAAGGCTCGGGCGGTGTTGCACCGCCACGCATTGTGACGCTGGCGCAGGAAGCCGCAAGGCGCGCCGGGCGCCGCCCGCGTATCAGCGTGGATGCCGGCGCGCATATGTTCTCAGCAACCGCCTTCTGGGAATGCGCGGCACCGCGCGATGTGCTGATTTCCAACGGGCTTGCTTCTATGGGCTTTGCCTTACCTGCCGCGCTGGCCGCTGCTTTGGCAAACCCCGCGGATGGTGCCATTGCCTTTACCGGCGATGGCGGGCTGATGATGTGTGTGGCGGAACTTGCCACCGCAGCCGAAGCCGGCGCACCCTGCATCACCATTGTCTTCAATGATGGCGCGCTATCGCTGATTGATATCAAGCAGCAGCAACGACAATTACCCCCCGAAGGCGTGCGCTGGGCACGGCCGGATTTCGCCGCCATTGCTGAAGGCTTTGGCGCCGCAGGTTTCCGCGCCAGCACGGAAGCAGAATACATCACTGCGCTTGATGCGGCTTTTGCCCATAAAGGCCCAAGCCTGATTGACGTGATGGTGAACCCAGCCGGCTATGCTGCGCAGCTGCAAGCCATGCGCGGCTGAAGGAGAATGGCCATGTCCAGCTTTTCCGCCCTTCGGCTTGGCACCGCCTGGCAGCGCATTGCCGGGCTTATGGATGAAACAGCGCAGAGTTTTGTCCGCACCTCATTCTCCTCCGTCGTGCGTGATAATTGGGATATGGCGATTGGCCTGATGGACAGCAGCGGGCGGCAATTCGCGCAATCCTCGCGTTCCGTCCCTTCCTTCGTCGGCACCATGCCGCGCACACTCGCGGTCATGCTGCAACGCTACCCGGTGGAACGGCTTTCGCCCGGCGATGTACTGATTTCAAATGATGGCTATTACGGCACCGGCCATTTGAATGACATCACCATGATCAAGCCCATCTTCGCCAAGGGCCGCGTGATTTCCTGGCTGGGCAGCACCTTTCATTCCACCGATATCGGCGGCGCGCCTTCCGTTGATGCGCGCGATTCCTGGGAAGAGGGCCTGACCATCCCCATCACCCGCATCCTGAAAGGCGGCGTGGAGAATGAGGATGTGATTGCCTTCATGGAAGCCAATCTGCGCCAGCCGGATGAAACGCTTGGTGATATCCGCGCGCAATTTGCGGCCTATGAACAGGCAGAAAAGCGCCTGGCGCGCATCATGGCCGAAGGAGGCATCGATGATGTGGATGCGCTGGCCGGCGAAATCTTCACCCGTTCCGAACGTGCGATGCGTGATGCGATTGCCGCCGCACCGGATGGTGTGGTGGAAGATGAAGTCACCGCCGATGGCTTCGAACACCCCGTCACCATTCGCCTGAAACTGACCATCAAGGGCAGTGATCTGATCCTGGATTTTACCGGCACGGATGGGCAGATTGCGCGCCCGGTGAATGCGCCGCTCAATTTCACGCGCGCCTATTCCAATTACGCGGTGAAATGCGCTTTTGATCCCGCCACCCCGAATAATGACGGATCCTTCCGCCCCATTACCTTCATCGCGCCGGAAGGTTCCATTGTGAATCCGCGCCGCCCGGCGCCGGTTTGGGGGCGGCACCTGACGGGCCATTATCTGCCCATGCTGGTGTTGGCGGCACTCGCGAAACTCATCCCCGATCGCGTGATTGCGGAAAGCGGCAGCCCGCTTTGGAATGTGTATTTCACTGGGGAGAATGCCGAAGGCCGCCGTTATGTGCGCATGTTTTTCATGAATGGCGGCCATGGCGCCGCACCGCAACATGATGGCCCGGCCTGCCTTTCCTTTCCATCCAATGTCGCGACTCAAGCGGTGGAGCAATTCGAAAACGATGTCCCCATGCTGATGGCGGAAAAGGAACTCATCCCCAATTCCGGCGGTGCGGGGCGCACACGCGGCGGGCTGTCTCAACGCTTATCCTTTGAAGTGGTCGGCGAAAAACCGGTGACGGCCACATATCGCCATGAACGCGTGCAGCACCCGCCGCGTGGTGTGCTGGGCGGCGAAGCCGGGCGCGGCGGGCGGGATTTGGTGAATGGCAAGCCTGTCACCGCCAAGGCGCGCATCGTGCTGCAACCAGGCGATGTCATTACCTATGAAACGCCAGGCGGCGGCGGCATGGGGCCAGTGGCGGAACGCGATCCCGCCGCCATCGCCCGCGATATCAAGGAAGGCTATGTCACGCCATGAAGTCGGCCCCCTGGCGCATTGGTGTTGATATCGGCGGCACCTTCACGGATTTGGTAATGCTCGATTCCCGTGATGGGCGCATCTTCAATGGCAAGATCCTCACCACGCCCCATGCGCCGGAAGAAGCGGTGCTGGAAGGCGTGCGCGATTTGCTGGCGCGCACCGGCGCGCAAGCGGAAGAAGTGCGCCATGTGATCCATGGCACCACGTTGGTCGCCAATGCGCTGATCGAACGGCGCGGCGTATCCACGGGCCTTATCACCACCAAGGGTTTCCGAGATATTTTGGAAATCGGCACGGAACTTCGCCACGATACCTATGATTTATTCATGCGCGTGCCGGAACCGCTGGTGCCGCGCCATCGCCGCCTTGGTGTAGCGGAACGGCTGCTGCCCGATGGTTCAGTGCGTGAAGCACTTGACGAAGCGGGCGCGCGCGAAGCGACACGCGCCTTGCGCGATGCCGGCGCCAAAGCGATTGCAGTCTGTTTCCTGCACGCCTTTCGCAACCCCGCCCATGAAGCACGCATGCGGGAAATTCTGGCGGAAGAAGTGCCCGATCTCACGGTTTGTCTTTCATCGGAAGTCGTGCCGGAAATCGGCGAATATGAACGCGCCTCCACCACCGTCTGCAACGCCTATGTGCAGCCGGTATTTGAACGCTATCTGCGCCGGCTGAGTGATGGCCTGCGCGGCTTCGGCCTGACCGGCCCGCTTTTCCTGATGCTATCTGATGGCGGCACGGTCGCGGAAGAAACCGCCGCGCGTCACCCGATCCGGCTGGTGCAATCCGGCCCGGCGGGCGGTGTGGAAGCCACCGGCATTTATGGCGCCGCTGCCGGGGCGCGCGATATCCTATGCTTCGATATGGGCGGCACTACCGCCAAAGCCGCGCTGATTGATAATGGCGAAGCACAGCGCAGCCTGGATTTTGAAGTCGCGCGTGTGGATCGCTTCCGCAAAGGTAGTGGCCTGCCGCTCAAGGTGCCGGTCATTGATATGATCGAAATCGGCGCGGGTGGCGGTTCCATTGCGCGGGTGGATCAACTCGGCCTGGTGCGTGTGGGGCCGGAAAGTGCGAGTTCCGATCCCGGCCCCGCCTGCTACGGGCTTGGCGGCGCGCGGCCCACTGTCACGGATGCGGATTTGGTGCTGGGCTATCTTGGCGCTGAAAGCTTCCTGGGTGGCGCGATGAAGCTGAATGTCGCGGCGGCAGAAGCGGCGCTGGCTGAACATATCGGCAAGCCGCTCGGCCTTTCGGTGCCGGAAGCGGCCTGGGCCATTCATGAAACGGTCAATGGCAATATGGCGCAGGCGGCGGCAATCCATGCTTTGGAAAAGGCCAAGCGCATTGATGCCTATGCGATGGTGCCGATCGGCGGCGCGGGGCCGGTACATGCCTGCCATATCGGCATGAAGCTTGGCCTTCGCCGTATCATCGTACCGCTTGGCGCAGGCGTTGCTTCAGCTTTTGGTTTCCTCGCCGCACCAATTTCCTTCGCCTTTGTGCAAGGCTGGGTAGCGCCCTTGGTCGGCTTGGATTTCGCGCGATTGCGGGAGGTGATCGGCGCCATGACAGCGCAAGGCAAGGCCATGGCGGCAGCAGCGGGTGTTGCGCCTGAAGTCGCGCGCGCGCGTATTCTGGGCGCCATGCGCTATGCTGGGCAGGGTTTTCAGGTGGAAGCGGAAATCCCAGCCGAGGCGATCACGCAGGGCGATGCCGCAACGCTACGCGCGAAATTCGAAGCCGCCTATCTGGCGCTTTACGGCCGCACCGAACCCGCGCTTTCGGTGGAATGCGTTTCCTGGCAGGTGATCGTGGCTGGCCCACGCCCGGTGGTGGACCTCACGCAGCAAAGCGCTTCAGCGGAAGGCGCCCTGCATCGCGGCACACGCCGTGCCTGGTTTGGCGGCGCCTATGTCGAAGCGCCGGTGCTCAATCGCCTTGTGCTTCGCCCGGGCGAAAGCGTGGCCGGCCCAGCGCTGATTGAAGAACGTGAATGCACGCTCGTGCTGCCACCGGGCGCCACCGCGCGCTGCGATGCGGCGCTTAATCTGGATGTGACCCTGCCTGCCTGATCAAGCCACGCCTATTGGCGCTGCAAGGGCAGGATAAGATTGGTGACATCGCACAGATTCACATTCCGGCGTTCATCCGCCTGGCCATTTTCATAGACAAAGCGCACATCATGCAGGCAAGGGCCTTCCGGCAGGCGGATGGCGAAATGCCGACCGGGCGGCACCGTATCATTACCCAGCCGATCCGGGCCCCATTCCTGCTCGGTTGAAAGCGACACATAGGCTTCCATCACCACCACGCGGGATTGATTGACCAAGTTGAAGGAAGGATTGCCAGTGGCTGTGCTGCGCTGCGGCGGTGTTGGCTGCGGGCGGGGCGGCGGTGTCTGCGCCATTTGCCGTCCGTCGAACACCACCTCTGTCACGGTGCAGAGATTGATGCTGCGCTTTTCTTCAGCGGGGCCATTGGCGCGTTCATAAACCACGCGCAGATCCCACATGCAGGGGCCCTGCGGCAGCCTTAGCGCGAAGCTTCGCCCATTGGGCAGCGCATTGTCGCCAAGCCGATCCGGTCCCCAATCCTGATCGGTGGCGAGCGAGGCATAAGCCTCAAAAATCAGCCGCCCGGACCGATTGACCAGGTTGAAGGAAGGATCACCCTGCTGCGCCAGTGCCGGTGCGGCGGAAAGACCGAAAAGGCAGAGCGCCAAGGCACCCAGAAAACGACGGAACAGCAAAGGCTTTCTCCTCAAGCGACGCTGCAATGCCGCGCTGCTTGTCAGTCTAGAATTCCCGGATGGATTTGGCGAAGCGATCAGCCAAGGGCCGCGCGAGGTAGGAAGCAAAGGAACGCTCCCCACGCCGGATCAGGACTTCGGCATGCATGCCGGGCTGAAGGCGCAACTGCTCATGCCGGATCAATTCTTCCGGGGCGAAGCCGACCCGCGCGACAAAGTAAGGCATGCCCGTGCGCTGATCTGTCATGCGGTCCGGTGCAATGCGTTCGACCGATCCTTCAAGGATGGGCGTTGTGCGCGCCGCAGCGTGGGAAAGCCGGATGGAAGCGGGCATGCCAATCCGCACCGTATCCACGTCCACCGGCGTGATCTGCACTTCCACCACCAGCCTTTCTTCCTGCGGCACGATGGAGGCAACCTGCGAACCGGGCGCAATCACCCCGCCACGGGTCGAATAGCGCAAATCCATGACCATACCGGCTTCGGGCGCATCTATGGTCAGGCGCATCAATTGGTCATTGGCGCTGATTTCACGTTCGCGCAATTCCAGAAGCCGGCCCTGCAATTCGCGCAATTCCTTGGCGATTTCCTCCTGCCGGGACCGCACCAATTGCGCGCGCTGCATCTCAGCCTCGCCGACTGCCTGCTGGGTGCGCGCGACATTCTCGATCGCCTCCCCACGTTCACCGATCAGCCGGGCTTCCTCGCGTTGCAGGGAAAGCAGGCGTGGCAGGCGTTCAAGGCCCATGCGCACCAGCCCTTCCACGCCCATGATTTCCTGGCGCACCAGGGCAAGCTGACGGTCATTGGAATCAATGCGGACATTCAGCCCGTCAATCTGCTTTTGCAATTGCAACGCGCGTTGGGTCAGGATTTCGATTTGCCCCTGCAGAGAAGCGCGACGCGCGATGAATTCATCGCTTTGAACGGACAGGATCTCGGCAACCTTGGGTTCGGTGCGGCGCGCGACAAGTTCGGGCGGGAACAAGGGCGCGGGCGCTTCTTCCCGCTCCGCGGTCAATACCGCGATGCGTGCGCGCACACGGTCCGTTTCATCCAGCACCACATTCAGCCCGGCGCGCACGCGCGTGTCATCAAGGCGGATCAGCGGCTGGCCGACGGTGACAATGGCGCCATCACGCACCAACACCTCGCCAACAATGCCGCCTTCCAGATGCTGCACATTGCGGCGATTGCCTTCCACCATCAGCGTGCCGGGGGCCACCACGGCACTATCAATCATGGCAAAGGCACCCCAGCCGAAAACGCCACCCACACCAAACAGGATGGTGAAAAGCGCAAAACGCAAGGGTCGCCAGATCGGTGCTTTTGACGCTTCGGCACCCAAACCAAGCTTGGCGTTGTTCCGGTCCATGGCCCTTCCCCTCAGTTCTTGGCGATGGCTGTGACAGGGCGCGGCGGCTGGGCCGGGCGGGTCAGGCGGGGCAGAATCTCATCGCGCCGGCCAAAGGCTTCCACCGCCCCTGCCCGCAGCAACAATATCTTGTCAACGGCGGCCAGGATATTCGCGCGATGGGTGATGATGACGGTCGTGACACCCATCTCACGCAAGCGCACCAACGCGGATGCCAAGGCGGCTTCGCCATCGCTATCCAGGTTTGAATTGGGTTCATCCAGGACAACCAGTTTCGGCACGCCATAAAGCGCACGCGCCAAGCCAACGCGCTGGCGCTGCCCAGGCGAAAGCCCCCGCCCGCCAGGGCCAAGGGGCGTATCATAGCCTTCCGGCAGATGCAGGATCAGGTCATGCAGCCCGGCATCCTTTGCGGCGGCGACGACTTTCTCAGAATCAACCGAACCCAGGCGCGCGATGTTTTCCGCAACCGTCCCTTCAAACAACTCCACATCCTGCGGCAGATAGCCAAGATGCTGGCCTATCTGGTCCCGCGGCATGCGCGACACATCCGCGCCATCCAGGCGTACCGCCCCGCCCCGCGGTGGCCAGATCCCCAAAAGCGCGCGCGCCAGGCTGCTTTTCCCCGCAGCACTTGGCCCGATCACGGCAAGGGATTCGCCCGGTTGCAGGGCAAAGCTGACACCGCGCAAAACAATCGTCTCGGTCCCTGGGACGGCAAGCACCAGGTTTTCCACCGCCACGGCGCCCTGCGGTGCCGGCAGCTGCATTCCGTGTTTTTCCACGGGCGCGGTTGCCAAAAACTCACATAGCCGCTTATGCGCCGCGCGCGCATTCATCGCCTGCTGCCAAAGCGCCACCACCTGCATGCTGGGCGCCAGGGCGCGCGCCAGGATAAAGGTCGCAACAATCATCGCGCCGGGGGTGATGGATTGTTCAAGCACCAAAAGAGCGCCCAGGCCAAGCGTCAAAACCCCCGTCAGCGCCAATTGCAAAAACTTGATGACGGCAGCGAAACCACCGGCAATCTGGCTGGCGGTTTGCTGCTGATTCAACATGCCCAGATGCCGGTCCTGCCAGCGCCGCCAAACCCCTTGCCGCATGCCCATCGCCTCGGCGGTTTCGGCATTGCGAATGCTGGTTTCGACAAAAGCATAGGCTTGCACGTTATTGTTGGAAGCTTCCGCCAGTCTCTTTGTGGAAAGAAAGGCCTGGATCAGGGCGCTGCCGATCACCACAAACACCGCCGCCGTGCCAAAAAAGGCGAAAAAGGGGTGAACGATGTAGAGAATGACCAGAAACACCGGAATCCACGGTGCATCGAGCGTGGTGGTCAGCCCCGTTGTGGAAATGAAAGACCTGACCTGTTCAAGATCACGCAGCGGCTGGACCCCTACCCGATCGCTGCCCCGCAGACTGCCCTGGACAAACAAGGCGTCGAACACGCGTGACGACAGGCGCCGGTCAATCAACCTGCCAAGCCCGATCAGGGCAAAGCTGCGGCAGCCTTCCAACACGCCATAAATCAGGATCAGAAACAGCGAAATCAGCGTCAGCGCCAAAAGGGTTGCTTCGCTTTGGCTTGCCAGGACGCGGTCATAGACCTGCATCATATAGACCGACCCGGTTAGTTGCAGCAGATTGACCACGAAGCCGACCGCGAAAAGCAACGCCAGCGCGCCCTTCATTTCGCCCATAATGGCAAAGACGGGCGAAGCGAGGCCCTTGCGCGCCAAATTTGGTTTCATTGCTGGCCAGCGCGCACGTGACGCTCCTTTTTCACCAAATGCAACGCGCAACTCATCGCTACGACTGTCACCACCGGATAACCCTCAGCCCTCAGCCCCCCAAAGCGGGGAAATTCCAATAGAACCCGGTTACGTGCCATAATGGCTTTCAGACGACATGTCGAGGAAATGTGACTTCCAAAGGGCATAGCCAGGGCCGGGCGCGACGGGTGGCGCGAAGACCACGGATGTTTGCCTGCGGGAGGGAGCCTACCGGCTCGAAGTGAAAACCCTACCCGCCCTGGCTGCTAAAGGATGAAATCAACCGCCAACAGCGCCGAAACACCCTGAATCGCAATCTCCATATCGGCGCGCGCATCGCCATTCACATCGGCCTGCAACACACCGCCCGCAAAGCGTAGCTGACCGGCAATGCGGCCAAAGCCCGCATCACCAATGAAAGCAAACGCCTGATTGCCCGAAAGCCGCGTATTTGCATCAATCGTGGCCAGATCAACCCGATCCCCCTCTGCCCGGCTAAAGGCCGTGATCAGGTCCCGACTGGTCCCAACCACGCTATCAGCCAGCGCCGTGAACCGGAATAAATCCGCCCCGGCACCCCCGGTCATTACGTCCCGCCCGGCGCCGCTGATCAGCAAGTCATTCGCGGCACCGCCATCAAGCGTGTCATTGCCGGTCAGGCCCGATAGCGTGTCATTACCGCCGAAGCCCAGGAGTAGGTCATTGCCCGCAAACCCGCTCAGGCTGTCATTACCGCCTGCGCCATTCAAAGTATCGTGACGTGATGTGCCATTCAGCACTCGGTCCGCCTCAACTGCGGTCATCGTCAGGTTATAGCTGCCGGTGGAAGCTTCAAAGCCTTGCGCGCTCAGGTAGTACGTGCCGCTTGTTGTCGCCGTAAAGGAAAGCCGAGAATTCGCGCCCACCGCATCATCATTGAAGGCCAATTGCTGGCCGGTTGCGCTCAGCAGGCGCAGGTAGGAATCAAGTGACGAACCCGCAGCGGCATCCATGGCGAAACTATAACGCCAGCCAGCGCTCAGGGTCACGCGGAACCAATCTTGATCCCCGCCAAAATCAATGCTGGAGGCTTGTGACGCGCTTGCTGAAAGCGACGTTGCGGTTGCGGCATTCCCCGCAATCACGTCCATCGGCGTAGGCAGAATGGGTGAGGTGTCCATCAAGGCGCCGATATCAAGGCGCCCCCCGGTCGCCACCATGCCACCAAGGGAAGGCGTTGCCGCGGCGCTGCCCAGCAAGGCGGCGCGAATTTCCGCCGCGCTGGCATTCGGGTGTTCAGCCGCATAAAGCGCCACCGCACCGGTAACATGCGGTGTCGCCATGGAGGTACCGCTATAGGTCCCATAGCGCCCACCCGGCAGGGTAGAATAAATGGATGATCCCGGCGCGGCGATATCCACCGTCGTCGCCCCGTAGTTGGAAAAAGATGACAGGCCGCCCGTATTCGTGAGCGACGCGACAGATACCACCGCCTCATACCCGGCAATCGCGGTTGTCGAGTAATTGGCGGGATAAGTCGCCTGCACATCATTGTTAAGGGCTGAATTACCTGCCGCGGCGATGAACAGAATATCCTTTTGCGCCGCGCGCCCGATCGCGTCGTTCATTTGTGCGGAATATCCGCCGCCGCCCCAGGAATTATTCGTGGCGATGAAATCTTCAACGCCAGTCGCGCGTATGGCGGCATCGGTGAAGTAGTTCACCGCATTGATCGCCCCGGTAGTTGCGCCGGAACCTGCGGCGGATAGAAACTTCAGCCCTACCATCTGGATATTCCAATTCACCCCGGCAACGCCAATACCATTTCCGCCCATGGCGCCAATGGTGCCGGCCACATGCGTGCCATGCCCATTATCGTCAAAGGGATCATTATCATTACTGACGAAATCCCAGCCGATCAGATCATCGCGATAGCCATTGCCATCCTCATCGGTGCCATTTTCCCAACGCCGGTCATTCAACAAATCGCCAGCATCAATTCGGCCATTGCGGTTGTAATCCATCACATAGGAAGCATTCGCCGCGCCGTTCAGATCGCGGAAAGTGATTAGGCCGTCCGTATCAATATCGCTCAGCCGCGCGCGTATGGTTATTGGGATTTCGCGCTGATTGAGCCAGATATTCAGGTAAAGATCGGGGTGGGTGTAATCAATGCCCGTATCAATCACGCCCACCACACTTGTCATGGAACCTGTGTCGCCATCCGCCCAAGCCTCATTGGCATGGCTGCCAAAGGCATTCTGCATCGGCCCTGTATCGCCCAGCATTCCCCAAAGGCTGCCACCGGTATAGCCGGGATCATTGCTTGCCACGGCAATGTGGATTTCCGCGTTTTCCGTCGCGGGGGCGGCATCCGGGGCGGCCGCAAAAGTCACTTCGGCAATAACATCACCCACCGCAAGTACATTCCCTGAACCCGTGGCGAAGGGCTCCTGCGCGATGATGTCGGCAATGGCGATGGGCGCCAGCCACATGCCATCGCGCGCATCGCCATCATCAGCTTGAGTGAGCCACTGCTCCTGCCAGCTTGCGGGGAAACGGCGATGCATCATGGCAGCCGAAAAGCTCATCAACCCAAACTCCAAAGAAGGAGCTTTTAAACTATGGCCGAACCGTTAAAGGAAACATTAAGCGCAGTAGCTGAAAAAGCCTGTCAGCCCGTTTTGTTACAAGGCTTCCATCGCCATGCCGGACAGCGAAGCGCCTCTGTCCGGTTTTTGTCGCAATCGCGCCATATAGGACTTATATGTAACCCCAACGATTCGCAGCTACGGACCCGATGAGCAACTTCATCCGTCAAATACCCGAAGGCGACGACCGAGAGCGTCTGATGTGCCCGGATTGCGGGCATGTCGCCTATGAAAATCCGAAAGTGGTGGTGGGCAGCGTGATTGCGGAAGGGGATCACATCCTGATGTGCCGCCGCGCCATTGAACCGCGCGCCGGCTTCTGGACAATCCCTGCCGGCTATATGGAATTGGGCGAAACCGCCGAAGAAGGCGCGGCGCGGGAAGCCTGGGAAGAAGCCCGGGTGCGCATCACGCTGGATGGTGTGCTCGCGGTCTATTCCATTGCCCGGATTGGGCAGGTGCAGGTGATTTTCCGCGCCCGTTTCGCCGAACCAGGCTTCGCTGCGGGGCCGGAAAGCCTTGAAGTTGCCCGCTTTCATTGGTCCGAGATTCCGTGGGATGAACTCGCCTTCCCATCAGTCCAATGGGCGCTGAAGGCTTGGCGCGAAACCGCCCACGGCGCATTGCCCGCGGCAAGCTTGAACCCCGCGGAAGACCCGCGCGGCGTGCATCGCCTTCCGGTGGCTGGCTGATGTTGGGCCGACGCGCGTTCCTGACGGGCCTGCTGCTCACCCTCGGGGCAGGGGGGGCTTTGGCACAGAACGCTGCGCCAGCCCCGCCCCGCCCCGCAGCGCCCCCGCGCCGCCCTTCTCCCGAGCAGCGCCGCCAGCGCCGTGTTGCAGAGAAAACCGTCACCGCACCCGAACCAGCGGGTCAGCCGGCACCCATCCCCAATCGCGATATCGAAGCCCCGCGCAGCGGCAATGATACGCCGCGCGCCCGGCTTAGTCCCACGGTCATAGACCCACCCCCTGCCCAACCGCACCTTAGCGGTTCAGGCTTCGCCATGCAGGCGCAGGAGGACAAACTGCTGCAAAATCGGCGCGGCCCTTTCGGCGTTTATGTACCAATGCCAGGTGCGCGATTGAGCGTACCCTTCTAAAGATTAACCAGCCTCCTCAGGGATTTGCAGCCTGAGCGCCAGCGCATGCAGCCCAGTGGCGAACTCCCCCGCCAAAGCCTCATGCACCGCGCGGGAACGCGCCACACGCGACATCCCGGCGAAACTCGCCGAGACCATATGCACTGAATAATGCGTCTCCCCCCCCGGGCTGGCGCCGGCATGGCCGGCATGGCTGGCACTGTCATCGGTGATTTCAAGCAAGGCTGGCTGGAAGCGCGCTTCCAGGCTTAGCCGAATACGGTCTGCGCGTTGGGTCATGATGTGTTTTTCCGCGCTTGTGACTTTTTTGCCAAGCCCTGTTCTGCCTTGCGGCTTCGCGCCACCGCCCCCATAAACGCCTGATGTTCGCGCGCAAACGACGCAAGGCCTATGCCCCGGATGACGCAGCGCCCCCTGGGCGGCTTTGCGATGCGCCGGATTGCGCCGAAGCCGGCCAATATCGCGCGCCCCGCGACCGTTCCTTGCGCGAATTCCATTGGTTCTGCCTGGACCATGTGCGCGCTTACAACGCCAGCTGGGATTTCTATAAGGGCATGGGCCCGGATGAGATCGAAGCCTGTCTGCGCGCCGATACGTCCTGGCAGCGCCCGACCTGGCCACTTGGGCGGGTTGGCGGTTCAGGCCGCTTTGACCCCGAAATCCTGCGCGACCCGCTGGGTGTGCTGGGCGCCGAAGCCCCCACCCCCCGCCGCCAGCCGCCGGAAAGCGCTGTCCCCCCGGAACTCCGCGCCGCATTGGACCTTTTGGGCCTGAAATGGCCGCTGGATTCAGTGGCATTGCGCGCCCGCTACAAGGATTTGGCGAAGCAGCACCACCCGGATGCCACCGGCGGCGACAAGCAGGCAGAGGAGCGTTTGAAGGATATCAACCGCGCCTATAGCCTGCTGCGCCACCGCCTGGCCAAACAACCTGCCACGGCTGGGTAGCCGGATTTGCATTACGCGCCTAAGCTGTCTCTTTCTCTATGCACGGAACCTGATCTGCGATGAATAAAATCGCCCCCATTGCCGATATCAAACCGACTTCGGCGATTTCTGCCCCGGATACCACCGTCAAGGCGCGCGAAGCCTTTGGCGTCGATATAGACATGGATGTGCCCGCCTTTTCGGTACGCACAGAACATGTGCCGGAAATTGACACCAGCTACCGCTTCGACAAGGAAACCACGCTGGCCATTATTGCGGGCTTTGCCTTCAATCGCCGCGTGATGATCCAGGGCTATCACGGCACCGGGAAATCCACCCATATCGAACAAGTGGCGGCGCGGCTGAACTGGCCCTGCATTCGCGTGAACCTGGATAGCCACATCAGCCGTATTGACCTGATCGGCAAGGACGCGATTGTGCTGAAGGATGGCCAGCAGGTCACGGAATTCCGCGAGGGCATTCTGCCCTGGGCTTTGCAGCACCCCTGCGCTTTGGTGTTCGACGAATATGATGCCGGCCGCCCGGATGTGATGTTCGTCATCCAGCGCGTGCTGGAAGTGGAAGGCAAGCTCACGCTGCTCGATCAAAGCCGCGTCATTCGCCCCAACCCGTATTTCCGGCTTTTCGCCACGGCGAATACCGTCGGGCTTGGCGATACCACCGGGCTTTATCACGGCACGCAGCAGATCAATCAGGGCCAGATGGACCGCTGGAACATCGTCGCTACCCTGAACTACCTGCCGCATAAGCAGGAAACGGAAATCGTGCTGGCCAAGCTTGGCGTCGAAGGCGATGCCAAGATGAAGAAGCAGGTGGAAGCCATGGTGGCTTTGGCCGACCTGACACGCGCGGGCTTCATCGCGGGCGATATCAGCACTGTCATGTCGCCGCGGACCGTCATCACCTGGGCCGATAACGCCAAGATTTTCGGTGATGTCGGCTTCGCCTTCCGCCTTTCCTTCCTGAACAAGTGCGATGAGGCAGAACGCAGCACGGTGGCTGAATACTACCAGCGCTGCTTCAATGAGGAATTGCCCTCAGGGTCCATGCTCCGCAAGGCGGGCTGAACCGCGTAACGGCGGCGCCTGATCTGGGCGCCGCCATGCCATGCCAGAGAGAGTGATCATGAGCGGCAAGCAGGATCTGACCCGGCAGGAAGAATTCAAGCGCGCCACGGCGGGCGTGCTGCGCGCCATGGCGCATGCCGATGCGGAAGTGCAGGTGGCCTTCCAGCCGGGGCCTTCCGGCGTGGCCGGCAAGCGCGTGCGCCTGCCGCTGCCAACCCGCGCCTTGCCCGCCAATGAAATGGCGAAGCTCCGCGGTGCGGCGGATGCCGCGGCACTCAAGCTGCGCCACCACGACGAAGCCTTGCATGCCAGCCGTATTCCAACCCGGCGCGAAGCCAAGGAAGTATTCGACGCGCTGGAACAAGTGCGTGTGGAGGCCGTGGGATCCCAACACATGGCCGGCGTTGCGGCGAATTTGCGTGCCAAGCTTGTCGAAGAATGCGAAGCCGAAGGCTATGACCGCATGACGCGGAAAGACCAGATGCCACTGCCGGCAGCCTTGGGCCTGATTGCGCGTGAACGCCTGACCGGGGAAGCAGCACCAGAAGCCGCGCATCGCGTGCTTGATTTGTGGCGCGACACGATTGGTGAGGATGCCGAACAGGCCCTTGCCGAAATGGCGACCACCGCCGAAGACCAAGGCGCCTTCGCCCGCGCGGCGCGGAAACTGCTGACCGCGCTCGACCTTGCTGAGGCCGAGATGGAAGCGGAAAGCGAACAGCAAGACGAAGAAGGCGAAGAAGGCGGCGAAAGCACGCCCCAGCAGGACCAATCCGGCGAAGGGCAAAGCCAATCCGACCAGGAAGATGAAATGCTCGGCGCCCAGCCTGAGCAGATGCAGGGCGAAGCTTCGGACGAAGAGGCCGAGGAATCCGAAGAAGAAGGCGCCGCTGCCGATGGCGATGACAAGCCAGGTGGCCCGCAGCAGCGCCGCGAAGTGCCGCAGGTGGATGACACCACGCGCTACCATGCCTTCACCACGCAATTCGATGAAGTGGTGGCCGCGGATGATCTCTGCGACCCGGAAGAACTCACCAGGCTACGCCAACAGCTAGACCAACAGCTTTCCCATTTGCAGGGCGTGGTTTCCAAACTCGCCAATCGCCTGCAACGCCGGCTGCTGGCGCAGCAACAGCGCGCCTGGGATTTCGATCTGGAAGAGGGCATTCTGGATGTCGCGCGGCTGGCGCGCATTGTCGCCAACCCGACCCATTCGCTGTCCTATAAGCGCGAACGGGAGACGGATTTCCGCGACACGGTAGTCACACTGCTGATTGACAATTCCGGTTCCATGCGTGGGCGCCCGATCACCGTTGCCGCCATGTGCAGCGATATCCTGGCGCGCACTTTGGAGCGCTGCGCGGTGAAAACCGAGATCCTTGGCTTCACCACGCGCGCCTGGAAGGGCGGGCAAAGCCGCGAACGCTGGGTGGCGGAAGGCAAGGCGCGTAATCCGGGCCGGCTGAATGATCTGCGCCATGTCATCTACAAGCCCGCCGATGCGCCCTGGCGGCGCGCGCGCAAGAATCTCGGCCTGATGCTGCGCGAAGGCTTGCTCAAGGAGAATATTGATGGTGAGGCTTTGGAATGGGCCTATAAGCGCCTGCTCGCGCGGCCTGAACATCGCCGCATTCTGATGGTGATTTCAGATGGCGCGCCGGTGGATGACAGCACGCTTTCGGTCAATCCAGGCAATTATCTGGAACGCCATTTGCGGAAAGTCATTGGCGAAATTGAAAACCGCAACGCGGTCGAGCTTGTTGCCATCGGCATCGGCCATGATGTCACGCGCTATTACCGCCGCGCCGTGACCATTGTGGATGCCGAAGAACTGGGCGGCACCATGATGAAGAAGCTCGCTGAATTGTTTGATGAGGATGCGGCGGAAGCCTGGCAGCGGAGTGCCGCCGAACGCTCCGCCATGGTGGCCTGACGCGCTGAACCAACAGATGGCGCGGGCGCTTGTGTTTTCCCGCCGCGCCTTTCTTGCCGCGTGTCTGGCTGCAAGCGCCCCGCCAGCCTTGGCGCAGAATGCCGCGCAGCCTTTTGCGCTGCCGGAAATCCCAGGGCCGCTCCGCCCCTTGGGCGGCTTGGTGATAGATGCGAAGTCCTTGGGCGGTGGCGGTTTTTCCGGCGTGCACCTTGCGCCTGATCTTACCCTGACGCTGATCAGTGATCGCGGCCATTGGGCCGAAGCACGGCTGCTGCTTGATGGCCTGACGCCGATTGGCCTGCACCCGCTGCGCCATGCTGCTTTGCGCGATGAGGCCGGGCGGCCCTTGCCGCGCGGCTTCGCCGCCGATGCCGAAGCGCTGGCGCGGCTGCCTGATGGCGCCTGGCTGGTGGCTTTTGAACGCCGCCACCGCATCCGCGCCTATCGCCGGCTGGATGGGCCGGGCGCCTATGTTGCCGCCCCACCGGGGCTTGAGGCCGCGCCACCCAATGGCGGGCTGGAAAGCCTGGCCCTACTGCAAGACGGTCGGCTTTTCGCTATTGCCGAGACCTTTGCGTCGCCAGACCGGCCCGAATTGCGCCATGCCTGGCTTGGCCAGCCCGGCGCCTGGATGCCGCTTTATTGGCAACCCAACGCCGGTTTTCACCCGACCGATGCCGCCATTCTGCCCGATGGCAGCGCGCTGGTGCTGGAACGGCGCTTCAGCCTTTTGGGGGGTTTTGCGGCGCGTGTGGTACAGACCGCGCCCGAGGCTCTGCGTTCAGCACGCGAAGGCACGGTGCTGCACGGCAAGACAATCCTGACTTTGGATGACGCGCCGCTGCCTGCGGAGAATTGGGAAGGCATTGCCGTGACGCGCCTTGGTGATGAGCTTCTGGTGGCGCTGATATCCGATGATAATGAAAGCGCCTTGCAGCGAAGTCTGTTATTGTTGTTTGCGTGGCACTGGCCGAGAAGATAGGCACCACGGTGATGGGTTTGGCGGTGAATATTCCTTCTGGTATAAGAATGAATTTTCACGAACGGCGACTAGCACCACCGCATCAATCGGTCATGATCAGCGCCCAATAGCGCGCGAAGGCGGAATGCGGCGCCGGCGCCATGGCAAGGCCCATGCGCCGCAAACCGGGCTGCAACATATTCTGCCGATGGCCAACGGATTGGCTCCAGGCGGTGATCACTGCCGCCACGCCTTCCTGTCCGGCAGCAATGTTTTCAACCGCCATGCCCGGCGCAAGCCTTGCCGCCCGAAGGCGCGCGCCCAGGCTGCCCCGCACCTCATGGCTCAGCCGATCTTCGCGCGCCATCGAAAGTGCCTGCTCCGCTGCCAGAAGCTGCAAGCGTTCATCCATGGCAATGGCGCTGCGCCCCTCTGTGCTGCGCAGGCCAGAGATCATCGCCGCCGCCAGCCCAGCCCCATCGGTCATGGCTTGCAGTTCAGCAGCGCTGATCCGCGGCGCTTGTGATGGCGCCTCAGCACAGGCAGCGATGGTGGGGATCAGGCAGAGCAAGCCGCGCCTGCCTGGCCAATGCCCAAGGGCTGCCATGCTGCGCCGCTGATTGCCCGCTGTGGCTATTCCGCCCTGATCCCCGCCGCGCGGACCACCGTGCCCCAACGTTCCCATTCCTCCGCCACCATTTGCGCGAAGGCAGCGCGGCTGACCTGGCCTGGCTCGGCGCCGAGTTGATGAACGCGGGCCACCACATCAGGCTGACGCAGCACCTCATTAACCTCGGCATGAATGCGGTCCAGCAAGGGTATTGGCGTGGCGCGCGGCGCGAATAGACCACCCCAAAACATCAGGACATGCCCAGGCAGGGTTTCGGCGAAGGTCGGCACATCGGGCATGATGGCAAGGCGTTGTGCGCCGCTGACAGCTATGGGGCGCAATTGGCCGGAATCGACAAAGCTTCGGGCAGATACCGTGCCGTCATGGGCAAAATCCACATCGCCGCGCACCAGCGCGGTCAGGGATGGGGCATTGCCCGTATAGGGCACCAGGGTGAATTCCGTGCCCGTTTCCCGCTGGAAAAGCGCCATGGTCAGATGGTTGATGGCGCCCGTGCCAGGATGCGAGACGGTCAGCCGCCCGGGCGCGCGGCGCGCGGCTTCAATCATCTGTGCCACAGTGCGGATGGGGCTATCGGGGCGCACCAGCAGCAGCATCGGCGCTTCCTGCGCCAGCACAATGGGCGCGAAATCGCGCATGGGATCGAAGGTGGAACCCCTATTCACCAAGGGCGCGATGATGGTGGAATTTGATGTATACATCAGCGTCATCCCATCGGGAGCAGCGCGCGCCACCTGATCAGCCGCAACCAAAGTCGCCGCGCCGGGCCGGTTTTCGACAATGAAGCTTGTGCCGGGCAGGCGTTCATTCAGCTTGCCGGCGACCAGACGCGCCATGATGTCATTGGCCCCGCCCGGCGCGAAGCCAACCACAAAGCGCACCTGGCGCAGCGGAAAATTCTGCGCCACGGCGGGTGCGCCGGCGAATAGCGCTGATGCGCCAAGCAAGGCGCTGCGACGGCTGATGGTGGACATGGTTTCCTCCCTTTGGTTTACGGTCAGGAAACCACCCTTGCGGGGTTTGGTCGAGGGCGGCGCGGTCCGGTCAATTCGTGGTGCGATCTATGCTGATCTTTCCCGATCCAAAAGTGCCCCCGGCGCACCACTCGCCCTATATTTGGTGGGCCGATTCACGCTGCTGCCCTGAACCGACAGCAGCGACCGGACCACAAGGCGGCTATTGGGGCGCCGTTCGCCTTTGTTCACGCGCACCGCTTTGATCCTTTGTTTGACGACGTTTTCCAAACCGCCACGTGAAGCAATGTGGCTTGAAAACGCTCTATTCCGCCCGCCCGATGCGATTCAGCCCTGATGCCACAGGTTTGACATCCGCCTCCAGAAAATCCTGGAAGGCTTGGCTGTCACGATGGTCCAGTTCAAGCCCCACCGCTTCAAGCGGCCGTAGTATTTCAGGGTCTTTCACAACGGCAGTTCAGAACGCGCGCTATGGAAAAGGAACCTCCTGCAAACCGCGGGCAGTTCAGGTGGGTAATGCCGAAGAGCTTGCCCAACCCCTGCCCTGGCGGGTATATCACTGCCAAGGCGCGGGCGTAGTTCAGAGGTAGAACGTCAGCTTCCCAAGCTGAATGTCGGGGGTTCGATTCCCCCCGCCCGCTCCATGCGGATTGCGTTTGCTGGGCCACCCAGGCACGCGCCTGACGGCGCCAGCCACCGGAAAGCTTGATTTTCCGTGAAGCAGCATTTAGCTTCGATACGCATTTTTCGCATGTGCTGTTTTCGCAGGCTGAGGGATTGTGATGTCTCAAACCGCTGGGGATGATTTTATCGTTGGCACCTCTGGCGCGGATGAGATTTCTGGCGACCTTGGCAATGATACCTTTGATGGCCTTGGCGGCAATGACGATATCATCGGCGGTGAAGGCAACGACCTGATCTTCGGCGGTGACGGCGATGATACGATTGATCCCTATGATGGCAATGACACGATGTTGGGCGGCAATGGCCGCGATTACATCTACGGCTATGGCTCGGATTCCATAGATGGTGGCGCAGGCAATGACAGCCTTTATGGCTGGTTCTCCAACGATACCATCGTCGGCGGTGCAGATGATGATGAAATTCATGATAATTATGGGAACAACCTTCTTTTAGGCGGCGATGGCCGGGATACTATAAGTGGCGGCTTTGGAAATCACACCATGGATGGTGGCAACGGCGCTGACACGGTTCTGGGCGGTTATGGTGATGACTTCCTGCGCGGCGGCAATGGGAATGACACGCTAAACGGTGGCGATGGTTCAGATACGCTCGCCCTTTCCGCTGGCACTTGGTTCCAGGGCAGTGATGGTGTTTGGACCACCTATTCCCAAGGCAGCACAACAATTTATGTCCAGGGTTTCGAAAGCGTCATCGGAACCATTACGGTCAACGCCGACCAAAGCCTGCTCGGCGACGGGGGCAATAACTCCCTGTCAGGCGGCAATGGCAATGACACGCTGTCTGGCTTGGGCGGCGCGGATACGCTTGATGGCGGCGCCGACAATGACTGGCTGTTTGGTGGGCCAGGTAATGATTCACTCATAGGCGGATCAGGCACCGCGGATTGGGCGAGTTATGCGGATCTGACATCCGCGAGCCAGGGTGTCACCATAGACCTGGCCACCAATCGCGCAACCGGGGCGGCGGGGTCTGATACGCTGTCAGGCATTGAAAATGTGCTTGCTGGTGCAGGCAATGACAGTATCCTGGGCGATGCTGGCAGTTCCATCCTTGATGGTAATGGCGGAAACGACACCATTGATGGTGGCGACGGCGCCGATATGGTCTGGGGCGGCAATGGTGATGACTTCCTGCGCGGCGGCAATGGCAATGACACGCTGATCGGTGGCGCAGGCGCGGATACACTCAGCCTTTCTGCCGGAAGTTGGACGTCGGGCAATGATGGCATCTGGACGACCTATTCCCAAGGCGGAACCAGGCTTTATGTCCAGGGTTTTGAAAGCGTTATCGGCGCGGCGCCGATAAGCACTGATGAAAGCCTGCTAGGGGATGGCGGCAATAATTCGCTTCTTGGCGGCAACGGTAACGACACGCTCTCGGGCCTCTCCGGCGCGGATACGCTCGATGGCGGGATAGACCAGGATGTCCTGAACGGCGGCGGCGGAAATGATTCACTTTCCGGTGGTGCAGGAAATGATTCGCTCTTTGGCGATGAGGGCAATGATACGCTGGATGGCTTTACCGGTGCCGATACCCTGATCAGCGGCGACGGAAATGATTCCCTGATCTCCACTAACGGCGGAGACATGCTCTTTGGCGGGAATGGTGATGATACGCTGAACAGTACTGACTTCTCTCTTTCCATACCGGTCGGAGGCTACACCTTAGTTGGTGGGCCCGGTAATGACAGCATCTATTCGTCAGTACTCTTCATCTCATCCTCCTTGGCGGGCGGAGAGGGGAATGACATCTTGTCAGTTCATGCGCCGCGTCAAACGATTGACGGCGGGGTCGGCAGTGACACGATCATTGCTAATGACGCTTATCTTTGGATCGGGCCCGATCCTTCTGACAGTATCCTCGGAGGTGCGGATAGCGACTGGTTAAGCTATGCGCCACTCACCGCTTCAAGCCATGGCGTGACGGTGGACCTGGCAGCAGGCAGAAGCTCAGGCATTCTGGGAAATGATTCGATTTCAGGCATCGAAAATGTCCTGGCAGGTGCTGGGAGTGACAGTATCCTGGGCGATGCTTCGGCAAACTTTCTCGTCGGCGGTGACGGTAGTGACACGCTGATGGGCGGCGCTGGTAATGACACGCTGATGGGCGGCAATGGTACCGATAGACTCTCAGGCGATGCCGGTGATGACATCATCCTCATTGGCACCACTACGCTTGCCGATATCACCGCGCTGTTCGGAACCTAAAGCCAGGGCCTCGCCCCAAAACCGGAGCGGCAAATTTTTGCCCCGCGGGCACTGACCTCCCCCTTGCGTTTCTATTCATAAGGAGAGTCCCGGTTGGTGTGCCCTGCCCCCAATTCCTGGATCACCTGAGGCTAGAGTTTTCGGCCTTGTTCGCCTTTGGCGGACTTGCTGCGCCACCGGCGATATGCAGCAGGGTCGGGCAGGTCTACGTCAGCATGGGAGAGCTTTCGCAGGGAAAGGTCAGGACCGAAACTACCCGCTTTTCAGGATCACCATGGCTCAACAGGGAATCAGTCACCGCATCTCTGCCGCGCAGTGCAACCTTGTCCGTCGTCAAATGATTTGAGACCACTTGGCGTGCTGTGTAACGGAGTATCTGGCCCATCAGCGGGATAGGTTAAGCTGCGTTTTGTTGATGCATCAAGCGGCGGTGCTGGATGGTTTTGCGCTTGATGCGCTGGCGC
>JADCGF010000039.1 GCA_020249145.1 Roseomonas sp. | reverse complement strand
TATGACAATGCCGTTGTCCAGACATTCTTCAAAACCATCAAGGCCGAACTGGTTTGGCGCAGGACATGGGAAACCCGCCGCCAAGCCGAAACCGGCATCTTTCAGTATATCAACGGCTTCTATAACCCGCGCCGAAGGCATTCAGCCTTGGGAGGCAAAAGCCCTCCGGCTTTCGAACGACAGGCAGCCTAAACGAGCAATCGGAGCGGCATAATTTCGCGACCAGACCATAGGCGCTGACGCCGGACAGCTAGGCCGACAATCAGCATATTATCCTTTTGTAACCGACATCTATTTACTTTTCTTGCATTGCGATGAAGGGATGTTTTGGATAATGTTAGGCACGGCATTGTGCGGGGAGTGGTTGTTAAATGATAAAAACTGTTGTTTGCTGGGCTACAAAATCCAACATGACTTGGTTTTTGACTTTTGTGTGCGTAGGGCTATTGGCACCGGTGGCCATGGGACAGACGGCGCCTATCGCGCCGCCCAATAATGTTGATCAATGCCTGGCGTGCCATGGCCCCATGGGGAAACCCGATGATACCAGCATTCCAATCATCGGCGGCCAATATGCCGAATACCTGGAAAATGCCCTGCTTGCTTATCGGGACGGACTTCGAACCGGGGAACGCGCGGAGATCATGAGCAATTTCCTCCAGGGCCTTCAGCTCGATGAAGCCTCAATCAAGGAGCTTGCGAGATTTTTCTCCTCCCTGAGGCCACGCAGATGAACGGATGCCTTTGCCGCTTCCTTGTGGTTCTTGTCCTCCTTCTTCCGCTATCTGTTCGTTCTGAGATTATCGCCCTGGACTCGGCTGAGGGAGCCGTGCGCTTTCAGCGCCTAGCCGATACCCGCAGCGCACTTAGTCTGCTGTCGCACCTCGAAACCGAGATTTACCTTACTTTCTGTGGCCCTGCCTCATTGGCAACGGCGCTCAATTCCCTCGGGGTGCGTGAGCCCTCACCAGCGGCTTTTTTTCCCTATCGGCGCCTTACTCAAGATTCGCTCTTCACCGAACAGAATTTGCGGATCAAGCCCTTTGCCGCAGTTCAGTCCAGCGGGCTGACGCTTGAACAGCTTGCCGCCTTCGCGCGCAATCTTGGCGTGGAAACACAAGCCCTGCATGCGGATAATCTGGAACTCGCCGGGTTGCGCGAAAGATTATTGTTGGCATTGAGGGAACCAAACACACGCGTACTTGTGAATTATTCACGGATTCCACTGGGCCAGGAGGGGGACGGCCATATCTCCCCCGTAGCAGGCTATGACGAGGCAAGCGATAGTCTTCTGGTCCTTGATGTTGCACGTTACAAATATCCTCCTGTCTGGATAGCCATGAGCAGTCTTGTCGCGGCCATGCAGCGCGTTGATCCGGACGCAGGCAGGCCGCGTGGGTTACTGTTTCTCAAGCGGAAAGAGCAGCCATGAACAACAATCCCCGGCAGCCAGAGCCGATTGATCCAGCGGAGGCAGCGGTTGATGACTTCACCGCAGTGGCGCGCCTGCTTTATGGCAGCGCCGCGCTGCCTGACTTTATTGAGGAATTGCCTGAATTTGTCATAGATGCCGCACGACAGCTACTGATCCAGGAATTCGGTATCGGCAGCGACACAAGGCTTGTGACGGGCTTTCAGCAGACACCATCAGGGGCGCCACTGCCCGAAGATGTGGAAGCGCTTGCGCAGCGCCTTCTTGTCATTTTTTACACTGGTGAGACATCTGGGCCTGTGCGATCCCCGCATTTGGGGCATTACCCTTGGGCGCTCGCCTGGCGCGTATTGGCATTTACCAAGGCCCCTGGCATTTGCGGTGCCGGTTTCGGGGCTTGGTCAAAACCATGACCGCTTCAACCATCGAAACCTGTGATGTCGCGATCGTGGGGTCGGGGATTGCGGGCGCGCACCTCGCCTTTGCCTTGGCCCCCAGGAACATGAAGGTCATCATACTGGAAGCCGGGGCGCGGCGAACGCGCAGCGAACTTGTTCGGCATTTTTTTGCAAACCCGACCAAGGGGCCGCAATCCGCCTATCCTCCGGATGCATTTGCGCCATTTCCACTCGATAACCGCTATGATGATTTTTATGTCCAAGGCGGCGAGATGCCCTTCATCGGCGCATATCTCCGGTTGGTTGGTGGCACTTCCTGGCACTGGACCGGTTTTGCCGATCGGCTACGGCCCAATGATTTTCAAATGCGATCGCTTTACGGTGTTGGTGAGGACTGGCCAATAAGCTACGCCGAATTGGAGCCTTACTATGAAGCGGCAGAGAAGGAATGGGGGGTCGCAGGCGATGAAAGCTTCGTATGGGGCGCGCCAAGACGCGGGCCGTTCCCGCAACCGCCCATCCCGACCACTTTACTCGACCAAAAGCTTGAACCCGCCTTGCGACAATTGGGCCTGAACGGCGCACCCTTTTCGCATGCCCGCAATTCCGTTCACTTTGATGGCCGGCCCATTTGCTGCGGGAGCAATACCTGCGTGCCGATATGCCCGATTGGCGCGAAATATGATGCCTCTGTGCATGTAGCAAAGGCAGAAAAGGCTGGGGCAAAGCTTGTTGACAGGGCTCGGGTAGACTTCATCGAACTTGATGCTGCGCGCCGGGTCTCGGCGCTAATCGCGGCATGCCCTGATGGGTCACGGCTGCGCGTAATGGCGCGGCATTATGTCATTTGCTGCCACGCGATTGAAACGCCGCGCCTTTTGCTCGCGTCTCGTCAGGAATATGCGCCGATGGGTGTTGCGAATAGCAGCGACAATGTTGGCCGATGGCTTCTGACGCAGGCCAACCAGGATTGTTGGGGGCTCACGCGCGAAGCGGTATTGCCATATCGTGGTCCACAGCAAACCAGCGGCATCGAACAATTTCGCGATGGTGCATTCCGGCGTGATTATGCAGCGTTTGGAACGTCCTTCATGAATAGCGGATGGTCTGGCAATAGTGATGCGTCGAACCTTGCGGTAAAGCTGATCAAGCAGGGCCTGAAGGGTCAGGAACTGGTCAAAACGCTCAATGAGCGCCTCTCCCGTCATCTGCGGCTCAACTCCTCGGCAGAGACCCTGCCGCGCGCTGAGAACCGCGTTGTATTGGACAAGGACTTGCGTGATGAGGCTGGGATTCCCCGCCCGCGAGTCACCTTTTCCTTGGATGAATATACAAAACGCGGGCTTGCGCAGGCACTTGCGATAAACTGCAAGATTTTCGGGCTGATGGATGCGACCGAAGTCGAATGGAACTGCCCATATTTGTCAAATGCCATCATTGCCGGAACGACCCGGATGGGACGCGAGCCTGCAACTTCGGTTGTCGCACCGGATCTGCGCACGCATGACCATGCGAACCTGTCGATTCTGGGCGCTTCCACCCATTGCACCGCGCCGGTGAATGCGCCGAGCCTGACCATAACCGCCATGGCTTACCGACTTGCCGATCGGCTTACTGCTCCGGGAGGGCTGGATTAGGAAGCCCCGGGTCAGAAGATCAGGATATTCCTGCGGCGTCGCGCGATGTCGCCCTATGCATCATCCAACGGCAGCCCTGCCTTGCCCAACCCGGCAACGAGGGCGTCAACGGCGGACGCTCTCTTGATCGAAACGCTGTAGTAGATGCGCGTACTGGTCTGCGTTTCCTTGGGGCTAAGGGCCAAAACGCGGCTTACTGCTGCATTGCCTTCTTCAATCCGATCAAGCAAACCCAGGCAGGCCGCGCGTATCCGCCAGGCTGGCAGATAATCGGGCTTTTCAAGCAGGGTACGGTTGGCCCAATCCAGGCTTTCTTCGTATCGTGCGGCGGTGAAAGTCGCGAAGGCGGCCGCGGTCAACTTATTATAAGTCTGGGCGTCGCGAGGGCTCAACCTCTGCGCGCGTTCGAGATGCGCAAGCGCAACATCACTGTCACCGTGATAGGCCCTGGCCATTCCGCTATAGGTCAGTGCATCAGATGAATTCGGGTTGATGGCCAAGGCGCGATCAATCAGCGCGATACCGCCGCTAGTATCGCCGCCCGCCAACGTCATGATAATGCCTGCCATCCAGAGCACTTCAGAATCATTCGGCGCAAGTTCCGCGGCGCGGCATGCCATCATCGCAGCTTCAGCAATCGAAGGATCATCAGGCTTCACCCAGCCCTGTACCTTGCGAAAATTGCGGCACCTTCCGCCCAGGGCCAGGCAGCGGGCATTGTCGGGATCAAGTCGCAAGGCCCGATCGGTGAGATCCTTCGCGATCTCAGTGTCGTTCTGGGTCAGGCGATAGAAATGTCCCGTGGCGCGCAGGAACAGGTCATGGGCCACGATGCTTTGCGGCGGCTCACGGGAAACGCGATCAACCTCCGCAAACAACAGTTTCGGTTCAATGATCGCGGCAACGCCTTCGGTCACGCGATCCTGTAGTGCGAAGATATCGGTGACATCTCCCTCAAACTGGTTTGACCAGATCTGCGCACCATCCTCGGCTCTGATCAGGCTTCCGGTAATGCGCATGCGCCCGCCCGCACGCCTTACCGTACCATTCAGCAAATAGCGGACACCAAGTTCCTGCCCGATCCGATGCGGCGGGACAACGCGGTTCTTGTAGGTGAAGGACGAACCGCGCCCGATCACGAACAGAAATTGAATGCGCGACAGGGCGTTGATGATATCCTCAACAACCCCATCGGCGAAGAATTCCTGCTCAGGGTCGTTGCTCAAATTGACAAAGGGGAGAACCGCGATGGAGGGCTTTTCCGGCAGGACCGGGAAAACAGGCTTCTTGTCATATTCCTGTTCCAGAACGCGAAAGCAGCGCACCCGCTGGGCAACGCCCCTAACCTCCAGGGCTCCCAGGAACTCGAAACGACAATTCGTGGTTTCCCTGACGGCTTCATGAACTGAGCCCGAAACAATGATATCGCCCGGCTTGGCCATATGTTGCAGCCTGGCAGCCACATTGACCACAGAACCAAAGACCCTGTCTCCCTGCGTCACCACCTCACCCATATGGAGGCCCATACGGAACAGGATCTCCTGTGTGCCGGGCTCGGACGAATTGGCTTTCACCATGCTGTCCTGCGCCTGCAGGGCAGCGCGCAATGCCGAAGGCGCCGAAGCGAATCGGGCCAAAACGCCATCACCGGCCGTGCTGAAGATTGCCCCATCCTTCGTGGTGATGATGTCGCTCAGGTTGGAGATGGAAGTGGCCACGCGGGCAAATGCCTCTTCCTCATCCCGTTCCATCATCGCGGTGTAGCCGGCGACATCGGCGGCGAAAATGACAGCTTCCTGACGCATTCAACCCCTTCCAGCGACACGCTGCTTTCTTGCGGAAAGCATTTCCGTGAAGCTACGACATGAGAACCGAGCTTTAGGCCGCCAGAACCGCATGAGCGACCAAACAGAAGCGGGAATACATATCGCTTGACTTGAAAAAGCATGCAACCCTAACGCACATAGCGGTGGGTTGATGAGAGACTTCTCTGTTACGCATCAACAGATCCAAAACAAGTCTTGGCTTTTACACGGCTTCAAGGCGCGGAGGATGGCAATGTTTGTACAAAATTTTCGTTTTTTTGGCATTTTCTTTCTTCTGTGCGTCATTCTTTCTTCGAATATCCCCTCCTCCCACGCCCAACATCACGGACATGCACATGGCCATGCGCTTGGTCACGTGCATATAGAAGTTCCCTGCAACCATAAGGCGAAGGAGCTTTTCAATAGGGGCCTTCTGCATCAGCATTCCTTCGGACATGCGGAGGCTTATGGTTTCTTTTCGGATGCGGTGGCCGAGGATCCAGACTGTTCAATGGCCTATTGGGGTATGGCCCTGTCAGCCCTGGATAATCTGTTCGACCGCCCGGCTTCAGCGGATCGGGAACGCGCGGCCAAAGCCCTGGCCCAAGCGCCAGTAGCGAGGACGCCCTGGAATGCGTGGCTTGAAGCCTTGCACCCCCTCACGGAACCCGATCCGATCAATTGGCAAGGGAGTCTGGACCAGTTTTCAGCGCGAATGGAAGAAATCGCCAAGGCCGATCCGCAGAATGACGAGGCGCAGGTCTTTTTCGCTCTATCCTTGTTGATGGCTGCCCCTGCCGAGGACCGATTGGACACCGCACATCGGCACGCCGCAGCCATTCTGGAGCCGATCTGGGCACGGCAGCCCGAACATCCAGGCGTAATGCATTATCTGATCCACGCCTATGATACGCCCGATCTGGCTGGCCAGGGCATTCACGTGGCAAACCGCTATGCCTTGGTGGCATCGGCTTCCGCCCATGCGCTTCACATGCCGTCCCACATCTATTCACGCCTTGGCATGTGGGCACAGGCTATTTACTCCAATATCCGCTCTGCCGAAGTGGCAAGGTCCGCCAATACGGTGAATGATGAGCTTCATGCGCGTGATTACCTTGTCTATGCGCTGCTGCAGAGTGGCCGCACGCATGAAGCGCGAAGGGCCTGGGCCGCAGCGCTCCAGGTCGGGCCGCGCATGAATGCCGACCACCTCGCTGGCCCCTTCGCCATGGCTGCCATGCCGGCGCGCCTTGCGCTTGAGCCGGGCGATTGGGCCAATGCCGCTGCTTTGCCCTTGCCGGCAACCAGCTTTCCGCAGGTTGCCGCCATGACACATTTCGCTCGTGGCCTGGGCATGGTTCGCTCCGGCCAATCAGCGGAAGCCGCGCATGAGGTGATGGCTTTATCGGCGCTTCGGGACGCGCTGCTGGCTCAGGGATCAAGGGCCTGGGCGCAGCAGGTTGGTATCCAGCGTGACTCGGTTGCCGCTTTGATGATGGCGGCTGCGGGCGACATCAATGGCGGCTTGGCAGAACTCGAACGCGCGGCGCAAAGGGAAGATGGCCTCGCCAAGAGTGTTGTGGAGCCCGGACCTCTTGCCCCAGCGCGGGAGCTATTGGGAGAGTTATTGTTGTCACTTGGCCGCAACCGCGAAGCTGAGGCGGCTTTTGAGGCAGTCTTGCGGAGTAACCCGAATCGTTTCCGATCCTTGGCGGGTGCCGCCGCCGCGGCACAGGCCGAAGGGCGCAGCGGCATCGCTTTGGCG
>JADCGF010000038.1 GCA_020249145.1 Roseomonas sp. | reverse complement strand
GACCGGCAACGACAGCTTCCGCTTCAGGAACAGCTCCGCAACCCAGACCCATCGCGAAAGGAAACCACAGCCCACCTGACGGGATCAAAAAACCCCGCATCCCCAAAACCCGGGTCAAATCTGCGCAGCAAACCCGGGTCACTTCTCAGCGGCATTCAACAGGTATTGGCCGTAACCTTACTATACGGGCGCCAGCCTTTGCTCGCCTTCGCCTGGCTCATATTTTTCTGGCTGCTGGGCGCGGGCGTTTTTCATCATGCTGAGCGGATCCATGCAATCATGCCCAATAGTCCAGTCGTGCTGCGTTCGCTGGAATGGACCTTATGCGGGTTGGAACGCAGCGAGACCCGCTTTCTCATATCCACTCGACAGGAGATGCACGGGCTGGCGGCGGCGGGGCAGGCGCAGCTCGACTGCTTTAGGGAACAGTTTGAGGCAACAGGCTACCCCACCTTCAATCCCTGGATGTTCTCCCTGGAGACACTTTTTCCGATTCTCGAAATTGGTCAGAAGGCCTTCTGGCGGCTCAATTCCTCTGAACCCGGCGGCGCATTTGTCATGGGCTTCTTCTATTTTCAGTCCTTAATCGGCTGGGCACTGAGCCTGCTCGCGGTCGCTGCCTTTTCCGGACTGGTTAAATCGCGCTAGAAAAGCCTTCGCTATCCAAAATGAAAGAAAACTGTCTTGAGCGCTTGGGCGATGCAAGGCCCCGGCACGGTGCTCTGCGCCCGATCATTGCAACGGCAGCAACCAGGGCACCATCACCACGCTTACCACCATGACCACCAGGGCGAAGGGCACGCCGACCTTCACGAAATCGCTGAAACTATAATTGCCTGGCGAGACGACAAGTGTATTTGTCGGCGATGAAACCGGAGTCATATAGGCGGCTGATGCGGCCAGCGCCACGATCATGGCGAAGGGATAGGGCGACAGGCCGAGTTCGATAGCAACCGCGATGGCGACAGGCGCCATCAGCACAGCGGTCGCCGTATTCGAAATGAACAGGCCAAGCATGGCCGTTGTCATGAACAGCAGCGCGAGCACCACATAGGACGAGTACTGGCCAGCCAAGGCGACCAGCGCATCGGCTGCAATTTGGACGCCGCCAGTGCGCTGGAGAGCGATCGAGAAGGGCAGCATTCCAACGATCAGCACGAGGGTTTTCCAGCTAATCGCCCGATAGGCACTCGTCATGTCCACGCAACGGAACAGACCCATCAGCAGACAGCCGATCAATGCGGCCTGAACGTTCGGCACCACGCCCGTGATCATCAGCCCGACTGTCAGGGCGAGGATGAGCACTGCTTGAATAGCCCGACCCGGCGCTGGTAGCGCATCGTCGAACTCGGCAGGCAGGTTCAGCAGCACAAGATCTGCATTCTCACGCCGCAACTGCTGAAGGTCCGACCAGAAGCCGAATAGCAGCAACGTGTCGCCAACGGCGAGCTTCTGTTCCAGCAAGCTTGGCCCTGCCGGCTTCTGGCCACGACGCAGCCCGATGGCGGTCACGCCGAAATCCGAGCGCAGGCGGGCTTGCAGGATGGTCTGGCCAATCAATGGGGATTCCGCCGGCACCAGCGCTTCGACCATGCCAATTTGCTGGGTGCGGGAAGTGAAATAGCGGCTGCCTTCAGCGAGCGGCAACTCTTGCAGACGATTGAGTGCGAAAAGGGCGGCTGCATCCTCGACCGTGCTTTGCATGTCGGCCAGAAGAATATCGCCCGCTGCCAGAGCCTCCTGGCCGCGTGGGCGGACTAGTTCCACCACGCCAAAGCGCCCCGCGCGTTCGATGGCAAGAATATTGAGCCCCCTGTCGCGCAGCTTGAGATCCTGCAGCGGGCGTCCGGCGAGCGGCGAGTCTTCCGCGACACGCAGCCGATACTCGCGATCCGGCAGGTCGTAGAGCTTGATCCAGTCCTGCAACCGCGCGCGTTGCGCAACCGGCGTGGCGCTGACAGCCGCTGAGCCGGTGTTCCGAAGCAGACGCCTTGCAAGCAACATATACGCGATGCCGAGCACGAGGATCGGCAGCCCGAAGGGTGTAATGCCGAAGAAGCCAAACCCTTCGAAGCCCCGCCGGGCGAGTTCGGCATTCACCATCAGATTCGGCGCAGTCGCAATCAGCGTGAGCTTGCCGCTCAGCAGCGCCGCGACCGAAAGCGGCATCATCAGCGCGCGCGGCGAGGCGCCGGTGCCCTGGCAAAGCCGCAGCACGATCGGGATGAAGATTGCGACCACCGCCGTGCCGCTCATGAAGGCGCCGAGAAACGCGGCAGCCAGCATCAGCATTACCAGCGCACGCGCCTCACTGCCGCCCGTTGTTTCGCCGATCCAATCCCCGATGCGGCGCGCGACGCCGGTTCGGACTAGGCCTTCCCCGATGACGAAAAGTGCTGCGATCAATACGATGCTCGGATCGGCGAAGCCGGCAAGCGCCTCCGTCATGGTCAGGACGCCGGTGAAGGGCAGCAGCACGATCATCAGCAGTCCGACCACGTCCATGCGAGGGCGGTTGGCCACGAACATCACGATCGCGGCCGCGAGCAGGAGCAGGACGAGAAGAAGATCAGTGTTCATGGGCAGGAACCTTGGAGACAGGCGTTGCGCCCGCAAGTATCTTGCCGGGCGAGCATGGGCGTCACGAAACACAACAGCCAGGACATCGCTAGCACGGCCTGCGCGCCGATGCACAGTAGCATGAAGCTGACGCGCCAGGGTTCATCTTGCGTGCCAGCGCTTCGCAGCGGCGGGTCAAGCGAGCACTAACCGTCTAGGTCAGCCGGACCTTGGCGGCAAGGCTATTGAGCGCGCTTCGCAATAAACCGCTCTACCGGGATAGCCGATTCGGGGTTTGTTTTACGGAACCCAATCGCGCGCGGACCCCTGCCACGTCCGGATGAGGGTGCGTGGACTTGGCTTCCAAAAGGCAGCCAAGACCGAGATGGGCCAAACTGGGATGCTTCGCACATTTTTGGAACCGCGCGCCCGTAGTCTGGAAACATCTCTAGTTGGATAAACCGATAGAATCCGTTTGCCAAAAGTGACGGATCCTTATAATTGCATGATCCGCTGACGGCACGAGAAGCGATGTGTCCGGCCCAATGCAGATTCCTTCAGGGTAGCAAGCAGCATGGGGAGAAATGGCGTGACCTTCGGAGAAGCTGACGATTTCGTCTCGACAGGAAGCTTGCCGACCCCAGAGCAGGTTCGGCGCCTATTGGACGCGGCCTACCAGCAGTTCGCCGCCCATAGCGAAGGCGCGGTGTCACAGGTGTATCCGGCGCTCGCCCGCGTGAAGCCGGAGCTGTTCGGGATCTGCCTGGCAGGGGTGAGCGGCAACACCTACAGCATCGGCGCCGCCGAACACCCCTTTACCATCATGTCCGTCTCCAAGCCCTTCGTCTTCGCGCTGGTCTGTCAGATGATCGGGCCGGACGCGGTGCGGAAGAAGATCGGCGTCAACGCGACTGGCCATGCCTTCAACTCGGCTGCGGGCATCGAGCATATGCCGGGCGGGCGTACCAACCCGATGGTGAATGCCGGCGCCATCGCGACCACCAGCCTGGTGCCGGGTGCGGATGCGGAAGCGCGCTGGCGTTTTATTCATGATGGCCTATCGCGCTTCGCCGGGCGAAAGCTATCGATGAATGAGGAAGTGCTGGCTTCAGCGCGGGAGACGAACCATCGCAACCGAGGCCTTGCGCATGTCCTGCAGTCACTCGGTCAGATCTACGCTAACCCGCTGGAAGCTGTGGACCTTTACACCATGCAATGCTCGCTCGATGTCACGGCACGCGACCTGGCTGTGATGGGCGCAACACTCGCCGATGGCGGCGTCAACCCGCTCACCAAGGAGCGCGTTGTGGATGCCGCAACATGCCACTATGCGCTGGCTGTCATGGCGACATCTGGGCTTTATGAGACCTCGGGCGACTGGCTTTATGAAATCGGGCTGCCGGGCAAAAGCGGCATCGGCGGCGGCATCGTCACCGTCTCACCAGGCAAGGGTGCTCTCGGCACCTTCGCGCCGCCGCTGGACGAAGCAGGTAACAGCGTGCGGGGCCAGATGGTCGCGCGCTTCCTGTCTCAGCGCCTTGGCCTTGATCTTTTCATCTCTGCACCCGCCGGCTGAGGCGCGACACAGGACAGGAACCGAAAGATGAGCACCACCAACGCGGATGCTGCCGGCACCCCAACCGAGATTCGCGAATCCTGGGTGCCGATGATCGCCATCGCACTGGGCCAGGCGATCATGTCGTTCAACGTGGCCTCGCTGCCGGTCTCGCTGGCAGGGATGGTCGCAAGTTTCGGTGTGCCGCCGACCACGATTGCGACCGGCATCGTGATGTATTCGCTGGCGGTTGCGGGCTTCGTGATGCTCGGCTCGAAGCTGGTGCAGCGCTTCGGTTCGACACAGGTATTCCGCATCGTGGTGGGCCTGTTTGCCGTGGCGCAGGTTCTGATGGTGGTCAGCCCCGTCGTCACCGTCATGCTGGTGGCGCAATTACTGGCCGGGCTGGCGGCGGCCGTCATCGTGCCCGCCCTTGTGGCGCTGATCGCGCATCATTACAGCGGGACGCAGCAGGCCACTGCCGTTGGCGCGCTCGGCTCGGCGCGCGCGGCGGCGGGTGTTTGCGCCTTCGTGATCGGTGGCATGCTTGGCACCTTCATTGGATGGCGGCCGGTCTTCGGCATCCTTATTGTGGCCTCGGCGCTGGTCTTCTTCCTTAGTTTCAAGCTCAAGCCCCAGGCGGCGCGGCCCGAGGTGAAGATTGACCTTGTGGGCGTTGCACTGGCGGCCGTCGCCATCATTCTGATCAGCTTCGGCTTCAACAACCTCAATCGCTGGGGGCTGAGTGTCGCCACGCCCAACGCGCCGTTTGACCTGCTCGGCATGTCGCCGGCACCGGTGATGATCGTCATCGGCATCACGTTGCTTTTTGTCTTTGTTGTCTGGTGTCGCCGCGTGCAGGCCCGGGGCGGCACGCCGCTGCTCGATCTGCGCGTTATCGCCTCATCCGAGGAACGCGCTGCGGTCTATGCCCTCTTCGTCGTTGTGGGGCTGGAGGCGATGCTGAATTTCAGTGTGCCGCTCTATATCCAAATCGTGCAGGGCCGCACACCGATTGAGACGGCCATCGCTATGATGCCGTTCAACCTGACGGTATTCTTCACGGCCATGTTGGTGGTGCGGCTTTATCCGAAGCTGACGCCGCGGCGGATTGCGCAATTCGGCTTTGGGCTCTGTGTAGTGGGGCTGCTCTGGCTCGCCTTCGTGGTTCGCAATGACTGGTCGGCTATTCCCGTGATGTTCGGGCTGATCACCTTTGGCATTGGCCAGGGGGCGCTGGTCACGCTGCTGTTCAACGTGCTCGTCACGGCGGCACCGAAGGAACTCGCCAGCGATGTTGGCTCGTTGCGCGGCACGACGCAGAATCTTGCGGCTGGCGTCGGCACTGCGGTCGCGGGCGCTTTGCTGGTCGGGTTATTGAGTACGGGTGTGATGTATCGCATCACCGCCAACCCGCAACTGCCGCCCGAAGTGCTGAGCCAGATCAATTTGGATGCCATCAACTTTGTCAGCAATGACCGGCTTGAGGGCATCATGGCGCGCACCACAGCCACCCCCGCCCAGGTCGAGGAAGCGGTGCGGGTGAACACCGAGGCGCGGCTGAATGCGCTGAAGATCGGCCTGCTCATCATGGCGGGGGCGGCGCTACTGGCGCTGATCCCGGCAAGTGGCCTTCCCAATGACCGCCCCGCACAGCCCGGCGCTACCCGGCCCGCAGGCCGGCGCAAGGAGGATGCCCCAGCGTGATGAGATCACGGCTAGCCTTGAGACCGAACCTGCTTCGTCCCTGATCGGTCCAGTTGCAAAGTCAGAGGCCGTGCGAAAACTTTTTCATTTTTGATATTGGGAACCTCTGATTTATTCTTACCCCCTTGGCGTGTTACTTGTCCGTCGTCAAATGATTTGAGACCACTTGGCGTGCTGTGTAACGGAGTATCTGGCCCATCAGCGGGATAGGTTAAGCTGCGTTTTGTTGATGCATCAAGCGGCGGTGCTGGATGG
>JADCGF010000037.1 GCA_020249145.1 Roseomonas sp. | reverse complement strand
TCCCACTTCGCCAGCCCCTCAACCACACCAATCATCGGCAGGGCAAGCACACTAGCAAACTCACATCAGCCAGTCAAGCCCTAAATCACCAACATCAACGCAGTGGCGGGCTTCTAGACAGAGTTAAACAACCCGTCAAGCGGGGCAGCAAACGCCGTAAAACAATCTCAAAATCCACATTGGGGCGTGCATTGCATTGTAGCGGCGCCCATTGATCAGAACCGGCCCGGCAAATCTGAACACCTGGTGTAAGCGTATTTTCTGCCTGACTGCGGCATGATGCCGTGAACAGGAGATACCATGACAAGACGACCCCTCCGAAACCATAGCCCGGCCTTCAAGGCCAAGGCTGCGCAGGTCTGAAGCGGCGAAGTCAGAACGTAAGGTGATCGCCCGGGGCATGGTGAGCCTCCTATGCTCACCATGTTGAATCACATCTCCACCGCGTCAGGGAAGCCCAGAATTGAGTCACCATGCGCAGGAATTGGTATGAGGAAACGCCAAGGAAATACTTAAGTAAACCGAGCCAGATCCTATGGCGCGATCCCTACGGCAACAAGCTTTGCGCGTTGCATCGCGGGTAATCAGGCGCATGGCGTAATCCGTTTCGACGGATCACGCCATCAATGGCACCGCGGTCAGAGAAAATGCCGCGGCACTAGCCCATGGTCGCGTGCCTGACGCGACAGATCCTCACGATAATCGGGGTGAGCCAAGCCAATAATGGCGCGCGCGCGTTCAGCGACCGAAAGCCCCTTCAGATTGGCAATGCCGTATTCGGTAACGACATACATCTGATCTGACCGCGCAGTGGTGACGACATTGCCCGCTGTCAGGTTCAACACAATCCGGCTTTTCCGCACGCCGTTGCGTTCATAGGTGGACGCCAGGCAGATGAAGCTTTTCCCGCCCTTGGACGCATAGGCGCCGCGCACGAATTGCGGTTGGCCGCCCGTGCCGCTGATATGGCGATGTCCATCCGATTCAGCTGCCGCCTGGCCCTGAAGATCAATCTGCGTGGTGTTATTGATGGCGACAGCGCGATCATTGCGCGCAATAATGTCGGGCATATTCGTCGCATCAACGGGCCGCGCAATGAAATTCTTGTTGTCGCGCAGCGTGTCATACAGGCGGCGGCTGCCCATGGCGAAGCTGTAGGTGACCAACCCCTGATCGAAAGCCTTGCGCGCACCGGTGATGCGCCCGGCAAGGTATAGTTCAACCAGACCGTCATTCAGCATTTCAGTATGGATGCCAAGGTCACGCACAGGGGCGTGTTGCAGCAGTGCCGTCACTGCATTGGGCATGCCGCCAATGCCAACTTGCAGGCAGGACCCATCTTCAATCTGTTCGGCGATCAAGGCGGCTACGGCGCGGTCCACATCGGAAGCCTCGCCGTTCGGCAGTTCCGGCGTCGGCACATCATCGCCCTCAATCACGTAATCCACCTGGCTGCGATGCACACAGACATGCGTGCCAACCACGCGCGGCATATCGGGCAGGGTTTCGATGATCAGTGTCTTGGCGGTTGCGACAATGGCCGGATGCCAGACA
The DNA here is from genome assembly GCA_020249145.1 of Roseomonas sp. Lineage (GTDB taxonomy): Bacteria > Pseudomonadota > Alphaproteobacteria > Acetobacterales > Acetobacteraceae > Neoroseomonas. Next base: position 47,951 of record JADCGF010000037.1, on the reverse strand, counting down.
TTGATGGGGCCAAGATTGAAATAGCCTTCCGCATCCATTGGTGCCGCGCGCAACACGGCGATATCGGTGCGCGGCAGGAAGCGACGATAATAATCCGGGATTTCACCCAAATGGCAGGGCAGATAATTGACCAGCCCCTGATCATGCTTGCGCCGGTCATAGCCTGAAAAATGCCAATTGTAGCAGGCGAAATGCGCCCCTTCCGGGTCCTGTTCCAGAAAGGCGCGCGGCTTCATGCTGAGGCAATTCCGAATGCGCACATCGCGCAGCTGGTCCTTGCGCGCGGCCAAGGCGCGATCAAAAACATCAGGCTGGCTGAAGCAGGCGCCGAAATCGAGCCAATCGCCGGGCTTTACGAGGGCTACCGCTTCCTCAGCCGAGATTGCTTGGGCGTTTTTTGTCATGGGCTACCCCAAGGTGAAGGCTTCGAACTGCTCTATTCGAACAGGTCGCTAAATTATTTCGCCACGCCAAGGCTGGCAACATCGCTTCGGGAAGGCAGGAGACCATTGAGAATGGAATTTGGTAGCGGCGAGCGGACTTGAACCGCTGACCCCGGCATTATGAGTGCCGTGCTCTAACCAGCTGAGCTACGCCGCCATCCAGGAGCATTTTCAAGCCAAGTGGACAACTTGGCGACTCAGAAAATGCGACCAAAACATACGCAAGAGCTTGTCTGCCGCATGGCAGAAAAGTTCCGAAGCCCGCAGTTAGGCCGCTGTCCAGTCAGTGTCAACCGATAGCCGTGTCCGCAGGAAGCCGCCGCCCAATACGTGGTCCCCATCATACATCACGCAGGCCCGGCCGGGCGTGACCACGCCGGGTTCATCCAAGCCCCCGCGCACAAGCCCCGCCGATCCATCCTAGGCTGCTTGACCAAGGCCCTGCCTCTGGCTCAGCACGCAGCCATCGGCACGGATGAATTCGCCGGGCTGGGCTGCATCCGGGCGTAAACTACAGACCAGCGCAACATAACGCCGAGCGGCCACAGGACAAATATGCTGTCTATCAAGCTTTTCCGCCACCGCCAGGCCAAGCCGCGCGGCGGCGGCGTTTACCGTGGCGTGTCACCCAAAGGGGGGGCGGGTCATTGCAAGCTGCGCGCGGGTGGTGGCGGCTAGGAAATAGATTTGGTCCCGTTCGGGGTCTACAGTCCGGCGCAACTCGGCGCCGTTGGTTCACTTTCCCAAGGCCGAGTCGGCGGCAGACAACCGACAAAGCAGCCGCGCAGAGTTCTTCTTTCCAGGCTTGCCTGCATCGCGCTTTGCGTCCTGGCGTGGCGCCATATATGACAGGCCGCTCAATTAATGGTGCGTTTCATGCTTTCCTTATCCGTCCCAAAATTTGCCGGCGCGCCACGCGACATTGGCTCAATAGGCCGGTCGCTGTTGTCAGGAAGCGACAGCGGTGATTGGACCATTAGGGGCGCAAAACCTCTTCGTACGAAGTCAAAGGGAAAAGCCCCATGACAGCCAAGTCGCGCCTTGACGCTATTCGGCGCCTGCTCATCCACGCCCATGAACGGCTGGACCTAGCTTTCGGCTTCAAGCTTTGGGACGGCTCCACCATTCCCGAGAATTTGCCGAAAGACGCGCTGATGGTCCGCTTGGCGGATGAGGCGATGATCGCGGCCCTGCTGCGCAAACCCAATATCGATACGCTGGCCAATTTATGGGTCTCCGCGCGGATCGATATCCTGAATGGATCGATCTTCGATCTTGTGGCCCGGCGCCCCGCCATCCGCACCAAGGCGCTGCTGCGGAGCCTGGATAAGAAAGATGTCGTGACAACCCTGATGCGCTTTCTGTTCCTGTCACGCGGGGGGCCATTCCCGCTGGAACAGGTGCGGGGTCACAAGGCGCTGAAGGATGGCAGTGAAGCAGCCAATCGCGACAATGTGCATTATCATTATGATGTCTCGAATGATTTCTATGCGCTCTTTCTCGATCCTGAGATGGTCTATACCTGCGCCTATTTCCGCGATTGGCAGAATGACATTGCAACGGCGCAGCAAGACAAGCTGCATATGATTTGCCGGAAACTACGCCTGCAAGCTGGTGATCGTATGTTGGATATTGGCTGCGGCTGGGGTGCCCTGGTCTGTCACGCGGCGCAGCATTACGGCGTTCACGCCACCGGGGTGACGTTATCCACCGAACAGGCTGAATTGGCGCGCGCCAAGATCAAGCGGTTGGGCTTGGAAGGGCAGGTTGATATCCAACTGCAAGATTATACAAAAATGCAGGGGCAATTCGATAAAATCTCCTCCATTGGCATGTTCGAACAAGTGGGCATTGCCAATTACCCCACGTATTTTTCGTCGGTAAATCGCTTGCTGCGCCCTGGTGGCCTATATCTGCACCACACCATCGCCCGCCCGGCCAAACGCGATGACAAGGCCTTTGCGAAACACGCCAAGGAATATGCCGCGCTCACCCGTTATATTTTCCCGGGCGGGGAATTGGATCACCTCGGCATGTCGATCAGCAATCTGCAACGCCATGGTTTTGAAGTGCAAGATGTGGAAGGCTGGCGCGAACATTACGCACGCACCTGCAGGCTTTGGCATGATAAATTGCTGGAAAACCAAGCTGCGGCGGAAGCGGCAATCGGCAGCGTCAAAACCAGGCTATGGCTGGCTTATCTTGCGGGCTGCTCGCTCGCCTTCCAGCGCAATACGGTTGGGATTTTCCAGACCTTGGCGTCCAAGCGCCTAAAGGGCCCAGCGGAATTGCCGCCGACACGCGCTGATCTTTACGCAGATTGGGCTTGAGGGTTGATGGTAGCCGCGAGCGAACTTGAACCGCTGCCCCCGGCATTATGAGCGCCGTGGTCTAACCGGCTGAGCTACGCGGCATCAGGCTGAGGCAGTTCGGCCGCTGCCCGGTCAGTGTCAACCGGAAGCCGCGTGCGCAGAAACCCGCCACCCAATACGCGATCCCCGTCATACATGACGCAGGCCTGGCCGGGCGCGATCACGCCGGGTTCGTCCAAAACCACGCGCAAAAGCCCTGTGGGAGCATCCCAGGTCACCTCCGCCGCGCGGGGCACTTCGCGGGCGCGGAGCTTCACGGCGCAGCGGAGCGGCGCGGCGGGCGGGGGGATCAGCCAGTTCACCTCACCCACCTCGGCGTCCCGCCGTTCAAGGCCGGCGCGCGGGGCCAGCACAATCCGGCGCTTGGGCGCATCCACCGCGGCGACATAAAGCTTTTCCGCGCCATCCCAGGAAGCCTGACCCAGGCCCCGCCCCTGCCCCACGGTAAAGCCGGAAATACCGCCATGCTGGCCCAAGACGCGGCCATCGGCATGGACGAATTCGCCCGGTTCCGCCGCATCCGGGCGGAGCTTGCCTACCAGCGCATCATAGCGCCCGGCGGGCACGAAGCAGATATCTTGGCTGTCCGGCTTTTCCGCCACCGCCAGGCCAAGCCGCGCGGCGGCGGCGCGCACGGTCGCTTTGTCCGGCATGTCACCCAAGGGGAAGCGCGCCATTTGAAGCTGCGCGCTTGTGGTGGCGGCCAGGAAATAGCTTTGGTCCCGTTCAGGATCGACCGCGCGGTGTAATTCCGCGCCATTGGGCCCTTCAATCCGACGGGCGTAATGGCCGGTGGCCAAAGCCTCACACCCCAAATCCTCGGCCATTGCGACCATGTCGCGGAACTTCACGGTTTGATTGCAGCGAATGCAGGGCACCGGCGTTTCGCCGCGCGCATAGCTATCGGCGAAATCACGCATCACATCGCGGCGGAAAATCTCTTCCCGGTCCAAAACGTAATGCGCGATGCCAAGCTTATCGGCCACGCGCCGCGCATCCAATATATCTTGCCCCGCGCAGCAAGCGCCTTTTTTCTGCAAAGCCGCGCCGTGATCATAAAGCTGCAAGGTGGCGCCAATCACCTCATGCCCGGCTTCCTGGAGCAACGCGGCAACCACGCTGCTATCCACCCCGCCCGACATGGCCACCAGCACGCGCATGATCAGCCGCGCCCCACCGCATCAAGCCCCTGCTGCCAGAAGCGCTGTTCCAGGCGCGCCGCTTCAGCGAAATCCGCCGCCAGACGGGCGAAACGGGCTTCGCCACCATGGGAGACACCCAGCGCATCAATCCGCCGCGCTGCAGCATGGGCCATTTCCTGATATGAAGCGGCGGCATAGGCATCAATCCAGGATTGATACGGGTTGCCATCACGCTGGCGCGCTGTGTCTGCCAGAATGCGCAGCGCCACTTGCGCATAACCCACCGTACAGGGCGCAAGCGCCACTTCCAAATCCAGAATATCGCCGGCATAGCCGCGATCCAGCACCCAGCGGGTGTAGGAAACTGTCTCGGCGCTTTCGGGCACGCTGACGACCTCGGCTTCTGTCAGCCCCCATTCGGCACAGTATTTCAGATGGAGCTTGGTTTCATCCAGAATGGCGAGCACCGCCGCTGCCTTATCCCGCATCGCGGCCAGGCTTTCGCCCTTCAACACCGCCAAAGCCTTGGCGCGAGCGAAATGGATCAGGAACAGATAATCCTGGATCAGGTAATGCTGAAACGCCTTGAACGGTAGCGTGCCAGCCGAGAGCGCCTGCACAAAGGGATGCCAAGTATAATCGCGCCATTCGGTAGCAGACGCAGCCGACAGCTTGCGAAACAAGCCGCCTTCCGCGCCAAATTCATCCCAAGGCGCGGCCATGCCTCAGCCGCCCGCGTTGCGCGACCCGGCGGGCAGCTTCACCACCAGCCCATCCAGCGCATCCGTCATGATCAATTGGCAGCCAAGCCGGCTGGTTTCCTGCAAATCGAAAGCGAGGTCGAGCATATCTTCCTCATCTTCCGTGGGCTTGGCCAGCTTGCTGAACCAGGCGCCATCCACAATCACATGGCAGGTGGAACACGCCAGCGATCCTTCGCAGGCGCCTTCAATGTCAACGCTATTGCGATGCGCGATTTCCAGCACGGAAAGGCCGAGCGGCGCTTCCACTTCTTTGCGCGTTCCGTCGCGTTCGATGAATACCATTTTCGGCATGGCTAATCACTGGCCTTGTCTGTTGCGGAGGCTGCGCGGCGCCAGGAAGCGGCAAGGCTTGCCGCGGCCAGTTCCGCTTCGGCGGGCGAGGTAAAGCGTCCCATCCCAATCCGCAAGGTGGCCCGGGCGGCGGAGGGTTCAAGCCCTATGGCTTGCAACACATACGATGGCTCAATTTCCGCCGAGGAACAGGCGGAGCCGGTGGAAACACAGACCTCGGGTGCGCCGGCCATGATGGCCTGGGCGGTGACGACGCCCGGAAAAGTCAGGTTGAGATTGCCGGAAACCCGGGGCGCCGCTTCGGCATTGACGACCAGCCCCGGAATTTCGGCGCGGAGCTTGTTCAGGAAAATCTCTCGCTGGCCGGCAATGCGTCCGGAATCGAGCAAGCCTTCAATGGCGGCGATCCGGCAGGCCTCCCCAAAGCCAACCACTAAGGGCGCGGGGAGCGTGCCAGACCGCAAGCCCCTTTCCTGCCCGCCCCCGGAAAACAGCGGCGCCAGGCGCATGCGTGGCCGTCGGCGGACATAAAGCGCGCCAATGCCGCGCGGGCCATAGACCTTGTGGCCCGAGAGCGACATGAGATCGGCCTGGATTTCCCCAACATCCAGCGGAATGCGCCCCGCTGCCTGGGCGGCATCCGTATGGAAGGCAGCACCGGCTTCCTTGGCGATGGCGCCAAGCGCAACCAGGTCCTGGATCACCCCGATTTCATTATTCACGGCCATGATGGAAACCAGCAGCGTGTTTTCATCACAGGCGGCGCGGAGTGTTTCAGGGCTGAGCAGCCCATCAGCGCCGACCGGCAGGATAACGGGTTCAAACCCCTCCTGCGCCAGATCGCGCACGGATTCCAGCACACATTTATGTTCGGTCGCGACGGTGATGATGCGTCGGCGGGGATTGCCCTGGCTGGCGGCAAAGCGCGCGGCACCTTTGATGGCGAGGTTATTCGCCTCGGTCGCGCCGGACGTCAGGATGATTTCGGCGGGGGAGGCGCCGATCAATTCAGCGATGTGTTCCCGAGCCGCTTCCACCGCTTCCGCCACTGCGCGACCCATGGCGTGTTCAGCGCTGGCGGGGTTGGCGAATTGCGCTTCCCAAAAGGGGCGCATGGCCTGGATCACGCGCGGGTCAACCGGCGTGGTGGCGTGGTTATCCAGATAGATAGGTTGGTTGGGCAAAGACATGGGGGGAAGATGGGGCGGAATGGGGTGTGGGGCTAGATGGGGGGTGGGTTGGGCTGCGATGGCGCAGGTCTTGGGGAGCCAAATGGCCCTCGATGACGCTTGCGGATGCCGTCCCCCCTGCTACCTTAACCAGTGATGCCGGCACCACAACGTTGCTTTCTGTCCTATTCGCACAAGGACCATGAGGGGTTCGAGCAGCTGCGCGCCCAATTGGCACCGGTGGCACAAGCCTTTAGCTTTGCCATCTGGCACGATAAGCGGATCCAAGCTGGTGACTATTGGAATCATCGGATCCAGACTGAAATAGACCAAGCTGAGATTTTCGTACTCCTGACCTCGGCGGACTTCTTCAATTCGGGCTATATTATCGCTCATGAATTGCCAGCTATACAGCAACGGCATCGTGCGGCTGGGGCGCTCGTGCTGCCGGTGATTTACCGTGACTGTTATTGGAGCGCCATGTTTGGAAACTACATTCAGGCTGTCCCAATGACACCTGATGGTAGTTTGCGCCCTGTGCAGAAATGGCGACCGATTAATGATGGTTTTGCCGCTTCCGCTAAAGCCATCGCGGCAGCGATTGAGGATTGGTTCGGCGTGAAGCCTACCTCCCCCTGGGCGCCCACACCATGACGCGTCCCGAAGCCATTGCCGCCCTGCGCGAAAGGTTGGCGGAAGTGCAGCGCTGTACAAACAGTTTCGCTGCTGTTCTCCCGCAAACGAACCAGCCTGGACCTTTGGCGTTCTTCCCATCGGTGCTTGAACGCATTCGCCTGATCCTGGAAAATGAGCATGAGGGGGCAACGGGCAATCTGGCAGCCGCCTTGGTGGAGGTGCGGAAAGATATTCGCCGCCATCCCTTACCCGACCTTGACTCTGATCTCGATGAACGAACCCAGGCGCTTTTTTTGCTGCGTGGAGAACGCGGCAACCTGATTGAAGCGCTGGAAAATGCTTTGGATGCCTGCCAAGCGCTGGCTATGCCATTGCGGGCCAACCCCGAAGGCGGTTTGGAGCTTCCGAGAGAGGCCGTTCAGGATAGCATGCTGCGCGCCTTGGACGAACGCCTGCGCCGCCTGGATTCTGCGGTGAAAACAATGGAGGAGGCAGCGGCAAAGGCCGACATGAATTCTGCCGCCGCTGGCACAAATGTTTCAGTAAGCCAAATCGGATTGATCAATCTGAGTACACGCGAACTCAAATTGGATATCGCGGCTGCCCGCTTTGAAACAAAGATTGCCGCTGACCCCGGCGCCCCCCCTACGATTGACCTAGAAGCTTTGGCACGCACCTTGGAGGCTATTCGGGACACAGCGCGCGAACTGCGCGCGCTGGTGCAATCGCTACACGCATGGGTCGCGCCGGCGGTTGTCGCTGCCGGGCGAATGGTCACGGCGGGGGCAGAGCGCGCGTGGCGCGGCCTGAAGACATTGGTCAGGAGGGTACGGTCCGAGCAAGAGCTTTCCCCACAGGCGCAGGATACTGTACCCGAAGACCATTCGAAGCCTTTCCGCCCGCCACTGGAACCGCGCGTCTGGGACGCTGACAGCGGGGCGTTGCTCGCCACGCTCACGGGGCATAAGGGCGCGGTCTACTCGGTCGGGTTTTCGCCCGATGGCGCGCACCTTGTTTCGGGGGGCGATGACGGCACGCTGCGGCTCTGGGACGCTGCCAGCGGGGCGCCGCTCGCCACGCTCAAGGGGCATGAGGACTGGGTCTTCTCGGTCGGGTTTTCGCCTGATGGCAAGCGCCTTGTTGCGGGGGGCGATGACGGCACGCTGCGGCTCTGGGACGCTGCCAGCGGGGCGCCGCTCGCCACGCTCAAGGGGCATGGGGGCTGGGTCCTCTCGGTCGGGTTTTCGCCCGATGGCGCGCGCCTTGTCTCGGGGGGCGATGACGGGCCTCTGCGGCTCTGGGACGCTGCCAGCGGGGCGCTGCTCGCCACGCTCGGGGGGCATGGGGACTGGGTCCGCTCGGTCAGCTTTTTGCCCGATGGCAAGCGCCTTGTTGCGGGGGGCGATGACGGCACGCTGCGGCTCTGGGACGCTGCCAGCGGGGCGCTGCTCGCCACGCTCAGGGGGCATGGGGGCCGGGTCCTCTCGGTCGGGTTTTCGCGCGATGGCAAGCGCCTTGTTTCGGGGGGCGAGGAAGGCACGCTGCGGCTCTGGGACGCTGCCGGCGGGGCGTTGCTAGCCATGCTCACAGGGCATTGGGGCTGGGTCTTCTCGGTCGGGTTTTCGCCCGATGGCAAGCGCCTTGTTTCGGGGGGCGAGGACGGCACGCTGCGGCTTTGGGACGCTGCCAGCGGGGCGCTGCTCGCCACGCTCACGGCGCATGAGCGCGCGGTCTTCTCGGTCGGGTTTTCGCCCGATGGCAAGCGCCTGGTTTCGGGGGGCGAGGATGGCAAGCTGCGGCTCTGGGACGCTACCATTGGCGCCATTTGATGGCATTTAAGGCACCCAAAAGATCGAAATGGCATTCCGCGCCGAATGATCCGGTGCGGCTGATTTGTGGGTCGTCCCCGGCGCCGCCGAAGCGGCATTCACGATGAAGCCGCGTTGCGAAACGCCCAGCGCCAAAAGTCAAAAATAAGGACTGGGGGGTTTGGGGGGCGAGTTCTCTCGCCCCCCATTTCAGCGCGCTGCTTTTGAAAGCCTGCCCCCTCACCGCCACCCCGCGCGCTGCATGATCCGCAGCGCTTCCGGCGCCAGGGCGCCAAAGCGTTGCGCGTTCAATTGATCGGCGCGGAAACTGCCAAGCGCCGTCAGCGCCGGATGTGCGGCCACGCCTGCCACTACCGGATATTCGAAATTGCCATTGGCAAACATTTCCTGCGCGCGCTGGCTTGAAAGATATTCAATGAAGCGCAGCGCCACAGCCATGTTTGCGGAAGACCGCACCACACCGGCGCCCGAGACATTCACATGCGTGCCGCGATCCCCGGCGCCTTGATTGGGGAAAATCACGCCAATCCGGTCATACAGCGCCTTTTCCTGCGGATTGGATGAAGCGCCAAACCGCGCCAGATAATAGGTATTGGCAATGGCAAGCCGCCCAACACCGGCGGCAACCGCCTGGAATTGGGGCGTATCGCCACCCTGGGGCGGGCGCGCCATATTCGCCACCACGCCGCGCGCCCAGGCTTCCGCTGCCTCTGCGCCATTGGCCAAAAGAATACTGGCCATCAGCGAAGTATTGTAAGGGTGTGACGCCATGCGGATCAGGATTTGGCCGCGATGAGCCGGCTGGGCGAGATCCTCATACCGCGTGAGACCTTCTGGCAGGCCTTTGGTCTTGTCATACATGATCACGCGGGCCCTTTTGGAAAGCCCATACCAAGTGCCATTCGAAGCCCGGAGGCTTTCCGGAATTCGCGATTTTAGTATCGCGCTTTCGGTTTCGGCCAGGATGCCGGCATCCACCGCGCGCGCAAGCCGCGCCGCATCCACCGTGATCAGCACATCAGCCGGGCTATTCGCGCCTTCGGATTGAATGCGCGCGATCAGCTGATCCGCATCGCCCTCAATCAGGCGAATGCGAATGCCGGACTCCGCCGTGAAGCCATCATACAGCGCGCGATCCGTATCATAATGGCGCGATGAATAGAGATTGAGCGTACGTTCCTGCGCCGCGACCAGAGCAGGGCTTGCTAGCGGGGCGGCGAAGGGCAGGGCAATCAGGGAACGGCGGCGCATGGTGAATCCTTGCATGGGGGAACTCATCGAAATAGTGCCAATTGCACGGTATATGTATAATGCAATTGCGAATAACTCGCAATAGCAAAGATGGATAAATTTTCATGCCTGTCATCCCAAGCGCCGCCTGCCCACCCAGGGCATCGCTTGAAACTTTCCTGGGCTTGAGAAGCATGGCTGCGCGGCGCATAAGAGGCATTCTCATTTCCTCTTTTTCCGGGCGTTGGCCCGAAGCGAGCCTGATCCTTGTCCAAGCCCATAGCGGCCGCACCACAGCCTGACGCGCCGGAAATGCCGGCGGCTTCGCGCATTGAAGCGATGTGCGTGGAGCAGGGCTTGAAGATGACCGGGCAGCGCCGCCTGATCGCGCGCATCCTGAGCGAGGCGGAGGATCACCCGGATGTTGAGGAACTGCATCGGCGTGCCTTGCAACGCGATAGGCGCGTTTCGATTGCGACAGTTTATCGCACCGTGCGCCTGCTTGAAGAACGCGGCATTCTGGAACGGCGGGATTTTGGCGGCGGGCGCGCGCGTTATGATCTGGCCGATCGGGGACACCACCATCATTTGATTGATGTTGAAACCGGCCATGTGATTGAATTCGCCGATGAAGTGCATGAGGCCCTGGCTGCAGCGATTGCCAAACGCCTGGGTTATGAACTGGTAGGGCACAAGCTTGAATTGTTTGGCCGCAAAATCAATCCTGAGGGCGCGTCCCCCAAGGCCGGGCGCCGCTGACGCCCTTAACGTCGCGGCGTCTTTCTGCCCCAGGGATCGCGCAGATAAAGCCCGACTTGGCGCATTTCCTGACCGAGCATCTGCGCCGCCTGCAAGGAGGCCTGCGCCAAGCCGCATGGCAATAGTTTCAGGAGCAGCGCCTTGGCCGGCAGCGCCTGGCCGCGCTGCGCCAAGGCGCAGGCTGTCAGAAATTTTGCTTCCCTGAAGCTCACCGCCGGGTCTTCGGAGATACCAAAATGCAACGAAAGATCGGCCAAGGGGTTGGCAATGTGACCCAGCGCTTCCGCCGCTTTTGTGACCCCAACGGGGGCCTCGGCCGGGGTATCGGCCTTACGCCACGCCAAAAGGACGGCCTTTTCCGCCACGGGGAGCAGCCTTGGTGAGCTGCCGGCCCAGGGCCAACGCGGGATGCCTGAAGTCGCCATACGAATCTCCTTTAGATGAAAATGAGAATAAGTCGCAATTGCGATTCTTGCAAGTGCTGCGCGTTTTGGCTAAATTTCCAACGGTCATGAAGCGTCGCGCCTCGTGCTGGATTTGACCCTGGTGTGCGCTTTTGCGACCGGTAAGGAGAGTTTGATGGCCCGCTTCGAAACACGCGTGACGCGCCGCTGTGAAGCCGCGGTGATTACCGCCTATCGGGAATTGCGTGAGATCGGCACGGCTGATCCCCAAGCCTTCAACGCCTGCACAACGCTGTATCGCATCCACCACCCCGAAGCGTCAGTGACAGAAGCCCGCCGCCTTGTGGCGGAATGGATAGACCATCACATAATTCGCCAGGAAAACATCATGGCGCTGGCCGGTTGCGGCTGCGGCGAAGGCCACGCCTGACCATAACAAGGCCCCGCGCGACAAAGCCGGCGGGGCATGGCGTTTTCAACCCTGCAAGCCGCGCAGGAATTTCGCCCGCGCGCCGCCGCCTGCCATCAGGAAGGCGTGGTCTGAACCGCTCAACAGGAAGCGCGCGCCAAGGGCGATGTAATCCGGCGCAACCTTTTCGTCATAAACGCCGCCCATGCCCATGATTTTGCCATGCGCCTTGCAGGCCGCCGCCACCTTGGCATAGGCCGCGCGCACATCCGGGTGCCCGATCTGCCCGGCAATGCCCATGGAAGCCGTGAGGTCCGAAGTCCCGATCATCAGGCTATCCACGCCAGGCACGGCGGCGATGGCACCGGCATTCGCGACTGCTTCGGGCGTTTCAATCATGACCGTCACCATGATCTGTTCGTTCAGTTCCTTTTGCGCGGCGGCGGTATCGGAAACCTGGAAGGCGTATTGCGCTGGCGGGCCGCCCCAGGAACGCTCACCCAATGGCGGGTAGCGGAAGGCGCGCACCACATCGCGGGCTTCATCGGCATTATCAATATGCGGCACCACCACGCCCATGGCGCCATTATCCAGGCAGCGCGTGCCTTCAAACAGCGCATCCTTGCAGCAGCGCACCATCGGCGTGACACCTTGCGAAAGTGCCGCAATGGCCATGCGCGTCGCGTCATCCACGCTCATCGCGCCATGTTCCATGTCAATGAACAGCCAATCAAAGCCAGACGCCGCGGCGATCATGCCGACAGCCGGCGTGCGCAGATGATGCACGCCAAAGCCAAGGGCGAGTTCACCCTTTTCCAAGCGGCGACGTGCGAAATTAGGAGCGATAGGCATGGTGTTTCCCCTCAGGAATTATTGTATGTTGCAACCTGATCAAGCTGTGCCACCAGGCGCCAACTTGTCTTGAGTTTTCGTCTCAAAGTCGCTCGCCTCATGGCGTTCATGCAGTTGCTCGGATGGCTCCCCGGTCACGCGGTTCACCATGCGTCCGCGCTTGACGGCGGGGCGGGCGAAGATGGCTTCCGCCCAGCGCTGCACATTCTTGTATTCATGCACGGCAAGGAATTCCGCCGCGCCATACAGGAAGCCCTTCACCAGGCCGCCATACCAGGGCCAAACGGCGATATCGGCGATGGTATAGTCATCCCCGCCCAGATAGGCGCTTTCCGCCAGCCGCCGGTCCAGCACATCCAATTGCCGCTTGGTTTCCATCGTAAAGCGATCAATTGCGTATTCAATCTTCACCGGCGCATAGGCATAGAAATGCCCGAAACCGCCGCCGAGATACGGCGCGCTGCCCATTTGCCAGAATAGCCAGGAAAGGCATTCGGCGCGCGCCGCCGCTTCCTTCGGCAGGAAGGCGTCGAATTTCTCCGCAAGGTGCATCAGGATCGCCGCGCTTTCGAAAACACGGATAGGCTTCGGGCCGCTGCGATCCAAAAGTGCTGGGATTTTGGAATTGGGGTTGATATCCACAAAGCCGCTGCCGAATTGCTGGCCTTCGCCAATGCGGATCAGCCAGGCGTCGTATTCCGCGCCCTTGTGGCCAAGCGCCAAAAGCTCCTCCAGCAGGATCGTCACCTTCTGGCCATTGGGCGTGCCGAGTGAATAAAGCTGCAAGGGGTGGCGCCCCACCGGCAATTCCTTGTCATGCGTCGGGCCGGCGATGGGGCGGTTGATATTGGCAAAGCGCCCGCCATTGGCCTTGTTCCAGGTCCAGACTTTCGGGGGGGTGTAATCGCTGCTGCTGCTCATGGGGGGTGCTCCTTGGGATTGGCTGAAGCTGGCGCGATTGGCGGTGGCGCGCAAGGCTGGTATCGCGGGGCGATCGGACAGGGGCAGGCGACATGACCATCACCATCCATGGCATCAAGAATTGCGACACCATGAAAAAGGCGCGCGCCTGGCTGGAAGCGGCGGGCATTGCCCATGACTTCCATGACTACAAAACCGCGGGCATCACGCCGGCCCTACTGCAAGCCTGGGTGCGTCAGGCGGGGTGGGAGGCTCTGCTGAACCGCGCCGGCACAACCTTCCGAAAATTGCCGGATGATCAGAAGCAAGGGCTGGACGAAGCCCGCGCCATGGCGCTGATGCTAGCGCAGCCCAGCATGATCAAGCGCCCGGTGCTCACCAAGGGCGATGCGCTGATCATTGGCTTTGATCCCGCGCGTTACGCTGCCTTATTGAAAGCCTGACGCCCGCTGCCTTCAAATCGCCGCGCGCGCCCCATATCCTAAAGCCTGTATTTTACCAAACCAACATGCGGGGACAGGCGGATGGGCGGCTACGTGCATGGCTACAGTGGGCGGGAAGCCGAGCGGCTAGAGGACCAGGCGCGCACTTTGGAGGATCTGTTGCACGGCGATACTGGCTTCCTGGATGGCACCGAGGTGCTCGAGGCCGGCTGCGGCACTGGGGCGCAGACCGCGGCGCTGGCCCGCCGTAGTATTGGCGCGCGGATCACCGCCGTAGACCTCTCGGCGGCCTCTCTGGCAGAGGCCGAGCGACGTATCTTGGCCGAAGGACCCGACAACGTCCGTTTCGTGCAGGCGGACATCCGCGCGGCCCCCTTTCGGCCGGGTTCCTTTGACCATGTCTTCGTCTGCTTCGTGCTGGAGCACCTGCCAAATCCGGAGGCTATGCTGGCGGCGCTGCGGACACTGCTGCGGCCAAGCGGGACGATCACCGTAATTGAGGGTGACCACGGCTCCATCGTTTTCCACCCCGAAAGCGCTGCCGCACGCGCAGCTATTGCCTGCCAAGTGGAACTACAGCGGCGCGCCGGTGGCGACGCGAACATCGGGCGACGACTTTACCCGCTGCTCGTCGACGCGGGCTTCGAGGAGGTGCGTGTTTCGCCGCGCATGGTCTACGCCGATGCTAGCCGTCCCGCTTTCGCGGAAGGCTTCACCAGGCGGACCTTCACAGCCATGATCGAGGGCGTACGAGAGGGTTCGGTGGCTGCTGGACTCGCTACGCAAGACGGCTTCGACGCAGGCATTCGGGCCTTGCACCGCACGGCAGCCGAGCCTGACGGGGTATTCCTCTACACGTTCTTCAAGGCCACCGGTAGTGTGGCTTGATCCCGCATCGTCTCACCACATAGGGTGCCGGGGTGGCTGAAGGGCTCAATATTCAGGCCTATAGCGATGCGCTGGTTGTGCTGGGCACGGCGGGCGTGATCGTGCCGCTGTTGCGCCGCGCCGGTGTCAGCCCGGTGCTTGGCTATCTTGGCGCGGGGGCGCTACTGGGGCCGCTCGCGCTTGGGTCCTTCATTGGTGATTACCCGCTGCTGTATTGGTTCACGGTGATTGATGCGAAAAGTGTCACCGCGATAGCCGAACTTGGCGTGGTTTTTCTGCTATTTCTGATTGGGCTTGAACTTTCCTTTGAACGCCTGAAGGCGATGCGCCGGCTGGTGCTGGGCCTGGGCGGGCTGCAATTGGCGATCAGCTTTGTCGTGATCAGCCTCATTGCACTCACCTTCGGTCTGACACCCCAGATCGCTGCGGTGCTCGCCGCATGTTTGGCCCTTTCTTCCACCGCCATTGTACTGGAATTGCTGGCGCAACAGGAAAGGCTGCTGACCAGCGGCGGGCGCGCCAGCTTCTCTGTGCTGCTAGCGCAGGATGTGGCGGTGGTGCCCATTCTGCTTTTCATCGGCATCCTTGGCGCCAAGGGCGGTGATTCCGTGCTGCTGAGTATCGCAACTGCGCTTGGCCAGGCGCTGCTGGTGCTGGCGGTGATTGTGCTGGTAGGGCGCGCGGTTCTGCGCCCACTATTTCGCCTGGTGGGCGGCCAGCGTTCGGAAGAATTGTTCATCGCCGCCGTGCTGTTCGTGATTGTCGCAACCGGCATCCTGGCCGCCAAGGCCGGGCTTTCCATGGCGATTGGCGCCTTTGTCGCTGGGCTTTTGCTGGCCGAGACCGAGTATCGCCGCGCGGTACAGGCCACGATCGAGCCCTTCAAGGGCCTGCTGCTGGGTATTTTCTTCTTTAGCGTCGGGATGAATATTGATTTCCGCGAAGTGGCGCGCGAACCCGTGCTGCTGTTCGGCTTGGCTTTTGGGCTGATCGCACTCAAGGCCGGGATCGTCTATGCGCTGGCGCGGTATTTTGCGCTGACGCGCGCGGCTTCCTTGGAAGCGGCCCTATTGCTTGGCCCGGGTGGCGAATTCGCCTTTGTGGGCATTGGGCTCGCGACCGGCTTGGCGTTGATTGAACCAAAGCTTGGCAGCTTTGTTCTGGCGGCCATCAGCCTGACCATGGCGCTACTGCCGTTGCTTTCAGCCCTTGCGCGGCGTCTGGCGCCCTTGCTGGAGGAAGCCAAGCCCAAGGACCCTGCTCTTGAAGCCCTGCCGGAAGCGCATCAGGGCCAAGCCATCATCATCGGCTATGGGCGGGTTGGCAAAACTGTGGCTTCGCTGCTCCGCCAGCATGATTTGCGTCAGATCGCGATTGATAACGACCCTGCCTCGGTCTCCCGCGCCCGCCGTACCGGAGAGGAAGTGTTCTTCGGCGATGCCGCGCGCCCGGCCTTTTTGCAGGCTTGCGGGATTGGTACGGCGCGTAGCGTCATCATCACCATCAATGCCGCAGCCGAGATTGATCAGATCATCACCGCCATTCGCGGGCTACGGCCGGATTTGCCCATTATCTCTCGCGCACGAGACGCCGCGCATGCGCGCCATCTCTACGCACAGGGTGTGACTGAAACGGTGCCGGAGACGATTGAAGCAAGCCTGCAATTATCCGAAGCTGCGCTGGTGGCGCTTGGTGTGCCGATGGGGCGCGTGATCGCCTCCATCCATCAAAAGCGTGCCGATTTTGCTGAGGAATTGCGCAGCGCTGCGCGGGGGGCGTAACCCACCGCCAGCGCCTACATCACGAAAGCTTCTGCTTCAGCACATCATTGACCAGCGCAGGATTGCCCTTGCCCTGCATGGCCTTCATGGTCTGGCCAACAAAGAAGCCAAACAGCTTATCCTTGCCAGAACGATATTCCGCGACCTTATCGGCATTGGCGGCCAGCACCTGGTCAATCACCGCTTCAATCGCGCCGCTATCCGTCACCTGCTTCAGGCCGCGTTCTTCCACAATGGCGCCTGGCGCGCGGCCGGTTTCCACCATTACTTCGAACACTTCCTTGGCCAATTTGCCGGAAAGCGTACCATCCGCCATCAAATCCAGCAGCGCGCCAAGATCAGCGGCACTCACAGGCGGTTCGGCGATGGAGCTTTTGGTGCGATTGATGGCGGCGAAAAGATCACCCATCACCCAATTCGCTACCTGCTTCGCATCCCGCCCCTTGGCGACGGCCTCAAAGTAGGCAGCGGTTTCGCGTTCCAGCGTCAGCACATGCGCGTCATAGGGCGTGATGCCGTAATCGCGCACATACCGCGCGCGGCGCTGATCGGGAAGTTCCGGCAAAGCAGCCTTCAGCCCTTCCACCCAGGCCGCGTCAATCACCAGCGGGGGCAAATCCGGGTCCGGGAAATAGCGATAATCATGCGCATCTTCCTTGGAACGCATGGAACGCGTAATGCCGCGGCCCGTATCAAACAGCCGCGTTTCCTGTTCCACCGTGCCGCCTGATTCCCACACCTCAACCTGCCGGCGCGCTTCGGTCTCCACCGCCTGCATAACAAAGCGAATGGAATTCACATTTTTTACTTCGCAGCGCGTGCGGAAGCCTTCGCCCGCCTTACGAACGGAAACATTCACATCGGCCCGCAGCGACCCCTCATCCATATTGCCATCGCAAGTGCCCAGATAGCGCATGATCTGGCGCAGCTTGGTGAGGTAAGCGCCGGCTTCCTCTGGGCTGCGCATATCGGGTTCCGAGACAATTTCCATCAGCGCCACACCGGAACGGTTGAGGTCAATGAAGGATTTTGTCGCGTGCTGGTCGTGCTGCGATTTGCCGGCATCCTGTTCCAGATGCAGCCGCGTAATGCCAATAGTTTTCGTGCTGCCATCGGCCAATTCAATATCAATCGCGCCTTCGCCAATGATGGGATGCGCGTATTGGCTGATCTGATAGCCCTGCGGCAGATCGGCGTAGAAGTAATTCTTGCGATCAAAGCGGGACCAGAGATTGATCTTGGCATTCAAGCCAAGCCCAGTGCGCACGGCCTGCGCCACACATTCATGGTTGATCACCGGCAACATGCCGGGGAAGCCCGCATCAATGAAGGAAACCTGGGCATTCGGTTCCGCACCAAAGGCCGTCGCCGCGCCGGAAAACAGCTTGGCGTTGGACGTGACCTGGGCATGAACCTCAAGCCCGATCACCACTTCCCAGGGGCCTGATTCCCCCTCGATGATATAGGTCATGCCCCGGCCCTCATTGCTGGTAACGCCTTGAAATCCGCCGCGCGTTCCAGCGCTGCACCCACCGCGAAAACCGTTTCCTCATCAAAGGCGCGGCCAATCACCTGCAAGCCCAGCGGCAAGCCCTGATGATCAAGCCCGGTCGGCAAGGCAAGGCCCGGCAGCCCCGCCAGATTGGCCGTCACGGTGAAAACATCATTCAAATACATCTTCACCGGGTCATCGGTGTTCTCGCCTTCCGCAAAGGCCGCTGAAGGCGTGGCCGGCGTCACAATCGCATCCACCTTCTGCCAGGCTTCATCGAAATCCCGCGCAATCAGGGCGCGGATTTTCTGCGCTTTCAGGTAATAGGCGTCGTAATAGCCGGCACTCAGCACATAAGTGCCGATCATGATGCGCCGGCGCACCTCCGCGCCAAACCCCTCGGCCCGCGTGCGCTCATACAGATCACGCAGGTCGCTATCCTTCTCCGCCACGCGCAAGCCGAAGCGCACGCCATCATAGCGCGCGAGGTTCGATGAAGCCTCAGCGGGCGCCACGATGTAATAGGTGGGCAGCGCATATTTCGTGTGCGGCAGGGAGATATCCACAATCTCCGCCCCTGCATCGCGCAGCCAATCCAGCCCCTGACGCCAGAGCTTTTCAATCTCAGCCGGCATGCCATCCAGCCGATATTCACGCGGCACGCCAATGCGCATTCCCTTCACGCTCCGCCCACAAGCCGCAGCGAAATCCGGTACGGGCTGCGCGGCGCTGGTCGAATCCTTGGGATCATGCCCCGCCATGGACCGCAGCAGAATGGCGCAATCTTCCACCGTGCGCGCAAAGGGGCCGGCTTGGTCAAGCGATGAAGCAAAGGCCACAATGCCAAAGCGCGAACAGCGCCCATAGGTCGGCTTGATGCCGGTAATGCCGCAAAACGCCGCCGGCTGACGGATGGAACCGCCCGTATCCGTGCCAGTCGCCCCCAGCGCCATGCGCGCCGCAACGGCCGCCGCCGAGCCACCAGAAGACCCGCCCGGCACCAGCCGCGCGCTTGGATCATCCTTGCGCTGCCAAGGGTTCAATACGCCGCCATAGGCCGAGGTCAAATTGGATGACCCCATGGCGAATTCATCCAGATTGGCCTTGCCGACAAACACCGCGCCATCACGCTTCAACTGCGCGGTGACGGTGCTTTCATAAGGCGGGATGAAATTGCCCAGGATTTTCGATCCCGCCGTGGTGCGCACACCTTCCGTGCAGAACAAATCCTTGATGGCAAGCGGAATACCCTCAAGCGGCCCGGCCTCACCCCGCTTGCGGCGCGCATCGGATGCGCGGGCGGCGTCTAGCACCTGTTCGCTCGTGGTGGTGATGAAGGCATTCAGCTTCGGGTTCAGCGCCTCAACCGCGGCCACATGGGCGCGCGTCAATTCCTCGGCGCTGATCGCGCCCTCATTCAGCGCGGCCAAGGCGCCCGCGAGGGTAAAATCGGTCGGATGCATTATTCCACCACCTTCGGGACGCCGAAATACTCGCCTTCTCGATCCGGCGCATTGGCCAGCACGGCTTCAGCCTGGCCGCCATCGGTCACCACATCATCGCGCATCGGCATCGCCGCCACGCCGCCGGGGGTACCGCCGGCCATTGGCTCCACCCCATCGGTATTCACGGCCTGGAGCTGTTCAATCCAGCCCAGAATGCCGTTGAGTTCGCCCTGCACGCGGGCGATATCCTGTTCTTCAAGGCGCAGCCGGGCCAAAGCCGCAACGCGCCTGACGGTGGCGGTATCGAGGGACATAAATCAGTACTTCCCGGAAAAAGAGCTCCGGACCATAAGGCCCCCGATGCCACTCTTCAACCTGACAGATTTGCGCGCAGCATTGCCCCGGCATTCCCGGCTGATCGGCCTTGATCCGGGGGAGAAGACCGTGGGTATCGCGCTGAGTGATGTCTCACTGATGTTGGCCAGCCCCTATGGCAGCCTGAAGCGCGGGAAGCTTGCCGCCATGGCGGGCGAGATCAAGGCGATTGCCGCCAAGGAAGGCGTGGGTGGGCTCGTGGTCGGGCTACCGCTTGGCCTGGATGGGTCCTTCGGCCCAGCGGCCCAGGCAGCGCGGGATTGGGCGCGGTCCCTGTCTGACGCCAGCGGCTTGCCGGCGGCGCTTTGGGATGAAAGGCTTTCCTCGGCGGCGGTAAACCGCATGATGGTAGGGGAAGCTGATCTCAGCCGGGGCAAAAGGGCGGCGGCGGTGGATAAGGCGGCGGCGGCCTGGATGCTGCAGGCTGCTTTGGACGCCACCAAAGTATGAGGCTCATGGATCAGATTTTGGTGGAAATCGCCCTTGATGGCCGCATCCGCTACGCCATCGGCGCGCTGGCGGGGCTTGGCTTTGCAATGCTGGGCTTTGCGCTTCTGCCGCAATTCCTCGCCGAATGGCCGGCTATCACGCCCCGGCTTTTGGGGCTTGGCCTTCCGGCCTTCGGGCTTGGGATGTTCCTTTGGTTGTCCTTCATCCCGCCCCCCCATGCGCTTGCGATTCGCGCCGATGGCAGCGCGGTCTTCACCCGCAGTATCACCACCTGGTGGCGGTTTTTCGATATGCAGGAAACCCTGCCCCCCGGCACCATTAAGGGGGTGGAGGTTGAATTGGCCGAGGCCGTTCTGGGCACGACCAATACCGGTGATACGGATACTGGCGCTTCTTCCCGCGAATGGAGGCTGGTACTGCGCCTGGCCGATGGCACAACGCGGGAAGTGCAGCGCACCCCCGGCCGCGCTTCGCTCGACCGAAAGGCCGAGGCTTTGCGTGGCGCCCTGGCCGCGCTGTAGCTGGTTCTGGCCATCCCAGCCCGGGGGCGGCGAGAGCGTTTTCAGTTCATATGCGCTCACCGGAAACGCACTAGAACCTTGTTTGATCCGATTTTCCCAGCCGCCAAGTGATTCCACTTGGCTTGAAAATGCTCTAGGAAGGGCGCGTGACCTATCCCCGCAAACACCTCCTCGCCATTGAGGGTCTTGAGCCGCCGCATATCGCGGATTTGCTCGATCTGGCGGAATCCTACGCGCTGCTCAATCGCAGCGGCAAAACCCAGCGTGATCTGCTGAAGGGCCGCACGCTGATCAATCTGTTTTTTGAAGACAGCACCCGCACCCGCACGAGTTTTGAGCTCGCGGGCAAGCGGCTGGGCGCCGATGTCATTAATATGTCGGTCAGTACATCCAGCGTGAATAAGGGCGAAACCCTTTTGGATACGGCCAGTACGCTGAATGCGATGCATTGCGATTTGCTGGTGGTGCGCCATGCGCAATCCGGCGCGCCTTCGCTGCTGAGCCAAAAGGTGGATGCGGCGGTGATCAATGCCGGCGATGGCACGCATGAACACCCGACCCAGGCGCTATTGGATGCGCTGACCATTCGCCGCCACAAGGGCCGGCTTGAGGGTTTGATTGTCGCGATTTGCGGCGATATCGCCCATTCGCGCGTGGCGCGTTCCAACATGCATTTGCTGACCACCATGGGCAGCCGCGTGCGTGTGGTGGGGCCGCCCACGTTGATCCCCGCCGAAGCGGCGCGCTTGGGTGTGGAAGTGTTCCACGACATGAAGGCCGGGCTGGCGGGCGCCGATGTTGTCATGATGCTGCGGCTGCAACGCGAACGCATGTCGGGCGGCATGGTGCCCTCGGCGCGCGAGTTCTTCCGCTTCTATGGGCTGGATGCGGAAAAGCTGGCCTTCGCCAAGCCGGATTCGATTGTGATGCACCCAGGCCCGATGAATCGTGGCGTTGAGATTGAAAGCGCCATTGCGGATCATCCAACCCGCAGCGTGATTGGTGAGCAGGTGGAAATGGGGGTCGCCTGCCGCATGGCGGTGCTGGATATGCTTTCTCGCCAATTGCCGCGGAACCGTTGAGCATGGCCGACACCCTCATCACCAATGCCCGCCTGCTTGATCCCGCCTCTGGCCTTGATGCGCCGGGCGCTTTGCTGATCCGCGATGGGCTGATCGCCGATTGCGGCGCTGACCTGACGGCTCCTGAAGGCGCTGCCGTGGTGGATGCCGCTGGCGCTTGCCTTGCGCCCGGCTTGATTGATCTCCGCGCCAATCTCGGCGAACCGGGCGCGGAGCATCGGGAAACCATCGCCTCTGCCGCGCAGGCCGCCGCGGCGGGTGGCATCACCACCATTTGCGTGCTGCCGGATACCGACCCGGCCTTGGATGACCCCGCGCTGATTTCCTTCATCGCCCGGCGGGGTGAGGCCACGGGTTCGGTCACGCTGCTGCCCTATGGCGCCGCGACGGCGGGCTGCGCCGGCAAGGAATTGGCTGAATACGGGCTGCTGCGCGAAGCCGGCGCCATTGCCTTTACCGATGGGGTGCGCGCCATTGCCTCGGCGCGCAGCATGCGGTTGGCGCTGTCTTACGCGCGGGCCTTTGGCGCTTTCATTGTGCAGCACCCGGAAGAACCGAGCCTCGCCGCCGGTGGTGCCGCGACGGAAGGCGAATTGGCGACACGCCTTGGCCTGCCGGGCATTACGCCAGCGGCAGAGGCGATGATGGTGGCGCGCGATATCGCCCTTGCGCGCATCACGGGTGGGCATGTGCATTTCGCGCATATCTCCACTGCCGCCGCGCTTGATCTGATCCGCGCCGCCAAGGCAGAGGGTCTTGCCGTCACTTGCGATACCGCGCCGCCCTATTTTGATTTGAACGAAACCGCGATTGGCGATTATCGCAGCTATGCCAAGCTCTCCCCGCCCTTGCGCACCGAAGCTGATCGGCAGGCGGTTGTGGCAGCGCTGGCGGATGGCACGATTGACGCGATTGCCTCAGACCATCAGCCGCGCGATGCGGATGACAAGCGCTTGCCCTTTGCGCAGGCTGAGGCCGGCGGCGCGGGGTTGGCGACTTTGCTGGGCGTGACGCTGGCGCGCGTGCATGCGGGCGATTTGCCCATGCTGACGGCGCTTGGGCTGCTGACCGCGCGGCCCGCCACGCTGCTGGATTTGCCGCATGGCAGGCTAGCGAAGGGTGCGCCGGCGGATTTGGTGTTGTTCCATCCTGATCGCGGCTGGAAGGTGGAAGCCGGCAAGCTGCCTGGCAAGGCGCAGAATTCCCCCTTTGATGGCCGCGCCCTGGAAGGCCGGGTGCTGGGCACCTGGAAAGCCGGGCGGCGCGTTTTCGGCGGCTGAACCATGGCGGAACATGCGGATAGCATCGCGTTTCTGATTGCGCTGGTCGGCGGCTATTTGATCGGCTCGGTGCCCTTTGGCTTGTTGCTGACCAAGGCAGCCGGGCTTGGCGATATCCGCCAGGTCGGTTCCGGCAATATCGGCGCGACCAATGTGCTGCGCACGGGGCGCAAGGGGCTGGCGGCGGCGACGCTGATCCTGGATGGGCTGAAGGGCGCGGTAGCGATGCTGCTCGCGCGGCAATTCCTGGGCGATCAGGATGTGGTCGTGGGCACGGCGGCGGTGCTGGGCCATCTTTTCCCGGTCTGGCTTGGCTTTCGCGGTGGCAAGGGTGTCGCGACCGGGCTTGGCGTGCTGCTGGCCGCTGCCTGGCCGGTTGGGCTTGCCTGCTGTGCCCTTTGGTTGGTGGCGGCGAAACTCCTGAAAATGTCATCCGCTGCGGCGCTCACGGCTTTTGCGGCGGCACCGCTTTTCGCCCTGGTCCTGTCCAGCGCGGATCACGCGCTGATGGCCTTGCTGATCGCCGTGCTGGTGTTTTGGCGGCATGAGGCGAATATCCGCCGCCTATTGGCGGGGACGGAACCACGCATCGGCAAGACCACCAAATAGAAATGTGATTTAGTATTTCCCGCATAGGTTGAATTATGGCATAGGGTTTCGCCTATGCCCGATGGAACCCCCGGCCCCGCCGAAAGCCTCGCCCTATGGCGCATCGCCCAGACCGAGGGCATTGGCCCGATGGGCTTTCGCCGCCTGCTCGCCTGGCATGACAGCGGGGCGGCGGCGCTGGATGCCTTGCCCCGCCTGCTGGCGAAGCGCCAGCCTGGAAGAGGCTGCACGACCAGGCGTTCAGGTTCGGGGGTCAGCCTTTGCCATTTCTGAGCTGCAAGGCGATCATCAGAGAGGTGCTAAAATTATTATCGAGAGCTCTTGAAATTCACTCTCCAGCTGCATTACAGGGGCGGCAGAGCTGTAAACCAAGAAAGAGCGAGCTGTTCGCTCTAGTGGTAACGAGCTCTAGCACGGCAGGGCTTTTCTTTTAATTTTTTTATGAGAAAACTAGCAAAGAATGAAAATTTCTACGGCGCTACCGAAACTAACAAGGTATCTTTTGGAAGAAATCACCCGATGCAAAGATGCGGGTGCTACTATATCATCAGTGACAATGATTTATGTTTGTATCGACACTATGGCTTTCCTCTCGATGCCTATGGGCCAGACAACACAGGGCAAGCGCGATTTCATCGTTTGGGTTGACACTTATTTGAAAACAGCCCAGTCCCATACGTATCAGTATCGTGGGCTCGACGTATATGCTGCCCGCTGCAGCCTGTTGCATGCGTTTAGCGCAGAGGCTAGAATTCATAAAGAAGATGTATCGGTCCCGGTGTTTAGGTATTTAGATAATGGGCCGCACGCATTCGATCCCAGCGTTTCGCCCCGCGTCGTTCTGATCAGCGTTGAGATGCTTATCCAAGATCTTGCGAGGGCAATAATGGGCTTCTTCGCAGCGATGGAAACTGACGCTGATTTACGCGCACTCGTCGAAAGTCGGCTTCCGTCTCTCTACGAAGAACTCCCATTCGGCGTGGACGCGCCTTGAATTCTAGTGAGGTATGCCTCCGAATTGCCGTTACGCACTTCTTGCGACTCTTCGCTAATTCCGGCGCGACCTTTTTAAGCCGCCGCATCCTTGCTGGCGCTTTTGCTGTTCTATCAGGATCACGCGCTGATGGCGCTGCTCATCGCCATTCTGGTGTTCTGGCGGCATGAGGCGAATATCCGCCGCCTGCTGGCCGGGACCGAACCGCGCATCGGTAAAACCGCCAAATAGAAATACGATTTGGTATTTCCCGTATAGGTTGAATTATGGCATAGAATTTCGCCTATGTCTGTAGCCGCGCCCAGCCCCGCCGAAAGCCTCGCCCTATGGCGCATTGCCCAGACCGAGGGCATTGGCCCCATGGGCTTTCGCCGCCTGCTTGCCCGGCATGGCAGCGGGGCGGCGGCGCTGGAGGCTTTGCCCCGACTGCTGGCGAAGCGCGAAGCCCCGGCGCGCATTCCAAGCGCGGATGACGCACGGCGGGAAGCCGATGCCATGGCGAAGCTTGGAGCACGGTTCATCTTTTGGGGTGATCCCCACTACCCGCCCTTGCTTGCTTTGCTGGCGGATGCGCCGGCCATGCTCGCGGTGCAGGGCGATGCCGCTTTGCTGGCGCAGGTGCCAAGCTTCGCCATTGTGGGCGCGCGCAATGCTTCAGCCGCCGGGCGGCGCATTGCGGAAGACATTGCGGAGGCACTGACCGACGCCGGGGTGCTGGTGATCTCGGGCCTGGCGCGCGGGGTGGATGCGGCGGCACATCAGGGCGCTTTGCGCGTCGGGCGGACGCTGGCTGTGCTGCCAGGCGGCTTGGATGTTGCCTATCCGCCGGAAAACGCCGCGCTGCAGGCGCGGATTGGCCGTGAAGGCGCTGTGGTCGCGGAACATGCGTTGGGGACCGCGCCTTTGGCGCGGCATTTCCCCAAGCGCAACCGCATCGTGGCCGGGCTTTCGCTTGGCGTCCTGGTGGTGGAAGCCGCCGAACGCTCCGGCACGCTCATCACCGCCCGCCTTGCCTTGGAAGCGGGGCGAGAGGTCTTTGCCATCCCCGGCAGCCCGCTTGACCCGCGCAGCCGCGGCGCCAATGACCTTATCCGACAGGGCGCGCATTTGGTTGAATCAGCCGCCGATGTGCTGGCGCATCTGCCCGAAGCGCCGAACGACACCCCGCTTTTTGCCCTGTCCCATACCCCGGAAATTCCGAGCCCTGAGGATGTGGCCCCGGAAGCCACCCCCGGCGAATATGGTCAACTCATTGATTTAATTGGAATGGCACCGATATCTGTTGACGATCTTCTCCGGCGCTGTCACCTCTCACCCCCCGCGCTCCAGGCGGCGCTTGCTGATCTGGAACTGGAAGGCCGGGTGGATATGCTGCCCGGCCATCGGGTAGCGCTATCCGGGCGAGGGTGAATCGGGAAAGCATGAGCGACGTTGTCGTTGTGGAATCGCCGGCCAAGGCGAAGACGATTGAAAAATATTTGGGCCGGGATTTCACGGTTTTGGCCTCCTATGGCCATGTCCGCGATCTGGAAGAAAAGGATGGCGCGGTCCTGCCCGATCAGGATTTCGCCATGCTCTGGGGCAAGGACCCGCGCGGCGAACAGCAAGTGGGCCGCATTGCGGCTGCGCTGAAGGGCGCCAAGCGATTGTATCTGGCAACCGACCCGGACCGCGAAGGGGAAGCGATTTCCTGGCATGTGAAGGATATGCTGGCCGAGCGCGGGGCGCTGAAGGGCAAGCATGTTCAGCGCATCACCTTCAATGAAATCACCAAACGCGCTGTACAATATGCGGTGGCGCATCCGCGTGATTTGGATCAGCCGCTGATCGAAGCCTATCTGGCGCGGCGCGCGCTGGATTATCTGGTGGGCTATACGCTTTCGCCGGTGCTGTGGCGGAAGCTGCCTGGTTCGCGTTCCGCGGGGCGTGTGCAATCCGTGGCGCTGCGCCTGATTTGCGAACGTGAAGCGGAAATCGAAGCCTTCCGCGCGCGGGAATATTGGACGATTGAAGGCCGCTTCACCACGGCGGCGGGCGCGCCCTTCACCGCGCGGCTCACGCATCTTGAAGGCCGCAAGCTGGAACAATTCGATCTGCCGGATGAAGCGGCGGCGATGCGGGCGAAGAAGCTGGCCGAAGGCGGCAGCTATAGTGTGGCGTCGGTCGAAAAGCGCCGCGTGCGGCGGAACCCTCCGCCGCCCTTCATGACCTCCACGCTGCAGATGGAAGCGTCGCGCAAGCTTGGCATGGGCGCGCAGCAAACCATGCGCACGGCGCAGGCTTTGTATGAAGGCGGCCACATCACCTATATGCGGACGGATGGTGTGACCATGGCGCGCGAAGCCATTGCTGCCATTCGTGATCATGTGAAAAGCGCCTTCGGGCCGAATTACATGCCCGCCGCGCCGCGCGAATATGCCTCCAAGGCGAAGAACGCGCAGGAAGCGCATGAGGCGATCCGCCCCACGGACGTAACGCGCAGCCCCGAGACGATGGGCGGCGAATTGGAAGGCGCGCAGGCCAGGCTTTATGACCTGATCTGGAAGCGCGCGGTTGCTTCGCAAATGGCGTCCGCCGAGATGGATCAAACGGCGGTGGATATCACCGCCAAGGATGGCCGCGCGCAATTCCGCGCCACCGGTTCCGTGATTGCCTTTGATGGTTTCCTGAAGGTCTATCGTGAAGATGAGGATGACCGCGCCGCCGATGCGCGTGCCGGCATCGCGCCCGGCAGCGCACCCGCCGAGGATGATGAAAGCCGCATCCTGCCCCCGATGCGGGAGAAGGAAGCGCTGAAGCGCGGCGACATCGCCGCAAGCCAGCATTTCACCCAGCCTCCACCGCGTTATTCCGAAGCGTCATTGGTGAAGCGACTGGAAGAATTGGGCATTGGCCGGCCTTCCACCTATGCCTCCATCCTGCAACGCTTGCAGGATTTGAAATATGTCACGCTCGAAAAGCGGCGTTTTGTTGCGCAGGATTTGGGGCGGATGGTCACCACATTCCTGGTACGGTTTTTCGAGAAATATGTGGATACCGGCTTCACCTCCTCCATGGAGGAAAAGCTCGATGAAATCTCCGGTGGTCGTGCCGAATGGCGCGCGGTGATGCATGTTTTCTGGGATGAATTCTCCCGCGCGGTGGAAGCGACCAAGGATCTGAAAGTGCGCGACGTGATTGACGCGCTGGATGAGGATTTGGGCCCGCATATCTTCCCCGCGCGCGGCGATGGCACGGACCCGCGCAGTTGCCCGAGTTGCTCGGCAGGGCGGCTTGGCTTGCGGCTCGGGCGCGGCGGCGCCTTTATCGGGTGCTCCAACTACCCTGAATGCCGTTACACGCGCCCCTTCGGCGTTGGGTCTGCCGATGGCGAAGGTGCCAGCGCGGATCGCGAATTGGGCAAGGACCCCGCGACTGGCCAAGCCGTGACCATGCGGCGCGGTCCCTACGGCGTTTATGTGCAGCTTGGTGAGCCCGGCACCGATGCCAAGGGCAAGCCCACCAAGCCGCGCCGCGCGAGCCTGGCTGCAGGGCAGAACCCGGATGGCATGACGCTGGAAGCGGCCCTTGGGTTGCTCTCCCTGCCGCGCGTGATTGGCATTGATCCCGAAAGTCAGGAGGAAATCACGGCGGGGCTTGGGCGTTTCGGCGCCTATGTTCGCTGTGGCAGCATCTTCAAATCCTTGGACAAGGATGATGATGTGCTGACGGTTGGCCTCAATCGCGCCATTGCCCTTCTGGCCGATGCGCGGTCGCGCATCCGTGAATTGGGCCCTCACCCCAAGGACGGGGAGATGGTGGTGGTGCGCAAGGGCCGCTTCGGGCCCTACGCGCAGCATGGGCGGACTGTTGCCAATCTGCCGCGTGATCTGGCGATGGAAGACGCACAGCTTGCCGATATGGTCACGCTACTTGCCGAAAAGGGCAAGGAGATGAAGGCGCGCGGTGCCGCAGCCCGCAAGGGCGCCAAGGGTGGTGCGCGCAAGGCTGCGGCCAGCGCGGCGCCGACCAAGCCCGTGGCCAAGGCCAAACCTGCTGCCAAGGCCAAGGCCGCCCCGGTGAAAGCCAAGCCCGCCGCGAAGCCAAAAGCCGCCACCGCCGCCAAGCCGAGGGCCGCGCCCGCCAAGGCCAAGCCTGCGGCCAAGGCCAAAGCCAAGCCCGCCGCCCGCAAGAGTAGCCGCTGAAATGCCCCGCCGCGGCCCGCCGGTGAAAGGCCATAAGGCCCGATCCCGCGCCGCTTCCGGCCCGGCGGCGAGTGCGAAACGTCGCGGCACGGCGCTCCAAGCGGCTCCGACGACAGGGGAGCTTCCTTCCAAGGCCTCGCTGCGCGGATTTCTGGCGGAAGCCAAAGGCCGCGTGACGAAATCCGAAATCGCCCGCGCTTTTGGGCTGAGTACGGATCAGCGCCCGGCACTCCGCCACATGATGCGCGAATTGGCCGAAGAAGGCGGCGCAAGCCCTGCCGGCAAGCGCGCCATCATCGCGCCGGGGCGGCTGCCCGATATGGCACCGGTGGAAGTGACCGGCACGGACCCGGATGGAGACCCCATCGCGCGCCCGCTGCAATGGCAGGGCGAAGGCCGCCCGCCGATCATCTATATGCGCCCGGAAGGCAAAGGCCGCCCGGCGCTGGCGGTTGGGGAAAGGGTACTCGCACGCCTCAAGCCCATCGGTGCCGGTAAATATGAAGGCCGCACTTTCAAGCGCATCGCGGGCGGTGCACCGGCGCGCATCCTTGGCGTTTATGAGGAAGGGCGGATCATCCCGACGGATCGGCGCCAGAAGGGCGAATGGATGGTCCCGTCTGGTGAAACGGGTGGCGCCAAGCCGGGCGATATTGTGCTGGCTGAGCCCTTACCCGCCACGCGGCATTTCGGCCCAAAGCCCGCGCGGATTGTCGAAAGCCTCGGCGTCATGGGCGAACCGCGTTCGGTCTCCCTGATCTGCATCCATGCCCATGGCATCCCGGATGTCTTTCCGGCGGAAGCCTTGCGCGAAGCCGAAGCCGCGAAGGGTGTGACTGCACGTGGGCGGGTTGATTTGCGCGATCTGCCGCTGGTGACGATTGATGGCGATGATGCGCGGGATTTCGATGATGCCGTACATGCCGAACCCGATGGCGCCGGCTGGAAAGTCACCGTCGCCATCGCTGATGTGGCGCATTATGTCGGCCCCGATAGCCATTTGGACCGCGAAGCCTGGGCGCGGGGCAATTCGGTCTATTTCCCCGATCGCGTCGTGCCCATGCTGCCGGAAGCCCTTTCCAATGGCTGGTGCAGCCTGCGTCCGAATGAGGATCGCGGCTGCCTTTTCGTTGAAAT
This sequence comes from Roseomonas sp., assembly GCA_020249145.1. GTDB lineage: Bacteria > Pseudomonadota > Alphaproteobacteria > Acetobacterales > Acetobacteraceae > Neoroseomonas. The sequence continues at coordinate 18,049 of JADCGF010000037.1, read as the reverse complement.
GCGCTTTGATGGCGCGGGACGGAAGTCCGGCCATCGCTTCGGCCGCGGCATCATGCGTTCCGCCGCGCGCCTTACTTACGAACAGGCGCAAGCGAGCTTTGAGGCAGGGGCAGAACCGGAAGGATTGGCGCCCGGCCATATGGCAAGCCTGTACGGCGCCTTCCGCGCCCTGCTGGCCGCACGCGAAGCACGCGGCACGCTTGATCTCGATCTGCCGGAACGGCGCGTGCTGCTGGATGACAAAGGGCGCGTCACCGCCGTGGTGCCACGCGCCAGGCTCGATTCCCATCGGCTGATCGAAGAATTCATGGTCGCCGCCAATGTCTGCGCCGCGGAGGAACTCGAACGGCTGATCCAGCCCTGCATGTATCGCGTGCATGACCGGCCTTCGGAGTTGAAGCTGGAAGGGCTCAGGCAATTTCTGCGCAGCATGGGACTGTCGTTGCCGCCCGGGGATCGGCTGCATCCGCGCGATTTCGCGGCCTTGCTGGCGCAGGTGAAGGAAAGCCCTCAGGAACGGTTGGTGCATGAAACCGTGCTGCGCAGCCAATCCCAGGCGGCTTATGCGCCGGATAATCTCGGGCATTTCGGCCTGGCCTTGGCGCGTTATGCGCATTTCACCTCTCCCATTCGGCGCTATGCGGATTTGCTCGTGCATCGCGCGCTGATCCGTGGCTTGAAGCTTGGCAGTGATGGCTTGGCGGAATTGGAAGCGGCGCGGTTTTTGGAAACGGGTGAACACATCACCGCAACCGAACGGCGCGCGGCGGCAGCCGAACGCGATGCGGTTGATCGCTACCTTGCGGCATATATGTCAGAGCGCGTGGGAAATTTATTCGCCGCGCGTATTTCGGGGGTGACACGCTTCGGCCTGTTTGTCACTTTGGAGGAGAATGGCGCGAGCGGAATCGTACCGCTTGGCTCATTGCCGGATGATAGATGGGATCAGGACGAAGCCACGCAGCGCCTGGCTGGTCGCAGGACAGGCTTGACCTTCACGCTGGGTCAGGCAGTGGAAGTGCGCCTGAAGGAAGCCACCGCGCGTACGGGCGGGATGGTGTTTCATATCATGCAAGGTGTGCCGAAGCGCAACGGGCGCCCGGTGCCACCACGGCGTGGGCGGCGCTGAGTGCACGCGCGCACATTTTTGCTTCACTTGCTTTTCTGATCCTGCTGTTTGCTGCCGCCCTGCCCTTGGGGGCGGCCTTGGCGCAGGAAGCCCCGCGCGCCGGGGTGCATGAAGCCATCGCCCCCTTCCCGCGTGAGGAAATGCGGGAAGTCTTCGCCGTCGGCTTCGCCGCCATTCTGGACCGGCATATGGAACGCGCGCTGCCAAGTGATCTGATCACCTGGGGCCTCGCGGGATTTACGGCGCATGATCCAAGCCTCCGGGTAGAACGACAGGGGCGCGAATTGCGCCTGATAAGGGCGCGCCGGGTGCTGATCAGCCGCGTGCTGCCGAGTGATTCCACGCGCGGCAAGCCGGACGCCATTGGCATGACCGCCGCCGAAGCGCTGATGCCATTCCAGGAAGCGGCTTGGGCGGCCTCATCCGCTATTCGCGATCAGGGCCGGGATAGGCTGCTGCGCGCCGGCTTTTCGGCAATTTTCGGCCATCTTGACCCTTTCAGCCGCTATGTGACGCCGGAAGAGGCACAGTTTGCGCGCGAAAGGCGGCTTGGGCAGGGCGGTGTCGGCCTTAGGCTTGCAGCGCAGCGTGGCCAGGTGCTGGTGGCCGCCGTCACGCGCGACAGCCCGGCGGCTGCGGCAGGAATTCGTGTGGGTGATCGGCTGTTGACCGTTGATGATGAAATGGTCCTTGCCAATGACCTGCCTGGTGCCGAATTGTTGCTGGAAGGTGCGCCTGAGACCGAGGTAACGCTGGTGACACAGCGAGCCGGGCGCCGGCGGAATGTGACGCTCCGCCGCGTGGCGTTGCGCGTGGAAACCGTCACGGCGGCAAGCCGCGATGGCGTGCTGCATTTGCGTGTCTCAGGCTTTACCGCGCTGACCTCGGCCCAGGTGACTGGCTTTGTCGAGGCCGCTTTCGCCGGCACCAACCCGCCGCGAGCATTGGTCTTGGATTTGCGCGGTAATCGTGGCGGCGTCCTGACCCAAGCCGTTGCGGTGGCGGATATCTTCCTGGATGGCGGGGAGATTGTGAACACTGCCGGACGCCATTCGGAGGCCAATCGGCGCTACGCCGCCTCGGCAAGTGATCTTTCCCAGGGGTTGCCGATTGTCGTGATGGTGGATGGGCGTACCGCCTCGGCGGCGGAAATCCTGGCGGCGGCATTGGCGGAGCGCGGCCGGGCGGCAGTGCTCGGCACCGGCACCCAAGGCAAGGGCTTGGTGCAAATTCTGCTGCCCTTGCCCAATGGTGGCGAATTGCAGCTGAGCTGGTCGCGCATCATCATGCCTTCTGGCTGGCCCTTGCAGGGGACGGGGCTTTTGCCGGCGCTTTGCACCGCGGGCGGGGATGAGGCCGCGGCGACCGCCCTGGCAGCCTTACGCGCCGGGCAGCAACCTATGGGCGCGGTGCTGGCGCGGCTGCGCGCGCTCCGCGCGCCGGTTTCGGCCCTTGAGGCCAGCGTGCTGCGGGAGACTTGCCCCGGGCTAGATGGGATTGAGCGGGATGCGGATTTCGCCCAGGCGCTGGTTTTGGATGCAGCGGCCTATCAAGCGGCGCTGATGCGCTGAGATCGGGGCCAGCATTCTTTTCCCCTTGACGAAAACTTCGGCATGCTTAGGAAGGGCGTAAGGAATCTACCGGCCCATTGGCCGGCGGGGTGGAGTTGTTGACCATGGCCAAATCGAACACAATCCTCATTCGCCTCGTGAGCAGCGCGGAGACGGGCTATTTCTATGTGACGAAGAAGAATACCCGGAACATGACCGGCAAAATGGAAAAGAAGAAGTATGATCCGGTGGCGCGCAAGCACGTGGTGTTCCGCGAAGCCAAGATCAAATAGACTGCCGGCGCGAGAGACCCTTTGGGTTATCGCGGCAAGGGCGGGTTTCCCGCCCTTTTGTTGTTTCGGGGCAATATTCGATCTGATGGGTTCATGAGGTCGAGAGTCTTGATCTGGACGATCTCCCATGCACGTTGGTTCATGGGAACCGATCAAAACCTTTCCTTGATCGCATTCTCCGAGCCGCTAAGCTATTCGACACGAATTGAGAATGCTTTGGCAGGCATAGGAACCAGAAGCCTGCCCGAGAATTTGCTGGCCGGCCTGCTCTATTTCTGATTCACTATCGGTGATGAGCAAGACCTTCCGAGCAGCGGATGTGGATCAGGCGTGGCTTCTTTCTTCGCCGCTGCCATATGGCTACAGCGGCGGGATTGACGCATCAAGGCGGCAGGAAGCCCTGGCGCCGAGGTTCAAGCGCCTTCGCGTTAAGACAAGGTCACAGGCTGACAAGGCCGCGCCGCAGGATACCGTTCGCGCCCGGAAGGCTTGGCGCGGGCGCCAATCTCAGGCACGGGGAATAACCCCAAGGCGACCTACGACGACCCTCTGCGAACTTACGACGCGCAACCCTGGCCGGGGGGCGCGGCAATGAGTGGCGGTTTTGCAGATACCCTCATCAGTCTTGTCACGCAGGTTTTGCATTTGGCGCTGATCCTGGCGCTGGCGCCGGTGTTGACGGGATGCGTGCGCTGGTTGAAGGCGCGGCTGATGGGGCGACGCGGGCCGCACCCCCTGCAGCCTTGGCGCGACTTGCTGAAGTTGTTGCGGAAGCGCCCAGTGCTTGCGGAAAACGCCTCCGCTATTTCGCGCGCTGCGCCTTATGTGGCGCTCGCCGCTGCTGTATTGGCGGCAGCGCTGGTGCCGAGTTTTGCGCGCGGCATGGTGCTGGCGCCTTTCGCGGATCTGCTGCTGATTGCAGGGCTTTTGGCGCTATCGCGTTTTGCCATGGCGCTGGCGGGGATGGATGTGGGCACGGCCTTTGGCGGTATTGGCGCGACCCGTGAGATGACCTTTGCCGCGCTCGCGGAACCTGTCTTGGTCTTGGCTGCGCTGATCTTCGCCATCCTGGCCGGCACCACGAATCTTGATGTGATCATCGGCATTTTCCAGGAAGGCGCGCTTGGGCTGCGCGTGTCGCTTGGCTTCGCGGCGGTGGCGCTATTGGCGGTGGCGGTGGCCGAAAACGCGCGTATCCCGGTGGATAATCCCGCGACGCATCTGGAATTGACCATGGTGCATGAGGCCATGATTCTGGAAGCCTCTGGCCGGCATTTGGCACTCTGGGATTTCCAGGCATCCTTGCGCCTGACGCTGTGGCTTGCGTTATTGGCGGCGGTGTTTCTGCCCTTTGGCATGGCGGCGCCGGGGGCGGGGCCCATTGCCTGGGTGATCGGTTTGCTGGTGTTCATCGCGAAAATGGCCGCACTTGCCTTTGCGCTGGCGGTGTTTGAAAGCGCGATCGCCAAGATGCGCGTCTTTCGCGTGCCGGAATTCCTGGGCGCGGCGCTGCTGCTGGGCTTGTTGGGCGCGGTGTTCCTTTTTGTCTCGACAGGGCTGTCATGAGCTTCGGGCAGCTTCCCTATGATCTGGCGCATTTGCTGGGTGGGGCGGTGCTGCTGCTGTCCTTTGTGTTGCTCTATCAGCGGCGCATTTCGGCGGTGATCAATGCCTTTGCAACACAGGGCGCGCTGTTGGCGCTGGCTGCTGCCTGGCAGGGCTATGTGCAGGGTGCCACGGGGCTTTATGTGACGGCGGCAATTGCTTTTGGCGCCAAGGCCGTACTGATCCCCTATGCGCTGCACCGGCTGGTGCGGCGCTTTAATTTGCAGCGCGGCGTTGATCCCGCGCTTGGCATTGGTGCTTCAATGATTGCCGGTGTCGCTTTGGCGGGCTTCGCGCTTCTGGTGGTGCTTCCCGCCACGGCGGGGCAACGCGCCCTGGCGCGGGAGGATTTGGCACTCGCGCTTTCCGTGGTGCTGTTGGGCGGCCTGATGATGATCACGCGGCGCAATCTGATCAGCCAGGTGATTGGGCTGCTCAGTCTGGAAAATGGCCTGATCCTGGCAGCGGTGGGTGTCGCCGGCATGCCGCTGGTGATGGAGCTTTCCACCGCTGCGCTGGTTTTGATGCTCGCCGTGATTGCCGGCGTCTTTGCACTGCAAATGGGCGAAAGCTTCCAAAGCCTGGATACGGAAAGCCTGGATACTCACAGGGGGGAAGGCGAATGATGCCGCTGCCCTGGATCATGGTGTTTTTCCCCTGGGCGGGCGCACTTTTGTTGTTGGCCTTGCCAAGGTTGCGGGCTGCGGCGGCGATGAATATCGGCTGCGCGGCGATTTCCTTCCTGCTGGCGATTGCGCTGTTTACGGTGCCGCATGGCGAACAGGGCTGGACGCGGATTGATGCGCTGAACCTGCCCTTTCTATTGCTCGCTTCTTTTGTTGCTTTGACCACTTCGATTTTTTCGGCGGCCACGCTGGCGGCGGAGGGTTTTGATCACTGGCGCATCCGGGCCTATCACGGCGCCTTCCAGGTGTTTCTCGGCGCGCAATACCTCGCGCTGCTTTCGGATAATCTTGGCGTGCTGTGGGTGGCGATTGAAATCGCCACACTTGCCAGCGTGCTGATGGTGGCGGTTCATCGCACGCCGGCGGCGATGGAAGCGGCCTGGAAATTCTTCATGCTCTGTGGCTTTGGCATTGCGCTGGCGCTGTTTGGCACCATCCTGCTCTATTCCGCCGCGCAAGCATTGCTGGATGCGGAAAGCGGGCTGTCCTGGGCGGCGCTGCGGCGCGTGGCTGCGCGGTGTGATGCGGATACGCTGAACCTGGCTTTCGTTTTTCTATTGGTGGGCTATGGCACCAAGGCGGGCCTGGTGCCGCTGCATTCCTGGCTGCCCGATGCGCATGCCGAAGGCCCGATTGCGATTTCCGCCGTGCTATCGGGACTTTTGCTGAATGCCGCCATGCTGGCCATTCTGCGCGCCAAGGCGATTGTCGGCGCGCATCCGGATACGCTGGCGGTTGGACCCTTCCTGATGGCGCTGGGGCTCGCTTCCGTGCTGCTGGCATCGCTGGCACTTTGGCGGCGGCGCGATGCAAGGCGATTTTTTGGTTGGAGTTCCATTGAACATATGGGTATTGCCGCTTTTGCGTTTGGTGTTGGTGGTCCGGCGGCGACGCTCGCGGGGCTTTTGCACATGATCGGCCATTCACTGGTGAAAAGCGCGATCTTCTTTGGCATTGGCCGCGCGGTGCAGCAAAAAGGCAGCCAGAAACTCGCGGGTATATCAGGGCTGGTGGCAAGTGATCCCTGGCTTGGTTGGGGTTTGGCGTTGGCGATTGGCGCCATCGCCGGGCTGCCGCCCTTCCTTTTATTTGCTTCAGAATATGGCGTGCTGAATGCCGCCATGGCCGCGCAGCCCTGGCTTTCTGTGGCGCTAGCGCTTGGGTTGGTGCTGGCGATGACCGCGCTGATCCACACGCTACAAGCACTTTGTTTTGGGTCCGCAACGCCCGATCTGGCGCTTGCTGGTCATGGGCTTGCGGTGCTTTTGCCCCTTTGGCTGCATCTGGCGGTGGCATTGTTGCTGGGGCTTGCCATGCCAGCCCTATTCAGCAGTTTCCTCAAGGCGGCGGCGGGGATGATCGGATGATGGGCCCGGCTTCCAGCCTGATCCGCAGCGGTAATCCGCAAGGGGCAAAACCTTATGAGCGGTTTTTGCTCTCCCCCACCGCGTGGGGGCAATTGCCGGCGGCCTTGCAGCAGGAACCGGCATTGGCGCTGCTTGGGCTTTGGGCGGATGCGACGCAGGTTCATGCCTGCTTCCTGCATGAACCAAGCGCGGAAGCCGTGCTGGCTTCAACGCCGGCGGCAGGGTGGAATTACGCCGCGCTTTCCCCCGCGCGCCCCGGCGCGGTGCGCTTTGAACGCATGATCCTGGAATTATGGGGCCACCGCGCCGAAGGTGCTGTGGATTTGCGCCCATGGCTGGATCATGGGCGCTGGCCGCTACGCCATCCCCTCGCCGCCAAGCCCATTCCCTTTTCTGGTGAGCCACCGCAACCCGAATTCCTGCCGGTAGAAGGGGAAGGCATTCACCAAATCCCTGTTGGCCCTATTCATGCCGGCGTGATCGAACCCGGGCATTTTCGCTTTTCCGTGCAGGGAGAAGTGGTCGTGCGGTTGGAACAGCGCCTTGGCTATAAGCATAAGGGTACGCTTTCGCTGATGTTGGGCACCTCGCCCCGGGCTGCCGTGCGTTATGCGGCGCGGCTTTCAGGTGACACAACGGTTGCGCATTCCTGGGCGTTTTCGGCGGCGGTGGAAGCGGCTGTTAGCGTGACGCCGCCACCACGCGCGCTGCATTTGCGCGCGCTGATGCTGGAATTGGAACGCATCCATAATCACCTGAATGATTGGGGCTTTGTCTGTAATGACGCAGCCTTCGCCTTCCCCCATGCGCGCTGCGGTTTTCTGCGCGAAGGCGTGTTGCGCGCCATCGCCGCCGCTTTTGGCCATCGGTTGATGATGGACCGCGTTCTACCTGGCGGTGTCGCGCCCGATATCGCGCCGCGCGGAGCAGAAGCGATTTTGGCCTCACTGGATGCGGTGGAGGCGGAAATCCCGAGCCTCAAGCAGATTTATGAAGCACATGCCAGCTTGCAGGATCGCGTGGTGACAACCGGATATTTGCGCCCCGATCTGGCGCGCGGCTTTGCCGCCGGCGGGCATGTGGGCCGCGCTTCGGGCCGCGATTTTGATGCGCGTCGCCTGCCGCAAAACCTTCCCTATCCAACGCTTGCCTTCGATGTGCCGGTGCTGGAAGCGGGTGATGTGGATGCGCGGCAGCGTATTCGTGTGATGGAGCTCGGCCAATCCATCGCCCTTGTGCGGCAATTGCTCGCCAAACTGCCGGCGGGCGAACTGATGGCACCTTTACCCGTGCGCGCCGGCGAGGGGCTTGCGATGATTGAAGGCTTTCGCGGAGAATGCTTGCATTGGATTGCGCTTGATGATGGTGGCCTGATCCGCGGCATCTTCCCGCGCGATCCTTCCTGGCTGCAATGGCCATTGTTGGAGGCGGCGATTGAAAACAATATCGTCGCTGATTTCCCTTTGTGCAATAAATCCTTCAATTGTTCCTATAGCGGGGTGGATTTGTGATGCTGTGGCCGAAGCTCGCCCGCGCGCTGTTCGCAAAGCCCCTCACGGATAACGCGCCGCTGGTGCCGCAGGAGACCATCCAGGCTTTGGGCGAAAGGCTGGCCGCGACAAGCCGAGCGCGGCTTGGCCGTAGCCTCGCGATCCGGGAAGTGGATAGCGGTTCCTGCAATGGCTGCGAGCTGGAAGTGAATGCGTTGCAGAATGTTGTTTATGATCTGGAACGCTTCGGGCTGCGCTTTGTCGCCTCACCCAAACATGCCGATGTGTTGCTGGTGACGGGTCCCGCTTGTTTGAACATGCGCGAAGCATTGGAACGCGCGCTTGCCAGCACGCCCGAACCGCGCTGGGTGGTGGCAGCGGGCGATTGCGCCGTGGATGGCGGCGTCTTCAAGGGTTCCTATGCGGTGGAAAACGGCATTTCAGCCGTGCTGCCGGTGGATTTGCTGATCCCCGGCTGCCCGCCTACGCCTGCGCAATTGCTGGAAGGCTTGCTGTCCCTGCTGGAGACGGAAGCGGCAAAAAAATAGGGCCGGCTGGGTTTAACCAGCCAGCCCAAAGGTACCGCCCGAAGACGGACCAGTTGCGGCGCGGCATGCCGGGAATGAGCCGCGCGACATAGGCAAAGTGGCAGGCTTGACCTCTCTTCCCCGTGAGCGGCACCTTAAATTTTGTCAAGAATAGCGGGGACGCTTCAGATCAGGCAGAGCTCGGCCAAATCGCGCCTTAACTTGGGCGGCAGGGCTTCAAGCCCGCGTGTTGGCGGGCGGGCCTGATTCACATCCGCCGGCGCTTCTTCCGGCTTCAAATAACGCCAGCCCTGGAAGGGCTTCATGGGCCGCGCTTCCACCATCACCAAATTCGGGTCCAGTACCAAAGCCGCGCAGGGGGTTTTGTCATCCCACTCCTCCTCACGGATTTCCAAGATGCGCTGGCGCACACGAATGAAGCCGCCAATCACCCAATAGATGGAGCCACCATTGCAGAGTTCCTCAATGCGCTTCGGGAACATGCGCGTCCAGGCGCGCAAGGGCGGATCCTGCTTCAGGCGGGCCGCCTGCAAGGCCGCGAGCGCTGCGACATCCTTGGGCCCGACGGAAAGTTTAATGAGGTTAAGCACAAACCCTCAATGGCCGGAAGCGCCCCGAGTCGGCAAGTGCCTCATGTCAACGCGCGCCAGCCAATATCTCGCCGACAAAACCCGCCCGACCAATCGAGCAGGTCCACAGCGGCATAAGCGGCGTCGCGCGCTTCCTTGAGCGTCTTGCCGGTGGCCGCAATGCCCAAAACGCGCCCGCCAGTGGCGATCAGCGCGCCATCTTCGCGCCGCGCTGTGCCGGCATGGAAAACCTGCACGTCGGGCACCTGCCCGGCGGCTTCCAGGCCGCGGATTTCGCTACCCTTGGCATAGCTGCCCGGATAGCCGCGCGCGGCCATCACCACCAATAGCGCATGCAAAGCTTCCCAGCGCAGATCAAACCGCGCCAATTCGCCATCACACGCCGCGAGCAAGGCGGGCAACAAATCAGATTTCAGGCGCAGCATCAGCACCTGACATTCCGGATCCCCAAAGCGCACATTGAATTCAATCAGCTTCGGGCCTTCCGCCGTGATCATCAGCCCGGCGAAAAGCACCCCTTTGAAGGGCGCGCCGCGCCGCGCCATTTCGGCCAGTACCGGGCGGATGATACGGTCCATGACATCTTGCTGCAGCGCATCGGTGAAAATCGGCGGCGGCGAATAGGCGCCCATGCCGCCGGTATTGGGGCCCATATCGCCATCCCCCACGCGCTTATGATCCTGCGCCGCGCCCAGCGGCAAGGCGGTTTCGCCATCACAGAGCGCGAAGAAGCTGATTTCCTCACCCACCATGCATTCTTCAATGACAACAGAGGCCCCCGCCGCGCCATGGATGCGGTCTTCCATGATATCGGCAATGGCAGCTTCGGCTTCACTGAGGGTCGTGGCCACCACCACACCCTTGCCGGCGGCGAGCCCATCGGCCTTCACCACAATCGGCGCACCCTTTTCGCGAATATAGGCGCGCGCGGCGGCGGCATCGGTGAAGCGCGCCCAGGCGGCGGTGGGCGCGCCGGCGGCATCCGCCACTTCCTTGGTGAAGGTTTTGCTGCCTTCCAACCGCGCGGCGGCGGCGGAAGGGCCGAAGCATTTCAGGCCCGCAGCGGCGCAGGCATCCGCAAGGCCGAGCGTGAGTGGCGCTTCCGGCCCGACCACCACCAGATCAATGGCTTTGTCCTTGGCGAAGGCGATTAGGCTGGGAATATCCTCGGCACCGATCGCAACACATTCTGCCACTTCGGAAATACCGGCATTGCCTGGGGCGCAAAACAGCTTGGTCAGCAGCGGCGATGCCGCCAAGGCCCAGCAGAGCGCATGTTCGCGGCCACCGCCGCCCACCACCAGAACGCGCATCGCACTCCCCACAATCCGTTTGCAGGGCGGTGATTAGGCGTTTGGGCGGCGCGCGCCAAGGTGGCGTTCAGCCAAGCCTGTCGGGGTCTGAATCTAGCGCATAACCGGCGGAACGCACGGTGCGGATCAGGTCAATCTCATCATCCTGGTTGATCGCCTTGCGCAGCCGGCGGATATGCACATCCACCGTGCGCGGTTCCACATGGATATCGCGGCCCCACACGGCATCCAGCAATTGTTCGCGGGCAAAAACGCGCCCCGGATGTTGCAGGAAGAATTCCAGTAGCCGGTATTCCGTTGGCCCCAGATGCAAGGGCCGGCCAGAGCGCGTGACACGATGCGCATCCTGATCCATGGCAAGATCGGCATAGCTGAGCGAGCCCTTGGACGCGACGCGCCCTGACCGGCGCAGCAGGGCGCGGATGCGCGCGATCACGTGTTCCATCGCGAAGGGTTTGGCGATGTAATCATCGGCGCCGATATCCAGCGCGCGCACCGCGTCCTGGTCTTCCGTGCGCGCGGTCACCATGATGATGGGCAAATCCCGGGTTTCGGTGCGACGACGAAGCTGGCGGCAGACCTCAATGCCCGAAAGCGATGGCAGCATCCAATCGAGCAACATGATATCTGGCCGCGCTTCCGCCACGCGGAGCAGCGCTTCCTGACCATCTGCGGCTTCATCCACGCGGAAACCCTGCTTTTCCAGATTGTAGCGCAACAGGGTCAGCAGGGGTGCCTCATCTTCCACGATCAGCACCGTGGGCTTGGCGAGGCTGCTGTAGTTTTCTGCCATCATGCCCATACCTATGCTCCCGGTGCGCGGACGACGGCAAAGGCCGAGGTATCGCCCTTGGGCCGATCCTCCGGCAGGTTTTCGCCGCGGACGGCGAAATGAATGCGTTCCGCGATGTTCGTGGTGTGATCGCCGATGCGTTCCAGATTCTTCGCGATGAACAATAGATGCGTGGCGGCGGTGATGTTGCGCGGGTCTTCCATCATATGCGTCAGCATTTCACGGAAGATGCCGTTATAGATTTCATCCACCGGTTCATCCGCAGCCCAGACGCGTTCGGCGGCTTCGGCATCGCCCTGCACCAGCGCATCCATGGCAGCTTTCAGATTCTCCTGCACCAGATGCGCCATGCGTTCAAAGCCATTCATGCTGCCAAGGCCCGGCAGGGAAGCCAGCACGATGGAACGCTTGGCGGCATTGGCGGAATAATCGCCGATGCGTTCCAGATCATTGGAAACCTTCATGCCGGCAATGATCAGGCGCAAATCCGCTGCCATGGGCTGGCGTAGCGCGAGCAGCGTGACGCAAAAGCCTTCGATTTCACGTTCAAGCTGATCAATCTGGAGATCGCGCTGCACCACTTCGCCGGCCAAATCGCTATCGCGGCGCACCAAGGCGCGGGTGGCATCGGCCACTTGCCGTTCCACCAGCCCGCCCATGCGCGCGATCATGTCACGCAGCTTGCGCAAATCCTCATCATAGCTGCGGACGATGTGTTCTGTGGGCATGTGTTGCTCTCCTGCCAGGCTCAGCCAAACCGACCGGTGATGTATTCTTGCGTCTTCGGGTGCTTGGGCGCGGTGAATAATTGTGCCGCCGGCGCCACTTCAATCAATTCGCCCAGATAGAAGAACGCCACCTGATCCGCGCAACGCGCCGCCTGCTGCATGTTGTGCGTCACGATGGCAATGGTGAAGTCGCGCTTCAATTCGTCAATCAGTTCCTCGATCTTCAAGGTGCTGATGGGGTCAAGGGCAGAGGTGGGTTCATCAAACAGGATCACCTCAGGCCGTACGGCGATGGTGCGGGCGATGCAAAGCCGCTGCTGCTGCCCGCCAGAAAGGCCAAGCGCGGAACGGTCCAGCCTATCCTTCACCTCATTCCAGATGGCGGCGCGCGTCAGCGCCCATTCGATGCGTTCACCCAATTCGGACTTGGAAAGTTTCTCATGCAGGCGAATGCCGAAGGCGATGTTTTCGTAAATCGTCATCGGGAAAGGGGTGGGCTTCTGGAACACCATGCCCACCTTCGCGCGGAGAGAGTTGAGGTCTGTGGAATCGGCTATGATATTTTCGCCATCCATCATCACCTCACCTGTCGCGCGCTGGCCAGGGTAAAGGCTGTACATACGGTTCAGCACGCGAAGCAGCGTGGATTTGCCGCAGCCGGAAGGTCCGATCATGCCGGTGACCTGCCTGTCCGGCAGATCAAGCTTGATTTCCTTCAGCGCGCGGTTGTCGCCATAGAAGAAATCCAGATTGCTGATCGCCACGCGCGCAGTGTTCAGCGCGGCTTCTGACCGGGCCTGCATGCCGCCGAAGCTTGTCGTTCCGGCGCCTTGGTTTTGCGTTTGGGTGGAAAGGCTCATTCTCTCCGTCCTTCCGGTCAGATGCGGCTGCGCAGCAATGTGCGCGCCAGAATATTGAGGCTGAGTACGCCCAGCGTGATCAGAAGCGCGCCGGCCCAGGCAAGCGCAATCCAATCCTCAAAGGGCGAACCGGCGAAGGCATAGATGGTCACCGGCAGGCTCGACATGGGCTTCGACAAATCCGTGGACCAGGCGTTATTGCCGAGCGAGGTGAACAGCAGCGGCGCGGTTTCACCCGCCACGCGGGCAACGGCCAGCAAGATGCCAGTGATGATGCCGGCAAGGGCAGCGCGCCAGCAGATGAGGATAATCATCTTCCACTTCGGCGCGCCAAGCCCCACCACCGCTTCACGCAGCGTATTGGGGATCAGTTGCAGCATGTCTTCCGTGGTGCGCACGACAATGGGGATAACGATGATGGCAAGCGCGGCAATGCCGGCCCAGCCGGAAAATCCGCCAAAGGGCAACACCAGGATCTGATAGACAAACAACCCAATCAGGATGGACGGCGCGGAAAGCAGAATGTCCGAGACAAACCGCACCGCATTCCCCAACCAGGAATCCTTGGCATATTCGGCCAAATAGGTGCCCACCAACATGCCGATTGGCGTGCCGATTGCGGTGCCGATCAGGGATTGGATCAGGCTGCCCACAATGGCGTTCAGCAAGCCGCCTTCGGAACCGGGTGGCGCCGTCACATGGGTGAAGACGCGCAGCGACATCGCCTCAAAACCACGATAAAAAAGCGTGATCAGGATTGAGGCCAAAAGCACCAGACCAATCACCGTAGCCGCGAGGCAAAGCGTGCGAATGATCCTATCCGCCCGCTTGCGCGAAGCGCCAAGCCGCGCGGCCGTGGCGGCATCCTTGCGCGGGCCGGGATGGGACATGAAGGAAAGGGCGAGCGACATGGTTCAGACCTTCAGCCGCGACCGCAGCAGATAGCGCGATGTGGCCAATACCGCGAAGGAAAGCACGAAAAGGATGAAGCCGAGCGCCAGCAAGGATGCCAGCTTCAGGCTGCCGGTTTCGCTCTCCCCAAACTCCAGCGCGATGAGGGAGGCGATGGTATTCCCCGGCCCGAACAGTGAGGTTGAAATCCGGTTCGCATTGCCGATCACGAAGGTCACCGCCATGGTCTCACCCAGGGCGCGCCCAAGGCCAAGCATGATGCCGCCCACCACGGAAATTCGCGTGTAGGGAATGACAACACCCTTCATCACCTCCCAGGTTGTGGCGCCAAGACCATAGGCGCTTTCCTTATAGACGGGCGGGACTTGTTCAAAGACATCGCGCATGGTGGCGGCGATGAAGGGCAACACCATGATGGCCAGGATGAAGGCCGCAGTGAACAACCCCGTACCGAAAGGCGGCCCCTGAAACAGGAAGCCGATCAGCGGCAATTCCCCCACCGTATCAATGATGCGTGGCTGCACATGCTGTGCGAAGGCCGGCGCAATAACAAAAAACCCCCACATGCCGTAAATGATGGAAGGCACTGCGGCCAGAAGCTCCACCGCCGTACCGACAGGCCTGCGCATCCAGGGTGGTGCCAATTCAGTCAGGAAAAAAGCGATGCCGAAGGCAAGCGGCACGGCCAGGAAAATGGCCAGGATGGCAGTCACGATGGTGCCATAAATGGACACACCGGCACCGAATAATTCCTTGACCGGATCCCAATCCGTGGAGGTGACGAAGGGGATGCCAAAAGCACGAAACGCCGGCAGGCCGGCGATGAAAAGTTCAATGATCAGGGCGCCAAGCAGGATCAGCACGAATAGGCCGGCAGCCTGACAGGCCAGGGCGAAGACCTTATCTCCAAAACTGCTGCTGCGACGGCGAGTAGCGTGGGGAAGTGTGGCGGATGCGGAAGGCAAGGGTCACCCCCGGGGTTTGGGATGAGAAGAAAGCCCCCGCAGGCAAGCGCTGCCTGCGGGGAATTGGTGCCTCAGGCGCCGAAGCCTTGTCGCCATGCGGCGCGCACCGCGTCATGCACGGATGTCGGCAGCGGGATATATTCCAGCTCCTCGGCAAGCTTGCTGCCATTGGCGAAGGCCCAATCAAAGAAGCGGCGCACATTGGCGCTCCGCGTGGCATCGGTCGGGTTGGTGGGCAGCAAAATGAAGGTCGGCGCCACAATCGGCCAGGAATCCGCGCCGGGCGTGTCAATCACATTGGCGGCGAAGCCGGGCACGTTCCAATTCGCGGCAGAAGCAGCGGCCACGAAGGCTTTGTGGTCGGGCTTCACGAAATTGCCGGCATTGTTGCGCAGCTGCGTCGTCACCAGCTTATTGGTGATGGCATAGGCGTTTTCCACATAGCCAATGGCGCCACGGACATTGCGCACCGTGCCCGCCACACCTTCATTGCCGCGCGCGCCGGTGCCGGCAGGGAAGCGCACCGAAGTGCCCACGCCAACCTTTTCCCTGAATTCCGGGGAAACCGCGGATAGGTAGGAAACCCACACAAAAGTCGTGCCCGAGCCATCAGCGCGATAGGCCGGCGCGATGGCCAGATTGGGCAGGCTCACGCCGGGGTTGAGGGCCACGATTTGCGGGTCATTCCAGCGCGTAATCTTGCCGAGGTAGATATCCGCCAGCAGCGGCCCGGTCAGGCGAAGCTGATCTTCAGCGATGCCCGGTAAATTCACGATGGCGACCAGGGAACCCATCACGGTCGGGAATTGCAGCAGATTGGCCTCGGTCAATTGCTGGGCATTCAGCGGCGCGTCAGTGGCACCGAAATCAACCGTCCGGTTGCGGATCTGGTTGATGCCAGCGCCTGAACCCACGGATTGGTAATTCAATTGAATGCCAATCGCGTTGCGGACGGCCTCTGCCCACTTCTGATAAATCGGGTTGGGGAAGGAAGCGCCCGCGCCCGTGATCTGAGCCGTTTGGGCCTTGGCACCAAAAACGGGAAGGGTAAGGGCGGCGCTGGCGCCAAGAAGAAGGGATCGCCTATCCACGGGTATGCTCCGTTTGCTGAACCTAACCGCTCCGGCTGGGCGGTCCGACGCTTCTAGAAAGGCCCCAAGACTCTTGGATTGCAGTTTTATGAAGCTTTTATGACAATCACACGGATAAGTCCGTATGTCATCCACGGGGCAGAGCCGGCTCTCACGCCACCGGCTTACCGGTCGGTGTGCTTGCGTTCGTAATGCTTAAGGTATTTCTGCGTCACGAGATCGGTCTTCACCACCACTGAAACATCGGTGGTGTTGAACTGCTCATCCAGCACCGCACCATCGCCGACAAAACCACCAAGCCGCAGATAACCCTTCACCAAGGGCGGCAGCGCCGCGAGCGTGGCACGCTTGTCAATGCTGGCGGGGTCCTTGCGACGCATTTCGACAAAGCGTTCAGGCAGCGCGCGCGGGCGCAATTCTTCTGGCGCCAGATGGAAGGCATGCAGATAGGTCAGTTGATCCGCTAGCAGATCGAGATCAGTACCAGGCAGGGAAGCGCATCCGAACATCAGCGCAATGTCATTGCGGAAGACATAGGCCGCGATGCCATCCCACAGCAATTGCAGCGTGCCTCGGCTGCGATAAGCCCCATCCACGCAAGACCGTCCCAATTCCAGCACCGGCGCCGGATAGGCCACCAGGCGAGAGACATCGTACTCGCTTTCCGAATACCAGCGCCCGAGCTTTGCCGCGCCCCCCCGCCGGATCAGGCGATAGGTGCCAACAACCGATTCCGGCCCTTCACCGCGGTCATGATCCACCACCAGCAAATGATCGGCGATGGCATCAAAATCATCGCGGTCACGGTGGCTCGCAGCAGTGGCCGCATCGGCGCGGGCGCCCATTTCCTGATAGAAAACGCGAAAGCGTAGCGCCTGCACCGCATCTATCTCATCCGCGGTCATCGCAAGGCGCACGCCAAGATTGCCGGCGCGCAATTCCTCAAAGCCCGCTTCGGGCGATGTCGCTTCGATTCTGTTGATCGGCATCGGCATCCCGTCCCAGGGCGGCCCCATTCCGGGAAATCCCCAGGGTGAATAACCGCAAAAAGGATTATAGGATAAATCGCTTGATCGCCAAACCAGCCGGTCAGGCAGCAGCGCCGCGGCGTTTCCGGGACTTGGTGCCAAGGCCGATCTTCTTGGCCAGGGAGGAACGCTGCTTGGCGTATCGCGGCGCCACCATGGGGTAATCCTGTGCCAAGCCCCAGCGTTCGCGATATTGATCGGGCGTCATGTTATAGGCGGTTTTCAGATGGCGCTTCAGCATTTTCAGCTGCCTGCCATCTTCCAGACAGATGATGAAATCCTGCGTAAATGATTTGGCGATGGGTACCGCTGGTTCCGGGCGCTGCGATACGATTGCAGGAGCGCTTTCAATGGCAGACAATGTCCGGTGGACTTCCTGGATCAAGCCAGGCAGGGCGGAAGCAGCAACGGCATTATGCGCCACATGCGCTGAGACGATTTGCGCGGTGAGTGCCAGGATATTTGAGGCCGACTTGGATTCGGACATGGGATTTTCCTCTAGAATTTAAGTGTTTTTCTATTTTTCTCGGGCAAGGAAGGCAAGTATAGATTTAAGGAACCTCTGATTTATTCTTGCCCCCTTGGCGTGTCACTGATTTTCTGATTCTGACTCACATCGGCCCTTCAAGCGTTGAGCGTGATCCCTGTGCGGCAAGTAAGCTTCTCCAGCCTCGGCTGGTCTTGTCGCGAAATCATGCCGCTCCGATTGCTCGTTTAGGCTGCCTGTCGTTCGAAAGCCAGAGGGCTTTTGCCTCCCAACGCTGAATGCCTTCGGCGCGGGTTATAGAAGCCGTTGATATACTGAAAGATGCCGGTTTCGGCTTGGTGGCGGGTTTCCCATGTCCTGCGCCAAACCAGTTCGGCCTTGATGGTTTTGAAGAATGTCTGGACAACGGCATTGTCATAACAATTGCCCTTGCCACTCATTGATGACAGCAACCCGTGTTCGCGCAGAACTCTCTGGTAATCGTGCGAACAGTATTGGCTGCCACGGTCGCTATGGAAAATGCAGCCCCGCGGCTGGGAGCGTAGCGCAATGGCCATTTTCAGCGCGCGGATCGCCAGATCGCGTTTCAGGCGATCGCTGACGGCCCAGCCGAT
>JADCGF010000036.1 GCA_020249145.1 Roseomonas sp. | reverse complement strand
GCCATGTCCAACACTCCAGCTGCCCCCGCCCAAAGGGCCGAGGCTAGCGTCCGAACATGGGTCAAATCTCAGCAGCAACTTCACCCCAAACCGGGTCACTTCTCAGCGGCATTCAACACATTCGCCAAGTCGGCCCGAATAAGCAGGGTGCGAAGGGCTCCTACACCGTCTACCGCGTAGCCGAATGAAGCTGTGCAGCCACAGCGGCATGAATGATTGCCAAGCCCAGGGATCATCGCGATCCCTGGCGCTTTATTGCCTTGGCTCGCGCGAAACACAGCGCGAAGCGTCCGTCACGCAAGACGGAGAGTGACGATGCAGGCAGAAACTGAAACCCGATGGATAGTGCTTGGCGCCGACGGGCGGCACGTTTCCTTGGGCCGCACGGAACCAAGCGAGGCGGAAATCACCGTCGCCGGCGATGCCCTCGCCGCGCAGGGGCTTTCCGGGTGGCTGGCACGCATGCAGGGCGACTACTACAGCCGAAGGAAAGTGACGCTCGAACCCCTCCGGCGCATCGGCGCTGCCCATGACGCCGACTGGCAGGCTGCCCTTTCCGCATTCCTCGCAGCGCGCCACCGCGCCACACACTGACGATCCTGATTCCATACCAACGCGCGGCGGGAGGTCGCCGCCATGACTGAACTGACAACCTCGACGCGTGAAGCCGCGCGACGCCTTGGCGTCAGCGATACCACCATGCACAAGGCCGAACGCTCCGGGCGCATCGCGCGCGAACCGGATGGCCAATGGGACATCGCCAAGACACGCTCGAGGCTGCTGGATACCGCAGACCCGCAGCGCTCCCCGCTCAGCGGCAGCGCGGCGGCCGAGGGCACGCCCTTCGCCCGGCTTAAGGTCGCGCAGCTTGCGCTGAAGGTCGAAGCCCAGCGCCTGGCGCTCGACGAAAGCAAGGGCCGGCTGCTCGATGTCGCGACTGCCAATGCGACGATTGATGAAATCGCCAGCACCATGCGCGACGCGCTGCTGAACTGGCCCGCGCGCGTGGCGGGCGTCATTGCCGCCGAACTCGGCGTCGAGCCCCATCTGCTGCAAACCATCCTGCAGCAGCACATCAATGAGCTTCTGACGGAGGCTTCAGATCGCTTCGACCCTCCAGGCATCGGCGGCGAGCGAGAGCCGCACGCGTGAGCAGGCCTTTCATACCAAAAACAGCTTGCCCATAGAAACCGAATGAGTGAATGATTGACCCTCAAAAGTAACTTAGCCTCGAGGGCGCCTCATGCTTGTTCGGTTTCTTGCAGCACTGCTGTTCCTATCCATTGGCCAGAACGTAAGCGCACAGGTTATTGAGGAACAGTTCAACCTTCCCGTGGCCATCCGCCATGCAACGGCGGGTGAGGTCCGGCAGGAAGTGGTCGTCACGGTGTTCAGGGATTCCCGCAGGCCACGCTCCCCCTATCTGGTGCTCGGGCACGGCCGCGCGCCGAAGCCCGAGGACCGCGCGGGCATGGGCAGAGCACGTTTCACGGCGAATAGCCAATATTTTGTCTCGCTCGGCTTCGCGGTTTTTGTGCCAACACGCATTGGATATGGGGTCACCGGTGGCCCCGACCTTGAAGATACGGGGCCGTGTAACATCAAGAGTTACCCGCCGGGTTATGATGCTGCTGCACAACTTACCACTCAGGTCATCTCCCATGCGCGGCGCCTGCCCTATGTGGACCCTGGGCGCGGCCTTATTGTTGGGCAATCCTTTGGAGGCGCTACCGCCATCACCATGGCAACCCGGCCAACCGAGGGGTTAGTGGCCACCGTGAATTTCGCGGGCGGCGGAGGTGGTCGGCCGGAAACCCATCCCGCGCAACCCTGTCGCCCTGATATGCTGCGCGCGATGTTTGCCGATTATGGCCGCAGCACGCGCATCCCAACGCTTTGGCTTTACTCGGAAAATGATCGCTATTTCGGAGCATCGCAGCCAAGAGCGTGGTTTGATGCCTTTGTGGCTGCTGGCGGGCGCGGGAAGTTTATCCAACTGCCCGCCAATGGCGAAGATGGCCATTCAAGTTTCACCCGCAATCCTGCTGCCTGGCGCCCGCATTTTGAGGCTTTCCTGCAAGAGGTCAGATTACGCTGAGTATGACCATCTCAAATTCTAAGATATCCAAATTTTTCGAACAGCCACAAAGAATGGCAACGTCGTTGCTGGAAATCATTATCTTATTTCCCCAACCCTCACCGCTCCCGCATAGCATCATGCCGCATCCGCAGCAGCGGTGAAAGCAAAAACTCAATCACCCGTCGCCTATCCGTCAGTATCTCCACCGTCGCATTCATCCCAGCCCCCAGTGCCACTTCCCGCCCATCAATCCGCATCACATGCTGCTTCAGCCGAATGCGCGCGGCATAGACCAAGCCCTTCTTTTCATCCTGGATCGCGTCGTTGGAAACATGCACAACCTCCCCCTCCACCAGCCCGTAGCGCGTAAAGGTAAAAGTCTCGATCTTGATCTGCGCCAATTGGCCGGGGCGCACAAAGCCGATATCGCGGTTCGCGATCATCGCCTCAATCTCAAGCCCCTCATCCAGCGGCACCACCACCATCAAATTCTGCGCCGCCGTCACCACTCCCCCCAGAGTGTTCACCGCCAATTGCTGCACCGTGCCATCAATCGGCGCGGTCAGGGTTTGCAGGGAATGGCGCTGGTCCGCCTTGATCACTTCCTGCTGCAGCGAAACAACGCGCCGTTCCGTCTCGGCCAATTCGCTCGCCTTGCCGCGACGGAATTCAGCCTCCAGGCTGCGTCTTTGGCTTTCCAGCGATAGGGTCGCGGCTTCAATCTCCGCCACGCGGTGGCGCTGGATGATCCGGTCCTGTTCGCTTTCCACCAATTGCTGCTGCACTTCCAGAAAAGTCAGGCGGGACCCAAAGCCCTGATTGGCCAGGGTTTGTCGCGCCACCACCCGTTCCGCCAGCAATGGTATGGCCTGATCCAGCCGAGAAATCACCGCCTCAGCCGCCGCGCGTTCGGCCTGCTTGCGGCGGATTTCGTCTTCAAGCTGGGCTTGCTTCGCTTCCTGTTCCAGCGCTTCGCTTTCCAGCAAATCCCGCGTCACGCGCACCAGCGCGGCATCGGCACCGGCAGGCGGGGCAAAGGCCGCAAGGGCTCCGGCGGCCTTGGGTGCGGCCAGCAGGGCGCGCAGACGCGCCACGGAAACCTGCGCAGACATCAATTCCTGCGCCAGCTTTTCGCGCTCCGCCCCCGTGGTGGTCAGGTCCAGTTCAATCAGCACATCGCCCGCGCGCACCTGCGCGCCGTCCCGCACCAGAATGGCGCGCACAATGCCGGGTTCGGCGGCCTGCACCACCTTGCTGCGGCCAGAGACAATGGTGCGGCCTTCCGCAACCGCTGTGACATCCGTAAAGCCAAGCCAGGCCCAGATGATCGCCACCACCAGCAGCGCCGTCAGCAGCCAGGCCAGCGCGCGAGAGGCCGGGTGGGGCGGGGTTTCCACCACCTCCAACGCTGCCGGCAGAAAGGCAAGTTCGGAACGATTGCGCGCCACCTTGGGGCGCAGGCGTTCCAGCGCCACGGCTTCGCGAAAAACTGTCAGCGCCCTCATCCCTGCACCAGCCCCAATTGATGCCGCCAGAGCGCGGCGTAGCGCCCGCCCCGGCGCAGCAATTCATCATGCGTGCCGTCTTCCACAATGCGGCCGCGTTCAACGGTGATGATGCGGTCCGCCTGCCGCACGGCGGCCAGACGGTGGGCGATGATGATCACCGTGCGGCCTTGGCAAATGCCGCGCATGTTTTCCTGCACCAGGCGTTCGCTTTCATAATCCAGCGCGGATGTCGCCTCATCCAAAATCAAGATGCGCGGATTGGTGATGAGTGCGCGGGCGATGGCAATGCGCTGCCTTTGCCCGCCGGAAAGCGTGCCGCCCCTTTCGCTGACAATGGTGTCATAGCCCAGCGGCAATTCGGTGATGAAGTCATGCGCGCCCGCCAAGCGCGCGGCCTGGATTACGGCTTCCATGGAAAGGCCGGGATCACTGAGGGCGATATTCTCGCGCAGGGTCCGGTTGAACAGCACGCTTTCCTGCAGCACCACGCCCACCTGCCGCCGCAGCGAAGCGGGGTCCACCAAGGCCAGATCCACGCCATCCACGCTGATGCGCCCGGATTCCGGCACGTAAAGCCGTTGGATGAGTTTCGTCAGCGTGCTTTTGCCAGAACCAGAGGCGCCCACAATGCCCAGTATCTGACCGGCGGGAATATCGAGTGAGACATCTTCCAGCACGCGTGCGGCATCGGGGCGGTAGCGGAAGGACAGATGTTCCAGCGTCACGCGGCCTTGGATAAGGGGCAGCCCTCCCCGCCCACTACCCGCCTGGGGTTCGGCTGGTGTGTTCAGAATATCGCCCATGCGGTCGATCGAGATACGGAATTGCTGGAATTCCTGCCAAAGTTGCGAAAGCCGCAGGACCGGCGCGGCAAGCCGCCCGGCAAGCATATTGACCGCGACCAATTCACCAACCGTGAGGTGCCCGTCCATCACCTGGCGCGCGCCGATCCAAAGGATCACGGCCATGCTGAGCTTATTCACGAATTGCACGGACTGGCCCGCCCAATTGGCAAGGTTCACCACACGGAAGCTGGCATTCACATAGCCGGCGATCTGTTCTTCCCAGCGGCGCTGCATGCGCGGTTCCACGGCCATGGCCTTGATGGTTTCAATGCCGCCGACACTTTCGGTGAGAAAGGCCTGGTTGTCCGCGCCACGATCAAATTTCTCGTCCAGGCGGCGGCGGAGGATAGGCGTGATCAAGAAAGAAATCGCGATATAGATCGGGATGGTGAGTACGGCGATAGCCGTCAACATCGGGCTATAGAGCAACATGATCCCGATAAAGACAATCGCGAACAGCAGATCGAGACCAGAGGTGAGCGCAGAGCCAGTCAGGAATTGGCGGACGTTTTCCAATTCCCTCGCACGCGCTACCGTGTCACCAACGCGGCGCGCCTGGAAATAGGGCAGCGGCAGGTTCATGGCATGTTGGAAAAACCGTGCGCCAAGTTCAACATCAACGCGGCTGGTGGTGTGGCTGAGCAAATAGGTGCGGAGCCCACTTAGCGCTGTTTCGAAGAACGTGGCGATGATCAGGCCGATCAGCAGCACATCAAGCGTTGAAAGGCCACGATGGACCAGCACCTTGTCCACAATGACCTGAAAGAATAGCGGCGTGATCAGGCCGATGAGTTGAAGGATGAAGGATGCCAGCAGCACTTCGCCAAAAAGCTGGCGATAACGCACCAAGCTTGGGATGAACCAGGTAATGTCGAATTTGCGCAGTGCCCCCGCGATGCTGGCGCGCGTGGCGAGAAGGATCAATACGCCGGTCCAGCGTTCCTCAAGTTCCGGCCGTGCGAGCATGACTGGTCTGCCCGCGGCAGGGTCGTGCAGCAGCGCCTTGTCGCCTTCGACCTTGGCGATGATGAACCAGGAACCATCGCGCGCCGCGGCGATGGCGGGCAGAGCGATCTTGCTGAGGCGATCCCAGCCGGAAGCAACCTGTCGCGCCTTGAGGCCAGATTGCTTGGCCGCGCGCAGCAGGCTGATCGTGTCTATTTCACCGACATCCGGCGCAAAGCGATGCGCGAGGCTCGACACATCAGCAGGCTCGCCATGATAGCGCAGCAGAAGCGCGAGACAGCTAAGTCCGGAACCGGGCTGGCGCCCGGTATCCTCAGTCGATGGGCGCGAGGGTGTTTGTGGCGTCACGCAGTCAAGTCACGGAGTTCAGCCAACCTGCTAATCACCCTAATCCGCTGAGGCCTCAGTTCCCTAATAACACCACAATCAATGGCCGCTCCATAAACAAAGTGACCGGCAAAAGAAGGACAATACCGTGAATACTTATCACTATTCATTGACCTTCCGCCCCCAGCCCGTCTCCATCTGCCTTTAACAGTACTGAACATCGCAAGATTAGCAATTGCATTGTTTCGGCATGGCCTAACGTCATTGCCAAGCCGCAGCGATGGCGGTGTTCAGCAAGGTTTGCTGCTCAGTGGTTAGATTGGTCTGACCAGCAGGGGGCGGCGACATGGTCGCCATCGCCTGCACTAGGGCCTCCACACGCACCTCTGTCATTACGCGACCGTCACCCGCGACGAAGCTATCAAGCCGTGACGTCGTACCAGAGTTATACCATCCAAGCACACGGCTGCTGTCGCTGGTACCGATGATACTAACTAGCAGATCGTTACCAGAACGTTGTAACCAGACTTGGTTTCTTGCGACATCGCTGCCAAGCAAGAGCCGATCTGTTGCCATCAGGTAATCGGCGCCTGCATTATCCAGACGATCCGCGCCACCGCCGCGACTGAGACGATAGTCATCGCTCCCAGTACCACCCATCAGGCTGTCATTGCCAAGCCCACCGTCCAGCGTGTCAGCGCCATCACCGCCAATCAGTTGATTGGCCGCCGCATCACCCAGCAGGCTATCCGCGTGATTACTGCCCAGCACATTCTCCATGCCAGACAGGCTATCAGTGCCGGCAGCATCAATGGCCGTACCAGCAGCAAGGCTTATCGTCACCGCGCCAGTCGCACCAACATACGATACAAGGTCAACGCCAGCGCCGCCTACCAGGCTGTCATTGCCAAGCCCACCGTCCAGTGTGTCAGCGCCATCACCGCCACTCAGCTGATTGGCCGCCGTATCGCCCAGCAGACTATCCGCGCCCACACCGCCCAGCACATTCTCCATGCCAGACAGGCT
>JADCGF010000035.1 GCA_020249145.1 Roseomonas sp. | reverse complement strand
TCCCCCATTCCGAAGTGTCTGAATTTATTGAGCTTTGGGGGAGTGGGGGGAGCGGGGGATGTTTTTCCGTATTCCCCTTATCATGTGCGTGTGCGCGCGCGTGTGTGGGGTATAAAAAACATCCCCCACTCCCCCCACTCCCCCCAAGCGGCTTGTTTTAAATGACATAGGGTATGGGGGAGTTGGAACACGACTCCCCCCACTCCCCCCTCACTCCCCCCTTTTCGGGAACTTCGGCGGCGGGTTCGAGCTTCCAGCGCTGCGAATTGTGCACATGACCGGCGGCACGCACGTGAACAAGGCGCTCGCTGGTGCGGAAGGCACGATCGCGCAGCTTCCGGAAAGCCTTCCCAAGCGTGATGCTGAGCGCATGATCGGTCTTGGCTGAAACCGGCAAACCGACCTGGGCGGACTGAGCGTGGCCAATCAAATCACTGACGCTCACCTCGGCGCTGCCGAAGCGGTCCCACCAAAGCTGGATAAAGGCGCGCCAGCTACCGCCCTCGCTATCTGATGCCTCCATCACCTCATCCAGGTTGCCCAGAAAGCCAGGCACACCGGCGACGTGCAGGATGCCGCCCAAGGTCTGGCTCCATGTCTCAAAGCTGCCCAGGCTTCGCGCGGCGGGCGGCCTGCCGGCGCTGGCCCAGGCCTGGCAGAGGGTCAGGCAAGCCGCCACAAGCCGTGCGCGATTGGCGCGCACCCAGATCATCAGGTCAGGGTGGCGAAAGCCCTCACGGCGCCAGGGCTGGTCGCTGCGGGCGTCGAGGCGGATGCGCACCAGGCGGCGGGCGATTTCATGCGAGACGGCTGGGTTATTGCCGGTAGCGACCCAAGTGCAGCGCACGGGCAGCCGGATAATGTCCGAGACACCAAGGATACGATCCTCCCAGGCCGGTGCGGTCAATGCGGCGGCCAAGGCTGCGCTATCAAGTTCCTGGCGCAGATTATCGATCAGCAGCAATACTGGCAGTTGCCGGAGTTTCGCGGTGAGGCGCTTGCGCCATTCATCATCGTCGCGCCCCTCGGTCATGACGGAGGCGCTGGAGCCCGTCAGGACTGTCGCAATGGCATCCACCATCAGCGTGGCACCGGTGCCGGGCGTTGGCTTTTCGATCATATGCAGTGGCGTTGGCCCTTCGATCATGGGGCGCACAAAGCCAAGCAGCAGCAGGCAGAGCGCATGCGCGCGTTCCGCCTCTCCGGTGAATGGAAAATCACCGAGCAATTCATCCAGCAATAGGCTGCGCGCTGCGGCGATTTCCTCTGGTGATGGTTTGGCCGGGATGGGTGGCAGCGAAAACCCTGGCGGCGAGTGATAGAGCAGCCGCGCATCCGGATGATAGCCGGGCTCGGTCAGCAAGGAGCCGTTGCGGCCGAATACCGGTGCGGTGACGATGCCGGCAAGAATGGGCAAGGCAGGATCGGGCGTTGCCAGCAGCGATTTGATCACGTTGGACGGCGGCGGTGTTGGGATTGATTCGCCCTTGCCCAAAGGTTTCCGCCAGTCAGCAAGATTGGCCAGCATGTGGCGCATGCGTTCGATGTCGATTGTCGCGGCAGCAGGGCGTCCTTCATCATCGGGCACAACCCAAGTCGGTTGACCGCCAAGGCGGAAAATCCAAGGTGACCGGTTGGAGGCAATAAGCAGCGACCAGGCGCGACGCGTTGCATGGCGCAGATTACCTTCAATGGAACTCATGCTCGGCAGAGGGTGCGAAGGCTCAACAAAGCCGATCGGCAAATGCCGACCTGTTTCTGGTGCTTGGGTCGTGGCTTGCGCGTTGGCGTTGTCCTGACCGCTGATTGCACCCTCGATCAGCTTGACGATGGCGGGGCCACCTTCACGCAGCAGCATATCGTTGAAATCCGTGCCGGGTGTTCGCGGCATGGCAATGCGCACCTCGCGCCCTTCAAGCTGCAGCTTGGCGGCGGTGGCTTCCGCGGCACGCAACCCAGCGCCGGAGGGGTCGTGATCGGCGAGGATGACAATGCGCCTTGCCTCGGGCGGCAGCTGCGCCTGTTCCATGCCGCTGGTGGAAAGTGCTGCCCAGACTGGCAAGGTCGGGCAAGCGCGCATCACGGCAAGGCCGGTTTCGATACCTTCGCAAAGGCCGAGCAAACCTTGTGCGGTGATCGCGCCAAGCCGCACTGTGCCACCGGCGGTCTTGCCGATCATCATGCGCGGCTTGGCGATGGCCGCCTTGCTGACCTTGTCCTGAGCCTCCGCAAGATAGGTCCGGTGCAGTGCCACCACTTCACCGGCCATGTTGCGAATGAGCCCGATCATGGCCGGATAGCCGGTGCGGGTTTCGTAATGCGTCAGGTCAGGGTGAAACAGCAGATCCGCATCGGGCGGGATGATCAGGCCGCGCCCTTCAAGGTAGCGTTGCGCTGCCGTGCCCTGGATGGGTGCGGCGTTGTCGCGAATAAAGGCGATGTCCAGCGATGTATCGCGTTCCGGCTTTGGCGCTGCTGGCGGTTCCTGCCGCTTGGGGCCTTCTCCCTGCCAGCCAGTGATGCCAGCCGCATGGGCGAATAGTGCACGATCGGCAAGGCCGGTCCCTTGCGCCAAGGTGGCAAGCGGCCCGCCGCCCTGGCCACCGTCAAAATCATGCCAATCGCCGGCATGATCACCGCGCAGCATGATAACGCAGGAGCCTGATTTGCGTGGCGCTGCACCTTGGATATTGGCCAGCCGCCATTCATCACCCTGGCGGCGGCCTTTCGGAAACAGCGCCGGCACCCAGCGCTCAGCGCTGCCGCGCAAGCGGCGCGCGATCTCATCGAGATCGTAGCGGATCGGCGCCGCGTCGGTTTGGTTGAGGTCAATCATAAAGATGCGTCCTCCCAATCGGTCAGCGCGTCATTCAGATTGATGAAACTATTACAATCAGCATCAATTCTGTTTGCCCCTATACCTGGTATTGGCCACGCGGGTAGCTGACCCTTGCGCTCCAACGTACGCGCGCGATGCCGCGGCACCCCAAGATGTGCTGCTACTTGTGCAAGCACCATGGGTTCGCCTTGGAATAGGTACCATCGCGTTATTCGTTTGTTGCGCGCCTGAACTTCGGGTAGCGCCCACCTGCAATTTCCTGGCGTGTAGTCTCCTTCTGGATCGATACGATCCAAGCTATGCGAAGGGCTTGGACGCCGCCCCATATCACGCAAAAACTCCCCGAAATCATTTGCCCAACTGGGACACATAGAGACTCCGCGCCCTCCGTAATTAGGATACGAGGCATTCTTGGGATTTTCGCAGCGCTTTTTTGCAGCAAGCCAAGCGGTGTACTCTGCGGTTGGGCGGCCCCCAGAGGCATTGGAGTGACGGGTTGCGACCATAACTGCATAGCAACCGCAACTGCGACTTCCGCCGTGCGGTGACCGAAGTGCCAAGACGAGACTCTGGTTCAGAACGGTCTTTTGAGAGCCGCAATCGCAGCGACACAACCAGCGCGGGCGTAGGCGTCCTTGCCTACTTTCTGTCGATGGGGCTGCCGCAATTATGGTCCAACGACCAATGCGATCACCGGTCTGCAGAATTGTTTGATTGGAGGAACGCGGTTTCATTTTACGATCACCAGCCCACGCTCTGCGCATGTGATCGCGGTGTAGAGCCAGCGCTTGCGGTCCTCCTCGGTGCGTGACAGGCGATCCGCTTCTTGTTGCGGTGAGGGTGTAAAGCTCATGCGTGTCTCTCCCAACAGCGGGCCGCGTAGGGGCAGGCGCGGCAGAGGTAGAAATCGGCTTGTGCGGCGATGCGGGGCGGCAATTCGCGGGCCTCAGCGGCGCGCAGCACATCAACCGCGCGATCGGACAGGCGCTGTGCTTCGGCGGCGTCAAAGGGCACGGCCTCATGATGCAGTGCCAGGCTGTCGCGGTTGACGGCCGTGAGGAGTGCGACCTCCAATTCGAAATAGGCCATGTAAAGCTGCACCTGCGCGAAATAGATCGGCTTGGATTGGCGCAGCCCGTGCTTGACCAGATCGGTCCAGGATTTCTGGCCAAGCGCTTTTGATTCCCAGAGTGCGGGCCAGCGAATGCCGATATCGGGCCCGGCGACGATCACCCCATCGGCATGGCCGCGCAGCTTGCCGCCGGCGGCGGTAAAGCCGAATTGCGTGCCCTCTGCATTGCGGTCGCGAAGGTCAAAGCCCGCCTGACGCAACCAGCGAATGGCGAGCGCTTCTATCTGATGCCCGGCATCAAAGATGCGGAGAATGCCCGCGGGGAAATCGCGCCCGGTATCCTTGGGCGTATGCGTCACCTCATAGACAAGCTTGCGCGCGCATTCCTCGCCAATGCGGCTGCCGCCCAGATAATCGCGTGGGGACTGACGTTGGTTGCGCGCGGTGATGGCCGCATCGAGATGGGCATTGACGCGCGCGGTGGTATCGGCGCGGCCATCGGCGGCAATGCCATAGATCAGGCCTGAGTGGTGGTTCAGATCAAGCATCTTTGCCTCAAAAAGGAATTGGGTCTGAAAGGGGATCGCGCTCAGCGACTTGCCGTTGCATGGCGGCTTGAAAGCCATCCACGCAGGCTTCGATGATGCGATCGATCTCGGCCGGGCTGCGGTCGTGAAAGGCCGCAAGCAGGCCAAGTTCCTGCAGCACCTCTGCCAGCGGTCGGCGCGCGGCCTTGATGGCGGCTTCTTCCAAGGGGGTCTTGTCGATCATGCCGCCCATCCGCCGCGCGAGCGCGCTGCCCGCTTTTGAACAGGCCATGCTGCAAAAGCGGTAATGCGGAAATTCGCCAATGCGCAGTTGGTGGATGTAGCCAAAGCCCCGTGCCTCTCTTGCGCAGAGCGCGCAGGTAAGGCGCAGCACCTGATCCTCGGGCGTGCAGCCCGGCAGTGCTGTTGGGGGCTTGGCCGCGACGCGCGGGGCTGCGCGGCGCGACCAGCGGCGGGGTGGCATGGGCGCATTACCCGTTCAGCCAGGCAGGGCCACCATTGGCAAAGGCCGGGCTTGCGGCGGGCGGTGGCGCCGGTTGCGCGGTGGGCGCGGGTTGTGCAGGGGCTGACCAGGCAGGTGCCTGTTCGGGCGCGGCTGCGGGAATGGGCGCGGCTTGTGTGCCCCATGCCGGTGCGGCAGCAGCTGGTGCGCTGCTTGTTGCACGCGGTGCACGCGGCGTTGGTGCGGCTGGCACGCTCTCACCGGCCATGACCTTGGCGTATTCGGGATCGCTCGCCAGCAGCACGCGGTCGATCTTGTTGGTCTCGGAATAGCGGGCGTCGCTTGCGGGCTCGACACGCAGCTTGGCGGCAAAGGTAATGCCATGAAGGTCGGAAAGCCCGCGCAGTACCCGCTTGCCGCGTGCCGCGTCACTCATATCCTGCGGATCGAGGCCCAAGGCGCTGTCGATCATGGCGCGGAACATGCCCTTGGAGATCTTCCAGCCGATCGAGACGCCATGCTCGTCGAGCTTGCCGCCCATCACGGTGAAGGTCTGCCAGAACTTGCGCCGCGCCAGCGGGCCATCCGTGATGGTGAATTCGCAATCCAGCATGCGCACATCGCTGCCGGGCGATTTCGCGCCCTTGAGCACGCCGCGATCGGCCTCACCATCACCATCCAGGCCGCCACGGCGGATCTGCATGGTGATTTTGACAAAGCTGCCATCCGGCAAGATGTCCGTATTGCGCGGCAATTCCGCATCATTCATGTCAAGCATGGGTGCTTCCTTTCGGCTCAGGCGGTTGGGGTGGCTGTGGGGTTGGTGTTGATTTTGTGGAGCAGGGCCGCGAGATCGGCGGGCTCGGTTTCATCCAGCCGGCCGGAGCGATCCTTCGCTGGCAGGCCGAAGCTATTGCCGGCACGGCAGACCAATCGGCGCTCGCTGCCGCGTTCGGGGTCGTGGCGCCAGGCATCGCCCTCGCGCTGAAAGAGACCCATGGAGACGACCTGATCGACAATGCCCGGCAATTCGCGCGCGGCCTTGCCGCCTTCCATTTGCGGCTGCCAGGTAACGCGGCCGAATTCATCGGTGACGCGTTCCAGAATGCCGACCATGATGGTGGTCTTGCCCGGGGCGTGCTGCAGGTGCTTCAGCAGCCCGATCACTTCGCGCGCGAGCAAGCCATAGGCGCCGCGCGTGTCTGGCTTGCCGGTCTTTTCGGAAAACGCCTCGGGCCGCGTCTTGGCCCAGGCCATGGCTTGGCGCGTCAGATCGGTGATGCTGTCCAGAAACACAATGGACTTGCCGGCGATCAGCCGCACCAGATCGGGATGCGCGGTGGCGAGGTGCTGGTAATGCGCCTCGGAGAAAAACCCATTCGGATCGGCAGCCGGGTTCACGCCGCCAATCAGGCAGGCGATGGCAATCGCATCGTCAAAGCGACGGATGGGGATACTGTCGCCGCGCCAATCCTGGACGGATTTAAGACCGGCTTCGAGGTCGATGCAGATCGTCTCAGCGGCAGGCAGTGTTTTGAGTTGAGAGGTTTTGCCGACACCACTTGGGCCAAATAGTGCCAGCGTGGTTTTATTGGCCGCGCGCGAAAGGCGCTCATCAGCCGTGACAATGCGCAATGCCATCAGTTTAACCCTTCGCTGCTCGGGTGGGGGCCGGCCAATGCTTTGCCATCACGCTGCGCGGTTTCGCTGAGCAGCGTCAGGCGATAGGTCGGGCGGCCGGTCTGCACGGTGCGTGCCGGTTCGAAGGCTTTGCGAATGCGCTCGGGCCAGGCGGTATAGGCGCGCTCGGGAACCTTGAAGGCGATCTCGAGGTAGTCGAGCGGGTTCTCACCACCGGCGCGGATTTCCTCGGCAAGCCGTGCAAGCCGGGCCTGGTCCCATTCGACCTTTTTCGACAATTCGGCGGTGATTTCCACCGAGCCATCTTGAAAGCGCACCGTGCCGGTATCCTTGCCGGCCATGCCGCGTGCCGCGATGGCGCGCTGCTGGTAGCGGAGCGCAATCGCACTTTCGATCCAGGCCTGCATGCGTTTCGCAGCATCAGCCGCCTCGCGGGCATCTGATTGAAGCAGCGCGAGATGTTCCGCCGGCAGGGCGACGATATCGCCCATTTGCATGTGGCGAAGGGCTTCGAGCGTTGGGCGGTTGGGGAGCGCGTGCATCAGGCGATCCCCCGCTGCAGCTTTTGCAGCAGCGCGGCAGAGGCCATGCCGCGGCTATTCGTGCTACGCGGCCGCACCACCAGGATATAGGCGAAGCATTCCGTATCCATGCGTCGCTGCAGCAGGTGGCAGAGCCCGGCCTCGGCCATGGCAAGGGCGCGACGCGCGACCAGTTCCAATTCGTCACGGCGCTCGGGCGGAAGTGTCGTCGCAACCTTGTCGCGGTCACGGGCGAGCATACCGATATGATAGTTGATAGCATCACCGGCGGCCGCATCGGCAAAACGGTCGCAGAGGGTGTTTTCGTTCAATATAAGTTCAACCAGCGCTGCCAGATCAGCCGCGTCAGCGAGCGACGCTTGATCCGGATTTTGCGGGAGCATCATGTGGTCCTCCGTGATGATGTGGGTCTCATTGAGTAATTACGTATTTGCGCGCCAAAAATTCTCACGACCTCAAAGACACAGTCGCGGCGCGGTGTGTGGTGCGCGTTGCGCATGGCGATGCACCCATGATGCGCAGCCAGCAGCGCAGCTCCTGCAGCTCGCGATAGAAGGTGGCGGTGGAGACATTGCTCGCCGCGCGCGTTGCCGCGATGTCGCGATGCGTAAAGATGCTGCGCAGCAATGCGCGCTGCGCATCGGGCATCTCATCCGCCGCATGTGTCATGGCGAGATGGGCATCCAGACCATGCGCAGGTGCGGCAAGGCTGCGCAGGATCCCGGCGGCCTCCTTGCTGTCCAGCGAGACGGAGGGCGGGGCGCAGGGGCGGCGTGCCTGATCGGCGATGGCGCGCCGCGCGATGATGGTAACAAAGCCGCCCCAGGAACCGCGTGCCGGGTCGAAATGGATGCTGGCCTGCAGCAGGGCCAGCAGGATGTCCTGGATCAGGTCATCGCGGTCGGCGGGGCCAATCCGGCGATTCCGTGCTGCCTTGGCGGCCAGAATGCGGGCCAGTTTCAGGGCGTCCTCAATCTGACTTTTCTCCCATTTCTGAGGCAGTTCTGACCCGTTGTTCTGTTGTCTGTTCATGTTGCGACCTCTCGCGTTTGGCTGATCTCGATGGGCCAAGGCGAGCCGAGCGGTCGGGGGTGCGCCTAGTGCAAAGGGGTGCAAGGGGGTGCAAAAGGGGTGCGTCGAAGCACGATTTTGCGCGATGCACCCCCATATGGATCAATGGCTTAGATAGGAAAAACAGGGGGTGCAGGGGGTCAGACCCGCGCGCGCCTTGCACCCCCTATTGCACCCCCCACTGCACCCCCAGCGCCGGTCAGATTGGGGCTGGACTCTTGGGTGGGAGGGAACATAAAGTGAACATACGATTTCCTATCCCCGAATAAGCCAGGGACCGAGTTCCTATGTCGATCGTCATTGCCTATGCCTCAGAAGCAGCCCTGAACCCCAGGCTGGACCGGGCTGCGCCCGCAATCCGCACCGTGGCTGCCCAGGTACGCCGGCAAGTCCCGCTCGCCCCAGGGGAGATCGCCCTTTCCCTGCCGGCGTTGGTCGAAGCCTGCCGCAGCGTCGAGGTGAATGGCCGCTGCCTGGCGGTTTCCTGGGAATTGGATCGCGCGCTCCGGGACGAGGCTGGCCAGGAAGTTCTTGGCCTATGCGACATCGATGCTGATGAACCCGGCTGGGCCTATCTGGCGATCAACGCAGTGATGACTGCGCATCGGCCTGATTTGGCGTTGAGCACGGCCGCGCATGAATTGGGCCATTTGCTGTTCGATGTGCCGGCAGCGCTGGCGCGTGGTGAGCATGGCTATCGCGCCGTGGCGCAATCGGCGCGTGCGCTTGATCGTGCAGGGCGCGGCGCTGAGGCGCGCGCGAATGAATTCATGGGTGCATTGCTGGTGCCGCCTGTGCCTTTGCACACGCGCCTGCTGGCACATGCACGAAGCGAGGGGCTGCGCCTTTGTCGCGGCCCACATCTCGGGCGGCCTGCAAGCCCGATCGTAGCGGCGTCGAATGGTGCCGAGGCTTTGGCGGGCGTGCTCGCAGTACTCGCCGGTGATTTCGGTGTTTCGGAGAAATTCATTGCCGTGCGGCTTTCGCGTTACGGCTTGGTGGAAGGGGGAATGTGATGCCTTTTGGGGATGTTGTGCGCGCGCGCCGAACGGCGCTGATGATCAGCTTGAATGATATGGCCGAAAGGCTTGGCATATCGCCCGGCTATTGGTCGCGGGTTGAGCGCAGCATTGAAGGGCCACCGAGTGACGAGTTGGTCGAGCGTGTTGCTGCCATTCTTGGCATTCCCATGGATGAGCTGTTCATCGAAGCCAAGCGCCTGCCGCCGGACATGCGCCAGGATATGGGGCGTGTGGTGCTGGCTTATCGGCGTTTGCGGGCCATGCGCTTGAGGTGAAGGGAGGGCGGCATGCCTGCCACGCCGAAAAACAAGGTTTTCTACCAAATCCACGAGGCGAAGGAGCGGCTGGGGCTTTCCATGTTGGACATGGCTGTCCTGGTTGCTGAGAGAAAGCTGCTGCTTTTTGCCGCCCTGGGTGGGATTTTGGTGGAAGATGGAATTCTTCAGGAACAGCTTGATTTTGGCTGCACGTATTTGCCGCTAGCTCAAAATTTCGTTCACGGGCTTGTGGACCTACGCCCTGAGGATGGTTGGGAAGTCCTGCGCGCTGGTTCGCACACAATCAACTTGCTTGCGGCAGAGAAAGGCCATTATCGACGGCTCATCGACAGCAAATCAAATGCCTCTGGCCGGCTGGTCACGCGCGAGGATGTCGGGCTGCGGCACGAAGAACTGACGCGCTACCTCGCCTTTGAACAATCGCTTGAAGATGCCGCGCCTACCGTGCGACAGGAAAAGCGGCGCGCGCCCACGGCCTATGATTGGGAAGAGGCACAGCTTGAGGCGTTTCGGCTGGTCTATTTTGACGGTGTGCCGCCATCTTTCGGGGCGCTCATTCGCCACATCCAGGGCTGGTACATCGCCAAGGGCGGCCGTGTGCCGGATGAAAGCACCCTGAAGCGGCGCCTCAGGAAATTCTGGACCATCTTTGGGCCGGAGGCGCAGGACAAGGCCGCCTGAGGCAGTCGCGCGAGCGCGTGAGAAAAATACGCCTCGATTTACGTAATTACATGGCAGGAAATCCACGCGGAGCCGCGATGCCCCTGCCACATGCGAATCCCCACCTGCCAGCGCACCTGCGCGAGGTCTGCGACATCCTCGCCCGCGGCCTGCTGCGGCTGCGCAGCCGCGGTACCCCGCCAGTAGCGCCGGCCAAGTTCGATACCGGAGAAATTCGACTACACTTCCAGGCCCCCCAGCGCCGTTATGCGAACCCCAAGAGAAAGGGAACCGCATGAAACGAACCGCACCAAGCGAGCCAAACTCGCCCGCAATCATTGTCTCGGCTATTCCTAAGCAGGACGTGCCAGCCCGGCTTGCCGCGCTGCCCGATGCCGATATCCACGATCTGAAGCAGCAATGGCGCAGCCTCTTTGGCGCGGAACCGCCGCCCTATAACCGGCGCTTTCTGGAAAGCCGTCTGGCCTATCGCATTCAGGAACTCGCTTATGGTGGCCTGAAGCCAGAAACCATCGCGCGGCTGGAAGCGCTGGGCGAGCAGATTGATGGCGGCAACATCATGCTCCGCCGCATCCGGCAGGATCAGCGCCCGATCGTCGGCACAAGGCTGCTGCGCGAATATCAGGGCGTCGAGCATGTCGTGACTGTCACGCGCGATGGCTTTGAATATCAGGGTCGCCCCTTTCAATCGCTCTCCGCCATCGCGCGCGCCATCACAGGCACGCGCTGGAATGGCTGGATGTTCTTTGGCTTGCGAAAGGCCAGCGCATGACCCGACGCGACCCTGCATCCCCGACGCTCACACGCAAGCGCCGCTGCGCAGTCTATACGCGCAAATCCACCGACGAGGGCTTGGAGAAGGAATTCAATTCCCTCGACGCACAGCGCGAATCCTGCGAGGCCTATATCGCCAGCCAACGATCCGAAGGCTGGGTGCTGGTGCATGACCGCTATGATGATGGCGGTGTTTCCGGCGGCACGCTGGAACGCCCGGCGCTGAAACGGCTGTTGGCCGATATCGAAGCCGGGCTCGTGGATGTGGTGGTGGTCTATAAGATTGACCGCCTGTCACGCTCACTGATGGATTTCGCGAAGCTTGTGTAGATTTTCGACCAGAATGAGGTGACCTTCGTCTCGGTCACGCAGTCCTTCAACACCACCACCAGCATGGGGCGGCTGACGCTGAATATCCTGCTGTCCTTTGCCCAATTCGAACGGGAGGTGATCGGCGAGCGCGTACGGGACAAGATCGCTGCGTCCCGCGCGCGGGGCATGTGGATGGGTGGACCAGTGCCGCTTGGCTACCGCGTCGAAAACCGCAAGCTGCTGGTGGATAACGCCGCTGCCGCAACCGTGCGCCGCGTGTTCGAGGGCTTTGCCGACATCGGTTCCGCCACGCGGCTGCTGCCGCTCCTGCGTGCCGAGGGGCTTCTCACCAAACACGGCCGTCCCTTCGACAAGGGCGCGGTCTACAAGCTGCTCGTCAACCGCGTGTATCTTGGTGAGGCCGTCCACAAGGGCAAATCCTATCCAGGCGAGCACGCCGCCATCATTCCCCAGGCGCTCTGGAACCAGGTGCATGAGATCATGGTGTCCAACCCGCATATGCGGGCTGGGCTTGCGCGCAATCGGTCCCCGGCGCTGCTGCGCGGGTTGATCTTTGGCGCCGATGGGCGCGCGCTATCGCCCACGCATACGCGTAAGCAGGGGCGCTTGTATCGCTACTACGTCAGCCAATCGGTCCTGAAGGGCGGGGCGGATGACGCGCCTTATCGCCGATTGCCCGCGGGCGAGATTGAGGGGCTGGTGCTGGACCAGCTGCGTGCCCTGCTGCGCCAGCCGGAGGTGGTGGTGGGCACCTGGCGCACGGCGCAGGCCGAAGCGCCGGACCTTGCCGAGGACAACGTGCGCGACGCCCTGGCGCGGTTTGACCCCGTCTGGTCCGAGCTATTCCCCGCCGAGCAGGAACGCCTGATCCGGCTCCTGGTCCAGCGCGTCGTGGTGGGCGAGGCAGGGGCGCAAATCAGCCTGAACCTTGAAGGGCTCGCGAGCCTGGCGCGGGACCTTTCGCAACCGAAGAGGATTGCGGCATGAAGGGCGTGACCAGCGTGACGGTTTCAGTACCGCTGACCATCCGCCGGCGCGGCGGGCGGAAGCAGATCATCGGGCCGGATGGGGCGGTGGCCCGGCAGGGCGACGGCGGGGCCGGGGTTGTTCCGGTGCGCGGCGACCCGGCACTGATAAAGGCCCTGGCGAGGGGGTTTCGGTGGCGGCGTATGCTGGAAGAGGGGCGCTATGCCTCAATCAGTGAGATGGCCAAGGCCGAAGGCGTCGAGCGCGGGTATGTTGGCTCGCTGCTGCGGCTGACGTTGCTGCCGCCGGAAATGGCCGAGGCGATACTGGCAGGGCAGCAGCCGGAGGCGGTGACGCTGCCGGGGTTGTTAGAGGGGGTGCCGGTGGGGTGGGGGGAGCAGAAGGCGGCTTTCACAGGGGCGCCGCAGTAGCGGGCGTAGCGGCCCAGCACACTTCATCTCCGCGCCCCGCGCCGCTTTGAGTAGCCGTCAGCATGCATGGACCGCCCGACATTCAGGCCGCGCGCGTAAACATCGCCCACCACCCGCCCATGGCGGTCCCGATGATGAGGCACCACCGTTACTGTGCCGCCTGGGATCCGACGCCGTAGCTGCTGCTGCGCGGCGCGGTAACCGCTCTCGCCAGGCTCCGGCGTGTCCACCCCGCGCAACCGCACACGCCCCTGGCGGCAAGCGAGGGTGTCACCATCCACGGCACGGCAATCGGTGTAGCGCTGTGGTCCAGCCTGCATGCTGCGCGGCGGTTCGCGCCACTGCGCATTAGGTGCGCTGGGCAGGAAGGCCATCAAGGCAAGGACAAGAAGGAGCTTGCGGAACATGGTCGGCGCGGGGAATACCTTCTTTCAAATCAACCAGTCCATGACAGCACATCACTCAGGACCTGGGCCAGACTTATCTTACGTCGGCGTCGAGGGAAGCCATTTCGGTGCAACCTGAACGCTCCCTGTGCGCCGACCTCGCCCAAACTGTTCCTTCGGGATTAAGAATCATGTAACCTAATTTTTGAAAACAAAATGAGCCAAACCTGAATGGACGCTGGGTTTTTCGATCGGCCAATTCTCAATTCCCCCTACACCAGCCCCCAGCGCCACTGGGAGTTGGATGCCGATGGCCAGCCCACCCAGGTCATCGCCGAAAGCCGCCGCAAGTCGGACCTCATCACCCCTGTCCCCAAGCCCAAGAAGCAAAAGGGCGCTAAGGGCCAGGCCAGCATGGTGCTTGGTGGGAAGGATGCCCTCTCTACCGAGGAGCAGGAATACAACCCCACCCCGATCATCAATGAAATCCGTGGCTTCGTGGACGCTTGGCGCAACCTGCGCAACCCAGAACAATGGCTAGTCACCCCGGAAACGGCCCGCCTGCTCCAGCATTGGCGCCATCATTCCTTCCAGGGCATCCGCCCCTTCTTCTGCCAGGTCGAAGCGGTCGAGACCGCCATCTGGCTTGCCGAAGTTGCCCCCAAACTGGGCGCTCGCACCGCCAAATTTCTGGCCCATCTGAAGGGCGCCAACGCTCAGGCGAACCCGGAGCTACTGCGCCTTGCCCTCAAGCTCGCGACCGGGGCTGGCAAAACGACCGTCATGGCCATGCTGATCGCCTGGCAGACGGTGAACGCCGTCCGCCACCCCAATAGCAAGCAATTCTCCCGAGGCTTCCTGGTTGTCGCGCCCGGTATCACCATCCGCGACCGGCTGCGCGTCATCATGCCGAACGACCCTGACAGCTATTACAAGCACCGCGAAATCGTCCCGCCTGACATGCTGCCGGATATTGCCCGCGCCAAGATCGTCATCACCAATTACCACGCCTTCAAGCTGCGTGAGCGGATAGACATCGCCAAAGGCACACGCGGCGCGCTGGAAGGCTGGCGCGGCGAAAAGCTCCAGACCTTGGAAACCGAAGGACAGATGCTCCAGCGCGTCATGCCCGAACTCATGGGTATGAAGAATATCGTCGTCATCAATGATGAAGCCCATCATTGCTATCGCGAGAAGGTGGCGGATGACGCTGCCGACGACCTGAAGGGCGACGAAAAAGACGAAGCGAAGGATAACAACGAAGCCGCCCGCATGTGGATCACTGGCCTGGAAACGGTGAAGCGCAAGCTTGGCCTTTCCCTTGTCTATGACCTTTCGGCGACCCCCTTCTTCCTGCGCGGTTCCGGCTATGCCGAAGGCACGCTTTTCCCTTGGACCATGAGTGACTTTTCACTGATGGACGCCATTGAATGCGGCATTGTGAAGCTGCCGCGCGTGCCGGTTTCCAACAATATCCCATCGGGCGAAATGCCCATCTTCCGGAATCTTTGGGAACATATCGGCAAGCTGATGCCCAAGAAGGGGCGTGGCGTGGGCGCGGACGGCCTTAATCCGCTAATGCTGCCGCCCGTGCTGCAAACCGCCCTCCAGGCGCTATACGGACACTACGCGGAAACCTTCAGGCTTTGGGCAGAAAATGGCATCGGCGTGCCGCCTGTTTTCATTGTAGTGTGCAACAATACCGCCACGTCGGAACTGGTCTATAAATACATCTCCGGCTTTGAACGCCAGCATGCCGATGGCAGCACAATTCTGGAAAATGGCCGACTGGAATTGTTCCGCAATTTCGACGAATACGGCAACCGCCTGGCAAGGCCAAACAGCATCCTGATTGACAGCGCACAGCTTGAATCTGGCGAAGCCCTGGATAAGGGCTTTCGCGACATGGCCGCCGATGAGATTGAACGCTTCCGCCTTGAAATGGTGGAACGCAGCGGCGATGCGCGCGCCGGTGAGACGATTGATGACGCGACATTGCTACGCGAAGTGATGAACACTGTCGGCAAGAAGGGCCGATTGGGTGAGCAAATCCGCTGCGTTGTTTCCGTTTCCATGCTGACCGAAGGGTGGGACGCCAACACGGTCACGCATATTCTGGGCGTACGCGCCTTTGGCACGCAGCTACTTTGCGAACAGGTGGTGGGCCGTGGCCTGCGGCGGCAAAGCTATGAATTGAACGCTGAGGGCCTGTTCGACGTTGAATATGCCGACATCCTCGGCATTCCTTTTGATTTCACTGCGAAACCCGTTGTTGTCAAACCAACGAAACCGGCAGAGACGTTGCGTATCCATGCTGTGAAGCCGGAACGCGATGCGCTGGAAATCACCTTTCCCCGGGTTGAAGGCTATCGTGTGGAGCTTGAGGAAGAACGGCTGGAGGCGAATTTCGGCCCCCAGCATCGCCTGGAACTGACCCCCGATATGGTGGGCGCCACCGTCACCGAAGTCCGCGGCATCATTGGCGAAGGCGTGGACCTGACGCTGAAGCATCTGGAAGATGTGCGCGATTCCACGGTGCTGTTCCACCTTGCCCGCCACCTGATTTACCAGACCTATCGCGACGCCGGTGAGGAACCCAAGCTGCATCTATTTGGCCAGATGAAGCGCATTGCCCGGCAATGGCTTGATGGAGGCTATCTGGTTTGCAAGGGCGAAACCAAGCCAGCACTGCTTTTGTATCGGCAACTGGCCGATATGGCGGCGGGGCGCATCAAGGCGGCGATTACCGAAACCCTGGCAGGCATCCGCCCGGTGAAGGCCATGCTGGATGTCTATAACCCCACGGGTTCGACTGCCTTTGTGAACTTCAATACCTCCAAACCCGTGTGGCAGACCGCTGCGGATAAATGCCACCTGAATTACGTAGTGACGGATAGCGATTGGGAAGCCGAATTCTGCCGTATCGCGGAAAAGCACCCCCGCGTGCTGGCTTATGTGAAGAACCAGGGGCTGGGGCTGGAAGTGCCCTATCTGCTGGCAGGCGAACCGCGCCGCTACCGGCCTGATTTCATCCTGCGCATCAATGATGGGCAGGCACAGCCTTTGAACCTGATTGTCGAAATCAAGGGCTATCGCGGCGAAGACGCCATCGAAAAGGCCAATACAATGCACAGCTATTGGGTGCCGGGGGTGAATAACCTGGACAGCTTCGGCCGCTGGGCCTTTGTGGAATTCACCGAGGTTTTTCAAATTCAGGCGGAATTCAATAAGTTGATCCAAAGCCTTGTGGCCGAATCCGACCAGGCCGCGTGATGGCCTGTTTCCCTGACATCACAGGAGAATGACTTGGACCGCCAGATCATCCTGCAATTGACCGAAACCTTTGAAGGCCACGCCCAGCAGACCGATTCCGGCGTGGAATACTGGCTGGCGCGGGACCTTCAGGTGCTGCTGGGCTATGCCAAATGGGAGAATTTCCAAAACGTCCTGACCAGGGCCAAAACCGCCTGTGAGGTCTCTGGCCACGACCCTGCCAACCATTTTCCTGAGGTCAGGAAAATGGTCGAACTCGGCTCCGGCAGCCGCCGAGAGATCGAAGACCTCATGCTCACCCGCTTCGCCTGTTATCTGGTTGCCCAAAATGGCGATCCGGCAAAACCCCAAATTGCCTTCGCCCAATCCTACTTCGCCATTCAGACCCGCCGCGCCGAACTGATTGAACAGCGCATTCTGGAAGCCGAGCGCGTGGCCGCGCGGCGCAAACTGACCGAGACGGAAAAGGACCTATCAAGCCTGATCTATGAACAAACCGGCGGCAAT
The DNA here is from genome assembly GCA_020249145.1 of Roseomonas sp. Lineage (GTDB taxonomy): Bacteria > Pseudomonadota > Alphaproteobacteria > Acetobacterales > Acetobacteraceae > Neoroseomonas. The sequence continues at coordinate 10,178 of JADCGF010000035.1, read as the reverse complement.
CAGGACTTCGCCCTTATCCGCAGCAAGGGGGACCAGGCGCTATTCGGGCGTTCGACCCAGGCCATGAAGGCGCAATGGAAAGTGCCAGAGACACGCCCCCTCGCCGATTTTGCGCCCACCATCATCCTGAAGGCCAAGGACTTCGCCACCGAAATCACCATCTTCAACGCCCGATCTAAAGGCATGAAGCAGCAAACCGCCATTGCGGGCGAACATGTCACCAACAACAAGGCCGTGCGCGATACCCTGCTTGGCCGCGGCATTCGGCCCGAAGCCCTGCCGCCCGCCGAAGACATCAAGAAAGTGGAGCGCCGCCTGGTTTCGGATGAGCGCAAAACACGCCAAAAACCCAAGCGATTGGACGATTGACGCATGGCCAAGAAGCCCATTGAGGTTACGTCCCTCAAGCATGATGATGCGACGCGGAAGAATATTCCGACGGCGGAATTTGAATCCATCATGCGGGCGGAAGACAAAACGCCCATTCAGCTTGCTTATGAACGGCGCAATCGGGATTTGGACCCGCAGTTGGTTTGGCGCGGGAAGGATGAACAGGATTGGTCGGACCTGATTGTTCAGGCGCCGCCGCTCTATATCCAGGAGAAAGTGCATCCTCAGGTTTTGATTGAGGATTTGAAGCGCCAAAGCGCGGCCAGAGCGCGGCAGGCGGCGGATGCGGTGCCGGACCTATTCGCAGATTTCAACGGGCTGAGCGGCAGCGCGGCAGCGACAGAGTTTTATCAGCACGACCAGCATTGGTCCAACCGGATGATTTCCGGCGATAGCCTTTCCGTGATGGCGAGCCTGGCGGAACGCGAAGGGCTGCGCGGGCAGGTGCAATGCATCTATTTCGACCCGCCCTATGGCATCAAGTTCAATTCCAATTTCCAGTGGAGCACCACCAGCCCAGATGTGAAGGATGGTGACCGCAGCCATGTGACACGAGAGCCGGAGCAAGTGCGTGCCTTTCGCGACACCTGGCGCGATGGCATCCATTCCTATTTGACCTATTTACGCGACCGACTGACGGTGGCGCGTGATCTGCTACATGAAAGAGGCAGTATTTTTGTGCAGATCGGCGATGAGAATGCGCACCGCGTGCGGGCGTTGATGGATGAGATTTTCGGGGAAGATAACTTCCTCAATACAATTGTCATAAAGAAAAAATCTTCTACCCTTATGACTGAAACCGTCTTCGATTTGATAATTTGGTACGCGAGATCAAAAAAATCGGTAAAGCTTCGTTCTTTGTTCGATCCAAAGGATCATTTCTCTGATAGAAGCCGCTTCAAATCGGTAATTGACGAAAAGCGTTTCATTCAGAAGTTTGACGAGGACAAGCACCTGAGCCTTGTGATGGCGGGGAAGCTAAAGCTCGCAAACGATGATTATCCTCTGGTTTCGCAGCATCCACACGAGGAAAGAAGTAAGCCGTACTTGTTTCAAGGAGCCGAGAAGCGGCCTGGCGCTAATAGACAATGGACCTATGAACCGAAAGCACAAATCGCTCGATTGGAGAAGGCCAATCGACTTCGTGCCACTGAAAACACCCTGCGCGGCATCGTATTTCAAAGCGATGTCGCCATTGAGCCAAGAAATAACATTTGGAATTTTCATGGCGAACCAAATCCGACCTACATCGTCCAGACAAACCGAGGCATCGTCGAACGCTGTATCCTCATGACCACCGACCCCGGAGACCTCGTGCTGGATCCCACCTGCGGTTCCGGCACCACAGCCTATGTCGCGGAACAATGGGGACGCCGCTGGATCACTATTGATACCTCTCGGGTTTCACTCGCCCTCGCGCGCTCGCGCCTCATGGGGGCGCGTTACCCCTATTATCTGCTGGCGGATAGCCCCGAAGGCCAGCACAAGGAAGCCGAGGTGACGCGCTCCGCCCCCAAAACTACGCCTACCAATGGCAGGCTGCGGCTTGGTTTTGTCTATGAGCGTGAGCCGCATATCACGCTGAAATCTATCGCCAATAACACCGCAATCGATGAGATTTGGGAGGCAGCGCAGAAGCGGTTGGAACCGCTGCGCGCCACGCTCAATACCGTACTCGGCGCATCCTGGCAGGAATGGGAAATCCCGCGAGAAGCAGGGGTTGATTGGCCCAAGGAAGCCAAACAGGCCCATGCCGCTTGGTGGCAGACGCGCATCTTCCGGCAAAAGGACATTGATGCGTCCATCGCCGTCCGGGCCGATGTGGAATACCTGTTCGACAAACCCTACAGGGCTAAGTCGCGCATCCGCGTGGCTGGCCCCTTCACCGTAGAAAGCCTCTCCCCACACCGCACTTTGGCGGTGGATTGGGATGATGAATTGATAGACCCGAACAAGCCGAAAAAGGGCCTGGCCGAGGGGCAGGAAAGGCTGCCGCAGGATTTCGCGGGCATGATCCTGGAAAACCTGCGCAGCGCCGGTGTGCAGCAGGCGCGCAAGGAAGATCGTATTTCCTTCTCAAGCCTGAAGGGGTGGCCCGGCAACTTCATCTGCGCCGAAGGCCGTTTCATGGAAGGGGAACATGAACGCCGCGCAGGCATTCTGATCGGCCCCGAATTCGGCACGCTGACGCGCCCGGATTTGGTGGCCGCCGCCCGGGAAGCTGGCGATGCGGGCTTTGATATTCTGATAGCCTGCGCCTTCGCCTATGACGCGCATTCGGCTGAATTCGATAAGCTCGGCCGCTTGCCGGTGCTGAAGGCGCGCATGAACCCTGATTTGCACATGGCCAAGGATTTGAAGGCAACCGGCCATGGCAATCTGTTCGTGGTATTCGGCGAACCTGATATCCAGATCGAAAAACTGCCCGATGGCATGCTGCGCGTGGCGATAAAGGGTGTGGATGTGTTTAAGCCCCAAACTGGGGAAGTCGTCAGCGAAGGCCGCGATGGCATCGCGCTTTGGATGCTGGACACGGATTATAACGAGGAAAGCTTCTTCGTCCGCCACGCCTATTTCCTCGGCGCCAATGACCCCTACAAGGCGCTGAAAACAACCCTGAAAGCCGAGATTGACGAAGAAGCCTGGGGTACCCTGAACAGCGATGTGTCACGGCCCTTCGCTAAGCCGGTAAGCGGGCGGATAGCGGTGAAGGTGATCAATCACCTGGGGGATGAGGTGATGAAAGTGTTTGCGGTGGGGTGATGATGTTCGAGGACACGGAGGATTTTTTGTATTCACCCATTACCAAAGAAGCGTTTGAAGGCTTGCGCGCAGAAGAAGCTAAGGCCAGACGCATTTGCTTCCAGACCACCCATTCAAGGGAACCTAAGCGCAGCGAACATCCGTATATTGGAACTTTCAACATCCCCTTCTTGAATACGATTAAGGAGGTTTATGATGCGGGATGCGGCCTTGGTCTAATCCCAAATCAGAACCCGCAGGGTGGCTACTGGCGCTCCATTCAGAATGAGAACGAATTTCAAAGGATCAAGGCATGGGTGGATCGTCAGGGAAGCCGGGTTTTTCTGCGTGATTGCCTTGATATGTCCCTCGCTTTGGGAATGAATATCGCCCTTGAGGAAGGAGCGCCGCCAGCCCACACGGAACTTGGCGATTTGGAGTCGCGCGCCAAAAATAGTGCGGACCCGGCGGCAATAGCTGCCCTTGAGGACCGCTTCGCGGCCACGATAGCCGAGCTTCCTCGGTATCGGGATGCGAAGCTGATCGCTGCCATACCCCCAAGCCCCGGAAAAACCTACGATTTTCCCTCGGTGCTTGTGGGGCGATTGGCGGAGAGGCTGGGCCTCCAGGACATCACTTCACGCTTCCAATTTGCCGAGCCCAAGGGTAGTGTGAAGTCAACCAAGCTTGAAGATAAATGGGAAACCTGGGCAAAAGCTGGCCTCGCTTTTTCGCCAAGGCTGATGAATCGGCCAAGCGTGATTTTGGTGGATGACAAGTATCAGTCCGGGTGTTCGGCCCATTTTGTCGCTTCGGTGCTGAGGGAAGCGGGCGCAGGGTGCATCTTTGGAATCTACGCGGTGAAGACATTGCGAGATTCAGACAATGATCATTCCTGACGGTCTAGGGTGCGGAAGTCGTGGGCGGGGAGAAGAGTTATGGCCTTTGACAGACCGATGGTGATTGAACTTACGCCGAGCCATCCTCGTTATCCGACGGGTGTGGTTGCTGGGCGTAAGGCACCCGTGCTTTCGGCGCTAGGCAATCTGGACCTTCTTGATCGGCCCGGAATTGGCTTTTGTGGCTCACGCAAGGCGAGCGAGAAGGGCTTGAGCGTTGCGGCCGATTGCGCCGAACAGGCGGTTGCCGCAGGCTTCGTTGTCATTTCAGGAAATGCAGCGGGTATTGATCTGGAAGCGCATCGCGCTGCGCTCCAGCATGGTGGTGCTACGATCCTGGTTCTTCCCGAAGGAATTGAGAAGTTTCGGGTCAGGCAGGAACTCCGCCCAGTTTGGGATTGGGCTCGGGTTCTGGTGATCAGCCAATTCGTCCCGCAGGCCGTTTGGCAGGCATATCGCGCGATGGAGCGTAACGAAATCATCATCGGCCTCAGTCGCGCAATGATTGTCGTAGAGGCTGGGGAAACAGGTGGTACTCTTGCGGCCGGGTTGCGCACGCTTGAGATCGGCAAGCCTCTCTTTGTCGCTGAATACGACAATATGGGAGCTGTGGCGCCTGGTAACGCACAGCTTCTTGACATGGGCGCCCAGCGTATGAGGCGGAGCCGCGAAACCGGTAAGGCTAGTGTGGCCATGATTCATGAGATCGCGATTGCCCCACGGCCTCTGCAACCAGCATTGCTGTAAAGATCGGCTTTGATCAGTGGGCGGCTGTTGCTGACGATAGGGTGACGCTTGAATTTTCTGATCGCCGCATCATTCACCGAAAGCCTCGCGCGGCTTACCGCGCAGGAACAGAAGGCCGTGAAGACTACTGCCTTTGATCTGCAAATGGATGCCTCGGCACCGGGGCTTTCATTCCATAAGCTGGATCGTGCGGTGGACAAGAATTTCTGGTCGGTGCGGGTGAATGCGGATATCCGGCTGATCGTGCATCGTGGGGATGCCAGCCTGCTGTTGGCCTATGTTGACCATCACGACAAAGCCTATCGCTGGGCGGAACGCCGCAAGATTGAACGCCACCCCACCACAGGCGCCATGCAATTGGTGGAAGTGCGCGAAAGGGTGGAAGATTTGGTGGTGCGGCCAAAACCGCCCTCGGCTGCGCCGGAACCAAAGCTTTTCGCCGGGTTGCGCAAACTGGAAATCATGTCCTTCGGGGTGCCCGAAGAATGGGTGAATGATGTGCGAGAGGCGACCGATTCCTCGCTTTTTGATCTGCTGCCCCATTTGCCACAGGAAGCTCAGGAAGCGTTGTTGCGGCTTGCGGTGGGCGAGAAGCCGGTTGTCGCCGAACCCGCGCCTGCCGAGGCCATGGCCGATCCCTTCGCGCATCCAGATGCTCAGCGGCGGTTTCGGGTGTTGCAGGATGGGGATGAACTTCGCCGCGCGCTGGATTTCCCCTGGGATCGCTGGGCGGTCTTTCTGCATCCGGCGCAGCGTGCCCTGGTAGAGCGGCGCTTTGCGGGGCCTGCGCGTGTTACTGGTTCCGCAGGGACGGGCAAAACGATCGTGGCGCTGCATCGCGCCGTGCATTTGGCGAGGCGGCATCCGAAGGCGCGGGTGCTGCTGACCACGTTTTCCAAGCCACTGGCCAAGGCACTGGCCGCGCGGCTGACGAGTCTGGTCGGGGGAGAGCCCACCATTGCAGCGCGGGTTGATGTGCATGCCCTGACCGGCATTGCGTATGAGCTTTATGGCCGCGCCTTCGGGCAGCCGAATATCGCTTCGGGCAGCGTGGTGCATGGCTTGCTGAAAAAGGCCGCAGCGCAGGTTGAGGGGGCGAAGTTCCCTCAGCATTTCCTATTCAATGAATGGGCCGAGGTTGTGGATGCCCAGCAATTGGCATCGTGGGATGCCTATCGCGATGCGCCGCGATTGGGGCGCAAGACGCGGCTCGGCGAAAAGCAAAGGCTTGTGCTGTGGTCGGTGTTTGAAGGGGTGGCCGCCGGGTTGCGCGCGCAGAAAATGGTGACTTGGGCGCATATCTTCGGGCGCCTGGCGGAGCAGGCCGTGGCAGGTAAGGGCCTTGGTTATGATTTCATCGTGGTGGATGAAGCGCAGGATGTGAGCATGCCGGAGGCGCGCTTCCTGGCGGCGATGGCTGGCGGGAAGCCGGATGGTTTGTTCTTCGCCGGGGATTTGGGGCAGCGCATTTTTCAGCAGCCATTTTCTTGGAAGGCGCTTAGGATTGATGTGCGGGGGCGGTCTCATAGCCTGCGAATCAATTACCGGACGTCGCACCAGATCAGGACTCAGGCGGATAGGTTGCTGCCGGGCGTGGTTTCGGATGTGGATGGCTTGCAGGAGAACAGGCGCGGGACGGTTTCGCTGTTTGACGGCCCGGCGCCGGTCATTCGCCTATTCAAGAGCGAGGCGGCGGAGGCTGAGGCTGTTGGAGGCTGGGTCGCGGACCGACTGCGGGAGGGTTATGCGCCGGAGGAGATCGCCATTCTTGTGCGATCAACGGCTCAAGCATCACGGGCGAGGGCGGCGGCTAAGGTCGCGGGCGCAAAGGCGGCTGAGTTGGATGAGAAGGTTGACGTGACGGCGGGCTCAATTTCGATCAGCCCGATGCACCTGGCCAAAGGGCTGGAGTTTCGTGCGGTGGCCGTGATGGCTTGCGATGATGAGGTCCTGCCGTTGCAGGAGCGGGTAGAGGCGGTGACGGACGAAGCCGATTTGCTCGAAGTCTATGAGACAGAACGCCATTTGCTCTACGTCGCGTGCACGCGGGCGCGGGATAGCCTTTGGGTGTCAGGGGTGGAGCCGGAATCGGAATTCTTGAGAGATATGCGAGCGTCAGGCTAATGAAAGTATCTCATGATTGATCGCCACGAAGTGTCGTCCGACGCAGTTTGACTATTTCAGCATTCCAAAAAGGCCAGCCAGAAGAACCATGAATTCCATGATCATGTGGGCGCACAGGGACGCCGCCATATTTTGCACGTCATGATTTGGGCTGACGGTATTGAAATCTGCGGCCACAAAATTCAACCCACTCAGGCTCCGCATAAGCTGAATTCCTTCACGTGCAGTGAGGCCCCCCCAAGCTGGTGTGGCAACACCCGGAGCAACGGAGGGGTCAAAAACATCCATATCCCAACAAAGATATAGAGGGCGGTCTGCGACGACTTCGCGGAACTCAGCCATTGCTTGGGCGGTTCCCCGCCGAATTAAATCTTCGGTTGTTAGAACGCGAAAGCCAAGCCGATCAGCATTCTTCAGTACACCAGGCACGCCGGTAAAACCACGTATGCCAACATGCCACGTAGATGAGGCATCAACCAAGGCCTCCTCTGCGGCGTGCGTAAACTGATTTGACGCGTCATATGGGTCATCCGGATTATAAGGGTAGGCATCCGTATGGCTATCAACGTGAAGCGCGACTAGTCCTGGGTATCGTTTTGCGGCCGCGCGCATCAAGGGGAGCGATACAGACCCATCACCGCCAATGCCAATAGGGACAGCGCCAGCATCAAGGATCGCTCCTGCAGCAGCCTCAATTTTGGGATGTGCCTCACGCAACTTACCCGGGGTGATTCCGGCGACATCCCCGCAATCCACGACGCCGAGTGCACCAAGTATATCAAAATCAGCCAAAGACGGATGGTGCCGACGAATAAGAGGCGACTGCGCGCGGACAAAAGCTGGGCCTTCACGGGAACCAATTCGAAAGGGATGAATACCGCAATCGAAGGGTACGCCGAGTATGGCTGCACGTGTAGAAGCTTGCGGTGGTCCGGAGGGGACCCCCAAGAAGGTGACGGGCGGGGAAAAAAGAGGATTTTCGGACATTATCGTCACTTTTTAGCTTCAATCCATCTTGTGTCGTCCGAAGTGCCTCGTCAACATGTCTGGAGTTATGGATGCAAGGAGCTCTGTCATGTCGTTGTCTCGACGTTCGGCCCTTTTGGGGGCTGCCGCTGCTCTTGGTTCCTCGGCTGCAGTGGCGCAAAGCCTGGAAGATGTGCGGAGGCGCGGAGTCGTCCGAATAGTCACTACTGCCGCGTCACCTCCACACGGCTTTCTGGATCCAACCACGAACACGTTACGGGGCATCATGTTTGAGCTGGGCGGGTCAGTCGCTCGGCGAATGGCCTTGCGCAGCCAATTCACCGAGGTCCCCTTCGGCAGTCTTATCGGGGAACTGACCAGCGGCCGTAGTGAATTGATGTCGGCACCTCTTTTTATCACCCCGGCGCGCGCAGAAGTGATCGATTTTTCTATGCCAATATATGGTTGGGGTGAGGGCTTCGTCACGCGTGCGAATAACAACCGGGCTTACCCAGACCTCAATGCACTCTCAGGTCAGAATGTAGGCGCGCAGGTTGGTACAGTCCAGTTGGAGATGCTGCGTGCCGTGCCTGGCATACGTGAGGTTAGGACGTATCCGGATAATGTGACCTTGCTTTTGGATTTGAGGGCAGGGAGAATCGACGTAGCTTTGATTGATCCGCCGAGCATTGCTTATCAGTTACGCCTGCGTCGCCTGACCGATCTTCGCCTTGTTGAGGGCTATAAGCCGGTCAATCGTTGGCAAATCGGCATGGCTGTTGCCAAAGGAAATGCAACTCTGCTTGCGGCGGTGAACCAAGCGATTGCCGCCAGTAAAGCCGAGGGGGAGGTGCTACGCATCCTGACCCAATGGGATATACCGGACACACTAATCTCGTAATGCAGGAATTGATCGCGGAGATTTTGCTCTACCTCCCGGCGCTACTCCGCGGCGCAGTATGGACTATCAGCCTTGCCGCGGCGTCTACCGTAGGAGCCCTTGCTGTTGGGCTTCTCGTTTGCGGTGCCCGCATGTCCCAGAGTGCGCTTTTGAGTGCGCCTGCCAAAGGGTTCATTTCCATAATTCGGGGTACGCCGCTGCTGCTGCAGATTTTCTACATTTACTATGGTCTTCCCGAGGTCGGAATTGTGTTTCCAGCGTTTTGGGCTGGAACTCTGGCCCTCAGTCTAAACTTTGGTGGCTATCTGGCGGAACTTTTCAGAGGCGGCATTCAATCTGTCGAACCCGGTCAGCGCCAAGCAGCGGCAGCACTTGGGCTTCGCTGGTTACAGGTCTTCGCGCTTGTGATTGCCCCTCAGGCCTTTCGTACAATCCTTCCTGCTCTAGGAAATTACGCGACAGTGCTATTGAAAGAGACTTCTCTTGTGGCCACCATCAGCGTGCTTGAATTGATGAGAGCCGGAGAGTTACTTGCGAACGCAACTTTCCGTGTGCTGCTGATCTACACGCTAGTAGGTCTGATTTATTACATCATCTGCACTCTGGTTGCGCGACTCTTCACGTCTGCTGAGCGCCGCGTGGCTATTCCAGGTTCGCTGGCTGCCGAAATTGTCGGCAGTAACAAGGATGCGATCCTGGATCGTTTCAAAAGAAATTTGCTCAAGGCTAGATCAAGCAACAAGTACTGAGGCGCTGCCGGTAGCGCCGGGTGTCCAGTCCAATTAGATGGTGGTCCAAAAACAAGAGATGAAATGTAACCAATCGCGCGTCGCTACCTCGGCCAAAAAATTAGTTTAAAATCCCGATCCACCGTACCGGATGAGGGCCCGGTTAAAGATTTTGGCGCCTAGCAGGCTGCTGAAATTCGTAGCCTGATTTTCGGTTTTATGATTCACTGTCCTCGCATTTTGTCGAGGTTGCAATGCGTGGCAATGACGCGGTGGCTGGTTCCTTGTTTAGCTATGTTGATCTTGAAAAGCGGGCGCGTCCTGACCATCCGCTACGGGTGATCCGCGGCCTGGTGAACAGCGCGCTGGCTGATCTCTCGACCGCCTTTGACGCGCTTTATTCGCCATTCGGTCGGGAATCCATCCCGCCCGAGCGTCTGCTCCGCGCTCTGCTTTTGCAAGCTTTCTACTCGATCCGTTCGGAACGACAATTGGTCGAGCGGATCGAGTTTGACCTTCTGTTCCGTTGGTTTGTCGGCCTTGGCGTTGATGACCCGGTATGGGACGCCACGACCTTCACCAAAAACCGCGACCGCCTGTTGCAAGGCGACGTGGCCTCGGAGTTCATGCGCGCGTTACTGGCGCAGCCGAAGGTGAAGGTCCTGCTTTCAAGCGAACATT
>JADCGF010000034.1 GCA_020249145.1 Roseomonas sp. | reverse complement strand
GCTTCAGGAACAGCTCCGCAACCCAGACCCATCGCGAAAGGAAACCACAGCCCACCTGACGGGATCAAAAAACCCCGCATCCCCAAAACCCGGGTCAAATCTGCGCAGCAAACCCGGGTCAGCTCTCGGCGGCATTCAACAACGCGGCAACGCTCGCCCTCTGCTTGGTAATACATCACACTACCCCCAATGCCGCTGTTGAATCATCTTTCGCCTCTTCTGCGGCATCCGGCGCCTGCCCAACGCGTGCCAGCGTCGCAGCGATGCGCGCCTTTGCCAGCTGCCGCGCAGTGCGTTCCTCCGCGGCCCGGCGCGCGAATCGCTCCCGCACCAGCGGATTGACTTCCCACGCCGTCGGCGGCCGCGCCGGATTTTCCTGTGCTTCGGCCTTCAGCCAACCCATGGTCTCCAGCGACTGCATGACGCTCAGCAGCTCGTTGCGCTGCTCCGGCGCCTTCAGGGGACCATAGGCGCGAACAACGTCGCGCAAAGCGAGGCGCCCGTCCTCGCGCGACAGGATGAAACCCGCGATCCACCGGGCATGACCCGACTGCACGCTGGAGAACATCACAGCCTCAGCCCGCAGCAGATGCGGCAGCAGCACATCGCGCATATAAGCCGCGCTGCGCCGCGCCACCGTCTCAGGCACCACCATGACATTGGGCGGCGCGATGCCTTGATGCAGCGCATCTGCATGATCGATCAACTGGAACAGCAGCGTCATGCGTGCGAATAGCCCTGGCCATTTGCCGAGTGCCGATTTCATGCGGCTCGATGTATCCGGCATCGCGGCAACGGCTTCGGCCAGATCCAGGATCGCCAAGCGATGCACTTGAGCATCAGGATGAAGGAGCACCACCCGCGGCTCTGCCCCAGGCAACGCCGACGGCGGCAGCAAGCCGGCCATCGTGTTCACCACTCCATAGTAACGCTCGGTTGATGCGTGATCGGGCTTGCGATCGACGCCACGATCCTGGCGCGCTGGAACGGCGTAGCAAAAGCGTTGCAGCAGGCCGTCATCGGCAGCCTCGCGCGCAATGCGCTGAATCGGTTCTGGCTGGATGCCGCCGATGATGCTGGCGGACCAGCTTGAGATCGATAAGGCGCCGCGGCCGACGCGGTCCACCACGAACCGCGTTCCGTTGTAGAGGCGCAAATAGGCGCCGCGATCACTGCCGCCACGACCGCCGGCGCGATAGCGGTCCATGTTGGCGAGCCATTCGCTCATCTCGTCCTGCCGGATCAGTACCTTGCCCATCGGCACCCGCTGCTTGGCCTCGGGGTCGTCGCGCAACACTTCAGTCAGCGCCTCCACCGTGCTGTTCTCCACCAGGTAGCGATCGAGACGCGGCGGCGGCGGCCCGCTACCGGGCGGCGCATTGTCAGCTTTGAGCGCAGCAATCTCCGCACGATACTCGGCCATCGCTTGCTCGTGTCGGCCGCGGGCCACAATGTCGATGTTGTCGATGGGCCGGGTCGCTGCCTGGATCACCGGCGTCTTGAGGATGCTGGGGTCGCCCACGATCGCGCCCCAGATGCGTGCACCCTCGCGCCAGGTATCATCGATCTGCTTCGGCTGCAGCCGCCAAGTCTCGTGCGCCACGCTAGAGAGCGTTACCAGGGCGGCAAGCGCCACGGTCGCCGGATCAACACCCATGCGTGCCGCCGTGTCGGCCACAAAGGGCGTGATGGCAGGCGGCAGATGCTCGGGCCGCAACTCCGGGGCGCCGGTCATCTCGGCATCAGCCAGGAAGTCGATGGGCTCTGGCCAGGCACCATCGGTCGAGGCCGCGCATGCACTGGTGCCGTCCGGCATGTTGCCATCATGGCCAAGCTTCCGGCAGGCGGTGGTGACAGCGCGCGGCGTGTCATCGTAGCGGGCTTGCCAGCGCCCCGGCACGGTGCTGCCATGCTTGATGTCGCGCTGCGCCTCGGGCACGGCAAGGAGCAGGCCGCGCAGGGTGAGAACCACCTGGGCAGGCGCCATGCCGCCCTTGAGGTAGCGCATCGCCAGCGCCACCAGTGGCGCATGGTAGTCGGTGGCGGTGAGGATTTGCTGGATCAGGACAGAGGTGTCGCGGGCCTCGCCGATCTCTGTTGGCATATCTCCATGGACAGGTGGGATTGTCTTGGCGGGCCGTTCCACAGCCGGCAAGGCATCGGCAAGGAGTTCGAGCGCGTCGCCAAGCTCCAGCTCCGTATCGTTTTCCGCAACGATCAATGCGAGCCGGGGGCGGTCCTTGCGATGCCAACTACCCGGCCAGCGGATGGGATGGACAGCCGGGGCGTTGCTACGATCGCCGCCGACCAGGGCTGCCGCCAGGGTCCGGGCCTGCTTTAGCGCCGCATGCGTGGCGGCATCCCGTGTAGGTTCGGTCAGGCGCCAATGCAGGTGCAGCTTGTCCTGCACCTCGCCGGTCTGCTCATCGGTCCAGCACCCGCCGCTGCGCACCACCAACGTTGCCGGCCCCAGCAAGCCCTCCAGCCTTGTGCGGGCATCGTTTGGCGCCATGTCACATTCGACCGACAGTGCCAGGCCATTGACGAGGTCCTGTTCGCGGGCCTGCGCCCCCTCGGTGAAGGTTGCCACGGGAGGGCAGAATACCACCGGCCGCGGATGCTGTGAGCAACGTGTGGCCTGCGCAGTAGCGGCTGCGACCAAACCCTCCAGCCCGTCGGCGATGCGGTAGACGCCTATCTGATGGACCGAGGAGGCATCGTCATAAAAGGAGCGTAGCGCCACGATGCTGTCTGGATCGGCATAGCGGAATAGTGCGTGCACGAAACGCGCAATCTGTGCGGTATCGGCTGCGAGCATGGCTGGGGCTGTATCCATCATTCGCCCGCTTGCCATTCGAGGAAGGCTAATGCTTCCTCAAGATCACCTTTGCGCAGCATGTCGCGGAGGCTTTGAAGACCGTAAAGCAGCGTCGAGCCTGCCTCAGCGTCACCCATGCCATAATAGGCGGCAAAGGCTGCGAAATCACCGCCACAGGCACGTTCGACGGGATCAGTCGGGCGAACATCCTGCCAGCGCTTGATCCCTAGAAAAAGTAGCGGAACCGGCCTCATGCCTCCGCACTCCCAGGTTGGGAGATCGCGCTATCGCGTCGTGACTGAAGGCGGATGCGTACCCAATCAGGGGGTGCAGCAGTCGCCTTGCGGGGCAGCGGGGCATCTGGATCATCGGAAGATGGAATGGGCATCGTGTCACCATGGTCGGCACGCTGGGGCGTGCGGTTGCGATGGCACTGCATTCACATCAGTTTTTTCACCCGTAAAAGAAACCTGAAATGGTCGGATGCGTTTTATTTCGGGCGCTATTTCGGGCGCGATTTCAGGCCCCGCCGATGTGCCGCCCCAATATTGTTCGCGATGGTCTTTGCGGACGCCTTGGGCCACTCCGGATGTGCCCTGGCGAGCCAGGTCGAGAGATATTGAGCCTCAATCGTAATCTTGTCCTCGGCCTCGCCGGCAGCCAGCCGGCGCGCATGCTCAAGTTCAATCAATTGCTGGGAGCTCGGCCGACCGGCGAAGCCTGACCGCCCTGAGAGCGCAGACGTGCTGTCCGCGGGTGGTGCTGGCATTTCGGGCGCCGCGCGCGGCGCCTCAACGGTCGGGGCAATCGTTCGATTCGCCGCGAATACGCGCACGCCAAGCAGCGTGACTCCGCCCGGCAAGGTCACCGAGCCTGGCGCCGGTGGCGGCGAGCTATGGCTGCTGTGGGGCTTGGAGCCGCGTTGCCAAGTCGTCTCCTCCCAGCCCAAGGCGATCTCGGCCGCCCCCCAGGCCAGGGCAGAGATATCCACAGGCCGCAGCGAGTCACGGGGGGAAACGCCTCGCGCCGTGAAGGCACCGCCAGCCAGCCGCGCCGCCAGCAAGCCTGGCAACGCCGCGCGCCGCTCAGCACGGCGTACCAGGGCGGCTGCGATTCGTTGTTTGGTCTCGGCCTCATAGGAGCGGCAGGCCTCAACCACGGTCTCCAGGCCAGCAGGGATTGCGCTGCCCGCCATCACGGCACGCGTGACCGCGGCAATCATGTCGAGCGGCACCTGCGACCAGGGCGATGGCGTGGGCTGTATGCCGGGCTGGGCGCGCGCGGCGGTGTCGTCGTCGGGAAAACATGCCTCGGACCAGTCGTCAGGGAACAGCGCCGCAGCAGCCTCGGGTAACGTCCAACCTTCGGGAGGCGGTTCGGGGGTGGCTGTCACGCGCGACTCCAAGAAGGATTCGATTCGGGATGTCGAGTTAAGGCTAATCGGCCAGCGCTTACTCGCCCAGGGGCTGGAAGCCAGCCCTCTTCCCTGAATGTCGATTTTGTCGCTTGCGCGCGTGTGAGAAGGGAAAGCCAAAACGCCCCCTTTTTCACACATCTGATGCGCCCATTGCCACCTGTCTGCTCGCGCGCGCGTAAGCGACATTTGCGACAAACTGCCGAGCCGCAGGGTCGCCGCCACTTTGCGCGCACAAATCGCTGGCGCGCGTGGTCAACCCTTTTCCGCCATTTCCTCAGCATCGCCCGCATCAGCATGCATATGATCACGAATCAGCTTGAGGGTGATGTCGAGGAGATGTGCTTGCAGACCCTCGTTCAGCTGTAAGAATTCCGGCCATAGGATCTGGTCCGAAAAGGCGCGTGGCAGACGCACCATGATCGTGCTGCGCTTCTGCCGCGGACGGCGATAAGGGCGTAGCCCGTACCGGCGGCATAGGGCGATGAACAGATGTTGCGCCCATTGATCCTGGATTGAGAGTTGCATCTCGACCGGCTGTTCGCTGCGTTCGAGCTCAGCGAGGCGTGCCTTGACACGCAGCATCGCGGCCTCTGCCGCATCGCGCTCACCGTGCGTCGCCGCACCTGCGAACAGCGCCTCAATTTTGCGCAGCTTTTCGCGGAGGACCGTGTCCTGCACCGTGACCTACTGATGTTGTGGGATGGACGACGGCATCACCCGATGGCGGCGCTGTCAGTACCGGATTTCATCGCATCAATGAGGCGCCAGTTTTTGGCGCTCTGTTACACTAAAGTCCGTTGCGCTATGAAATCTAAATGTCGTCGATTCCTGTCAATCTCGAGAAGCTGCTGTGGCTGCGGCCAACGCGAAGTCGAGGCCATGGTTCCTTCCTGGCGATATTGTATGCGGGGAGCAAACGCGCGCGACATCGCTAGTGCCAGGCGGAAATTATGGGTTGCAGTTTGCAGCATCGCGCCGTGAATTCAATGGCTTGGGTGCAAACCTGGGGCCTTTAGGTTTGCACTCGGGTTGCACCCTTTCGGGCAGTTTCATTAGCTTAAGTGCAAATCGTGGCGCATCGCGCCGCAAACCTTCGGCCAACCCTTCCCGGATAAGGGCCGCATTACGCGCGGCATTAAATTGGCACCGGCCTATGTGGAATTGGCGATTCTCCGTTGGCGGATGCTCTACCCCGATCATCCGGTCACGCTGGAGAGCGATGGGCGCGATTACGACGCAGTAGCGGCCGCACGCGAAGGGGCAGGTTCCGATGCAACCTGCCTCCACCCCCTTCAGCCCCGATGTCTCCGCGACTATCGGCAGTTCGGGGTGGCTTGGAAGGCGCTCCGAATGCAGCGTCGCAAGCGGGCGGAGGCGACCCTTCGGGCAGCCTCAGCAAAAGCCATACGCCGAATGGCAGGGCGCAAAGCCCACCGCAGCCGATGCATAGGCCGCCAGGAAAACACCGATCAGCGCGGGCAAGGGCTGCGCTATGCCCGGCATATCCCCAATCAGCGCGGCATAGGCGGGGATGCAGGCCAGCCCCGCTAGGCTTGCCGCCAATACGCGCCAGGGCGCGGGGCGGCGGGTATCGGAGGGTTCCAGCCTCATGACGCGCCCCGGCTGAAATGCTGGGCGAAAAACCCCGCGATCTCGGCAGCACTTTGCGCTGCCATGGTGGGCCACGGGTGCACGGCAAGGCGCTCCGCACGGCCAGCGGCCGGCAGCAGCGCCGCCGGCGCCTGGCCAAGGGCTGGGTAATCCCAGGCATAGCCGGCGCCGGGGATCTCACGCACCGCCGCCTCGGCGCCGCGGGCGCGCAGCCTTGCGGCCAGGCTGGCGCAAGCCGGTGCGGGGTTGGCGGGATCTTCCGCGCCATGCAGCAGCAATACCGCCCCCGGGGCGGTCTCGGGCACAGGCAAAGAAGCGCAGCCGGGGTAAAGCAAGGCGAGCGCATCGGCCCCCGGCAGGCCCAGCGCCAGCCGTGCCCCTTGCCCGAAGCCGAGCACGCCAAGCCTGGGTGCCTCGATACGCGGGTCGCTGGCCAGCAGGGCCAAGGCAGCGCGGGCGGCCTCGGCGCTCGCGTCGCGCAATTCCAGCACCGCAATGCCGGCACCCAGCAGGCTTTCCACATAGGGCACGGCGCGACCATCGGCGCCCAAAGCATCCGGCAGGATCAGCACAGCCGGAAAGGCTTTGCGGGTGGGCTCATCGGGCAGGCTGAATAGCGCTACCGCGCCCGCGAATTGCAGCGCGAAGGGCCGATCCGGCAGTGACGGCAGGGGGAAGCTCGCCAGGGTCTCGGGCGCGCCATCCCTGGGTGCTTGCGCGGCGGTAAAGGAAGGCGCGGCCAAGGCCAGACAAAGCGTCAGAACGCGGCAGCGCTTATGGCGCATAGTGGCCTCCCCGATGCATGGCGATCACTGCGGATTTCCGGCGCAGCATGCGGATGGGCTCGGGCGTCGCGGGGCCAGATGCCTGCTCAGGCGCCTCGCCTGCCTTGGGGCGACGGTCGGCCTTGCGCGGCTTGGGCCGGGCCAGGGCCAACAGCAGCGTGCCCAGCATGCCAACCAACCCGCAAAGCGCGATCGGCAAGCCAAGCGCAATCAGTAGCGTGCCGAAAAGGGCTAGCGGTCTTGGCCCGACGCGATCCGAAAGAGGGCCGCTGATGGCGCTGACAAAGAAGGTGACACTACTGCTGAGCGCCAGCACCATGGCGGCATCGCCACGTTCAAGCCCAAGACTGACGGCGATTTCAGGCGCGAAGGCAGAGCTGGAATTAATGGCGCCAAAGCCGACCATCAACACCAGGAAGGCACCCATCACGACCAGCCAGCCGCGATGGCGCTGCCATGGGGAAAGCGGCGTGGCCATTACTCAGCCCCGCGGCAGAAGGATTTTTCGGGAAAAAGCCCGGACAGGTCGGCATCCGGCAGCGCGCCAAATATCGCCGCAAGCACGGCGATCAGTATGGCGAAGGCAAGTATCGCTTCGACAACATGCGCCACCCACCAAAGTGCGGCACGCTCCGCCGCATTGCGCAGGCTTTCTTGCCAGGGGCGCGGTGTGGGGCTGTCGGTGCCGTGGCCTGGGCGGTCAGTCATCATCCGCCTCCGCCGGCTCGTGCACGCGGCAATCCACAATCAGCAGGGATTGGTCGCTGCGTAGCCCCGCGCGCAGCCAGGCTTCGGCTGCGGCGCAGGTTGGGTGGATCATGCGGCCCTGTTCGCAGAACATTTCGAACGGTCCGCAGACCATGAAGAACATGATGAAAAGCGCACCAGTCATGGGGCGCTGCCCTGCGTGAAGCGGTGATGCGCCCTGAAGTTCAGCTCCCCCTCCGGTGCAGGGCTGATGGCTTCGACGCGGAACATACCGATGCCACGATCCGCCAACCAATGGATCGCCCCGATCGAAAGGCCCGGGAAGTCGTGCCCGTAGCCGGGCTTGCCGAGCGAACGCGCATTGGTGCCGAGAAGAATCAGCACCGTGTCGCCCTTGCGGATGTCCTGGCTGGATTGCTTCACCGCGGCCTCGACCTCGGCAATACTCGCCGCGTGCTTCAGCGGCACGTGGGAGAGATTGATGCAGAAGGCCGAAGTGATAAAGTTCGCAAGCGGCACCTGATCGATGGACAGCGCGCCCGGTCGCGGATCGAAATGCACCGGCGCATCCACATGCGTCCCGGCATGGTCGCTCAGCGCGATAGACAGCGCCTTGCTCGTGAAGACCGTGTCGCCCGCGACCTTCTTCTCCGAATGGTCGTTCCACACGGTCATGATGACGGGCGGGTGCGAGGGATGCGTCTGGGTGCGATGAAACAGCTCGCGACTCAGATCGATGATTTCCATGGATGCGTTTGCTTCCGTCGCGTTCAGTTGACGGTGATGTTGGCGTCGCGGATCACGCGGCCCCAGCGCTGCCGGTCGGCGGCGACATAAGTTGCAAATTCCTCCGGGTTCAGCCCAAGGCGGACGATCCCCTGCTCCTCGAGGCGTCTGCCGATGACGGGGTCGGCGACCACTTTCGCGCAGGCGCTCCGCAGCCGCGCAAGCGGTTCGGGCGGCACGCCGCTGGGCGCGAAGAAGCCGTAGTAGCTCACTGCTTCGTATCCCGCCACGCCGGCCTCGGCCACAGTCGGCACATCGGGCAGGGCCGGATGGCGCTGTGGCGTGGTGACAGCCAGGGCGCGCACCGCGCCCGCCTGCACATGTGGCAGCGCTGTGGTTATTGGGTCGCTCATCAAGTCGATGCGCCCGGCAACTATATCGATCGTGGCCGCTGGCGTGCCGCGATAGGGCACATGGGTCAGCTGAATCCGCGCCATGGCTTCCAACAACGCGGTCGTGAGGTGGGAGCCGCTGCCATTGCCGGCCGAGCCAAAGGTGAGTTCCCGAGGCCTCTGGCGCGCGCGTTCGATCAATTGCTGGAGGGTGCGGACATCGAGGCTGTTACGGACATAGAGGACCGAGCCCACACCCCCCAACAGCCCTACGGGCACGAGATCGCGCGCCGGGTCGAAGCTGGTGTCACGGTACAGTTCCGGGTTGATGGAGTTGGTCGCCTGGCTGCCCATCAGCATCGTGTAGCCATCGGGCGTGGCGCGGGCGGCGGCTTCGGTGCCGACGCGCCCGCCGCTGCCGACCCGGTTCTCGATCACCATCGGCTGTCCGAGCTCGCGCGAAAGCGGCTCGGACATCAGCCGCGTGAGGACATCGGCCGCACCGCCCGGTGGGAACGGTACGATGACGCAAACCGGGCGGATCGGGAAGGGTTGGGCCTGGGCCGACGCCCCGCCCCGGATGGCGGCCGCGCAAGTGATGCCGCCGAGGAGCGCGCGCCGGCGCGAGAAGCCTGACTTCGTCATGTCTCGTCTCCTGCTTTAAGATGGAATGGCTAAGGCTTCGTGCCGGTGATCGCATTGGCGCGAGCGCTGAGCGTGACCGGCCCGCCGCCCGCTGGGGCAATGCGCGCGAGAAGGCGGGCCTTCAGCTCGGCGCGCGCATCGGGCGCCATGCGATCGAGCGTGGGGCGTATGGTTCCCGTTCCGGTACTTGCGTCCCAATACTCCTGGGCGCTGCCGAAGCGGCGCTGGACCGTGATGGTGCGGACCTTGACGTCCTCCAGGCCGGCATTCGTCCAAAGGCGCTGCAGCGCTTCCATCCGCGAGGCCTGGACGCTCGGCGGCAGGGTCGTCGCGATGCCCATGCTGCGCAGCTCAACGAAGATGGGCTCGATCGGAGAGCCATCGCCGACCTGGTCCCACATATAGGTCGCAACCGTGCCCCCAGGCCGCACGACCCTGGCCATTTCGCGCACACTACGAGCGGCGTCGGGCACGAACGAGATCACCAGGGCCATGCAGGCGGCGTCGAAGCGTCCGTCTTCGAAGGGAAGATCGGTCGCACTTCCCTGTCGGAAGAGGGCGCCTGCGGTGCCAGGGCGCGTGCGCGCATAGGCGAGTTGCCCTTCAGAGGGATCGAGCGCCTGCAGTTCCGCTGGTGCGCAGCGCCGCACGATCTGCTCGGTGAAGGCGCCGTTGCCGCACCCCACGTCGAGCCAGCGCAGTCCGGGTGCGGGCGAGAGCCAGTCGAGGAAGATGCCGCCGGCCATTTGGCTCCATGCTCCCACCGCCCGCTCATACTCGGCGCCGTCGTCGAACCTGATCGTCGGTGCAGACATGATGGTCTCCTCGCTGCCTTGGGTTCCCCCGGACTGTCCGGGCACCTTCCCACCCTGTCGTTGCGAAAGGAGACGCACAATGCGGAATGTGCTAAGCCTGCCTCAGGCAGAGCCAAAGGCTGGTTTGTCACCATGTCCATGAGATTCGATCTGACCGACCTGCGACTATTCGTGCATGTTGCCGAAGCCGGTAGCATCACGCATGGGGCGGCCCGCGCGAACATGACCCTGGCGTCGGCGAGTGAGCGTATCCGTGCCATGGAAGATGCTCTCAATGCTCCGCTCCTGGAAAGGAACCGCCGGGGGGTGCGGGTCACTTCGGCAGGAACAGTGCTTCTGCATCACGCGTGGCTTGTCTCGCAGCAGCTGGAGAGAATGCGTGGTGATCTCGACAATTTCGGTAAGGGTATGAAGGGGCATATCCGCTTGCTGTCGAATGTTGGCGCGATGGAATTTCTACCGGTCCCCTTAGCGGCCTTTCTTTCCGACCATCCGAACATCAATATCGACCTTGAGCATCACGGAAGCGGTGAGATACTTCGCGCAATCGCCGCGGGTCGCGGCGATATCGGCATCGTCGGAGATGCCGTTGATCCGGGCACCGAACTGGTCACTTTTCCCTTCGCGGAAATCCGCCTTGCTTTGGTGATGCCACTGCGGCATCCGCTCAGCCGGCACCGCAAGGTCACATTCCACGAAACTCTTGAACATGAATTCATCGGCTATGCTGCCGGCAGCCCAATGCAGGATCTCCTGAACTATCATGCGTTCCGGGCCGGGCGCCGGCTTAAGTTGCGTATTCGCCTCAGCGGGACCGACTTGATGTGTCAGATGGTAGAAAAGGGCATTGGCCTTGCGATCTTGCCCGAAACAGCAGCTTGGCGATCGCAGCAGTCAATGTCTATCCGCGTCGTCCCTTTTACGGACACCTGGACTCGCCGCCCGCTTACGATTTGCGTGCGAAGTTTCGGCGCGCTTCCCACGCACGCTCAACGCCTGGTCGAGTTCCTGAAGCTAAATGCAGAAGTGGCACCTGCAATACCGGAAAAGTCCCGCTTGGCGCCGCTCATGCGGCGATGAACTCACAGCCCGCTTCAGAATAAGAACGAAACATCCGCTCACGATCCAAAGCGGGCCAAGGGACGCATTCATCCACGAGTCCTATCGGCAGTGGTTTCAAGGCGGGCAGGAATCTGGGAGCAATGCCAACCTCATCGAAGGGCTATGCGCCATCGGCCAGCTTCCCGATAGGGTTAGCTTCTACAACATGCGCCACCCACCAAAGCGCCGCGCGCTCAGCCGCGTTGCGGAGATAACCCTGCCATTGGCGTGACGTGGCGCGGTCGGCGCCTTGGACGTGCGGGTCAGTCATCTTCTGCGCCCGCCGGCTCATGCACGCGGCAGTCCACGATCAGTAGGGATTGGTCGCTGCGTAGGCCCGCGCGCAGCCAGGCTTCGGCTGCGGCGCAGGATTGGTGGATCATCCGGCCCTCTTCGCAGAAGGGATCGCTGGAGCCGCACCAAACGAAGAAAAGGATGAAAAGCGCGCCAGTCATGGGGCGCTGCCCTGCGTGAAGCGGTGATGCGCCCGGGGGATCACGTTCAAGCCGTATTTTGGTGTTGGGTATCGATCACGGAACGCAACTTGGTAGGCTGGACTTATTGAATGAGGTGGGTGGCGCGTTCCGCAAACCCAGACGGGATGCTGATCCCGATGTCGCGTGCCACAGCAACGTTCACCACCAATTCAGGTTGGTAGACCCGCGCAACAGGTATCTCGCCCGGATGTTCACCGCGCAGCACACGGTCGATCATCCCCGACATGTGCCGCACCGCCGTGGCGAAACTCGTGCCATATGCAAGAAGTGGTGCGCATTTTGCGCCATCCCGGGCGAACAGCGCAGGCAGCCGAGCCGCCCGCGCCAAGGCAGCGATATGCGCCCCATGCGTGCTGACGATCGGCACCCCAAGCGCGACCAGCGCGTCGGCGTGGGCGTTCCGCATTGCTGAAAAGGCACCCTCAAGCTCCTCTGGACCGCTAACCAAATGCAGCTGGGGCTCCAGCCCCTGGGCTTTGGCGGCGGCACAGGCCGCGCGGGGCAATGCGTCAGGCACCCCTGCATCGCCCAGGATCGCGACGCGCCGCATCTTCGGTATCAGCGCTCCAAGCAGGCGAAGCTCCTCCCGCGCCTGGGCTGGATCGAAATTGGTGACGCCCGTCGCATTGCCACCGGGACGGTCAGCATTCGTAACCAAACCGACAGCGACCGGGTCCAAGACAACAGCAAAGACAATGGGAATGTTGGGTGCCGCCTGCTGGGCAGCGCGGCAATGCACGGCACCGATCGCGGCAATGATGTCTACCGGCAAGGCGGCAAGCTCGGCCGCAAGCCGGGGCAGCCGATCAAGCCGGCCTTCGGCGAAGCGCGGCTCGATCACGATATTCTGGCCGTCAATACGGCCGTGGCCCGCCAGCCCCTCACGCAGCGCCGCATAATTGGGATGTGCGGCATTATCAGTGAGGAGAACGCCGATGCGTGGTGTTGAGCCATTCGGCTTCATTCCTGCGGTCATTGTCATCATGATCCCGCGTCCCCCATCATCAATCCACGCGAACGCCGGCGGCGCGCACCACTCGGCCCCATTTTTCGGTCTCTGTAGCGATGAAGCGGCCGAGGTCGGCAGGTGTACCGGGCATGGGTGTTGCCCCCAGCTTCACGAACTGCGCGGCGATCCCTGGATCGGCGAGGCCAAGGTTGATCTCGCGGTTCAGCCGTTCCACGACGGTGATCGGTGTTCCCTGCGGTGCGCCGACGCCATACCAGGTACTTGCCTCGTAGCCGGGCAAGAACTCGGCCAGCACCGGGGTGCCCGCCAGTGCCTCTGCGCCGGTGGCGGTTGTGACCGCCAAGGCGCGCAAGGCGCCGCTACGAATATGCCCGATCGCCGAAGGCACAGCGTCGAACATCACCTGAACAGCCTGGCCCGCAAGCAAATCGGTCAAGGCTGGCGCTGATCCGCGATAGGGTACGTGAAGCAGGTCAATGCCGGCCATCATCTTGAACAATTCGCCGGAGACGTGCTGTGGCGTGCCATTGCCAGCGGAGGCCATCGCAAGCGGGTGGGACCTGCCCCTTGCGTAGGCGATGAAGTCCGGCACCGTCGTGCCCGGCACCGAGGGATGCACCACCATCACAAGGGGAACGCGAACCAGGCCGGCAACGGGCGCAATGTCGCGGACGAAATCGAAGGGCAGGCGGCCATATAGCGCCCCGTTGATGGTGTTCACGGGGCCGCAGATCAGCAGCGTGTGACCATCTGGGGCCGCCCGCACCACGGCCTCCGTACCGAGATTGCCGCCCGCACCTGGCCGGTTCTCGACAATGACAGGCTGGCCTAGCCGCGGCGCAAGCCACCCGCTCAGGATACGGGCGACGATGTCCATCGGGCCGCCGGGGGCAAAGCCGGTAATCAGGCGAACCGGGCGCGCTGGGAAGGTTTCAGCCTGCGCGCGGCGCGTGAGGATGAGCGGCGGCGTGCCGATGGCGACCGCGCTCTGCAACAGGGTTCGGCGAAGCAGGTCCATGGTATGGCTCCTTGCATGTCAGGCGCCTGCCGGCGGGAAGGCCGCAGCAACGGCGAAGCTTGCTGGCGCATTGGGTAGCATTCGGCTGACAGACCGGCCATAATGGGCGAAAGTCAAAATCCATACACAAGAGATATGGCATGGAGCTTCGTCATCTTCGCTATTTCGTCGCCGTCGCTGAGGAAGGGCACATCACCCGTGCCGCCGAGCGGCTCGGCATTCAGCAGCCGCCGCTCAGCCATCAGATCAGGGCACTTGAGCGCGAACTTGGGGTGCAGCTGTTCCGCAGACTGCCGCGCGGCGTTGAGCTGACCGAAGCAGGCCGCAGCTTCATCGAGGACGCGCGCGCCGCCCTCGCACGCGTGGGCCAAGGGGTGGAGGCTGCGAAGCGCGCCGCCCGTGGCGAGCAGGGCAATCTTCGGCTTGCCGTTCCGCCAACGGCGCCATTCCACCCCTTCGTGCCACAGGCCATTCTTGCCTTCCGCAAGGCCTACCCGCTGGTTTCACTGACGATGGAGGAAAACCTGCGCATGGAGACCTTGGAGCAGCTACGCGGCGGGCAGATGGATGTCGCCTTCCTGCGCGCGTCCATCGCGGCACCCGAGGGGCTTGTTGTGTATCCCTTGCTTGAGGAACCAATGGTGGCCGCGCTGCCGAGCGGGCATGCTTTGGCGCGCAGCGCGTCCAGCCAGGATGCTGCGCTGCCGTTGCGTGCGCTGGCTGGTGAGACCTTCATCGCCTATGCGCGCCAGCAGGGACCGGCGCTCTATGAGGCGATGGCGGCGGCATGCCTTCGGGCCGGCTTCAGCCCGCAACTGGGCCAGGAAGCGCCGCGCATCAGTACCGCGCTGAGCCTGGTGGCGACTGGCTTCGGTGTTACCCTTGTTCCGGCCTCCATGCGGCGCATGGCGCTGGAAGGCGTGACCTACCGAGACCTTGCAGGCGCAGCCCAGGCGAAGGCCTTTCTCAGCATCACAGCGCGCCGCGACGATTCTTCAGGCATAGTCAAGAATTTCCTGGCGCTTGTCCGTCGTGCTGCGCAGCGTGAGGCGCCACCGTAGAGAAAAAAGGGACGGCGAATTTTTCCTGCATCTGCACGACGTATTGTTTGGCCGCGCTGCTGGAGATTGATCGCGGCGGCCTGCCCTGCGGCGTATGCTTCCGCGAGTGCCTGGCGGATGGACCAGACGGCGACATCGTGGAAGTCGAGCGCATCGCGGTTTCTGGTCTCCAGCGTTTCAACCGAGGGCATGTGCCGCTTGGCGATTTCGAGGAAAAGCTGAGCGGTGTCGGTGGTGTCGTTCATCTTGGTCTCCTTGCTGTGGCGCCGGGGTAATTCCCTGCGCCTGAGGGACCATTCGCGCTGTAGCGGGGGGCGAGCCAAGCGGGATTGAACGTAATTTCGTTTCTATGATTTGAGAGTTTCAATCATGATCTATGGGGCGCGCGTGCTGCAGTGATATCCGCGAAGGTTCGGTCCTCGCCATCCAGTATCGCGGGCTGGTCCATCATGGCCTCAAACTGCGCAAGGGCCACATCGCAATAGCCGGGAAGCGCAGCAAAAAGCGCCGCTAATCATGGCGATCGGGGGCCAGATAGCAGCAGCTTCTGGCCCTCACATCATGATCAAACCCTGCTGAACATAGCAATGAAATAACGCTCTATTTCGCTTGGCTCAGCCCCCATCACAGCGCGAATGGTCTGTCACGCGCAGGGGATTTCCCCCGCCGATGACGGAGACAAACAGATGAGCACGATCCTTCCTACCGAAAACCAAGACTGGGGTTTCTGGGGCACCATGCGCGAACATGCGCAGCAAGCCTGGCCGATCGCCTTCACCGCGATCCACGACGCGACCAGCACAGATCCCGCCTCGGTCCGCGCCTTCCTCGACAGCCGCTACGGGCGCCATTTTGCGGATGGGGTGAACAGCCAGATGCATTACGGCGCGAGCCTCGCGGATGCGATTGCGAAAACCACTACGGAGTGGATGGGCTGGCGCATCACGCAGCGCACCAGCCGCGAGACAGGCATCCCCGCCGGCCCGCCCTACCTGACGGGCTTCGTGATCAACGAGGGCATCGCCGCCGAAGCGCAGGACTGACGCGCAGCCCGCCGCAAGGCGGCGCCGCACTGCCCCGCAGGGTCCGCCCGCGGGGCTCCCGGCAGTAGGGGCCGATGGTCGGCGCCCGCAACCGGAGACCGAGACGATGAAGCTTTCTGACACGCAGCGGATTGTATTGAGCCATGGCGCGCAGCACCCGCAATTGCTGGCGATTGCGCCGAAGCATTTGCCAGTCGCTGC
>JADCGF010000033.1 GCA_020249145.1 Roseomonas sp. | reverse complement strand
GCGATGCTTTCCTCACCGCGGAGCCCTTCCAGGACGATGCGGATCTTGTCCTCGGCGGAATGGTGCTTGCGCGTGGCGCGGCGAATATCGCGGACCAGTTTTTCGGCTGGTACCCGCGTGGGTGGGGCGGCGGAGTTCTGGCTCATCTTCACTCTCCTTGGGGTTATGATGAGCCAGAAATCCTCCGTTACTCAAATCGCCAATTTGGTCCCATGGGTGCTGACGCCGGACACCATGGGTGCTGACGCCGGACACCGCGTGGAAGATGTGGTGAGTACGCTCGAGAGGGTTTGCAGGACCGTCGGCTATCCACAGAGCATACGCGTTGACCAAGGCAGTGAATTCGTCTCGCGCGACCTGGATCTCTGGGCCTATGCGCATGGCGTGACGCTCGATTTCTCGCGGCCTGGGAAGCCGACTGACAATGCGTTCATCGAGGCGTTCAACAGCAAGCTGCGCGGGGAATGCCTGAACGCGCATTGGTTCATGAGCCTTGACGATGCGCGCGCGAAGTTGGAGGGTTGGCGCAGATACTACAACGAGGATCGACCCCATAGCGGGATTGGGCAAAAGCCCCCGATTTTGCTACATATTGCCGGTGGCGCAGCCAGCCCGCCACAGGCCAAAGAGGCCGAAAGCTCTAGCCTCAAGTGATCCAGGAATTGGGGGCAGAGCAAGAGGCCGAAAACTCTAGCCTCAGGTGATCCAGGAATTGGGGGCAGAGCATTGAGAAACAGACTCTACCGAAAATTGGCAACATTTCAGGGGGGCACGTCAAAAGCAGCAGAACATGGCGCCCGGCACGGCGTGAAGATCAAAAAGACGTGGGACTCGGCGGATGGTTACGAAAATCCCAGCAGCCCCTTCAAGGAGCTGATCCTGCCAAGTCTTGATGACATTCGCGGGGACATCGAATTGCGCGGCCAGTTCGGCCAGCGTCTTCTCGCCCTTCACAGCCGCAAGCGTCACCTTCGCCTTGAAGGTCGGGCTTGTGGTTCCGGCGGGATCGTCTGGTCATCGTATCTCCTGTTCACGGCATCATGCCGCATTCAGGCAGAAAATCCTCTTGTCCCAGTTGTTCAGATTCCCCGAGACAGATCTAATCAACTGGATTTAGCATTAAGTATCCTCAGTCAGAATTCGGCGTAAAATACGTTCCGACAATGCAATATTTTCTAAGTTAGTCCTACCTTGTTGGCGGCTATCCACGAACTCCCATCGCGGCACAGAGACATCGTGTACCTCCAGCACCCGCGCTGGCCTAGCTGACAGCACAACAATTCTGTCACCCAAACTGACCGCCTCATCAACACTATGCGTAACGAAAAGAATTGTTCTGGGCCGCTCCGTCCAGAGGCTGATCATAAGTCTTCGCATCTTAGCTGCGGTAAGCGCGTCGAGCGCCGCGAAGGGCTCATCCATCAACAAAACTGCAGCATCGGTGGCAAAGGCTCGCCCCAATCCTACCCGCTGTCGCATGCCGCCGCTAAGTTGGTGGGGATAGAAATCCACAAAATCGGACAACCCGAGTTCGCTAATTAGGCAATCAACCGTCTTGGTGCGAGCCGCAGATGGGATTCCCCGCATCCTTAATCCAAAGTCAATGTTCTGCCTCACTCGCATCCAGGGAAAGAGGTTATGCTCCTGAAAAACGAGCACACGATTAGGTCCAGGCCTGACTACTGGAAGCCCCGCCACCCAAACCTCACCGACGGTAGGTGGTGTTATGCCGGCAACCAAGTTTAGAAGTGTTGACTTCCCACAACCGGATGGGCCAAGCAGGCACACGATCTCGTTTTCAGCCACTGACAAGTTTATGTCTTCCACGATTTTTATAGAAGTTCTGCCAATCTCGAATTTTTTTGAGATGTTGCGGAAATCAATCATTGCCCTGGGCGCCACCATGGAACAATCTTTCTAAATGTTCGGGTGAATGCGGTATCGAAGAACAGTGATAAACTGCCAATTGTCAATATACCTATCATCATTTCTTCAGTTCTAAAAAGCTCATACGAACGAAACACGCGATAGGCAATGCCGCTTGAGGAGCCCGCAAGTTCGCTAGCAGCCAATGCGAAAAAGCCATTTGCAATACTGATCCGCATACCAGAAAGAATGAACGGTAAAGCATGCGGAAGATATACTGAGATGAAAAGGTTAACGCGCTCTGCCCCAAGCGTTCTCGCTGTCCAAACATATCTCTCATCGACCCCAGCCAGCCCCACCGATGTATTCAACCACACCGGGAAGGCGCATCCCCAGATGATAATGAACACCTTCTGAAGATCACTTATCCCGAACCAGGCAATGGCTACTGGAATGAGGGCTACAGAGGGTATCGAGCGCAAGTAGTGGCATAGAGGACTTAGGAGGGCAGCTACACGCTTGTCTCGCCCAGTCGCAATACCTAATAGAATCCCAACCACAATTCCTAGACCGAGACCGAGGCTATACCTGGTCAAGCTGGCCGACATGTCCTTAAGAAAAATGCCTTGATTCAGCATTTCGAGAAAGACCGGCGGTAAAGTACTTGGCGGAGGAACAGCAACGAAGGACGCGGGCGCTATCCAGGCAGCAAATTCCCAAGTCGTCCCGACTAGGACGAAGCAAAGGGTGCCGAGGCCCCATGTCAAACGCGACATAACCGAACTACCTGAAGCGGCTTCCTAGCCGATCAGGCAACACCTCGCGCATCGCGTCCGGATACATGAAATCTCGGAAGCTGGGGGTTCTGACGCTGGTTCGAGAGGTACTGATTGCCCAGTTCGCCTGCAACGCTAAAATATCGAGCAGTTTGTCATCGAGCTGCACCCTAAATTCATATTCTGACCAGAGTGCGTTAAGGGTCTCAGGATCTACGCCGGTCGCCTTAACTGTTATCTGCTTGGCTGCATCCGGCTCAGCGGAAATATATCGTTCAGCCGCGACAAAGCCACGAATCATCCGCTCCACGGTCACTTTGTTCCTGACAGCATACGCTTGATTCATGATAATACAGTGGCGCCCTTCATACAGATCGTTAGGTAAACTCCGGCTCATTGTCGGTACGCGCGAATATGCCGCGTAGTTGTGAGGCTCCCAGGCCGCCATGGCATCAATGCTCCCCTGGATAAAGGCCTGGACCATTGCGGGTGGCTGCATAGACAAAATTTGAACGTCCTGCGGATGAAGACCATTCTGAGATAACCATTGGTATAGATAGTAATCCGAATTTGTTCCTGGCGCCGTAGCAATTCGCTTCCCCCGAATATCTGCCGGCGTTGCTATCCGATCAGACCGAACGGTCAGCTTAACTTCTCGATGCTTCGTTGTAGTACCAACCCATACAACACGCTGGCCTTGAATTACCGCATGCATCGGTGGCGTTTCCGATACAGACATGATTTCCGCTGTCCCGCCAAGCAGAGCGTCCAACGCTTGGCGACCAGACGGAAAAAATTGCATAGAGACGTCTAATCCCTCGTCTGCCCAGAAGCCTCTGTCAGCCGCGACGTAAGCTGGTACTGCGGCAATCGTCATAGGCACCGCGTAAGTTACTCGCTCTCGCCGCTGCGCCTTGCTCAGATACGGGGTGGCAGTGAACGCCGCCAAGGTCAGCATTAGACGCCGGTTTACCATTACGTTGCCTCCGCATTTCAAAGAACTGCCAAGAGATAGTTTGGGTCACTCCGGGCCGGAGCGCCTAAGGATTAACTACGCAGTTAAGGTTCATCACGCTCTCTAAATGCAAACATAGGACGTGTTAACCTGTCAAGTTAGAAAAGCCGTCCCGGGCTGAACCGCCCCGGGTTTGTCGGAGGCTCCAACTTCCAAATAGGATGGTGGACTTGCCCCTATCAAACCGGACACACGGCTTGGTTGGCTAGCTGGCTTGCTATGCACTCACGTGGCGAGCGCATGCGCAAGCCCGAATGCGGGTGGATGTTGTTGTAATCCTCGAACCAGGCGGGCAACTGCTGGAGGGCCGAGATGGCGTCTGGCCTTGGATTCACGCGGGCATAGTCGCGTTTCAGGGTTTTGACGAAGGCCCCACACACACCGTTGCTTTCAAGGCTGCGGACCGGCGTGAAGCATGGAACAAGGTTAAGCGCAGCAGCAAAATCAGTGGTCTCAGCGGCGGTATAGTGCGTCAGCGCCTATGAGACCGAACTGGCGATTTGAGTAACGGAGGATTTCCAGCTCATCGTAACCCTAAGGAAAGCAAAGATGAGCCGGTGCGCTCAATCCTGACGTCGTGGCCAGCCACGTCACAATCTCTCCACCACCCTGAACTCTAGCGATGCCAGCTTCAGGCTGTCCCGGCTGATGGCGGCGTCCTCACCGGGGGCATGCAGCGCGTCACCCTACCCGTCTCTTCACCACCTGCACATGCAACGCCGCCGCGGGCAGATCCACCGTGGAAAGGCTCACATTCCGCGCCGTCACGCGTACCTTGTCATTCGACCAGACATGGCAATCCAGCACAAACGCAATGCTGCTGGTATCCAGCGACGCATCCGCGAAATCCCCCCGCCGCGCGCCGGGCACCGTCACATCCGCATTCGTGGTCGTCCCTGGCGGCATGCTCGGCAGATCCCAGCTTACCGAGAGCATCAGCGTTCTGCTGCCAGCGGGCAGCGCGGGGCAGCCGGACAGGATTGCTGGCGCATCCTCGGGCAGGCCGTAAAGGCGCAGCGCCTCCACCTCAATCTGTCCGTCAAAGCCAATGATCCCGATTTGCGCAAAGGCCACCTCCGGCCCAAAGCGCACCGTCTGGCGGCGATTGAGGTCGCTCTCCTGCATGACCGCGCCCGCCTGCCAGGATTTGGACGTCGGTGCCCATTGCAGCGTGGTGCCGGATGCCAGCGCATCGCCGGCGATGTTTTCGCGCACAATACCGGCGCTATCAAAGCAGCGCATGCAAAGCCGCCCTCCATCGGCACCGCCCACCAGCCAATGCGCCAGCGCGAATTCCTTGGCGTGGGTGGTTTGCACGACAAAGCCTATACCTCGATTGGGGTTCAGCAGCAGGCCCCGCGCGGTGGCGGTGATACCATTCAGCCCATTCCATGAGAGCGCTGCCATGGTGGTCTCGGCGGTGGTGGAAGTTGCAATGATGCAGGCGCCTTCAACACCAATCTCCGTGCTGCTCTGCCAAAACGCAGCGGCGCGGATATTCGGGATATGCGCCAGCAGCCGCGTCAGCCGCGATGTCGGCGCACGGTGGCGGTTGAATACTGCATTGCCGGCGCGGGTGGCGCTTGGGGTGTAGTCAACGCCGATCGCATAGCTCTGCGCCCAGGCCACATCATATTCGCAATCGGTGGCAGCCGCCGTATGGCGCGCGGCAAAGGGGGAACAGCCCTCCATCCGCATATTGCGCGCGATGATGGCCGTACCGTTTGTCTCATTCAAAAAGGGAATGGCGATATTCGGGTCAAGCTGGCGCAGCTCGAAATTCGGCGCGTCAAAGACATGGCGGTTGTGGTTGTTATAGGCATCCGCGGCGCCGCGCGAAAAGCGCACGCCGAAACGGTCCAGCCCAGGATTAATCCCGGTGCCACAGGCAAAATGGCCGCCATAGTATCGGATGGAGGTATTCCAGGCGTTCGCTGTCGCGGCATGGGCATCAATGCCGTAGCGATTGTTCAGAATGCGCCCGAGGTTCAGCGTGCTATCCTCAAATCCGCGCCCATCGCCAAGGGTGCGCAGGCCAATGGTGAACCCGGATACCAGGCGCAGATCAAGCAGCGAGGAATCCAGATTGCGCGCCAGGATGCCGATATCATTCTCATTGACCCAATCGGATTGGAACTGCCGCGTCACTTGCAGGCCGAGATAGAGCTTTTCGCCATTACGCGTCGTGCCGCCATCGCCCAGCGTCAGCACGGTCGCGGGAGCATTGGTTGCCCCGGTGTACTGGATCATCCCCTGCATGATCAGCCCGCGCGCGCCGCCGCCGAGCACAACGCCAGCATCCACGCGCCAGGTACCAGGTGGGATCACGGCGAATTTCTTATCCGCCACCGCGCGATCAAAACACGCCTGGATGGCCGCGCGGTCATTTGCCGCGCCATCACCAAGCCCGCCAAAATCAAAGGGCAGCACGGCTTCACGGTCACGCAGATACTTCGCCAGATCGGTCTTGGAGATATTCTGCCCCAGCACCAGCAGATCATCGATGCGTGCGGCCATGGCAGCACCCCTAGATTGCAGTTGCGGTGACCGGCCCGATCAGCGCGGAGACATTGCCCTCGGCCGAGACAGAACGCAGCCAGTACCAGCGCACATCGCCGGCATTCAGTCCAAGCCGATCCCAGGGCAGTGCGGTGGGTTCGGTGGCAAGCTTTGTGGCTTGGGCAAGATTGGCGCTCTCACCCTCGAACACCTGCAACCGCGTGACCTCCGGTGGCAGGATCCCAGAAAGTCGGACACCACCCGCAATGCCAAGTGCTGCTGGCGCCGTGACGCCGCCCGGAATGGCAGCCTCCTGCCAGCCGGACACCGCGCCACTGCGGGCCACGGCGCGGAGGCGGAACGCCGTCGGCTCGCTGGTGGCGATAGAGGCCGCAGTGGCACTCAGCGCCCCGCCATAACCCTGCCAGGCCGCCACAGAGGCGGGACGGAATTCCAATTCATAGCCCGATAGATACGCACTGCCGACCGCCGCCCAGGAAAGACTGAGTGCAGTGAACGCAATACCCGCCGGTGTTTCCACACTTATCGTCGCTGGCGCGGCAATCACGCCCGGGTTGGGCAGCACCACCGATGGGCTATCGCCCGTCGCGCGTTCATCCACCGCCGGGTCCCAATCCCAGATCGCGGGATCCTCCTCGGCCAAGGTCAGATCCACGCCACCATCAGGCGCCAGCCGCCAACCCGTCACCCGCGCTGGGAATGGCCCCAGCCGATCCAGCGCCAGCGTCACGCTATCCCAGGGCCGCAGCCGCAACGCGGAGAGATTGGCCGGGAAGGCCACTTCTCGCTGGCGGCGATTGCGTTCCAATTCGGCCTTCATGATGCGCTGCACGGTCGCGACCGAAGTCGTCAGCGGAAATTCCATGCTGCGGTAAATCGCCTCACCCCCATCCTCGGCGACGTAATTCGCGGCGAGCAGCGGCGGTGCATCGGTGGGCTGCCAGTTCTTGGCCGGGTCCACATAAACAGCGCGCACGCCGTTAAAGAGATCACGTCGCGGGCGGCTGCCCTGGATGGTGACATCACCGCGCAGCGCATTCGCATTGAGTGTGGTGACAGGCAGCGCGGGTCCACCTGCATGAACAAAAAACCGACCACCGGAGACCACCAGCGCGCCCGCCATGGCAGCGACAAGCTTCCGGGTGATGGCGATTTTCCCCTCGCCGAGGGAGACACGGCCATTGACGGTGTAGCGCTTTTCATAAACGCCAGCGCGGGTGCCAATCAGCTCATCACAGATATTGGCAGCGGCGATCAGGGCGGGGATGTCGATATCATCCCAGGATGCCTTCCACCCAAAGGGCGCGGTGAGATACCAGGCAAGGCAGAGCGCGGGATTGTCCGACCATCCCGTTGTATTGCTGCGCGGGTCCAGAATGCTATTCGCGCCTTGCACCAGCGCCGCGATATTGGGCGGGCCAGATGGAAAGGCCTGGGCGGTGATTTTGAGCCGCACCGCGACATAGGCACGCCCGCAGCCGCGATGATTGGCGGTCCATTTGCCACCGGTCTCGGCGATCAGATTGGCATTCGCCACCTGATCCGCCGCACCCAGATGGCGATCAATCCGCACCAGCCCATTGTACTTCGCGTCCGTGGCCAGCGTATCACCCAGCCACACATCGCCGATGGATTGCACGCGATGCGCGGCCAGCACGATGACGGTATAGAAATACCCATCGGCGCGGCCCTGATCATCGGTGGCCGAATGGATGAACACCATGGGCCCACCCACCTTGATGCGGCCAAAGACGAGTTGATGTTCCGTCAGAGGTTGCCGAAAGGATTGTGTGCGCCCCGCGCCGGGGGCGGTGGTGTTATCGACCGCGCGGCTTGGAATAGCGGGGGCGGAGGGCGGGCGTGAGGGAAAGACCGAACCGCCAACGCTGGTAATGGCAAAGGCGGTGCCAGCGCCGACCAAGGCACCGATGATCCCCCCGCCCACAGCCGCTGAGGCCACCGCGCCAACGGCGACGGCAATGATCGGGATGGCGACGGGCATTCAGCCGATCCTCCAAGCTATGCTGCATTCGGTGAGAACCGCCGTGGTCAGGCCGCCTGGCCCAACAAAGGCCGCGCGCCCGGCTTCGACCACCACGCCAAGGCGCGGCGGATCGCCGGCAAGGACGATATCGCCGGGCCGCGCATAGGCAGGTGCGATGCGCGGAAAGCCGGCGCTATCGGCTGAGGCAGCAAGGCAGGGCAGGACACGGACGCTGGGCTGATGGCCTGTCACAACCTCCACAGCAGCCAGCGCGAACCTGGCGCAATTCCAATGCCGTGCGTGAAAGGGGCGCGCTTCCGCCGCCGCCAGAAGCGCTGCCAGTCGCACCGCCCAATCCTTGCGCCGCATCACTGCGCCGGCAGGCGGATTTCTGCCTCCTGCAGGGCGGGCACATATTCGAAAAACCTGTCGCCCTGATATTCCGCCTGCTGGTCCGCATCCGTGTAGCGCCGCACTTCAGCGCGTTCGAGATCAACAAGCCGGCTTTCGCAAGTGAGCGAAATGCGCGCCTCTGTGCCATCCGTCACTTCCATCACATCCATGAGCCCCGCCCAAAGCGGGAATGGACCAGCAACAAAAGCCCCCTCAGCATCCAGAAGCACGCCCCATAGCCGGGCGGGACGGAGCCGAAAGCTGCGCTCCGCCAGCGCTATATCCACAACCTCCTGCGGCACTGGCGAGAGCGACAGCGTCAACCGCACAGCGCGGAGTTCGACTGTTTCCTCAATTTCGCTGACGGCACCAATCGCGCCGAGCCCCTCAAACACCTTGCCGGCCCAATGCAATGGCCCAATCCCCGTCCAGGCGCGGAAAAAGCCCGAGGCGAAATCAAGCTCCACCAGCACAACAGGGGCCGCGACTGGTGACGCCGCAGCGGCAATGGCAGCGGGGGTGAGGCGTGGCGATGGGTTGCTGCCGGACATTACAACGCCTCCTCAAGCCGGATGGTGATGGCGGTAAAGCCGCCCGGGCGAGTTGGGTTCGCGGCCTCATCATCCGATATCAGCCGCATCGGCACGCTGGGCCTCGTCAGCACCAGCGGCTGGTTCACCAGCAAAGCCTCGCGCAAGGGTGGCGCGATTGGAATGGTTGCAGTGCCGGTGCCGGATGCCGTGATGGCCTCGGTCGCGATATAGAGCCGCCCGGCAAGGCCGATCATGTCCCCCGCACCAATCGCAATCGCATTGGGGTACCAACCCTGCGTCTGGATCGAGAGCGCACCGCGCGGCGCACCCGCCGCCAGCGCTGGATTGCCCGAGCCCACCACAAAGCCGGTACCATCGGTAAAGATCGTTGCGTCGTTAAAGGAGAATGGCCCGCTTGGCACTTGCCCCTGGCTGCGCGGATCGCCGCTCCGAAACTCCCGCCGCCAGTCATAGATCCTGACCGTATTGAGCGATCCTGCCAGCGCCGCCAGCAACCCCTCCAAAATACCACCGCGCCTGCGATCCAGCGGTTCAAAACTTGCCTGCGCCACCCAGCGCGCGCCTTCGCGTCGCAGCACCTGCGCCTGGCGCGTGATGGGCGAGACAAAGCGCGTGGTGTTGTGCTGCAGATAGAATGTCAGCCGCGTCGGGCGCAGCGCCTCGGGCCAGGCATATTCAACCATGGCTGTTAGCCCCGCACTGTTTCATAAGCGCTGCCACCACGGCGAATGGCATCCAGCGTCATGCTTGATGACTGCCGCGCAATCTGCCCGGCCAAAATCCGCAGCCGTGCCTCAACCCCTGCATCAGCGCCGCGCGCATCAATGACGATAGAGTTATTGATCGTTGTGCCGGCAGGCGCACTGCCATTGGGCAGCACCGTGCCGGCCTGGTTCGGCACAAACCATTCCGGGCCGCGTTCGCCAACGATATAGGGCTGTCCCGCCGCCACCGGGCCGCCATCGGCGCGAAACAATCCACCAATGGCGGCGCCGATATCATTCAGCCAATTCCCTGCGCCAATGCTGGAAAGCCCGGCCGAGGCCGCATTCCCCAAGGGTTCCGTAATGGTGCGCCGCGCGATGATGCGCGTCATGTCCTGCAACAGACCCTTGAGCACTTCAGACAGCCTGGCGCCGCGCACAATCGCGTCCTCAAAGGCCGAGGAAAAGGCAAAGCCCAATTCCCGCGCGGCGTCGCGGGTGTTTTCCGTGCTGCGCTTGATGCGCTGCTCGGCCTCCTCCAATTCGTTCAACGCGCGTTCGCCTTCGCGGGCGATGGTCTCGGTGGGGATGGGGCGACCAGCGCGCTCGGCACGCTCAGCCAAATCTCCCAGCCGTTCCAGGCGGCGCTGATAGCGTTCATAGGCATTTTCATTATCCAGGATCAGCCTTTCGCGTTCGCGCAGCAGATCATTCAACTCGCGTTCCGCCGCGCGATCAGCGGGTTGGATGGCGGCCACACGGCGGGTGGTGCCTTCAATGCGGCGCAGGGCCTCATCACGTTCTTGCAGCGCCAGGGTTTCAAGCCGGCTGCGATCCGCGGCGGTAATGCCACCGGCGGCCTCAGCCTCACGCAGGCGGCGGACGCGGTCCTCATATTCGCTATTGATACGAAAGCGGTCGTCGAGTGCGCGGCGCAATTCCTCGGCATCCGCGCCGGCGCGGCGGCGGCGTGCATCGGCGGCTTGGGCGGCTGCACTTTCCGCCTCGCGCTGCTGGCGTTCGCCGGAGGCCTGTTCGCCGCGCGTGATTTCCTCCGCGAGTTCCTGATACTGCCGACGCAATTCCTCCAGCCGGGCGGCGCGATCCACCCCGGCCTGTTGCTGCGCGGTGCCGACCAGGCCGCTGCGGATGGTGCCGCGCCGTGGCTCGGTGGGCAGGCTTTGGCCTTCGATTTCAGCCTCAAGCCGCGCGATTTGCGCGCGCAGTGCCGCAGCCTCCGCCCGGCGCGCGGCCTCCTGCTCGGTGGGTAGCAAAAGGCCAGAGCCGCGCCGCACGCCATCCA
Organism: Roseomonas sp.; assembly: GCA_020249145.1. Lineage (GTDB taxonomy): Bacteria > Pseudomonadota > Alphaproteobacteria > Acetobacterales > Acetobacteraceae > Neoroseomonas. The sequence continues at coordinate 10,335 of JADCGF010000033.1, read as the reverse complement.
GCACGCGCGCCGCGCCGGACAGCGCCTGGGCCAGCGTATTGGAAAGGCCGATGGCTTGATCCAGCCGGGCAAGGAATTGATCCGTCGCGACGGTAAGCTGCCCAAAGGCGCGCCCCACCGAAAGTGGCGCGCGTTCAAATTCGCCATTCAGTTTTTCAACGGCGCCCAGCAGCGCGGGGAACACTGTATCGGCGGTGAGCTTGCCCTCGGAGCCGAGCTTGCGGAGTTCACCGATGGAAACGCCCAGCTCGCGCGCCAGCGCCTGGGCGAGGGTTGGCAGGCCTTCCAGGATAGAGCGCAGTTCATCGCCTTGCAGCGTGCCCGATGCCAGGGCCTGGGCCAGCTGCTGGGTGGCGGAGGAGATTTCCTGCTGCGATGCGCCCGAGGCGATGGCGATGCGCTGCAAGCCGCCAACGAGCGTCGCGACCTGATCCGAAGTGGCACCAATTTCCCGCGCGGCGATAGAAAACCGCGCGAAGGCATCAACGCTTTCACGCACGGCGACGCCGGTTTGCAGGCTATCCTGATAGAGCCTGTCATAGATTTCCCCGGCGCGTTCCACGGAACCGAGCGCGGTATTCAGCCGCCCCATGGACTGCGTCAGCGCATCACCCGCGACCACCACCGCGCGCAGCCCGGCGGCGAGGCCCGCGATCTGCACGCCGCGCACGGCGACATCCAGCAAATCCAGCGCGCGGGACGCACGTTCCGCACCGCCCTGAATACGCGCGAGGGAGCGCTGGCCGGCCTCACCAACCTCTCGCAATTCCTGCTTTACGCGCGCGGCGTCGTCCAAGGACAGGCGCACCGAGACGCGGCGAGTGGCGTCAGCCATGGGGCGTTTCCTCCCTGCCGCGTGTGGCGATGCCTTCCGCCATGCCGATACGCATCGCCATCAGCATTTCCGAAGCGGCCCAGCCCTGCGCGCCGAGATCGCGCGCGGCGGCCAGCGCATTGGCGAGGTTGAGCGTAATGCCGGCCATGCTGGCCTCAGCGCAGGCTGTGCCGGCGGCCCAGCATGCATGGGCCTCCACGCTGAGCGGCGCGTGTGCCGTGTAGGGGCAGCTATCGCCGCAATCGCGCGCGATGGCCGCGCAACCGCGACAATATTCGGGCCCGCTGCCGAAATGCCATGCGGCGCGGGCCCTTAGCCGTTTCCCTCGGCGGCCACGGTGGCGACTGGTGAGGTTGCGCGGTCCCAGAAGGCGGCGGCGATGTCGTCCAGGTCCATCAGGCGCTCGACCGCATCGGGAGAAAGCGGCAGCGGCTTGCCGGAAGTGTCGCCGATGCCTTCCCAGGCGGTGACGGCGTGGCGGGCCAGTGCCTTGACCAGATAGGCGAAGGCCAGGCCGCGGGCCATGTCGGGGTCAAGGTCTGGTTCCGCCGCACGCAGCGCGCTGAGGCGGCGGGCGGAGGCTGCCTGGGCGGCGGCCATCACGGCGGTAGTGACGGGGCGGATTTCCACGCGGACGCCGCGCGGGAGGGCGAGCCAGTACGGCTCGACCGGGAGGTCGAGGGTGAGCATTTGGTTCTCCATGTTCTCATCGCGGCAGCGGATCCACACCGCCCCACCTCGCGCCGGATGGCAGAGCAACAACGCCTTTGATCGGTGCCACAGAATTAGCGGCGGTAACGTTTCTGTTGGGCGCTTCTGTACAATCCAGCATGTTGTAAAGATTATTGCTTCATTGCATGATCAATCATCACGTCCGCTTCGGAGCATTATAATGTGGGTCACACAGACGTATCTTGGTTGCCCTGACAAGGAGGCGTCCGTCTGGGTTTACTACTTATATGAAAATTATGATTCCGACCAGCAGTGTTTGACGAATCAGATCAAAGGAGAGCTTCAGGCACTCGGCGAAATTTACGCGAGAAACGTCACTTTTATGATGCCGCAGGAGGAATATGCGCCGACGATCGAAAAGGAAGTACGAGATCGTCGTCGTTTATGGATCGAACTTAAAGGCAAGCTGCCTGGAATATTTATTTCGAAGAAACCGCTTTGCGATGTCGCCTTCTTGAACGATGATAATCTCTATATTCCCTTTGGATTGAGTGATGCCGCCGCGGTAAAGAACAAATTTTCAATTATCCGCTGTACAATAGATGGGGTCTTGAAAGGGGCGCAAAGCGCCAGCGACGGTCCGCCAAGAGAGACGTTCTCTGAGCGAATTTTCAATGCGCTGGAGTTGAAACCTGGCGTTGCGGGCATTCGTATCGATTTGAAAAAGCTCATGCGCCGTCCGGAGCGGCGGTGACCTGATTTCGCATCTAGCGCCCTGCCGAGGTAATTTCTTCACCCATACTCCGCCCCCGCCTGCTGGTTCCTCAACACCACCGTCATCATCCGCCCCGCCGTCGCGTTGAACGCCGCCCTGAAATCGAAGCTCGCCTCCACCCCCGCCGGCCCCTCGATGGGCGTCTTGGCCAGCGCCAGATAAACCTCATGCAGTGTGATCGTCAGACTGCGATTGGCATCCATCGTGAAAGCCATGGCGAATTCTGCTGCCGTGCCGCCCTGCGCCTGCGCCAGCAACACGGTATTCTCAAACCGCACCGTGATTTGCCCGGTACAGCGCGCAATGCCGGGATCCACACCCTCCACCTTCCGGTCAGCGCGGATAGTGCGCACCGTCTCCATGCCATTCGAAAAACTGAGCCGCGCACCAGTGACTTGCGCAAGCGCTGCTCCGGCGCGCGTGATGGAACCCTGCGCCTTGTTAAAGGCCGTAAAGGCCGCGCCGCTTGGCGTGCCGCCGGAACTTGCCGCACCGCGGAGTGAGCCCTGGCCCAGCAGCCCAATTGTCGCGCTGGCAGCACCGGTGGGCGTGAAATCCATCTCCAGCGTATCAGCACGCACGCCCGTGCAAACATCGTAATTCGGCACATCGGGATAGCCGATTTCGATACTGTTGGAAGGCAGCGCCGCTAGGCCCGAGCCAAAACTGTGGATGAAATTCGGGCTGGTACCGCTCGTCGTCGGCGGGCCGAACAACAAGCGCAGCCAATGCCCGAAATTGATCAGATCAATCGGCACCACCGCCTGGCCTGCCACCGTCACTGTATCCAATAGCGGCGCGCCAGTGTCTCGATTGCCGCCAATGCCAATCACATCCGCATCCAGCAGCGGTTGCTCCGCGCCCAGATTGCAGGTCAGGAAGGGCATGCGCCGCCAATTGCCGCTTGGCGCGGTGCCATAGCTGGCCTCGGGAATCATGAGCAGGCGCGCATTCGCACCAATGGCACGGGGCATGGGGTTTCTCCTGGTGGGCGATCAGGCCAGCGGCGACCCGGTGGCGGTAAAGAACAGGGTGACAGGCAGGCTTGCGGCACGTGCGCTGGCCGCGCCTTCGAATTCGACATCCTCGATATCCGCGCTGCCGGGCTGCGCCCATTCCACCGCGCCACCCAGCATTGGATCGGCGGTGATGGCGGCGGCGATGGCAACCAGCAGCGCATCCAACAGCGCATTGTCCGTCGCCAGCACTTCGATCTCCGCGCGGTGCTCGATGGCAAAGGCCAGCGGCGAGCGAATGGGCGTTTCCAAAGCAGTTTCACCATCGCGCAGCACCACCAGGCCACCTTGGGGCAGGCGCTGCGGCACGGTTTCATTGCGACGGATGACGGGCGCTGGGTTGTGCGCGGCCAGGCTGGCGTTCAGGCGCGCGAACAGGGCGGTTAGGGCGGCTTCACGCAGGCTCATCGCGGTCTCCCTGCCTCGGCGGCCCAGGCCGCCACAAAACGCCCGGGCAGACGGCGGAGGCCACGCTCTGCCGCGCCCTTTACGTCCATGCGTTTGGTGAGCTTCACCTGGGGCAGCAGCAGGAACATCGGCACCATGCCGCCCGCGAGCAGCCCGCGCGCCCAGGCCTCTCGGCCGCGGCGATGCGCGGTGCCGATTTCTGTCATACCGCCTGCAATCAAACGAAGGCGCTGCCGTCGCCGCCCGGCCTGTTCCCCGGCGCGGAGTGGCAGGCACCAAACAAAGCCGCGCCCCGATTTGAAGGGCCGCAGAAACGCCTGGCCCGAGGCCACCATCTGCGCCGGCGTCACGCGCATGCCTTTCTCGCCCCGCCCGCGCCTGCCACGCGCGGCGTTAAAGCCGGTTGGGATGGCTAGGAACTTCCGCCCGCCCTTGGCGCGGATCAGCGCGCCGCGCTCAAAAGCATCAATCACCTTGGGGACTTTGGTGAATACCAACCCGGCGGGGCGGAGCGACTGACCCGTGCGGGGAAACACCATGGACCGCCAGGCATTGGCGATGCCGCGCGCATTGCCGGCAAAGGCGGTGGTCACTTGCTGGCGGAGTTCGGCTTTGACCTCTGCGGTCTCGGTGCGGATCGCGGTCATGGCGGCGCGTTCGCCCGCGCGCAGTTCTTCGGCGAGCATTTTTCGGAGATCACCGACCAGCTGCGCGCCAAGCCTCATGCTGCGTGCCTATCGTTGGCAAAAGACGCGCCAGGCGGTGCCGGTGGCGTCGCGTTCGGCATGGCGGACGGTGAGTACTTCGCCGCCGATCGAGAAGGTGTCGCCCGCGGCAAGGTCAGGCAGGGTGGCGATGGCGAGTGAGAGAATATCGCTGGCGGAGATCATCTCTGTCCCAAATGCATCCGCCATGCGGTCGGGCGAGGAACGCAGCACGCGCAGGCTGACCGGTGCGCCGATGCCGCCCTGGCGATACTGCACATCGCAGCCAAGATGTGGATCCGCGATAAGGCTGGCCATGGCCGTATCGAAGGCGCTCATCGCCTCAGCACCTCGACAATGCGCGGCAGCGTCTTTTCGGCGGAACGGCCAATGACGTAGCCGCCCAAGCCAATCTCAACGATGTTCCAGAGCTTGAGTGCCTCGGCCTCACTGATCCCAGGCGCGGACCAGCCGAGCCAGCGCAGTACGATCAAGATGCCAAAGGTGATCATCATCAGCGGACGCCAGCAGGCGGCGAGCCAATGTTCCGATTGCGCCTCGGCCTTGATGATATCGGCGGCAGCCTTTTCCAATTCGCCAGCGCGCGCGAGCAAGGCGGCGTTCAGTTCCGCCTCGGCCCGCTGCCGCGCCTCAGCATCGGGGAATAGGCGTTTCAGCGCATCGCCCAGGATCGGCAGCAGCGCGGGCAGTAATGCGCCGATCATGGGTATTTCCCCCGATCCAATTCGAAATGCGGGCCATCGGGGAAGCTCGCCCAATCACCGCCCCAAATGATGGGCACGCCGCATTGCCGCGCGGCGGCTTTCACGGCACTGGCGAGTTGCGCATACAAAGGCCAATCCCAGCGGATTTCGCCATTCTCCGGCACGCCATCACCATCATCGAGCCAATAGCCGAGATCGACCGCATGGCCCGTCAGGTGCCGGCTGTTCATGGTTCGCGAGGCTCCGAGCGCGACAAGCTTCGCCTGGCGCTCGCGGGACCGCAGCCCCTCCAGCACGATGAAGGGCGCGGCCTTGCGCGCCTCAATCACCACGCGCACCAGATGCGGATGCACGCCTTGCAGGCGTTCATGGTCACGCGCCAGCATGTTCGTCATGTTCACGCCCCCGCCGCCGGAACGCGGTTGAGCCAGACGCGCACCGTGCTATCGGCGGCAAGCGCGGCCTGGGTGGAGATGCCCACCTGGAAATTGCCAGCGGCGGTCGCGGTGATGCGCCGGTTGGTATTGTCCCAGAACACCCGCACACCGGCACCGATGGCGAGCGCCGGTTCCTTGGTGAGGTCAAATACGCCCTGGGTCTGTGCCTCGATCATGGCGTTCTGCACGCCATCAACGGCGGCAACACCGAACAGCGCACCGACCAGCACGCCCTGACCAGAACTGACACCCGTGGCATAGGGCACGGCAATCGCCAGGCTATTGCCCGGCTGGATGAAGTTACGCATGGAAAGAACCCTCCTGAAACGCAACAGGCGCCCCGAAGGACGCCCGTTGCGAAATTGCGATGATGAAAAAGTGTGAGAGCGATCAGGCGCCCGGATTGAACCAGGCCCCGCGCCAATCAATGGCGCCGACGCCGAAATCAAAGATCACGCTGACCTCGACACCATCAACGCCAGAAACCGGGCCAGTGGTGACCTGCGGTCCCTCGGCGCCATTCAGATAGCCATAGACATAGACCGGCGCGGTGGGCGGATCGGCAAACAGGTACCAGCGATTATTCGGGATCAGCGGTTCGACCAGCGGCTGGACAAAGCCGGCATAGATATTGGCGTTGCTGATTTGCGTGGCGCCAACACTCACCGTCAATTGCCGCGCGGGCAATTCAAGGCTCGGGCCCACCAGCAGCTTCATGGCATTGCCGACCGAAATCGGCAGGCCATCCAGCGTCTTTTGGCGCAGGATCGCAGCGCGACCGGCAGCGAGGTTATTGATGTCCAGCGCACTACCCGCCGCAGCCTTATTCAACCGGGCAGCAGCCGTGCCGAACACCGCAGCCGGGCCATTCGTCAATGTTGGGCCATCGCCATTGGCCTGATTGAGCAGCGCATAGGCCGTGGCATTCTCGAAATCCGCCACGCGGCGGCCAATTGCGGCAGCGAAATCCGTGAAGGCGCCGAGGTCATCATTCACCAGCATGGGCCGCGTCACACGGATGCGCCGCGCGAAGGTTTGCAGCAGAACGATTTCCTGGCTTTCCGACATGGTGCCAGCCTGGATTTCACCATTCTCCATCAGCGGCATGAGCGTCGGGAAATCACCCACCCGCAGATGACGGTGCGGCTTGAAGTCGCGGAAATCGCGGCGGAGGAAGATCTGCCGATAGCTCGGCGCTGCCGGCTGATACGCAGCCAGCAGCATCTTGTTGGCAGCAGCCGAAAGCAGCAGCGGAAAGTCGGAGGTTGTGTGGAAGGCACGCTCGGCGAGCAGCGTCGGGTTGCGCGGTACATTGCGTTCACCGCGAACCCGCAGCAATTCGCCGATCATGTCCGAGGGCCGCCAGCCCATAAATTCGGCGTGCCGCCCGGCACCTTGCGGCTGATAGCCGGGCATGCTGCGCGCGGCCAAGGCTTCCGCCATGGCGTCCAGGATCTCCGAGGGCGAGTCATGTCCTGGCCCGGTTTCCGGACGCGCAGGGATGGCAGGCGGTGCAGCACTTTTCACCATGGCGTCGAACAAGGATCGGCGCGCCTGGTCCGGATGCCAGCCGCGCTCCACGGCCTCACGCCGGATATGCGCGGCGGTCTCGGTGCCGACCAGGGCGCGCGCGGCTTCGATAGCGCCATCAATGCCGGAGATGCGCTCACGCTCGGCGCGCTGTGCCTCACTGCGCAGTGCCTCAAGATCGGGCGGGGTTTCCACCGTGGTGGTTGCGGGCGGCGACGCGGCAGGCGGCGCCGAAGGGGCTGCCGGGATTTCCGGCGTCGTCTCGGTCATGGGGATTTCCTCATCAGGCAGGGAAGGTTCAATGGCGAAGGACGGCGCGCCCTGCGGCGCCGCGCCACGCACTTGCGCATCCCGATCAACCGGGATGGGCACGATCGAAATCTCGAAAGGTTCCCAATCCACGGCGCGGTAGATCATCTCGCCGCTCACCGGATCGGGGCGCTGGTCATAGCGATGCACGCGATAGCCGATGCTGACCGCGCGCAGCGTGCCATCGGCAATGCGCTGCCAGAGCGGTTCAACATCGGCAGCGGCAGAGAATTGCAGCCGCGCATGGCCGCGCCCGCCTTCAAGCCGGGCGGCGATTACGCGGCCCAGCACATCACGCGCATCGCTGCTGCGATGGGTGTTCAGCACCGGTGCATTGCCGGAGCCGAGCTGCGCCATGCGCACCGCATTGGGCGACATATCCAATTCCTCGGTGATACCGCCGAGGGAGGGGACAAAGTTGCGCGCCCGCGCGCCGGTGGACCACACGACCTCGACCGTGCGTGCGGCACGATCCACGGTGGCGGGTGCGGTGATGGCGCGGCGGGCGGTGATCGATTGCCCATCGGGGGGAAGTCGATCGGGCAAAGCGGGATCAACCGGCGCGGGATCGCTCCCGCCTGGGTCGGTGGTTTCGGTCATGCGTGAGCCCTATGCTGTTTGGGTGTCTGCCGGCGTTGGTGCCGCCGCCCCGGCCGCACCTGTGGCCGCGATTTCCACTGCCGCCATTTGCGCCGCGTCCTGCGCGCCGCCGGATTTGGCCACACGCCTCGGATCGGTATCAAGCGAGATGCCCGCCGCATCCAGTGCGGCATTGGCTTCGCGGATCATCTCGACCGCCGAGCGGAAATCATAGCCAAAAGCGCCGGCGGCCTCGGGCTGCGGTACAAAGCCCGCACGCACCTGGGCGATCAGCGCTGTGGTATCCTTCAAAGGATCAATCATTTCATGCGCCGGCGGCACATGCGCGACGCCCTTCGGCATGGCATCCGCCCAAAGCCCGACCAGCGCGCCCTGCGCATGAAAGCGCTCGGCGATGGGTCGCACCAGCATGGGGATCAGCATGCCGTATTGCACCTGTTCGCAAAGCCGCCGGAATTCGATCTTGCCTGCGCGGAGACTGGAGTAATTCGCCTGGGTCAAATCGCCGGAGACCTGGTCATAGGTGAGGCCTGCGCCAACAGCAGCGGCTTCAAGTGAGCGTCGCGCAAAGGCGGTATGCGATCCTCCGCCCGAGGGGTTCACCACATTCACCTCGCCATGGCCGCGCCGGTAGAGGATCATCCCCGGCTCGAAGCTTTCCACCGCGCGGCCTTGAGAATCACGCAGAAGACTAGAGGACGGGGAGGTAAGCGTTTCTTCGCCCTCATCCGTCACCACGGCGGCAAGACAGGCTTCGATCTTGGCTTTCATCAGTAGCGCGGCTTCGTAATCGCCAAGATCACGAAGCCGGAGCAGTACGGGCGCGAGCCACGAGACATCGCGCAATTGCCCAGGGCGCCGCTTGCGAAACACATGCAGCACATCGCGCGCGGGGATGAAGTTGCCGGCAAGCCGCGCGCCAGGCAGCATCCAGGCGCCGGGATGGGTTGGGAAAAGCCAATAGCCAATCGGCTCGCCAAAATTCCCAAGCGCGATGCCCTGGATGGTCGGTGCGCCATTCACCAAGCCATTGCGCGCTGTGTCCAGATGATCGCTTTCCAGCACCTGCAAGCTGAGGCCGATCGGGTTCCGCGGCGATGTCGGCACGGTCAGCAGCCGAATGAAGCATTCGCCGCTTTCGACAACAGCGCGCGTGGCCAGCGCCTGCAGCCCGTAGAGATCAAGCTTGCCCTCAGCATCGCAGGCTGTGCTTTCCGCCCAGGACAGCCAGGCCGCGCCGTGCGCCGTCTCTGGCCAACGCGTCGTGATGCCAGCACCGACAGCATTGCCGGTCCAGAGATCCACGATGCGCGCGGCATAGGGGTCATTTCGCACCGCATCGCGCGCGCGGCGTGCGACGCTGGCAGCGGCCATACCGACCTCACCATTCGCGCTGCCGCCCGAGGGCGACCAGGTCGAGGCACGGTTCTCCTGCGCGGCTGCGTAACCCCGGAGGGCATTCCAAGCGGCGCGCAGGTGGAGCTTCATTCGGCGGGGGCCTCGGTCACGGCATCAAGAAGCGCACCGGCGGCTTCGGCGATGACGCCATGGCAGGCGGCGCGATCCGCCGCGACCCAGGCGAGTGCGAGGCTTGCTGCCTCGGGGGCGGAGAGTTCCTTCTCCCAAGCGATCTGGCGCAGCCGGGCGAAGGCGCGGAACGCTTCCTCCGGCACGCCAAGCGCTGCCGCCAGCGTGGCGGGTTGCCAATGCGTCTGTTCCATCATGCGTTCCTTGTGAAACTGGCGAGTGTGACGCCCGGCCGACGTGCGGTGGCATTCTCCGCGCCGTATAGGGCGGCGATGGCACGCCCCAATTCATCCAGGCTGCGGTATTCAACCGTGCGGCCTTCGAAGGTCACGCGCGTGACGCCGCCGGTATAGGCAGAGGCCAGCACGGCCGCGCGGCTACCCGCAGGCTGCGCCAGTGCCCAGGTGAGGGTTGCGGGGTCCAAGGCGGATCACCCGCCCGCGCCGCGCACCAGTGCGCGCAGGATCGGCAAGATCTGCGCGCCACCCGCGCCAAGCGCGACCAGCACCGCGACGATGCCCCAGATCGCACCCTCAATCCGACGCGTCTGCTTGCGCAGGCCACAGATTTCGACGCGCACCGCCGTGTAGCGCTCAGCACAGCGCTCGACATGCAGCGCCAGATCCTCGCGCTCGCGCGCGTGGAGTTCCCCGTTACTCATGATTTCCTCCCGAAAGTGATCACCGCAGCCAACCGCCACGCGGTGCCAGCCAACCGGGCCGGCGCATCAGTGGCGGTGGGTCTGGGTTTGGCGCGATAATCGGCGTGGCAGTCTTCGCTATCTGGCTTTCCACCGG
>JADCGF010000032.1 GCA_020249145.1 Roseomonas sp. | reverse complement strand
TCCCACTTCGCCAGCCCCTCAACCACACCAATCATCGGCAGGGCAAGCACACTAGCAAACTCACATCAGCCAGTCAAGCCCTAAATCACCAACATCAACGCAGTGGCGGGCTTCTAGACAGAGTTAAACAACCCGTCAAGCACCCCTCCATCCCCGAAACCAAGCAGCAAAGCGCGGGACGCCTTCCTCAATAGGCGTTTTCGGCTCAAAGCCGCAGAGCGCCTGGATCGCGCCAATATCGGCGAAGGTTTCCGCCACGTCCGTCACGGGGCGCGGCGCATCCCGGATAATGGCCTTGCGACCAAGGCTTTCTTCCAACACCGCCACAAAGCGCCGCACTTCCACACTGCGATGGTTACCAATGTTCAATAGACGCGGCTTGTTTTCCGCTGGAGGGCGATCAAGCGCGCCCAGGACACCCGAAACGATATCAGCAACGAATGTAAAGTCGCGCTTCAACCGACCTCCATCATAAAGCGCGATCGGGCGCCCGGAAAGAATCGCATCCGCAAACAACCAGGGCGCCATATCCGGGCGACCCCAAGGCCCGTACACGGTGAAAAACCTGAGACCCGTCTGTGGCAAACCAAAAATATGCCCATAGGCTTCGCTGATCAGCTCATCCGCGCGCTTCGTTGCTGCGTAAAGTGAAATAGGATGATCCACGCGATCATCCTCACGATAAGGTAAATTCCTGTTACCACCATAAACAGATGAGGAGCTGGCATAAAGAAAATGCTGAAGTCGCGGCAGAGAACGCGCCGCTTCCAGCATGACAAGATGCCCCATCACATTCGCTTCGATATAGCTGTAAGGATCAATCAGCGAATGCCTGACACCGGGCTGCGCTGCCAGGTGAATGATTTGCGCTATTTCACGATTTTGAGTGAATAACTCGGCTATCGCCATACGATCTGCGATGTTCACTTCAGAAAATGAAAAATTAGGTTGCGCCAAAAGGCGATCCCGTCGCGCATGCTTCAAGCGCAAATCATAATAAGGCGTCAGGCTATCAATACCGATCACTTTTTCGCCACGCGCCACCAGCGCCTCGGCGACATGCATGCCGATGAAACCTGCAGCACCAGTCAGCAGAATGGTCATTGCGCGATCAACCGATCTTCAAGCAATTCCAGAATGGCGTGCCCCAACGAAATATGCGCTTCCTGCACCCGCGCGGTTTCACTGCTCGGCACAATCAAGGCAACGTCACAAAGGGGCGCGGCACCGCCGCCATCACCGCCGAGAAAACCGATCGTGCCGATGCCCATCCCCCGCGCGACCTGAAGCGCCTTGATGACGTTCGGGGAACGACCAGAAGTGGTGATGCCGAATAGCACATCGCCCTTCTGGCCAAGGCCTGAAAGGGGGCGCGCAAAGACATCCTCGAAGCCATAATCATTGCCACCAGCGGTCAGCGCCGCGGGATCAAGCGTCAGCGCGATGGCGGGCCAAGAAGGCCGCTCAACCCGAGATCTCAGACGCACCAACAATTCCGTCGCCAAATGCTGCGCATCGGCGGCACTGCCGCCATTGCCACAAAAAAACAGCTTGCCACCGCCGCGTAGGGCCGTTTCGCATAGGTCTACGCAGCGAAAAGCCAGGGGCGCCATTTCGGCCGCGATGTAACGACGAAGGGCAATCCCATCCTCCATCATCGCATTGAAACGCTCTTGTTCCCTCATGCCTGGCTCCCAGGTTACCGCCCCCTCGACCATTGGAAGAGGCTTTCATCAGAAAACCGAATAAGCCTTTGCCGCAGATAGGCCAAGCCGTACCAATGCATGCCACAAAAGGCCCCGTCACCGTTACGAATTATCAGCCTACCGCTTTTCCACCGCCGCCAGTCGCGCGCGCAGGCCCGCCACTTCCGCGCGCAGCGCCGCAATCTGGTCGCCCACCGGGTCATCCTCGGTATTGCTGAGCCCATAACCAAGGAATGGGTCACCGCAGGTGGTGCCCACCGGCGGGCGGGCGGGAATGCCTACCACCGTGCATTCGGGCGGCACATCACGCGTCACAACCGCATTGGCGCCAATCCGCGCACCCTTACCCACGATGATGGGTCCCAGAACCTGCGCTCCGGCGCCAATCGAAACACCCGATTCAATCGTCGGGTGCCGTTTCCCCGGGCTGCCGGAAAGCCCACCCAGCGTCACGCCATGATAAATCAGCACATCATCGGCGATCTCCGCCGTTTCACCAATCACCACGCCCATCCCATGGTCAATGAAAAAGCGCCGACCAAGCTGCGCGCCGGGGTGAATTTCAATGCCGGTCAGAAAGCGGCTGAGATGTGAAACCAACCGCCCTGCACCCCGCCAGCCGCGCAGCCAGAGCCAATGCGCCAGCCGATGCCAAAGCACCGCATGCAGCCCAGCGTAGCAGAAAATCGTTTCAAGCCAGGAAGGCCGCGCGGGATCACGCGCGCGAATGCTGCGGCCAAGTTCGAGCGCTTCCCTGATCACTTTGCCGCCCTCATGCAAGCCAGGGCGGGATAGGCAGGCCGCGTTCGCGCAGAAATTCCGGATTGAACAGCTTGGATTGATAGCGCGCTCCACCATCACACAGAATCGTCACCACGCGGTGCCCTGGCCCCAATTGGCGCGCGACCTTGATGGCCGCCGCCACATTCAAGCCGGCGGAACCGCCAAGGCAGATGCCTTCTTGCACCAGCAAATCAAACACTTGGTTGAGCGCTTCCTCATCCGTCACCTGCACCGCGTCATCAATCAGGGCGCGGTCGCCGATAAGGTTCCCCGGCACGCGCGCGGCCTGGCCGATGCCTTCCGTGATGGAGGAACCCTCGGGCTTCAATTCGCCCGTTTTGACCCAGGAATAGAGCGAACTTCCCATGGGATCGGCCAGCACAATGCTCGTTTCCGGCCCGCGAGCCTTTAATGCGCGGGCGATGCCGGCCAGCGTGCCGCCTGTGCCGCAGGAACAGGTGAAGGCATCAATCCGCCCGCCCGTTTGATCCCAGATTTCCGGCCCTGTGGTGGCTTCATGCGCGGCACGATTGGCAAGGTTGTCGAATTGATTGGCGTAAACCGCGCCGAGCTCCTCAGCCAGGCGGCGGCTGTAATGCACGTAATTGCCGGGATCAGAGAATGGCTTGGCTGGCACCAGGCGCAAATCAGCGCCGATCATGCGGAGAAAGTCGAGCTTCTCGCGGCTTTGCGTCTCAGGCACCACAATGATGCTGCGATAGCCGCGGGCATTGGCTACCAGCGTAATGCCAATGCCCGTATTGCCTGCCGTGCCTTCCACGATCGTTCCAGGCTGGCCAGGTTTCAAAGCACCGCGCGCTTCGGCATCGGCAATGATGCCAAGCCCGGCGCGATCCTTCACTGAACCGCCCGGGTTCATGAATTCCGCCTTGCCCAGAATATCGCAGCCGGTGATTTCGCTGGCCCGCTTCAGGCGGATCAGGGGCGTATTGCCAATGGCGCCAGCCAGACCTTCCACACTATGCCCCACTTCTACCATGCCAATCACCGCGCCTGATGTTGCCGCCAGAAGCGCATGGTCGCGCGGACCCGGGCGCGGCACAAGCCTTGGAAAATTCTTGTTTTTCCCGAGTATTCGGGAAATGTGCTTGCCAAGAAAGGAGGAAATTGGGGAAGCTTTTGCCCCGTGCGCTGGTGCACTTAGGCTGCTTCTGCTTCCGCCTTCGCCTTCGCCTTTGCGGAACGCCGGCGCCATTGCCGGATGATAAAAAAGATCAGCGCCGCCAAAGCGACGCCCGCAATGGTCCAACCGAGTCTTTCTGGCCCGATCAGCGCACCCAGAAACCAACCGGCAGCGACGAAGCTGCTGGCCCAAATGCCGGCAGCGATGAAATTGAGGATGGCAAACCGCCCCCAATTCAGCCCAGCCAAGCCACAAGCAGCAGAGGCGACGTTGCGGATGCCGTAAAGGAAACGAAAACTCAGAATGAACCAGGTGCCATAGCGGTGCAGTAGCACGTTCACCCGGGCGACTTTTTCCTCGGCGCCCTTGATGCGGCGCACGACGCGCGGGCCGTAGCGTCGGCCCAGGGTGAACCAGGTTTGATCCCCCAGAAAAGATCCGAACCAGACCGCGAAAAGCAGCCACCATGGGTTCACGGCGCCGGTGGCAGCACCAAGGGCGGCGGCCGCCAGAACGAAAGTCTCCCCTTCAAAAAAAGCCCAGATAAAAGAACCCAAATAGGCGTAGTGCCCCCAGGACTCCCAGATTTCAGCCAAGACACCACCCCCGGATTTTGGCTATAACTGCCCCCGATTGGTGAAAAGGGGAAGGGGCGCCCCAAAATCTCCGCCGCTATATTCGTGCAAGGAAGTCTCGTGTCGCAAATACCGGAACAGGCCGATGGCCCCATGTTTGATGCCTTTGGCCGACCACCCGTACCCGATCTGGTGGTGCCCAGGGCCATTCTGCCCTTTCATTTGGACGCAAGGCCGGTGCGTGGCAGGCTCGTCCGGCTTGGGCCTTTGGCGGATGCTTTGCTGACGCGGCATGGTTATCAACCGGCGATTGCGAAGCTTTCCGGTGAGGCCATGGCGCTGACGGCAGGTCTGGCGGCGGCGCTGAAATTCGAAGGTTCTTTCAGCCTGCAGGCCAAGGGCGATGGCCCGGTTTCGCTTTTTCTGGCGGATTGCACCAATGCCGGTGCCTTGCGCGGCTATGCCAAGGTCAATCCGGAGAGGCTGTCAGGGCTTCAGGCGCTCAGCGCCGCCGCGCTGCTCGGTAAGGGCTATCTGGCCTTCACCTGTGACCAGGGGCCCGATATGGATCGCTACCAGGGCATTGTCGCGATCGAAGGCGAAACACTTACCGACATGACCGGCGAGTATTTCCGCAATTCGGAACAGCTTGATACCTATGTGAACCTCGCCTGCGCAGAAACGCCCAATGGTTGGCGGGCATCGGCCCTACTGATGGAACGCGTGGCCGGCGCCGGATGGCTTGATCAGCAGTTGGATCAGGAACAGCAGCGGGACGCCTGGCAAACCGCGACCATTCTGGCGCGCACCATCGGCACTGAGGAATTGCTGGATGATCGGCTTTCCGGTGAACAGCTGCTGCATCGGCTATTCCATGCCGAGGGGCTCCGGCTTGATCGGCCAAAGCCGCTATCTTATGGCTGCCGCTGTTCGCGCGACCGTTTGCTGGATGTGCTGGGTGGTTTCAGCACCGATGATCTTGACCACATGGCCGATGAGGGCACCATCACCATGACCTGCGAATTCTGCAATTTCGATTTCCGCTTTGATCGCAACGCGATCCCGGTGCAGGAAGCGGGGAATTGACCATGGCTGTGCTGACCCAACGCCGCGCCTTGCTCGCCCTTCCCTTTCTGGCGGCCTGCGCCAATGAGCAGCCGGCAGGGCCTTTCGTGCCGCCGGGGCCGCCGAGCTATGGGCATTTGATGCCGCTTCGGCTCAAGGTCGGCACGCTGGATATCAAGGAAGCTGCAAGTGGCACGTCGCTGATGGTGCAACAGCCCGCCCCTTTGCTGCCTTCAGATGTGATGCTGCGCATGGCGCATGATCGCCTGAGTGCTACGGGTGGTCCTGGTACGGCGCGCTTCGTCATTCAAACGGCGCGACTGACGCGCGAAACGGTTAGCGCCGCCGGCACCTTCAGCCCCGCATCGGAGGTTTTTCGCTGCGTCATGCGCTGCCAGCTTGAGATTGTTTCAGCGGATGACGGGGTGCTTGCCTCTGCCGCCGCCGAAGTCAGGCGAGAGGTTACCGGCCCCACGCGGAATGATGCCGACCGCGCGGCGCTGGCTGAGCGTGTGGTGAAACTGGCCGGGCAGGATATGAATGTCGAATTCGAGTTTCAGCTGCGGCGGCATTTGCGCGCCTGGCTGCAATTGGTAGCCGCCCCCCGGTGAGAGCCTGCCGCAACCCGTTGAACGCGAAGCCCTGCCGCGTTCATCATAAGCTAAGCACGACGAGAGAGGCCACATGACAGACCATCCCTTGATGCAGGAAATCGCGCCCATCCTGCCTGAGTTGATCGCCATAAGAAAAGACATCCACGCCCATCCGGAATTGGGTATGGAAGAAACCCGGACTGCGGCGCTGGTGGCCGCACGGTTGCGCAGCCTTGGCATTGAAACCACCGAAGGTGTTGGCCACATGGGTGTGGTGGGCACGCTGCGCGGCAGCCGCCCTGGCCAAGGCGCGATTGGGCTCCGCGCCGATATGGATGCGCTGGCGCTGACCGAAATGACCAACCTGCCCTATGCCTCACAAAACGCCGGCAAGATGCATGCCTGCGGGCATGATGGCCATACCGCCATGCTTCTGGGGGCGGCTGAGCTATTGGCCAAGAAGCGCGATTTCGCCGGCACGGTGCATTTCATTTTCCAACCCGCCGAAGAAGGCCGAGGCGGCGCGCGCGCCATGCTGGATGATGGGCTGTTTGAACGTTTTCCCTGCGATGCTGTCTATGGCATGCACAATATGCCGGGCCTGCCGCTTGGCCATTTCGCGCTATGTGATGGGCCCATGATGGCGGGTTCCGGGCGCTGGAAAGTGCAGTTTCGCGGCACCGGCGGCCATGGCGGCAATTCTCCCCATCTGGCGAGTGACATCACCGTGGCGCAGGCGAATTTCATCACGGCGCTGCAAAGCATTGTCAGCCGAAATGCGCCTGCACTGGAAAGCGTGGTGATCAGCGTGGGGCATATCTCCGGCGGGTCAGTGGATGCGCTGAATGTGATGCCGTCCGAAATCCTTGTGGGCGGCACCATGCGCGCCTTCAACCCAACCATGCAGAAGCTGCTGGAAGACCGGATGCGCGAAGTGGCGGAACTCACCGCCCGCATGCAGGGCGCGAGTGCAGAGGTGACGCTGTGGTGGGGTGCCGCACCGCTAATCAATCACACGCGGGAAACCACCATCATGGCGGATACCGCACGCGAATTAGTGGGCGACAGCGCGGTGAATGACCAGATGACCCCAGTGACGGGCGGCGAGGATTTCGCCTTCATGCTGCGCGCCAAACCGGGTGCCTTTGTCTTCATGGGAAATGGCAATGCACCGGATGGCAAGGCGCATGCGCTGCATACGCCGCTTTATGATTTCAATGATGCCGCCCTACCCCATGGCGTGGCATTCTGGATCAATCTGGTGCGGCGGGGGATGTAGCGCCCGCGGATATCTGGTGTGCCAAGCCGTTCCACTTGGCCCGCCAAGGTGCATCGCGCGGCATGGTGACGGCTTGGCCGGTCAGGCAGTTTGCGGTTGCCCGCCCAGGGCTTGGACCATGTGTTCGGCGAATGCCTCCGCCAATTCATGCAGCGGCAAAAGCGCCGCGGTGACCTTGCCCGCACGCAGCATGGCAACGCCATGAATGGCGCTCCAGACAAAAAGTGCATCAGCCTCCGTTGGTGCCCGCGCAACTGCCCCAACCTCGAAAAGGCCGCGCAGCACAGCAGGCAAGTAGCGGGAACTTGATTGGCTGGCGTTCAGGGTTGCATGGGCGCGATAGGCCGCGGCCTGTCCACCGAACATCAGCCGCCATAACGCCGCTTCCTCATCAGCGAAGGCAAGATAGGCCAAGGCGAGGCGACGGAGCCATGTTCGTGCCTCGGCGTCGCTGATTGGGGTTGCGGTGATTGGGAAGGCTTCGGCAAAGCGCTGCTGCAAACGATCAAAGCCGATGCGCGCCACTTCGGTCAGCAGGTCATCGCGATTTTCAAAGTGCCGATAGGCGGCAGCGGCGCTGACACCAAGCCCGGCAGCAAGCTGGCGCAGTGAAAGCCCTTCGATATCGGGTTCGGCCAAGGCGGCATCAATCAGCGCCTGGCGCAGATTGCCGTGATGAAATCGCCCTTCGGATTGCGGGTTGCGGGCGGCTTTTGCTTGGCGTGGGGCGGCGGGATCATGGCTTTGCATAACCAAGTCATACACCCATCCACCATTTATGTTAACGCCATTGACATTATCCAGCCGTTTTGTCTAAATTAACGCCGATAACATTGCCAATGGGAGGTTCTGATGGCGTTTTCTCTATCCATAGGGTCGCGTGGGCTTCGGGCCAGTTTCCTCGCCGCTGGGGTCGCGCTCAGCCAAACCATTGCGCTTGTCATGTTGACGGGCTGCGCCAGCCAAACCGGACAGATTACCCAGGTCGTGGTGGAGGTTTTGCCGGCGGCCCAAATGGTCCCGACAAAACTTGGGCGCCTTGCTGTTCGCGATTCCGGGCCGGCTGACGCCACCGGTGACGTGCTGGTGCTATGGCATGCAGTGCTCACCGATCATCGTATTTACCAGGCGCAGATCGAAGCTTGGCGCGGGCGCCATCGTCTGATTGTCATTCACGGGCCAGGGCATGGGGGCAGCCAGGTGGCACCGGGCCCCTTCAGCATGGCCGATTGCGCGACCGCCTTGGCCGAAACGCTTGACGCGCTGAACATCACCCAGCCGGTCGTGATTGTCGGAACCTCCTGGGGGGGGCTGGTCGGCGGAGAATTTGCCCTAGCCTATCCTGCCCGCACCCGCGCCCTAGTGATGCTGAACACGCCCATCAATGCGCCAGCCGAGGGCCTGAATTTTTCGGATCGCTTCGTGGTCTGGGGTGCCCGCTGGATCCATGCCAGCAGCCTTTATCGTGACGGCGTTGCCCGCGCCTTTTTCCTGCCCACGACACGCGCGCAAGGCGGCCCGGTCATACAGGCATTTCATGACCATTTGCGCCAGGCAGATGGCCCGGCGCTAGCGCTTTCGGTGGGCTCGGTGCTGCTGGAGCGCGAGGCCCTGGCCCCGCGCATGGGGGGCATAAGGGCCCCTGTCCTATTCATCGTCGGGGCCGAGGATAACATGTATCCCCCGCAAACGCTCAGGCCCGCTGTGGCGCAACTACCGCAGGGGCGTTTCGAGGTGGTACCGAGCGCGCATATTTCGGTGGTGGACGCCCCAGAGCCCACGACGCGGCTGATCAATGAGTTTCTGGCAAGGTTACCAAACAGGAGGTAACGTCACCGTTGATCATGCCTACGCTAGAGGCCCCCGAGACGGTGCGAGCCGCGCGGGCTTTGTCGGGTGATAACACTTTGAATAGCTATGGAACAGCAAAGGACGGTAGCGCCTTTCGTCAGGCGCCACCTTCGCCCGACTACTTCACCTCAACGCCATAGACATCCCGCGCCGCATGGGCGGTGATCAGCCCATCCGCCACATCGCGCTTCACCAATTCCGGATCGCGCGCCTTGGGGTCACCCATGCCGCCACCACCCGGCAGTTTCAGCAATAGGCGCCGACCCTTCGGGATGACCTGAAAGCCTTTTGTCCGCAGCACCGTGCCGTTCGGGTCATTCAGGCCAACCCAACCGCCAGCCCCTTCCCCGCCGCCATCGCGGCCCTTGGGTGGATTGGCGACGCGATCAAAAATCGCATTCACGGCGAATTCCGCATCGCCCTTGGCGCCGATTTCCATGATTTGGCCAAAGCCGCCGCGCGTTTTGCCAGCGCCCGCTGAATCCGGGCGGAGTTCCTTCTTCCAGAAAATCACGGGTGCTACGTTTTCAGTGGCTTCCACCGGCATGGTGCGCACGCCGGATGGGAAGGCCGTACCATCCAACCCATCCTTGGTCGGGCGCGCACCGGTGCCACCGGAATTGAAGGTGATGATTTCAAAATCATCCACCTCGGCTTCCTGGCCCGAGACTTGAGACCCCCCGCGCAAAGGCGGATTCCAAAGCGCCGATGACCCTTCCGCATTCACCCGGTCCGGCACTGCCTGATGCAGGCAGCCCATCATCAGATCCGGGATTAATTGCCCGATCACGTGCCGCACACTGACCGGATAAGGCCGCGGCGCATTCAGGATGGAACCTTCTGGAATTTCCATCTCAAACGGCGCGAGGCTCGCCCAATTATTCGGGACTTCGGGCGCGACCACGCATTTGATGCCAAAGCAGGAATAGGCGCGGCAATAGGCCGGCGGCACATTGATGCCACGACTGGAAAGCCCAGAGGTACCGGCATAATCCACCACAATCCGATCATCATGGATGGTCATGGCCGCCTTCAGCGTCACCGGCGCCTCATAGCCATCCGATTTGATATCGGAACGGAAAGTGCCACGCGGCAGCTTGGCGATCTCAATCAACGTCGCGCGGCGGCTGGCTGCAAAAATATACTCCGCCAGATCATCCAGGCTATCCATCGCGAACTCGTCCATCATCTCGACAAGGCGCTTGGAACCGGCGTCATTGCAGGCGCAAAGGGAATAGATATCACCTTCCAATTCCACCGGCGTGCGCGACCCCGCGCGGATGAAATCGAAGAATGTCTCATTCGGCGCGCCGGCATCGAAGCATTTCACGATGGGGATATAGAGCCCCTCTTCAAAAACGCTGCGCCCTTCAGGCCCCATGCCAAGCCCGCCGATGTCAATGATATGCGCAGTATTGGCGAAAAGCCCGACAATCTTACCGCCGCGAAACGCGGGGGAGACCACGGTCAGGTCATGCAAATGCCCAGTCGCAAGCCAGGGATCATTGGTGATGTAGTGATCCCCGGGCTTCATATTGGCCGAAGGAAACTTGGCCAGGAAGTGCCCAACCGATTCCGCCATGGAATTCACATGGCCAGGCGTGCCGGTCACGGCCTGGGCCAGCATGCGCCCTTGCAGATCAAAGACGCCGGCGGAAAGATCACCCGCTTCGCGCACCGTGGTGCTGAAGGCGGTGCGGATCATGGTTTGCGCCTGTTCTTCGACCACGGCAATCAGTCGGTTCCATTGGATCTGGCGTTGGATTGTCGCCAGCGCGCCGGTTTCCTTCATCGTGCAGCCTCCTGCGTCAGATCGAGATAACCCAAACCATCCATGCGGCACACCCAGCCGGGGCCGATCAAGGTGCTGGTTTCAGCCTCCGCGATAATGGCAGGGCCTTGCACCATGGCACCGGGTTGCATCGCTTCCCGGTCATAGACCTGCCATTCGGAAACCTCGCCGGTTGCCGTATCGCGCACCATTTGCACACGCACGGGCTTTGGTGCGGGAGCATTCGCCACCGCCGCAGCCGGTTCCACATGCGCTTCAACAGTTCTGACCGTGACGGCGAAGGACAGGATTTCAACATCGGAACCCGGCACTGGGCGATCATAGAAGCGGCTATATTCTGCATCATAAAGCGCGCGAATCTCGCGCACATCCTGCGCGGTCAAAGCGCGTGGCGGGATCGGCACGGCAATTTCATGCCCCTGCCCGACATAGCGCATATAGGCGATGCGGGTTTCTTCAATCGGCGCACCAAAGGCGCCTTCAGCCACCACGCCGGCAGCCTCCTGAGACATGGCGGCGAGCAGGCTATTCACCGCAGCGATATCAAAGCTGCCGAAGCGCTGATAGAGCGATTTCACCACCTCATAAGCCACCGGCGCGCGGAGGAAGCCAATCGCGCTGCCAACACCCGCGCCGGATGGCACCAGCATGCGCTTCACGCCGATTTTCTCGGCCACGCGATAACCGTGCACGGGGCCGCCGCCGCCGAAGGCAATCACCACGCGGCCTTCGTAATTCTTGGCACTTTCAATGGCATGCACGCGCGCGGCATTCGCCATATTCTCGTCCACCATCTCAACCACGCCAAGCGCCGCCATTTCGGCGGAAAGTGCGAGCTTCCCGCCGACATGTTCGGCCAGCGCCTTGCGCGACTGATCCGGATACAAACGCAGCGCACCACCCGCGAAATGCTCAGGATCATAGCGGCCAAGCGCCAGATTGGC
This sequence comes from Roseomonas sp., assembly GCA_020249145.1. Classification (GTDB taxonomy): domain Bacteria; phylum Pseudomonadota; class Alphaproteobacteria; order Acetobacterales; family Acetobacteraceae; genus Neoroseomonas. The sequence continues at coordinate 10,206 of JADCGF010000032.1, read as the reverse complement.
GTCCGTCACCGCCGGGTGCGTGCCGCCGCGCCCGTAACAGGCAGGGCCGGGATCAGCGCCGGCACTTTCGGGGCCCACCTGAATGCGCCCCATGCTGTCCACCTGCGCGATGGAACCGCCACCCGCACCTATTTCCACCATTTCAATCACAGGAATACGCAGCGGCAGGCCAGAACCCTTCTTGAAGCGACCGACGCGCGCGACTTCAAAAGTCCGCGACGCCTGCGGGTGGAAATCATCAATCAGGCAGACCTTGGCCGTGGTGCCGCCCATGTCAAAAGACAGCACCTTATCAAAGCCACGCTGCCGCGCGACAAAGGCGGAGAAGATCGCGCCCCCCGCCGGCCCGCTTTCCACCAGGCGGATCGGGAAACGCGCCGCCGTATCAATCGTGGTGAGACCACCACCGGACAGCATCAGATAGAGCGGGCAAGCAAGCCCCGCTTCACGCAGCCCCAATTCCAATTGCTTGAGATACCGCGCCATCAAAGGCTGCACGTAAGCATTGGCAACTGTGGTTGAAAAACGCTCCCATTCGCGCATTTCCGGGGAGACTTCGGAAGACAGCGAAATTGGCAATTCCGGCCAGGCTTCCCGCACAATCTCTGCCGCGCGGCGTTCATGGGTTGGGTTCACAAAACCATGGATGAAACCGATCGCAAGGCTTTCAATGCCCTCGGCGCGCAGGAAGGGCACATGGGCGCGCACCGCGGCCTCATCCAAGGCCAGCAGCACCTTGCCGGTATTGTCCAAGCGTTCCGGCACCGGCAGCCGCCAGCGGCGCGGCACAAGGGGCTTCGGCAATTCGATGTTCAGATCGTACTGATCGTAACGCGCTTCATTCGCGAGTGCGAGGACATCACGAAAGCCATCGGTGGTAATCAGCGCGGTTTTCGCCCCCTTGCGTTCAATCACCGCATTGGTGGCAAGCGTGGTGCCGTGGATCACCAGCGCAAGATCAGCCGGCTTCATCCCCGCCTTGGCAAGCACCTGCTGCACGCCTTCAAGCACGCCCTTCTCGGGCGCGGCGGGGGTGGTCAGCACCTTGGCAGTCCAGCGCTGGCCATCCTTCTCAATGGCAAGGTCTGTGAAGGTGCCGCCAATATCAACTGCTAGGCGAGCGGTCATGCTCGGAATCCTTTTTTCATTTCCAGTTGAACCTTTTCCAGTGATTTTCTGACATCTCATTGTCAGCGTCAGCTAAACGACAATCAACGTCTGCGTAATATTTTGTACTTTGGATTTCATTGGCGGTTGCAACGAAATGAAGTCGTGCCAAGGCTACATTTTCACTCGTCGCCACTGAAAAAATTTCTTGTGCCTTATGATCAATCGTATTGAAGCATGTCAGAGGGAAATTTTGTGATTGCGAAACCCTTAGCACATCCAAAAACATCTCTATCCCGACAGGTAAATCTCGCTTGGTATCCTGAGTCCCGGCCCAATTAAGTTCAAGCGGATTGGTTAATTGCATATCAAACGCGGGAGCTCCGCCTGCTTGCAATAGCTCGATTTCCACGAGGAAAACCCGGCAGCCATGCGCGACTTGCCTTCCCTTGTTTTCAATTCCCAGCCTCAGCCATCGCGTTTCTTCTCTTTCTGCTAGGATTTTTTGGGTTATTGTTGTATTGCACGCATAAGGTGAACCTAGCCCCACACTCAATTCGATTTTTGGTCGTCGCCACCAACGAATTAGCTCACTTGCGGCAACACCAATAATACCCCCACCAATGACACCGCCCAAGGTAGCCACCAATAGGTCCATATCGGACGGCATTTTATTGCCCCATCTCCGCGGCCCAACGGGTCACCACGGCGCAAGCGGCCGCAAAATCTTCCATGCGCATGTCTTCCTTCGGATTATGACTGCCATTCTGATTGCGAACAAAAAGCATCGCCGCCGGCACGCCCGCTTCGGCAAAGGCCGCCGCATCATGCCCGGCCCCCGATGCCATGTGCCGATAGGAAATCCCAAGCGCCTTCGCCGCGCTTTCAAGCCCTACCCGCACACCCTGATCCATCGGTGCGGAAGAACTGCCCGTTTCCGGCCCAAGTTCAAAGCGCACACCGCGCCGCGCCTCGATTTCTGTAATAATGCGCCCCATGGCGGCGAAAAGCAGATCGCGCGATGCGGGATCAACACTGCGCACATCAAGCTGAAACCGCGCCTCACCCGCGATTTTCGTAAAGCCCGCTTCTTCCGTGGTCGCCATGGTGCAGAAGGTGCAAACCATGGCGTGGCCCAGCGCTTCCAGCCGGCACCATTCCTCATCCAGCCGATGCACAAACTCCGCCAAGGCCACCGCCGCATCGCGCCGATAACGCCGCGCTGTCGCGCCCGAATGATTGTATTCGCCCAGCACACGCGCGGCGCGCAGACGCCGCGATCCGGGAATGCCGGTCACAATGCCAATGGGCAGGCCTTCGGAATCAAGGCTCGGCCCTTGTTCGATATGCACTTCCAGAAAGGCGGCGGTGTTTTCCGGCCCGAGCAGATGCTCGCCCCGCGCCACCGCATCAGGATCGAAACCTTCTTCGCGCATGTGTTCGGCCAAAGTCTTGCCGCTATCCGTGCGCTTCACCTGCAAGATTTCCGGCGCCAGCAACCCAAGCGCCGCCTTGCTGCCGGGGTAGGAAGTCGGGAACCACTGCCCCGCTTCCTCGGCCCGAATGGCCATCACCGTCATGTCGCGCGCGGGCTGAAACCCAGCGCGCTTCATGCCGGCCACCGCCGCCAGCCCCGCCAAAACCCCGGCGGCACCATCGAAATTGCCGCCCTCACGCACCGAATCCAAATGGCTGCCCATGATGATCCGCTTGGCGGCGCGATCCGTCCCGGGCAGGGTCATGTACAGATTGCCCGCGACATCATTGCGGCATTCCAGGCCAAGTTCTTCCGCAGCCTGGCGCACCATTTCATGCGCGATGCGCTCTCCGCGGCCATAGGCTTCGCGCGTGACGCCCTCGCCATCGCGCGTTGCCTCTCGCAGCGCGTCAAACAACCGCGCGGCGAGGGCCATGTCAGGATTCAGGTTGGGCAGCATGGCGCGGGCTTACAACATGCTCCGCACGCGCCCGCCATCCACGCGGATCATGGAAGCGGTGATATAGGCGCCGGTCTCACCCGCCAGGAAAGCGCCCATCGGCCCATATTCAGCCGGCATGCCAATGCGCCCAGCCGGAATTTCCTTCGCAGTCTGCGCCAGGATTTCATCTTCCGAAACGCCTGTTTGCTTCGCGCGAATGGCCGTATTGGTGGTGATGCGATCAGTCAGGATGCTGCCCGGCGCCAGCACATTCATGGTGACACCATCAGCGGCCACTTCAGCGGCCAGCGTCTTCAACCAACCCCAGATTGAAGCACGCAATGTGTTGGAAAGCGCAAGAGTCGGAATCGGGTGCTGCATCCCCGTGCTGCCCACCACGATCACCCGGCCCCATTTTTGCGCGCGCATCGCCGGCATCAAGCGATTGGTGATGCGAATGGGGGAGAGAACGATATTCTGGAACCACTTGACCAGATCGTCTTCCTTCATCTGGGAAGCAGTGCAAACCGGCGGCCCGCCATGGTTCAGCACCAGAATATCCACGCCCCCCATGGCTGTGACCGCAGCATCGGCAAGCTTATCCATCTCGGCCCCGGATGAGACATCCGCCTGGATACCATAGGCCGCCTGGGCGCCCAGCGCCTTCAATTCCGCCGCAACCTTATCCAGGCTCGCCTGTTCGCGCCCGCTGACCGTGACAATGGCGCCCTCGGCGGCGATGGCATCCGCGATGGAACGCCCGAGGCCCTTTGAGCCCCCCATCACCAAGGCCCGCTTGCCCTTCAAACCTAAATCCATGACGGCTATCTCCCTGCCTGCATAAGGCCCCGACCCTGCCCCCTCACCCGCCCTCTGGCAAGACGGGCCAAGCCGGGCCATGGTGCGGCCCCATCAGACCAGCGGAGCAAAACCCCTCATGGCCAAGCCAATCATTCTCGTCACCCGGAAATTGCCCGAAGCCATTGAAGCGCGGCTCACCGAAGTTTTCGACGCCAGGCTGAACCCCGAAGACGCGCTTTGGGGCCGCGACGGCGCTGAGATTGCCGCCCGCGCCAAAGCCTGTGGCGCGGTGGGCATTCTCTGCGCCGCTGGCGATGCGATGAACGCCGCCGCCATCAATGCCCTGCCGGAGAGCGTGAAGGTGATTGCCACCTTCAGCGTCGGCTTTGACCATGTCGCGATAGATGCCGCCCGCGCGCGCGGCATTGCTGTCACCAATACGCCGGAGGTGCTTTCCTTCGCGACTGCCGAATGCGCCTTCACGCTGATGTTGATGGCCGCCCGCCGCGCCGGAGAAGGCGAACGCATGGTCCGCGCCGGGCAGTGGGAAGGTTGGGCGCCAACGCAGCTTATGGGTGTCACGTTACAAGGCAAGAAGCTTGGCGTGCTTGGCTTTGGCCGCATTGGCCGCGAATTGGCGGCGATGGCGCGCGGCGTGCAAATGGAAATCCATTACCGCGACATGCAGCGCCTGCCGGCGGAAATTGAACAGGGCGCCATTTTCCATGAAACCGATGCCGACTTCCTGGCCACGATTGACGTGCTTTCCATGCATGTCCCAGGCGGTGATGGCACGCGCAAATGGCTCAATGTCGAACGCCTCGCGCAAATGAAAAAGGGCGCCATTGTCATAAATTCCGGGCGCGGCCCTTCCGTGGATGATGAAGCGCTGATCGCCGCGCTGAAATCCAGACATATCCGTGCTGCCGGCTTGGATGTTTATGATGGCGAACCCCGCGTGCATCCGGGCTATATGGCGCTTGAGAATGTGGCGCTGCTGCCGCATCTTGGTTCCGCCACCATCGAAACGCGCCATGCCATGGGCATGCGCTGCATTGAAAACCTCGCCGCCGTGCTGATCCAGGGCATTTCGCCCCCGCATCGCGTGGTTTGATTTTCCGCACTCAACACCAAGGAAGCTTCCGATGAATTTCGATTTCGCCAAAATCCCCTTTGACCAGGCCTATAAGCTGGTGGTGTCCACCGTGGTGCCGCGCCCTGTGGCCTGGGTGGTCACGAAGGACCAGGATGGCGTCGTGAATGCAGCGCCCTATTCCTTCTTCAACGCTTTTTCTGACAATCCCGTGGTGGTGGGCTTTGGCTGCGGGCCGCGCGCGCCGGGTGCGCTGAAGGATACGGTCGCGAATATCGAAGCGACGGGGCAATTCGTGGTGAATATGGTCTCCGCTGATCTGGCCGAGAAAATGAACATCACGGCAGTGGATTTCCCGCCTGGCGTCAGCGAAATCACTGAAGCGGGGCTTTCCACCGCGCCTTCCACCAAGGTTGCCGTGCCGCGCATCGCCGAAAGCCCGGTCGCCTTGGAATGCGAGATCTTCCAATTCGTGCCCGCGGGGCGCCACATCATCGTGCTCGGCAAGGTGGTTGGCATGTATGTGCAGGATGATTGCGTGATGGATCCGGCGAGATACTATATTGACACGCCGAAGCTTGGCCTGGTTGGCCGCATGCATGGGCGCGGCTGGTATGCGCGCACCACGGACCGGATTGAAATCCCGCGCATTGATCTGGATGAATGGGAAGCGCGAAAAAAGAAGGGCTGAAATCCTGCGCCCTTGCGGGTGTCGTATTTCAATTCTGGAATGGTATGCGGCAAAAGCTTCGATATAGTGGAATGACCAGATCGCCTCTTGCGCGGGTGGCTGAGGAGAGGAGAGAAACACATGACCAAGACCGTCGGCTACGTGCTGGCCGAAAGCCTCGCGGCCCATGATATTGACATCATCTATTGTGTGCCTGGGGAAAGTTATCTTGGCCTCACTGATGCACTGAGCGATTTCCCGGACATCAAGCTGGTGGTCTGCCGGCACGAAGGTGGCGCGGGCTTTATGGCTGCCGCCGATGGGCGCATGCGTAATGGCCGCGCTGGCGTCGCACTCGTCTCCCGCGGGCCGGGGGCAACCAATGCGATGATCTCGCTGCACACCGCCTATCATGATGCAACACCGCTGGTGATGTTGATTGGCCATGTGGAACGCAAGGATATTGGCCGCCTCGCGCTGCAGGAACAGAATTATTCGCGGCTTTTGTCCGATGTGACCAAGGGCGTGTTCGAAGTGATCGAGCCGATCCAGGCGAGCGAGACCATCGCACGCGCCTTCCATTTGGCGGAATCCGGCACGCCCGGCCCCGTGGCCGTGATCCTGCCCGAGGATATCTTCGATGCGCCGGCGGAAGGCCTAGTCGTGAAGCCGCGCGCTATGCCGCTTGCCGGCCCCAGGGCCGAGGATTTGGACAAGCTCGCGGAACTTCTCGCCAATGCAGAACGCCCGCTGGTGCTGGTGGGTGGCGCGCTGGCAACGCATGGCGAGAACGCATCCGCCGATTTGAACCGCTTGGCGGAAGCCTGGAGCCTGCCGATCAGCCCAACCCACCGCCGCCCGCATCTGTTTGACGCGGAGCATCCGAATTACGGCGGCTATATGGGCATTCGCGTACCAAAGCCGCTGATCGAGGAAATGAAGAAGGCTGATCTGATGATCTGCCTTGGCGAACGCATGTCGGATTCGATCAGCCAATCCTATAGCTTCCCCGCTGCACCCGAACCGCAATTGACCATGGTGCAGGTCTGGCCGGATGCGAATGAAATTGGCCGCGTCTGGCGCGTGGATTTGCCCATTGCGGCTGATCCGCTTGCCGTCATTCGGGGTCTTCTGGCGCGCAATGCCCCGGAGGCGAGTGAGGCGCGCAAGCGCTGGGTCTCTGGCCTCAATGCCATTCATCGCAAGCTGTTGGCGCCCGAATGGAACAAGATGGAAGATGGTGTGAATTTCGGGGCGGTATGCGCGGCGGCGGCGCGGCATGTGCCGCGTGATGCGGCCATTACATCGGATGCCGGGAATTTCTCATCCTTCCTGCATCGCTATTTCCCGTTCAAGCAAACGCAGTGTTTCCTCGCTTCCGTGGTGGGCGCCATGGGCGCGGCGGTGCCTATGGCAGTCGCGGCGTCGCTGCGGCGCAAAGGCAAGCGCGCGGTCGCCTTTGTGGGTGATGGCGGGATTTTGATGACCGGCAATGAAATCGCGACCGCCGTGCGTGAAGGTGTCGCGCCGGTGATCATCCTGTCCGATAATTCCTGCTACGGCACGATCGGCATGCATCATGAAGGCCGCTATCCGGGGCGCACTTATGACAAGGCAATCCGGCTAACCAATCCGGATTTCGTCGCCTGGGCAAAATCCTTTGGCGCTGCTGCGGTTTCGATTGAGACGGAAGATCAGATTGAAGCGGCGCTGACAGAGGCTTTCGCCATCACGGATCGTCCGGTGCTGGTGCATGTCAAATCCTCGGCGATGCAGGCTTCCGCTTGGCGCAAAAGGACCATGCCTTTGCCGACGGCGTGACTTGGCGGAATGGGATCCGCATTGATGCAATGCGGATCCCATTCGATAGTTTTATGTATTTCATGTAATTTTTCTGATATCTTTTCCAATTTCATCAGGACCAATGCCCTGCTTCTTATCCGAATACCAATGCCTGCACGTTTCGTGGGCATAATTTGTCTGTTTGATGTTAAAGGCTCGCAAAACATTCTTCCCTAGACTGATCCTCGCGTCACATTGAAGGCGTTCAATCGCAGTCATCAGTGCAACCTCTTTGCGAAGGGAAACTTTGAGATGGTCAAAAAACTTGTGGTGCTGGGTTTTGGTCTCGGCTTGGCTTCAACCCCTGCCCTGGCTCAAGTTGATTTGGGCAGTGGCTTTTCGGTCACGGGCTCCGTCGTTGGGCAAACCGACTATATGTTCCGCAACATCAGCCAGACGCGCAATCGCCCCGCCGCGCAGGGTAATCTGGAGCTTTCTCATGAAAGCGGCTTTTACGTGGGCGGCTTCGTCAGCAATGTTGCCTTTGTCGGCACCGATGCGCGGCAGGAAGTGGATGGGCTTGCGGGCTTCCGCTTTGAATTCAGCGGTCTTAAGGTTGATATTGGCGGCGTCTATTACTCCTACCCGGGCTTCACCGCGCAACCCGGCCAATACGACCTCGCCTTTGGCGAAGGCGTGATGAAGCTTTCTTACGAGATTGAGCCAGTGACACTGCTCGGCACCGCGGCCTATTCACCGGATTTCTTCGGCAGCTCGGGGACCGGCGTATGGCTTGAAGGGGGCTTTGATTGGAAGACTTCGGTATTTGACATCACGCTGTCGGGCCGACTCGGTCATCAGTGGATCGAACGAAATAACCGCTTCGGTGCGCCGGATTATCTTGCTTATGGCATCTTTCTGCAGCGCGATATCGCCGCAGGGTTTTCGGTGAGCGTTGGCTATTACGGTACCGATATCAGCCAGAAGGAATGTCTTGATCTGAAAATCTGCGACAATCGCTTCATGGCAGGCCTGACCTGGAAGTTTTGAGCCAGTTCAAATCCAAAAAAACAGCGAAACGCCCTGGACTCCGGTCAGGGCGTTTTTTGTTGCTCGGGCGCTCTATTCCGCCGCGATACGGTTTGGATCAAGCACCACCTGCGGAATATTGTAGCTGCGCAAATCGCCATAAAGCCGCGGCAGATCCGATTCGAACAAGCCGCGCGTCACCCCCGCCGCCAAGCGCGGCGCGGCCATGGTCATGGCATTGATCGAAGATCCTGCCGGGCCGAACGACATGGTGGTGCCGATGCCAAACAGATGGATATCGCGAATCCAAGGCGTCTCACCGGACCGCTTTTCCACAAAGGCATAATCCGGCGCCAGATAAGGGAATTCGCCAAGGCGTTCATTCGCTTCCTCGGGTGGCGGTGTATAGCGATCCCCCCATAGCGTGATGTTATCCGCGCAATCACCAAGCGCCGGGATCAAAGCAGGGTCCATGCGCACACCCGTGCCGCAAATCAAGTAATCGGCCAGGAAGGCGCCGCGCGCTGTCGCCAATTCAACGCGGCCGTTCACCACGCGCGCCCCAGTCCAGGGCCGCCCGACATGCATGGTGAAATTCGCAAAAGCATTGACCCGCGCATAGGTATCCGCCGGAAAGCCTTCGCGCAATCCAAGAATATAGGACATGAAACGCCAGCGCCATTCATCGGGCATTTCGAAGATATGGCGCATGAAGCCGGCAAAGGTCAGCCAGCGATAGGGCTGAATGATCATGGGATCGGCGCGGCGGCAGAACAGATGCACCCCTGCCGCCCCGGCCTCCAAGGCCATGGCGGCATTGTCAAAGGCCGAAGCGCCAGCGCCCAGCACCGCAACCACGCGGCCCTTCAACGCCGCGAAATCAATCGCATCCGCGCTATGCGCCCGCATCTCCGCCGGCAAGGCACGCAGGAAATCCGGCATCCACCATTCGCCAACGCCTTCCTGCCCCGTCGCCAGCACCACCTTGCGCGCCAGATAGGGCCCGGCCGAGCTTTCAACGCAAAGACAGGGCAGCCCATCATCCGTGCGCGCGGGCGAAATGCGCCCTGCCTCCACGCCGTTCTGCACCGGCAAGGCCAATACACGCCGCAGCCAATTCAAATAATCCTGCCAGGCTTCGCGCGGGATCATGCGCATGGCGGCGAAATGCGCCGCGCCGAATTGCGCCTCATGCCAGCCCTGATACGTCAGCGACGGAATGCCCAAATCAGGCCCATTCTGATCCTTCCAGGATCGCAAGGTCGGCATGCGGGCATAAGTGACCCAAGGGCCTTCCTTGCCCTCCGGCGCGCGATCAATCAGCAGGATATTGCTGACCTTGTCACGCTTCAGCGCATGCGCCACCGCTAGGCCGCATTGCCCCGCGCCGATGATCAGGCAATCCAGCACCGGCGCGCCGCCGCTGGTTTTGGCCTCAAGCCAAGCGGCGCGGGGATGAGCCACCAATTCAAGGTCGCGGCTTATATCGGCTTCAAGCTCGGACAGGCTGCGCGGGGCCGGCATTTGGGGAAGGCTCCTTTCGATCAGGGGTAAGCTTCCAGGATTTTGGCGCGGGATGCAAAACCACGGCCAAACCCGATTTGAAGGCCACGCAGGGCCATGTTTTCGCCCTATCTCGGTTGCTATCAGGACCCTTCCAACCCCTAGGTTGTGTGGACTCTAGGGATTCCCCAATTTTCTGATATGTGATTCAAGGTGCTTTTTGGGGGCACCTATGGGAGTTTTGGACCGGCTGGTATTGAGCGACGATGCCTGGGAACGGATGGCGCCATTGATTATTGGTC
>JADCGF010000031.1 GCA_020249145.1 Roseomonas sp. | reverse complement strand
GACCAGCTTTTCGGCTGGCACACGGGCGGGTGGGGCGGAGGATTTCTGGCTCATCTTCACTCTCCTTGGGGTTACGATGAGCCAGAAATCCTCCGTAACTCAAATCGCCAATTTGGTCCCATAGGTGCTGACGCCGGACATGCCGTACCACCATCCAGCGTATCCGCGCCGGTATTGCCGGCAAGAACATTCCCATTCGAATTGCCAAACAGGCTATCCGCACCATTGCCGCCAATCGCGCCTTCGAGGATTACGCCACGGGCAATGGCTATACTGTTGCTGAAGCCGCCGATGGAAGAAAACGCTTCGGCGTTCAGATTGATGATCTGGTTCACGCCATAGCCTGAAGCATCCAGCGTATCAGCCCCGCCCGTGTCATAGATGGTGAAGGCTGGCGCGTTGGTGTAATTCGCGAAATCATAAAGCGAACCGGCAGTCGCATTCCGGCCATAAACATTATCGCCCGAATTGAATGCCGTATTCGCACCATAAAGATTATGCACTGCGACGATATCGGCCAGGCTTGGCCCCATAACCACACGATAGCTGCCGAATTGCGCATCTGCCTGGTCGAAATACGACATGATCGTATAGGACCAGATATCGTTCTGATAAAGATTATCAACGCCATAAGTTGCCGTTGAATTATAGGCCCCGCCATGCCCTAGCCCCAGCGCGTGGCCGATTTCATGCACCTAGGTCTGGAAGGAATAGCTATCTAAGGCGGTTCCGAATCTGTTGAGCCAGTCAAGACCAATATTGATCCCTGCGGAGCTGATGAAGCCATTGCTGACTGAAGAAAACGCAAAAGCCCCAGACTGATTATCGTCAAGGGTGATATTGCCGCCCGAGGTGACTTCCTCAAGCATCAGATTGGTGACATTGGCCCAGCTTGCAAAGGCAGCACGCGCCAGCGTTTGGCCAGCGGGGGTGAGCCCTGTCAGATTATAAGTGATGATATTGTCAGTGCTTATGTCCCAACGGCGACCGCCATCGCCCCAGAAGCCGATAGTCAGGAAATTCGCGATTTCATCAAGCGTATAGGTCGGCGGTATGAATTCAATGATGGAAAGCTGATAGCCGCCCACGAATCTCTCATCCCAGGCGCCGGCATCTAGGAAGTATCGCCCGGTTTCGGTCGCAGTCCAATTCAGGCGCGAATTGCGCAAGACCCCATTTCGGATATCGTCATTCTGCGCAATCAGGCCCCCGCTGGCGTTACGCAGATAAAGATAAGGGTCTTCCAGCACGCCATACCCATCAACTGCAACACCATTCAGCGTGATCTGGTATCGCGTGCCCGCCACCAGATCCACCGCATACCAATCATGATCGCCATTCACCTCAAGCACGCCGGAAATCGGTGTGCCTATGGTCAGGGAAATCGTGGTTGTGGGATCGCCGGGCACATCGGTCGCGCCAGTGGCGGGCGAAGGGGCAGGACCACCCAGCATCGCCGTTCCAAAGGCATCCTGGCAGCCAGCGCATTGGCAGCCAGATTGGGTGTCCTGTTCCGCGCGGATGTTGGTGCAAACGAAACCCGGCATACGCCTACCAAACTCCTCAAGCACTCGGAATTTCTAGCATCGTGTTCGCGTTTGAAGCAATAAAGCTCGGCTGTATTTTTGTATCTACCTGGCTGGCTTAGTAACGGCAGTCACCTTCTTGCAGTAGGGTGCGATGAAGGCGGAGCACAACGCCCATGGAAGCGTCTCGCCTTGCGCCAAAAATGCCTCTGCGGTTACCTTACCTGTTACAATGGCGCGGAATACGGCCCGCCTAACCTGTGGATGAGAAAAGCATCAGGATCTCGGACAACGAAGTGCTGCCAAGCAGAATGACATCATCGCCATCACCACCGTTGAGATAATCTCCAGAGCCATCAGCGATTAACATGTCATTGCCCGCGTCACCGTAAAGATTATCGCTTCCAGCACCGCCATCCAGCGTATCCGCACCCGCATTGCCGAATAGCAAATTGTTGCCCGCATTGCCGAGCACGCTGTCTGCGCCACTACCGCCAACCGCCCCTTCAATATCAACTAAGGTATCGGTCCCGATACCGCTACCCGAGGCTGTGCCCGAGGCAAGATTGAAGGAAATGGCGCCGCTGAGCCGACTATAATCAATGATATCCGTACCAGAGCCACCGATGAGACGATCATCACCCGCGCCACCATCCAGACTGTCATTGCCGGCGCCACCATCCAGCGTATCCGCACCCGCATTGCCGAATAGCAAATTGTTGCCGGCATTGCCGAGCACGCTGTCTGCGCCATTACCGCCAACCGCGCCTTCAATGATCACGCCCCGCGCGATGGAAATATTGTTGGTGAGGCCACCGATGGACGAAAAGGCTTCGGCATTCAGATTAATGGTCTGATTCATGCCAAATTCCGAAGCATCCAATGTATCCGAACCGCCGGTATCGTAAATGCTAAAGGCCGGTGTGGTTGCGTAAGCCGCGAAATCATAGAGAGAACTGGCGGTTGCATTCCTGCCATAAACACTATTGCCGGAATTGAATGTCGTATTGGCCCCATAGATACGGTGCATGGCCACGATATCGGCCAGGCTTGGCCCCATCACGAAACGATAGCTGCCGAAACCGGCATCTGATTGGTCAAAGTAAGACATGATGGAATAGGACCAATTATCGTTCTGGTAATGATTATCCACCCCATAGGTCGCCCAGCCATTATAATCCCCACCATGCCCAAGGCCTAGCGCATGGCCGATTTCATGCACATAGGTCTGGAAGGAATAGCTATCCAGCGTGGTGCCGGAGTCCACAAGCCATTGGGTACTGACATTCACCCGCATGGAGGTGATGCGGCCTGACCAATCCCAATTGCCATCGGCAAAGGCGCCGGATTCATTATCGTCAAACAGGATATCACCGCCAAGGGAGACTTCCTGAAATACCAGATTGGCCACATTGGCCCAGGTCTGAAAGGCGGCGCGCGCCAGTGTCTGCCCTTCTGCTGTCAGCGCGGTCAAGTTATAGGTGATGATGTTGTCGCTGGCCGTGGACCAACGATGCGCGCCATTGTAGGACCAATAGCCAGTGATCAGAAAATCGGCGATCTGATCCAAGGTGTAGGTGGGCGTGGAAGGCGGGGGCGGGGGTGTCGAAACTTCACTGATGGCAAGGCGATAACCGCCCGAACCGCCATCATCAAACGCACCAACATCAAGATAGCATCGCCCGGTGGCCGATGCGGTGAAGGTGAGGAGGGAATTGTTATCTGGCCCGCCATCATCATTTTCCGCCACCAGAGTACCGCTGGCGTTCCACAGGCGGAGATAGGGGTCGGATAGCGCGCCATAGCGGCCATAGGCGGCACCATCCAGGGAAATGCTGTAGCGCTGCCCCGCCACCAGATCTACGACATACCAGTCCCGATCACCTAAGGAACCTACGGCGCCATTCAACGCGGCGCCGATGGCCAAGGTCACGGTTGTCGACGCATCACCCGGCACCGTATCCACAATTCCCTGTTCGGGCGGCAGCGCGGGCTCGCCAATGGTGGGCCCCTTCACGGCGTCCTGGCAGCCAGCGCAGCGGCAACCGGTAAAGACGCGTGTATCTTCTTGGGCGATGTTGCAACTGAAAAGCGACATGGAACCCCAAAAAATCGACCAGATTTATGAACTGGTTTGATGTTAACTTGACAGTAATATGCATAAAGAGCCCGATCAAGTCCGAACTGGCATCGGCGCTTTTCTTCCACCATGCGCATCACCGGCAGGCCTAGGCTTCGGGCCTTTCCCCGAATCCCAGTCCAGGGCAGAAGGGCGCCATGACACCCGCCATTGCCTCTGCCGTCATGCCGCTCATGCGTGGCATGGATGCCGAAACCGCCCATGGTATTGCGCTGCGAGCCCTTTCCCTTGGCCTTGCCGGCCAGAATCGCGGCGCTGACCATCCAAGTCTGGCGACTGAGGTCGCGGGCCTTCGCTTCCGCAATCCACTCGGCCTGGCTGCCGGGTTTGATAAGAATGCCGAAGCCGTACTGCCGCTGCTGCGCCTGGGCTTCGGTTTCATGGAAGCCGGCACGGTCACCCCGCGCCCACAAATCGGCAATCCGCGGCCTCGGATTTTCCGCCTTACCGAAGACCGCGCGGTGATCAATCGGCTTGGCTTCAATAATGCCGGGCTGGACGCTTACCTGTCGCGGTTGAAGGCGCTGCCGCGGCCGCTTCCCGGCATTTTCGGCGCCAATATCGGCATCAACAAGGAAGGCGCCGATCCGGAACGCGACTACCCGACGCTTTATGAGGTCCTGGCCCCTTACGCCGATTACGTGACCGTCAATGTCTCCTCCCCCAATACGCCGGGCCTGCGGGATTTACAGGGGGAAGAGCGCTTGGCCTCGATCCTGGCAGCCATCAATGCGCGGCGCGCAGCATTGCCGAAGCGCCCGCCGCTTTTTGTGAAAATCGCGCCCGATCTGGCCGATGATGCGCTTGGCCCCATTGTGGAAGCCTGTGTCGCGCAAGATATCGCCGGGCTGATCATCTCCAACACCACCATCACGCGCCCGGCTTCGCTGCAATCAGCCCTGAAGGACCAGGCGGGTGGGCTTTCTGGTGCGCCGCTTTTCGCGCTTTCCACTGCAATGCTGCGCCGCTGCCACCACATCGCCGACCGGCGGATTGCGCTTATTGGTGTCGGCGGCATTGCCAGCGCCGAACAAGCCTATGCCAAAATCCGCGCCGGCGCCGCGCTGGTGCAGCTTTATTCCGGCTTCGCCTATGCCGGGCCGGTTTTGGTGCGGCAGATTCTCGATGGCCTTGCCGCGCTTCTCGCCCGTGATGGCTTTACCTCAGTCGCCGATGCTGTCGGCAAGGATGCGTGATGCAAATTCTTGAAGGTATTGCTGATATTGCTGACCGTTACGACGGCTATGTGCTGGATCTTTGGGGTGTGGTGCATGATGGGCGCAAACCCTATCCCGGCGTGCCGGAAGCGCTGGCGGCATTGAAGGCGCGCGGCAAGCGCATTGTGTTCCTGACGAATGCGCCGCGCCGCGCCTGGTTTGTGCAGGGCATGCTGGACCGCATGGGGCTCGATCGCGGGCTTTATGATGGCATCATGTCCTCGGGCGAGGCTTCCTGGCGGTTGATGAAGGACCGCAAGCACCCCTGGTTCGCGCGGCTTGGGCAGCGCGTGATGCATATTGGGCCGGAACGAGACCTTTCCGTGATCGAAGAAGACGCCGCCGAGATTGTGACAGACCCGACCAAGGCGGATTTCCTGCTCAATACCGGCCCGGATGCGGATGGCGGCTCGAAAAGCGCGGAACCTTATCGCGCGGCCTTGCGCGCCTGTTTCGATGCCGGTCTGCCGATGCTCTGCGTCAATCCTGATCGGCATGTGATGGTGGCAGGTGAGAAGGTGATCTGCGCCGGCGCCTTGGCGGATGTGTATCGCGAATTCGGCGGCGATGTGCTGGAAATCGGCAAGCCTGACCCGGCGATTTACGAACCGGTGATGGAATTGCTGGGGCCGATCCCCAAAGCCCGCGTGCTGGCCATTGGCGATAGCCCGCATACGGATTTGGCCGGCGCGCAGGCGGTCGGCATTGACGCGCTTTGGGCGCTGACGGGCCTGGCCGGCGAAGCCCATGGTGCGGACCCAAGCGGCGAAGCTCTCGCCGCCGTTGCGGTAGCGGAAAAAGTGGCGCCGCTTGCGGCGTTGCGCAGTCTGCGCTGGTAGTGGCCTACCCCCGCCGCGCCAAAGCCGCTTCCAGCGTGTTTTCCAACAAGCAGGCAATGGTCATGGGGCCAACGCCGCCCGGCACGGGCGTGATGGCGCCCGCATGGCCCAAAGCCTCGGCATAGGCGACATCGCCCACCAGCTTGCCATCGGGTAGGCGATTGATGCCGACATCAATCACCACCGCGCCGGGGGCAATCCAATCCCCCCGCACCATCCTTGCCCGGCCAGCCGCCGCGATAAGGATTTCCGCCCGACGGCATTCCGCCGGCAGATCCCGCGTGCGGGAATGGGCAATGGTCACCGTGCAATCCGCCCCCAAGAGCAATTGCGCCATGGGCCGCCCAACAATTTGCGAACGCCCGAGCACCAAGGCCCGCGCGCCACGCAGCGCAACGCCCGCTTCCGCCAGCAGATGCATCACGCCGCGCGGTGTGCAGGGCACCAGGCCGGGCTCCCCCGCCGCCAGCCGCCCGGCGTTCAGCGGGTGGAAGCCATCCACATCCTTCGCCGGGTCTACCGCGGCAATCGCGGCTTCGGCGCGGATATGGGCGGGCAAGGGTAGCTGCACCAGAATGCCATCCACGGCAGGGTCGGCATTCAACCGCGCGATTTCCGCAAGCAGCGCTGCCTCGGTCGTGCTTTCCGGCAAATGGATGGTGGCGCTGTCAAATCCCGCTTCCGCCGCTGCGCGATCCTTGTTGCGGACATAAACGCCGCTAGCGGGGTCATCACCCACACGCACCACGCGGAGGCCGGGCTTGAAGGGAAGTGTGGCGATACGCGCGGCAAGGCCGGCGCGCAGCCTTGCCCCCAGCGCCTTGCCATCAAGAATGCGTGCGGTCATGCCAGAGCCTGGTTCCTGGGAATGAGAAGCGCAGTTGCGCCTGGGATGCCGAGCGTCTTTTCCAGCGCTTCTCCGCCATTATCGCCCAAAGCCGCTGCCCAAAAGCCCGTATTGAATTTCGGCGAGCAGAATGCGCGCTGCCTGCAACAACAGGATCAGCACCACAGGCGAGATATCAATCCCGCCCAGATTGGGGATAAAGCGTCGGATGGGCCTGAGCGCTGGTTCTGTCAGCCGATGGAAAAAATCCGCAATCGCCCAAACGGCGCGGTTGCGCGTATCCAGCACATTGAAGGCGATCAGCAGCGAGACCACCGCCCCGATAATGAGCGCCCAGACGAAAAGACTAAGCGCTGTGTCAATCAACCAGAATAACGCGTGCATGATGCCTCCTGCCCCCTTCCAGGCGCCGCATAGGCTCGCGGCGCGGAAGGATTAGCCCCTATATCTTGAAGAAGGGTTCAGGCTGCAAGGCCTCTGTTGCGGAGTGATTTGCAAGGGTGATCCAGCGCTTTCGGGCCGCCTTGACTTTGCCTTCAGCCTGGGGCACTCACCGCCGCCTTGGTGCGGGGCTGTAGCTCAGTTGGGAGAGCGCGTCGTTCGCAATGACGAGGTCAGCGGTTCGATCCCGCTCAGCTCCACCACGGCTTTTGCTCCATTCTGGGCTTGACGCAGGCGCTGCAGCGTCTCAAGAGATTTATGCTATCGGGGTCTTTAGAGATTTGACGAGTGAAGGGAGGCTGTCGTTGAGCGCGCCAACTTTTTCAAGAGGCTATCGTGACCTCTATCCGTAAATTGGCTCGTCGCCTTTCCCGCGCTCTATACACTTATCGCGATGGCTACCAACAGACCGGAGAGCGCGTCAACCCAGATTTCGCCGACGAAAATTTCAGAAATCATTTACGTTTCTATCAGTTCGCCTTGCAATTCGTCAGAGGAAAGGAAGTTCTGGATTGTGGATGCGGCACAGGTTACGGTTCAGCCCTGCTAGCTGACAGCGGCGCCAAGTCGGTACTCGGGATCTGTCCGGCGTCAGCACCTATGGGACCAAATTGGCGATTTGAGTTACGGAGGATTTCTGGCTCATCGTAACCCCAAGGAGAGTGAAGATGAGCCAGAAATCCTCCGCCCCACCCGCCCGTGTGCCAGCCGAAAAGCTGGT
>JADCGF010000030.1 GCA_020249145.1 Roseomonas sp. | reverse complement strand
TTTTGCGTCTGCAAGCGGCCAGGGCGCGGGTTTCTTCCACGAAAATAGGGCGTAAAGCCATCAACATTGGCTGAAATCAGACCGGGATCGCCGTGACCATGAAAAATCGACGGGATCGTGCTATTGATCAGAGGTTCCCTAGTATAGTCTGGGTCGAGTTCATAATTGGGGTGCGGGGCTGCGGCTTGAGACATGTGACATTCCTCGTATTAGAAAGCACGTCGAACGATAGGTTAGGCTTGTTCCATGCATCTATGCAATAAAAAGGCAGAAGCCGGAAAGCGCCTATCGCGCGCCAAGTCGGCTCCTCAGCCTATCCAACCGGCTTCTTCCCGCCCCCCATCGGCGTTTCGCGCACAAAAAGCGGCAGCGCATGGCCCGGCAGGCGTCCGCGCAATGCGGCCATCAGCGCCAGGCCATCATCCTCCGGCACCTGAAAGCGCGCCGTGCCCGGCGCCGGATCAAGGCTGTGCAAGTAATAGGGTTTGATACGGTTACGGATCATCGCGCGCAGCAGGGCTTCCATGGCAGGCGCCTCATCATTCACCCCGCGCAGCAAGACCGTTTGCCCCAGCAAAGGCACGCCTGCTTCGGCCAGCCGCGCCAGCGCCCCTGCGGCATCGGGCGTGAATTCGCGCGCGTGATTGGCATGGACGGCGATGAAGACGGGCTTTGTTTGCCGCATCGCGCCCACCAGCGGCACCGTCACCCGCGCGGGATCAGCCACCGGTACCCGCGTGTGGATGCGGAGTGTTTCAATATGCGCCATGCCGGCCAGCCGCCCCAGGATTTCCCCAAGCCGCCGGGCAGAAAGCATCAGCGGATCGCCCCCGGTCAGGATCACCTCCCGGATTGCAGGATTGCCTTCAAACCACGCGAGCGCTTCGTGCAATTCCGCTTCGGTCAGCACGCCGCCATCGGGGCCAACCTTTTCGCGGCGAAAGCAAAAGCGGCAATAGACCGGGCAGGCGAGCAAAGGTTTCAGCAGCGCTCGGTCCGGGTAGCGATGCACCACACCCTTTACCGGCGTGAAGGGCGCATCGGCGGTTGGGTCTTCCAGCTCATGCGGCGCGGCGATGAGTTCCGCCGCATCGGGGATGTATTGCAGCCCAATCGGGTCGGCGGGATCGCCTGGGGTGATCAGGGCGGCCATGGCGGGGGTGATGGCGGTGGCATAGCGCGCCGCTACGTCTTCCAGCGCCGGCAGCATGGCTTCCGCCACCAGACCGGCGCGCGCCAAATCGCGCGGGGTGCGGAGCGTGCGGCTCTGGTCTCGGGCGATGGGCTGGGGCATGGTCGCAGTGGCCTATACCACCGCCGAAAGCCCAGCAATGCCCCTGCCCCCCTGGCACCCGGAAGCCTTCGCCGCGCGGCTGCCCTTTTTGGAACGCCGCGCGCGGCTTACCGCCGAAACCCGCGCCTTTTTCACTGATCGCGGCTACCGCGAAGTGGAAACCCCCGCTTTGGTGCCAGCCCCAGGGGCCGAGGTGCATTTGCGCGCCTTCGCCACACGGTATGAAGCGCATTTGGGGCAGGGTGCGTCGCGTGATCTATGGCTTCGTACCTCCCCTGAATTGGCGCTGAAGCGGCTATTGGTGGCCGGCGCGGGGCCAGTTTTTGAATTGGCGCGGGTTTGGCGGAATGGCGAAACCTCGCCCCGCCACGCGCCGGAATTCACCATGCTGGAATGGTATCGTCCTGGGCTTGGCTTCGATGGGCTGATGGCGGAGACAGAAGACTACATCCGCGCTGTTGCGCCGCCTATTGTCGCGCATGGTGATGCGACAACCGATCTCAGCCTGCCCTTTGAACGCATCACCATGGCGGAAGCTTTCGCGCGCTGGTGCAATGGCCTGGATATTCTGGCGACCGAGGGCGATGCGGCGCACCTCCATGCAGCCGCCCAAGCCGCCGGCTTCGCAACCCGTGCCGATGAAGGCTGGGAGGATTTATTCTTCCGCCTACTGCTGGAATATATCGAACCGAATCTCGGGCGTGGGCGCGCAACCTTACTGACCCATTGGCCCGCGCCACAAGCAGCCCTTGCGCGGCGCGATCCGGCGGACCCACGCGCCGCGCTGCGCTTCGAGCTTTTCGTGGCCGGCCTGGAATTGGCCAATGCCTTTGATGAACTGACCGACCCCGCCGAACAACGCGCCCGCTTCATGGCCGATACCGCCCTACGCCGCCGCATCAGCGGTGAGCGTGGCTGGGAGGTTGATGAGGATTTCCTGGCCGCCCTGGAACACGGCATGCCGGCTGCCAGCGGCATCGCGCTTGGCTTTGACCGGTTGGCGATGTTGGTTGCAGGCGCGCGCGAAATTGGCGATGTGATGTGGCTATAGCCGCCCTAACCGGCGCGGCGCAGCGTCGCGAGCATCACGCTACTTTCTTCTCGCGGCAGCGCGTAGAACACAAAAACATAAGGGTCTGAGGCTTCAAACACCGAAGGATCAGGTGAAGCACGCTGCATCGTCGCGCGATCCAGATCAGCCATCGGGTGCCAGGCGCCCTTCAATTCAAAAAACACATCATAGCCAAGCGCATCAAGAAAGGCCGGCACGGCATAGGTGCTGCCCTGGCGGTGGCGTTCTTCCACTTCCAACGTCAGCACGGGGCGGCAGCGCAGCAGAGTTTCGCGTGCGCCCCGCAGGATTTCATATTCGGCGCCCTCGGCATCCAGCTTGATGGCCGTCACATCAGCAAGGGCGAAATCATCCAATCGGCGCATCGGCACAGTGAAGCGTTCCACCGTGACCCGGGCCGAGACATGCTTCGCGTAATCCTTGGCGGTGCTGGCCCATTGTTCCTGCGCCACCCCATCCAGCACCGGCATGGCAAGGGTGATGCTGCCCTCATGATCGCCAAGCGCGAGGTGATGGCACGCGACATGGGCGGGCGACCCGCCAAAAGCCGCCCGCAAGGCGGTTTGAAGGCGGGCAAAGGCGCTTGGCAGCGGTTCAAAGGCCAGCACCCGGCTGCCGGGCAGCCGGGCAAGCGGGATGGTCAGCAGCCCATCATGCGCCCCGATATCCACCAGGGTGCCGGGGCGATGCAGCAACCGGTAGAAATTTTCCTCATCCATGACGAATTTCTCCCCTTTGGGCTGTTGCTTGGCCTAAGCTACCCGAAATTGGGCCCGGGGAGCGAACGTGAATGCCGATGCGTCTTTGTCAGCTTATCTATACCTCGCGCCCCTTTGGCTTCAATGCGCCAATGCTGGATGACATTCTTACCACAGCCCGCATGTTGAATGCACAGAATGGTTTGACTGGCGCGTTGATCTGCCGTGCCGATATGTTCATGCAAATGCTGGAGGGCCCGCGCGCGAAGGTGACGGAAACCTTCGGGCGAATCCTGGCCGATGACCGCCATGTGGATGTAACGCTGCTGCATGTGGGCGATACGCCGGAACGCATCTTCCCCGATTGGACCATGCGTGACGACCCGCCGCAAAGCTGGATGTGGAATCAAGCAGAGGTGCGTGAAGGCGCCATGCAGGAAGCCAGCGCGGCGGCGGCCTTTTCCGTCTTCCGTCGCCTATCGCGCCTGCCAGAGGAACGGCGTGCCGTTTGAGTATTTTCAAGCCAATTGGAACCACTTGGCGACTCGGAAAATGAGGATCAGGCGCTAATCCGCCGTCCAGCCGCCATCCACCAACAGGGCAGAACCCGTCATCAGCGCGCCGGCATCACTCGCCAGCAGCAGAATGGCGCCCATCAGATCCTCAACCTGACCCACGCGGCCAAGTTTGATCTTGGCTTCCACCTGCTCACGAAAGCCAGGTGCGGCCAGAAAGGGTTTGGTCAGCGGCGTTTCGATGAAGGTGGGGCAGAGCGTATTCACGCGAATGCCATGCGGCGCCAATTCTACCGCCATGGCCTTGGTGAGCCCCTCAATCGCCCACTTGGAAGCGCAATAAATCGTCCGATTGGGCGCGCCGACATGCCCCATTTGCGATGAGACATTGATGATGGACCCAGGGCGCTTTGCTGCCAGCAGCCGCTTCACCACCTGCTGCGCCATGAAAAACGCGGCGCGGACATTGAGGCCCATGACCACATCGAAATCATCCAGCGTCACATCAATGAAGGGCTTTGGGCGATTGGTGCCGGCGTTGTTCACCAGAATATCGAAGGGCTCGGCCCCGGCGATGGCGGCTTCAGTTGCGCCAAGATCCATCACATCCAGCACCAGCACGCCTGCCGCACCGCCCTTGGCGCGGATCGCCGCCGCCGCCGCTTCAACCTCATCGGCGGTGCGGGCCAGCAGGGTCACATGCGCGCCGTGATCGGCGAGCGCGGCTGCGGCGGCCAGGCCAATGCCGCGACCAGCGCCACTTACCAAGGCGCGGCGGCCATCAAGCCGAAAGGAAGGGGTGCGGGGTAAATCCATGGTGGCAATTCCTGAAGCAAGGTTTGCGCGGTTATCACAAGGCGAGCGCGGCATGAATGTCAGCGGCGCTCGGGAAGCCGCAATAGGGCAAGGGCGGCGCTTCACTCACGTTGAGCGCCGCCTGATTTCAATCCGCTGCCGTCGCATAAGGGATATTGCGCCCCCCATAGCGCCGCACACGGATATTGGCCTGTTCGGCATGGCCCGCGAAACCTTCCAGCATGCAAAGGCGTGAACAATATTCGCCGATCATCGCCGAAGCCTCATCCGTCAGTACACGCTGATAGGTGCAGGTCTTCATGAATTTGCCGACCCAAAGCCCGCCTGTGTAGCGCGCGGATTTTTTCGTGGGCAAAGTATGGTTGGTGCCAATCACCTTATCGCCATAGGAAACATTGGTACGCGGCCCCAGGAACAGCGCACCGTAATTTGTCATGTGGTTCAGAAAATAATCCGGATCGCGCGTCATCACCTGCACATGTTCGGATGCGATGCGGTCCGCTTCCGCCACCATTTCATCTTCGCTGTCGCAGATGATCACCTCGCCATAATCTTCCCAGGCTTTGCGGGCGATGGCGGCGGTGGGTAGGATTTTCAGCAGGCGCTCCACCTCGGCCATCGTCTCGCGCGCCAGTTTTTCCGAGGTGGTGAGCAAGACGGCCGGCGAATTCGGGCCGTGTTCTGCCTGGCCCAAAAGATCGGTCGCGCAGATTTCTGCGTCCACGCTTTCATCCGCGATGATCAGGGTTTCAGTGGGACCCGCGAAAAGATCAATGCCGACGCGCCCATATAATTGGCGCTTGGCTTCCGCGACAAAGGCATTGCCGGGGCCGACCAGCATATCAATCGGCGCGATGCTCTCGGTCCCCAGAGCCATGGCGCCCACCGCTTGAATGCCGCCCAGGCAGTAAATCTCATCCGCGCCGGCCAAATGCTGCGCCGCGACAATGGCGGGCGCGGGTCGGCCCTCAAAAGGCGGCGCACAGGTGATGATGCGCTTGCAGCCTGCAACCTTGGCCGTCACCACCGACATATGGGCCGATGCCAGCAGCGGGTATTTGCCCCCGGGCACATAGCAACCCACGGAATTGACCGGGATATTGCGGTGGCCGAGCACCACGCCGGGCAGGGTTTCCACCTCAATATCGCGCAAGGCCGCCTTTTGGTGTTCGGCGAAATTGCGCACCTGGGTCTGGGCGAAGCGGATATCATCCAGATCGCGCGGCGTGAGTTGATCAAGACAAGCCTGGATTTCGCCCTCACTCAGGCGGAAATTCTGCCGGTCCCATTTGTCGAAGCGGATCGAAAGCTCGCGCACTGCGGCATCACCGCGCGCTTTGATATCGGCCAGAATGCCCTCGACCGTTGCGCGCACCTTGGCGTCATCTTCCGCCACCGCATCCGCATCCCGGCCCCGCTTCAGGAAACGCGCCATGTTCTACCCCTTCTCTGGCTTCTGACCCTTGCTTGAAGCCCGGGGGGCGGGGCGTCAAGCGGGGCATTTTCAAGCCAAGCGGAATCGCTTGGCGACCAGGAAAATGCGACCAGACAAAAGCCGGTTTGACCCCGGCGCGTAACAGGGGAAGTATTCGCCCCATGACGCCAGCCGAATTGCTCGCCCCCATTGTGGGGCCGAAGAATTGCCTCATTGAGGATGCCGATATCGCCCCCTATGCGGTGGATTGGCGCGGAACCTATCGCGGCACGCCGCGCGCCGTGCTGCGCCCGGGCTCGGTTGAGGAGGTCGCGGCATCTGTCCGCGCCTGCGCCGCCGCCGGGCTTGCCATTGTGCCAGCGGGTGGCCGCACCGGGCTTTGTGGCGGGGCGGTGGTGCAGGATAACGGCCCGCCTGCGGTGATCATGAGCCTGGAACGGCTCAACCGCATCCGCGATGTGGATGCGAAGGATTTTTCCTTGGTCGCCGAAGCCGGCTGCATCATCCAGAATGTGCAGGAAGCCGCAGCCGCCGCGGGGCGGCTTTTCCCGCTTTCCTGGGGCGCGCAGGGCTCGGCCATGGTGGGCGGCGCGCTTTCCACCAATGCGGGCGGCATTCGCACCATCCGCTGGGGCAATGCGCGGGATTTGGTGCTGGGCTTGGAAGTAGTGCTGCCCGATGGGCGCGTGCTGAATGATCTGCGCCGCGTGCGCAAGGATAATAGCGGCTATGCTTTGCGCCATTTGTTCCTGGGCGGGGAAGGCACACTCGGCATCATCACCGCCGCCGCTCTGCGCCTGGTGCCGGCCTTGAAGCGCGTGGAAACCGCCTTCGTCGCCGTGCCTTCGCCCGATGCGGCGCTGTCGCTTTTGTCGCGCATGCTGGAATCTGGCGCGGATGTGATTGCCTTTGAATTGATCCGCAAGGAATGCATGCAGGTGGTGGAACGCCATGGGCTGCGCACGCGCATGCCGATGGCACTCGAAAGCCCCTGGTATGTCATGGTGGAAATCGCCGCCGCGCATCCTGCCGTGCCGCTCAAGGAAATGCTGGAAGATACTTTGGCGGAAGCGGCGGAAGCGGGTGATTGCACCGATGCCGTGCTGGCCGCCAATGAGGATCAACGCGCCGGCTTCTGGCGCATTCGGGAAGATTACCCAGATTGCCAGCGCCGCAACGGGCCTTATGTCGGCACTGATACCGCTGTGCCGGTTTCATCCGTGCCGCGCTTTTTGGCGCGTGTTGAAAAGGAATTGGTCGCGCGCTGGCCTGAGGGCGAATTGTTCATGATCGGCCATGCCGGGGATGGGAATATCCATCTTGGCATGGGGGCGCCCAAGGGTATGGAATACAAGGATTGGGCGTCTCGTGCGGCGGGCTTGGAAAGCTTGGTCAATGCCATCGCGGTTGAAATGGGCGGCAGCTTCAGCGCAGAACATGGCATTGGCCAATCCAAGCGCCACGCCATGGCATCGCTGAAGGACCCGGTGGCTTTGGATGTCATGCGTGCGATCAAGGGCGCGATTGACCCCGAAAGCCTGATGAACCCGGGCAAGATGCTGCCGGGGTAGGCATCAGGTCAGGGGCGCGCCATCAGCCGTTTTGCCTCGCCGAGGCAAGTGGCGTGATCCGCCACGCAGCCGCCCGCGATCCAAAAGGCTTCAACTTCAGCCAATAACGCGCCAAGCGCCGGGCCGGGGGTTGCACCCTCCGCCAAAAGATCACGCCCTTGCAGGGGAAAAACCGGCGCGGCTTCGGCGTGCAGCATGGCGCGCAACGCGGCGCGAAGTGGTGTCGCGCCATCGCGCGCATCCGCCAGCCAAAGTGCTGCTTCCTGTATGTCCAAGGCCACCACGCCGTATTGCGCGCGCCAGCGACGAAAGCCTGCCGCGTCCATTTCCGCGCTGGGTATCGCGGCTTCTTGCAGAAAACGCAAAGCGCGTGCCTCGGCGCTTGAAAGCTTCAACCGCGCAGCCAAGCCCGGCGCCGCGCCGCCGAGTGCCGCGAGGCGCAATAAGGGTTCCGCCGGCGCATCAAACGCCAAAAGCCGCGCAAGGCAATCAATATCCGGTGCGGCAATTTCCGGCAGGGTTGCGGGCAGCACGCCAAGCTTTGCCATCAGGCGCAGCGCCGGCACGGGTTCCGCCACCATCAGGATGCGCTTGATCTCCATCCAGATGCGCTCAACGGAAAGCCGCGCAAGGCCGGGGATGGCTTCGCGTATCGCCTGCAAAGCCGCTTCATCCGGCGCGCCCTTCCCGTAGCGCGCCTGGAAGCGAAAGAAGCGCAGCAGCCGCAGGTAATCCTCAGCCAAACGCGTGGCAGGATCACCCACAAAACGCACCAACCCGCGCGCCAGATCATCGCGCCCGCCGAAGTAATCATGCAGCACGCCATCGGCGCCAAGCGACATGGCGTTGATGGTGAAATCGCGCCGCGCTGCGTCTTCGCGCCAATCTGTGGTCCAGGCCACTTCGGCGTGGCGGCCATCGGTCAGCACGTCGCGGCGAAGGGCCGTCACTTCAATCGGCTGATGATCCCAAACCGCCGTGACTGTGCCATGTGCGAGCCCCGTTTCAAAAACCTTGCAACCGGCGGCAAGCAAACGCGCCATGATTTCTTCAGGCGGGAAGGGTGCTGCGACATCCACATCCGCGACCGGCAGCCCGGCCAGCGCATCGCGCACCGCACCGCCCACGGCGCGGCTACCGGGCAGGGCGTCCAGCACCTTCGCCGTTGCAGGCGCGCGCAGGAAATCCGGCAATGATGCAAAGGCACTCATCGCCGCGGTTCCATATGGCCTGGCGTGATTTCGGTGCCGTCAATGCGGGCAGGGACGTATTTCGACCCCGGCGCGCTGGCGCGTGACAGCCCATACCAAAGCGCGCCCGCCAGCATCAGCGCCGCGCCGCAGCCGGCCAGCACCAGCAGCACGGTGCCGGGTTCCCGCCCCGGATTGAGCCGGCGCCAGATGAAAAACGCCGCGAAGGGGGCCAGAAACAGCAGGGCTTCGATCAGATAGGGCACAGGCTTATTGTCTCGCCGCAACCATAAGCATTCAATCTTCGCGCAGCACGGAAGCAAGCGTCACCAGCACGGAAGCGGTCGCACCCCAAATATAATGCCGATCATGCGGCCAAACCCAGAATTCCCGAATCTCACCGCGAAATTCGCGCGACCGCCGCTCAGGCTTGGCGGGATCCGTCACATGCGCCAAAGGATATTCGAAGGTCTCCGCCACCTCTCCGGGATGAGGGGTCAGCGTAAAGGGCGGGCGCAGCAGCGCCACCACGGGCGTCACCAGATAGCCCGTGCCGGTCAGCAGCGGCGGCAATTCGCCGACAATCTCCGGCAGGCCGGCATGCAGGCCAATTTCTTCCTCGGCTTCGCGCAGCGCTGCCGCTACGGGGCTTTCGCCTTCCTCCAACCGCCCACCGGGGAAGGAAACCTGCCCCGCATGGGCCTTCAAATCCGCGGAGCGCAAGGTCAGCAACACGGTTGGTTCGGGGTGCAGCACCAGCGGCACCAGCACCGCCGCCGGCGTCATGCGCCCACCGGCGCGCGCGGCGCGTTCCACATCCTCCCGCGGGGCGGGCCGATCAGGGCGTAGCCTTAGCGGATCAGCAATACGTGCTTGCAGCGCGGCAACGGTCAGCGGAAACGCGAATGCCCCGCTCACGCTTCCGGCATATCCAGGATGGGCGCTTCATCTATGGGGAAGAACATCCCCTCGCTCCAAACGCCAAGCACCTTGCGGCCATCCATGATTTCGGCCTGGGCGAGGGCCACCAATTCGTAGAAGACAGCGCGATTGATCCGCGCCTCCAGCCCTGGGCGGACGGTGATATAGGGGCGCGGTTCGCGGCTGATTGGGTCCAGATGCACGCGGATTGGGTGGTCCGCATCGGCGGTCACCATTTCATCCAGATTGGTGCGGAAGCTCAGGCATTGGCGCGGCGCGCCATCGCCGCAATTACAATCGCGCCAAAACAGTTCAACGGCGATGAAGGGCGCGTCCTCAACCTCGATCCGTCCACGCTCCACCGGCGTTTCCAGGATATAGGACCCATCGGCAGCGCGTTTCAGGACAGAACCAAATAGGCAGACCATTTCCTTCCGGGTGATCGGGCTGCCCCGATAATACCATGTGCCGTCGCGGGCGATGCGGATGGAAAGATCGCCGACATCATGGGCTTGGCGGGGTGCGCGCGTTTCCATCACTTCGGCATGCGCGTGATTTTGTCCTTTCGCCGCATCCTGGAACGCCATAATCTCTACCTGACCCTTGCCGAGGAACCCGTTGCCACCCAACCTGACTAAAGCCGGGGGCGAGTCCCGAAAACGATTTCTGCAATATAGGGAGCCTATCCCGCATGCGTGAAGGTGCTGAGGCTGAAGAAGCTGCATTCCTGGTGCAGGAAGTGGAAAAACTTGGCCAAAGGCTGGCCGGCGTCAGGTCCGCCATCGGTTCGGCCATCTATGGCCAGGCCGATGTGGTGGAACAAAGCCTGATCGGCTTGCTCTCGGGCGGGCATGTGCTGCTGGTGGGCGTGCCGGGCTTGGGCAAGACCAAGCTGGTGGAAACGCTGGGCCGGGTGATGGGGCTGGATGCCAAGCGCGTGCAATTCACGCCCGACCTGATGCCGGCCGATATTCTGGGCAGTGAGGTGCTGGAAGACCAGGCCGATGGAAGGCGCGGCTTTCGCTTCCTGAAGGGGCCGATCTTCTGCCAATTGCTGATGGCGGATGAGATCAACCGCGCATCACCCCGCACACAATCGGCGCTGTTGCAGGCCATGCAGGAACAGCGCGTGGCGATTGCCGGGGAAATCCATCCTTTGCCGCAGCCCTTCCATGTGCTGGCGACGCAGAACCCGATCGAACAAGAAGGCACCTACCCCCTGCCAGAGGCGCAGCTTGACCGCTTTCTGTTGGAAATCGCGATAAGCTACCCGGATGAGGCCGCCGAACGCGCCATGCTGCTGGCCACCACCGGCGCGCCGGAAGCCCCGCCGCCTCAGGCCTTGACCGCCGCTGAATTGATGGCCGCGCAAGCGCTGATTCGCCGGATGCCGGTGGGGGAGAAGGTGCTGGACGCCATTCTGCGCCTGGTGCGCGGCGCGCGGCCCGAAACGGCAAGCCTGCCGATTGTGCGTGAAAGCCTCGCCTGGGGTCCCGGCCCGCGCGCGGCGCAAGCGTTGATGCTGGCAAGCCGCGCCCGGGCGGTGCTGGATGGCCGGTTATCCCCTTCACTGGATGACGTGCTGGCTTTGGCGGAACCCGTGCTGCGCCACCGCATGGCGCTGAATTTCGCCGCGCGGGCGGAAGGGGCGAAGCTTGCCGATGTGATCGCCGCGCTGAAGGCCGATCTTGGCTGAGGCCGCGCATAACATTGTAACGGCGCGGGCCGAGGCTCTCGGCGCCCGCCTGCCGCCCTTGGTGGTGCGGGCGGAACGTATTGCCTCGACTGTGATGCAAGGGGTGCATGGAAGGCGTCGGTCCGGTCAGGGCGACGCGTTTTGGCAATTCCGCCCCTATTTGCCGGGCGATGCGGCATCGCGCGTGGATTGGCGCCAATCGGCGCGGTCTGACCGGGTTTTTATCCGTGAGACCGAATGGGAGGCGGCGCAAACCGTGGCGCTTTGGTCCGCGCGCGGCCCAGGCATGGCCTGGCGCAGCCGGGATACGCTGCCCGTGAAACAGGAACGGGCCGATGAGCTGCTGCTGGCCCTTGCCGCGCTGCTGCTGCGCGGCGGGGAAAGGGTGCGCGGCTTTGGCGCGCCGCGCGCCTTTATTGGCCGCGCCGCGCTGGCGCCCTTGGCCAGTTTTCTACCCGAACAGCCGCTGCTTCCCGCCGATCCCCGCCTGCCGCGCCATGCGCGCGTGGTGCTGTTCAGCGATTTCCTCGCCCCCTTGGAGGAAACCCGCGCCGCGCTCGCGGGTTTGGCGGCGCAGGGTCTGCGCGGGCATTTGCTGCAAATCCTGGACCCGGCTGAGGAAACCCTGCCCTTCGCCGGGCATATCCGCTTTGAAGACCCCTCCGGCGGCGCCCCCGCCCCCATTCCACGGACCGAGGCTTTGCGCGGTGCCTATCAGGCCGCACTCGCTGCCCATCGGGAAGGTCTGGCCGCTGCCACCAGCGCCATGGGCTGGAGCTTCGCCACCCATCGCACCGATCAACCGCCCGAACTGGCCTTGCTTGCGCTGTTTCAGCGATTGGAGGGCGGCTGATGTTGACCCTCGGACCCATCGGCTTCGCCGCCCCTTGGCTTTTGCTGGCGCTACCGGCGCTGCCGGTGCTGTGGTGGTTGCTGCGCGTCACGCCGCCAGCACCCAAGCGCCAAATCTTCCCGGTAACACGCATTTTGCGAGAATTGCAGCCTGCGGAAGCGACGC
Organism: Roseomonas sp.; assembly: GCA_020249145.1. GTDB lineage: Bacteria > Pseudomonadota > Alphaproteobacteria > Acetobacterales > Acetobacteraceae > Neoroseomonas. The sequence continues at coordinate 61,203 of JADCGF010000030.1, read as the reverse complement.
CAGCCCGCACCCCCTGGTGGCTGTTGCTGCTGCGGCTACTGGTGGCGGCGCTGATCATCCTGGGCCTCGCTCGCCCGATCTGGCAGCCCAATGCCGGCACTGGCCAATCCGGCCCGCTATTGTTGGTGCTGGATGATGGCTGGGCCGCCGCGCCGGATTGGGCGCGGCGCATGGCCGCCGCGCAAGGCATTCTGGAAGCCGCCAAGCGCGAAACGCGCCCTGTCGCGCTGCTGGCCACCGCCCCGCAACAGGGCGAAGCCGACCCGCTTGCCTTCCTGCCCGCCGAAGAAGCAGCCGCACGCTTGGCGGTGATCCGCCCCAAGCCCTGGGCACCGGATCGTGTGGTGGCGCTGGCTGCGGTGAAGGCGCTGCGCGCCGCGAACCCGGGCGGCTTTGAAAGCCTGTTCCTGACCGATGGGCTGGAACATGGCGCTGGTGACGATGCGGCGCCCCTCCTGGCCGCGCTGGCCGAAGCCGGGCCGCTCACGCTGATCCATGCCCCCGCCGAACCGCGCCGGCTATTGGCCCCGCCCGTTTTGGAAGGGGATAGGCTGCGGCTCAAGTTGACCCAAGCCCCGGTGGCGCTGCCGGGGCAGGTCGCGATCCTGGCGCGTGGCGGGGATGGGGCGAGCCTCGCGCGGGTGGAACTTGCCCTGCCGGCGGGCGCGACCAGCGCCGAAGCGGCGCTGCAATTGCCAAGCGAAATCCGCAACCGGGTGGTGCGGCTGGAACTGGAACCGGAAGCCGGCGCAGCGGGCGTTTTCCTGCTGGATGAAAGCTTCCGCCGCCGCCCGGTGGGCCTCAGCGCCGCCGAGGATACCGGGGCGGATGCGCCCTTGATCGGCCCACTTTTTTATCTGCTGCGGGCACTTGATCCCTTTGCGGAGCTGCGTCGTGGCACGCCGGAAGCGCTGCTGGCGCGGCGGCTTTCCGTGCTGATCCTGGCAGACCGCGAATTGGCGGACCCGAAGGAACGCGAAGCGCTTGAAGCCTGGGTGCGCGCCGGCGGCACGCTGATCCGCTTCGCCGGGCCGCGTTTGGCCGCCAAGCAGGATTCGCTGCTGCCGGTGCCTTTGCGTGCGGGAGAACGCCAATTGGGCGGCATGCTCACCTGGGAAAAGCCGCAAACCTTGGCCTCCTTCCCCGATCATTCGCCCTTTGCGGGGCTGACCCCGCCCGCCGAGGTCACGGTGGAACGCCAAGTGCTGGCCGAGCCTTCGCCGCGTCTGGCAGAACGTAGCTGGGCAAGGCTTGCGGATGGCACGCCCTTGGTCACGGCGGAGACTCGCGGCGCGGGGCGGATTGTGCTGTTTCACGTGACCGCCCAGGCGGAATGGTCGAACCTGCCGCTTTCCGGGCTTTTCGTGGATATGCTGCGTCGGTTGGTGGCGCTTTCCGCAGGGGTTGCGGCTGGTGAGGCGGATCAGCCCCTGGCGCCACTCGAAACGCTTGATGGTTTTGGTCGGCTGGGGGCACCGCCCGCTGGTGCCGCGCCGCTTGCTGCGCGCGCCTTGGATGAGGCCCGCGCATCGCCCCGCCACCCGCCTGGCTGGTACGGCCCAGCAGGCGCAGCCGGTGAGGCCGCCTATCGCCGCGCCTTGAACCTTTCGACACATCTGCCCGCACCGCGGCTGATGGCAGCCCCCCCTGCCTCCGCCCGCATGGAGGCACTGGGTGGAGAAGCGGCGGAGCGTGATTTGGGGCCTTGGCTTTTGGCCGCGGCCTTCGCGCTGTTTTTGGTGGAACTGATCGCGGCACTTGGCCTGCGCGGGTTATGGCGCCCACGGCGGTTTGCGCTGCCCGCGCTCTTGCTGCTGGCGCTGATGCCGTGGCAGGCCAGCGCGCAGGGCGCGGATGGCGGCGCGGCGCTGGCCACACGCTTGGCCTATATCCAGACCGGCGATGTGGCGGTGGATGAAACCTCACGCAGCGGGCTTGCGGGGCTTGCCGATTTCGTCAATCGCCGCACAGCAGCCGCTTTGGCCGAACCCCATGGCGTGACGCCAGGGCAGGATGATCTTTCCTTCTACCCGCTGCTCTATTGGCCGATCCTGCCCGATGCGCCGACACCGAGTGCGGCGATGGTGGCGGCGCTGAATGATTTCATGCGCCAGGGCGGCATTATTCTGATGGATACGCGCGATCAGGGCTCGGGCGAGGGCATGTCACCAGGTGCGCGCGCCGCGCTTCGCCGCGTGACGCGGGATTTGGCGATACCGCCGCTGATCCCGGTGCCGGAAGACCATGTGCTGAACCGCGCCTTTTATCTGCTGAATGAATTGCCAGGGCGGTTCGCGGGCGGGCAGGTATGGGTGGCACGCGATCAGGACCGCGCGAATGACAGTGTGAGCCCGGTAATTTTAGGCGGGCATGATTGGGCGGCGGCCTGGGCAATGGATCGCAATGGCCAGCACCCGCATGCAACAATCCCGGGCGGCGCGCGGCAGCGCGTGCTGGCGTATCGTTTCGGGACCAATCTGGTGATGTATGCCCTGACCGGGAACTACAAGGGCGATCAGGTGCATGTGCCGGCGATATTGGAGCGCTTAGGGAATTGAGAGGGCGTTATCGCCCTCCCTTTGGTAACCTTACCTAATCGGCGGCGCATACATCAGCCCGCCGCACGTCCACAAATCATTCAATCCGCGTGGCAGGTTGATCGGTGAATTCTTGCCGAGGTTCCGGTCAAACACTTCGCCGTAATTCCCAACCGCCTTGATGGCGTTATAGGCCCAGCGCCGATCAATCCCCATCAGCGGCCCGTGATCACCCGAAACACCCAGCAAGCGGCGAATGGCGGGGTTCGGGTTGTTCAGCATCTCATCCACATTGGCCTGCGTGACACCCAATTCCTCGGCCTCGATCAGCGCGAAAACAGCCCAGCGCACAATGTCAAAAAACTGGTCATCGCCATGGCGCACGGCGGGTGCGAGTGGTTCCTTGGAGATGATATCCGGCAGCACGACATGTTCCGCCGGGTTGCGGAGCGCGCTGCGAACGCCGGCAAGCTGCGAAGCATCGGTTGAGAAAGCATCGCAGCGCCCATTGATATAGGCGTTGCGGGTTTCCTCATTCTGGTCGAACACCAAGGGCTGGATGCGTGTATTGGTGCTGCGCGCCCAATCCGCGAGGTTCAATTCATTCGTCGTGCCGGCGGTGACACAGATGGTGGCGCCGGCCAGTTCAGCGGCGCGCTTGACCCCGGCTGCCACCCGCACCAGGAAGCCTTGGCCATCATAGAAATTGACAGCGGTGAAATTCAGCCCATTGGCGGTATCCCGCGAATGGGACCAGGTGGTGGTTCGCGACAGCAGATCCACCTGCCCCGATTGCAACGCGGGCAGGCGCGCCTGGGAAGACAGCACCACCCAGCGCACCTTATTGGCATCGCCCAGGATCGCCGCCGCCACCGCGCGGCAGGTATCGGCATCAAGACCTCGATTGACGCCTTGACTATCAATCACGCCAAAGCCAGGCGCACCAGGATGCGCGCCGCAAATCAGCGCGTCGCGTGCCCGAATGGCAGCGACCGTTGGGCCTTGTTGCACCGGCTGCGCAAAGGCCGGCAGCGCGGCAAGCAGGCCCGCGGCCAATAGGAATTTCGCTTTCACCATCGTTCTCCCTGAGACGGACCCGGCGATGGTGATGCTCGCCGTAAGCGCCACCAAAGCGCAACCCCAAAAAGGCCCCATGGGCGCCAGTATTTTGCGCTGCGCGTCCGTGCGCTGGTTCCCCGGTCAGGTTTGCCCAGCGCCATGCCGATTTTCCCCTTGCGCTTCTGCGCCAGAACAACGAAATAGAACCAAATAAGGATGAGGCAGGCTGGCAGAGCTTCGAAACAGGAGGCCTCCGGCCATGACGATAGCAGCAGTTCTGCGGCAGAAAGGTAATGCCGCCATTTCCGTCACCCCCGAAACGCCGGTCGTGGAAATCGCCCGCATCATGGCGGCGCGCCGCATCGGGGCCGTGTTGATCGTGACCGGGTCAGGTCAGGTCGCCGGGATATTGAGCGAACGGGATATTGTGAAGGCCGTCGCGGATCGGCGGAATGGCATTCGCTGCCTTGCCGCTGAGGAGATCATGACGCGCGAAGTCGTCATGGTTGGCGCCGACACGCCAGTGGAAGCCGCGCTTGAGATCATGGATCAAGGCTATTTCCGCCATTTGCCGGTGTGCGATTCCAGCGGGGCCCTGCTTGGCATTGTCAGCATCCGCGATTTGGTGAAGTTCAGCTTTGCCAAGCAGGATCATGATGTGGAAGCGCTGAAGGCCTATGTGACGCGGAGCTTTATGCACTGAGTTGGGGGGCGCCTCAGCACGCCTCCGCCGTAAAGCGCCTTGTCGGCGCGGTGATTTCAGCCTGCGCCGACACCACCTGCAATTCCCGCGCACCAGCCGCGAGCGTTTGGCGCAGCAGGCCGAAAATACTGGAAGCAGCCGCTTCCAGCGCCGACTTAGCCGCGCCGCTTTTCAGGCGATGAAACAGGAAAAGTGCGGCAATGGCATCACCGGCGCCATTGACCGATAGCGGCAGCATAGGCGTGCGCAGCCGCCAGAACCCGCCGCCTTCAGCCGCGAGCAATTCAATCTCATCAGCCCCTGTCGCTTCGGTGCGGAGCGAGGTCAGCAGTACGCAGCGCGGCCCCTTGGCTTGCAGCGCCGTAATGGCGGCCTTAGCCGTATCGAGGCTGGTAATCGCCTGCCCGGTCAGCCATTCCAATTCGAATTGATTGGGGGTGGCGATATCCGCCGCCGGCAGCGCCTGATCGCGCAGGAATTCTGGAATGCCGGGACGGACGAAAATACCGGGTCCTGTGTCGCCCATTACCGGATCGCAACACCAAAGCGCCTTGGGATTGGCCGCCTTCACCGTAAGCGCCGCATCGCGCACCGCCGCACCGATCTCCGCCGAGCCCAGATAGCCCGAAAGCACCGCATCGCAGCCTGGCAACACGCCGCGATCCGCAATCCCCGCCACGCATTCGCGCACCAGATCCGCGCCAAAGACCTGGCCGCGCCAGGCGCCATAGCCGGTGTGGTTGGAGAATTGCACCGTATGCACCCCCCAGACCTCTGCCCCCAGGCGCTGCAACGGAAAGATGGCGCTGGCATTGCCGACATGGCCGTAAGCGACCCAGGATTGGATGGAGAGGATATTGAGGCTCACGCGCGCCGGACCTTTACGGGGGAAGAGCGTTTCCTCTGGCCCGGGGCGCGGCCTGGGTCAATCGCTGGCTTGCGCGGGCCGGGCTGATCCCCTATAGCCCGCGTTCCCAAGCCAGCCGGTCGGCATCGGCGGCCTATTTTTTGTGAGCATGTGCCATGAAGTCCGATATCCATCCCGATTATCATGAGATCAACATCATCATGACGGACGGGACCGAGTACAAGACCCGTTCCTGCTACGGCAAGCCGGGCGATACCATTCGCTTGGATATTGATCCGAAGTCCCACCCGGCCTGGACCGGCCAGCAGCGCATCATTGATACGGGCGGGCAGATTGCGAAGTTCAATAAGCGCTTCGCCGGCATTGGCGCGCGCAAGTAGGACTGGGTCCTTCATTGCGGATTTTGAAGGCGTCGAGGTCGTCGTTGATCAGCATCTGCCGGGCGATCGCCACGACCCGGCCATAGTTCTTCACGCGGTTTCTTTCCCTGCTCTCGCCCAGCGTGCTACGCTTGATCTCGCCGCTCTCGCCCACCTCCTCCAGCCAAGGGGCCTCGCGAGTTGCACCCGGTTCATCGCCTTGTAGTCGGTGGCTAGCACCTGATAGTCGAACAGCATTAAGTTGCGACCATAGGTCTCGTAGGCCTGCCGCAGGGTGTTGTTGGTCACGGCTGACAGAATTCCAGTGAAGTCGGAGGTGGAATGCAACCACCGCGTCGCCACCTCGTCGCGCGACAGGCAGCGCGTGTTGATGCCAGCGTTGGTCAAGCTTTCGCGGGAGAGACGCCGGTCGATAAGAAGAATTGCTAATCGAGAAAGCTACTCGTGCCTGTGGCTCTCGGTGTATGAATGTAGGTATTCCCCAGTACCAGCAAGAATGGCCTGCTTTATCAAGTCTCTTTGGACTATCAGTTTTCCTTCACGATCAATCTTTCCGAATACAAAATCGTAACCAACTGACCAAGCGCGAGAATTTATCGCTTGAACTATTCGATCTGACAAACTGGACGCAGCAATATCAGCTTGCCTATCGAGGTCGTTTTGGTCAATGTAAGCTTTCAGAGCACCTTGGCTCACGCTCGCTGCAATTCGAACTGCCAACTCGGTGGCTTGGTCTGTTACCCATTTTTCTTCCTCGGACATACTTTGATATGCCTTCTGGATTATGCGCCTGACGCCCTTTACGGCGGCCTGTCCCAAAACATGTGTGGACACTCCACGCGAAAACCGCATGCCATAGCGCCCGGACGTGTTCTTTCCAAGCGCAGCCACAATCCGTTTTCCGCCAACAAGCAATCTAACAAGATCCGACATTGGCAACTTCTGCGTGCATTTTTTTAAAAATTGGTAAATTTTCGAAGTTGCCTTGTCAACCCAAAAAACTGGCTGCTGGTTCCCAATTGGGCTCCGGCTCGACACTGAATCGTTTGAAATAGAGCTGGCTCGGGCAATCTGAACAGCTGGTATAAGTGGATTTTCTGCCTGACTGCGGCATGATGCCGTGAACGGGAGACACCATGACAAGACGACCCCGCCGGAACCATAGCCCGGCCTTCAAAGCGAAGGTGGCGCTTGCCGCCGTGAAGGGCGAGAAGACGCTGGCCGAGCTGGCCGCGCAATTTGATGTCCATGCGAATGTCATCAAGACTTGGCGGGATCAGCTTCTTGAAGGGGCTGGCGGGATTTTCGGCGAAGGCAAGCCGGAAGCGCCGCCACCGGTTGATGTGAAAGAACTCCACGCGAAGATAGGGGAGTTGACGCTCACGAATGGTTTTTTAGCAGACGCGCTCACCAAGGCGGGATTGCTGAGCACAAAACGATGATTGACCGTCAGCACGCCCTGCCTCTGGCGAAACAGGCCAAGGCGCTGGGCATCAGCCGGGGGACGCTCTACTACGCCGCCCGCCCGGTTCCGGCTGTCGATCTGGCGTTGATGCGCCGGATAGACGCATTGCATCTGGAATACCCTTTCGCGGATAGTCGGATGATGCAGGGCCTTCTGAAACAGGAAGGCTTTTCAGTCGGGCGTCTGCATGTGGCCACGCTGATGAAGCGGATGGGCGTCGCGGCGATCTACCGCCGTCCGAACACCTCGAAGCCGGAACCGGGACACAAAATCTACCCGTATCTGCTCAGAAACGTGCCGATCTTGCGACCCAATCAGGTCTGGGCAATGGACATCAACTATATCCCCATGGCGCGCGGCTTTGCCTATCTTGCCGCCGTCATTGATTTGTTCAGTCGGAAGGTGCTGGCCTGGAAGCTCTCGATCACGCTCGACACAGGCTTTTGCATTGAGGCTGTGGAGGAGGCGCTGGCAAAATACGGCAAGCCCGAGGTCTTCAACACGGATCAAGGGTCGCAATTCACGAGCCTGGCCTTCACGGGGCTGCTGAAAAGTCACGAGATCGCGATCAGCATGGATGGCAAAGGGGCGTGGCGGGACAATGTTTTCGTGGAAAGGCTCTGGCGGACCATCAAATACGAGGAGGTTTACCTGCGGGCCTATGCCAGCGTCCCTGACGCGCGGGCTTCGCTCAGCCGATACATCGACGGCTTCTACAATACCCGCCGGCCCCATTCGAGCCTTGACCGGCAGACGCCGGACGAGGCCTATTTCACCGCGCTTCCATCATTCCCGATGGCGGCCTAACCGAGGCAGAAAGCCACTTAGGAAACGCCCAGGAAATGTTCAAACTAACCGAGCCGGCTCCCTTTCTGCACGCCGGGCGGTGATGTACAAATCCAAGACATGTTGCAGGTGATGTTGAATGTGCTGCATTTCGGTATGGAACTTCAGGAAGCGATCGAAGCGCCGCGTGTTTCATCCTATGCCTTCCCGTCTTCCTTCGCGCCCTTTGATTATTTCCCGTGACGGCTTGCGGTTGAGGCGCGCATTCCAGACGCAACGCGGAATGCGTTGGCGGGCCGCGGACATAACCTCAAGGAATGGCCGGATATCACCTGGCTGGCGGGCAGTGTTGAAGCCGTGATGTCCGATCCGCAAGCGGGGCTGGTGCGCGCAGGGGCTGATCCGCGACGCCCGGCCTATGCGATTACGGGATGAGTACCAGCGCTGCCACACCAGATGCCGAAGCGCTGCTCAACGAAGCCATGGCGCGGCTGCAAGCGCGGGATTTCCGTGCCGCCGCGCCGCTGTTTCAGCGTGCCATCGCGCTTGGAAGTGATGCGCCGGAAATTCGCAACAACCTGGGTCAGACCTTGCGATTTTCTGGTGACCGCGCGGGCGCTGTGGCCGCGTTTCGTGAAGCGCTCCGCCAGCGACCGGACTATGTTCGCGCGGCGGTCAATCTTGTGGGAGTGTTGCTGCCCGCGCAGGCTGATGCGGCGCAGGCAGTTGTTGCCGCCACGCTTGCCGCAGGCGCCGGAGAGGGTTTGCACCGTGCTGTCGCCGGGCTTTGGCGGGATGCCGGGCGGCCTGATCGTGCCATGTTTCATCTGCGGGCACTGTTGGAAACATCGCCGGGCGATACGCTGATGCGAAGCGAATTGGGCACCACGCTGATGGGTTTAGGCCGGCCCAGCGCCGCAATTCCGCATTTGGCGCGTGTTGCCAAAGAAATGCCGGATCGCGCCGATGCCAAGGTGAATCATGGTCTGGCCTTGCAGCAATCGGGCGATATTGGCGCGGCCATGGCCGTGCAGCGCCGCGCCATTGCGCAAGACCCCGGATGCCGCCCTGCCTGGCAGAATCTACTGCTTGGTTTAAACTATGTGCCGGGCATTACAGCGGAAGAAGTGGCGGCTGCACATCGCGCCTATGCCCAGCGTTTCGCCCGGCCCGCGCCCGCGCCCTTCGCGAATACGCCAGACCCGGATCGGCGGCTGCGCATTGGCATGCTCTCGGGCGATTTTCGTCAGCATCCGGTTGGCTATTTTCTGGAAGCGGCGATTGCACAGCATCAACGCGCAGGCTTTCACCTGACCGCTTATGATGTCGGCAAGCGCGCCGATGCCACCACTGCCAGGCTGCGCGGACTTTTCGATCACTGGCATTCGCTGGGTAGCCTGGATGATGCCGCGATTGTCGCGCAACTCCGCGCCGATGGGATTGATATTCTGGTTGATCTGACTGGCCATACGGAAACCAGCCGCATTGGCGTGATGGAATATCGCCCTGCGCCGGTGCAGGTAAGCTGGATTGGCTATGCCAATACCAATGGTGTGGCGGCGATGGATTGGATCATCGCCGATGATGTGGTGCTGCCACCGGAAGATGAGGCGCTTTACATCGAAAAGCCGCTCCGGCTGCCGGGCTGTTACTTGTGCTATACGCCTGGGCGAGAAGCCGTGGCGCCAAGCCCGCCGCCCATGCTGCGCCAGGGGCATGTCACCTTCGGCTGTTTCAATAACCTGGCGAAACTCAACGATGAAGTACTGGCCGCCTGGGCCGCCATTCTGGCCCGCCTGCCCGATGCGCGGTTGTTGCTGAAAACCGCAGTGCTTGGGGAAGCCGCGACGGCGCAACGACTGCGCGCGCTTTTTGCCGCTGCGGGCGGCGATGTCGCGCGGATTGATCTGGAAGGGCATAGCCCGCGCGTGGATTATTTTGCACGCTATGCGACGGTGGATTTCATGCTGGACCCCTTCCCCTTTCCGGGCGGCACCACCACGGTGGAGGCGATCCATGCCGGCGTGCCAACCCTGACGCGGCGTGGGCGCGGGGGCATGATCAGCCGCAATGGAGAAACGCTGCTGAGCGCCGTCGGCTTGCAGGATTGGATTGCCGCCGATACGGCGGAGTACATCGAAAAGGCCATTGCCTTCGCGCAAGATGCGGACGGCCTGGCTGCGATCCGTGCCCGGCTATCGCTGGGGCCTTTGGGTGACGCAGCCACCTATGCAAGGGGGCTTGAGGCCGGCTGGCGGCGCATTTGGCGCGATTGGTGCGCGCGCCAAGGGCGGTAAGGTCAGGGGCGATTTAACCCGGCGCGAAAAAGGGCTAGTAAGCCTGGGTCTGGCCCGCCTGGCGGAATGGTAGACGCAGCGGACTTAAAATCCGCAGCTCGCAAGGGTGTGGGGGTTCGAGTCCCCCGGTGGGCAGGATACGCATCATGCAAAGCGAGGCGCGTTCGGGCAAAGTCACCTATGCTGGCGCCGCATCAATACCCTTGTCGACGCCATTTCCCTTGCATAGCCTTTATCCAAGAAAAGTCAGTCAAATACTCAAACGTGGGAGACCATGGATGGTCATGAGAGCCATTATGGGATGGATGGTTGTGGTTCCCGGCCTTCCAATCATCCCCCTGCGCGCGAAAGGCTTGAAGCGCTGCATGCAGGCTGCCGCGAGTTGTATGAAAAGCTGCAACCGTTGGTATCGTTTTTCTGGCTGAACCATGCGGGAAAGCCCTATCATTCGCGGCGCTATCTTTGCGATTTGCCTTATTGAGGCAGCTCTGCTGCGTTTAGCCTGATTTCTGATTGTGAGGGAGAAATGACAAAGGAAATTCTCTGCGCCTTCAGCGTGCATTGCGATGCCGTGGCAGGCTGGCTTGGCAGCTATATGGGCGAGGATAGCCCGGGCGATATCAGTCGCGGGGTATTCGCCGCCAAAGTTGGTATGCCGCGCCTGCTGAAGCTGTTCGAACGCTTCGGCATGAAGCAATCCTGGTTCGTCCCAGGACATACCATCGAATCTTTCCCGAAAGAAACGGAGATGGTCGCCAAGGCTGGCCATGAGATTGGCTTGCATGGTTACAGCCATGAAAACCCCCTCGCTCTTTCACGCAGCCAGGAAGAGGCGATTTTCGACAAATGCATCTATCTGATCGAGCAATATTGGGGCCGTCGCCCGGTTGGCTATGTCGCGCCCTGGTGGGAGGTATCCGCCACCTCCATCGAAATTCTGCTGGAGCGTGGGATCGCTTATGATCATTCACTGATGCATCATGATGCACAACCTTATTATGTGCGCACTGGCGATGCATGGACGCCCATTGATTACAGCAAGCCGGCTTCCACATGGATGAAACCCTTCACGCGTGGACGTGAAACCGAGCTGGTTGAAATCCCGGCTTCCTGGTATTTGGATGATCTGCCACCCATGATGTTCGTGAAGAAATTTCCGAATAGCCATGGCTATGTCTCACCACATCAGCTTGAACAGATCTGGCGCGATCATTTCGATTTCGTCTACCGCGAATATGATTACGCCGTGGTGCCCATGACCATCCATCCGGATGTATCAGGCCGGCCGCAAGTGCTGCTCATGCTGGAACGCCTGATCGGCCATATGCTGAAACATCCTGGTGTGCGGTTCGTGACCTTGGAGGAAATGGCCGCAGATTTCCGCAGGCGTTTTCCGCGTAAGGCCGCCAACAAGGGGAAAAAGGGGAAGTGATGCCGATTGGTGCTGTAGTTGGTGTCAAACTCACCGATTTGGTCCTGCTGGATATACGGGCGGGAAGCATTACCATTCAGAAGGTCTCATCAACAACCGCCTCCCTTCGATGAGCCTTATGGTGGGTGTCCTTGGCCTTTGCCGTAAGGCGCCAAGGCTTCGTGCTACGCAGCATCTTGCCAGGGGGGTGGGCAAAGTTAAGCACCAAATTCATGTCCCAATCGCCGTCTTGGCGCTTTGCCGAGACGCGATGTCCCAAAGCCTTTTCGGGTTTGACCCCCTCAGGCCGCGTTGGCCTTGCGGAGTGCGGCTGTGACCGCAGCATGCGTCACCTGATGAAAACGCGCCGCCACATGGCGATCCGGACGAATGAGATAACCAGCCCCTGACGTGAGGCCAAAACGCGCAATCAAGGCTTCGTCCTGGTCAAAGACCTCAATAATGGCGAGCCCCTCAGCCCCCTTGGCCTCAGCACCGCCCTGCCGATGAAGCAAGGCAAAACCCTGGCCCAGTGTTTCACTCAGGTATCCATTGCCTAAGGGCGCATCTGGGATCGGCGCACCGGGCGGCGGCCCGGCGGCCCAAGGCGTTGTGTCCATCCTTGACAAGGGACTTTCGGCATAAGCGGTTGGTGTTGAAAGTCTGCCGGAATTGACGAAGCGCTTGCCGAATTCCGTCTGTCGCGCCAGCGCCAGGGCCGCGTTGCGAAAACGTGCCTCTGCCTTGTGGCGGGGCGCGATGAAATCAGTGGCACGTGAGGAGTTCAGGATATTCTCATCCGCCGCTTGCGAACGTTCCTGATCATAGCTCGCAATCAGCCCTGTCCTGCCCCGCAGAGCTGCGGCAAGCTTCCAGCCGAGATTATCCGCATCCTGCACGCCGGAATTGGCGCCGCGCGCCCCAAAGGGGGAGACCTGATGTGCCGCATCACCCGCAAAAATTACCGCACCATGCACAAAGCGTTCTAGCCGGCGGCATTGAAAACGATAGACGGAAATCCATTCCAAATCGAATTCATCATGCTCCAACATGCGTTCAATGCGCGGGCGCACCACTTCGGGCCGCCTTTCATGTTCCGTATCCGCATCTGGTGATAGTTGCAGGTCTATGCGCCAGACATCATCGGGCTGCTTGTGCAAAAGGCAGGACTGGCCGCCATGAAAAGGCGGGTCGAACCAGAACCAGCGCTCCACCGGGAAATCGGCTGTCATGCGTACATCGGCGATCAGAAATTGATCTTCAAACTGCTCACCCATGAATTCAAGGCCAAGCATGGCGCGCATGGGCGAACGCGCGCCATCACAGGCAATGGCAAAACGCGCATCTAGCAAATAGATGCCATCGGGCGTTTCAACCGTGATGCACGCGCCCTGATCGCCCAATTGCAGGCCGATCACACGGTTCAGCCAACGCAGATCAACGCTCAGCGCCTGCGCGCGATCCACCAGGAATTTCTCCGCATAGTATTGCTGCAAATTGATGAAGGCCGGCATCTTATGGCCAGGTTCTGGCTGCAGATCAAAACGGTAGAGCAATTCCTCATGCTGAAAGACCTTGCCGAAATTCCAGCGCACACCTTTGTCCAGCATGGGCGCGGCACAGCCAAGCCTATCCCAAATCTCCAGCGTCCGCTTGGCAAAGCAAATGGCGCGCGACCCCCCCCCGATGCGGTCCTGATCATCCAGCAACACGCAATCAATACCGCGCAGCTTGAGATCAATGGCAAGCGTCAGGCCAACCGGCCCGGCCCCAATGATCACCACAGGGTGTGATGCGGGCTTGGCCCGCGCCTGATCTGCGTGGCGTTGATAGGCGAAACGCGCAAAGGGCTCGGCAGCCTTCATGCGCTGCGGCTTGAAAGTGGCAGCGCCAGACCATCGCGCCCAATCACCAAGGGTCCGGCGTAATGGGCGCGCACCGCATCCACCCAATGCTGTTCCGTCACCAGCGGATCGTCCGCCGGCACCAGATGATTGAGCGCGAGCAGCCCGATGCCGGCCTCTGCGGCGATGCGCCCGACATCCTCCGCAAGCGTATGGCTATCCAGCAAATGCTGCTTCAACCGTGCGCCATTGCCGACACGCGCCACCAGCCGATCCACGCCTGATTCATAAATCGCTTCATGCACCAGAATATCGGCACCCCACGCAAAACCCGCAAGCGGCGCAAAATACGTGGTGTCAGCCGAGAAAACCACCGAACCCGCCGCATGATCAAAGCGCAGCGCGAAGCACTCCGTCACCGGGGGATGTTTCACCCGCAAGGCGGAAACCGTAACGCGTGCATCGGTGAAGACATGGCCTTCGGCATATTCCAGCACCTCCACCATAGCGGCCAGATCGGGCCGGCCTTCATCTTCGATACGGATCGCGATATCGTAGGCAAGTGAGGTCAGAAAACCCTGCCAGGCCGTGCGCGTGCCGACCGGCCCATGCACCACGACTTTCTCCTTCAAGCCGGCAGTCCAGGCGGTGTGAATCAGCGGCCCCATTTCCAGCACATGATCAGAATGCAGATGCGTAATGATGATGCTGCGCAAGGCAGGCAAGGGCATACCCGCTTCCACCAGGGCGCGCGTCACGCCAAGCCCGCAATCAATCACATAGGGATGGCCCCCAATTTCGAGCAAATGCGCCGTTGGCGAAGGCCCGCCCTTGCGAATGGCAGGCCCACCCTTGGTGCCAAGTAGCACAAGCCGATCCCGATTGGATGGCATCTCATTCATCTCACCAGGCCTGCTTCTTCCTGGGGTTGAAGCGCTTCTGCAAACCATCCCAGCAGCCGATATAGTTTTTCTGTAAGCCGGGCAGCTTCGCGGCATGGGCAGTGACGCGTTGCGGGAAGCGTGTTTCAAACATGAAGGCCATGGTGCCGGTCAGCTTCACCGGCTTCAATTCAGTGCTGGAGGCATGTTCAAACGCCGCCGCATCCGGCCCATGGGGCAGCATCTGATTATGCAAAGAAAACCCGCCTGGCACGAAACCCTCAGGCTTTGCATCATAAACGCCAAAGATCAGGCCCATGAACTCGCTCATGACATTACGATGATACCAGGGCGGGCGGAAGGTATTCTCCGCGACCATCCAGCGATCCGGAAAGATCACGAAATCAATACTGGCAGTGCCTTCCTCTGCCGAAGGAGAAGTCAGCACCGTGAAGATCGAAGGATCCGGATGATCAAAGGAAATCGAACCGATCGCGGCATACCGCCTGAGGTCGTATTTATAGGGATAGTAGTTCCCATGCCAGGCAACCACATCCAAGGGCGATTGGCCGATTTTCGTCACGAAAAGATCGCCGCCCCATTTGACGAACAGTCTTGAGGGTGCGTCTTCATCCTCATAGGCGGCAACGGGTGTCAGAAAATCACGTGGGTTGGCAAGGCAATTGGCGCCGATTGGGCCGCGATTGGGCAGGGTAAAGGGGCTGCCATAGTTTTCGCAGACATAGGCGCGCGCCGGCCCGTCCGGTTTTTCGCAGCGAAAAATGATGCCCCGTGGAATGACGCAAATCTCACCAGGTTCAATCTCAATCACGCCAAATTCGGTACAGAAGCGAAGCCGACCCTGCTGCGCTACAATCAGCAATTCGCCATCGGCATTGCAGAAATACTCGTGCTGCATGGATCGAGTGATACAGGCAATATGCGCGGCCATGCCGGTTTGCGTATCGGAATCCCCCGCCGTGGTAATGGTGGTGAGACCTTCGACAAAACTGAGGCGCTTGCGCGGCATGGGCACAGGATCCCAGCGATATCGCCCAAGCATCGGTTGGCGTTCGGCGGCATTAGGGGCGGTGCGGATCAGGCCCGGATCAATCGCTCGAAAAAAGCCGGAATGCTTCACCGAGGGGCGAATACGATAGAGCCAGGATCGCTCATTTTTGCCCTGCGGCGCGGTGAAGGCCGAACCGGAAAGCTGTTCGGCATAAAGCCCGTAACTGCATTTCTGTGGTGAATTGCGCCCGATCGGCAGCGCATCGGGCAGCGCTTCAGTCTCGAACGAATTACCAAAGCCCGACATGTAAGCCAGCGTGGTCATGGGCGGTTTGGGCTTTGGCATGGCGCGGATCCGGCGTGACTCATTCGACCTTGGCGCCGGAAATGCGCACCAGCTCCGCCACACGCGGCATTTCAGCGGCGAAGAAGGCAGCGAATTCTTCCGGCGTGCTGCCGATAGGTTCATAGCCGAGTGAGAGCACGCGTTCGCGGATCTGCGGGTCGCGCAAGCCTGCGGCCAGGGCTTGTGACAGGCGCTGCACTGCTGCCGCAGGTGTGCCGGCTGGCGCAAAAGCGCCAAGCCAGGAAGAAAATTCATAACCCGGCACTACCTCCGCTACTGCGGGCACATCGGGAAATTCGGGCGCGCGCTGTGGCCGCGTGATGGCAAGGGCGCGTACATGATCGGCGCGAATTTGCTGCACGGTCTCCACGATGGGTGAAAACACGATGTCCACGCGCCCGGCCATCAGATCCGTCATGGCCGGCGCGCCGCCGCGATAATTGATATGCGTGAATTGCACCTTGGCCAAATGCTCGAACAGGGCGGCGGCAAAATGCTGCGATGAGCCCGCCCCCGCCGTGCCGACATTGACGCGCCCAGGATTGGCGCGTGCCAGCGCCACCAGATCGGCCAGCGTGCGCGCGGGAAAAGCGGGATGCGCCACCAGCATGTTCGAACTTTTCACAAAAAGCGACACCGCCGTGAAATCCCTCACCGGATCAAAGGGCAGGTTGCGATAAAGCGCCGCGTTCACCGCCTGAGATCCCATGGAGGCGACGACCAGCGTATGCCCATCCGGCGCACTCCGCGCCACATGCTCGGTTGCGATGTTTCCTGCCGCACCAACTCGATTTTCCACCACGGCGGGTTGCGGCAAGGCAGCCGATAGCGCCTGTGCCATCAATCTTCCCGTGGTATCCGTGGACCCGCCAGCGGCGAAGCCCACCACCAGGCGAATGGGCCGGCTTGGCACCCAATCAGCGCCTTGCGCCGCAGCACCACGCATCATCAGCGGCGCAGCGGCCATACCAGTCACCAGATTCCGACGATTGAGCATGATCTCCTCCTCTTTTTTTATACCTCAGACGTCGAAGAATACCGTCTCCTCCGCGCCCTGCAAATGGATATCGAAGACATAGGTACTGTCCGCGCCTGGAACGCGGCGTGCCATCAGCGTCCTGCGCCGTTCCGGCTGTTCGATCAGGCGGAGCACCGGGTCTTCCGCATTGGCCGCGGCTTCATCGTCGAAATAGAGCCGTGTGAGCAGGCCGAGATTGATGCCGCGCGCCACGATCCAAACCAGGATATGCGGTGCGAGGCTCCCTTCACCGTGCCGGCGCGCCACGCGACCTGGCTTGATGGTGGCGAAGGACCATGTGCCGGTCTCAAAATCCGTGCCCGTGCGCCCCCAGCCGCGAAACTGCGCATCACGCGGGGCGGATGCATCATCGGCAGGATGGTTGAAGCGACCAAAGGAATCCGCCTGCCAAATCTCAACCAAGGCATCGCGAATGGCTGCACCTGTACCATCGAAAATCCGCCCTTGGATGCGAATGCGTTCCCCTTTGGCCTCGGGCGTAAGCGCAATGGTGCCGATATTGTTTTCAAAAACCTCAAACCCGGCCTGACGCGGAATAAGGCCAATATGCACAAAGGGTCCGGCGGTTTGGGATGGCGTTTCGGGTAGATAGCCAAGCGCATCGGGCGTGATCATGGCGGCTCAATTCCCTTGCAGCTTGTTTTCAAAAACCGTCGCGCGTGTACCGCGCAGCACGATATCCCAGCGATAGGCGAGCGTATCAAGCGGCACCGATGCCGCAAGATCAAGTTGCGCAATCAGCCGATCGCGCGCCGCAGCATCTGGGATGGTGTTCAGGATACTGTCATGGCGGATCAGGGGATCACCCTCAAAATACATTTGCGTAATCAGCCTTTGTGCGAAGCCATGGCCGAAGACCGAAAAATGCATATGCGCCGGGCGCCAATCATTCACCTTGTTTCGGAAGGGATAGGGGCCGGGCTTGATCGTACGAAAAACATAGCGCCCATCTGCATCTGTCAGGCAGCGACCACAGCCGCCGAAATTCGGATCAATCGTACCGACATAGCCATCATTGCGGTGCCTGTAGCGCCCTGAAGCGTTGGCCTGCCAAATCTCCACCAGGACGCCGCGCAGGGGCCGCGCATTGCCATCCAGCACGCGGCCATGAATGATGATGCGTTCGCCTATCGGCAAGCCTTCCTTGGCGTAGTTCAGGATCAGATCATTGTCACGCGCGCCGAGCTCCTCCGCGCCGAAAACCGGGCCGGTGAGGTCGGCCATGCTTGTCCTCAGGGAAAGCGGCGGGCGTGTCGGGCCGCGGAACATGCTGGTCTTGTAGCCTGGCGCAATCGGCAGCGGATGCGCCGCAAGATCGCGCTGAATGAACTCTTCCCCGGCCATCAGACGGGCCCCCAGCATTCCAGCGGGCGCGGCATTGCGGCAAGGCTGCCAAGGTCAAAGCAAGGCATGGGCGGTATCTTCCCTGGAAGTTTCCTGTCCGGCGCTTGCCTACTATGGCTTCCTTGCGCCTGGCCGATTATGAGAGGACCAGCCGCAAGGCGCGTCAAGCGGAATCACACATGGCCGAGGGCCGGCTTAGGGGGCAGCCCATGCGTTTTCCAACGCGTACCCAGGTTGCGATTATCGGCGCCGGCCCTGCGGGGCTGCTGCTTGGGCAATTGCTGCATAAGGCCGGGATTGAGGCGGTTATTCTGGAACAGCGCAGCGCAGATTACGTGCTGGGCCGCATTCGCGCCGGCGTGATTGAACAAACCACCGCCGCACTTCTGGATCAGGCCGGCGTTGGTGCGCGCATGCGGGCGGAAGGCCTGGTGCATCACGGGTTTTCATTGTGTGTGGATGGAAAGCGTCAGCGCATTGACCTCAGCCGTCATACTGGCGGCAAGATCGTCACGGTCTATGGCCAGACGGAAATCACCCGTGACCTGATGGAGGCAAGGGCCGCAGTTGGTTTGGTCACGGTTTATGAGGCCCAGAATGTCGCGCCCTTGGATTTCGATTCAGACAAGCCCAAGGTGCGCTTTGAATCCAACGGCTCTATGCATGAATTGGCCTGTGACATCATCGCCGGCTGTGATGGTTTTCACGGCATTTGCCGCGTGAGCGTTCCGCCCGCCGCCATCACGCTTTACGAAAAGCTCTATCCCTTTGGCTGGCTCGGGCTTTTGGCGGATGTGCCGCCGGTTGATCATGAATTGATCTATGTCCGCCATGCGCGCGGTTTTGCGCTGTGCAGCATGCGCAGCAAAATCCGCAGCCGCTACTATCTGCAATGCGATTTGAATGACAGTGCCGTGAATTGGTCAGACGACGCCTTTTGGGCGGAACTGCGCCTGCGGTTGGACCCCGCAGCGGCAGCAGCGCTCACTACCGGACCTTCGCTTGAGAAAAGCATCGCACCATTGCGGAGTTTTGTGGCTGAACCGCTGCGTTTTGGTCGGCTTTTCCTGGCGGGGGATGCCGCCCATATCGTCCCGCCCACTGGGGCCAAGGGGCTCAATCTGGCGGCGTCCGATGTGCATTATCTGCTGGAAGCGCTCACGGAATTTTTCCGCACTGGGCAGGAAGCGGCGCTGGCGCATTATTCCCCCCGCGCGCTCGCGCGCATCTGGAAGGCTGAGCGTTTCAGCTGGTGGTTCACCAGCCTATTGCATCGCTTTGACGGCGCCGAAAGCGCCTTTGATGAGCGGCTGCGCGGGGCAGAGCTTGCTTATCTGATGCAATCCGAAGCGGCTCAGGCGGCGTTGGCGGAAAACTATGTTGGGCTTGCCTTCTGAAACCCTAAGCGGGCAGGCAGGGCGGATCCCCGGTTTTCCCTTGCTGGTGCTGGGCCGGGGTGCTACCGAAATAGCATAAGAATGTGATCAGCACCTTGGGTTGATGCGCCGGCATCACGCCCATGGGCCAGATCGCTACGCAACAAGGAGCGCCCATGACCCTGTCCCGCCGCCATATGATGGCTTTTGGTGCCGGCGTGCTTGCCAGCCCGCTTGTGGTTCGTGATCTGAAGGCGCAGGCGCAGATCACGCTTCGTCTGCATCACTTCCTGCCGCCTGCATCCAATGGGCAGCAGCGCTTCCTTGCCCCTTGGGCGCAGCGCATCGAACAAGCCTCGGGCGGGCGGCTGCGCATCCAGATTTTTCCCGCCATGCAGCTTGGCGGCACGCCACCGCAGCTTTTTGATCAGGCGCGCGATGGCGTTGCGGATATTGTCTGGACCTTGCCCGGCAATACGCCCGGCCGCTTCCCGCGCATTGAAGCCTTTGAACTGCCCTTCATTGCCTCCCGCCGCGCCGTCACCAATTCTCGCGCGCTACAGGAATATGGCGACCAGCATCTGGCCGAGGAATTCCGTGAAGTGAAGCCGCTATGCTGGTGGGCGCATGATCATGGCGTGATCCATGCCAATAAGCGCGTCGCGCGGCTTGAGGATATGGCCGGCTTGCGGCTGCGTTTCCCCACGCGGCTTTGTGGAGAAGCGTTACGCGCCCTGGGCGCGCAGGCGATCGGTATGCCCATTCCGCAAGTGCCCGAATCCCTCGCGCAGCGCGTATTGGATGGTACGGTCGTGCCCTGGGAAGTGGTGCCCGCGATCCGTGTGCATGAATTGGTGCGCTATCACACCGAAATCCCGGACTCGCCCACGCTTTACACCGCCACCTTCGTGCTTGCGATGAACCGCGCGCGCTATGATGGTCTGCCGGCGGATCTTCGCCAGATTCTGGATGCCAATTCCGGCATGGTCGCCGCCAGCATGGCCGGTGAGGCTTGGGATGCAGCGGCGGAAGCAACGCTTGCCATCGTACGCGCCCGCCAAGGCAATACCATCACAACCCTCCCGCAGGAGGAGGTGGCGCGTTTCCGTACTGCAACGCAAGGTGTCACCGATACCTGGCTGCGGCAGGCAACAGAACGCGGCCTGCCGGCAGAACGCCTGCTCGCGGATGCCCGCGCAGCACTCCAGAAACACGCGTGAGCGAAACGTCCGGCGGCACCCTGGATAGGACAACATCTGAAACCGGTGTGAGCCTGCTTGATCGGCTGGCGCGCATGCTCGCGCTGCTTGGTGGCGCCTTGGCGATGGGCTTGGCGGTGCTGGTCACTACCTCTGTCACCTTGCGCGCGTTTGGGCTTGGCGGCGTGCGCGGGGATTTCGAATTCGTGCAAATGGGTGTGGCGCTCATGGTCTTTGCCTTCATGCCCTGGTGCCAGGCGCGGCGCGGCAATGTGATGGTGGATAGCTTCACCAGTAGGCTGCCACCCCGCATGCAGGCCATGCTTGATGCGCTTTGGGAAGTTGTCTTTGCCGGCATGATGGCGTTGATTGCATGGCGCCTTGGCGCAGGTGCGCTGGAAGCGGCGAAAAGTGCCACTACCACCATGGTCCTGCTGCTACCCATCGCCCCCGCCATTGCCGCTTGTGCAGGGCTTGCCGGCTTCACCGCCTTGGTCGCGCTTGCCACGGCCGTCCTGCGGCTCAGGGGCAGTGCATGAGCGGGATGGAAATTGCCATTCTTGGCTTCGTCGCGATGCTGGGGTTGATTGCGCTCCGCATGCCGGTGGGGCTTGCCATGCTGGTGGTAGGCGCGCTTGGCTATATTCATCTGACCAGCCTGCAAGCGTTCCTGTCCTACATCAAAACCACGCCTTATCATAACTTTGCCAATTACACGCTTTCGGTCATTCCGCTGTTCATTCTGATGGGTGCGCTGGCCGAGGTTTCCGGGCTTTCGACCGATTTGTTTCGTGCCGCTCGCGCCTGGATCGGGCATCGCCGCGGTGGGCTTGCTTCCAGCACGATTGGCGCCTGCACGGCCTTTGGTGCCATTTGCGGTTCTTCCGTTGCCACAACGGCAACTTTTGGCCGCACGGCGCTGCCGGAATTTCGCCGCTATGGTTATGATCTTGGCTTTGCGACCGGCACCATTGCCGTGGGCGGCACACTTGGCATTCTGATACCGCCTTCCGTGATCCTGGTGGTATATGCGATTTCGACCGAACAGAATATCGTCAAGCTGTTTCAGGCCGCGCTGATTCCGGGCTTTCTCGCCGCCGCCTTCTATCTTTGCGTTATCGCTTACATGGTTAGGCGCAACCCCGGCTTGGCACCACCGAGTGAAAAACTCCCCATGGCGGAACGTTGGCGCGCGCTGGCGGGGGCATGGCCGGCGGCGCTGGTCACGATTGTCATGCTGGGCGGCATTTATGGCGGCATTTTCACACCGACCGAAGGCGCGGCTGTGGGCGCCACCGCCATGCTTCTGGTTGGGTTGGCGCGGCGCAGCATCGGCTTCAAGGAATTCGGCACGGCATTGATCCGCACCGCCGAAACCACGGCGATGATTTTTATGATCCTGCTGGGCGCCGAGGTATTCAACGCCTTCCTAGCCTTTTCGCAATTGCCGATGGAAGCCGCACAAACCATTGCTGGGATTGGCCTGCCCCCGCATGCGGTGCTGGTCATGCTACTCGCTTTCTACATCCTGCTTGGCGCGGTGATGGATGAATTGGCGATGATTCTGCTGACCCTGCCGGTATTTTTCCCCATCATTACCGCGCTTGATTTCGGCATGGCGCCGGATGATGTGGCGGTATGGTTCGGCATTCTGGTGCTGATTGTCTGCGGCATCGGCCTGACGGCACCGCCGATTGGGCTGAATGTCTTTGTGGTGAATGCCATTGCGCGGGATGTGCCGATCTTCGCCACCTACCGTGCCGTGGCGCCTTTCGTGGCGGCGGATGTGCTGCGTCTTGGGCTGGTGGTGGTATTCCCGAGCCTTTCGCTGTGGTTACTGTGGATACTGGCGGATTGATGGATTGATCGCGCGGAGGTCGGGCGGGCCGTGCGCTTTTCCGTTCAGGGGCTTATGAAACACGATGGTTTCTGATCAGCTTCGGGCACAATTCAGCCATCGAACGATCTTTGCATGATTTTTTTCGGGGGTTTAGGCAAGAAAAAAGGCGCCGCGCGCCCTTGGGTGACAAGCCTTGAAAGGCACTCTGGCTCCCCGAGTTGGACTCGAACCAACGACCTAGGGATTAACAGTCCCGCGCTCTACCAGCTGAGCTATCGGGGATCAGGAGCCGGCGCGCCTAATAGCAGCGCCGCGCCTCATGTCAAAGCCCTGAGGCTTCGCTTAAGCGCGCTTTGGAGGTCCGGAGCGGAATCGAACCGCTGTAGAGGGTTTTGCAGACCCTTGCCTGACCACTCGGCCACCGGACCTCGTGGTGTCTCTATCGGGCCGCGCCCGTTTCGGGTCAAGCGCCTCCTTTGCGGGGCGGCGCCTGAGGACTTATAAGGTGTTCAACAAGGCTTGAAGGATGGGCAATATGGATTTCGCGCGCGCCAGACAATTCATGGTGGATGGGCAGTTGCGGCCGAATCAGGTGCAGGATCCGCGCATCCTTTCGGCCTTTGGCGATTTGCCCAGGGAAGCCTTTCTGCCGGCCGATCTCGCCCCGCGCGCCTATGCGGATGCGGATGTACCGCTGCCGGGCAGGCGTTTCCTGCTGCAGCCCATGGTCATGGCGCGGCTGTTTCAGCTTGCCGAGCTGCGCCGTGGGGATCGCACCCTGGTGCTTGGCGCGGGCTGCGGTTACGGGGCGGCGGTGCTTGCCGCGATGGGCGCCAATGTCACCGCGCTTGAATATGATCCCGCCTTGCTTGCCTTGGCGCAGGCCGGCTTGGCGCGCTGCCTGCCGAAAACCTCTATCCGGCTCATGCGGGAAGACCCGGCCCATCCGCCTGCCGGGCTCGGCCCCTTTGATGTGATTGTGATTGAAGGTGGCGTGCCGGCCATTCCCCGCCCGATTGAGACCCTGCTGGCAGAAGGCGGGCGCCTGGTGACGCTGGTCACCACGGGCGGGCCGCCGGCACGGGCCACTTTGGTGCGCCATATTGGCGGCAGCTTCACGCCGCGCGTGGCGTTTGAGGCGCATGCGGCGTCTCTGTCTGCTTTTCTCCCCAATCCGAGCTTCGCTTTCTAAGGCGATTTATGATTGTTTTCATTCTTGGGCTGGCGCAACCGCCCGCGCATGCTATAGCCTTTGAGCGGCTCCAAATTGGGGAACCCGGATGGGGGTTACCTTGAAGACTAGCCCGGGGCTTGGGGGTTGCACTTGATGGGAAGTTTTCGTGCATCGCTGTTTCTGTCTGCGGCCCTGGCGCTAACGCCCTTGGCCCCGGCGGGCGCGCAAAGCCTGCAAGAAGCCCTGGCCGCCGCTTATGCGAATAACCCGGCATTGCTTGCTGCCCGGGCGCAGCTTCGCGCGGTTGATGAAAATCTACCCCAGGCCCTGGCTGGCTGGCGGCCCAGTGTCACCTTCTCAGCCGCCGGGGGCTATACGGATGCTACGGCGCGATCGCGGGTGGATAGCGCAACAGGCCCCTATTCGCGCTTTACGGATATTGATCGCAGCACTGGAAACCTCACCGGCGCGGTAACCCAACCGATCTATCGCGGTGGCCGCACCGTGGCCGGCACCAGGCGGGCGGAGAACCAAATCTACGCCCAGCGTTCGCGCCTGATCGCGACCGAACAGCAGGTATTGCTGGATTCCGTGGCGTCTTATGTTGCGGTCATCCGCGATACCGAAGTCGTGCGCCTCAACACGAACAATGTTCAGGTCCTCTCGCGGCAGTTGCAGGCCACCAATGAACGCTTCCGTGTCGGTGAAATTACCCGCACAGATGTCGCGCAGGCGGAATCGCGCCTGGCTGGTGCCCGGGCCGCTTTGGAACAGGCAGATGGCAATCGGGAATCGTCCCGCGCAGTATTCCAGCGCCTGATCGGCATGGCCCCCAACCGGGTTTCTCCGCCGCAGCCGCTTATCCCGCCGGTACGTTCCGCCCAGGAAGCGGTGCAAAAGGCCGGCACCAATAACCCGACCGTCATCGCCGCCATGTTCGATGAAGCCGCGGCGATCGAGAATATTGATCTGCAATTCGGCGTCTTGCTGCCGACCATCGGTGTACAGGGCCAGACCTTCAGGCTGGATAACAATACAACGCGTGGTACAAGACAAACGGGCTCTCAAGTCACCGCCAATCTCTCCGTGCCGCTTTATCAGGGCGGTGCCGAACACGCCGCGGTGCGGCAGGCGCGCCAGCAGGCGCAGCAGCAGCGGCAATTGGTGGAAGATGCACGCAGGCTTGCCGGCCAGCAGGCGGCGCAAGCCTGGGAAACGCTGCGCACTGCCCGCGCCCAGGTGGAAAGCGTGCGCGCCCAGATCCGCGCTCAGGAAATCGCGCTTGATGGTGTGCAGCGAGAAGCCGTTGTCGGCAGCCGCACCACGCTTGATGTGCTGAACGCGGAACAGGAATTGCTCAATGCCCGAGTCAGCCTGGTGCAGGCACTGGCCACCCTGGTCAATGCATCCTATTCGCTGACATCCACGATTGGCCGGCTCACGGCACAGGATCTTGGCCTGCCCGTGCAGCTTTATGACCCGAAAGCCTATCATCAGGCAGTTCGTAACCTTTGGGTTGGAACCGGGGATCTTAGTGATGTCGCGGCACGTCCCGCCGCTGCCACTGCCGCCACGGCGCCCCAGGCGCCTTCGAGAGGAAGACCATGAGCAGTACCGCCCCGCCCCCCGCCGGGGGACAGGATCAATCCATGGATGATATCCTGGCGTCCATTCGGCGCATCCTGAATGAGGATGAGGCGGCGGGCCAGGCGACAGAGGGGGCAGGTGGTGCTGCGCAGGAAGCGCCAGCAACCGAGGCGCCACCGCCACTCAGGACGGCTGCGCCCAACTTGGCACCCCCGCCGATCGCGCCAGCGCCACTCGCTGCGCGGTCCGGACCGGAGCCGATTGAATTGACCCAGGATATGCTCGTGACGCCGCCGACCCGGGCCGCATCACCCCAACGCATGGGCATGGATGATGCCTCAAGCCTTGTTACCCCGGCCGCCGCAGCCGCAGCCGCAGCCTCGGTTGGGTCATTGCTGCGCGCCGTGAGCTCCGAGCGGGGGGCTCAGGTCTATCGCGGCGGGCCGAGCATTGAAGATGTGGTGCGCGAAGAAATCCGCCCCATCCTCAAGGATTGGCTGGATGCCCATTTGCCGCCCTTGGTAGAGCGTCTGGTGCGCGCGGAAATCGAACGGGTCGTCAACCGCGCCTTGCCTTGAGGATTGGCGCCTTCACGGGCGCTCCTCATCCTGCCGCCAAACCCGACCCACAAAGCCACTTGGTCGCCAAGGAAGACGCCGAATCCCAAACCCAAAAGGGTCTCAGCGCGTCAAGCCCCTCTCCACGCGCCTTGCCCTTGACGTAACGCCCTGGGGCGGGGAAGGGAAGTGCCATGCTCGACAAGGTTTTCGACCCCGCCGCGATTGAACCCCGCCTCTATGCAGGCTGGGAGGCTTCAGGCGCTTTTTCCGCCCGCCCGGAAAGCACAGCCCGCCCCTTCACCATCATGATCCCGCCGCCCAATGTCACGGGCAGCCTGCATATCGGCCATGCGCTGGATAATACCTTGCAGGATGTGCTGATCCGCTGGCGGCGCATGCAGGGGCGTGATGCGCTGTGGCAGCCCGGCACGGACCATGCCGGCATTGCGACGCAAATGGTGGTGGAACGCCTGCTGGCAGAACAGAAGCAGCCGGACCGCCGCGCCATGGGCCGCGAGGCTTTTCTGAAGCGTGTTTGGGAATGGAAGGCTGAATCGGGCGGCACCATCACGCGGCAATTGCGCCGGCTTGGTGCATCGCTCGATTGGCCGCGTGAACGCTTCACGATGGATGAAGGGCTTTCAGCCGCAGTTCGCGAAGTGTTCGTGACGCTGCACCGCCAGGGCCTGATTTATCGCGACCGACGCCTGGTGAATTGGGACCCGAAGTTTCAGACCGCGATTTCCGATCTAGAAGTCGAAAGCAAGGAAGTGAAGGGTAATCTCTGGCATCTGCGCTATCCAGTGGAAGGCGCGCCGGGGCGCTTCCTGGTGGTGGCGACAACGCGGCCAGAGACCATGCTGGGCGATACCGCCGTTGCGGTGCATCCCGAAGATGCGCGCTTCAAGGATTTGATCGGCAAGCGCGTGATCCTGCCACTGTTGGGCCACGCCATTCCGGTGGTGGCGGATGAGTATTCCGATCCGGAAAAGGGCTCCGGCGCTGTCAAGATAACGCCGGCGCATGACTTCAATGATTTTGAGGTTGGGCGGCGCCATGATTTGCCGATGCCATCCGTGCTGGATGCCGAAGGGCGCGTGATGCTGGAAGAAATCAGCGCGCATTTCGCTGCCGCTGATGGCATTGCCGATCATGATTTTGTGCGCGGTCTGGCGGGGCAAGATCGCTTCGCGGCGCGCAAGGCGATTGTGGCGCGGCTTGAGGAGTTGGAGTTGGTCGAGAAGATCGAACCCCATACCCATATGGTCCCGCATAGTGAGCGTTCAGCGGTGCCGATTGAACCGCGCCTGACGATACAATGGTATGTGGATGCCAAGACTTTGGCGGGACCGGCCATTCGCGCGGTGGAATCTGGCCAGACCGTCTTTTCCCCCAAGCAATTCGAAAATACCTTCTTTGCCTGGATGCGCGACATCCAGCCCTGGTGCATTTCCCGCCAGCTTTGGTGGGGCCATCAAATCCCTGCCTGGTATGCGCCGGATGGTGAGGTTTTCGTCGCGCATACTGAAGCCGAGGCGTTGGCTGCCGCGCGGGCACATTTCGGGCGCGATGTGGCGCTGACGCGTGATGAGGATGTGCTGGATACCTGGTTTTCCAGCGCGCTTTGGCCCTTTTCCACCATTGGCTGGCCGGAAAAAACGCCAGAGCTTGCGAAATACTATCCCGGCGATGTGCTGGTAACGGGCTCGGATATCATCTTCTTCTGGGTCGCCCGGATGATGATGATGGGCATTCATTTCATGGATGGGAGGGTACCCTTCAAGGCCGTTTGTATCCATGGGTTGGTGCGCGATGAAAAGGGGCAGAAAATGTCCAAATCGCGCGGCAACGGCATTGATCCTTTGGAATTGCTGGACGCCTATGGCGCGGATGCCATGCGCTTCACGCTCTGCGCCCTGGCAAGCCCGGGGCGAGATATCAAACTTGGTCGGCAAAGGGTGGAAAGCTATCGATCCTTCGCCACGAAAATCTGGAACGCGGCGCGGTTCTGCGAAATGAATGGCATTGCGTCGGTGGCGGGGTTCGATCCTGCCTCGGCCAAGCTGCCGCTTTCTCGCTGGATTTTGGATACAACCAATTCGGCCTTGGCCGAGGCGAATGCCGCTTTGGAAGGCTTCCGCTTCGATGATTACGCCAAGGCCTGTTATCGCTTCGCCTGGAATGATTTCTGCGACTGGTTCCTGGAATTCGCCAAGCCCGTGCTGAACGGCCCGGACGGTGCGGATAAGGACGAAGTGAAGGCGACAGCGGCGCATGTGCTGGGCGTGATCCTGCGCATGCTGCACCCGGTGATGCCCTTCATCACGGAAGAATTGTGGCACCGCATGGGCTATGGCGCCGAGGGCAGCCTGATTCGCAGCCCCTGGCCGGAAGCCATGCCGGTGGCTGATGCCGCTGACGCGCGCGCGGAATTGGATTGGGTGGTGCGGCTGATTTCTGAAATGCGCACCGTGCGGTCCGAAATGAATGTCGCCCCTTCCATCACCGTGCCGTTGTTGATGGCGGGTGCGCGGCCCGAGAGCCTGGCGCGCGCCGAACGCTGGGCCGATGCGATCCATCGCATGGGCCGAGCAAGCGAAATCCGCGCTTTGAGCGGCGAACCGCCCAAGGGCGTTGTCCAAGCCGTGCTGGATGAAACTACGCTCATGCTGCCACTTGCCGATGTGATTGACTTCGCTGCTGAACGCGCGCGCCTTGCCAAGGAACGCACGCGCATCGAAGGCGAGGTGCAAAAGGTTGAAGCCAAGCTTGGCAGTGAGACTTTCGTCTCCCGCGCGCCGGTCGAAATCGTGGAAGAAAACCGCGAAAGGCTCGCTGCCTGGCAGGCGGAAATCGCGCGGCTTGATGCCGCATTGGCGCGGATTGCGGGCTGAGGCATGTTTGAAGGCGGCACGATCAATCTATTCGTGGCCATCACGCTTTTTGTGGGTGTGACTGCGCTGCTGACGAATGGCTTGGCGCGGCTCAATATGGGTGTTGCCCCGCTTAGCCGCGCGGTAGCGCAATTCATCGCGGCCTTGATCGGGCTCGCGGTCAGTGTGGGTTTTTTATACGCGATCGGGTGATCGCTGGGATCAATTTTGCAGGAGGAGACTGACGATGACAAAATGGGACAAGTCAAAACTGCCGAGCCGGCACACCACCATGGGGCCGGAACGCGCGCCGCATCGTTCCTATTACTACGCGATGGGCCTGACGCATGAGGAAATCACGCAGCCGCTGGTCGGCGTCGCTTCCTGCTGGAATGAAGCGGCACCCTGCAATATCGCGCTGTCGCGCCAGGCGCAGGCGGCCAAGATTGGGGTGAAGGAAGCCGGCGCGACGCCGCGCGAATTCACCACCATCACCGTGACGGATGGCATCGCCATGGGCCATCAATCCATGAAATCCTCGCTCGCGTCGCGCGATACCATCGCGGATTCCATTGAACTCACGATGCGCGGGCATTGCTATGATGCTTTGGTCGGCATTGCCGGCTGCGACAAATCACTGCCCGGCGTCATGATGTCCATGATCCGCCTGAATGTGCCGTCTGTCTTCATGTATGGCGGGTCCATCATGCCGGGCAAGCATCATGGTCAGGACGTGACGGTGCTGGATGTGTTTGAAGCGGTGGGCAAGCACGCCGCCGGCGGCATGTCTGACGAGGAATTGGATGAGCTTGAACGCCATGCCTGCCCCGGCGCGGGCGCTTGCGGCGGCCAGTTTACCGCCAATACCATGGCCTGCGTTTCGGAAATGATCGGGCTTGCGCTGCCGTTTTCGGCTGGTGCCCCGGCGCCCGATGAAGACCGCGACCGTTGGGCGATTGAATCAGGGCGCGCCGTGGTGGAACTCATCCGCCGCAATATCCGCCCGCGCGATATCGTGACGCTGGATTCATTGCATAACGCCGCGGCGATTGTGGGTGCCACGGGTGGTTCAACGAATGCCGCGCTGCATCTGCCCGCCATGGCGCATGAAGCCGGCATCCGCTTTACGTTGCAGGATGTGGCGGAAATCATGCGCAAGACCCCGCATATCGCGGACCTCAAGCCCGGTGGGCGTTATGTGGCCGCCGATGTGCATCGCATTGGCGGCGTGCCCATCATCATCAAGGCGCTGATTGATGGCGGCTATGTGAAGGGCGATTGCATGACCGTCACCGGCAAGACCATTGCCGAAAATCACCGCGAGGTGATCGTGCCGAAGGATCAGGATGTGGTGCGCCCCTGTTCTGATCCGATCAGCCCGATTGGCGGCGTTGTCTCCCTGCATGGCAATCTGGCGCCCGAGGGCGCCATTGTAAAAATCGCCGGCATGGAAAAGCTGCGCTTCGAAGGCACCGCACTTTGCTTCGATTGCGAAGAAGATGCTTTCAAGGCCGTGGAAATGCGCGCCTATAAGCCGGGCGATGTGATCATCGTGCGCTATGAAGGCCCGAAGGGTGGGCCTGGCATGCGCGAGATGCTCTCCACCACCTCGGCGATTTATGGCCAAGGCATGGGGGATAAGGTGGCGCTGATCACCGATGGGCGTTTTTCGGGCGCAACACGCGGCTTCTGCATCGGCCATGTCGGGCCGGAAGCGGCGGTGGGCGGGCCGATTGCGCTGCTGCGCGATGGCGACAAGATCATCATTGATGCTGGCAAGGGCACCATTGATGTGGCGCTGTCGGATGAAGAATTGGCCAAGCGCCGCGCCGAATGGAAGCCGCGCAAGACCGATTACAATTCCGGCGTGCTCTGGAAATACGCGCAGCTTGTCGGCCCGGCCTATCTTGGTGCCGTCACCCATCCGGGTGGCGGGGCGGAAACCCATTGCTACGCGGATCAGTGACCCGCTTTCTGTTCCTTGCTGCAATGCTTTGCGCTGCCAGCCCTCTGGCGGCGCAAGGCTTCACTGGCGTCTGGCAAGGAAGGCTGACATGTGATGCTGTGCAGGGCATGACCCAGGCACCGCTTGCCGCGCCCTTCACCATACGGGTGGAAGGTGCGGTCGCGAAGTATGAACGCCCCGTGCTTTCCGCTTCAGGCGCGCGCACCGGCGCCTGGGAACGCGGCGAAGGGCGCGTTGCGCCAGATGGCACGCTGCTGCTGCAAGGCGGTGCTTCCGGGCGCGGCTTTCACTATCGCGCGCGCTATGAAGGCAAGCTTGGCACGGATGGCGAGGCGCGCTTCACCGGCACCCAGGATTGGATGCTGGATGATCGTGATTTCGCCCGATCTTGCACAATCGAAGTGCGGCGCTGATTTGGCGCAAACCATCAAAAAGCCCTGATCCCGCCGCGTGGCAGACATGGGCGCATGGTGAACTTCCATTGATCCCAAAGGGATCAATGGGGGTGCCCGATGCGTCTGATCACATTACCTCTTTCGATGTTGCTGTTATTGTTGACCTTGGGCGGCTGCCTTGCCAGCAGCGGCCATCACAGGCCCTACTATGGCTATGGTTATGGCGGCTACGGTCACGCGCCTTATGGCGGCCATGCCTATCGGCCCTATCGGCACAGCTATCGCGCCTTCGAACCGCACCGGCATTATCGGCACAACCATCACCACCATCATCGGCCATTGTTTCCACACCGACCGATCTGGAAAAAATGGTGAAGCCGATCAGCTATCCGCCACTTCCACCATCACCAATTCAGCGTCTTCGCTGGCGGTGATGGTAATCGCGTCCTCCGCCCGGATGGCAAGCCCATCACGTGCGCGCGCTTCCACGCCATTCACTTCAGCCGCGCCACGCGCCAGCACCAGATAGGCGGCACGGCCTTCGGCCAGGGGTTGCGTCAGGCTTTGCCCCTTGGCCAGGGTTGCCGCCATTACCGCACCATCCACATTGATCGGCAGCGCACCGGAAGCAGCATCATTGGGGCGGCCTGATGCCAAAACCTCAAACCCCGCTTCGCGCTTTTCTTTGGGGAATTGCTTGGCACCCCAGGAAGGCGGCAGGCCGGTGCGGTCCGGCATGATCCAAATCTGAAACAGCGTTGTGACACCGGGCTCAAGATTGAATTCCGAATGGACAACGCCGGTGCCGGCACTCATTACCTGCACATCGCCGGCCTCGGTGCGGCCTTCATTGCCCATGCTGTCCTTATGGGTGATCGCCCCCTGCCGGACATAGGTGATGATTTCCATGTCCCGATGCGGGTGCGGGTCAAACCCCTTGCCCGGCGCGATTTCATCATCATTCCAAACGCGCAGCCGCCCCCAATTCACGCGCTGCGCATCGCGGTAATGCCCGAAGGAGAAATGGTGATTGGCATTGAGCCAACCGAGATTGGCCTTGCCCAGGCTTTCAAAGGAACGGAGTTCGATCATGGCTTTTTCCGAATGGCCGCTTGTGGCCTTGTCCCATTACATGGGGGCAGACTGCGGGCGGCGCCATACCGCCCGCGCAAGACTGATATGCCCGGGGCAAACTCACCGACACATCAACACGGGCATTTCCGCATTTTCCAGCACATGGCGCGTGACACCGCCCAGGATCAATTGCCGCAGGCGGGAATGGCTATAGGCACCCATGGAAAGCATATCAGCCCCGAAATCGCGCACCGCGCCCAAAAGCCCCGCGCCCACATCCCGGGTTTGCGGCTTGAAAGGCACTAGTTCCGCTTCAATGCCATGCCAACGGAGATAAGCCTGAATCCCCTCGGCCTTCGGGCCGCGGCGCTGATATTCATCGGCGCAGAGAATCCGCACCGCCTTCGCCTGATGCAGCCAGGGCAGCGCCGCCGCCACCGCCGCGGCACTTTCGGCCGTGCCATTCCAGGCGATGCAAATGCGCGTACCGATCGCAGCCGGGGGTGTACGCGGCGCAATCAGAACGGGCCGGCCGGAATCAAACAGGATGGCGTGAAGCGCATCGCTGCTGGAAACATCCTCACCCGCTTCGGGGTGCGGCACCACAGCCAGATCGTAAAGGCGCGATTGTTGCGCGACGATATCTTCTTCCCGCCCCACCATGGATTCGAAGGACAGCGTTGGCCCAGCGGTTTTCGCGGCGGTATCGGGGTTATCGGCCAGCGTCACATCGCCCAGATTGGCGGTGAATTTCTGGAACAGGTTCTTGACGCGATCCGCCCGCTCCCCGCTTTCGCGTTCGGTGGCGGCCATCATTTCCTCGATCATCGCGCCGGAAAGCCCTTCACCGGCCAGCGGCGCCACATCCCGCGCATCCACGCGCACATGCAGGCAATGCACATGTGAACCCCAAATGCGCGCGGCAATCAGCGCGGTGCCAAGGGCAGATTCCCCCGCGGCGGTACCAGTCAGCGGCAGCAATAGACGGCGATAAGCCATGGTCATGCCTCCTCATTACTTTAGGTTTTGTTTTACATCGTCCCAGATATGGGACTGATTAGCACATATTTCAGCCCGCCGTGCCAAGGGCCTGACGCGCCGCGCCAAGCGCATCCCCCGCGGCATCCAGCCGGCACCAATCAATCGCGCCGGGGTCGGATTGGGCTGAGCGTTCCAGCACAGCAATGGTCGCGTCAGAGGCATCACCGCGCCGCGCCAGGATGCGGGATTTCAAGATTTCCATTGGTGCTTCAAGCCAAAAGCCCTGAAATGGCACGCCGGCGCGCGCAGCAATCTCGGCAGCCTTTAGCCGATAATGCTCGTCCAAAAACATCGCATCCAGCGCCACCGCATGGCCCTGGCGCAGCGTAGCTTCCGCAATCATGAATAATTCTTCATGTGTGGCGATGCTTACGGCCTCGGTGTAGGCCTCGGGCGGCAGAGGCTCTTCCGGCGCAAGGCCAAAGCGACGCTTGCGGAGTTCATCGGATCGCAGCAGCAGGGCG
Source organism: Roseomonas sp. (assembly GCA_020249145.1). Lineage (GTDB taxonomy): Bacteria > Pseudomonadota > Alphaproteobacteria > Acetobacterales > Acetobacteraceae > Neoroseomonas. The sequence goes on along the minus strand of JADCGF010000030.1, from coordinate 27,683 downwards.
CCTGGGGCTGGGCCAAGCGCGGGGGCCAGGCCGCGCGCCAGGGTGGATTTGCCCGTACCTTGCAACCCGCCTACCGCAATCAGCCGCGCCGGGGCCGGCGCCAGATAGGCAGCGGCGGCGCGGAGCAGCGCCCCCCCACTCCGCCCGCGCGCGGCCTGGGCATGCGCGCGCACCAGGGCGCGCAGGCCAAGCCACAGAGGCAAAAGGCCGAGCAGCCCGTAATCGCCTGAGCGCGCCAAATAGCGATTGAGCACACGGTTCACCGCAGCGCGCCCCGCCTGTTGGTCCAGATCCATCAGCAGAAAGGCCAAATCATAGCCGGTATCAATCCGCGCCAAAGCCTCATCGAATTCCAGCGCATCAAAGGGGGTGGGCTTGCCCTGCCACAGGCAGAGATTCCCCAAATGCAAATCGCCATGGCAGCGCCGGATGCGCCCTTCCGCCGCGCGGGCGGCCAGCCAGGGGGCGCTGCGCGAAAGTGCTGTCTGAAACTGCGCGGCAAGCGGCGCGATGGCGGCTTCTGGCAGACCCGCCGCGCGGGCGGCGCGCAAATTGCCGGAAAGCACTTCCGCCATGGCGGCAGGCGCATCCAGCCCCGTCATGCGCGGTGCCCCTTGATGCAATATGAAAAGCAAATCGCCCAAGTCATCCAGAAGCTCTGGCGTCAGCGCGCCACGCGCCGCCACCGCATCCAGGAAATCGCCAGACGGGATGGGCGCCATGCGGAGAACCCATTCCACCACCACACCATCGCCACCTTCCTGCAAATGGCCATCAGGCGCGCGGGTGATCGCCACCACATCGCGATAAATGCCCGGGGCGGCAGGCTGGTTCAGTTCCAATTCGCGCCGGCAGAAATGCGCCCGCGCTTCAAGGCTACTGAAATCCAAAAACCCCAGCGCAACCGCCTTCTTCATCTTCCAGGCGGTGTCCCGTCCCACGAAAACCGCCGAGATATGCGTTTCAATCGGCGCGGCGCCGGCCAAACCGGCAAGGAAGGCCGCAACCTCCGCCTGGGCGGGGGGAATGCGGCCCGGCTGCCTCACGGATAGAGCGCCTCAAGCCGCCAAGCCGCGCCGTCGCTGTGAAAGACGCGGCGTTCATGGAGCCGGAAGGGCATATCGCGCCAGAATTCAATCCGCGCCGGCAGCACGCGAAAGCCGGACCAGAAGGGCGGGCGCGGGATCTCGCCCACCGCATATTTCAGCCCATATTCGGCCACTGCCTTTTCCAAAGCGAAGCGACTTTCCAGCGGGCGAGATTGCTTGGACGCCCAGGCCCCAAGCCGAGACGTCCGCGCGCGGGAGGCATAATAGGCATCCGCCTCGGCTTCGGTCACCGCTTCCACCTGCCCTTCCACACGAATACTGCGTTGCAGGGTTTTCCAGTGAAAACAGAGCGCAGCAAAGGGGTTGGCGGCCAATTCGCCGCCCTTGCGGCTATCCAGATTGGTGTAGAAAACAAAACCCCGCGCATCCACGCCCTTTAGCAGCACCATCCGCGCGGAAGGCCGCCCATCCGGCGTGGCGGTCGCCAGGCAGACCGCATTGGGGTCATTGATCTCCCCCTTGGTGGCTTCCGCCATCCAATCCTGAAACAGGGCGAAGGGGTCTTCGGTGGTGGTCACATTGCCGTCCATGGGGTTCTCCTTGTCATGCCCTGTATCGGGTCGCTTTGCGAAAGGACAAGGCCCTTGCCCGCCATGCGGGGGCATGGCAGAGGCACGTCAACGATATCAGCCGCATGGTCCCGCACCCGATGAACGACGCCGATCCAGCCCCCAGCATCCCCAAGGGCACCCTGATGGCCGGCAAGCGCGGCCTGATCATGGGGGTGGCTAATGACCGCTCCATCGCCTGGGGCATTGCGCAAGCAATCGCCGCTCAGGGGGGCGAGGTTGCCTTCACCTATCAGGGGGAAGCGCTGGAAAAGCGCGTGCGCCCCTTGGCGGAAAGCCTGGGATCGAGCCTTGTTGTGCCCTGCGACGTGGCGGAAGATGCCAGCATGGATGCCGCCTTTGGCGCGGTGGAGAAAGCCTGGGGCGGGATGGATTTCCTGGTTCATGCCATTGGCTTTGCCGATAAGCAGTATCTGCGCGGGCGTTATCTGGACACACCACGCGAAGCCTTTCTGCAGGCGATGGATATTTCCTGCTATTCCTTCGTGGCCGTAGGCCGCCGTGCCGCCGCGCTGATGAAGCCGGGCGGGGCGCAGCTGACACTTTCCTATCTGGGCGCCGAACGCGTGATACCGCATTACAATGTGATGGGTGTGGCCAAGGCCGCTTTGGAAGCCAGCGTGCGTTATATGGCGACCGATTTGGGTGAAGCGGGCATTCGCGTGAATGCCATCAGCGCCGGCCCAATCAGGACGCTTGCGGCAAGTGGTATTGGCGATTTTCGCTATATCCTGAAATGGAACCAGTATAATTCACCGCTCCGGCGCAATGTGACGATTGAGGAAGTGGGCGGTGCGGGCTTGTATTTGCTGTCCGATCTTTCCGCCGGCGTCACGGGCGAAGTGCATCATGTGGATAGCGGCTACCATATTGTTGGAATGAAGAACCCCGACGCGCCGGATATTTCCACGGTTTGATGCCATAAAAAACGCGGCCCGAAAGCTCGGACCGCGCTTTTTTTGATGTCGCCAATCAGGCTGCTTGCAAGCGCTGGATCAGCGATTGCGTGGCGCCGCGCAACTGCACCGCCTCCTCAGCAAGTGACTTGGTGGCGTTGTTGATGGTGCCAATCGCCTTGCCGGTATCCTCGGTCATGGTGGAAACGCGACCGATCGAGCCTTCCAGCGAACCCACCGAAGAAGCGGCCGAACGCAGGCTTGAAGCGATTTCCGCCGTGGTGGCGGATTGTTCTTCCACCGCCGCGGCAATGGCGCCGTTTTCGTTATTGAGCTGGCTGATGCGGCCCACGATTTCGCGGATCACTTCAACCACATCCGAAATGATAGATTGCATGGCGCTGATTTCGCCCTGAATCCCCTCGGTCGCCTTGGCTGATTGCGCGGCCAGGTTCTTCACTTCTGATGCCACCACAGCAAAGCCCTTGCCGGCTTCACCCGCGCGCGCCGATTCGATGGTCGCATTCAGCGCCAGAAGATTGGTCTGCGCCGCAATGGACCCAATCAGCCCGGTCACGTCATTGATCCTGACGGACGCCGCATTCAGCCCATCAATCAGGGAGGTGACGCGATCCGCCTCATCCGCCGCGCTACGGGCGGTTTGCGCGACCGCATTCACCCGTGCCGAGACTTCAGAGATTGCAACAGTCAGCTGTTCCGCCGCGGCCGAGACGCTTTGGATGCCGTTATTGGCTTCCGTGCCCTCATGCGCCGCGGTGCGGGCCTGGGTCAGCGCGGTGTCGGTAGTGCTGGCAACCTTGCCACCTTCCACCACAAGCTTGGCCGAATTGTCAGACAGCGCCGTAACGGATTGGCCGATAGCCTTATCCAGGTCATTGGCGATTTCCTGAATGGCGGCTCGGCGTGCGGATCCCAATTCCGCACCACGCTTGGCTTCCGCCTCACGCAGCTTCGCCGTTTCCACCAGGCCATCGCGGAAGATGGTGGTGGCGCGGCTCATGTCGCCGATTTCATCCACGCGGCTGGCATGCGGAATGTCAACGCCAAGATCACCCTTCGTAAGCTTGTCCATGGAACCGGAAAGCTCATCGAGCGGCTTTGAGATGCGCAGCACCAGCAACCAGGCGGCAGCAGCGGAAACCGCGAGAATCATCGCCACCGCGATACCAAGGAGGGCACGCCAATAGGCAACCCGATCTTCGGCAGCACGAATGTTGGAGGCCAGGCGCTCTTCAAGGGCAACATAGAATTGGTCAATCGGACCCATAATATCGGCCTTGAAGCGGTGGTAATCCGCGCCATGCATCAAATCCCGCGCCATGGCGAAATCGGGTGCGCGGCGGACGGTGAACTTGCCCTCGGCGTCAGCGAAAATCCCCTTGGCGGCGTTGATCGCAACCGTTTCAAGCTGGATCAGCGCATCGGAATTCTGCTGCGCCTGACGCAGAAGTGCGAATTCCGCTTCCGAGAAACCGGCTTCACGCATCATCTGTTGCAGCGGGATACGCGCGCCATCCGGGCGCGGCGCGCGGCCAGTGGCCGCCACGAAATCCCAGTAGATGCGGTGATAATCCACCGGGCGCGGCTTTTCACCATTGCGGATCCCGATCACCGACAGGAATTGTTCTTCCCATTTCGGATCGCCCGTCACCACATAGGTACGCGCATTGCGCGTGATATCGTCCGAGCTCTGGCGCAATTCATCGGCCAGGCGATATGAAAGATGCTGGTTCTGATAGGCGCGGCGCGCATCGCTGAAGGCATCCTGCATCATCAGGAAGGACAGCAGCGCAAGGCCCGATGCAGCGGCAAGCGCAAGGCTCATGACAATGGCCATTGGCCGAATTCGTAACATTTGGGTCTCCTGGTCCCCGTCGCGTTTCCAAAAGCCATACTCTCGTTCCAAGGGCGCGCACCGATGCGAAAACGCGCAATCACCAGCAAACTGGGATCACTACGCACCTGCCTGCCTCGGAACCAGGAGGATGACAGGTGCATCATATTTGGCCTTGGTGAAGGAGCCTTGAAGGCAAGTATGAAAATTCTTCAATGAATCCTGTTTTCCGCATGCCGAAGAATGCGGCAATTCATAACATCTTATGAAAGCGGCGATTCTCCCTTTACGCGTGTGACCGAAGAGCGCGCGGTCTTCCTGACCGCATGTTCACCAATAACGCGTAGTCTTTCAAAGGTAGTGCGCATTATTCGTGTCCCCCTGCGCCTGGTTGATTCTGCTCCTCCCCTCTCTGCTGAGCCAAATTGCTGACACGGCTCCTCTCCCGGCCCCCTGTTCCGGTTTTGTCTTGCGTATCGCGGGGTTTGTCGGTTGAGGCTTCTGGGATCTGCGCTGGGGCATCCGCCCCGTATGTCAACAGGTCAGGCGCGGCAGACGCTCAAGCGCCATGCGCAGCATAGACCGATCGGGACAAGCGCTTGGCATATGCAGCAGGATGCGGCTTTGCCTGCTGACCACCGGCGTTGCAATCTTCACCAGGCGCAATCGCAACCCATCGAATTGAGCAAGATACCAGGAGGATCGCTTCGGCATCAGGCTGCGCAACAACCACAACAACCAGTAAGCGCCGGTATGCAGCATCAGCCGAAACTGATTGACGGCTGCGCGCGTGCAGAAAGTTCCATCTTGTGGCTGCTTCGGCTACGGTGCTTATTTGGTGCACGGTCGCAATGGGTTGGGGGGCTGTCAACAAGGGTCCATTCTGCGCCTGAACGGGCTCCGCCATGCTACGCCGGATCCTGCGCATTCGGCTCGACGCGCCCAGCGACCAGCCCTGGCGGCGTGAGGGCTTTCGCCAGCCTGACCTGATGATCTGGGTGCGCGCCAATCGCGCACGGCTTGTGGCGGCCTGCCTGATCCTCTACCAAGACTGGGTAAGCAGTGGAAGGGACCGCCGCGCGAAGCCTCGGCAGCTTCGAGACATGGGGCCAGACCCTGGGCGGCATCCTGCATGTTGCCGGCGTTCCCGGTTTTCTGGGCAACCTGGAAGCTCACATGCCGCATAGGGGACACGCTCAACACTTGAATGGCCAATGCGCGACAGAATCAGAAGATCAGTGACAGGCCCAGGGGGGCAGGTTAAATCAGAGGTTCCTTAGCCATTCATTGTGGGGTGTCGGATAGGCTGGCATGTCCCAATAGAAGAATCTGCGATTTAGGCTGCAGTCATTGCCATGTACGCCACTCTCCCAAACCCGGATCACCACATTGATATTTCATCGGAAAGCTGCCCGATGACTTTTGTTCTTGTGCGTCTGGCACTGGACCAAATGAAATCCGGGCAGATTCTGGAGATCAGGCTGCGTGGGGCTGAACCGCGCCGCAACCTACCGCTGACAGCTCAGGAACAGGGGCATGAGGTGCTCAGCATTAGTGATCTTGAAAATGGAGATTCCGTTATTCTGCTCCGCCACGGCTGATATTCCCTGGATTCTTGGGGGGGGGGGGGAGACTCAAACTCGTGCTGTATCAGCAAGGTCAATCCGCAAGATGAGCGCAGCCGCACCATCAGCATAATAACGCGGTCGGCGGCCAACCTTCCGCGCACCAGCAGAGCTGTAGAGCGCGTGTGCATTCATGTTCGATTCTGCAACCTCAAGAAAGAGTTCCACCGCGCCACGCCGCGCGGCCTCGGTCATCAGCGCGCGCAACAGAAGGCGCCCAGTTCCCAGCCGCCATGCCCTTGGCCGAACCGCGATGGTCAGGATTTCAGCCTCCCCCGCCTGCGCCCGGCCGAGTGCAAAGCCAAGCGGCTGATCCTCATGGATGGCCAGCAGGCCGAAATGTCCGGGCAGCCCGAGCATCAGGGCGATGGCGTCCTGCCCCCAAGCCTCATCAGATGTGAAGACCTCGGCATGGATTTCCGCAAGCAGGGGCGCCGCCTCCGCGCCAAGGGCTTTGATCAGCGCTGTCATGGGCGCCAGTGGTCCGGTCGCGGCTGTCGGTTCAGGGCAGCAGCGTGAATCTGCCCACCAAATATAGGGCTAGTGGCGCACGGGGGTAGTTTTGGATCAGGAAGGGTTGGCATAAAACGCACCACTAGTCGGGCTTCGTGGTGGCAGGCGGTTCGGCGTAAAGCGGGGCGGCACTGCGCGGGGGAAGCTTTCCCGCAATCCGTTGCGCTGCCACGCGCCCCACCGCTTCGGCCAAGGGAAAGGTTTTGGGATAAGCATCCGCCATAATCCCGCGCGCCTGAAGCAGCTTTAGAACGGTCGCAGCCGCATTACCCACAAGCACTACAGGTCCGTCAGGATCGGGCAGGTCGGACAACGGCAGGATCACGGGTGCTTCCGGCACCGCGGCCATGGGCGGGAAGACTTCCAACACCACCCGGCCTTGGCGTTGATCCAGCACGGACCAAAGCGCTTGCGTTGGCAAGGCTCGCGGTACTTGCGCGGCCAAGGCCTCCCCCGTTGTTACCGCAATCAGGGGCTTGCCGAGCGACTGCGCCAAGCCTTCAGCCAGCGCAATGGCCGTGCGCAGGCCCGTGAAGCCGCCTGGCCCAATGCCGACTGCGATGGCGTCCAGCGCCTGAGGCGTGAAGCCGGCTTCTGCCAATACCTGCTGCGCCATGCTGGGAAGGGCAGTGGGGTGGCCGCGCGGCGCATCATGCAGGGCCAAGGCCAGCACGGCACCATCACGCAACAGCGCCGCGGAACATTCCGCGAGCGCGCCTTCAAGGGCGAGGATCAGCATGCGCCGGCGTTTTCACGTGACGTTTCATGCGCGCTTCATGGCAGGATGCGCTGCCGATTTCCAGCGGGGCTGCTTCAAGCCCTATGGCCCGAAGCTGATCCTGGGTAGCCACAGCGCCATTTCCGGGAAGGCAATCAGTAGTATCGTCATCACCACCATGGCGATGAAGAAGGGCACGGTGCCCTGGAAAACCTCGGCAATCGTGCCTTCCCGGCGCACCGCCTGAATGACGTAAAGCGTCATGCCAACAGGCGGTGAGATCAATGAGATTTCGCACATCAGCACAATGAAGACGCCGAACCAGACAGGATCAATGCCGGCCGCGACAATCACCGGGAATACGATGGGCACGGTGCCCACCAGCATGGGCAGGGTTTCAAAGAAAATGCCAAGCAGCAGATAGAAGATCGTGAGCGCGATAATGAGTTCCAGCGGGCTCGCGCCAATACTCGTCACAAAGGCGCCAAGGGCGGGTGTGACGCCAAGCAGCCCCATGACGAAGTTCAGATAGAAGGCGACAGCCAGGATCAGCATGCTCATGGCCGTCAGATTGGCGGTTGCGATAAAGCAATCATGCAGCATGCGAATGGAAAGCCGACCATAAAACGCCGCAATCGGCAGCGCTACCACAACGGCAAGGGCAGCGCTCTCCGTCACCGTTGCCCAGCCCGTGTAGATGGACCCCATGATGATGCCGAAAATCACGAAAGGCGGCAGCAAATCCACCAGGCGCTTCAGCCTTTCGGGCAAGGGATCGGCCACTTCCTTCTGCCGCACCAGATCTGGCTTCACGAGTGCGATCAGGATAATGGTGCCCATGAACAGCACCGTCATCACAATGCCCGGCACCACGGCGGCGGCATAAAGCTGCCCGACCGAGGTATTCGTCATGGCGCCATAGACAATCAGCGCAATCCCGGGCGGGATCAGATTGCCAAGCGATGCGCCAGCCGCGATAGAACCCAACACCAGGCGCGTATCATAGCGCCGCTTGCGGAAGGAAGGCAGCGCGACGGTTGAAATCGTCGCAGCGGTGGCAACAGAAGAACCGGACACGGCGGAAAATACTGCGGATGCGCCAATATTGGTATGCAGCAAGCCACCGGGCAGGAAATTCAGCCAATCCGCAAGCGAACGATATAGCCGATCAGTGGAACCAGACCGCACCAGGATTTCACCCAGCAGAATGTAAAGCGGGATGGATAGCAGCACGTAATCTTCCATCGCGCCCCAAAGCTGCGTGCCAAAAGCAGCGACCAAGGGCGGGCCAAGATAAAGCGCCGCCCCCAGCAGCGCGATCAGGAACATCGCGACCGCCACATGCAGGCCCAGAAACAGGAAGGCGATCAGCAGCAAAAAGCCAATGCTGGCTTCGGTAACGCCGATCATGGCTGCTTGCCCTCACGTTCCAGGATAGTGCCCATTTCCGCTTCAATTTCCTCATCGAGCGTGAGCGGCCCGTAGAACAGATTGAGCTTCGCCCGGTCAGACAGCAGCATCCAAAAGGCATGCGCGGCCATGGCGCCAGCGCAAAGCGCAAACAGCAAAAGCCCAATCATCCAGGCGCCCTGCGGCAACCAAAGCGGCGTTTGCAGCGGTGAATTGGCATGCGCCTGGAATTCGATGCTTTCTTCCAGCACTGACCAACCGCGCCAAGCGCCAAAGATCGCCATGGCGGCCAGCAAGCTGTAAGCCAGCGTATTCAGCACCGCACGCAACAGCGCGGGCAGACGACCCAGCAGAAAATCCACCCGCGTATGCGCCTTGACCGTCAATGCACAGGCAAAACCAAAGGCAGAGACAATGGCCGTGGTATAGCCACCGATCTCATCCACCCCTTGCAGCGAGAAGGAAAAGAACTTCCGCAGCAGGATTTCCGCCACCGTCAAGAAGGAGAGTGCGATCAGCCACCAGCCCGACAGAATGGCGAGAAATCGGGCAGGTGGCCCGAAAAAGCGGCTGACTGGGTTCGGGTCTATCGGGGTCATGGGCGGCGTGGCCTTATTCAAAACGCTTCGGCCCGCCTTGGCGCGCCGGTTGCTTGGCAAATCGAACGCCGTGTTGCACAGAGACCGCAACCTGGCAAAACTCGTCACTCACGGCGGCAGGGTTCGCAAAATCTGTGCCGACCTTATTCGGGAGAATGTTTGATGCGTACCCCCCTTTCGCTCCTTGGCGCGGCCTTTGGCGCCATGCTTGCCGCAGCACCCGCCTTCGCCCAAAGCCCAGTCCAACTTCGCGTCGCGGGGCATTTCACTTCCAATTCTCGCCACACCGAAGGCATTGAACGGCCCTTCTTCACGGGCCTTGGTCAGACCACGGGCATCAATTTGGCAGTCACCTTCAACCCAATGGACCAGGTGGGTGCGGCCGCGCCGGATGCGCTGCGCCATCTGCGCAATGGCACTTTTGATGTGATGAGCGTGCTGATCGGCCAGACCGCACGTGATGAGCCCTTTATTGATTCGCTCGACCTTATGGGCGTTTCGACCACTTTGGAAGAAACGCAACAAGCCATCGCGGGCGGGCGGGAAGCGCTTGATCGGCGCCTGCAAGAACGCTTCAATGCCAAGGTGATGACGCTGTGGCCCTTCGGCGCGCAGATGTTCTTCTGCAATCGTCCGGTTGCTTCCATGGCTGATCTGCGTGGTCTCAAGGTGCGGTCCTATACGCCAACCATGTCTGCGCTGCTGCAATCGCTTGGCGCAACACCCGTCACCTTGCAGCTTTCCGAAACCTATCAGGCCTTGCAACGCGGCACGGTGGAATGCGGCATCACCTCTGCCACCTCTGCCTATACCGCGAATTGGGGCGAAGTCATCCGCACCATCCTGCCGGTGTCGCTCGCTTCCGGTGTGCAGGGGCATTTCATTTCCCTGAATGCCTGGCGGCGCTTCAACCCGGAACAGCAGGCCGCACTCACGCGTGCTTTTGCTGATCTGGAAAAGCAGATGTGGGATTTGGCACGTACCGCGAGCAATGAGGCCTTCGCCTGCTTCCAGGGTCAGGATGCCTGCACCACGCGTAAATTCAATGTGCAGGTGGTGGCACCGCCGGCGGAAGATGAACGCCGCGTGCGTGAAGCGGTGACCGCGGTGGTTCTGCCAAGCTTCCGCGATAGCTGCAACCGCGTTTGGGCGGATTGCGCGCGGGTTTGGAATGACAGCGTCGGCAAGGCGCGCGGTTATACCATTCCCTGATATGGCAGCCGGCTTTGCCATGCCACGCCTTGGGCAAGGGACCTGGGGCATGGGTGAAGATCGCACGCGGCGCGCGGCGGAAGCCGATGCGCTGCGCGCTGGGCTCGATCTTGGCATGAATTTGATCGACACGGCCGAGATGTATGGCGAAGGCGGGGCCGAGGAAGTGGTGGGCGATGCCATTGCCGGGCGCCGTGACAGCGTTTTCATCGTCTCCAAGGTTTATCCGCATAATGCGTCGCGTCGCGGTGTGGTGGCGGCCTGTGAACGCAGCCTGAAGCGGCTCAGGATTGAAACCATTGATGTCTATCTGCTGCATTGGCGCGGTTCCGTGCCGCTGGCGGAAACCGTGGCGGGGTTTGAAGCGCTGCGTCAGGCCGGCAAAATCCGTCGCTGGGGTGTTTCCAATCTGGATCAGGATGATCTGGAAGAATTGGGCGCCGCACTTGCCGATTGCGCGACGGATCAGGTGCTTTACAGCCTGGAACATCGCGGCGCTGAGTTTGATCTGCTGCCCTTTTGCGCGGATCGCGCCATGCCGGTGATGGCCTATTCGCCGGTGGGGCAGGGCGGGCGGATGCTGCGCAATCCTGCGCTTGCAACTGTCGCGGCGCGGCACGGCAAAAGCCCCGCGCAAATCGCCATTGCCTGGACGCTGCGCCAGCCCGGCGTGGTGAGTATCCCCAAGGCCGCGAAGCTTGCCCATGTGCGGGAAAACGCCGCAGCGCGAGAGATCACCCTCAGCCCTGACGATATCGCGGCACTGGATGAAGCCTTCCCGCCACCACGGCGCAAGCGACCCTTGGCGATGCTGTAATGGCTGACCCGTTTTGAAGGGTCAGCCATGACAACGTAGTTGCGCGGCCCGGCTTATTGATCCGGCAATGGGGGCTCAGTGGCCGGCGCGGGCGCTTCCTTGGAAGCTGAATCGCGAGACCCGGCAGCGCCGGAACGCAGCACCACCATCAGCTTTTCAATCGCGGTTGCCTTGTCGCAGCGGTCAATGGCGGCGGCTTCGGCGGCCAGGCGGTCAAGCGCCAATTCATAGATCTGGCGTTCGCTGAAGGATTGGTCAGGCTGGCCCGCATTACGGAACAGGTCGCGCACCACTTCGGCGATTTGCACCGGATCGCCCGAATTGATCTTTGCCTCATATTCCTGCGCGCGGCGGGACCACATGGTGCGCTTGATGCGCGCGCGGCCCTTCAGCGTATCCATGGCCGGCTGGAAGCTTTCGGTGGTGCAAAGCTTGCGCAGACCCGAAGATGAGGCCTTGTTCACCGGCACGCTCAGCTTCATGCGGTTTTCCTCAAAGGTCACTTCAATGACCTGGAGGGAATAGCCGGCGGCCTCCACCGTGCGGATGCCCTGCACGGTGCCCACGCCATGCGTTGGGTAGACGACGTAATCGCCCGTCTTGAATTCCTGTTTCGGGGCGGCAGGCGGCTTGAGCGAAGACGACATGGGCATTCCAGGGCGAGGCGGGCCACCGCCCGGCGGGCGCATCCCCAACTGAACATTCGGGCGCATGGTGGGTGGCGGCGGCGAAAGCGGCGAAATACTGGGCGGCGGTGCCGGGCGCGGTGCCGGCGCGGGGGAGGGCGGGGTAACCATGGCTACTGCCGGGGCCTGCACCAGCACGGGCCGAGGCGCGGGCTCCGGCGCCACGGGCGCGGGGCTTGGCGCTTCCTGCAAACCGGAAGGCGATGGCGCAGGTCCAAGCTGGGCTTGCCCTGCCGGGGCGGGCTTCGCCTTGGACTTGGGCGCGGGTTTGGCGGGCGGTGCCGCGACCTCGGTCACTGGGGCGGTGGGGGTGTTCGCGACCAGGGCGGCAGGTTTGGACAGCGCTTCGGCGGCTGGCGCCGCTGGCTTCGCGCTGGGTTTTTCAATCTTTTTTTTGGGCGCGGCAGGCTTAGTGGGCGCTGGTGCGGCTTTCGGCTTGGCAGGCGCGGCGGCAGCGGGCTTCGCAGCAGCCTTCTTGGGCGCCGGCTTGGGTGCAGATTTCGCGGCTGGCTTGGCAACTGGCTTCGCCGTGACCTTGGGAGCCGGCTTAGTGGCTGGCTTGCTGGCTGGCTTGGCCGCAGGCTTCGCGACGCTTTTGGCAACGGGCTTCTTCACAGGTTTCGGCGCCACCTTCTTATTGGGCTTCGTGGTCGCCTTTGCCTTGGCGGAGGATTTCTTGGCGGCCGGCTTTGTCGCCGATTTCGCCTTGCTGGCCGGCTTCTTGGCCGCGGCACGGGCCGGCTTGGCGCGGCCTTTGGCAGACGCCTTGGACACTGGCTTGCGTGTCATGTAAACAGGACTCCCAACGCATAACCCGGGCCAGCGCGACCCGGCTGAGAATGCAGACCATCACCCCCGGCAGACACCTGGGCAGCACCAGTGCTGGAGTTGACCAAATTCTCTGTTAACACAAAAAGCAGCAAAGGTCACCCGGCAGGAAGCCTGCTCCCTGCGGATTCACGACCGTTGGAGTCAGATATTTGCCAAGTTTTGGCGAAAACGGCTCAGGGCTTGCCGGGATTGGGGCTGAGCAACGCCTTTTTGTCGGGCTTGCCCTTCCAATCATCCGCATCTGCCGGCGCTTCACCCTTGCGGGTGATATTAGGCCATTGCTGGGCATAATCCCGGTTCAGCTCCACCCAGGGGGTCGCCTTGTCGTCGCTATCGGGCAAAATCGCCTCAGCGGGGCATTCCGGCTCACAGACGCCGCAATCAATGCATTCATCCGGGTGGATCACCAGCATGTTTTCGCCAACATAGAAGCAGTCCACCGGACAAACCTCCACACAATCCATGTATTTGCAGTTGATGCAATTTTCGGTGACGACATAGGTCACTGGCGCGATTCCCTGGTGCTGAGCCTGTCCAAAACCGCTACCAAAATGACCTTAGCCGACGAATTAGACAAGGTGGCTTGGCGCATGACTGCCTTGCTTCACGTGAGAACCTCATAAAGCGTCTGTGCCTCGCTCGCCGGGCCGCGCCGTTCGGCCAGCGCCAGCACGCGCCAGAGGATGATCTGCCCCGAAGCCCCCTGCCCCATTGCCAAAGTCAACACGTCACCAGGTCGCAGCTTGGCATGGGGCTTGTCGGTCGGCAGGCGATTGATCCGCACCACGCCCTTTTCCACCTGCCGTGCGCATTCCGCCCGCGTCTTGCGAAAGCGCGCGCACCAGAGCCAGGCATCCAGCCGCTGATAATCCCGCCCTTCCGCCTCGGCCGCCACCGCCCCTTTTTCAATCCTTCTTGAGCTTCAGGGCAGCAAGCACCGCAAAGGGGCTATCGGGGCGCGGCATGGGGGGCAGGGCCACTCGGTCTTCGCGCGGCGGGCGCGGGCCGCGCGGGCGGTCATTGCCGCCCTTTTGGCCGAAATGCTGGCGCTGGTGCTGCTGTTGCTGCTGCCCGCCTTCGGGCTTGGGGCGACGATCCGGGCGTTGATCGGGCCGGCGTTCCGGGCGCTGCTGTTCGGGCGAAGCCTGATCGGGCGCGGCACCTTCCGCTGGCTTATCTTCCTGCCGGCGCTGATCGGGCCGAGGGCCACGGCGATCCTGGCGCCGGTCATCGCGGCGCGGGCCCTGGTGCTGGCGCGGTTCGAATCGCGGGGCGCGTTGCTGGCCGATGCGCGCGGGGGCGGGCGGGCCGAAGTTTTTCTCGTCCAGGGTTTCCGCCGGGATCAGCCGGAAGCCCATGGCATCCAGCACGGGGCCGAGGTTCTCACCCTTGATACCAAGTCGGCTGGCCAGATCGCCCGGCAGCAGCGCTGGGGATTTGCGCGTCAGGTGGCCCAATTCGCCGGCGATGCGTTCCGCCACATCAAGCCGCAGCAAAACGGGGCCGGCGGGCAGCCAGCCCATGGTTTCCGCAAAGCCGCGCGGCCAATCGGCGGGTGGCGCCACCGCGATCAAACCGCCCGAGGGCAGCTTCGGCGTTTCAATGCCGCGCAGCAGGGACCAAAGCTGCGCACGCAAAGCCATGGCGCGCGGCTTCAGCGCTTCCGGCACGTAAAGCGCATAGCGCCCGGCGCGGATGCCAATGCCCTTCAGCTTCTGGCGCAGATCGGGGCGAATCTCCCCATCCGTCGCCCCCATGGCCAAGCCCAATTCTTCCCGCAGCCGAAAGGCCGGGCCGCGCAGCGTATTGTCTTCCGAAGCCTTTTCCTCGGCGGTGAAAATCGCGCCCAGATCGCGCTTCACCAGTGCTTCGATCCAGGTGGCCAGACGCGCGCGGATACGCTCACGCTGCGCGCCATCGAGAAATTCTGAGGGCAATACATCAATCTGCGGCTTGCCGGGCTCAGAACCAGGCTTCAGCTTCGCCACTTCCGCAATATCACCAAGCCCAGCCGGCATATTCGGCGCATGGGAATAGGCCCAGGTCACGCCATGCTGCGGCGTCAGCGCGAATGCCTCATCCTTCACGGATTCCAGCATGGTGACACGGCGGGGGATTTCCGCACCCAAGGCACGGCGCGCCGCACGCAGCACCACGCGGCGTTCTTCTTCCTTTACCGCGGCGCCATCGGGTTCAAACAGGAAGCCCTTCACATGGCCAACGGGATGGCCTTCCACCACCACTTCCCCGCGCCGCGTGACGGCGGAAAGCAATTCCTCATCGCTTTCATCGAGTGCGCGGATCAGATGCGCGGCGCGGCGGTCCACAAAGCGCGCGGTCAGGCTTTCATGAAGCGCGTCTGAGACCATGTCTTCAACGCGCCGCGCTTCGGCCTGAAGCTCCGCCGCATTATCCAGCCAATCGGCCCGCGCCGCGACATAGGCCCAGACGCGAATGGCCGAAAGCCGTGCCATCAGCGTATCAAGATCACCTTCCGCCATGCCAAGCTGGGCTAGGGATGAGGCTACCCAATCGCTCGGCAAGCGGCCTTCCCGCGCCAGATGCGTGAAGATGCGTGCGCAAAGCCTTGTGTGGCTATCATCCGCCAGCTTGCGGAAATCCGGCACCTGGCAGGCTTCCCACAGCAGCCGCACGCGGGATGCGGTATCCGCCAGGCCGCGAATTTCTTCTTCCCGCACCAGCATGGAAAGCGTGATGTGGTCCACCGCATCATGGCCCTTGGCGAGGCCCGGCTGTGGCGCCGGCGCGCCCAGGCTATCGAGCAGTGTCTCGACCGAGGAAAAATCCAAATCCGAATTGCGCCAGGCGAGCGTCTTCAGCGGTTCAAACGCATGCGTTTCGATCTGGGTGATGATGTCATCATCCAGTGTCGGCGCATCCGCCGTGGTGCCGAAAGTGCCATCGCGCATGCCGCGCCCGGCGCGGCCGGCGATTTGTGCGATTTCCTGCGCAGTCAAAGCACGCGGTTGATGGCCATCAAACTTGTTCAGCGCAGCCAGCGCCACATGGTCCACATCCATATTGAGGCCCATGCCAATCGCATCCGTCGCCACCAGGAAATCCACTTCCCGGTTTTGATAAAGCGCCACCTGCGCATTGCGTGTGCGCGGCGAAAGCCTTCCCATCACCACGGCGCAGCCGCCACGCCGGCGGCGCACCGCTTCGGCAATGGCGTAGACTTCCTGTGCGCTGAAGGCGACAATCGCGGAACGTGCCGGCAGGCGCGATAGCTTGGCGGGGCCGGCGTAACTCAATTGCGAAAGCCGGGCGCGGGTTTCAATCTCCGCACGCGGAATCAAGCGGCGCAGCAAAGGCGCGATGGTCTCAGCCCCCAGGAACATGGTTTCCACCATGCCGCGCGCATTGAGCAGCCGATCGGTGAAGACATGCCCACGATCCGGGTCCGCGCAGAGCTGGATTTCGTCCACGGCGAGGAATTCCACCGGGCGATCCAGCGGCATCGCTTCGACCGTGCAGGCGAAATACTTCGCCTCGGGCGGGACGATCTTCTCCTCACCGGTGATCAGGGCGACGTAGCGTTCGCCCGTCATCGCCACCATGCGATCATAGTTTTCACGCGCCAGCAGCCTCAGCGGAAAGCCGATACTGCCCGAGGCATGGGCGAGCATCCGCTCAATCGCGAGGTGGGTCTTGCCGGTATTGGTCGGGCCAAGAATGGCGCGAACCCTGGGTTCGAACATGCGGGGGTCAATGTCCAAGAAAGAAAAACGCGTTGCTCCGTGGCATGACGCGGCGCGCTTGTCCATGGTGGCGGCAAGGGGCAGGGTGGCAAGCCCGTGATGAGTCCCGCCACCCGCTTCGCCCTAATCTTCGCCGCGCAATTCGCGGCCTTTGGCGTGATGATGCCTTTCCTGCCGCCCTTGCTACTGGAACGCGGGCTGACGCCGGCTGATCTAGGCACGGTTTTGGCCGCCGGTAGCGCGCTGAAATTGCTGGCGGGACCAGCGGGCGGAAGGGTAGCGGATTGGTTGGGTGATCCGCGCCTGGTGCTGATTTGCTGCACGGGCGCGGCGGCGCTTTTCGCAGCGGGATTTGGGCTGGCTGCCGGGTTCTGGGCGTTGCTGCTAGTCAATCTGGCGCTGGCAGCGGCGCTGGCGCCGACCACCGCGCTTGCTGACGCGATGGCGTTGCGCGCTGCCCGGGAACCCCCCGGCTTTGATTATGGCCGCGCCCGTGCCGCTGGTTCCGCAAGCTATATCCTGGCCGCCGTGCTGGCCGGCGCGCTGGTGGGCGTGCTGGGCGCAGGCAGCGCCGCCTGGCTGATTGCCGCCATGCTTGGCCTTGGCGCGGCAGCGGCCTTTCTGTTGCCTCGGGCCGAGGGCTTTGGGCGCGGCGGCGCAAGCGGCTTTCGCGCCGCTCTCGCACTGCCCTGGCTGCGCCGCCTAATGTTGATTGCGGCGCTGATGCAGGGCAGCCATGCGGCCTATTACGCCTTCGGGTCCATCCATTGGCAGGCTTTGGGCTTCAGCGCCGGGGTGATTGGCCTGCTTTGGGCCTGGGGCGTGGTGGCGGAGGTAGCGCTGTTCATGTGGGGGCGCGGCTTGGTGGAAAGGCTTGGCGTGCGCGGGTTGATACTGCTCGCGTCCGGGGCGGGCCTGCTGCGCTGGCCGATCATGGCGGTGAGTGAAAGCCTGCCACCCTTGATAGTCGCGCAAGCGCTGCATGCGCTGACTTTCGGCGCCATGCATCTGGCAGCCATCAAGCTATTGCAGGAACGCGTGCCCGGCAGCCTGGGTGGCACGGCGCAAACCCTGCTTGGCGCCGCCGTGGGCGCCATGACGACGCTGCTGACCTTGGCCTGCGGGCCTGGCTATGCCGCTTTGGGGGCGGGGATTTTCTGGGCCATGGCGGGGCTTTGTGGGTTGGTCATGGTGCTGGTGGTGATGGGCGGCATCCTGCGCAGGTGATGTGCATCCCTGCCTGATCGCCGGGATGAAGGGCAGCGCCGGGATCGGATGATAGCGAAAGATCAATTGAAAACACTGAATTTTTCAGAGCCTTATCCGGCAAGGAGCTCGCTTGACAAGCAGCCTCTGCTAATGATCAAAGCCCGCAGTTCAATCCAGGGAGACACCGCATGAAATGGCCGTCCATGGGCTATGCGCGCGCCAAGACCCTTGCCGAGCTTTGGTCAGCCCTTGCGGCGCTTGGAGATGGGGGCAAGATCATCGCGGGCGGGCAGACCCTTTTGGCGACCCTCGCCTTCCGGCTTTCCGAACCCGGCACGCTGATTGACATCAATGGCATCAACGAATTGCGCGGCATTTCCACCAATGACCAGGTGCTGCGCCTGGGTGCGCTGACGCTCCATGCCGATCTTTGTGTTGATCCGCTGGTAAAGGCGCATGCGCCCTTGCTTACGGCCGCGGCGCCCTTGATTGCCCATCCGGCCATTCGCAATCGCGGCACCTTGGGCGGCAGCCTTGCCTATGCTGATCCGGCCGCGGAATTATCGGCCTGCATGGTGGCGCTGGGGGCGACGATCATCACGGCATCAGCCAAGGGCGAACGTCGCATTCCGGCAGCGGCCTTCTTCACTGATCTGCTGCAAACCGCGCTTGAACCGCAGGAAATCATTGCCGCGGTTGAAATACCCTTGACCAAGCGCCTTGGCACCATTGAGGAAATCACGCGCCGTTCCGGCGATTATGCCATGGCTGGGCTGGTCGCCACCTTGGCATTGGATGCCGAGCGCGTCGTCGCACCCCGGTTGGTGTATTTCGGTGTCGGCAATATCCCCGTGCTGGCCGCAGCAGCGTCTCGTGCGCTGGAGGGCCGCAGCCTGGACCGGGCGAGCATCAGCGCCGCGCAGGCCGCCCTGGCCGATGATCTGGACCCGCCACGCGATTTGCATGGCCCGCCGGAGATGAAGCGCCATCTGGCGCGCGTGCTGACGGAGCGCGTTTTGCTTGGTTTTCTGAGCCCAAAGGTGCAAGCAGCATGATCCCAATTACGCTGACCGTGAATGGCGAGAAGGTGATGCGCCATGTGGAACCGCGCCGCCATTTGATTGATTTCCTCCGCCTTGATCTGGGCCTGACCGGTTCGCATGCCGGCTGCGAGCATGGTGTTTGCGGTGCCTGCACCTTGCGCGTGAATGGCAAGATCATGCGCGGCTGCCTGATCTTAGCGGCCTCCCTCGACGGTGCTGAGGTGGTGACGATTGAAGGTATCTCCGAAAGCGGAGAGGTCGCGGATTTGCAGGCGGCATTCGTTGCGCGCAACGCAGCGCAATGCGGTTTTTGCACGCCAGGCATGGTGATGACCGCGGCAGAATTACTGGCCGAGGGCGGCCGCCCGACACGCGGCGAAATCCGCGAATACCTCTCGGGAAGTTACTGCCGCTGCACGGGCTATCAGGCCATAGTGGATGCGGTTGAAGACACCTTGCGTTCCAGGAGTGCGGCGCCATGAACGAGATCACGCCCGCTTCCATCGGCCTGTCGCGCGAGGATTTGCCCAATTCCTATATCGGGCGGTCCGTGCCGCGCCCGAATGTGCCGAAGCTGGTGCAGGGGCGCGCGACCTATACGGATGATGTGACCCTGCCGCGCATGCTGCATGCGGCCTTTCTGCGCAGCCCCCATGCGCATGCGAAAATCAGCGCCATTGATACGGCGCGCGCCAAGGCCGTGCCGGGGGTGATCCGCGTCTTTACCGGCCATGATCTTGCGAAATTTTGCGATCCTTGGGTCGCGACGCTGGATCATTTGAAGGGCATGAAATCCGCGCCGCAATATCCACTACCGCTCAGCCGCGCCACCTGGCAGGGGGAGCCGATTGTGGCGGTGGTCGCAGAAAGCCGCGCGGCTGCCGAAGATGGTGTAGCCGCGCTGGAGGTGGAATTCGAAGCCCTGCCCGCGCAGACCGATATGGAAATGGCACTCACCCCCGGTGCGGTCGTGATCCATCCGGAATTGGGCGATAATCTTGTCTTCACCCGCACGGCTGAAAGTGGCGATGTCGCTGCGGCTTTTGCCGCGGCGCATAAGATTGTCGAAGCGCGCTTTGTTACGGGCCGGCATACCGGCGTGACGCTTGAGGCGCGTTCCATCATCGCCGATTACAACCCGGCGGATGAAACACTGACTGTGCATCATTCCACCCAGGCGCCGCATATGATGCAGGGTGTCTTCGCCAAGCAACTTCGCATGAAGGAAGGCGATGTCCGCGTGATCTGCAAGGATGTCGGCGGTAGCTTCGGCATCAAGGTGCATGTCTATCCGGATGAGGTCGCTGTTGCTGCCGTGGCGCGCATCATGGGCCGCCCGGTGAAATTCGTGGCCGACCGTTTTGAATCCTTCGTGAGCGACATCCATGCCCGTGATCACCGCATCAAGGGCCGCTTGGCCGTGGATGCGGAAGGCCGCGTGCTGGCCTTTGATATTGATGATCTGACCGGGATCGGCCCCTATTCCGTCTATCCGCGCACCAGCGCAATCGAAGGCAATCAGGTCGTCAACCTTTGCGGCGGACCCTATGATTTCAAGAATTACCGCTGCACCACCACGGTTGTGCTGCAGAACAAAACGCCCACTTGCCAATACCGTGCCGTTGGCCACCCGATTGCAACCGCGGTGACCGAAGGGCTGATGGATTTGGCGGCGGAAGCGCTTGGCATAGACCCGGTAGAAATACGCCGACGCAATCTTATTCGTGATGATGCCTATCCCTATACCTCACCGCCTGGCATGCGCTTTGAAGGGCTGTCGCATCACGCATCTCTGAACAAGTTGCTGGATATGGTGCCGTTGGAGCGTATTCGCGCCGATCAGGCGGAAGCACGCCAGCGCGGCATCTATCGCGGCATTGGCTTCGCGTCCTTCATTGAACTGACCAACCCCTCGCCCTTCATGTATGGCATTGGTGGCGCGCGCATTTCCGCGCAGGATGGTTGCACGGTGCGCATGGACCCGGATGGGTCCATTGTTGCTTCATCGGGCGTCACCGAACAGGGCCAGGGGACCGAGGCCATCCTGGCGCAGATCGTGGCACATGGCGTCGGCGTGCCGGTCAATCGCGTGAAGATCATTACCGGCGATACGCAAACAACGCCTTATGGCGGTGGTACCTGGGCGTGTCGCGGTGCGGGCATTGGCGGGGAAGCGGCGCTGCAATCTGCCATTGCGCTCAAGCAGCAAATCCTGGAAGTGGCCGGCGCCATGCTGCAAGCGGCACCAGAAACACTTGATATCGCCATGGGCGAAATCACAGATAAGGCCAACGGCAAGCCGCGCATGACGTTGTTTGAATTGGGGCGCATCGTCTATTTTCGCGGCGATACGCTGCCCAAGGATTTGCAGCGCGAATTGGTGCAGACGCGCCACTTCATCACCAAGGAATACCCCTTTGCCTTCACCAATGGCATTCAGGCAAGCTGGGTTGAGGTAGACCCCGCGACCGGCATGGTGAAGCTTCTGGAACATTGGTGCGTTGAGGATTGCGGCCGTGTTGTGAACCCGCTTTTGGTGGATGAACAGGTGCGCGGCGGCATTGTTCAGGGCATTGGTGGCGCGCTTTACGAACATTGCGTCTATGATGCCGAAGGCAATCTACTGACCACGACGCTTGCGGATTATCTTGTGCCGATGTCGGCGGAAATGCCGGAAATCCATGTCGGCCATGTGGAAACGCCAACCCGCGAATCCCTGCTTGGCGCCAAGGGCGCTGGTGAGGCCGGCACGGCGGGCGCGCCGGCGGCCATCATGAATGCCATCAATGATGCGCTGAGGCCCCTCAAGGCCCGCGTGCATGAACAACCCTTCACGCCAGAGCGTATCCTGCGCGCGCTTGGCACCATCGCCTGAGAAACCATCAACAGCGTTCACAAAACGCCACAACAGGGAGAATTGAAATGACGACCCTTCGACGGAGCCTGATCCTGGGCGCTTCCGCGCTGCCCTTGTTTTCCATCCATAGCCGCGCGCAAACCGCGCTGAATATCACCATCGCTTCAAGCCATCCGGTCGCAAATTTCTGGGTGTCAATGATGAAGAACGTCTTCCAGCCGGAAGTGGACAAGCTGCTGCGCGATGGCGGCAATACGCACCGGATCAATTGGCGTGAAGCCTATGGTGGTACGCTCTATCGCTTCCAGGATACGATGGAGGCTGTGCGCGACAACATCACCGATATCGGCTATGTTGGCACGCTTTGGGAAGGCAGCACCATGCCGCTGCAAAACGTGACCTATTTCACGCCATTCGCGACCGGTGATCATGCTTTGGTCGCCAATACCTTTGAAGCGATGAAGGAGAATGTGCCGGCCATTCGCCAGAATTGGAACGGCCTCAACATGGTGCCGCTCAGCTCCTACATCACGGATACCTATCACATCTGGTCGAACTTCCCGGTACGCAGCCTGGATGATTTGCGCAATCGCAAAATCTCTGCACCCGGCACCAGCGCCAATTGGCTGACCGGCACGGGTGCGACGCCGGTGGATGGTGCCCTCACCACCTATTACACCGATATCCAGACCGGGGTGTCCGAAGGCGCGCTTTCCTTCTTTGTCGGCATCCTGCCAACCCGCGTGCATGAAGTGGCGCGCTACATCACGAAATGCGATGTGGGCGCGATGTATGTCGGCGGCATTGCGGCAAACAAGCAGCGCTTTGACCGTTGGCCGGAAGGCGTGCGCCGCGCGATGGCGGAAGCAGGCAAGACCACCACGCAGGCGCATATTCGCGATGTGTCGGCGCGCATTGCCGCAGCCGAGACGGAAATGACCCGCCAGGGCGCCATCATCAGCACCCTGCCGGCAGCAGAGCGTGAGCGCTGGATTCGCGGCTTGCCGAATATCGCGCGGACCTGGGTGGATAGCTCTGGCCCCGCGGCGCGGGATGTGCTGAACGCTTACTTCGCTGCCATTCGTGCTGCAGGCCAGACGCCTGGGCGCAATTGGGATCGCGAAGTTTCTGCCTGATCAGAAAGGCACATCAACTTGGCTGATGACATTGATATGGCGGCGCTTGATAGCGCCGCACCCGCGCAGAGCTCAGGCCCAGTCCAGATGCTGCTTGATGGCTTGGCCGCCATTGGCACCATCTGGACCTTTGGTCTAATGCTGTTGATATGTGCCGATGTCATTGGCCGATCCTTCCTGAATGCGCCCATCACCGGTGTTGCAGAAATTGCCGCGCATTCGGTGGTGGGCATTGTCTTTCTGCAGATTGGCGCCACCATCTATCACCGCCGCATGACGCGTGCGGACTTCCTGATCCAGCGTGTGCTGATTTGGGCGCCGCGCTTTGGGCGCGGGGTTGAAGCGCTGTTTTTCCTGATTGGCGCCTTGGTCATGTTCTTCATCGCACAAGCTGCTTGGCCAGGCGTGTGGAATTCCATCAACCTTCGCGAGTTCTTCGGCGTTCAGGGGCTTTTCACCGTGCCGACCTGGCCGTTTCGCGGCCTGATTGTGCTGGGCGGGGTGGCGGGCGGCATTGCCTATCTGGCGGTGTTTGTCGCGGAACTACGCGGGATGCTGACCCGCCATGGATGATACCGCCCTTGGCTTTGCGCTGATTGGCGTCATGGTGACGCTGATCATCATTGGGCTGCCCATCGGCATTACGCTGATTTCAACCGGTGCCATTGGCGTTTGGCTGATCCGCGAAAATCCTGACCTTGCCTTTCGCTTTACAGCCTTGGCGACCTATTCCGGCATTCAGGATTACCTATTCGCGACCATTCCGCTTTTTGTGCTGATGGGGCTGCTGGTCAGTATTTCCGATGTCGGGAAAGACACGTTTGATGTCGCGCAGAACCTGCTGAAACGTGTTAAAGGCGGCCTTGGCATCGCGACCGTTGGCGCCAATGCGGTATTTGCGGCGGTAACGGGCGTTTCAATCGCCTCAGCAGCGGTCTTCACCAAGGTCGCGGTGCCTGAGATGGTGCGGCACGGTTATTCCATGCGCTTTGCGACGGGCACTGTCGCCGGCAGCAGCATTCTTGGCATGCTGATCCCGCCATCATTGTTGATGATCGTCTATGGCGTGCTGGCCGAAGTTTCGATTGGTTCTATGTTTATCGCCGGCGCCATTCCTGGCATCATCATCGCCATCGGCTTTGCCGTCATGATCTGGTGTTATGCGAGCTTCGCGCCGCAGCGCATCATGAGCCAATCGCCAGCCACGGCAGTAGCCGATGAAAAGCTGATGGGTCCGGCGGAAATGCTCGGCAAATCGCTACCCATCATGGCGCTTGTGGTGCTGATCCTGG
Organism: Roseomonas sp.; assembly: GCA_020249145.1. Lineage (GTDB taxonomy): Bacteria > Pseudomonadota > Alphaproteobacteria > Acetobacterales > Acetobacteraceae > Neoroseomonas. The sequence continues at coordinate 3,584 of JADCGF010000030.1, read as the reverse complement.
GCGGGCTTTACACGGGCTTCTTCACGCCAACCGAAGCGGGCGCAGTGGGTGCGGCGGGCGCCTTGCTGATTGCGCTGGTGCGCCGCCGCTTGGATACCGCAAAATTCTGGCGTGTTTTGCGCGAAACCGGCTTGGTTTCGGCGGCCATCCTGTTCCTGCTGATCGCGGCAGGGCTTTATTCGCGCATGCTGTCCATGGCGGGTGTTCCCAATGCCATCGGCGATTTCGTGGAACATCTGGGGCTTGGGCCTTACGGCTTTCTGTTTGCTTTCGTGATCGTCATACTGCTGATGGGGATGATCCTGGACAGTACCTCCATCCTGCTCATCATGGTGCCGATTGGCGCGCCGATTGCGACCGCCATGGGGTTTGACCTGATCCATTTCGGTATTGTCACCATCATTGCGGTGGAGATGGGCCTGCTGACGCCGCCCTTTGGCATTTCGGTTTTCACCGTGAAGGCAACGCTTGCCGATCCGAAGGTCAGCATTGAAACCATCTTCGCCGGCGCCCTGCCCTTTGTGGTGGTCATGGGCCTGGCGCTGATATTGATTGCCTTCTTTCCGATCCTGTCCACCGCGCTGGTGCGTTAGGTCGTCTCCCGCCCAAATCCCTGCGCGGGAGACGCAGCAAGCAGCTTAATGGGTGGCAAAGGCGCTACCGCGCAATGGCGTCATTCCGGCTTCACGCCTGCGGTGCGCAGCACGGCGGCGCTGCGTGCCAATTCTTCCCGCACATAGGCGCTGAAAGCAGGGATGGAGGCATATTGCGGCTCGATCTCGATACCCACATCAACCAAGCGCGGCTTGATGCGTTCCATCGCCGCGTTGAAGGTGACATTCAGCGATTCCACAATGCCGCGCGGGGTTTGCGCGGGTGCGAAGGCGCCAATCCAGGCGGCACCTGACCAAGCGGGCAGGCCGGCTTCGGTGGCGGCGGGAATCTCCGGCAGGCTCGCCACGCGCTGAGACCCTGAAATGGCAATCGGGCGCACTGTGCCGGCGCGGATATGGGAAGTGGCGGAAGCGGTCGGGTCCACCGCCATATGCGCCTCCCCCGAAATCACCGCGGCCATGGCGGGGCCGCCACCGCGATATTGCACCATTTGCATCTCAACGCCCGGCAGCGCGGCGCGGAAGACTTCCGATGTCAGATGATTGGCGCTGCCAATCCCGGCGGAAGCGAAATTGATCTTGCCTGAATTGGCGCGCAACCAGGTGATCAAGGTTTGCATATCGGTGGCCGGGATCGCACGGTTGATCACCAGCACCTGCGGGATGCGGCCCAGATGCGCCACAGGCGCGAAATCCGCAATCGGGTCAAAGGGCATGCGCGCCACCAGGCTGGGTGCAATCACATGCGCGTTGGAATGGATCATGATGGTATAGCCATCCGCCGCGGATTTGGCCGCCGCTTCGGATCCAATCAGGCCTGCCGCACCGCCGGCGCGATTTTCGATCACCATATTCTGGCCGAGCATTTGCGAAGCCGCATCCGCTGCCAGCCGCGCCACCACATCCGTCGCCCCCCCAGGCGCGAAGGGCACAATCACGCGCATTGGCCGTTCCGGCCGCCAGGAACCCTGAGCGCGGGCGGTGGTGATGGCGGGTGTCGCGAGTGCAAGCGCCAAGGCGGCGCGACGCGTAAGCTGCATGATCTATTGTCCTTCCCGGTATGAATGCTTCCCTGGGACGCGGCTTATACAGTTTTTCAGCCGGGGCGCCATGGATCATCCGGCGCGGCTGGGTTATCCCTTTGGGCAGGAGGGAAATTGACCCATGAAAACCGCCGCCGAAGCCCTGATTGAATTCCTCGTCGACCAGGGCATTGACCGCGCCTTTTGCGTGCCCGGTGAAAGCTATATCGCCCTGCTTGATGCGCTGCATGCCCATCCGCGCATGGATTTGGTGACGTGCCGCAGCGAAGGTGGCGCGGGCTTCATGGCGGTGGCCGATGGTAAAATGACCGGCAAGCCCGGCGTGGTCTTGGTCTCGCGCGGTCCGGGCGCCTGCAATGCCTCCATCGCGGTGCATACGGCGGAACAGGATGCGGTGCCGATGATCCTGCTGATCGGGCAGGTGGAAAAGCGCGATTTGCGTCGTAATGCCTTCCAGGAAATTGACTATGCCCGCATGTTCGGCGGCATCGCGAAATGGGTGGGGGAAGCCACCAGCTCGGACCAGGTGCCGGAATTGATCGCGCGCGCCTATGCCATGGCGATGCAGGGCGTGCCCGGGCCGGTGGTGCTCAGCCTGCCGGAAGATGTGCTGGCGGAACCCTGCGCGGCACCCATCCCGCCGGCCACCATCGCCGCGCCCACGCAACCCGCGCCGGCGGATGTCGCGCGGCTGGCTGCCATGCTGCGCGGTGCGGAACGCCCGATTATCCTTGCGGGCCATGCCATTGATACGCCTGGCGGGCGCGAAGCCCTGCTGGCCTTTGCCGAGACTTGGCAAACCCCGGTTGCGGTTTCCTTCCGCCGGCAGGATTTATTCCCGAATAATCACGCGCTTTACGCTGGTGATCTTGGCCTACGCAACCCGGATGCGCAGCGCGCCGCTTTTGCCGATGCGGATTTGGTGGTGGCGCTTGGCACGCGCCTGACCGATATCACCACCCAAGGTTGGACATGGCCCGCGCCGGGGCAGCGCCTTGCGCATATCTGTGCGGAACCGCGCTTCCTGGGTTGGCATTTCCCGGCGGAGCTTGCGGTTGCTGCCGATGCGCGCGCGGTTCTGGCTGCACTCGGCGCGAAAAAAGCGGTGGCACCCGCTGCGCGCGGCGCTTGGGCCAAGAAGCTACACGATTTGCAAACTGTCGATTCTCAGGTGGCCGCGACCACGCATAATGATGGCGTCGCCTTTGCGCGCATCGCGAAGCTGATTGGCGAAATCGCGGCACCCGATGCCATGGTTGCGCTGGATGCCGGCACTTTCGGCGCGCCCTTCTATCGCAAGATTGCCTGGGTTTCGCCGCGCCGCTTGCTGGCGCCGGTTGCGGGTTCCATGGGCTTTGGTGTGCCGGCGGGCGTGGCGGCTTCGCTGCGTTTCCCCAACCGGCAGGTAATTGCACTGGTCGGTGATGGTGGCGCCTTCATGACCGGCGGAGAATTCGCGGTGGCGGTGGCGCGCGGTGTGCCGCTCAAGATAATCCTTTCCGATAATGGTTCCTACGCTTCCATCCGCATCCATCAGGAACGCGCCCATCCTGGCCGCGTCAGTGGCACCAGCCTGGAAAACCCAGATTTTGCCGCCTGGTGCGCGGCTTTTGGTGTCCCGGTAACGCGCATTGAAACGGATGCGGATATGCCGAAGCTGGCAGAAGCGCTCGCGGCGCCCGGGCCGGCGGCGGTGCATGTGCGCACATCCTTGCAGGCGGTGCTGCCAAACTAGTGGTGCGATTCATGCTGACCTATCCCCTGCCCAAAAAGCCCCCGCCCACCACTAGGTTGTGTGGACTCTAGGGATTCCCCAATTTTCTGATATGTGATTCAAGGTGCTTTTTGGGGGCACCTATGGGAGTTTTGGACCGGCTGGTATTGAGCGACGATGCCTGGGAACGGATGGCGCCATTGATTATTGGTC
>JADCGF010000003.1 GCA_020249145.1 Roseomonas sp. | reverse complement strand
GGCGGGTGGGGCGGAGGATTTCTGGCTCATCTTCACTCTCCTTGGGGTTACGATGAGCCAGAAATCCTCCGTAACTCAAATCGCCAATTTGGTCCCATAGGTGCTGACGCCGGACAACCGCATCTCTGCCGCGCAGTGCAACCTGACTGACATGCGGCATCATGGGGTCATGGATATGGAAATCTGACGATCAATTTCAGCAGATGGCCTGATCTCTCTCATTCCTGTTGCTTCACAGAGGCCGAACCCAAACTCGCCGCCAATCCTTCCCGGTAACTCGGGTAGCGCCATTCAATCCCAAGCGCTGCCTTGGTGGTCGCATTCGCGACACGGCGATTTTCCGACCAGAAGGAAAGCGCCATGGGCGACATGGCAGCGCGCGCCTCCTCAAAAGGAACGACAGGCGGGGGCGCCATGCCTAAAAGTCGTGCTGCTTCCTCCATCACTGCGGCGCTTTCCGCCGGCACATCATCCACAAAATTCAAAACGCGGTAGCCAGGCGGGGGTGGGTTGCTGATGGCGGCCATCACCGCATGGGCGATATCGTCGCGGTGAATGCGGCTGAAGCTATGGCCGGGCTTCACGACCCGCCGCGCAAGCCCGGCGCGCAATTCGGCAAAAGGCGCGCGGCCTGGTCCGTAAATCCCACCGACACGACAGATATCCAAAGCGGTGCCCGCAGGCCGTGCGGCGCGCCAGGCTTCCTCAGCCGCCAGGCGCCTTTGGCTGCGCGGCTGGCCGGGGGAGGGAATTGTTGCCTCATCCACAAGACCACCGGCACGATCACCATAAACCCCGGTGGTGGAAAGATAGCCGATCCAACGCTGGTTTCCGGAAGCCAGCGCACCGGCGTGGCGGCGCAGTACCGGATCCCCGCCTTCATCCGGCGGCGTGGTGATCAACCAATGGCTGGCGGCGGCAAAAGCGGGGCCGGCTTCCTCAAAGCCGATCACCTGAACCCCCGCCGGCGCCCTGAAACCTTCTGGCTGGCGCGAGGTGCCAATCACCCGCCAGCCAGCCTTGGCAGCGGCCTCGGCCACCGCGCTCCCGGCATAGCCCAGGCCGGCAATGATCAGCGTCTTATCCTGTTTCATGGTTTTTCCGCCACGCGCCATCACAAAAACATTGTGTGTTACAACAACATATTACCATGGCGTGCGGCATGCGCTACAGGACGAAGGATGGTGCAAAGACCCATGAAGCTGATCGGGGTTGCCACGGCGCTTTTGGTATTGGGCGCGGCTGGCGGCTTATGGCTTTCGGGCGTGCTTTCCTCCGCTGAGCAAGACGCCGCGCTACCCGTGCCACCCGAACCCCCAAGGCTGTCCCAGGCGGCCGAATACGCGCGCTGCCTTGATCTATTGCCTGCTGACCCTGTCGGCGCACGCGGCTTTGCGCGGGATTGGCTCATGCAGGGCGGTGGCGAGGGTGCCGCGCAATGCGAGGCGCTGGCCCAGCTCAGCCTTGGGGAGGCTGATGCGGCGGCCGAGGCTTTGGAACGCATCGCGGCACGGAGTGAGGCCGGGCTTGCCGCGCGTGCAGCGGTTTTCGGCCAGGCGGCAGAAGCCTGGCGCGCAGCCGGCAAGCCGCAACGCGCAGCAGCGGCTGCCAGCCTTGCCCTGGCATTGACCCCGCAAGACCCGGATTTGCTGTTGGAACGCGCGATGGCGCGATTGGCGCTTGACCAAGTCAGCGGCGCCTTGGCCGATCTTGATCTGGCCGTGGTGCTGGATGCGGACCGGGCCGAGGCCTGGATTTGGCGCGCCGCTGCCCAGCGTCGGCTTGAACGGGTGCGCCCAGCTGAAGACAGCATCACCACCGCGCTGCGGCTTGCCCCGCGTAATGTGGAAGCACTTTTGGAACGCGGCATCCTGCGCCAATTGCGTGGTGAGGCCGAGGCAGCGCGTCGCGATTGGGAAAGAGTGCTGGAATTGGCGCCGGATAGTGCCGCCGCCGATTTGGCGGCACAGAATCTGGCGCTGATCGAAGCGGGGCCAAGCCAGCGTTAGGGTGTTTTCAACCCAAACCGGTTTGCTTGGCTGTTCGGAAGATATGTTCGCGCGAAGCTTCGGCACGTGGCCCGTAACGGAACGCGCAGCGCATGCATTTTAGCGACGAATCCTGGCGGCCCCTCCGCCCCGGCGTTCCTCCCAAGACCCCCAATGCTTGCCATCCGTCGGCAATCCCCGCGTATCGCAGGGCACCACATTGATTGCCGGAAAATCGCTCACCAGCGCCATGGCAACGCCGCGGGGGCGGGAAAACCCGGCAAGCTGAATGTCGAGCGTGCTCCGCGTCGTCACCCGAACAATGCGCCCCCATTCCCCGGCATGCGCGATCACGATCGGGCCCGCCTCATCGCGGGTGAGGCGTACCAGATCACCCTCTTCCGGGACCACAATCTGGGAGCCATCCGGTCTTGTATCTATTCGCATAAGGATTTTCCTGCCTGACGTTGCGGGGGTAGGAACTTTGGTGCCACGGTAAACCCGAAAAACCTCAAGAATCATCTAACACCGCAGGCCCCGACCACGCCGTGCTGGCGCCGAATCGGGGGATGGGTTATCAAGATCGCCCATGACCCGGTTCGTATTCATCACCGGCGGCGTGGTCTCCTCACTCGGTAAGGGTATCGCATCCGCTTCGCTCGGCGCGCTGTTGCAGGCGCGCGGTTACAAGGTTCGGCTGCGTAAGCTTGACCCCTACCTCAATGTCGATCCAGGGACCATGAGCCCCTATCAGCACGGTGAAGTCTTCGTCACCGATGATGGCGCGGAAACCGATCTTGATCTTGGCCATTACGAACGCTTCACCGGCGTGCATGCGCGCAAGGCGGATAACTGGACCACGGGGCGCATCTATTCGGATGTGATCGCGGCTGAACGGCGCGGCGATTATCTGGGCGGGACGGTGCAAGTGATTCCGCACATCACCGACAAGATCAAGGAAGTGGTCCAGACTGAAACCGATGGCTATGATTTCGTGCTGGTCGAAATCGGTGGCACGGTGGGCGATATTGAAAGCCTGCCTTTCCTGGAAGCCATTCGGCAAATGGGTAATGAACTTGGCCCGCAGCGCAGCATTTTCATGCATCTCACGTTGGTGCCTTACATTTCATCAGCCGGTGAATTGAAGACCAAGCCGACGCAGCATAGCGTGAAGGAATTGCTTGGCCTTGGTATTCAACCGCAGATTTTGCTCTGCCGTTGTGACCGGCCAATCCCGGAGAATGAACGGCGCAAGATCGCGCTATTTTGCAATGTGCGCCCCGAAAGTGTGATCCCGGCGCTTGATGCCAGCACGATTTACGAAGTGCCCTTGGCCTATCACGCAGAAGGGCTGGATGTGGAAGTGCTGCGCCATTTCGGCCTTTCCGCCTTTGGCGAGCCCGATATGTCCGGCTGGCAGCGCATTGTGAACGCCATCAAATCACCGGAAGGCGAAGTGACCATCGCCATCGTCGGCAAATACACCAATCTGCTGGATGCTTATAAGTCGCTTTCAGAAGCGCTGGTGCATGGCGGCATTGCGCATCATGTGCGCGTAAAGCTCGATTGGGTGGATAGCCAGATTTTTGAGAATGACGCGGAAGCACTGGCACGGCTTGAACATGTGCATGGCATTCTGGTGCCAGGTGGCTTTGGGGAGCGCGGCACGGAGGGCAAGATTGAAGCGGTGCGCTTTGCGCGTGAACGCAAGCTGCCCTTCTTCGGTATTTGCTTTGGCATGCAGATGGCGGTGATTGAAGCGGCGCGCAATCTGGTGGGGCTGAAGGGCGCATCTTCCACCGAATTCGGGCCTTGCGCGGAACCGGTGGTTGGCCTGCTGACGGAATGGCAGCGCGGCAATCAGGTGGAACGGCGCGATGCCGGCACCGATCTGGGCGGCACCATGCGGCTTGGCGTGTATCAGGCGCGTCTCGCGGAAGGTTCGCTCGTGCGTTGTGTTTATGGCGATCAGCCTGAGATTCAGGAACGCCACCGCCATCGCTATGAGGTGAATATCGCCTATCGCGATAGGCTTGAAGCGGCGGGCTTGCGCTTTTCCGGCCTTTCACCGGATGGCGTGCTGCCCGAGATTGTCGAGTATCCCGACCATCCCTGGTTCATTGGCGTGCAATATCACCCGGAATTGAAATCCAAGCCCTTTGAACCGCACCCGCTTTTCGCGGGCTTCATTGGTGCGGCGGTGCGTCAGGCGCGGTTGGTATGATACGCCATGTGAAGGCGGGCAGTGTCACCTTCGGCAATGATTTGCCGCTGGTGTTCATCTGCGGCCCCTGCCAGATCGAAAGCCGCGCCCATGCTTTGGAAACCGCTGCTGCACTCAAGGAAATCGCCGCATCGGCTGGCGTGCCGCTGATCTATAAATCATCCTTCGATAAGGCCAATCGCACCAGCCTTGCCGCCGCGCGCGGCATTGGCATGGCGGAGGGCCTGGCCATTCTGGCGGAGGTGCGCGCAACAACGGGCCTGCCCGTGCTGACCGATGTGCATAGCGCCGAACAATGCGCCCCGGTAGCCGAGGCAGTGGATGTGCTGCAAATCCCGGCTTTTCTGTCTCGTCAGACGGATTTGCTGCTGGCCGCGGGCACCACAGGCCGCGCCATCAATGTGAAAAAAGGCCAGTTCCTGGCGCCGTGGGATATGAAGAATGTCGCGGCGAAAATCGCAAGCACGGGCAATCACAATGTCCTGCTCTGCGAACGCGGCGCTTCCTTTGGCTATAACACGCTGGTGTCTGATATGCGGGCTTTGCCGATCATGGCGGAGACTGGCTATCCGGTAGTGTTTGACGCGACGCATTCCGTGCAGCAGCCAGGCGGCCAGGGTACCTCCAGCGGCGGGCAGCGCGAATTCGCGCCTGTGCTGGCACGCGCTGCCGTCGCGGTGGGTGTGGCAGCGGTGTTCATCGAAACCCATGCGGACCCGGATCACGCGCCTTCCGATGGGCCGAATATGATCCCGCTACGTGAAATGCCGGCCTTGATCGCGCGGTTGAAGGCGTTTGATCGGCTGGCGAAAAGCGGCTGATTAGGCGCTTCCCCGGAGCATTTTCAAGCCAAGTGGAATCACTTGGCGACTCGGAAAATGCGACTAAACAAAACTTTAGCGTAGTTCCGGTGAGCGGATGCGAAGCGGAAATGCGCGCAAACTCATCCGCCCCATCAGCCCATCGCGCTTGATGAATTGGTGCCAAAGCGCGGCAGCGATGTGAAAGGCCACAAGGCCAAGCAGCGCATAGGCCGCCAATTCATGCACTTCCTTGATGCTGCGCGACAAGGTGCGATTGGCCGCGAGTGGTGAGGCGATGCTGAACAACCCGAATTCCAGCCCGCGCCCGCGCAGGAAAAGCGTCGCCAAACCAAGTAGCGGCACGGCTGCCATCAGCCCGTAAAGCCCGAAATGCGCCAGCCGCGCCAGGCGCTGCTGCTGCGTGTTCATGCCAACAGGCAGTGCTGGCGCGGTGCTGAGCATGCGCCAGACAATACGCAGCGCCAGCAACAGCATAACCACGGCGCCCACACTGTTATGTGAGGTCTTGATGAAATCACGAAAGGCGCCGCGTGGCAGATCATCGGCAATCAGGATGCTGGCTGCAGCGTAGAAAATCAGCGCCGCCATCAACCAATGGAACAGGATTGAAAGGCGGTCATATCGGGTGCGATCCATGGCACATTCCTTCACGAAACCGGCGCTTGCCTAGGCCGATGTCGCGCGCCCCACCATGATCAGGATCAAACCGCGCCTTGCCGCCGCGCTGGCACCCGGCTCAAACCGCGCGCCGCAAGTGCGGCCAGATATTCCGCCCAGCGGCTTTCCTGTTCTTCCCCCAAGCGGCGCAGGTATTCCCAGGTGAAAATCCCCGTATCATGCAAATCATCAAAGCTGATGCGCAGCGCGTAATGGCCAACCGGCTCAAGCCCGAGAATGCCAACATGGCGCCGGCCCGCCACAATCACCTTCTGCCCCGGCCCATGGCCCTGCACTTCCGCGCTTGGGCTTTCCACGCGCAGATATTCGGCGGGCAGCGCGAAGCGCGCGCCATCGGCGAAGGCGATTTCCAGGATTTTCTCCGCCTTGCGCAGGCGGATTTCAGTGGGTGCGCTCATGCGTCCAGTTTGCGCGCCTCATCGGGCAGCATGATCGGAATGCCATCACGCACGGGAAAAGCGAGACCCGCCGCGTCGCTGATCAATTCGCCCTTGTCGCGGTCATAGCGCAACGGCTTTTTGGTCACGGGGCAGACCAGGATTTCAAGCAGCTTCGGGTCCAGCGCGCCGCCCTTTGGTTGCGTCTCGGTCATGGAGCAATTCCCTTCATCAACTCAGGCTGCCGGGGTTCGGCATATTGGCCGCTGCCCCCATGCGCAGCAGCGCCACAAGCATATCTGCCCGGTCTGACCCTTCGGCCGCTTCCAGCAGCGCCTGTTTTTCCGGCGGATCGAATGGGCACACCATCGCGAGCATGGTCACCAGCAGCGCATCAGGGGTTTGTTCCACCGCATCCCAATTCGCCTCAATCCCGCGCGCCTGGAAATAGGGGCGCAACGCGCCAAGCAAGGCCGGGCGATCGAGCGGCGGCGGATCGGCCTCCAAAAGATCAGTCACAAAATCCGCATAATCGGCACGCACGCGGCGATAGCCGCCCTGCGCCAGGGGCAATTCTTCTGCAATGCGGAAGCGCGTCACGCCAATCAGCGTAATCAGCAGCCGTCCGTCATCGGTTTCGCTGAAGGATGAAATGCGCCCAAGGCAGCCAATGCGGTAAAGACCCGGCCCTTGCGACCCCGCCTTACCGCGCGCATCGGGCTGCACCATGCCGAAAAGCCGCCCCTGGCCCAGCGCATCCTGCGTCATTGCCAGATAGCGAGGCTCAAAAATATTGAGCGGCAGGCGCCCGCGCGGCAGCAGCAGCGCCCCTGTCAGGGGGAAGACCGCGATTTCGGTGGGCAAATCCGCAAGTCGCGGATGAAAGGGTTGCATGATGCGTGGTGCCGCCGGCCTTAACGGAACAGCACGGAGGAAAGCTTGCGCCGCCCCGCGACACTCGCCGCATCGCCAAAGCCCCAGGCCTCGAAGAATTTCAGCAATTGCTTGCGCGCCGCTTCCTCATTCCAGGCGCGGTCGCGCTTGATGGCTTCAATCAGCGCATCCACCGCGCCGGCGCGGTCTTCCATGGCGTTCAGCGCCACCGCCAGATCAATGCGCGCAGCATGATCATTGGGGTCCGCGGCCAGGCGGGTTTCAAATTCGGCGAGCTTCGCCCGCGCCTCACGCCCTTCAGCGGCCAATTCCAAGGCGCTGCGGATGGATGCGATTTCGGCATGAGCGCGGAGCTTTTCCGGCACGCTTTCAATCACCTGTAGCGCCTGTTCTTCCTGCCCCAGCGTCATCAGGCAGCGCGCCACGCCGGCCAGCGCATCCGCATTTTCCGGTTCCTGCTGCGCCAGCGCGCCGAACATTTGCAGCGCCGTGGTGGCATCGCCTTCTTCCAGCGCGGCCTTGGCTTCGCCCAGAAGATCGGCGGCGGGCATTTGCCCGCCCGCCTGCTTCAGCAAGCCTTCAATGAAGCGCTTCACTTCCGATTCCGGCAACGCGCCCTGGAATAGGTCCAGGATCTGCCCCTTCCAGAAGGCCACCACCGTCGGCACGGATTGCAGCGGCAGGCCCATTTGCACCAGCTGCTGCACAAGGCCGCGATTCTTATCAATATCAATCTTCACCAGCCGCACGCGACCACCGGCGGCATTCACCGCCTTTTCCAGCGCGGGGGTCAGTTGCTTGCAGGGGCCGCACCAGGTGGCCCAGAAATCCACCAGCACCGGCACATCATTGGATGCCTGCACCACATCCTGCATGAAGGTGGTTTGGTCCCCATCCTTGATGGCGCCGGCAGCGGCGCCCTGCGGGGGGCGGTTCGGGTCGAAGATCACTTCCATCACGGCACTTCCTGGATTTGTTGGCGCATAGATGCGCCCTATTGCGCCAGACGCAAGCCACCCCGGCGCGGTTCAGGCGCCATCCAGTTCCAGCAGCCGGGTTTCATGGCCAAGCCCGGCCAGAAAGCCGAGCAAATCCTGCGGTGCGAGGCCCGTGGAAGCCGTATTGACCAAGGGATGCACCCAAATCCGCGCATGGCGCATCAGCCCCGCATCCATGACAAAGCGAATCCGGGCCGGCGGCGCATTCACCAGGCCAAAGGGCGTGACCGAGCCGGGTGTCAGGCCCAGGACGCCCAGCAACTCCTCGGCGCTGCCCATGGTCACCTTGCCGGCTTCCGCCATGCGGGCCAGCGCATTGATGGAAACCTGGCGGGATTCCTCAAGCGTTGCCAGCAGGAAGGGGCCATCGCCCTTGGCGGGCCGCAGGAACAGGTTCTTGGTATGGCCCCCAGGCAGGGTGCCGCGCAAATCCTTGCTTTCGGCAACGGTAAAGACCGCCGGGTGATGGCGTGTTTCGGCGGCAATGCCGGCGGCGGCGAGGCGGGCGAGCAAGCCTTCGGGCGTTTCGGGCATCATGCCTCCGGCCAGGGGCGGCGTTCATGGGGTGGGCGCGAGAGCCCCGATATCACCCGCAGGTGATCTGCGTCACCACGCCGTTTTCGATCAGCACTGAGGCACGGTCTATCCGGTAATCCCGCGTCATCGGCGTGTTTGGCCCACCCATGCGCACGGTGCTGATCCCCGGCATGGCTTGCAGCGCCGCGCGCACTTCCTCTGGCGCTTTGCCGAGCAAGCCAGCGAAACGCGCCTGATGCCGCGCGCAGCCTTCGGGCGCCTGGGCATGGGCGGCGCCAAGGCTCCCGAGAATGCCGACAGTCAAGGCAAGGGACCGCAATTTCCGAGTCATGAGCCATTCCTTTTGAGGGCGCCTTGGGCGAAAAGACAAGTTGAACCTATTGCCGTGGCGAATTTACGGCGAAGCCGCGCCAGATTGCCGCGCGGCTTCGCCCCCGGCATTGTGGCTGCGATCAGTTTGCAAGGAACCCACCCCATGGCCCAGCCGCTTTCCATCATGTCCACCCTGGCATTGCAGGGTGTGCTTGACGTGCTGGCGCCGCTTTGGGCCAAGACCAACCCTGCCCCGGCCATGATATTCGACCCAACCAAAAGCATTTCCCAGCGCATCGCCGATGGTGCGCGGGGCGATATCGCCATTCTGACCGCTGCGGCGATTGATGATTTCACTGCCAAGGGGATTTTTGCGGCAGGAACCAAGCGCGATTTGGCGTTATCGCATATTGGCGTTGCGGTCGCTGCCGGCGCGGCGCGACCCGATATCAGCACGCCCGCTTCCTTTCGCGCGACGCTATTGGCGACACCATCACTTGCCTATTCCCGCGCCGGCGCAAGCGGGTTGTTCTTCGCGGGGCTGATCGAACGCCTTGGTATTGCGGCGGAGGTCAACGCAAAGGCCACCGTGATACCGCAGGGCTTTACCGGCGAATTGCTGAAGCGCGGCGAAGTGGCTTTGGCCATTCAGCAAGTCAGCGAATTGATGACCGTGCCAGGGATAGACATTATCGGCACGCTGCCGTCTGAGATCGGAGAGGTGATGACCTTCTCCGCCGCCATTTTCGCCAAAGCACCGCAACCGGAAGCCGCGCGCGCCTTTATGGAGTTTTTGGTGCAGGGTGCGGATGCGAAGCTGCTCCGCGCCAAGGGGTTGGAGCCGGTTTAGATTTTGACCGATTTATCTCCAAAGCAATTCGCCTAGGCTAACTTCTTTCGGGTTGTGTTTATTTGCGTACTGGGTTTTCGGAATTTGAAGGATCTGGATTCTGGATGGGTAGGTTAACCACATACATAGGAAGATTTTTCTTTCCGTCTAGAATATCTAGAATCCCCTTCCTGATCGCGTGGTTTTCGTCCTCAAGTGTAGAATACGCTTGAGGAAGATATGCTTCATTCTTGATGTTTACTTTGTTGAACTTAAATCGCAGGTGTGTAGCCATCGAGTGCAGCAAATTTGCATAAAGTTCATCTCGCTTATTGATCCAATGGTCTTGAGGGTAGAACTTGCTTAGATGGTCAAGATATTCCTTCCATGAATTTCGAATTGCTGCTTCTGTACGCCGCTCAGAGCTAAAGACTATATCGATTAAATTGAGTGACTCGACATGCCGCGGGTCCAGCCTAAGGCCCCTGGTTGCCATGAGGGTCTTAAAGATTTTTATCTGCTCCTCCCGCGCTTGATTTCTCCGATCGAGCCACTTTGTCACTTGAACCGCAATTAGTGGAGACAGAAGAGTGGCGATCACAACTAGCCAGTCCTTCATGTCTATCGAAGCTAGCCAACTCATAATGCCTCTCCCCGAAACGGCAGAATTACCCTTGCTCTGCCAATGATCTTCATTGCCTAAGCCCCCAAAGCAAACCCCTCATACCCCTTCTCTGCCACCTCATCACAAATCCGCCGATACCGCGCCATGCCGCCGATATAGGGCATGAAGACGCGCGGCTTGCCCGGCACATTGGCGCCCAGATACCAGGAATGCAGCGTTTTCGTGAAAAGCGTGCGGTCGGCCACTTCCTGCACCTGCACCATCCAATCATCCACCGCATCAGCCTTGGCTTCGATGCGCGTCTGGCCGGCGGCGCGCATATCCGCGATGCAGCGGGTGATCCATTCCACATGCTGTTCGATGGCCACCGGCATATTGGTGAGCACTGAAGGGCTGCCAGGCCCGGTCACGGTGAACAGATTGGGGAAGCCCACCACTTGCAGCCCCAAATAGCTGCGCGGGCCTTCACGCCACACATCACGCAACGCCAGGCCATCGCGCCCGGCGATGTTCAAATTGAACAAAGGCCCGGTCATGGCATCAAAACCCGTCGCAAAGACGATGATATCCAAAGGATACTCGCCCTTGCTGGTCTTCACGCCGGTGGCGGTGATGCGCTCAATGGGCTCGGCACGCAAATTCACCAAAGCCACATTGTCGCGGTTATAGGTTTCGAAATAGCCGGTATCAATCGGCGGGCGCTTGGTGCCGAAGCCGTGATCAATATCGGCAAGGATCGCGGCCTTGGCCTGATCCTTCACGATTTGGCCGATCTTTTTCTTGAGGAAGGCTGAGACAATCCCATTCGCTTCCTCATTCGTCAGCACATCGCGGAATTCGGCGCGCAGACGCAGCCCACCCTTTTCCCAAGCTTTCTCAAAAATCTCGTTCCGTTCCTCATCGGTTACTTCCAGCACGGAACGATCCGCAATGCGCCAAGGATGGCCATTGACGGTGGAGCGCATCACATCGCGAATTTCGGCAAAATTCTCCCGCACATATTTCTTGAAATCATCGGTCAGCGGCGCATTGCGCGCGGGGATCGAATAATTCGCCGTGCGTTGAAACACGGTCAGATGCTTGGCGGCGGCGGCCACCACCGGAATGGCCTGAATGCCGGTGGAACCCGTGCCAATCACGCCAACGCGCTTGCCAGAGAAATCCACGCCTTCATGCGGCCATTCGCCGGTGTGATACCATTTGCCCTGGAAATCCGCGATGCCATCAATCTTCGGCAGATTGGCCGAAGAAAGGCAGCCGACGGCCGTGATCAAATAGCGCGCCGTATACTCCGCGCCCTGTTCCGTGCGCAGGCGCCACATATTGGCGGCCTCATCATACTGCGCCGCCACCACGCGCGCGCCGAAGGTAATGTCGCGCTTTAGGTCAAGCTTATCCGCGGCGTAATTCAGGTAGCGCAGAATCTCCGGCTGGCTCGGGTAGCGTTCGGACCATTCCCAGCCCTGCACCAACTCATCCGAAAAATGATAGCAATAGCTATGGCTTTCGGAATCACACCTGGCACCCGGGTAGCGGTTCCAATACCAGGTACCGCCCACGCCATCGCCCGCTTCCAGCACATGGGCGGAAAGCCCCAAACGGTCGCGCAGGCAATGGAGCTGATACAGGCCGGCGAAACCGGCGCCGATGATCAGCGCGTCATACAGCTTCGCCTCGGTCGAGGTGGCGGCAAGGGGGCTTACGGCGTCAAGCATGGCGGTTTCTTCATCTTGGCTGGTTGAAACCTTAGGCTAACCCGCACCGGCCCCTGGCGCCAAGCGGGGCAAATCCTTGTCATTTCGGCGGGGCCGCCCACATGGGGTCCGACGGTGCCGCAAAGCCCCCTGCCTTCCGGCGCCCCCTCGACCTTGGGAAAGACCAATACCGTGAATATTCAAATCCCTGCCTCTGGCCTCACCACGGCCAATGCCACCCTGGAACCGCGCCCCTCCCGCGCGGAAGCGGAAGCCGCGGTGCGCACCTTGCTGCGCTGGGCCGGTGATGACCCAGACCGCGAAGGCCTGGTGGATACCCCCGCGCGCGTCGCCCGCGCCTATGAGGAATTCTTCGCCGGATATGAAACGGACCCGGTGGATTTGCTCGCGCGGTCCTTCGAAGAAACCGATGGCTATGATGAAATGGTGATCCTGCGGGATATCCGCATGGAAAGCCATTGCGAACATCATATGGTGCCCATCATTGGCCGCGCGCATATCGCCTATCTGCCGCAGGGCCGCGTGGTTGGCATCAGCAAGCTGGCGCGCGTTTTGGAAGTTTATGCCAAGCGCCTGCAAATTCAGGAAAAGCTGACGGCGCAAGTGGCGAACACCATTGAACAGGTGCTGAAGCCGAAGGGTGTCGCGGTGGTGATTGAAGCCGCGCATCAATGCATGACCACGCGCGGCATCCATAAGCCCGGCGTCACCATGGTGACCAGTCGCATGCTGGGCGCCTTCCGGGATGATGCCAGCACGCGGCGCGAATTCCTGGCCATTATCGGCGGCCAGCGCGCCAATGTGATTGAAGGCTGAAACTATAGGCTTCTGTAGCCGAAGCGCCGCTTGACCAAGGGGCGCTTCGGCGCGCATGAGCCCTCCATGCGCTTTTCCACACCCCCCAATGCCGAAGACCTGATTGAGCTTGCCGAGGATGCGCTTGCCGCCATCCCGAAGCCGATGCGCGATGTGCTGAAGGGCGTCGCCATCCTGGTGGATGACATCGCGGAGGAGGAGATGCTCCGCGAACTCGGCATCGAAAACCCCTATGAATTGACCGGGCTTTACCTTGGCGTGCCGCTGACCGAAAAAAGCGACGGCATGGTACCGGAAGAACCGGACCGCATTCTGCTGTTCCGAGAGCCCATCCTGCTGGAATGGATCGAAACCGGGGAGGATCTGTTCCGCCTGGTGAGAAACGTCCTGATCCACGAAATCGGCCACCATTTCGGCTTTTCGGATGAGGATATCGAAAGGCTGGAGGACGGGGAGTAAGCCCTCGTTTTCCTGGGCTCCGGGGGTGGCGCCCCCGGTTTCAACTCGCCCTCATCCATCCTAAATAAAGTTTCATGTTCATCACCTTCACCCTGAATGGCGCATTGCGGCGCCTGCCTGCGGAAACGCCCCCGGCCATGACTTTGCTCGATTGGCTGCGCGCGGCTGGGCTGACCGGCACGAAGGAGGGCTGTGCAGAGGGTGATTGCGGCGCCTGTACGGTGGTGATTGAGGCGCCGGATGGCGCCCGCGCCCCGGTCAATGCCTGCCTGATGACGCTGGGTCAGGCGCATGGCCTGGCGCTGCGGAGTGTGGAGGGGCTTTCCGCCCCCGATGGCGCGCCGCATCCTGTGCAGGTGGCGATGCTGGCGGCGGAAGCGACGCAATGCGGCTTTTGCACGCCAGGTATTGTCATGTCGCTTTACGCCCATGCGCGCATGGGTGGTGATGCGCATGAGGCTTTGGCTGGAAACCTCTGCCGCTGCACGGGCTATCGGCCGATTTTGGATGCGATGGCGGCCTTGCCGGTGGCGGAAGATACCGCGCCGCCCTGCCCCGCGACTGATGTCACTGGCTTCGGCCCGCCGGAGCATCGCTTTTTCCTGCCGCGCAGCTTGGATGAAACCCTCGCGCTGCGGCGCGCCCATCCCGGCGCCTGGCTGTTGGCTGGCGGCACTGATTTGGGCCTGCGGTTTTCGGAGCATCGGGAAAACCCTGGCGCCATTATTTGCCTGCGTGATGTTGCGGAATTGCGTGGCATCACGGCGGGGCCAGAGGGGTTTTCGGTGGGTGCTGCGGAACCTTATGCCGCGCTGCTCGATCACATGGCGCATGATGCGGATTTCGCGGCTTTCGCTGGGCTGCTGCGCCGGCTGGGGTCACGCCAGATACGCGCGCTTGGCACGCTTGGTGGGAACCTCGGCACCGCGAGCCCGATCGGCGATGCGCTGCCGCCCTTGCTGGCGCTTGGCGCGCGGCTGACGCTGGCAGGGCCGGATGGGGCGCGGGATGTGGCGGTGGGGGATTTCCTGCTCGGCTATCGGCGCAATGCGCTCCGCGCAGATGAGGTGATTGCGCGGGTCTTCATCCCCAGGCCCGCACCGGGCGCGATTTTCGCTGCCGAGAAGCTTTCGCGCCGGCATGATCAGGATATCAGCGCCATTGGCTTGGCCGTGCTGCTGGAACGCGATGGCGCCGTGATCACCCGCGCGCGCATCGCCCATGGTGGTTGCGGGCCAATGGCAGCACGCGCGCCGGAAGCGGAAGCGGTGCTGGAAGGCGCGGCCTTCACCGAAGCGCAAGCCCGCGCGGCAGGTGAGGCTTTGGCGCGCGCCATCACACCCATGGATGATTTGCGCGGCACAGCGGAATATCGCCGCGTGGCAGCGCGTAATTTGTTGCTGCGGCTTTATTGGCGTGAAGCGAGGCCAGAAGCCGCGACGGAAATCATGGCGCTGCCAACGCCACACGCGCCGAGGTTCATCGCGCCATGAATGCGCCACTCGCCCAGGGGGCAGCGCTGGCCCATGATTCGGCGCTTGGCCATGTGACGGGTCGCGCGCCCTTCGCGGATGATGTGCCGGAAGTCCCGGGATTGTTGCATGGCGTGCTGCTGCTCTCGCCCGTCGCGCATGGGCGGCTGGGTGCTTTGGATGTTGCGGCGGCGCGCGCCATGCCGGGTGTGGTCGCGGTGCTGACGGCGCGGGATGTGCTGGGGGCGAATGATATCTCGCCCTCAGGCCGCGAAGTTGAACCGCTTTTCGCGGATGGCGTGTTGCGCCATCACGGCCAACCCATTGCGATGGTGGTGGGGGAAACGCGCGATGCAGCGCTTGCGGCCCTTGCCGCGCTGAAGCCGGAAATTGAAGCGCTGCCCGCCATTCTTTCCATTGAAGATGCGCTGGCGGCGGAAGCCTATTTGCTGCCGCCGCAGGAAATCACCGTGGGCGATGCGGCGGGCGCGATTGCTGCGGCCCCGTTGACCGCATCAGGCGAATTTCGCGCCGGCGGGCAGGAACATTTCTATCTTGAAGGCCAGATTGCCATCGCCATGCCGGGGGAAGATGGGGATATCACCATCACCTCCTCCACCCAGCATCCAACGGAAGTGCAGCATATCGCGGCGCGCGTGCTGGGTTGTGATTTCAACCGCATCACCGTGCGCTGCCGGCGCATGGGTGGTGGTTTTGGCGGCAAGGAAAGCAATGCGTCCTGGGTGGCGGCAGCGGCGGCACTCGCCGCGCGCATCACGGGGCGGCCGGTAAAGCTGCGGCTATCGCGCAAGGCGGATATGGCGGCCACCGGCAAGCGTCATCCGTTTTTGTATCGTTGGCGCGCGGGCTTTGACGCGACAGGGCGGATTACAGGGCTGGAGGCGATGCTCGCCGCCGATGGTGGGCATAGTCTTGATCTGACCGGCGGCGTGGTGTTTCGCGCGCTGACCCATGCGCTGAATTGCTATGACGTGCCGGCGGTAAAACTTCGCGCGCTGTCGCTGCGCACCCATACCGTGAGCCACACGGCCTTTCGTGGCTTTGGCGGCCCGCAAGGCGTGCTGCTGATGGATGATGTGCTGCGCGGTGCCGCGGCCGCCACGGGGCAGGATATGGAGGCGGTGCGCGCGCGCAATTTCGCGGGCGGAGATAACGGCAGCAAGGCACCTTATGGCCAGGCGCTTGAAGGCGATTTGATCCGCCGCGTTTATGCCGAAGCCATGGAAGATGCCGGCTGGGCAGCGCGGCGCGCGGAAATCGCGGTCTTCAATGCGAACCATCCCTTCTTGCGTCGCGGGCTTGGAAGTTTTGTGTTGGCCTTTGGCATTTCCTTCGGCCTCATGCATCTGAATCAGGCCGGCGCCTTGGTGCATGTTTATGCGGATGGGTCCATCCGGCTCAATCACGGCGGGACGGAAATGGGCCAGGGGCTCAATATCAAAATCGCGCAGGTGGTGGCAGATGCTTTTGGCGTGCCGATTGGCCGCATTCGCATCACGCCAACCAGCACGGCAGAGGTGCCGAATACGGCGCCCACCGCGGCTTCCACCGGTTCGGATTTGAATGGCTGGGCCGCGCATCTCGCGGCCAGCGCCATCCGTGAACGCATGGCAGCAGAAGCGGCGCGGCTTTGGGAAGTGCCGGTGGATGTCATTGGTTTCGCTGAAGGCCGCATCTTCGTCGCAAAGCCTGGCGACAATCGCGCCATGGGCTTTGGTGATCTGGCGCATCGCTGCTGGGTGCAACGCATTTCGCTTTCTGCGACAGGGTTTTATCGCACGCCCGACATCCATTGGGATGCGAAGGCGATGCGGGGGGAGCCCTTCTTCTACTTCTCCTACGGCGCATCGGTGGTGGAAGTGGTGGTGGATACGCTGACCGGAGAACACCGCGTCTTGCGCGCCGATCTGGTGCAGGATTGCGGGCGTTCGCTGAACCCCGCGATTGATCGCGGGCAGATTGAAGGCGGCTTCGTGCAAGGGCTTGGCTGGCTGACGACGGAAAGCCTTTATTGGGACGAGGAAGGGCGGCAGCGCACACTCGGGCCTTCCACCTACAAAATTCCAGGCAGCCGCGATGCGCCGCCGGATTTCCGCCTACGCTTGCTCGCCAATGCGTCAGCGCGGGCGGAGACGATTTTCCGATCAAAAGGTGTCGGTGAACCGCCGCTGATGCTGGCAACCGCCGTTTGGAATGCGCTCTGCGACGCAACGGGGCTTGCTCAGCTTGACCTGCCGGCGACGCCGGAAGTGGTGCTGATGGCGCTTGAGAAAGCGCGTGCCTGAAACGCTTACCGCGTCTCAGGCCGCAAGGTTTTTTCCAAGGATTGCGAATAGCGGCTCATGGCGAAGCACAGCACGAAATAGACGAAGGCCGCGAAAAGATAGGCCTCGGTCGGGAAGCCGAGCCAATTCGGATCACCCAGCGCGGCGCGGAGCGTGGTGAAGAAATCAAACACGCCGATCACCACAACCAGGGTCGTATCCTTGAACAGGCCAATGAAGGTATTGACCTGAGAGGGAATGGTAATCGTCAGCGCCTGCGGCAGGATGATCAGGCGCATCTTCTGCCAGAAACTCAGCCCAATCGCGTCCGCCGCTTCATACTGCCCGCGGGGCATGGCTTGCAGCCCACCGCGCACAACTTCCGCCATATAGGCCGCGGTGAACAGCGTATAGGCCACCAGCACGCGCATCAGCCGATCAATCGTGACCCCTTGCGGCATAAACAGCGGCAGCATGATCGCCGCCATGAACAGGAGTGAGATCAGCGGCACGCCGCGCACGCATTCAATGACGGCGGTGGAAAACCAACGCACCAGCTTCAATTCACTGCGCCGTCCAAGCGCCAGCAGGATCGCCAGCGGATAGCCAAGCGCCACGCCATAGACCGCGATGATGCCGGTGATGGCGAGCCCGCCCCATTGGCGCGTCTGCACGAAGGACAGTCCGAAAATCCCGCCCTGCATCAGCACCCACATCGCAGGCGCGGCAATCGCCCAGCCCAATAAAAGCCAGCGCCCCCAGAAACGCCGCATGGTAGAAAGCAGCACCATCGCCACCAGGATCACCAACATGGTCGCGGGGCGCCAGCGCTCCTCATAGGGGTAAAGGCCGAAAATGGAGAACCAGAATTTCTCCCGCACAAAGGCCCAGCAGGCTCCCCCGGCGGCGCGACAGGTCTGCGCATTGCCATCCCAGGTCGCATTCGTCACGGCCCAGGACCAGAAGGGCGGCACCGCGAAATACAACACGGCCAGGCAGGCCAGCGTGATCAGCGTATTGATCGGCCCGGCAAAGCAGGCCTTCAGGAAAGCCTGAACCCGTTCCGGGAAGCTTTGCCCGCGCGGCGCGGCCTGCGCGGTTGTGGCTGTCGCCTGCATCGGATCAACGCTCCTTCAACAGGGCGACTTTGGCGTTATACCAATTCATCAGCGCCGAGGTGATCAGGCTGATGATCAGATAGACCGCCATGAAGATCGAAATCACCTCAATCGCCTGACCGGTCTGATTGATTGAGGTATTGGCGACACTCACCAGATCCGGATAGCCGATCACGATGGCGAGTGAGGAATTCTTCGTCAGGTTCAGATATTGCGAGGTCAGCGGCGGGATGATGACGCGCAGCGCCTGCGGCAGGATCACAAGGCGCATGATGCGCCCAGGCGGCAGGCCTAGCGCCCGCGCCGCTTCCCATTGTCCCTTATGGACGCTTTGAATGCCCGAACGCACAATTTCCGCAATGAAGGCCGAGGTATAGACCACCAACCCCACCAGCAGCGCGAAGAATTCCGGCGATAGCGCCAGCCCCCCTTCGAAATTGAAGCCGGCGAGTTCGGGCCATTCCACAACCGGCACGAAACCCAAAGCCATCCCGAGCGCCGGAAAGCCGAATAGCATCAGCAGCCCCGGCAATAGTGTCGCGCGTCGGTCCCCGGTTGCGATCTGACGCGCACGTTCACGCCGCAGCAGCAGCCACCAGCCAATGGCGCCAAGAAGTGCGGCCAGCAGAAAGACCAGCAAAGCCGTATCGGCCATCAGCCCCGGGATTTTCATGCCGCGCTGGGACAGAAACACCCCCGGCAACGGGTTCAGCGCCTGACGCACAGAAGGCAGTTGCAGCAGCACCGCATGCCAAAACACAAGCTGGAGCACGAGCGGCGTATTGCGAATGACCTCAATATAACCGCCCACCAGGCCACGCAGCAGCGGGTTGGAAGAAAGCCGCGCTAGACCCAACAAAATCCCAAACACGGTGCAAAGCGCGATGCCGACAATGGCCACACGCAGCGTATTCAACAGCCCAACCGTCAGCGCGCGGCGATAGGTATCGGCCGGCGCATAGGGGATCAGGTGCTCACCAATTGGGATGCCGGCTGAACGGTCAAGAAAGCCGAAGCCAAACTGCAAGCCGCGCGCCGCCATATTCGCTTGCGCATTGGACCAGAACCACCAGCCAAGCAGCACTACCGCAGCCAGCAGCCCAGCCTGGATCAAGACCCCGCGGCGAGACCCCGACAAGGGAATGATACCCCGCGAAGGCGGAATGGCGGAAGAGGAACTCATGCAGAGGATCCCGTCGGCGACATGAAGCAGGAAAAGGTGGGGGGCTTTTGCATCGCCCGCCACCCTGCAAAATGGCCGCGCGCCATGACAGCGCGCGGCATTATGTCACGCCTGAAAGATCAGCGCGCCGGCGGCGCATAAAGCAGGCCGCCACGGGTCCAGATATTGTTCATCCCACGCTCCAGGCCCAGCGGCGTATTGGTGCCCAGGTGCCGTTCAAAAATCTCACCATAATTGCCGAAGGTACGGATGATGACGCGCGCAAAGTCAGCACGCGCGGCACCGAGGCTTTCACCCATATTGCCTTCCACGCCCAGCAGACGGCGGATCACCGGATTGGTCGCGGTGGTGGCGATCTGTTCCACATTGGCCTGGGTGATGCCCATTTCCTCGGCGTCAATCAGGGCGAAGGTGGTCCAGGCAACAATATTGGTCAGTTCCTCATCACCCTGGCGGATGGTGACAGCAAGCGGTTCCTTGGACAGACGGTCGGGCAGGATCACGTGATCCGCCGGGCGCGTCAGCAGGGTGCGCTGCGCGGCAAGGGCGGCAAAGTCATTGGTGAAAACATCGCAGCGCCCGCTATCATAGGCGCGACGGAGTTCATCCAGATCGGCGATCACCACCGGGGTGAAGCGCAGATTATTGGCGCGGAAGAAATCAGAGATATTCAGTTCCGTGGTCGTGCCCGGCTGCACGCAAACCGTCGCACCATTCAATTGGCGCGCGCTGGTCACGTTCAGGCGGCGCGGCACCATGATGGCCTGACCGTCATAGAAGGTGATGGCGGGGAAGTTGAAGCGGTTCACATTGGAATCGCGCGTCAGAGTCCAGGTGGTGTTGTTGGACAGCACATCCACTTCACCAGCGGAAAGCGCGGGGAAGCGGCTTTGCGTGGTGACGGGAACGAATTCCACCTTGCTCGGATCGTTGAAAATGGTGATGGCAATGGCGCGGCAGACTTCCACATTGAAGCCACCCCAGCGGCCCTGGCTATCCGGCACGCCGAAGCCCGGATTTGACGGACCCTGCACGCCGCAGCGGAGCGTGCCGCGCTGGCGAATCTGGTCCAGGTCTCGCCCGGCGAGGGCCTCACCTACGCCAAAGGTCATGAAGGCCGCCGCGGCGGCGGCCAGAAACTTGAATTTCATGTCTTTCTCCCACGTCTCCCAGCGGACGAAGCCCGGCCGCTTGCGGGCGGAGATTGCGTAACCAGGGTGAAATTACAAGACAGACACAATGCAGAAAAAGGACTTAGTGACGATTCCAGGCGCCGAATGCCCTGATTTCAGGCGGTTTATGGGTTCCCGATGGAACTTGCGCAGGCTTTGGGCAGGTTTGGGGCTATCTCACATGCGCAGGCCGTCCTCGGCTGCCTCAGCCCCCCGTGATCTCCGCGCGCAATTCATCCAGGACCCGAAGGCCCCCCTTGTTGCTTTCCACATGCCAGAACAGCCAGCCATTGCAGGAAGGCACTTCCTGCACCGCGGCCCCCACTTGATGAATGGACCCTGATGCCTTGCCGCAACGAAGCGTGCCATCGGCGCCCACTTCCGCCCGCCAGCGGCGGCGCGCATCGGTCAGCACACTGCCCGCCGGCACCATCCCGCGTTCCACCAGCGTGCCGAAGGGAATGCGCGGCTGTTCGCGCCGCGATGGCAGCGCAAGCGCGGCTGATTCCGGCATTGGCTCCACGGCTGCGAGCCGGGCACGCGCCCCCTTGGCATAGCGTTCTTCGCGTTCAATGCCGATGAAGCGTCGGCCAAGACGCTTGGCGACTGCCGCCGTGGTGCCGGAACCCAGGAAGGGGTCCAACACAACCTCTCCAGGCTGGGTGCAGGACAGGATCACGCGATGCAGCAGCGCTTCGGGCTTTTGCGTCGGGTGCAGCTTGTCGCCATTTTCGTCGCGTAGCCGCTCACCGCCCGTGCAAAGCGGGATGAACCAATCGCTCCGCATCTGCACATCATCATTCAGCGTCTTCATGGCGGCGTAGTTGAAGCGGTATTTGGATTCCTGCCCATGCGCCGCCCAGATCAGCGTTTCATGCGCATTGGTGAAGCGCCGGCCTCGGAAATTCGGCATGGGGTTGGCTTTGCGCCAGATCACATCATTCAGGATCCAAAAGCCGAGGTCCTGCAGCGCGACCCCCAGGCGGAACACATTATGATAGGCGCCCATCACCCAAATCGTGCCATCCTTGCGGAGCACCCGGCGACATTCCGTGAGCCAGGCGCGGGTGAAGGCATCATAGGCGGCCAGATCGGGAAAGCGGTCCCAGGCGTCATCCACACCATCCACCAAGCTTTCATCGGGACGGCGCAATTCGCCCTTCAATTGCAGATTATAGGGCGGGTCAGCAAAAATCGCATGCACACTCGCCGGCGGCAGGCGGCGCAGCATGGCAATCGAATCCCCGACCAGGACCTGGTCCAAGAGCAGCTCTAGCTGCGTTCCCACCGTGAAATCCCTTTTGACTCAGGGAAGAATCGCGCGCCCGAGTCGCGCGGTCAAGTCAGATTCAAAACGGCCTGATCCACCGGGCCAAAACCGCGCCGGTGGTGGGGTGAGGGGCCGAGCCTTGCCAAGGCTTCCCGATGCGCGGCTGTCGGGTAGCCAGCATGGCGCGCAAAGCCGTAAGCGGGCCAGCGCGGGTCAAGCCGGCGCATGGCGCGATCACGCAGCACCTTGGCAATGATGGAGGCACCCGCAATGGAAAAGCTGAGGCCATCCCCGCCGACGATGCAGCGCACCGGGCAGGGCAGCGGCGGCGGTTGATTTCCATCCACCACCGCGTGTTCCGGCACGCTTGGCAGCTTCGCCACCGCGCGGCACATGGCAAGATGCGTGGCGCGCAGGATATTGACCCGCCCGATCTCAGTGGCTGAGGCCGCACCGACGCCGATTTCAACCAGCCCCAGCGCTTGGGCTTCGCGAAGCGCCACAAAGGCGGCATCGCGCGCCGCTTCCTTGAGCTTCTTGGAATCCTGCAACAGCGCCGCAAGGCGTTCCGGCGGCGGGGCGAGGAAGACCAAGGCCGCCGCCAATACCGGGCCAGCAAGGGGGCCTCGCCCGGCCTCATCCACGCCAGCAACGCGCCCGCCAAGGGCCGCTTCCAGGCTGAAATCGGGCCGCGTCATCACGCTTTGGCGCGCGGCAGCAAAAGCCAGCCCGCCAGCCCAAGCAGCAGGCTAGCTGCCACTACAGCGAAACCGGCGCGATAGGCGGTCTCAGGCCACGCAGCTTCCTCCATAGGGAAAAAGCCGATCACCAGGCCCACCAGCAAGGGCAGCAGGGAAGACCCCAGAACCTGCGCCATATTCACCGTGCTTGCGCCGCGCCCGACCAGATGATCCGGGAAAAGCATGCGCGCTTCCGTCACCAGCAGCACCGGGTAGCTGGAAAACAGCATCAGCCCCACCAAGAAGCCGAGTGCCGCAGCCAGGGGCGGCGCTGGCCAAAGGGCCAAGGCCAGCAGCATGGCAGCGGAAAGTGCCGCGCCCGCGCTGATCATGGCGCTGCGCGGGAAGAAGCGGCGCTCCAAAGGGCCAACCAGCAAAAGCCCGATCGGCATGGCAAGGCCCATCGCTGCCAGGGCAAGCCCGCGTTCATTGGCGCTCAGCCCATGCACATCGGCGAAATAAGGCCCGGCCCAAAGCCCGATCACCGTGGCGGCGGCGGCATAGGCCACCAGATGCAAGGCCAGCACGCGCGCAAGTCCCGGCAGGCGCCAGATGGAAAACTGCCCGCGCAGCGCTTCCATCAGGCTTTCTGCCCGCCGCGCGGGTGCGGGGCGGTCCGGCGGGTCATTCTGCACCAACCGCCACCAGACCAGCGCCGCAAGCCCCGTGAACAGGGCCGAAACCAGAAAGGCTTCCCGCCACCCAAGCCAGCCGGCCAACCAGGCAAGCGGCGCGCCTGCCAGCAAAATCCCCATTTGGGAAAAGGCAAAAACGCGCGATAGCGCGAGTGTCATATCGCCGCCCGCATACCAACGCGCGCAGAGCACCACCGCAGACATGAAGGAAGCCGCGCAGCCAATGCCGATCAAGGCGCGCGCCACAAGCAGCGTCGCGCCATCCGTGGCAAGGCTTTGCAGCACCAGGCCAAGCACGGCGATGGCACTCAGCCCCGCCACCACCAGGCGCGGACCAAGCCGATCAAGCGCGATGCCTACCGGAAGCTGCATGATCAAAAGCGCGGCGAAGAACATGCCATTGGCCGCGCCCAGCATGGCGGGCGACAGCGCAAGATCGGCGCTGAGTTCCGGCGCAATCACCCCAAGCGCGCTGCGGTGAAACTGGCTGAGCCCGGTGATTAACGCCAGTGCCAAAAGCAATGATGCGCTGGGGGGAAAGCGGATCATGGGAGCAGCGAACGCCTAAGCCGCCTTGGCAGTGGAACGGCGTGCTGCCGTCCAACAGGCTTTCGCGACACGCTTTGGGATGGAGGTCGCTGAAAAAGGGCGTAAGGCGGGCGCGGCAGCAATCAGGGGCATGGGGCTGGAATCATCAAGAGGTTGCCAGGATTGTGAGACATGCGGTTCATATGCGCTCAGGGTAGCATCCCAAAACATGGGCTGATCGTATATTCCGTTGCTCGGGAGCTTCCATTCGGTTCAGCCTGGCCTGGAAAGGCCAAAAACGGAAGCGGCAGGTTTGGTTGCCTTGGCGCTGGCCGCTTACGGGTTCACGGGCAGGCGTCTCTGGCGTCCCTCACGCATCACTGGCTAGAATAATGCCATGAGCCAAGCTTTTGAAATGGCGTTGCCCGAACGCTTTGTCTTTGAGGCCGCCAATGACCTGCCCAGTGCCGGGCAATTCTACGCGCCCGAGGAAGGGCCTGAGGGCATTTTCCGCTGGACCGGGCCGGGGGCGGAGGCAGCTTTGACCATTTTGGTTGATCGCCGCTACCCGCTGCGCGCCTGGCTGGAATTGGCGGATTTCGGCCACAAGGCGAACCGGGATGAGCTTTCCCTGATTGTGGATGGGGATATCTACCCGCTGCTGCGGCGCGGCCCCGGCAACAACCTGATCGCCGGCCCCATCCTGCCGCGCGACGGTGATGGTCCAACGCAACTGATTATCCGCGTGCCGCATTTGCACAGCCCGCCGCCCGAGCGCCATCGCGCGCCCCCCTTGCGCGGCATTGCGATCAAGCGGCTCAGCCTGACGCCGCCAGATTGAAGCCGGGCGGGGGTGAAATTTTCCCCATCCGGCGCTTCACGAGAAACGGGGGTCCTGCCTTGCGGAAGTGCCGCGCAAAGCCCTTGTCTTGTGCGGAAAACCCTTTCGCAACCGGCGGTGGCGTGGCAGGTTTCGCCATAACGTGGTGAAAGCCGCGCCCTGAACAAATCGCCCCGCGCGCTGGTAGGCGCCACGGGGATGGGAGAATGCCATGTCGGCACCGAATTGGACCAATCCTGAAACCCTGGTGCTGCATGCCGGCTGGCGTGCGGACCCCACCACCGGTTCGGTCGCTGTGCCGATCCATCAGACGACGTCTTTCCAATTCCAGGATACCGGCCATGCGGCGCGGCTCTTTGGGCTGGCCGAGCTTGGCAATATCTATACCCGCATCATGAACCCAACCGTGGATGTGCTTGAAAAGCGCGTCGCGGCCTTGGAAGGCGGTGTCGCGGCGCTGGCGGTGGGTTCGGGTCAGGCAGCGACAACCTTCGCCGTGATGAATCTGTGTGAAGCGGGTGACAATATCGTCTCCTCCACCGATCTTTACGGCGGCACCTGGAATCTTTTCGCTAATACGCTGAAGCAATTCGGCATTGAAGTGCGCTTCGTGGACCCCGCCGATCCGGAAGGTTTTGCGCGCGCCACTGATGCGCGCACCCGCGCCTATTACGCCGAAACCCTGCCCAACCCAAAGCTGCAAGTCTTCCCGATTGCGGAAGTGGCAGCGATTGGCCGGAAGCTCGGCATTCCGCTGATCATGGACAATACGGCCGCACCGATCATCTGCCGGCCTTTGGAACATGGTGCGGCGATTGTCATGCATTCCACCACCAAATGGATTGGCGGGCATGGCAACAGCATTGGCGGTGTGGTGGTGGATGGCGGTAATTTCGATTGGGAAGCGCATGGCGATCGCTTCCCCACGCTGAACAAGCCTGATCCTTCCTATCATGGCGCGGTATGGACCCAGGCAGTGAAGCCGCTGGGACCGATTGCCTACATCATCCGCATGCGCACCTGCCTGCTGCGCGATTTGGGCGCGCCCATGTCGCCGATGAATGCCTTCCTGTTCCTGCAAGGCATGGAAACCCTGCCGCTCCGCATTGAACGCCATTGCGCCAATGCCACGCGCGCCGCGGCCTTCCTGGCGCAGCATCCTGCCGTGACGCGCGTGATCCACCCATCACTCATGGAAGGTGAAAGCCGCCGCCGGGCTGACGCCTATTTGCGCGGCGGGCATGGCAGCTTGATGGGAATTGAACTAAAGGGCGGCAAGGAAGCCGGCCAACGCTTCATTGAAGCACTGCAAATGTTCTACCACGTGGCCAATATCGGCGATGCGCGGAGCCTGGCGATCCATCCCGCCACCACGACGCATAGCCAATTGGATGAAAGCGAACAGGCGGCATCGGGCGTGACACCCGGTTACGTCCGGCTTTCCATCGGCATTGAGCATATTGACGACATATTGGCGGACCTTGATCAGGCGCTGAAGGTGGCACAAGCATGAACGCGGATCGTCGCAGGATGGCACAAGAACTCGGCCTTGCCCCTGCTGCCCCCGCGCTTGGCGGCTTCCCCGCCATTCGCATGCGGCGCAATCGTTATGATGCTTTCACGCGCAAGCTGGTTGCGGAGAACGTGCTGAGTGTTGGTGATCTGATCTGGCCGATCTTCATCATGGAAGGCACCAATACCATCATGCCGGTTGCTTCCATGCCGGGTGTGGTGCGCGTGACCCTCGATAAGCTGGAAGAACATGTGGCGCCCGCGGTGAAGCTTGGCGTGCCGGCGGTGGCGCTATTCCCGATGACACCTTCCGAGATCAAGGATGCGGAAGGCACGGAATCCACCAATCCAGAAAACCTGATGTGCCGCGCTTCGCGCCTGCTGAAGCAGAAGTTTCCTGAACTTGGGCTGGTGGGCGATGTCGCGCTCGACCCCTATACCGATCATGGGCATGATGGCGTGATCCGTGATGGCTATGTCGCGAATGATGAAACCCTTGCTGTATTGACCGTGCAGGCGGTCAATCAGGCGGAAGCCGGCATTGATGTGATCGCGCCGTCTGACATGATGGATGGGCGCATTGGTGTCATTCGCGCGGCGCTTGATGCGCGCGGCCTGATCCATACGCGCATCATGTCCTATGCAGCGAAATATGCTTCTGCCTTTTATGGGCCGTTCCGTGATGCGGTGGGGTCTGGGTCTTCGCTGAAGGGCGACAAGAAAACCTATCAGATGGACCCCGCCAATACGGATGAGGCGATGCGCGAAGTGGCGCTGGATTTGGCCGAGGGTGCGGATATGGTCATGGTCAAGCCAGGCATGCCCTATTTGGATATTGTGCGGCGCGTGCATGAACGCTTTGGTGTGCCGACTTTCGCCTATCAAGTCAGTGGCGAATACGCGATGATCGCGGGTGCCGCGCAAAATGGCTGGATTGATCGCGAACGCGCGATGATGGAGAGCCTGCTGGCCTTCAAGCGCGCTGGTGCTGCGGGGGTGCTGACCTATTTCGCCGTGGATGCGGCGACGGTGTTGAAGCGGGGGTAAGCGATCTGGGCCGGGCCTTATCCGGGCTTTGCTGGTTTGGTCTTCGGCTTTGGGGTCCATTTTTTCGCCAGAGCCTTCAATGCGAGCTTGATGAACGCCGTATCAGGTGTTTTGGGATCAAACGCGTCCAGGTCCATCCAATCCTCAAACTCCTGGCGCCGTTCATGCTTCGGATCTGCCTTGGCAGCCAGAAGCTCCTCATAGCCTGGATAGCCGCCAACATCTTCCGGGGGGCAATTTCCTTCAGCTGCAATCAGGCAGGGATATTCCTGTTCAGGCACCGATTACAGAATTTTTTCGATAGCGATGGTGTGTTCCCAGCAATCGCCGAAATCATAGATATAGTCGAATTTCTTCTTGCCATACGCCGTCAGCAGCGTAGCCAGGCTTGCCTTGCGCGCATCCTGATCGTCACCCGGAAAGTCTCGATCCGGAATACCCCAACCCGTCTCACCAAGCCGAAACTCATAAAGGTGACTATTGGTCCAGCCCATGGCTGCCTGGATAACCAGATGCAGCCGGTCAAGCCGAATGTCGAAAGGCACATCAACACGACGCATGACCCGGGGTTTCACATCATCCAGCGTGATCTTGAGGCGGGCGATTTTCATGATGGTGCTTCTCCTGCGTGGTGCCGAGTGTTTCAGCCCCGCGGGCAGGTGGTGAGTGCCGCTTGGGCGAAGCCGCGCATCTCACTCGCGGTAATGGCAAGGTCCAATTCCAGATTGCCAAGCGTCAAGGGCAGGCGTTGCGGCAGGCCGGTGAGCGTTTCCGTGCGGCCATTCCAGACCGAGGTAACGCTGAGATTGGCAAGCCGCGCCACATCTTCCGCGCCGGAAGGCATGGTGGCAGTGATGCGGAGCAGCCCATCCAAAAAGCTGGTGCCCTCATCCGCTGTGGGTGATCCACCAAAGCGAATGGCGAAGCGGCGGATGATGGGCCGGCCTTCGCAACGGCGCGGCATTTCCGTGCTGCGCAGTGCTTCCATCAGCCTCTCAGGCGCAATGCCCGCGCCAAGCCGTGCGGCGGCAAGCGCCAGGATATCGGTGAAGGGCGGGCGCGGCACTTCCTGTTCATGGCGTGCGCGCCAAGTGCTGGACTCGGTGCGCGCCTCAGCAAGTTCACCGGCAAGGCGGCCTTGCTCCGCGGCGGCAGTGCTTTCGCGTTCTGCCGCCTCAGCGAGCCGCGTTTCCAGCGCTGTCACTTCGGCGCGCGCCATCTCCTCGGCGCCGCGATAGGTAAGGATGCCAAAGCCCAGGAACACCAGCAGCACCATGACAGTCTGCGAAACGCGCCACAGCCAGCGCGTGGCGCGCTGACGGCGTTCCCGGCTGCGTTTTCTGCCTAGCGCCATCCGTGCTTCAGCTTTGCAACAACGCCCAGATACGCGGGGGTGTCAGCGGCATTTGCACGCTATCCGCAACGGCGCCACGCCCATGCCGCGCCAGCGCATCCGAAACGGCATTCACCAGCGCTGGCGTGGCGCCGATGGTGCCAAGTTCACCCACGCCCTTCACGCCAAGCGGATTGGTTCGGCAGGGAATGGATTGATCAAGAAGCGTGGTTGCTGTTGGCAGCATATCCGCGCGCGGCAGGGTGTAATCCATGAAGCTTGCGGTCAGGGGTTGGCCGGTGGAGGGATCGTAGATCACCGCCTCACACAATGCCTGGCCGATGCCTTGCAGCGCACCGCCCACCACCTGACCTTCGACGATCAAGGGGTTCACCACGCGCCCGGCATCATTGCTGGAAACATAAAGCGGAATGGCGATTTCACCCGTATCGGGATCAATTTCCACTTCAGCGATATGGCAGCCATTGGGCCAGGTGGGGCCGGAAACAGCGCTTGTCGAATCAATGAAAATACGGCCTTCCGGCTGCTTCGCCGCCAAGTCGAAAAGCCCGATGCGGCGATCAGTGCCCGCCACCTGGAAGGCGCCGGCCAGATATTCCAGATCAACGGGCGCCACTTCCAAAGCATCAGCGGCTAGATCACGCGCCTTGTCCACGGTTTTATCGGCGGCGACCTTCACTGCTGATCCGGCAGTGAACAGCGAACGCGACCCTGCGCTGCCAAAGCCGCTGCCGCGATCCGAATCACCCATCACGATTTTGATATTGTCCAGCGAAACACCAAAAACATCCACGGCAAGCTGCGCATAGCTGGTGGCGATGCCCTGACCCATGGCCTGCGTGGTGGCGTAGATCTCAATTTCACGATTGGCCTTCACGGCCACCGTCACGCGTTCTTCAAACACATTTCCGCCAGTCCATTCCAGAAAGGTGGCAATGCCGCGCCCACGGAGCTTGCCGGCTTTGGCCGATTGCGCGGCGCGGGCGGCGAAACCCTGCCAATCCGCAGCGACCAAGGCCTGATCCATGATTTTCTCGAAGCTGCCGCTATCATAACTTTGGCCCATGGCGTTCTTGTAGGGCATTTGCTCTGGCCGGATCATATTGCGGCGGCGGAGTTCCGCAGGATCAAGCCCAAGCTTGCGCGCTGCCGCATCCATCAGGCGTTCGATGATGTAGATGGCTTCTGGCCGCCCAGCGCCACGATAGGGGCCAGTCGGTGCGGTATTCGTCAGCACAGCGGTGAATTGGAAATCAATAGTCGTGATGTCGTAGATGCTTGTCGAAACCCAAGGCCCGATCAGCAATTGAATGGCGACACCGGAATTGCGCGTATAGCCGCCCATATTGGCAAGCGTCCGCACGCGTAAGCCCAGCACCTTGCCATCGGCATCCAGCGCCAATTCCGCCTTGCTATCCGTATCGCGGCCATGCAGCGCGGCAAGGAAATCTTCCATCCGTTCCGCGGCCCAGCTCACCGGGCGACCCAGGCGCCGCGCGGCGAAGGCCACCACCGCATCTTCGGCGTAAATCCCGGTTTTCATGCCAAAGCCGCCGCCCACATCGCCCACCAGCACGCGCACGCGATCGGTCGGGATATCCAGCACTTCCTTGCACAGCTGATCACGAAAGCCGGAGGGCATTTGCGTGCTCATGCGGATGGTGAAGCGATCACGCGCGCCATCATATTCGGCAAGCACCACGCGCGGTTCCATGGAAACCGGGGCGAGGCGCTGGTTCACCAGATCGAGGGCGACGACATGCGTCGCCTTCGCGAAGGCAGCTTCCACCGCCGCCTGATCGCCATAGCGGGTCTCCGCGACGATGTTATTGCCGGCGGCGGGCCAAAGCTGCGGCGCGCCGGGGGCGATGGCATCCCGCAGCCCAGTCACGGCGGGCAGTTCTTCGTAATCCACCATCACGGCTTCGGCTGCGTCACGCGCTGCGGCGGCGCTTTCGGCGATGATGGCGGCGACGGGTTCGCCCACAAAACGCACCAGCCCTTGTGCCAAAATCGGGCGTGGCGGCGCGGCCAGATCAGACCCATCCGGGCGCTTGAAGGGCAAAGCGACGCCAAGGGGCTTCAGCCCGGCAGCAGCGACATCTTCCCCGGTCAGGATCGCGACCACTCCCGGCATGGCACGCGCGGCGCTGGTATCAACAGCCAGGATCCGTGCATGGGCGTGGGGGGAGCGTAAAAACACCAAATGCGCCTGGCCCGGCAGGGCTTCATCATTCGTGAAGCGGCCAGCACCAGCCAAAAGCGGCCCATCTTCCAGCCGCCGCACCGCCTGGCCACTGCCGAAGCGGCCCACTGTGTCATTCATGCCATCCATGACCCTGCACCCATTCATCCTGGCGGGCGGATTTGCCCCTGCCTTGTTCAACGGTTCATCTGCGACGGAAATCCCGGCGCATCAAGTCTCCCGCGCACGCAGCATGATGAAGATTACGCAGCAGATCAGCACCGCAACAACAAAGGTCATCAGCGCCGCCCCAATGCCGCCAATGCTGGCCGCAACGCCGGATGCCGCCTGCATGATCGCGGCGCCACCGAAGAAGGCGACATTCATGGCTGATAAGGCACGGCCCACGCGTTCCGGCGGGGTGGCTGCGCGCACCAAGGCGAAGCAGATCACCTGGGTTGAAATCAGCAGGCCAAACAGCGCCAGCAGCACCGCATCCGCGACCACTGGCCAGGAAAGCGCGCCGCCAAGCACCATCAGGGCAATGGCCGCCACCGCGCCGATATGCCCGCCCACCAGAATGGCACCGCGATGTTGCTGATATCGCCGTTCCAGCATGCCCGCCAATAATGGCCCGATGATCAGCGCCACGGTACACAGCAACAGCACATGCCCCGCTTCCACGCGTGACAGGCCGCGTTCTTCCATCAGCCAAGGCCCGCCCCAAAGCCCGCGCACGCCGAGCACAACCGCGAAGGATGTCCAGGCCATGACAATCGGCGCACGCAATGCGCGTGAAAAGCCAAGCCTGATGACATCGCGCGCATCATCACCAAGGCTACGCCGTGTTGTGGCATCGGGCGCGGTTTCGCGCACCACAAACGCCACCGATAGCGCGGCGAAAACCGCAAGCGCGGCGCAGGCCAGGAAGCCCGCGCGCCACCCGGAATATTCCACCAGAAAGGCCAATGGGCTTGCCGAAATCACCATGCCGGTATTGCCCACGGCCTGCACAATCCCGCCCCAAAGCCCGAAGCGCTGCGCCGGCATATTCTTGGCGGCATAGGTGATGGGGCACATCAACATGCCCGAACAGCCAATGCCCAAGACCATTTGCGCAATCAGCATGGAAGCAGCGCCCTCCGCATTGGCAGCCAGCACCGCGCCACCCGCGGCAATCGTCAACAGGCAAAGCGCGGTGGGCTTCACGCCCCAGCGATCCAGCGCAACGCCCACCGGCAGCATGGCAAGCGCGAATGTCGCCGGAAAGGCACCAGTCAGCGCGGCCAGACCATCCGCGGTGATGCCAAGGTCCCGTTGCAACACATCCGCGGCAATTGCCGGCAGGGTGCGCACCGCATTGGAAAACACATGCCCCATCGTCAAGGCAATGATGGAAAGGGCAATCAGATTCATGGAACGCGCGCGATCTTCAATTCCGGAACATCTTGCCGGGATTGAGGATGCCCTTGGGGTCCAGCGTTGCTTTCAGGCTCCGCATGACCGCAAGCGCTTCCGCGCCATGTTCCTGTTCCAGAAACTCGCGCTTGCCAAGGCCAATGCCATGTTCGCCCGAACAGGTGCCGCCAAACGCCAAGCCTTGTGCGACAATTTCACGATCAAGCGCCCAGGCTTTTTCCAAAGCGTCCTGGTCATTATCCGGAAACAGGATCAGGCAATGGAAATTGCCGTCACCCACATGGCCGACAATGCAGCTTGTCTGCCCGGAAGCCTTGGCGGTTTCCTTCGCCTTAACCACCGCTTCCGCCAGCCGAGAGATGGGCACGCAAACATCCGTGGTGATGCCGCGATGGCCAGGCTTTAGCGCAATGGCCGCCCAATAGGCATCATGCCGCGCCTTCCATAGCCGATTGCGCGCCTCGGCATCCGTCGCAGCTTCAAAGCTGCTGGCGCCGAAATCCCGGGCGACGGCTTCGACCGCTTCCGCCTGTTCCACCACACTGGCGGGTGAGCCATGGAATTCCAGAAACAGCGTTGTGGTGGCCGCGAAGCCTTCCAGCTTGGAATAGCGGATGCAGGCTTCCATCTGATCCTCATCCAGCAATTCAATCCGCGCTACCGGAATGCCGCTTTGCATGACGGTACTGACCGTTTCCACCGCGGCGGCGAGCGTTGGGAATTGGCAGACGGCGGCACTGATGCCCTCAGGGATGCCATGCAGGCGGAGCCGAATTTTCGTGATGACGCCAAGCGTGCCTTCAGAACCGATGAATAGCCGCGTCAGGTCGTAGCCATTGGCGGCCTTGCGCGTGCGCCCGCCGGTTTGAATAACGCGCCCATCTGCCAGCACGACTTCAAGCCCCAAAACATTCTCGCGAATGGTGCCATAGCGCACCGCATTGGTGCCGGAAGCGCGCGTGGCGCACATGCCGCCAATAGTGCAATGGCTGCCGGGATCAACCGGGAAGAACAACCCCTCGGCGCGCAGAAAATCATTCAAGGCCTGGCGCGTGACGCCAGGTTCGATCAGGCAGTCCATATCCTCAGCGTTTAATTCCAACACCGCCGTCATTTGCGAGAGATCGAGCGATATGCCGCCGCGCACCGGATTGACATGCCCTTCAAGCGATGTGCCGGCGCCAAAGGGCACCACAGGCACGCCATGCTGATGGCACAGCGCCATGATGCGGCTGACTTCATCCGTGGTCTGCACGAAGGCAACGGCATCAGGTAGCGTCGGCGGCGTGGTGTCCTCACCCCGGCTATGCTGTTCGCGCATCGCTTGGGCGGTGCTGAGCCTTTCACCCAGGAAGCCGCGGATGCTGGCGATGACCTGTTCTATGGCGGGGGCGCTGGCATTCATGGTGTTTCCTCATGCCGGCGGCTTGGGGGGCGCGGCGGGTCGCGCCCTTTTTGCCGCTTGCGGGGCGGCGCGTCCAGCGGGGGCGTCTTCCCGCCCCCGGCTTTCTGGCCTAGCGTTTCCCCCTCAGCGTCCCGAAGGAGGAAACAGGGCAATGCCGAATAAGGTCAAGCAGATGTGGAAGGCCGGCCAGGCCGTGGCCAATGGGTGGCTTGCCATCCCCAATGCCTTTTCGGCGGAAATGTTCGCCCAATCAGGCTGGGACAGCATAACCGTGGATATGCAGCATGGCGTGCAGGATTACCTTTCCTGCGTGGCCTGCTTCCAGGGCATGCACCCGCATCCCGTGACCCCCATGGTGCGCGTGCCGTGGAATGAACCAGGCATTATCGGCAAGGTTTTGGATGCCGGCGCCTATGGCGTGATCTGCCCCATGGTGAATACGCCGGAAGAAGCCCGTGCGCTTGTGCAATATTGCAAATACCCGCCCCACGGAACGCGTTCCAATGGCCCGATCCGCGCCGGGCTTTATGGTGAAGGCGGTTCCTATCAAAAGACCGCGAATGACGAAATCCTTGTTATTCCGATGATCGAAACCAAACAAGCGATTGAGAATATCGCCGCCATTCTGGATGTGCCGGGGATTGATGGCATTTACGTTGGGCCTTCGGATCTTTCCCTCTCCTACGGGATGGAACCGAAGCTGGATGTCGAAGACCCTTTCATCCTGGGCATTTATGAAAAGCTGCTGGCGGAATGCGGCAAGCGCGGCATCTCCGCCGGCCTGCATTGCGGGTCCCCCGCCTATGCCAAGCGCATGATCAAGATGGGCTATAAGCTGGTGACCATCGCCAATGAAGTCGCCATCATGGTCAATGCCGCCAAGGCGATTGTGAAAGACATCAAGTCTGCCTGAACCATGGAACGAAGCAGCTTTCGCTACTTCTTCCCCCTGAGTGTCCGCTACAATGAAGTGGATGCTCAGGGCATTGTCTTCAACGCGCATTACCTGACCTGGTATGATATGGCGGTATCCGCCTATATCCGCGCTGCCGGCTGGGATAATCGCGCTGAGATCAAGGCAAGTGGCGCAGACTTTCATGTTGTGCGCGCCTTGGTCGAGTATAAGGTCGGCATCGGCCATGATGAGGAATTGGCGATTGGCGTGCGCACCACGCGGATTGGCAATTCTTCCATCGCCTTCCAACCCGCGATTTTCCATGCCGATGGCGACAGGTTGCTTGCGACCGGCGAAATTGTCTGGGTTTGGACGGATCAGGCCAGCAAGCGGCCCATCCCCGTGCCGGATCGGTTGCGGGCGCTGCTGACGCGTTTTGATGGCGGGTGAAGCGCTCGGCTTTTCAAGCGCGCCGAATGGGATAGGCTGCCATCCAAGGAAATGCCAAGGCGGATCACGCGATGAACCATATGACCCATAGCGCCCTGAATTCAGCCCGCGATGATGCGGCGCTGGTAACGGGCTGGCTGGAACGCTTTGAAGCGGCGCTTGGTGCGGGTGATCAGGGGAAGCTCGCCGCGCTATTTGCCCCCGAAAGCCATTGGCGCGATTTGCTCGCCTTCACCTGGAACATCACGCCGCATCTGGGCGCGGATGATATCGCGGCGGCGCTGACAAAGGCGCAGCCCGCGATAGGCGCGCATGGCTTCGCGTTGGCGGAAACACGCACAGTGCCGCGCCGCGTGAAGCGGCTTGGCCTTGAGGTGATTGAAGCGATCTTCCAGTTTGAAACCCGCCTTGGCCGAGGCGATGGCGTGCTGCGCCTGCCGCTGGATAATCCCGCGCAAGCCTGGGTGCTGCTGACCACGCTTGAAGAACTCAAGGGTTTTGAGGAAAGAACCGGCAAGCGCCGGCCTAGCGGAGAAGCCTATTCGCGCAATTTCGGCGGTGATAATTGGCAGGATCAGCGCGACAAGGCACAAGGCTTCGCGGATCGAGACCCGGTGGTGCTGGTGATTGGCGCGGGGCAGGCAGGGCTTGGCATCGCCGCGCGGCTTGGCCAGCTTGGGCTGGATACGCTGGTGGTCGAAAAGCATGACCGCATCGGCGATAATTGGCGCAAGCGCTATCACTCCCTCGCTTTGCATAACCAGGTGCATGTGAACCACCTGCCCTACATGCCCTTCCCGCCAACCTGGCCGAAATACATCCCGAAGGACATGCTGGCCAATTGGTTTGAGCATTACGCCTGGGCGCTGGAGATCAATGTTTGGACCAGCATGGAATTCCTGGGCGCTGACTATGATGCCAAGGCCGGGCATTGGCGCGTGCGGCTGCGCCGCGCGGATGGTTCCATCCGGGAAATGGCGCCGCGCCATGTGATTTTCGCCAATGGCGTCAGCGGTATTCCGAAAGTGCCGCATCTGCCGGGGCTGGATGCCTTCAAGGGTGATGTGATCCATTCGCATAGCTTCTCCAGCGGCGCCGCCTGGCGCGGCAAAAGGGCGCTGGTGCTCGGCACCGGCAATAGCGGGCATGATGTGGCGCAGGATCTGCACAGCCATGATGTCGCCACCAGCATCATCCAGCGCGGTTCCACCACCGTGGTCAGCATAGACCCAAGTGCGAAGATGAATTACGCGCTGTATGATGAAGGACCTTCTTTGGAAGATTGTGATCTGATCGCGACTTCCGGCACGCCGCCGCTGATCATCCGTGGCTATCAGATGGTCGTGCAGCGCATGGCGGAATTGGACAAGGATTTGATCACGGGGCTGAAGGCGCGCGGCTTCAAATATGACCTCGGCGAAGACGGCACCGGCCATCAGATGAAGTATCGCCGGCGCGGCGGCGGCTATTACCTGGATGCGGGTTGTTCCGGCCTGATCATCAAGGGCGAGATCGGCCTGCTGCAATTTGACGATATCGCTGAATTTGTCGCCGAGGGTGCGAAGATGAAGGATGGGCAGATCATCCCCGCTGATCTTCTGGTGCTCGCCACCGGCTATTACACGCAGCAGGAATTAGTGCGCCGGCTGATGGGTGACGCCATCGCCGATAAGGTTGGGCCGATTTGGGGCATGGGTGAGGATGGCGAATTGGCCAATATGTGGAAGCCCACCGCGCAGGAAGGGCTGTGGTTCATGGCCGGCAGCCTGGCGCAATGCCGCATCTACTCAAGGTATCTAGCGCTTCAAATCAAGGCGCGGGAAGAAGGCATGATCCCGCATGGCGCGACCGGCTAAACCACTCCCCCCGGATCACAATTCGCGCCACACAGCACCACGCCGATATGCGCACCCGCCGGTGCGCGCCAGGCGCCCGAAAGCAGCGCGGCCAGCGCCGCGGCACCGCCCGGTTCGGCAACGATGCGCAGCTTCTCCCACAACCAGCGCCGCGCGTCGGTAATCGCCTCATCCGGCAAGGTCACGCATTCGGCGCGCGCGGC
Source organism: Roseomonas sp. (assembly GCA_020249145.1). GTDB lineage: Bacteria > Pseudomonadota > Alphaproteobacteria > Acetobacterales > Acetobacteraceae > Neoroseomonas. Next base: position 221,326 of record JADCGF010000003.1, on the reverse strand, counting down.
GCCTAAGACCCCAAAAGCCAAGCGTCCGGCACGGCGTGCGCCCAGGCTATCGGCGGCAATGCCGCCCACCGGCACATCCACAGGTGCGCCGGCTTTTTGCGCCATGGCCAGCGTGGCGCAGGCTTCCGGTTCCACCACCACCAGCCCGGCACGGCCCGCATACCAGGTGCCAATGCCACCAAACAGGCCGCCGCCGCCCGCAGCCACCAGCACATGGGTCACTTCCGGCGCATCCTGTTCCAATTCCAGCCCGATCGTGCCTTGGCCGGCCAGAACCTCGGCCTGGTCATAGGCATGAACCAGCATGGCGCCGGTCTCCGCCGCGCGCGCTTCTGAGGCGATCCGTGCTTCCTCATAACTCGCCCCGCCCACGACCAAACGCGCGCCGAAGCTTTCAATGCGCGTGCGCTTCACGGCGGGGGTGGGCGCGGGGACAAAGATTTCTGCCGGCACGCCAAGGCTTTGCGCCGCATAGGCCACCGCCGCGCCGTGATTGCCGCCGGATGCCGCAATCACCCCCGCTGCCGGCACCGCGCCGGACAGCAACCGATTAAAGGCGCCGCGCGGCTTGAAGGACCCCGTCACTTGCAGGAATTCCAGCTTGAGCGTGACCGGGTGTTCCGTACCCAATTCCCGAGGTGCCAGGCGCAGCACAGGCGTGCGGCGGATATGGGGGGCAATGCGCGCCATGGCAGCGCTGATGTCGGTCTGTGCAATCATTCGGGCAGGCTGCCTTGCCCGCGCCGCCCCGGCAAGCGCTTCCCGCGCCTTGGCGTTTCTGGCATGAAAGCCAATGCCACAGAAGGGGCCGGCGTGATGGCGCTGGCGGGCCATGCTCATTCACGCAAGCGCTGCGGCGCTCGGTTCAGAAGCGGTTTTGCTGCGCGGCCCGGCAGGGGCGGGCAAATCCGATCTTGTGCTGCGGCTGATGATGCGGGGCTGGCAATTGGTGGCGGATGATCAGGTGATGATTGAAGGCGCGCAGCTTTCCGCCCCGCCCGCGCTCCGCGGCATGTTGGAAATTCGCGGCCTTGGCATTTTTGAAGCGCTGCCCGTGGCCCCCTGCGCGCGGCTTTGCCTGGTGGTGGATTTGGTGCCACGCGCCGATGTGCCGCGCCTGCCGGAACCCGAATTCTGGCAAGGCCCTACTGGCACCGTGCCGCGCGTGGCGCTTCATGCTTTTGACGATTCCGCCTGCGAAAAAATCACCTACGCCCTGGCCGCCGCTTCCGGCAGGCTGCGCCAAAAATCAGGAGCCTTCGCGGCATGACCACCCCAGCGCGCGAGATCATTCTGGTCACCGGGCTTTCTGGCGCGGGCAAGGCTTCCATCCTGCGCATTCTGGAAGATTTGGGCTTTGAGACGGTGGATAACCCGCCCATTTCCATCCTGGAATCGCTGGTGGGAGATGGGGTTTTGCCCCTCGCTGCCGGGATTGATGCGCGCACGCGGGATTTTGATGCAGCGGCGGTGCTGCGCGTTTTGGATCGGCTGCGACTGCGCCCGGATATCAATGTCTCATTGATTTTCGCCACCGCCGATGATGAGGCGTTGCTCCGCCGCTATACCGAATCGCGCCGCCGCCATCCTCTCGCGCCGGGTGGCCCAATGGGCTCACGCGTGCTGGATGGCATCGCGCGGGAAAAGGCGCTGTTGGAAGCGCTGCGCGATACGGCGGACCTGACGATTGATACATCCGACCTGCCGCTGGCCGATTTGCGCCGCATGATTGAAGGCCGCTTTGCCCCGGATGCGGCAGCGGGCTTGGCGGTTTCCGTGCTGTCCTTCGGCTATCCCAAGGGCCTGCCGCGCGAGGCTGATCTGGTTTTCGACGTAAGATTCTTGCGCAACCCGCATTACGACCCGGTGCTGCGCCCCATGACCGGCCAGGCCGCGCCCGTGGCCGCCTTCATTGAAGCTGATCCCGATTTTTCGGCCTTTTGGCAGAGGTTACGGGATTTTCTTGAGCTTTTGCTGCCGCGTTACGCCGCCGAGGGGAAGAAATATTTCACCATTGCGGTGGGCTGCACCGGGGGCAAGCATCGTTCGGTGCTTGTCGCGGAACGCCTGGCGGGGCATCTTCGCGCAGCCGGGTGGCGGGTTGATCTTGCCCATCGGGAATTGAAAATTGCTGGCGGGCAGGTTAGCTCCGCCGCCTCTACTGCCGCTTCGGGCCAGGAGGCCCTTTCGCAAGCATCATGATTGGTCTCGTTCTGGTTTCGCATGGCAGGTTGGCCGAAGAATTGCGGCTGGCGATGGAACATATTGTCGGCCCGCAGCAGGCGGTGGCGACAGTCTGCATCGGGCCCGATGATGATATGGAATTGCGTCGGCAGGATATCCGCAATTCCATCGCCAGCGTGGATCAGGGTGATGGCGTGGTGGTGCTGACGGATATGTATGGCGGCACGCCTTCAAACCTGGCCATGCAGATGGTGGAAAAAGGCAAGGCGGTGGAAGTGCTGGCGGGGGTGAACCTGCCCTTGCTGGTGAAGCTTGCGAAAATTCGCGGCAGCGAACCGCTGCATGAAGCGCTGGATCACGCCAAGGCCGCGGGCCGGAAATATATTGCTCTCGCGCGGGATGTCGCAGGCGCCAAGCAAAATGGCAACCCAAAGGAATGAACGAAGCAGCCCCGGCCCCTTTTTCTGGCGGCATGGTACTGCGCCGCAGCGTTGTCATCCCGAATAGTCGCGGCTTGCATGCTCGTGCTGCCGCCAAGTTGGTGGCGCTGGCGGAACGCTATTCGGCTTGCGTGAATGTTTTGCGTGATGGGCAAAGCGTGCCGGCCGTTTCCATCATGGGGCTGATGATGCTGGGCGCCGGGCGCGGCGCCGAAATTGTGATCGAAGCCGAAGGCTGGGACGCCAAGGAAGCTTTGGATGCGGTGGCTGCCTTGGTGGAGGCAGGCTTCCATGAAGAGTGAAACGCCCGCCCGCCCGCGCAGCACCAAAACGCCCAAGCGGCGGGAAACCCTGCTGCGCGGCATTGCGGTTTCGCCCGGCATTGCGATTGGCCCCGCTTTCGACACAAGCGAAGCGCCCGCCGAAGCGCCGCGCCGCCGTATCACGACGGAGGCGATTGAAGCCGAACGCGTGCGCCTGGCCGATGCGGTGGCGTTTTCGCGCAAGCAAGTCACCAAGCTGAAAACGCGTATCGCCATCCTGCCCGAAGAAGCGCAGGAAGAAATCGCGCCCTTGCTTGATGCGCATTTGCTCATGCTCGGCAATTCGCGCCTGATCCGTGGTGCGCGCAAGCGGATCGAGACTGAATTGCTCGCCGCCGAGACCGCTATCACCGATGAGGCGGAAGCGATTGCCGAAGCCATTCTGGCCGCCAAGGATGATGACCGCGCGGGGCTTTCGCGCCGAGCAACAGAAGTCCGCGATATTGCGCGGCGCATCACGCGCAACCTGACGGCGACACCCTTTCGCAGCCTGAAGAATCTGCCCGAAGGCTGCATCCTGATCGCCGAGGAGCTCACGCCCTCAGACGCCGCGCTTTTGGACCCGGCGCGCATCGCCGGTGTGGCGACGGATGAGGGCGGCGCGGATGGCCATACCGCCATCATGCTGCGCGCGCTTGGCATTCCATCAGTTCTTGGTGTGCCCGGCCTGACCGAAACCGTGCGGCGCGATGATGTGGTGGTGTTGGATGGTGCGGCGGGGAATATCGCCATTCACCCGGAAGCCGCGACGCTGACGGCTGCGAAGGAAAAACTGGCGGCTTATGCGCGGGAACGCGCGCGGCTTGGGCGGTTGCGCCGCTTGCCGGCCATCACCACCGATGGCGAGGAAGTAGAATTGCAGGCCAATCTGGAAATTCCGCAGGAATTGCCGCTGATTGCACAAGCCGGCGCGCAGGGCATTGGGCTGCTCCGCACCGAATTCCTGTTCATGAATCGCGAGGATTTGCCGGATGAGGAAGCGCAATGCGCGGCCTATCGTCAAATCCTGGAAGCCATGGGCCAAGACCCGGTGACCATCCGCGTGCTGGATTGGGGTGGGGAGAAAGATATCGCAGCGCTGGCTGAAGGTATCGCGCCGACCCATGCCGGCGCCAATCCTGCGCTTGGGCTGCGCGGCATCAGACTGTTGCTGCGTCGGCCCGAATTGCTGGAGGTGCAATTCGCCGCGATTTTGCGCGTGGCGGCGGAAGTGCCGGATGGGCAGATCAGGCTATTGTTGCCAATGGTGACTATCCCGGAAGAAATGAAGCAGGCGCGCGATATCTTTGATCGCGTGGCGCGGCGGCTCCGCCGGCGGGGTGACAAGCTGCCGGAAAAATTGCCTCTGCTCGGCGCCATGATTGAAACGCCAGGTGCCGCGCTGGCCGCAGATGCGATTGCGCTGGAGGCGGATTTCTTTTCCATCGGCAGCAATGATCTGGCGATGTATACGCTGGCCGTTGATCGCGGCGATGCGGAAGTGGCGCATCTTTATGACCCGCTGCATCCTGCTGTGCTGCGCCTGATGCAATTCGCCACCGAAGCGGCGCTGAGGCTGCGCATGCCGGTTTCGATTTGCGGTGAAATGGCGGGCAATCCGCAGCTTATTCCTTTATTGCTTGGGCTTGGCATCCGCAGCTTTTCCATGAATGCATCGGCGATTCCGCGCGTGAAGCAGGCGGTGCGCGGGCTGGATATTGGCGATTGCGCGCGCTTCGCCCGCCGCGTGATGGAACAAAGTGATCCTGCGCGCATCCGCGAATTGGTGGCGGGGTTCGCGGCGGGGGCGGGAGAGAAAGCCTGATGCGCGCGCTGGCCTATGGGTGGTCGTCGTAAATCAGGACAGGATTGATGGTGCGCGACGGGCGCGCCCCCCCGCGGATGGGGGGCACAGCCACTTCCGGGCCGCGCACAATGAAAGAATTCAGAAGCTGATCGAGCTCGTCGCGGATCCTGCGCCAATGGGCCAATTGGCAGCGTTCCAATGATGTTTGCACGACCAGGCCGCGAAACACGCGATACCATTCACAGCTTATCGGCTGGAAAGGCACTTCGGTTGGCTGCTGATCGAAACGCGGGCTCACATTGCATTCGAAGAATTCCGGCCATTCCTCGCCAGTTTCGGGATTGCGGGCCAATTCGATAGGTTTGAAGATATCGCTGGGCAACGGGCGGGTTTCCGCCGGGCTGCCGCGCGCCGGGAAATAGATCAGCCCATCGGGTGGCGGTGGGCCGTTGGGGCCATCCAGGCGGGTGCTGGCCTCCCTGGTTTGCACTATGCCAAGGGTAAGGCGGTTTTGGAGAAGCCCGGCGACGGTCTCGGCTGCGCTTGAATTCCAGGCGACACTCACGCGCACGCGCATGGCTTCCCGCCAATCGCGTTCCGGCGGCAGGCCAATCAGGCGAATCGGCGAAAGGTCATCCACGCGCAGGCCCAGATCGAAGGACCCATCGCCATCACGGATATGCAAATGCGCCCGCGGGATACGAAAGACGATGCCCCGCACTTCCGTTTCCACCGCCACCACACGGCGATCCTGCGCCAGCGCTGATTGGAACGGCCAAAGCATCGCAAGCAGCAGCAGCACCAGGCTTCCCATGACCGGCATGGATTTGGCTGTGGCCCCAGCGAAAACCCGCATCATGCCGCCCCCGCAAAAATAGCACGCAGCGCAAGCATTGCCGCCACCCCCACCAATAGCGCCGGCAGCAAGTTCCGCCCGAAGGCAAGGCACACCGCAACACCAACCCCAAGCCCGCCAAGCCGCGCTGCCAGCGGCACATCCGCCAACGCCCCGCTTGGTGCGATGATGGCCAGCATGACAAAGGCCGAAAGCGTTGCCTGCGCTATCGCCGTCGCCCAGGCAATTACCGGATGATCCGCGCCGAGGCCCCCCGCCAGCCAAACGCCAGCGCTCCGCAGCAATAGGCAGGCGATGGCGGTCAGGGCGAGTGCGATATCAGCGTTGTCCACGCGCGCGCCCCCAGAAAAACGCGATGGTCCCGCCAATGATTCCCGCCGCCAGAAGCCCCATCGAGGATGGCAGGATGATCGTCAGCCCCGCCGCCGCGCCACCGCACAGAATGGCGCGGCGCGGCGCAGGCTTGTCCAGATCAGCGGCCAGCAACAGCGCGTAGTAAAGCGGATTGACAAACAACAAGGCCGCGCGGGCGTGATCATCCAACATGCCCGCGACATAAAACCCCGCAAGCGCCGCAAGCCCCGCCACCACCCAGCTTATCAGCCCGAAGCCGAGAAACCAGGCAAGCCGCGCTTGCGCGGCAATTTCAGGAAAGGCGCGCATCGCCGCCGCCCAGGGTGTAACCGCGATGAAGGGAATTGCAGGGATCAGGCGCTTGCGATCGGTCGTGCCGAATAAAGGTGTGATGGCAATCGCCATGGGCAGGAAGCGTGCATTCACCGCAATGGCGCCCATCACCGCCGGCGCAAGGCCGCCGGCAAAGCCCGTGCTCGCGGCCTGCACCAACACAAGCTGGCCAGGCATGCCGTAAATCGCCCAGCAGGCAATCAGCGCCCAGCCAGGCGGCAACCCCGCTTCGCGCACCGCCGCACCGAAGGCGAGGAAGGTCGCCGCCATGGCAATACCCGCCGCACCCACCGCATCGCGCGCCCCGAACAGCGCCGCGCCGCGAGATGACGTGACGGCATTCATGTAAGCGCTGTGCTGAGCGATGAACCAGCCTTCATGCGCTAAAGCTTCACCACCCCGGCGCCAATCAGCCCTGCCAACCGCGCTGCGATGGCGGTTTGCTGATTGGCATCCAGGCCAAATGCGCGATGAATACCGGCGGCGAGTTCCGCTTCCGTGGTGGCGGGGCGCAGCGCCAAAAGCTTTTCGGCAGCAGCGGCGATCTCGCGTGGAGAAACCGATGCGGCGCGGCGGAGATGCGCGTTGGCGTTGCGGCGATCTCGTGGAGCAATCACGCTGCCTTCGGCCAGCAGAAAACCCTGTTCTTCCTTCACGCCATGTAATTGCCGCGCAAGTTGCAGCGCCTGACGCAAGGCATCGCGTGCGGGCGTCGCCAGCGCGTCCAGCCCCCACAACAACCGCACGCGTTCGCCGAGGCTTTCAGTCGTGATCGGCGCTTCAACAGCGATGATGTCCGCAAAAATACCGGCCAAAGTCGCGAAGGGCATATCCGCGATGGCGGTGGCCTTCGGCACTTCCGGCGCGGCTTCGCGGTAGGGTTCCGCCAGACCGGTTTCCAGTGCGGGTGCTACTACTTCCGGCGTGGTGGCGGGCGCGGCGCCGAGCAGCGCGGCGATACGCGCAGCCTCGGCTTCCGGCCTGCCATACCAGGAAAGTGACCAGGCACGCGCCAGCTTCCAGCCCATGCCTTCAAGCGCGGTGGCGCGGCCCCTTTCGCGGTCTCGGGCAGAGCGCAGCGCCGCCCAATCGCCAGCATCCGCTTCAATGCCCAGCACGTAATTCCCTGCATCCCGCGCAGCGACATCCAGGAACAAGCCCGCCATGCCAACGCGCGGCACGGCTTCCTTGCCCGCGGTTTCAATCGCCTTGCCAATCGCGGCGGCCAAAGGTGCGGCTTGGGTCTTTGCAGCAGTGGCGCGCGGCGCCTCACCAGCGGCGGCGAAGGCAAGGAAGGTTTTGAGCGTCGCCACCCCGCGCCCGGAAGCGCGCGCGAGGTCAATATCATCCGCCCCGATGGAAGAAAACACGATGCAGCGCTTCTTCGCGCGGGTGATGAGCACATTCAACCGGCGTTCGCCGCCATCAGCGGAAAGGGGGCCAAAGCGCATGGCAAGCTTGCCATCTGCGCCACGCCCATAGCCCACCGAAATCATGATGGAATCACGTTCATCGCCTTGCACGTTTTCAAGGTTCTTCACGAAGAAAGGTTCATCCGCATGGGCGGCGAAGAAGGCTTCTGTATCTGGGTTATCACGCCGCGCGGCTTCAACTGCGTTTAGGATCGCATCACGCTGACGGATGGAAAACGCCGCGATACCCAAGGTATCGCCGGGCGTCTCCCGCGCATGGGCAATGACAGCTTCTGCCACCGCGCGGGCTTCTTCCGCATTGGTGCCGGTGCCGCCTGTGTCAAACCGACCTTCAACACGCCGCAGTGAAAGCCCAAGCGCGGCTGACCGTGCGCGCGGCGATGGCAGAATGAAAAGCCGGCCATCGTAAAATTCCGCGTTGGATGTGGCGATCAGGCTTTCATGCCGGCTGCGATAATGCCAACGCAGCATGGCTGATGGCAGGCCGCGCGCATTGCAAAGCCCCAGGATGCTTTCCACATCACGCGCCGCGACAACATCGCCAATATCTTCGCGCGCTTCGTCACCTTCCTCACCCGTCATGCGCTGAAAGAAGCGCGTGGGCGGCATTTGCTTGTCATCACCCACAACCACCACCTGCCGGCAGCGCGCAATGGCGCCCAAGGCATCCACGGGTTCCACCTGGCTCGCTTCATCAATCACCAGCAGATCAAAAGAAAGCCCGGGCTTCAGCCCATGCGGGGGACTCAAGAATTGCGCGACGGAAAGCGGGCTCATCATGAAAATCGGCTTGGCTTTTTGTACGGCCTGGGATGCGCGCAGCAGCAATTCGCGCACCGGCAAATGTCCGCGCTTCTTTTCCATCTCACCACGCAATACGGCCATGCCGGGTGCGCCATCGCGCACTTCCTTCACGCGCACCGCATGGGCGTAGGCCGCTTCCGCGCGCGTGAGCGTGATGCGCGCGCGGTCGGCTTCGCGGAAATCCTCCACCAGCCGATCCGCCGCTGCGCCATCAAAAGCCGCCAATTCCGGATGCTGCGCCATGGCGGCGCGCAGCAGGCTTTCATGCAGCGCGAAGGAAAACACATCCTCCGCCGCTTCGGGCGCGACGCGGCCATCGGCCAAACGTTCCAGCAAGGGCTCCAGCCCCGTGGCAGCGGCAGTCGCGCGGCGCCAGCCAAGCCAGGCATCCAATGCTTCCGGCGCCGCAGCCCAATCGCCCAAACGTGTAGCAAGGGCGGCGAAGGAAGGCTCATCCGTACCAAAGGCAATGCGCGCATCAAGCTTTGTTGCCTGCTGCAATTCCCCGAAGGCATAGAATGCGGCTTGCAGCGGCACAGGATCGGCGGGTTTGGCGCCTTCTGCCAAGGCAGCCAACGCCGCCGCGCCATGGGTTTTGCGCCACGCGAGCAAGGCAATAAGCGGCGTGGAATCACTCGCCTCCCCCTGCCAAAGAGTACCAAAGGCTGAGCGGCCTAAAGCATCACCTTGGCGCAGCGCCTCACGCGCGGCCTGTCCAGCAAGCGCGGCATCAAGCGCCGGCAAAGGATTTTCCGCATCACGCGAAATGCGTGCCGCGAGCGCCTTTGCATCACGCCGCGCGCCTGACAGAAAACCGAAAACGCCGCCCGCTTCCGCAAGCGTCGCACGCGCTTCGGTAATGCCCGTAACATCCAAAGCACCCGGCAAAAGCTGAGGATCCGTCTTGGCTTTTTGGAAAGCGCCTAATGCCTGAACCAGCGCTTCCAGCGCCGCCAGATCGCCCGCCCAGGCTTCGTGCTTCAGCGCCGGTGCATCATGCGCGGGTGCTGCGAGCAAGGCTGGGCGCAAAGCAAGCGCGCCCTCCGCCGCCTTCGGCCCGGCCTCTGCCCCAAGCGCTACGCCGGCTGCGGCAAAGGCACGAATCCAAGCGGGCAGTCGCCCAAGCAGCCGATCCGCATCGGCGGGGCCGATATCGGCCATCACGCCGCGCCAGGGGCTTTGTGCGCCGCCATCCGCCGCATAGGCGGCCAGCAGCTTAACCGCATCGCGCCGTGCTTCAATCGCGCCCGCATCCCATTCCGTGGCACTCACGGAAAAATCCGGCGCCGCAACACCGCGTTGCCGCAAGCCAACCAGCGCACCAATCACCTGGTGCAGGGCCAAGCCGGATGCACCAACTTCCGCGCGCATCGCCGCCGCATGGCGGTTGATCCGCCCGCGCAGCGACCCCAAGCGACGCACCACCGCGTCACGATCAGGCTTGGGTGGCATGGGCAGGGAAAGGGTCGCGCGGAGTTCATCCAGCACCGCGCGTTTTGATTGCTTTTCCGAATGCAATTCCAGGCAGGCCGCACCCAGGCCAATGCTTTCCAGCCGACGCTTCACCACTTCAAGAGCTGCGAGTTTTTCTGCCACGAATAAAACGCTCCGCCCATCCAGTACGGCCTGGGCGATGATATTGCTGATGGTCTGGCTTTTGCCGGTGCCGGGCGGGCCTTGGATCACGACATGCCCGCCGCGCCTGACGGCTTCCGCTGCCAACGCCTGGCTGCCATCCACATCCATCACATGATCAAGCCGCTCCACCGGGATTTCCATATCCACATCGGCGTCATCGGCAAACACCGGCGGAATCGAAAGTACCTCTCCGCCCACCAGCGCGCGCACCATGGGGTGATCGGCAAGGCCCGGGTTTTCCTCAGGCCCCAGGTCGCGCCACATCAGGAATTTGGCGAAGGAGAATAACCCAATCCCAAGCGCATCCGCCTCCACGCGCCAATTTGCGCGTTCCGCCACCAGGGCTGCGATGCTCTCCGCCCAGGCGGTTGGCATATAGGCCTCAGCATCGAAATCCGGTAGCGCAGTCTTGAAATTCACCTTGAGCATTTCGCGGAGCGATAAATTCTCCGCGATATCGCCAACCGCCCCGCGCAGCTTGAAATTCTGTGAAACCCCCTCACGTTCTAGCTGCACCGGCAGCAGCGCCAAGGGGGCGCGGCGTTCGGTCTCGGGCGTTGCGGGATCGCGCCAGATCAGCGCGCCGAGCGCCAAATAAAGCGTCGGCACGCCGGTTTCTTCGCGGGCGGTGCGCGCATCCTGCATGATGTCGCGCAACCGTCGCACAAGATCCGAAGGCGGCAATTGCACGCGCAGCTTGTCATCGCGCTGATACTCTTCTCGTGCGGCATCAGGCTTTGCGGCGGTAATGCCTTCCGCTTTCGGTTTCACGCTCCGCGCACGGCGCGGCTTGCCGGGGCTTTCTTCCGCCGGCGCGGCTTCGGGCGCAGCGGCTGAGGCTTCAAAGCCAAAGGCACGGCCCGCTTGCAGCGCGCCAAGCACGAAATCTGCATCCTCATCATCAAGAATCATGACACCGCGTGATGCGCCGGGTTTGGGCAGGGAAAGCAGGCGGTTGCGGGTGGAAAGATCCAGCAGGCCCCGGCGGGCTTCTTCCAAGGCAGTGCGAAGATCCGTCATGACGCTATTTTTTCCGGAAGGCGAAGGTGATCAGCAGCACGCAGCCAACCAGCGCCAGAATGGCCAACATGCCCTGCACAACCTCGAAATTCGGGGAATCGCGATGGATGAAGATGGAAGCAGCCGCGGCGCCCAGCATCATCAGGGTTTGTAGAATCCATTCCATCCGAGCGCCTCATTGCCCATTGATTGCCTCAGCCCTTGCGCAGTCTGGCATATCTCCCGCCACTGTCGAAGGGTGATTTTCAGGGCTGCGGCGGTGCGGGGGGCAGAAGGCGGTTCTCCAATATCTCGATACGGCTTAGGGATGTTTTCAACAACGTGATCAGTTCCGCCACCTGCTGTTCGCGCAGCAAATCAATCTTTTCATGCAGCAGGCTGATTTCCGCCTCGGCCCGGATATTCACCTGATAATCCGCGATGGAGCGGATGCGATCTATATCCGCCTGCCTGTTCTGGCTCATCATGATGATCGGCGCCGTATAGGCCGCCTGGAAGGACAGCATCAGGTTCAGCAGGATGAAGGGATAAGGGTCCCAGGCACCGCCGCCCAAAGCCACATTGGCAATCAGCCAGACCACCAATAGCCCGGATTGGATCAGGATGAACCGCCAGGACCCGACAATTGCCGCCACCAGGTCGGAAAGCCTTTCGCCGAGCGTCAGCACCGGCGCCGGCCCCTCGCCGCGCCGTCTTTCCCGCGCGCGGGAAAGTGCCGTGCGTAAATGGTTGTGGCGGCGGTGATTGGGCTGGTCTGAATGCGCGGCCATGCGGAAGCTCCCCTGCAAGACATGCAGGCTGCTCCCATCAGGCGCAAAAGAACATGATGAAAATCAACTCCGCCCGTAAGTATCCTCAAAGCGTACAATATCATCTTCGCCAAGGTAGGATCCGGACTGCACTTCAATCAGCGTCAGTGGAATCTTGCCCGGGTTTTCCATACGATGGATGCAGCCCAGCGGCAGATAAACGCTTTCATTTTCCCTGAGCATGATTTCCTCCCCATCGCGGCGCACAATGGCGGTGCCGGACACCACCACCCAATGCTCGGCGCGATGGAAGTGCTTTTGCAGGGAAAGCTTGGCGCCGGGGCGGACTTCGATCTTCTTGACCTGGAAACGATCCCCCATGATCAGGCCTTCATAATGGCCCCAGGGGCGATAGGCGCGGCGGTGTTCGGTGGCTTCCTTGGCGCCGCGCGCCTTCAACCGGTCCAGCAGCTTTTTCACATCCTGCGCATGGTCGCGATGCATGGCGAGCACGGCATCATCCGTCACCACCACCACGGCATCTTCAAGCCCGATCACGCCGGTCAGGATACCTTCACTGCGCACATAACAATTCTTCGCATCCACCAATTCCACCGGGCCAAGGGTGGCGTTGCCGGCGCTGTCCTTTTGCTGAATGTCCCAAAGCGCCGCCCAGGAACCGATATCGGACCAGCCAATGGCAGCCGGCACCACGGCAGCCTTTTGCGTGCGTTCCATCACCGCATAGTCAATGCTGATGGATGGCGTGGCGGTGAAGGCAGCGGCTTCCAGCCTGACGAAATCGCCATCGCGTGCGGCGCCAGCAACAGCGGCGCGCACGCCCTTCAGCACATCCGGCGCATGGGCTTCCAATTCCGCCAACATGGTTGCGGCAGTGGCGACGAACATGCCTGAATTCCACAAATGCCGACCCGTCTTCAGAAATTCCGCCGCGCGGGCGGCGTCGGGCTTTTCCACAAAGCGCGCAATGCGCTGCACGCCGTCACTGCCCGGCAGCGCATCGCCGGCTTCAATATAGCCATAGCCGGTCTCAGGCGCGGAGGGCTGCATGCCGAAAGTGACAATCGCGCCCGCTTGCGCCGCTGCGGCGGCCTTGGCAAGTGCGGCTTGCAAAGCTGCCACATCGCCAATCGCGGCATCAGCGGCCATGAACCACAGCACCGCGCCCGGCGCGGTTTCCTCGGCAATCAGGGCGGCGGCGGCGATGGCAGGCGCGCTATTGCGGCCCACCGGTTCCAGCACAATGGCCGCGCCCTTGTCGCGCAATTGCTCGGCCACCAGAAAGCGATGCGCTTCATTGCAGACCACCATGGGGGGCAAAAACCCCTCCCCCGTACCGCGCGCCGCGGTTTCCGCCAGCATGGTCTTGTCGGAAGCCAGCGGCCAGAATTGCTTGGGATAGCTTTCACGCGATAGCGGCCAAAGCCGTGTGCCGGTGCCGCCGGACAGGATCACGGGCAGGATCGGGGGGGATGTGGTGGTCATGGGCTAACAACTCTCCGCTTCCCCATGGGCTTAGGGGCAAAAACGGGCAAAGCCAAGGCAAAGGCGCGGGGCGTTTCGCGAATCCCACTTCCGCATTAACTTCCCGCCCTGCGCAACCGGAAAGTCGCTTCGCCTTGGATCAACTTGCCTCCCCCGCCATTCCCGAGGGCTTCGTCCCCCGCCCCGCCGGCGGCCCCTTTCTGGAACCCATCGGCCCCATCATGATCCGACGAGACCTGGGCCCGCTGGCCTTTGGGTTGCGCATCGAAAAACGCCATTGCAACAGCAAGGACATGGCCCATGGTGGGATGCTGGCGACATTCGCGGACCTTGCGCTCGGCATAGGCGGCTTTCAGCTGGCCGGGGTGAAGGGATTTTTCACCACGATCAGCCTGAATTCGGATTACCTGGCCCCGGCGCTGCTGGGCACCTGGCTGGAATGCGAACCCGTGCTGCTGCGGCGCACCCGCACGCTGGTTTTTGCCCAGGGCGTTTGCATGGCCGATGGCAAGCCGGTGCTGCGGGCCAGCGGGGTTTTCGGCCTGCCGAAGGACCCGCCCGCTCAGCCCTCCGGCGGCTGACGCACAACCCTTGCCCGCATCAACCGCCGCGCCGGCCTAAAATCACCCGTCGCGGCGTGCCTGGGCGCGCTTGTTCTGGGCGGAAACGCTGCCGATCCGCGCGCCGTGCACATGGCTTCTGCTTTTCGCGTTACCCTTGTTCTGCATGCCGTTGCTTGCGCCAAAGCCAGCCGATGGATGCTGTGCGCGTTGCGCCTGGCGGCGGGCGAGTGCTTCCTGCAGCGCTGCGCGGTGTTCGGCGCGGCGGCGCTCACGCGTCAATTCATCGAAGCGGCTATTCACGCGCTTCAGCGCCGCGGCATAGACCTGCTTGCGGCGAGTTGCCTTGCCGGCTTCGGCGGTCGCCGCCGCTCGGGCATCGCCCTTGCCGCGCTTGGCGCGCCTGCCTTCACGAATCAGGTCGCGCAGCTTCGCGTGTTCCGCGCGCAGCCTGGTGGCGATGGCCCGCAATTCCTCGGGCGGCAGGGTGGCGATGACCGGCTGGTGGGTCGGCGCAATCATGGCGAAGGCGTCGTGGCCGAGTAATTCGCGTTCTTCGCGCTGTGAGGTTGCCATGGCGTTTGATCCTTTTTGTTGTTTCAAAACTCTTTGCTAGCGGGCTGCCCAATCCTGTGGATGGTGGAATTGTCCCGAAGCTGTGCGCAGCGTGCCGGGCATGGCCTTACCGGTAAAGCCCCGCCGCCCGCGCTGCCTGGGTTGCCAGCGCCACCATCAGCGCGAAATGCGGCATGGGCACGCCCAAAACCTGGCCAAGCTGCAAGGGCGCGGTGAATAGCGCGTCAATTTCCATTGGCCTGCCCAGTTCCAGATCCTGCAGGATGGAAGGCTTATGTGCGGTCTCCCCAAAGCGGCGCATGCGCACTTCGCCTGGCACTTTCAAATCATGCCCAAGGGCGCGCGCCAGCGCCGTGCCCTCATCGGAAATGCGCGCGCCTGCTTCGAAGATTGCCGGGTCTGCCAGCGTTGCCTTCATATCCTGGCGGGAGAGCAGGCAAAGCGGCCCCACCACCATATTGCCGAGCAACTTGCCCCAGATGCGATGGCGGATATTGCCCACCGCATCGGTCGGCATGCCGCCCGCACCCAGCAGCGCCGCCAGCGCTTGGGCGCGCGGGGAAATCACGCCCCCTGGCTCCCCCAGGAAAAGCTTCAGGTCAGCGTGTTCCGAGGTGACAATGCCAGGGGCCGCCACCGCACTCGCGGCATAGATCACGCCGCCAATGGCACGCTCTAAGCCAATGGCGCGGCGCAGCGCATCATTCGGGTCCAGCACTGGCAGGCGCTTGCCTTCCAAGGCGCCGCCAATGCCATCGAAATACCACCAGGGAATGCCATTCATGATAAAGGCAACGGGCGTATCCGGGCCAAGCAAAGGCGCGATCCCTGCCGCGACCGCAGGCAAGGCCGGCGCCTTTACCGTGACCAGCACCGCGTCCACCGGGCCGATTTCGTCAGCACTTTCCGCGGCCTGCACCGGATAGGTCTGGTCGCCTTCGGCGGAGCGCAGCGTAATGCCCCGCGCCTGCATCGCGGCCAGATGGGTGCCGCGCGCAATCACACTCACCTCGGCGCCCGCCGCAGCCAGCCTCGCGGCCAGATGCGCGCCGATGGCGCCGGCGCCATAGACGCAAATGCGCTTCACGGCGCGTGGTCGCGCAACTGCGCGCAGATGGATGCGCCGGCAGCGACAAGCTGTTCCACCATGCGCAAGCCATGCGCGGCATTGGCCCCGCGCGGGTCGGGCGCGGCGACGCCGCCGGGGGCCACTTCCTCCACCCACATCGGCACGGCAAATTCCACGCCATGGGCGCGAATGGCGCCAAAACCCGTGGGCGGCACGCCCAGATAAGGCCCTGTCGCCTCACGCGCCCGCGCCGCTTCCGGGCGGCATAGTTCCGGCTTCAGCGCCATGGTGACGGAAGCAACAGGATCACCGCCATGCCCAAAGGTGATGGGCTGCCCGCCCAATTCGCCATGCAGCTTCCCCGCTTCCCGCCAGAGATGCAGCGCCGGAATGATCACCCCATGGCGATGTCGCATGCTGCGCGCGGCGGCATCGGCGGGTGCGATGGTGCCGGCATGGCCATTCACGATCATTATGCGCCGCGCGCCGATTTTGATGAAGGCTTCGGCCATTTCCTCGATCACGGCGGTCAGGGTTGCGACCGAAAGCGTAATGCCGCCCGCGACGCCGGCGAAGAAATCCTCGCCACCAAAGGGAATGGCCGGCGCCACCAGCGCATCCGCGCCCTTGGCGTAAGCGGCAGCGGCAATGCGGCAGGCGATATCTTCCGCGACCAAATAATCGCCCATCGGCAAGGCAGGGCCATGGGTTTCCAGGCTGCCCATGGGCAGGATGGCCACGGCGCCTGCGGCGAAGCGGGAAGCGACTTCCGGCGCGGTCAATTCCGCGATGCGATGCGTGCTCATGCCAGTAAATCCAAAGCGGCGCGGGAAAGCGCCTGCACGCCAAGCCCGATGCAACGCTCATCAGGTTGGTAGAAGGCATTATGCAGCCGGTCATCGCGGCCAGGCTGGCCGGAGCCGATGCGCAATTGGAAGGAAGGCGCCAGGGCAGCGAATTCCGCGAAATCCTCAGCACCCATGGAGGCTTCGCCCTCGCTGATCACATCGCCCATTTGCCGGCGCACCGCGGCAATCACGGGGTCCAACACCTTGTCATCATTCACCAGCGGCGGGACTTTGCGCACATAAGTCATTTCCGTCTTTACGCGCATGGAAACGCCGATCCCCTGGGCGAGCCGCCGCAAGGCCGCTTCCGCGATATCGCGGCTTTCATGATGCAGCGTGCGCACCGTGCCCTTCAGATGCACGCGTTCGGGGATGATATTGTAGGTGGTGCCCCCCACGAATTGCCCGATGGTGACCACGGCGGGGTGGATAGGCTTGATTTCGCGGCTGACCACGGTTTGCGCTTCTTGCACAAATGCCGCAGCTGCCACAATCGGGTCAATCGCCGCGTAAGGATGCGCGGCATGGCCGGATTTGCCCTGGATGATCAGATCAAACCGGTCAGACGCCGCCAAGCAAGCGCCGCGGACGTAACCGAAGCTGCCCACTGGCATATCCGGATGGTTGTGAAAGCCAATCGCCATATCAATGCCATCCGCCGCGCCATCGGCGATCATGGCGGCTGCCCCTTCCAGCACTTCTTCCGCCGGCTGGAAGATCAGGCGCACGGTCCCGGCAAGCTGCGGCGCCAAATCCTTCAGCACCGCCGCCACACCCAAAAGGGTGGAGGTATGAATGTCATGCCCACAAGCATGCATCTGCCCGGCGATATCACTCGCGAAGGGCAAAGCCGTTTCCTCATGGATCGGCAGCGCATCCATATCGGCGCGAATGGCGAGTGTGGGGCCAGGCCGCCCGCCCTTGATGTCGGCCACCACCCCGGTGCGGCCCACGCCGGTGCGTGGCGTGAGGCCAAGGCGCGTCAGTTCCGCCGCCACAATTCCGGCGGTGCGGGTTTCCTGAAAGGCCAATTCCGGATGCGTATGGATATCGCGGCGGATTTCAATCAGCCGCGGGGCCACGGCCTCGGTCGCTTCGCGGATGCGGGTTTCGGGGTCATTCGGCAGGCGTTCGGCGGGCGGCATGGGGCATTTTCCTGTTGCGGGCTTCGATCTGCGGCAATGATCGGCCCTGGCGCCGCCCGAAGCAAGGCTCGCCCGGCCCGCGCTTGCCGAGCCTGGGCTGTCATGCAATAGAAATAACCTTAAACAAGGGGGCCAACGGATGAGGAGCGTTGCACGTCGCAGCGTTGTGTTTGGTATTGGCGCTTCGCCGCTTTTGGCGATGGGTGTCAGGGCGCAAGGGGCATGGCCATCCCAATCCATCCGCCTGGTGGTGCCATTCGCGCCTGGCGGGACCACCGATCTGGTCGCACGATTGATTGCCGCCGGTTTGCAGGACAAGCTTGGCGTTTCCATTGTGGTGGAAAACCGCGCTGGCGCCGGTGCCACGCTTGGCAGTGAAACTGTCGCCCGCGCTGCGCCCGATGGCTATACCCTGGTCATGTCCAATATCGCGAGTCACGCGATCAGCCCTGCCGTTTATGGCAGCAAGGTGCGCTATGACCCGGTGAAGGATTTCGCCCATATCGCCCTGGTGGTGAGCAACCCGACGGTTTGGGTCGCCAATCCACGCGCCGGCATCCGCACGATGGCTGATGTGGCGGCGCGCGCGAAAAGCGCGGGGGGCTTGCAGGTGGCGACCTCGGGCGCCGGGTCATCCAATCATCTGCTCGTGGTGCAAATGAGCCGCCTGATCGGCACGGAAATCACCCATGTGCCCTTCCGCGGCGCAGGCCCGGCCATGCAGGCGGTGATCGCGGGACAGGTGCCGATGATGTCCGATAGCCTGCCTTCCTCAGCTGCCCATATCAGGCAAGGATCAGTCGTTGCAG
Source organism: Roseomonas sp. (assembly GCA_020249145.1). Taxonomy (GTDB): domain Bacteria; phylum Pseudomonadota; class Alphaproteobacteria; order Acetobacterales; family Acetobacteraceae; genus Neoroseomonas. Next base: position 202,893 of record JADCGF010000003.1, on the reverse strand, counting down.
TTGGCATGTGTTCGGCGGAACGCCACCCATCCTTCCCGGATGTGCCGACCTTCCGGGAACAGGGCTTCCCGCTGGATTCGGATTCCTGGTTTGGGCTTTCAGCGCCGGCAGGCACGCCAACGCCCATCATTGAAAGGCTGAACCGCGAAGTGCTTGGCCTGCTGCAAACCGCTGAGATCAGGAACCGCTTTGCCGAGCTTGGCGGCACGCCGGGGACTTACTCAGCAGCGGATTACAACAGCTTCATCATTAGGGAGGTGGCCAAATGGGCGCCTTTGGTGCAGGCTGCAGGCGCGACGGCGGATTGAGGTGAGATAGCCGTAGACAATTGGGCCGAAAGGCTTGGGGGCAGCGTAGACCCTGAAGGGTCACGAAGGGTGGAAGACGAAAATGAAACTCAACACGAAGGACTTGCTATCAGCGGGGCTGTTCATTGCCATCGCGGTCGTCGGACTTTGGCTAAACCAGGATCACAATCTGGGCTCCGCCCGGCGTATGGGACCGGGTTATATGCCCATGCTGACCTTTTGGCTGCTGATTATCCTGGGCGGCATCGTGCTGTTTGGCGGGCTTTTCAACGGGCCCGATCCGCTTGCGAAATGGACACTCGGCGAAATCGGCTTCCTCATTGCTGGTGGTATTGCGGGTGTCGCGGCAGGCATGATCGCAGCGCGCATCCCAGGCTTCCCCTCTTCCGCCTGGAACGCGCTTGGCATCGGCATTTTCGTCGGCTGTCTTGTGGCGGCAATTCCTCCCGGATGGCGCGCCCTGTTCTTGCCAAGTGCCGCTTTCACCCTTTTTGGCTTGGTGCTGGAACCGCTTGGCTTTCTTGTCGCCATCATCCTCACAGTGATCTGCGCGGCTTTCGCGGATAAGGAACATCTGGAACGGCCGCTTGGAGTGGCAGGGCTTTGCGCCTTCCTCTGCGCGCTCTGCTGGGCGATCTTCATTCGCTATTTGGATATCCGCGTGCCGCTCTGGCCGCAGCTCTGATCGGGAAGGCAAAACACCATGGATCTTATTGCCAATCTCGCGCATGGCTTCGGCGTTGCGCTGACCTTCAATAACCTGCTTTTCTGCCTTATCGGGTGCATCATCGGCACGGCGATTGGCGTTTTGCCGGGGATTGGGCCGGTGGCGACGATTTCGCTGCTGCTGCCAATCACCTTCGGCCAACCCGCGACAACCGCCATCATCATGCTGGCCGGGATTTACTACGGCGCCCAATATGGCGGGTCGACCACGGCCATTCTGCTTAATCTGCCTGGTGAGGTCAGTTCGGTCGTGACCACATTGGAAGGCTACAAGATGGCCCGCCGAGGACGCGCCGGCGCAGCGCTGACCGTTGCTGCGGTGGCGTCCTTCTTCGCAGGCTGCGTCTCAACGGTGTTGGTGGCGGCTTCCGGGCCGCTGCTCACCTCCGTCGCGCTTTCTTTTGGCCCAGCCGATTACTTCTCGCTCATGCTGCTTGGCCTGATCATCTCGGCTGTTTTGGCGCAGGGTTCGGTGGTGAAATCCATCGGCATGGTGGTGTTTGGTGTGGCACTCGGCTTGGTCGGCACGGATGTGCAAACCGGTCAGCAGCGCTTCACCTTTGGCATTCCCGAATTGTCGGATGGTGTGGGCTTTGTGTCCATCGCCATGGGCATGTTCGGCATTGCTGAAATCATCCTGAACCTGGAACGGCCCGAAGCGCGCAGTGTCATGTCTGGCAAGGTCGGCAGCCTGATGATGACGCGCGAAGAAGTCCGGCGGTCCATCCCGTCCGTGCTGCGTGGCACCACGGTGGGTAGCTTGCTCGGCATTCTGCCCGGCGGTGGCGCAGCGCTGGCTTCCTTCGGTTCCTATATGATGGAACGCAAGATCTCCAAGGGTCGGCATGAATTCGGCACCGGCGCCATTGAAGGTGTTGCGGGGCCAGAATCGGCCAATAACGCTGCTTCACAGACCTCCTTCATTCCGTTGCTGACGCTTGGCATTCCGGCCAATGCGGTGATGGCGCTGATGGTGGGCGCGCTGATCATTCAGGGCATCCAGCCGGGGCCGCGCATGGTGGAAGCGCAGCCTGACCTGTTTTGGGGCCTGATCGCTTCCATGTGGCTCGGCAATCTGATGCTGCTGGTCATCAACCTGCCGATGATCGGGGTTTGGGTGAAGTTGCTGGCGGTGCCGTATCGCCACATGTACCCATCCATCCTGATCTTCTGCGCCATCGGCGTCTATTCGCTGCAGAACAACGTGTTTGACGTGTATCAGACCGTGTTCTTCGGCCTGTTTGGCTACCTTTGCTCCAAGCTCCGGCTGGAACCGGCGCCGATGCTGATCGGCTTCGTGCTGGGGCCCATGATGGAAGAACATCTGCGCCGCGCCATGCTGCTTTCGCGCGGGGATCCCATGGTGTTTGTCCAGCGCCCGATCAGCGCGACCATGTTGGCGATTGGTGCCATTGCCCTGATTGCCATGTTGCTGCCCGCCATTCGCAAGGGCAAGGACAAGGCGCTGCAGGAATAGCGGCGGCGCCAGCCACCCAATCAGGCCGGCCCCGCGCAAGTGGGGCCGGCTTTTTCTTTGGGCGTTTCCCTTTCTGCGTTTCTGCGTTAACCCCCAACTGCGCTTTTGATGTTTGAGGACTTGTATCATGCCCCCGCTTTCCGCCCGTCTTTCCCCGGCCATGCAGGTTGTGACCGCCGCCGTGCAAAAGGCAGGCAAGCGGCTTTTGCGCGATTTTGGCGAGGTGGAGCAGCTTCAGGTCAGCGTGAAGGGGCCATCGGATTTCGTCTCCACCGCCGATCTGCGCGCCGAACAGACGCTGCGGGAAGAATTGTCCAAGGCCCGCCCAGGCTTTGCCTTTCTGATGGAAGAATCGGGTGCGTCGGGCGGTGATGATTGGGAATGGCGCTGGGTCGTGGACCCCTTGGATGGCACCACCAATTTCCTGCATGGCATCCCGCATTGGGCGATCAGCGTCGGCGTGGAAAAGCGCATCGCCGCCGACAAGACCGAATTGGTGGCGGGCGTGGTCTATAACCCTGCATCGGATGAGCTTTTCTGGGCCGAAAAAGGCGTCGGCGCCTTCCTGAACGACAAGCGCCTGCGGGTTTCGGGACGCAAGGACATGCGGGAGGCGCTTTTTGCCACCGGCATACCCTTTGGCGGCGTGGCCCGCAAGGCGGAATTCAGCGCAACCCTGCATAAGCTGATGCCGCAAGTCGCCGGCGTGCGGCGCTTTGGCGCGGCGGCGCTTGACCTCGCCTGGGTGGCGGCGGGGCGCTATGACGGGTTCTGGGAATTGGGGCTGAAGCCCTGGGATATCGCCGCCGGGCTGGTGTTGGTGCGTGAAGCCGGCGGTTTTGTGAGTGACCCGGATGGCAATGACCCCTACCCATCGGGCATGGTGGTTTGCGGTAACCCGACGCTCCAACCGAAGTTGCGCGAGGTGGTGGCCGAGGGCATCGCCACCGTAAAGGCGCATCAGGCGGCGGGATGAAGCAGGGCGCGGCCAGTTTTTCGCGTCGGGCCGGCTTGGCGGCCTGTTTTGCCATGCTGGCCCCGGGCTCGCGGGCGCAAACGCCAAACCCAAGCCTGCTGCCCGACCCTGCCCCCGCACCCCCGCCACCCGTACAATTAACGCCTTTGCGCCCGCAGATACCACAGCCCATGGCCGGGCCATTGCCGGGCCTCCATGGCCTGCCACAGGGCGGATTTCGGCTGCGCATGACCGGGGCGGAACTCAGCCCAGCGCAAACAGCCGCCCTGCAGGCTTTGGCCCGGAACCTGGCGGCGCTGCCGCAGGGCCGCATTACGGTTGAAGCCCAGGTGTCGGGGCCGTTGGAGGATGTCTCAACCGCAAGGCGGCTCAGCCTGGCGCGCGCCCAGGCGGTGAAATCGGCTCTGATCGCGGGGGGGCTTACGCCGACACGGATTGACCTGCGCCCGCTTGGCCGGCTCTCCGGCGCGCAGGATGCGGTGGACATTCTGCCCCCCGGCGTGGCAAGCCCGAATGCGGAGGCAAGGCGCTCATGACCCAGCCAACGATCTATCTCTGGCGCATGGTGATTTTCCTGGCGGCGGTGGCAGCGATTGCCGCCATGCTGGCGCCTGATTTGATCCATGCCTTTCAGGCCAATCCGCTACTGAATGGCGTGATCCTGGCCGTGCTGCTGTTTGGTATTGGCATGACCTTCAGCCAGGTGCTGTCACTCAGGCGCGAAGTGGCCTGGGTGGAAGGCTTCCGCGCCCCCAAGGATGGACCCGCCGCGCGCCAGCCGCGCCTGCTGGCGCCCATGGTTTCCATGCTGTCGGGGCGGCGCAATGACCGCGTTTCGCTCTCGGCCTCCGCGATGCGGAGCGTGTTGGATGGGCTGCAATCGCGGCTTGATGAACGGCGAGAGCTTTCGCGCTACGTGACGGGCTTGCTGATTTTCCTGGGCCTGCTTGGCACCTTCTGGGGCTTGCTGCTGACCATTGCTTCCATCGCCGATGTGATCGGGGGCATGTCGGTCGGTTCCGGCGATTTGAATGTATTGTTTGAACAATTGAAGGCCGGCCTCGCCAAGCCCTTGCAGGGGATGGGCACGGCGTTTTCGGCTTCCATGCTGGGGCTTGCCGGCGCCTTGGTGGTGGGCTTCCTCGACCTTAACGCGGGCCAGGCACAGAACCGCTTCTTCAATGATCTGGAAGAATGGCTGGCCGGGCTGACACGGCTTTCTTCCGGCATTCTGGGCCAGGAAGGAGAGGGCAGCATGCCCGCCTATGTCCAGGCATTGCTGGAGCAAACCGCCGAGAATCTGGAAAACCTGCAATCCATCATGGCGCGGGGCGAGGATGGCCGGGCGGCGACTTCCCAGGCCTTGATGACGCTGACGGAGCGCATGACCGTCCTGACCGAACAGATGCGCGCCAACAATACGCTGATGCGCCGCATTGCCGATGCGCAGGATGGGCTGGCGCCGGCCATGACACGGCTTGCTGAAAGCCAGGCGGATCGCAGCGAGACAGAGGCGATGCGCGGGCATTTGCGCAATCTGGAAATCTATCTGGCGCGGCTGGTGGACGAAGTGGCGCAGGGCCGCGCGCAATCCACCACCGATATTCGCAATGAAATAAAAATCCTAACGCGCACCATTGCCGCCATTGCGGAGGAGCAGCCGCGGTGAGGACCGGAGCATTTTCAAGCCAAGCGATATCGCTTGGCGACTCGGAAAATGCGACCAAACTTCTGGTGAGAGCATTTTCAAGCCAAGCGAGATCGCTTGCCTGCTCGGAAAATGCGACCAAACATCTGATGAGAGTCGTTTTGCCGCACGGCGGAACGGCTCTACTAGGCTAGCGCGACATGGCGGGGTCTTCCGAAAGACGGCGCGGGCGCGGCGGCGGGCTGGATGTCTGGCCGGGCTATGTGGATGCGCTGGCCACCTTGCTAATGGTCATCATCTTCGTGCTGCTGGTCTTTGTGCTGGCGCAGGGTTTTCTTTCGGTGGCGCTCAGTTCGCGCGAACAGGCGGTGGATGCGCTTAATCGCCGGGTTGCTGAATTGGCAGAATTGCTCTCCCTTGAGGCAGCGCAGGGTGAGCAATTGCGCCAGCAATTGGGGCGGTTGAATGATGATGTGCGCAGCGCCGCCGGGGCACGCGATTCAGCCTTGCAATCCCTTGCCCTGATCCGCGATGAACGCGACAGACTGGCCAGCGAACGCGATGGGCTGCGCGGGGAGCGTGATCGGCTGGGCGCGCGGCTTTCGGATTTGGAATTGGCAGCGCGCAGTGCCGCAGACCGCGCTGCCGCCACGGAACGGCAATTGGCCGAGGCATTATCACGTGCGGAGAATGTCGGCGGTGATGCCGCGCGGCTGCAACGGGATTTGCGCGGCAACCAGGCAGAGCTTTCCCAAGCGCGCGCCATGATCGAGGCATTGCGCCGCGAAGCCGCCGCGCTTGATCGGCAAGTGCGCGTTGAACGTGAAACCGTGGCGCAACGGCTTTCGGAAATGGCACGGCTTTCCGAACAGATCAGGGCGCTGACGGCGCTGCGCGATGAATTGGAACGTCGCGCGGCGCAGGAACAGCGCGGGCGGGAAAGGGCGGAGACGGAGGCCGGTGAACGCGCGCGCTTGGCCGAAAGCGCTGCCGCGCAGATTGCGCTGCTGACGCGCCAGACGGAAGCGCTGCGCGCGGAATTGGCGCGGCTTTCGCGTGCGCTTGATCTGGCGGAAGCGGAAGGGCGGGATCGCAATGCGCAAATCGCGCTGCTTGGTCAGCGCTTGAATGCAGCACTGGCAGCGCGGGTTGAGGAATTGCAGCGCTATCGCAGTGATTTCTTCGGCAGGCTGCGCGATGTTCTGGGCGAAAGGCCGGAAGTGCGCATCGTGGGGGACCGCTTTGTCTTTCAGGGCGAAGTGCTTTTCGCCCCCGCAAGTGCGGAATTATCCGAAGCCGGGCTCAGGCAGGTGCGCGCATTGGCAACGGTGCTGACCGAGGTGACACCGCTGATCCCCGCCGATGTTGCCTGGGTGCTGCGGGTGGATGGCCATGCGGATCGCAACCCCATTCGCAGCGCACGCTTCGCCAGCAATTGGGAATTGGCGGCAGCACGGGCCATTGCGGTTACCCAGATGCTGATTGCGGAAGGATTGCCGGCCAATCGCGTGGCCGCCACCAGCTTTGGTGATGCGCAGCCGATTGATCCGGGCGATTCACCTCAGGCCTTTGCGCGCAATCGGCGCATTGAATTGCGCCTGACGGATCGCTGACGACGCGAGATTTTCGAATTTACCTTTCGAGAGAATTGTCGCAGGGAATCCATACGCCTTGGATGACCGGGGTTTCTGCCTGAAAGCGGCCTGATGCCGTGATCAAGGCCGCGCCCATCGCCGCCGCCGCCAATGGCTGGCAGGGTGACACCGAAATTGGCGCGCCGCGCTGGCGTTAGGGCGCCGAACGCCACGCGGCCATGACCACGCTGCTGTCAGGGGCGCTGCCGGGGGAGTTTGGATGGCTGAAGCCACCTATGGCGAATGAGGTTTCACGGCTTGCGGCCATGATGTACCCAGCGACGGGGAGGTTGGAATTGCTTGGCCTGGAAAGCGGAGAAGCGGTGACGCGGCCACTTTATTTGGAGTGAGGTGAGCCCTGCCAACCCAAGCTCATGCGTTCTGCGCCCAGGCTGGCAAGGCGTCGAGACTCTTGAGTAGATCGCGCTCTTTAGTGTCAAGCATTTCTGGAAAACATGCTTTCAATAAGCGCCATTCATCCGAGTCTGGCCCTTTTTGCGGCGTGATTTTGGCCCGGCGAATATGTTCGCCTACTGAGCCGGTCAGCCACCCGCTCAATCGAGAATTCTGAAGTAAGTTTTCGATTAGAGTTGCATGGGGCTTGGCGTCTTCTCTGTTGAGAAGGGCATTCAACATGCCCTTCACATTCATGTCTTTTGAATACAAGTAATTGACGTTGTTTCCTTTTGCTTCCTGGAATATTGAGAAAGCCGCAGCAATAAGTCGCGACCTTGGGCTGTCTATTCCAGGCAAGGAGTCGTTGCTTGCTCCTGCCGTTAATTGTGCCAACCACTCACCGCGCTTTAGCTCGTTTTTCTGGAGCCGTGGAACGACAATACGATCCTCGTAATATGGTAGCTTGCTTCTTGGAATCGTAAGTTCGTCGAATCTGACTAGTTTCGGTTCTTCAAATCCGTCCTAATTTTGTAATGCGCATGCCAATATCAATGTCTTCTGCTTGAAAGAGGCTTCTACTGCGGCTCTGTTGAGTAAAAACATGTTCCCACGATGCCGGAGAATGACGTCTCTGAAATTCTGCGGGAGCGACTTAGTCGGAAAATCAACCCCGAGAATCCAAAGCAACGGAATACCCTCTCGTTCGTAAAATTTGGAGCGATCAGAAATTTCCGTCTCGAAGGTGTTGGACATTTGAAATTCTACTGCGATTTTACCAAAACCCTCCCACTCGAAGCAAACATCGGGAAGCTTATACTTGTCGTTAATAGTAGATATTAGGCGTTTATTGATTGTCGGCTCGTTCTTGCACCGCGCATCCAGAGCCGCCAACTGCCCCACCAGCTCACACATACGACGATGCAAAGGCGATTCCTGTTGCCCCTGATATTGGGCGGCACGGAGGTCTCGCAGTTTTGAGTTTGATCGGTGATGCCAAGTACAATCCAAGGGCGCATCTCGGTAATGGACAAAAAGAGGCTTACCCGCATTGGTTCTTATGTAGAGATGGCCATCACATTGCCCGCAATAGGCCTTAATCCCATCCCCGGAAGTTCGATGATCCGTGATTCGATGCCGCCAATTTCCCCAAAGTGCCTCAGGTGAGTCGAGCAGCTCCGGTGCTGTCACCACGCCAATGTTTTCAAGAAAGGCCGCTTCAACGATCCGTTTTGGAATATATTTTCTTGACATAAAACTTTAATGCTACTCGATTCTGTTTCGAATCGCCTCGAAAGGTTGCTCTGGGCGGGTGCGTCACAGACTGGGCAGCTAAACTAGCTCGAGTCGCGAAACCGACTCTGAAGTCCCCCGCGCCCTATGGATATCGCGAGAAGAAACTTTAAATCCAAATATTTTTTTCGGTGTAGACGCAAAAAACCCCGATGCCAGCGGCACCGGGGCTTTCCAAAAACACACGGGGCGATATCACACCGCGGCAATACTCTCCCGCCGCAGCTCTACTGAAAGCGCATCGAGCGAACGCTCCACGCGGTCCAGCATTTCCGTCACCTCATCCTTGGTGATCACCAGCGGTGGGGAAAAGCCGATGCTGTCATTCATCATGGCGCGCAGGATCACGCCCTGTTCTTCACCGTGTTTGACCAAACGCGGCCCAATCTTGCGCGCGGGGTCGAAATTCTTCTTGGCAGCCTTGTCTTCCACCAATTCAATCGCGCCCACCATGCCAACGCCGCGCACCTCACCCACCATCGGGTGATTGGCGAAGCGGCGCTGCAATTCGCCTTGCAGATGCGGACCCACGGATTTCACATGGCCGATCAGGTCAATCTCATCATAGATCTTGAGCGTTTCAATCGCGACAGCGGCGGCCACCGGATGCCCGGAATAGGTAAAGCCATGGCCCCAAGTGCCAACAGCGGAAGACCCCTCCGCAATGCCCTGGAAGACCCGTTCATTCACCATCACGGCGGAGATCGGCAGATAGGAAGATGAAAGCGCCTTGGCGCAAACCAGGATATCCGGCGTGATGCCAAAAGTCTGGCAGCCCCAGTAATTGCCGGTGCGCCCGAAGCCGCAAATCACCTCATCGGCCACAAACAGCACATCATGTTTTTTCAAAACGGCCTGGATTTTCTCGAAATAGGTGCGCGGCGGCACAATCACGCCACCCGCGCCCATGGTCGGTTCCGCCCAGAAAGCGGCAACCGTCTCCGGCCCTTCATTGATGATATAAGCGTCCAATTCTTCCGCGAGGCGTGTGGCGAAATCTTCTTCCGATTCGCCCGGCTTCGCATTGTGGTAATGATGCGGCGTGCCAACGTGATGGAAGCGCCCGCCCGCAATTGGCGCATCAAACAGCTTGTGATTGGCCGGCAAGCCCGTCAGAGACGCCGCCGCCAGCGTAATGCCGTGATAGCCCTTCAAGCGCGCAATCAGCTTTTTCTTCTCAGGCCGGCCAAGCGCATTATTCATGTACCAGATCATCTTGATCGCGCTGTCATTCGCCTCAGATCCTGAATTGGCGAAGAACACCTTGCTCATCGGCACTGGCGCGCGTTCGATCAGCATCTCGGCCAGATCAATCATCGGCTCATGCGATTTGGCCGTGAAGGAATGATAGAATGGAAGCTTGCGCATCTGGTTGGCCGCGGCCTGCACCAGGCGTTCATTGTCAAAGCCGAGCGATGTGCACCAAAGCCCCGCCATGGCTTCGATATATTCCTTGCCCTGATCGTCAAAAATCCGCACGCCCTTGCCGCGGCTGATCACCAGCGGGCCATTCACCTGATGCGCCTTGGCATCGGTATAGGGGTGCAGCACATTGGCAATGTCGCGGACGGCATTGGAATTGCGGGGCGGTGTCATGTTTTGGCTTCCTCAAACCTGGTCAGAAACCCGATTAAGGCATGCCTTGGCCCAAGACCCAAGAGGAAAGCGTTGCCCTAAGCCCCGCGCCGCGCCAAGTTACCCCAACGGAGGCACCTCATGACCGAAATCAAACCCCATGCGGCCCATTGGGGCAGCTTCGATGCAGTGGTGGAAAATGGCCGGCTGGTGGGGGTGAAGCCCTTCCATCGGGACCCTTTCCCGGGCTCGCTCATCGAAGCCATGCCCGATGCGGTGCATAGCGCCGCGCGGATTGATCGCCCCTATGTCCGCAAGGGCTGGCTCGAAGGCCGCCGGCGTGGCGCCTTGCGGGGCGGAGACCCCTTTGTGCCGGTTTCATGGGACAAGGCGGTGCGGTTGGTGGCGGAAGAAACCCGGCGGGTCCGCGCGGAAGCTGGCGCCAAATCCATCATGGGCGGGTCGTATGGCTGGTCCTCCGCCGGGCGGTTCCATCACGCGCGCAGCCAATTGCAGCGCTTTCTGGGGCTTGGCGGCGGTTATACCGGCCAGGTGAATGCCTATTCCTATGCGGCGGCGCAGGCGCTGCTGCCGCATATTCTGGGCACCAATGAAGTGCTGCTTGGCAAGGTCACGGATTGGGCGGCGATTACGCGGTATTCCAAGGTCATGCTCTGCCTCGGCGGGCTGCCCATTCGCAATGGCTATGTCACCTCGGGTGGCGCGGGCCAGCACAGCAATGAGATGAATCTGCGCGCGGCGGCTGAGGCCGGGCTGCGCTTCATCCAAATCTCCCCCGCGCGGGCGGATGTGCCGGATTGGGCGGGCGCGGAATGGACACCCATCCGCCCCGGCACGGATACCGCGCTGCTGCTGGCCATGGCCCATGAAATCCTGGCGCGCGGGTGGGAGGATAAGAACTTCCTCGCGACCCGTTGCGTTGGCTGGGACAAGCTCCGCGCCTATATCTTCGGCGAGTCTGATGGCGTGGCGAAAACGCCCGAATGGGCCGCGCCCATCACCACCATCCCCGCCGAGACCATCCGCACGTTGACCGCCGAAATCGCGAAGCAACCCGCGATGCTGACCGCCACCTGGTCCTTGCAGCGCGCCGATTATGGCGAACAACCCTATTGGATGCTGACCGCACTCGCCGCCATGCTGGGCTTGATTGGCAAGCCCGGGCAGGGCGTGGCCTTTGGTTATGGCAGCGTGAATGGCATGGGCCAGCCCCGGCGCGAAGTGCCAAGCTTCGCCATGCCAGCCACGCCGAACCCGACCGGGTTTTTCATCCCTGTCGCGCGCATCACTGAAATGCTGGAAAACCCCGGCGGCGATCATCACTTCAATGGCCGCGTGCTGCAATTCCCCGATACGCGCATCATTTGGTGGGCCGGCGGCAATCCCTTCCATCACCATCAGGATTTGAACCGCATGCTGCGCGCCTGGGCGCAGGCCGAGACCATCATTGTGCAGGAACCCTGGTGGACATCGCTGGCGCGCCACGCCGATATCGTGCTGCCCGCCACCACCACGCTGGAACGCAATGATATCGCCAGCAGCGGGCGTGATCGCTTTCTGCGCGCCATGCATCAGGCCATCCCGCCGCAGGGTCAGGCGCGCAATGACCACGACATGCTGGCCGATATCGCGGAGGAATTGGGCTACCGCGAACGCTTCACCGAACAGCGCAATGAAGAAGCCTGGCTGAGGCATTTATTCGAAGCCTGGCGCCGCCATTGCGCACGCATGGGCCAGGAAACGCCAGATTTCGACACGTTTTGGGAAAAGGGTTTTTGGGAAGCCGATGCCCCCGCGCGGGGTGAGGAATATACCCAATTCGCCGAATTCGCCGCCGATCCGGAAAACAATCCGCTCGATACCCCCTCAGGCAAGGTGGAGCTTTTCAGCGAAACCATCGCAAGCTTCGGCTATGATGACGCGCCGGGCCATCCGGTTTGGATCGCGCCGCGCGAATGGCTGGGCGCGCCGGAAGCCAAGCGCCACAAGCTGCATCTGCTGTCCTTCCAACCTGCCACGCGGCTGCATGGGCAATTGGATACGGGGCGCATCTCGGCCGCGAATAAGATCGCGGGGCGGGAGCCCATGATGCTGAACCCAGAAGACGCCGCCGAACGCGGGCTGAAGGACGGCGATATTGTGCGCGTGTTCAATGATCGCGGTGCCTGCCTTGGTGGTTTGCGGCTTGATCCTGGGCTGATGCGGGGCGTTGCCATGATGGCAACCGGTGCATGGTATGACCCGCTTGAACCCGGCGTGCCGGGCAGCATCTGCGTACACGGCAACCCGAATGTGCTGACGGCGGATGTGGGTACCTCCAAACTCGGCCAAGGCCCATCGGCGCAATCCTGCCTGATCGAGGTTGAGAAATGGACCGCCGCCTTGCCACCCGTGCGCGTGCATTTGCCGCCGCTGATCGAGGAAGCGCGGTGATCACGCGCCGTGCCCTGCTGGCGGGTGCGGCGGCGCTTCCGACAAAAGCTGCGCTTGCGCAGGGCGCGCCCGGTATCGCGCAGCGGTTGGATGATGCGCCCGCGCCCGGCCTCAAGCGTGATTTGCTGATCCAATGGGGTGATCGCGTTGCCTTTGACGCGCCCGCCTTCACGTCGAGAACACCCGACCTTGCGGCGGCCGAGGGGCAATTCGGCTGGGATACGCGCGTGGTGGCTGCGATGGCGTCTCCGCGTGTCGAGGATGGCATTCCGCGCGCCGTGCTGGCGGTGGGCCACCCGACCCTCGACCCCGCCATGGCCTTCCCCGATGGGCAGGACCGGCCAGAGATTGCCGGCGCCATGCAGGGGGCGAGCCTGATCAATATCCAGCGCCGCGGCGGTGTTTGGATGGTCACAGATGGTGGTTTTCAGATGCGCCGCCTTCATGCGCGCACACTCTGCCGCATGGGGGGCGCGGGCGGGCCTGTGCGGGGCGTCTTTGGCGTGACAGGTGGCGCGGCAGCCCCCTGGGGTAGTCTGCTGCTGGCAGAAGGCGAAGGCGCCGCCTGGGCACGGCGCCTGCCTGGAGTGGCGGCGTCTGAGGTCGGCCATGTGGTGGAACTCGATCCTTTTGAACCGCAATCCGTGCTAGTGAAGCGCAACGCCCTGGGCAGGCTTGGCGCGCGGGATGTGGCGGCAGCGCTGGCGGCAGATGGTCGCGCGGTGGTGTTCATGGCCGATGGGCGGGAAGGCGGCTTTTTGTGGCGTTTTGTCTCTGAAGGGCCCGCGCAGGAACCCAATGCCTTGGACCAAGGCACGCTTTACGCGGCGCGGTTTGAAGCGGGCGCGCTGCGTTGGATTGCGCTGCCCGCCGATGCGGAACCCTATGGCGCAGCGGTGGCGCGGGGTGCCAATAGCCTTGGCCGCCCCATGGCGCTGGCGCTGGACCCGAATGGCGCGCGGCTCTGCCTCGCGCTGCGGGAAACTGCGCGCAACCCGGCCGGCGCGGTGGTGGAAATGCTATTCGCCGCGCGCAATCCCGCCGCCGATACCGCCATTGTGGAAAACCTGATGGAAGGCCGCTTGCCGCCGCGCCCGCGCCAAGGGCGGGAAACTGCGCCTATCCCCGCCTGGCCGGCCTCACCCAGCAGCCTTGCCCATGATGGGGCGGGGAATTTGTTGGTTGGCACAGATCAGCCGCTGCGTGATAGCCCCTTGCCCGATGCGCTTTACGTGCTGCCGCTGGAAGGTGCCGCGCGCGGTGAGCCACGCTTCGCCTATGCCGTGCCCATCGGTGCGGCGCTTGGGGGCGTGGCGGCGGTGCCGGGCGCTGCCACCTGGATCGCCGGCGTGGCGCATCCCGGCGCCGGCATGGGCGCGCAATTCGCAACACCGCGCAGCCGTTGGCCGCATTTCCGTGGTGGTGAGCCGCCGCGTGGCGGGGTGGTGGCGTTGAGCCATAGCGGCTAAGGCACGATGTCGCGAAAGCTTCACAATTCACGGCTTTTTGCCGCCGTGCCGCCCGCCTAAGTCGTTGTCCAGCACAAACCCAGCCGGAACGGGAGCTCACCATGGCGCAGATTACCCCCCAAGCGAATGATTTCGAAGCCTTCGACGAAATTGAAAACATCGGCAGCAATCCCGCCCCTAAAACCCCGATCGCCGAAATCATCGAAGCCCGCTATGGCAGGCGCGGCCTGTTGAGCTCCGCCGCCGCCCTGGCAGCGCTTTCGGCGGCTCTCGCCGGTGACGCCAAGGCGCAAACTGCGGTGCCGCTCTCCGGCGGCCCTTCCAGCCTGACCTTCAGCGAACCGCCGCGCGCCCTGGCGCAGCGCGATTCGGTGGCGGATGGGTATGAAGTGCAAACCATCATCCGCTGGGGTGACCCTGTACTGCCGGGCGCGCCTGCTTTCGAAGCGGGCCGCACCACGCCCGCCGCGCAGGCCTTGCAATTTGGCTACAACAACGACTACCTCGATTTCTTCCCACTGCCGCAAGGGAGCAAGGGCAGCGATCACGGGCTTTTGGTGGTCAATCATGAATACACCAATCCCGGGCTGATGTGGGGCGGGCTTGGCAGTGGCAGCGCTTCCCGCCAGCGCGTCACTGCCGAACAGGCGGAAGCCGAAATCATGGCCCATGGGCTTTCGGTGGTGGAAATCCGCAAGGAGAATGGCCGATGGGGCTATGTGAAGGATAGCCGCTTCAATCGCCGCATCACCACCGCGACGCCGGTGCAGATTTCCGGCCCCGCCGCCGGGCATGATCTGCTGAAGACCAAGGCCGATCCCACGGGGCGGCAGGTGCTCGGCACGCTGAATAACTGCGCCGGCGGCAATACGCCCTGGGGCACCGTGCTGACCGCTGAGGAAAACTTCAACCTCTATTTCGGGGGCGATATCGCCAAGACCCCGCATGCCGAAAGCTTCCGCCGCTATGGCATCCGCAATGAGGCTTCCTATTCCTGGCCCCGGCATATTGATCGTTTCAATGTGGAAAAGGAACCGAATGAGGCCTTCCGCTTCGGCTGGATTGTCGAATTCGATCCGCATGATCCGCAAAGCGTGCCGGTGAAGCGCACCGCGCTTGGCCGCTTCAAGCATGAAGGCTGCCATCACGCGATCAATGCCGATGGGCGCGTGGTGATCTATATGGGCGATGATGAGCGGTTTGATTTCGTCTATCGCTTCGTCACCGCACGGCCCTGGAACCCGAATGATCGCGCCGCCAATCGGAATTTGTTGGATGATGGCGTGCTTTCGGTCGCCAAATTCCATGATGATGGCCGGGTGGAATGGCTTGATCTGGTGCAGGGCCAGGGGCCGCTGACGCCGGCCAATGGCTTCCACACCCAAGCGGATGTCATGATCCACACCCGCCAGGCCGCGAGCCTGCTGGGTGCCACGCCGATGGATCGGCCTGAGGATGTGGAGCCCAACCCCGCCACGGGGCGCGTTTATGTGCTGCTGACGAATAACAGCAATCGCCGTGCGGATCAGTTGAATGCCGCCAATCCGCGCGCCAATAATCAGCATGGCCATGTGGTGGAAATAATCCCTCCAGGCGCTGGCACGCCGCGTGTGGATCACGCCGCGCGCGAAATGCGCTGGGGCTTGTTCCTGATGGCCGGCGCGCCAGGGATTGATCCCGGCACGCGCTATCATCGCGCCACATCGGATCGCGGCTGGCTTTCCTGCCCGGATAATTGCGCCTTTGACAGCAAGGGCCGCATCTGGATTGCAACCGATGGTGCGCCTTCTGCCGCAGGTGTGGCGGATGGGCTTTACGGTGCCGATACCTCTGGCCATGGCCGCGCGCTGACGCGGCTTTTCTATCAGGCGCCGACCGGGGCGGAAGTCTGCGGCCCCCTTTTCACGCCGGACAGCAAGACCGTTTTCCTGGCGATCCAGCATCCGGGTGAGGATTCCGGCTCCACCTTTGAACGGCCTTCCACCCGCTGGCCGGATTTCGCCGAAGGCGTGCCGCCGCGTCCTGCCGTGATTGCCATTGTGAAAAAGGATGGCGGGGAGATTGGGGGGTAGGTTTTGATCTGCCGGCTTGGGACCAGGCTACATCCCATCCGGCAGGTGGATTTCGCCCTTGGCGTAAAGCACGGCATCGCCCGCCATGCGCACGCGGTCGTCGTGCCATTCGCACCAAAGCGTGCCGCCACGCGCACTGGCTTGGCGGCACACCAAGGATTTGCGCCCCAGTCGCGCGGCCCAGAAGGGCACAAGCTGCACATGCGCGGTGCCCGTCACCGGGTCTTCCGGCACGCCGACCTTCACCGCGAAAAAACGGGAAGTGATGTCCACCCCATCCCCGCCTGCTGCCGTGACGATCACGCGTTCAGCACCCGGAAGTGCGGCCAGCGCCGCATGGTCGGGCGCAAGCGCTGCGACCTGTTCGGCGCTTTCCATGACGCAAATCCAATCACGCGCGTGATGCACTTCACGTGGCATGGCACCCAATGCCGCGGCAAGGCCATCCGGCGGTGTCGCTGGTTCTGAAAGCCGCGCCGGAAAATCAAGAATGAAGTGCGGCCCATCGGCTTCCACCACCAGCGGGCCAGACAAGGTTTGGAAGGTGAAGGGCGGCACCTGTCCCAATTCACGCGCCAGCACCAAGGCGGTCGCAAGCGTCGCATGGCCGCACATTTCCACCTCGGCCTTCGGCGTGAACCAACGGAGCCGCCAGCCAGCGCCTTCGCGCATGACGAAGGCGGTTTCGGAAAGATTATGCTCGGCCGCCATGGCCTGCATGACGCGATCGGGCAGCGCCGCTTCAAGCGGCACTACCGCGGCAGGATTGCCCGCGAAGGGGCGGGTGGTGAAGGCATCAATCAGGAAAAAAGAAAGCTTCATGAGACTGGACGATAGAAGCTCAGCACCCACGCAGCAAATGCGCCATCACACCTTGATGGAAAGGCTTGATATCATCGCAAAAGGATCATTGGACGCATTGGCCGCTTTTGCCGCCGCCTTGTCAGCTTCTGCCATCAGGTAGCGCTCAGCAATGGCACGCACCTTGGTCGGGTCCTGCAAATCCACAAGTTTCAGGCGTGAGGTGACGGCCCTTGCCTGGGTTTCTACCGGCTGGATGGAAATCTGATCCGGCAGGCCGAGCGCCCCCATGACCACACGGCGCATCACACCATTGCCAAGGATATCATAGGCCGATTTCACGGTTTTCGCATTTTCACTAAAATAAATGGCGTTCGCCATGCCTGGATTGGTTGCGCTCAGCCCTGTACGATACTCATATTTAGTGAACCCATTGGACAGAACTTCAAGCATCTTTGGATCAGAAAGACTGCCAAGGCGAAGCCCCGCCTTCATGGATGTTACGATCTTATCGCCATCGAAGGGAAAGATGCGCGTTTGCTGCAGCCCCGCTGCGGTTGAAAGCGGCAGCCCATCACGACCTTTCAATACCTGGCGCGAACGGTTCACCAGCGATTGCGCCTGAAGGGTTTCATCCAGCGTGGTCGCCTCGATTTGCATGCGATCCGCCATGGCGACAGAGATCTCCAGGGCGAAGTTCACATTACCATTGATGCCGTCCTTGTGGAAATTCTCAAGCCGCGTTTGGAAATCCTTGGAGCGTACGGCACCGATGGGTGTGTCAAGCGCGGCCAATTTCTCAAGCCGTTCGGCCACCCCCGGCGCATTGCGGCGCACTTGTTCAATCAAGGCGCTGACTTCAAGTAAGGCGGCTGTGCCAAGGCGCTTCGAGGCCGCCGGCATAGTAGTGTGACCGGCGATGGCGGCGATGGCTTCATCCGCACGCTCAATGGCGGAACCATAGGTGCCCGTCCGCGTCAGACTTGCAATATCCTTCAAGGCCTGGCTGGCGAGAGTCGGCATGCCAAAGACGGGCGTTTCCGCCATCTTGATGGCGCCGAGTGCGGCGCCCGCGGCATAATTCACCTCAATCTGCGCACGCGGGATATTGGGCGGTGCCGCACCCTTCATTGTGTCCAAAAGCTTTGTCGCATCCGCCTGGGTAATGCGCGCAGACGGTACTCCCTCAATCGGTGCCTTGGTTGGCCGACCATCCCGCGTATTCAGCACGGTCTGCGATGTATCGGCATAGGTCTTCGCCAAATCAATTTCGCCGACATTGAGCGCGGTGTCTTGCATCCGCCGCGCCATGGCAACGGCCACTTCAAGCGAGAAATTCAAATTCTTGTCCACACCCTCCTTGTGGAATGCATCAAGCTTAGTTTTGTAGGCAGGTGCCCAAGCGGCACCGCTTGGCCAATCAATGGCAATCAACTGTTCAAAGCGCTTCGCAACACCGAATGCATCACGGCGCATCTGTTCAAGCGTGATACCGCCCTCCAGCAGCGCGATGCGGGACTGGCGCAATTGATCAGGCGTGAGTCCCGTAGCGCCATCAAGGGCCGTCAACGTATCATCAACAACAGCAAGCGCGGCTTCGAAGGATCCGCCCTTGATGAGGTCCGCCATTTGCTTCAGCGCGTCCTTGGCTAAGGTCGGAAGGCCATCTGCCGGCACTTCTGCCTGCCGAATAGCTACCGCTGTCAGCGCGGCAACCTGCTCCACCTCACGCCGAGCACGAGCCGCGACCAATTCCTCACCGGGACGCAACCGCCCAATCAAGGCGCTAGTCACCTTGTCTTGCAGCCCGTCAAAAGCCCTGGGTTTAGGTGCCGCTGCACGGCTGGCCGGGGCGGTCAGCACCGCTTCACCAATCCGCAATTGCTGGGCCACCGCTGTGGTTTCCCGATCCGTCAGCCCTTGAAAGGCCACAGTCTTGGGCGTGGTGGTCGCTTTCAGATTCAGCGTGGCGGCGGCGTTCTTCCAGGTGGTGCCAAGCTGCGCCGCAACGCCCTTGGGGTCGTTCGGGTCGGACAGCAAGGCGCGCCTGACCAGCCCGGGGTTGCCAACCTGATCCGGCAGGCCAAGGGCCGGCATCAACACCTTCAAGACGCGGGGATCGGATAGCGCCTTGTCAATATTCGGCGCCGAGTCCAAGGCCTGTCGAAATTGCCCCAAAGCGGTCAGCGTGACGCTGTCCTTCCTTTCGCGGATGAGGCCTTTTTCCTCCTCACCAGCTTTGGTGACGCGACGGAAGGCGGCCACGGCTTCCCCGGCGCTGGCCGCGGGCGCAGCGTTACCAAAGGGGAGCAGCAGCGAGGTTCGACCCTGTTGGCCAAACAAACCTGCCACGAGGGAGGCGCTAAGAGAGCCACTCATTTTGACGGCCTTCCAAATTAGAAGGTGATTAATGCGCCGGAAAAGATTAACAAATCCTGAAGAAAACCGGTCTGGAACGTAAATTCAGCGCAGAATCCCAGGATCGCAGGTCACGGCATGGTCAAGCGGCCCGTGGCCAGCACCATAACCCGGCGCACTAGCAATGGCCGCCCTCACATAGGCCCTGGCACGCATTACCGAATCCCTGAGCGACAACCCCTGCGCCAAGCCTGCCGCCACCGCACTCGCCAAGGTGCAGCCCGTGCCATGGGTGTGGCGGGTCTGGATGCGGCGGTCGCGAAACACTTCCATCCGCGTCCCGGTGGCGAGCAAATCCACTACCTCATCCCCCGGCAAATGCCCGCCCTTTAGCAGCACGGCTTTGGGGCCAAGCGCCAGCAGCGCCTTGGCCGCCTGGTGCATGGCGCCGACATCGGCAATGGCAAAGCCACATAGCGCCTCGGCCTCCGGCAAATTGGGGGTGAGGACGGTGGCAATAGGCAAAACGCGGCGCTTCAGCGTCTCGGCGGCTTCGGGCACCAGCAAAGGGTGCCCGCCTTTCGCGACCATCACCGGGTCGGCCACCAAAGGCAGGCCAGCCGCACGGGCGGTGATTTCGTCACACACGGCTTCAATCGTCGCGCTATCGGCCAGCATCCCGGTTTTCAGCGCATCCGCGCCCAGATCATCCATTACCACCGCAATCTGCTGGCGCAGGAATTCCAGTGGCACGGGCAATACGCCATGCACGCCAAGCGTGTTTTGCGCCGTCAGCGCCGTAATCGCCGTCATGCCAAAGGCGCCGAGGGCGGTCACGGCCTTAAGGTCCGCCTGAATCCCCGCCCCGCCCCCAGAATCGGACCCGGCAATGATCAGCACACGCCCCTTCATGCCGCGCGCGCCTCGGCTTTGATCAGATCAGCCAAGCGCCCGACCACGCCTTCCACCAGGGTTTCTTCCTCGGCTTCCGCCATCACGCGGATCACCGGTTCGGTGCCACTAGGGCGGATCAGCACGCGGCCCCGCGCGCCAAGCGCGGCTTCTTCCGCCGCAATCGCTTGGGCCACCACAGGCTTCCCCAAGGGCGAGGCCCCGGCATAGCGCACATTCACCAAACGCTGCGGCAGGGGCGCGAAGCAGCGCAACACCTCGCTCGCCGGGCGCTTTTCCTCGACCAGCACGGAAAGCACCTGCAAGGCCGCGATCAAGCCATCCCCGGTGGTGCCAAATTCCGGCATGATCACATGGCCGGATTGCTCGCCGCCCAGATTGCAGCCGGCTTCGCGCATCTTCTCACCCACATAGCGGTCGCCAACCGCAGTACGCAGCAAGCCAAGACCGCGCGCCGCGAGGAAGCGTTCCAGCCCCATATTGGACATGACGGTAGCCACCACCGCGCCCCCGGTCAGCCGGCCCTGCGCGTGCCAGGAACGCGCGATGAGGGCCAGGATCTGATCGCCATCAATCACCTGCCCGGCCTCATCCACCAGAACAAGCCGATCCGCATCGCCATCCAGCGCGATGCCCAGATGCGCCTGGCGTTCGCGCACCATAATGGCCAATGCCGCCGGCGCGGTGGAACCCACCGCCTTATTGATATTGAAGCCATCGGGGGCGACGCCGATGGGGATCACCTCGGCCCCCAATTCCCACAGCACGGTGGGGGCCACGCGATACCCGGCGCCATGGGCGCAATCCACCACAATGCGCAGCCCATCCAAGGTCTGCCCGCGCGGGAAGGATGCCTTGGCCGCTTCAATATAGCGCCCCGGCGCATCTTCCAGCCGGCTGGCACGCCCAAGCCGCGCCGGCGGCACCAGGGAAGCTGCCAGATCGCCCGCCATCAGCGCTTCGATCTCCGCTTCCTGATCATCGGTCAGCTTCAGCCCATCCGGGCCGAATAGCTTGATGCCGTTATCCTCATAGGGGTTATGGGAGGCGCTGATCATCACCCCCAAATCCGCGCGGAGTGAACGCGTCAGCAGCGCAATGGCCGGCGTGGGCAATGGCCCGACCAGCACCACATCCATGCCCGCGCCGATGAAGCCAGCGGTCAGCGCCGGTTCCAGCATATAGCCGGAAAGCCTGGTATCCTTGCCGATCACCACGCGATGGCGGTGATTCCCGCGATTGAAATAGCTGCCCGCCGCCTGGCCTAGCCGCAAGGCGGTAGCGGCATCCATCGGCGCGGCATTAGCCTTGCCGCGAATGCCATCAGTGCCGAAAAGCTTACGGGCCGGGGGTGTCTCGCTCATTTTCGCATTATAGCCCGGCAGTCCCGCCGGGTGAAACCCGGCCGCGCCCGACAAATCCAGGCGCGACCGGGCAAGCCTTATGCCCGCCGGATATTCCAAAACAGCGGCGGCTGGCCCTTGAGCATCCCGGTCAGATTCCGGCGATAGGCGGTGGGCTGGTAATACATGCCCGTCGGCACATAGGGCACTTCTTCAAAGGCGATGCGCTGCATCTCTCTGCCCGCTGCCGCTTCCGCTGCCGCATCCGGCGCATTGAACCAGGCATCGCGCTGCGCTTCCAAGGCCGGGATGGTCGGCCAGCCCGGCCAGGCATTCTCCCCATGGCCACGGATGGAGGCGTGGCTTGCGGGATTCCAATGGTCAATCCCGGACCAGAAGGTGAAGAAGCCGGACCAGCCACCCTGTTCCAGCGGATTGCGGCTGGCGCGGCGGGCGACCAGCGTGCCCCAATCCGTGCTGACCAAATCCACATTGAAGCCCATGCGGCGGAAGAGATCAGCGCCGACAAGCGTGGCGGCGTTGATCGAAGCCAGATCGGTTGCATTCAGCAGCACAAGCCGCTGGCCCATGGCGCCGGCGGCCTGCAATTCGGCGCGCGCGGCATCAATGCTTTTGCGCATGCGTTCCATGCCGATATTGCTCGCCATCGGGCTTTCCGGCGCGAAATAACCAATGCCTTCACGGCGGAGATCAGCCCGGCCCTCCACGCCCGCGGTGCCAATCACCGCGGTCATGAAATCCATCTGGTTGATCGCCGTCAGCACGGCGCGGCGCACGGCGGGGTTATTGAAGGGTGCGGCCATATGATTCGGGCGGAAAATCCCGATCAGCCCCGTGTCATTGATGATATCCACCTGGATATTGCGCGCCGCAGCACCGCGCATGAAAAGCGGGAACAAATCTGCGGTCGGCTGTTCCCACCAGTCAATTTCACCCGATTGCAGCGCGGCAGAGGCAGTGCTGGCATCCGGAATGATCCGCCATTCCACACGGTCAAAATGCGTCACCTTGCCGCCGGCGGTCATGGAAGGCGCTTCTTGGCGCGGCACATAATCCGCATTGCGCGCATAGGCGAGCATGGAGCCCGGCACCCATTCATTCTGGATGAAGCGATAAGGCCCGCTGCCCACCGCTTCCGTGATATTCGTGAAGGGATCAACATTCGCGAGCCGTTCCGGCATGATGAATAGGCAGCTTGTGGTGACCTTCGCCAGGCAATCGAGCATTTTCGGGAAGGGCGCGGTCAGGCGGATTTCAAAAACGCGGTCACTGACTTCAACCAGCTCGGCAACGCGGGCCATCAGCACCTGGCCGAAGGCATCACGCCGGCCCCAGCGCCGGATGGAGGCGATGCAATCCCGCCCGCGCACCGGCGTATTGTCGTGGAATTTCAGCCCTTCGCGCAACGTGAAACGCCAGGTCTTGCCGTCATTCTCAACAACATGGCCTTCGACCATTTGCGGGCGCGGCTGGAACTTGTCATCCATGCCATAGAGCTGGTCATAGACCAGGAAGGCATGGTCGCGCGCGACGAAGGCGGTATTGGTGAAGGGGTCAATATTCGGCAGATTGGCGTGCGGCACATAGCGCAGCACGCGCGGTGCTTGTGCGATGGCCGGCGCGCCGATGGACGCGAAGGGAAGCGCTGCCGCGCCGCCGAGCAGGTGTCGTCTCTGAAGCATATTTGTCTCCCGCTTGTTGAGGCGAAGCCTGTCGCCTTTGGTCGTGGTTAGCAGTGTAGTTTGAAACACCTGGGCCATTCAATGATTTGCAAAAGTCTCGGTCTCAAAAAAACTGGTTCCGCGGGCGCGGTAGCCCCAAATGCTCCCGCAACGTCGTCCCCGCATATTCCCGCCGGAATATCCCGCGCCGTTGCAATTCGGGCACGACCAGGCGCACGAAATCCTCAACCCCGCCTGGGATGGTCGGGAACATGATGTTGAAGCCATCACAGGCTTCGGCTTCCAGCCAGGCTTGCATCTCATCCGCGACGCTTTCGGCGCTGCCGGTGAAGGAAAGCCCACCATAGCCGCCAAGCGCCACGGCCAATTGCCGCACCGTCAGCTTGTCGCGCCGTGCGCGTTCCAGCACGCGTTGGCGCCCGCTTTGGCTTTGATTGGTCTCAGGGATGTCGGGCAGCGGCGCATCCAGATCAAAGCCGCGCGCATCCACGCCAAGCGCTATCGAAAGCGCGCCCATGCCGCTATCGGGATGCACCAAGCTATCCAAGTGCGCGCGTTTTTCCCGTGCGGCTTTATCGGACTCCGCCACCGTCACCAAGGCGCCGGGCAGGATTTTGATCATTGCCGGATCGCGCCCAGCCTTGGCCGCGCGGGATTTGATATCGGCGTAATAGGCGCGCGCATCGGCCATGGGGCCGCCGGCGGCGAAGATCATCTCAGCCACTTCGGCGGCGAGTTGCCGGCCTGAGTCCGAAGCGCCGGCCTGCACAATCACGGGCCAGCCCTGCACCGGGCGCGCGATGTTCAACGGCCCGGTGATGGAAAGATATCTGCCCTCGTGATCAAGCTTATGCATCCGCGCGGGGTCCCAGAAGATGCCGCTTTCCTTATCCCGAATGAAGGCATCTTCCGCGAAACTGTCCCAAAGCCCGGTCACCACATCATGAAACTCACGCGCACGCGCATAGCGTTCGGCATGGTCCATGTGTTCGGTCATGCCGAAATTGCGCGCCGCATCGGGGTTGGAGGTGGTGACGATATTCCACCCCGCGCGCCCGCCGCTGATGTGATCAAGTGACGCAAAGCGCCGCGCGATGTGATAGGGCGCATCATAGGTGGTGGAGGCTGTCGCGATCAGCCCAATCCGTTCCGTTACCATCGCAAGCGCGGATAACAGCGTGAAGGGCTCAAAGGATGTGACGGTGCCGCTGCGCTTCAGCGCCTCGATCGGCATGTTCAGCACAGCCAAATGATCCGCCATGAAGAAGGCGTCAAACTTGCCGCGTTCCAGGGTTTGGATGCAGTGCACCAGATGCTTCAAGCTGAAATTCGCCTCCGGCGCTGAATCCGGGTGGCGCCACCAGGCGGTATGGATGCTGACGGGGCGCATGAAGGCGCCAAGATGCATTTGCTTCATGGGGATGCCCCGTTACCCAGCCCGGCCATTCGCGCAAGCCTGCCAGACGGCAAGCGCCTGAATGGTTTCCGCCACATCATGCACGCGCAATATCGCCGCACCCCGCGCCGCACCTGCCAAAGCAACGGCCAGGCTGCCGGCCAGGCGCGCTTCGGCCTGCTCCACACCCGATAGCGTGCCGATGAAGCGCTTGCGCGATGCCCCCAGCATGATGGGGCAGCCAATCTGCGCCAGGATCGGCAGGGCTTCGATCAGGGCAAGGTTATGCGCCATGGTCTTGCCAAAGCCGATGCCGAGATCAATCGCGATCCGTGCGCGCGCAATGCCAAGCGCTTCCAGTGTGGCGACACGATCACGCAGAAAACGCGCCACTTCCAAGACCACATCGGTGTAATCAGCCTTGGCTTGCATATCGCGCGGGTCAGTGCCCGGCATATGCATCAAGACAATCGGTGTTTGCGTGCGCGCGAGCAAATCCACCGCCGCCGGATCATGCCGCAGCGCGGTCACGTCATTGATGATTTCAGCGCCAGCTTCCAAGGCCGCCTGCATGGTCGCCGCATGGCGCGTATCAATGCTGACCGGCGCGGCCTTGGCCAATTCACGCACCACGGGGATGACGCGGGCGATTTCCTCATCCGGGAGGACAGGCGCCGCGCCGGGCCGAGTTGATTCGCCGCCCACATCCAGGATATCCGCACCCGCTTCCAGCATGGCATGGCCCGCTTCAATTGCGGCGCTGGGATCAAAATGCCGCCCGCCATCAGAAAAACTATCGGGCGTGACGTTGAGAATGCCCATCACCAAAGGCCGCGCCACGGCAAGCCCGGCGAAGGGCAGAGGCCGCGCCGTTACCGCTTCAATCTCATCACTCCATTCTTCCGGCAACGCGGCTACAGGTAGGGTTGCTACTTCGCGGCCATCTTGAATCAGCCGCGCCAAGGAAAAGGCCAGATCGCCCCCCTGCAAGGGCAGCGCCTGACCTTCACCAATGGCCCGAAACGCGGCTGGGCCTGACAGCAGGCCCAGCGGATGCAACCAGCGTTCAGCAGTCACAGATCAAGTGGCAGGCGCCGCGCCCGGAGAAAGCCCGCCGGGACGCATGGTCGGGCGGCCAGAGCTTGGCACACTACCACGGCCCTGGTTCACCGGTTCATCCGGGCGATTGCGCACCACGGGTTCACCCTTGATCACTTGGCGGATTTCATCGCCGCTGAGCGTTTCATGTTCCAGCAGGCCCTTTGCCAGCAGATGGAGTTCATCCATATGCTCAGTCAGGATATGTGTCGCCCGTGC
Organism: Roseomonas sp.; assembly: GCA_020249145.1. Taxonomy (GTDB): domain Bacteria; phylum Pseudomonadota; class Alphaproteobacteria; order Acetobacterales; family Acetobacteraceae; genus Neoroseomonas. The sequence continues at coordinate 177,038 of JADCGF010000003.1, read as the reverse complement.
ATAGGCGGCATCAATAATGCCGCGAATCTCGGCATCAATCACCCGCGCGGTTTCTTCGGATACATTCTTTGTCTGCGTGACGGAATGCCCGAGGAAAACCTCCTGGCTATTATCGCCATAGGCGATCATGCCAAGCTTGTCGCTCATACCCCATTCGGTCACCATAATGCGCGCCTGATTGGTCGCCATCTTGATGTCACCCGAAGCGCCGTTGCTGACCTTATCCGGGCCGAAAATCAGTTCTTCCGCCACGCGCCCACCCATCGCCATAGCGAGTTCCGCCTTCAGCTTGGACTTGTGCTTGGAATACCGGTCGCCTTCAGGCAGCGACATCACCAGGCCAAGCGCGCGGCCACGCGGAATGATCGTCGCCTTATGCACCGGGTCACATTCCGGCTCATTCATCGCCACCAACGCATGGCCCGCTTCATGATAGGCGGTCATCCGCTTTTCGGCCTCAGACATCACAAGGCTGCGCCTTTCGGCGCCCATCAGCACCTTGTCCTTGGCGGCTTCAAATTCCGCCATGCCAACCGTACGCCGCCCGGTGCGCGCCGCAAGCAAGGCGGCTTCATTCACCAGATTGGCAAGATCAGCACCCGAAAAACCAGGCGTCCCGCGCGCAATCACCTTGGGGTCCACATCGGAAGCCAAAGGCACCTTGCGCATATGCACACGCAAGATTTTCTCACGCCCATTCACATCGGGGTTCGGCACCACAACCTGCCGGTCAAAACGACCAGGGCGCAGCAAAGCGGGATCAAGCACATCCGGGCGGTTGGTAGCCGCAATCAGGATCACACCCTCATTGCTTTCGAACCCATCCATTTCGACGAGCATCTGATTGAGTGTCTGTTCGCGTTCATCATTGCCGCCGCCAAGCCCGGCGCCACGATGCCGCCCCACCGCGTCAATTTCGTCAATGAAGATGATGCAAGGCGCGTTCTTCTTGCCCTGTTCGAACATGTCACGCACGCGGGATGCACCAACACCCACAAACATTTCCACAAAATCCGAACCGGAAATGGTGAAGAAGGGGACATTGGCTTCGCCCGCGATGGACCGCGCCAGCAAGGTCTTACCGGTACCGGGTGGGCCCACAAGCAGCACGCCCTTCGGGATCTTGCCGCCCAGGCGCTGGAATTTCTGCGGATCGCGCAGGAATTCGACAATTTCTTCAAGCTCCGCCTTCGCTTCATCAATGCCGGCGACATCATCAAACGTGACGCGGCCCTGCTTTTCCGTCAGCAGCTTGGCGCGGGATTTGCCAAAACCCATGGCGCGCCCACCACCGCCCTGCATCTGGCGCATGAAGAAAATCCACACGCCAATCAGCAGCAGCATTGGGAACCAGGACGCCAGGTAATGCAGTAGCGGATTGACCTCGGCCTCCTCGGGCTTAGCCACCACGCGCACGCCCTTTTCCGTCAGGCGCGAAATCAGCGCCGGGTCTTCCGGGGTATAGGTCGTGAATTGGCGCCCATCGCTGAGTTGCCCCGTCAGGGTGCGGCCCTGAATGGTCACATCGCGCACATGGCCGGCCTGCACCTCATTCAGGAAGTCCGAATAGGCGACTTGAGAGGAGCTAGGGCGGCTGGAGCCGCTCGGTTGAAACAGGTTGAACAACGCCACCAAAAGCAGCGCCACGATAACCCATAAAGCCATGTTCCGGCTGAAATTATTCACCGCGACCCTTCCATCTTCAGGAGCCAAGTGGCGTCATCCGCCACGCGCTGCCAGCTTACATAGTGACGCTTCACGCATCTTGAATGGCCCGCGTGAAATCTTCCAGCCGCAAAAGCGAGGGTCAGCCAGCGGGCAGGCCACCGCCCTGGGGGGCAAAGACCATGCGCCAAGCTGCCGCTTCCACGCCTTTAGCATAGAACAGGCCGGGCAGGACCGCCAGCTTTCCCTTTTCATCCCAAAGCGCTGGCAGGGCGCGGAGTGCCGGCAGGGGGATTGAGGCCAGCCCCCGCAAGCCGGACGCTGCCTCCCCCAAGGCAGCGCAGGACCAGCCAGGGCGGGCCGGGCCGCTCAGCCGGAAGCGCCCATCCCAGAACAAACGCGGCTGCCAGGGCTGGGCGGGGGCAATCAGGCCGGGGTCACGCACCACCAGCCAACGTCCGCCAGCGCCGGGGCGGACCCAGGCGCCAGCAAGGCTCCCCCCGCCGCGCGCCAGCAGCGCCGCCGTGGCCGCGATGGGCACCGGCCAGGCAGCGCCGCCGATCAGGCCGATCAGCCGCGCCAGCGCTGCGACGCCAAGCGCATCGGTGCCAAGCGCCTTGGGATCCAGCCAGGCATAGGCTTCCGGGTGAATCTCCGCCGCTGCCGCCAGCCGGGCCAGCAGCGCGGCCTCCTGCCGGGCGCGGCGGTGGGCGAAAGCCTGTGCCGCTTCGGCAAGCGCGCGCACCCCCTCGCCTTCCCCGCGCGGGTCGCCCAAAGCCTGGCGCAGCCGGATGCGCGCAAAGCGTGGATTTTCATTGGAAGGATCGCGCACGGGGGCCAGACCAGCAGCAGCCACCACCGCTTCCAGCCGGGCAGGTGCAAAAACCAAAAGCGGGCGCAGGATCAGGCAATCAGGCGCCACGCGCAGCGGCGCCATGGCGGCAAGCCCCGCCGCGCCGCTGCCGCGCAAAGCCCGAAAGGCCAGGGTTTCCGCCTGATCGCCGCGATGATGCCCCAGCAGCAGCCAGGGGCAGCCATGGCGCGTCGCGGCTTCGGTCAGCGCCGCCAGCCGCGACGCGCGCGCACGTTCCTGCATCCGCGCGCCTCCGGGCAGGGCAAGCCGTAGGCATTCCGCTTCAATTCCGGCCTTGGCCAAAAGCGCCATCACATGATCCGCCTCGGCCCCGCTTTCAGGGCGCAGCCCATGATCCGCGACCAGGGCCACCACCCGCCCACCCCGCGCCGCCACCCAATCCCGCGCCAGCAAGGCAGCCGCAAGGCTATGCGGCCCGCCCGAAACCGCGACTGCAAGGGATGGCGGCGCGCCAAATGGCCCAAGCGGCGCCATGGCGGCGGCGAATTCCGCCGCGCTGACGGGCAGGCTCAGGGCTGGAAGCCGCCTATCCCCATGGGGCTATCTCACCGGCATTGCGCGCGGCGGCGGCTATCGGCGGCGCGCTGCGCCTGCGGGCCAGAGAGATTGGGGAAGTTGGAGCGCAGATTATCCAAAGTCTCACAGGCTTCCCGCCTGGCGCCGAAACCCTGGAAGGCATTGGCAAGGCTGATCATCGCCTCTGGCGCGCGGGCGCCCTGGCGGTTGCGGCTAAAGGCCTCGTCATAGGCGAGCGCAGCATTCTGGAAATCGCGCTTGCCCATCAGCGCATCGCCCAGCAGCAAATGCGCATCCTGGGCGCGGGCACCGGGGCGGGCGCGGATCGCCTCCCGCGCGGCGGCCTCGGCCACGGCAAATTCGCGCCGGGCAAGCGCGGCCTGACCATCCGTAATGGCCTTTTCAGCGTTTCTAGGGGCGTTGGAGGGTGCCGGGGCTGGCGGGGCTGGCGCCGCCGGCCCCGGCTGAGGAGGGCGCGGGGCGGCCGGGCGGCCAGTTCCTCTTTCAAGCGCTTGCAGGCGGAAATCTAGATCGCCGCGCAGCTTTTCCATCTCGGCGCGCAATTGCCGGTCATTGTTCTCGGCCACATCAAGCTGGCCACGCTGACGGCGATTTTCTTCCTCAAGCTCCTGCACACGACCCAGCAATTGCTGCACCAAATCGCCCGAAGCGGCGGACCCGCGCGCTGGCGCGCTTGGCGCAGGCACGGCGCCACCGCCGCGCCGCAGCGCATCAATCTCCCGCCGCAAATCCAGGATCTGGTTTTGCAGCACAATGCCTTCACGGCTTTCCACCTGGGCCTCAGCAGGCGTTGCAAGCGCCAATCCAAGGCCCAGAAGCGCAAGACGGAAAACCGGGGTGATGCCTGCCATGGTCTTCAAGCGGCGCGACCGAAGCCGCGCCCCTTCCTTCAGCGAACGACGGTGACAGCGCGGCGGTTCTGCGCCCAGGCGCTTTCATCCGAACCGAGTGCCGCCGGCTGATCCTTGCCGAAGGAGATGGTGGAAATGCGCGAGCCATTCACACCGCCTGCCACCAGCGCATCGCGGGTGGAATTGGCGCGGCGCTGACCAAGGGCCAGGTTGTATTCACGCGTGCCGCGTTCATCGGTATGGCCTTCAACCACGACCTGTACTTGCGGGTGGCGGCCCATCCATTCCGCCTGACGGTCCAGGACCGGGCGCTGATCGGCGCGGATATTGCTGCGATCAAAGTCAAAGAAGATGCGGTCACCCACATTGGCGACCAAATCTTCCTGGCTGCCGGGGCGGATATTACCCGCGCCCCCCATCCCAGCGCCCGCGCTGCTGCTATTGTCCGACCTGGAGCAGGCGGCGAGCAGCGCAAGACCGGCAATAGCAAGGAATTTCAACTTCATGACTGGTTTCCTTTCAGGGAAATCATAACTTTGTGCGGTGCGGTAAAGGCTCGACCCGCTAAGGTCAAGCCAAAACCTTCAGGAAAGCAAAGGGGACCATGTCGGATCAGTCGCATCGGTTGGCGTCGGCAGGGGGCGTTCATTGAAGCCTGCGATGTCTATGGTGTGGATGCGCGCCGAATAGCCGCCACCGCGCGCATCCGTGGCGCGGGTTTCCCGACCAAAGACCAACATGCGGCCATTCGGTGCAAAGCTTGGCGCTTCCATCTTCCAGCCTTCGGACAAAATACGCTCACCCGAGCCATCGGGGCGCATGACGCCAATGGCAAAACTGCCGCCACCGAAACGGGTGAAGGCAATCAAATCGCCGCGCGGTGACCAGACCGGCGTGGCGTAGCGACCGCGGCCGAAGGAAATGCGGCGGATGCCCCCGCCATTGGCATCCATCACGTATAGCTGCTGATCGCCGCCGCGATCGGAATTAAACACAATCTGATTGCCATCGGGCGAAAAGGCGGGGCTGACATCAAGCGCGCTGCCGCTTGTAATCTGCCTTTCGCGCCGGCTGGCCAAATCCACCACATAGATATTCGCATCCCCGCCACGCATGGCGGAAAGCACCACGGAACGCCCATCCGGCGCGAAACGTGGCGAAAGCGTCATGCCCGGAAAATTGCCGAGCACCTGCTGGCCGCGCGTGTTCAAATCAAACAACACAACACGCGGCTGTTCGCGGCCCTGATAGGACATGAAGGCCACGCGATCCGCCGAGGGATGAAAGCGCGGCGTGAGTGCGGCTTCGCGCCCATCGGTCAGGAAGGCGTTGTTTTCGCCATCCTGATCCATGATGGCGAGGCGCCTGAGGCGCCGATCACGCGGGCCGGATTCCGCAATATAGACGATGCGTGTGTCGAAATAGCCTTTCTCGCCCAGCAATCTTTCATAGATCACGTCGGAGATCAGATGCGCGATGCGCCGCCAATTGCCGGTGGGCGCCGTGAAGGCCGTGCCCACCGATTGGGTTTCAGGCAGCACATCCCAAAGGCGAAACTCGACGCGCAAATTGCCGCCCTGCATATCGGCGCGCCCGGTGGTCAGCGCCTGCGCGCCAATCACGCGCCAATCCTGAAAGCGCGGTGTTTGCGCGGCGGATTCCGGGGTTTGGATGAAGGCCTGGCGCGCCACGGGGCGGAACAATCCGGAATTGCGCAAATTATCCTGCACCACCCGCGCAATATCGCGCCCGAAACGCTGGCCGTCGCCAACACCCGCAAAATCCGGAATGGCGATGGGGATTGGGTTGGTACGCGCGCGGGTGATGTCAATCACTGCCCCTTGCGCCAAGGCCGCGTCAGGTGCCCCCGCAAGCGCCGAGACCGTCACCGCACCCGCGGCACCAAGCAGAAGGGAGCGTCTTGTTGTCATACCCATCATCCTGAAGTCAGCGCACCAGCCCGCGCGGGTTGAAGCGAAAAGTGGAAGCCATCACGGTTTGCAGCTTGTCAGCCGGCACCTTCAACGGATTGCATGCCGGCGATAATAGCGCACGACGCGCCGATTCGAATACCGATCTTACGCGCGGATCGGTCGGCATATTGCCCGCCGGCACCACATTGCGGACATTGCCCTGGCCATCAAGCTGCACGCGCAATTCCACGACAATGGTTTCAAGGCCGAGCATCCCGGCATCCACATTCCAGCATTCGCCGACCTGCTCACCAAGGGCCCGGATTTCCCCCTGCGTCAGATTGCCGGTCTGATTTGGGTTGCCCCCACCCTGGCGCGGCGCGCCAGATGGATTGGGCCGCGCTGTGGGCGCGCGGTCTTGCTGCTGCTGGGCGCGCAGCCGCTCCAGCGTATTCTGCACTGAGGTGCTGTTCTCCTGCGGCCGCGCCACAGGCGGCGTTTGCCCTGTGCCTGCCTGGCGCGATGGCTCGGGCGGCGGCGGCACAGGCGGCGGCGGCAGGGGCAAAGGCGGTTCCGGGCGCGGCGGCTGCGCGGCCTGGGGCTGAGGCGGCGTTGGCTGCGGCGTTTGGGTTTGCGGCGTCACGCGCGGCGCCGGTGAAGGCTCCGGGCTCGGCGCCGGTGCCGGCGCGGGCGGGGTTGGTCGGGCGGGGCTTGGCGGCGCGGGTGTTGGTGCGGCGGCAGGCGCGGGTGGTGGGGGTGGCGGCGGCGGGGTTGGCTCGGGCGGCGCATTGCGTGGCGGTTCCGGCGCCGGGGGTTCGGGCGTCGGCGGGGTTGGCGTCGGCGTCGTTGTCGGCCCCGGCACCGGCGCCGGGTTATCCGCGCGCGCCAGCTGCGCCGGGCCAGGGGCCACAAGCTCCACCGCGATCCCTTGTTCCTGCGGTTCAGGAATGGATCGCGCAAGCGAGAACAAGGCCCCGATAGCCAGCAGCGCGACATGCAGCCCCGCCGAGACCATCAGCCATTTGTTCAGGCGCTTATCGGGCAGGGCCCGGGGCAAGGCTCTCTCCTTCCGGCCCTCAGCCGCGGGGCGGCTGCGCGGGGCGCGGTGGCGCGGCGGGGGGTGCCGCAGGTGGTGCTGCCGGGCGCGCCGGTTGCGAGGCGGGACGGGCGGCGGGGGCCGCTGTTCCGGGGCGGGGGCCGGCGGGCTGTTCAGCCAAAAGTGCCACGCGGGTGAAGCCGGCACCGGCGATGGTGCCCATCACCTCCATCACGCGGCCATAGGAAATGGCCTTGTCGCCACGGACAAAAATCCGTCGCTCCGGCGCGCCTTGCGGCTGTTCGCGCATGATCGCTTGCAGGCGCGGCACCAGCCCATCCAAAGGCACTTCGGTTTCCTGCAAGAAAATCTTGCCTTCCGGATTGACCGTGATGGTCAGGGGTTCGGTTTCCTGATTGAGCGGCTGGGCAGTGGTTTTGGGCAAATCCACCGGCACGCCCACCGTCATCAGCGGCGCGGCCACCATGAAAATGATCAGCAGCACCAGCATCACATCCACAAAGGGCGTGACGTTGATTTCCGCCATTGGGCGATACCGCGAACGCCCGGAAGCGCGCCCGCCAGAAAGTTGCGCCCCCATGGCCTATTCCGCCGCCTGATTCGGGCTGCGCGGCCCGCCATCATTCGCCGCCGCTTCCGTCTGCCGCGACAGGATGGCGCCAAATTCAGTGGCAAAGCCTTCCAGCCGTGCGGCAAAGCGCGCCAAATCCGTGTTGATTTTATTATATGCCAGCACCGCCGGAATCGCCGCCACCAGGCCGATCGCAGTGGCAAACAGCGCTTCGGCAATCCCTGGCGCCACCACCGCCAGACTGGTGTTCTGCATCCCCGCAATGGCCGAGAAGGAATTCATGATCCCCCAAACGGTGCCGAACAGCCCTACGAAAGGCCCGACCGAACCGACCGACGCCAGAAACACCATCCAGCGTTCCAGCCTTTCCATTTCCCGCCCGATAGTCACACCCATGGCGCGTTCCACGCGTTCCTTGGCGCCGCCCAGCAAGCTGACACCACCCGCGCTGCGGCGCCATTCACGCATGGCCGACCCGAATACCGCCGCCATCGGATGCGTCGGTTGCTCACCTTCGCGCGTGAACAACTCATCCAGGCTGCCGCCGGACCAGAAGCGGTCCTCAAACCCATCCGCCGCCTTATTCGCGCGCCGCATGGCGACGACTTTTTCGAACACCACCGCCCAGACCCAAATACTGGCCAGCAGCAGCCCGATCATCACCGCTTTCACAACCCAATCGGCCTGCAAAAACAGGCCCCAGAGCGACATGTCATGGGCCACTTGCCCAAGCGCCTGAGTGGTCACGCTACGATCCACGCCACTTCTCCTTCGCCCTTTCGGGGCGATTGAAGGCGGCCAAGGCCACCTGAAAACACAAAGCCCGGAAAAAGCGGCCTTTTCCCGGCAGAATCTTGTTCACCCCGGCGCGGATTCAACCACCGCACGCAGCGCCGAACGCCAGGGCTCCGGCAGCGGCACCGGCTTCACCCCGCCCTGCCCCACCGAGGCCAGGCGCACTTCCAGCACCGCCAAAGCCTCATCTTCGCCCTCACGCCGCACCACCTGGGTCAGCCACACCTGCACGCCCGTCACACGGCGAATATGCGTCTCAACCACCACCGATTCGTCGAGTCGCGCTGGCCGGAGATACTCCACTTCAAGCCGCCGCACCACGAGGAAGACACCATGCCGCGCAATCATTTCCTGATGCGGCAAACCCATGGCGCGCAAGGCTTCCGTCCGCGCACGCTCCGCCCAATGCAAATAGCGCGCGTGATAGGCGACGCCCCCCGCATCCGTATCTTCAAAATAAACGCGGAGCGGCCATGAATGCGGCGCGCTCACGCTTCCTGATCCCCAAGCAAATCCAGCAGCGGTTGCACCCCGGCAGGCGGGCTAAGCCCCAAATGCCGCCAGCCGCGATCCCCAAGCACGCGCCCGCGCGGCGTGCGCAACACAAGCCCTTCCTGGATAAGGAAAGGCTCCACCACTTCCTCAAGCGTGTCCCGGCTTTCCGCCAAGGCCGCCGCCAAGGTTTCAATCCCCACCGGCCCGCCATTATGGTGTTCCGCAATGCGCGCCAAATACCGCCGATCCATCGCGTCCAAGCCCAGCGCATCAACCTCCAACCGCCGCAGCGCCGCATCGGCCATGGCGCGGTCCGCGACCTTGTCTTCCATCAGCGCAAAATCACGCACACGCCGCAATAGCCGCCCCGCAATACGCGGCGTGCCGCGCGACCGGCTGGCAATCTCCCGCGCGCCATCCTCCGACAAATCAAAGCCCAGCTTGCGCGCGCCGCGCGTGACAATACCCAGCAATTCCTCAGGCGTATAAAGCACCAATCGCAAGGGAATGCCGAAGCGATCGCGCAAAGGTGTCGCCAGCAACCCCGCCCGCGTCGTCGCGCCAATCAAGGTAAAAGGCGGCAAATCAATCCGCACCGTCCGCGCCGCAGGGCCTTCGCCAATGATCAGATCAAGCTGGAAATCCTCCATCGCGGGATAGAGCGTTTCCTCGATCGCCGGCTGCAGCCGATGTATCTCATCCACAAACAACACATCACGCGGCTGCAAATTCGTGAGAATCGCCGCCAGATCACCGGCACGCTGCAACACCGGCCCCGATGTGGCGCGAAACCCAACGCCCAATTCACGCGCCACAATCTGCGCCAAAGTCGTCTTCCCAAGACCCGGCGGGCCATGGAACAAGACATGATCCATCGCTTCAGCCCGCGCCCGCGCTGCCCCGATAAAAACGCGCAAATTCTCGCGCAAGCCACGCTGCCCGGTGAAATCATCCAGCGTCTGCGGGCGGAGCGACACCTCAGCGCCATCCTCCTCAAGCCGGGCGGGGCTGGAAAGGCGATCGGCCTCGGTCATGGGTGGGGTGGCTCCGCGGGGGGCTCTGCCCCCCGCCCCCCCGCCAGGAGGAATGCCTCCTCCTGGACCTCCATCATGGGGCCGTGTGGGGAGAGGGGCACAGGGGGAGCGCCGGGCCAGCGCGCGCGCCGCGCCCCTCTCCCCACACGGCCCCGTATTGGCGGGGTCCGGGGAGACACTGTCTCCCCGGCGGGGGCGTGGGGGCAGCGCCCCCGCAGGCCGACCCATCCCATCACCGCGCCATCTCCTTCAACCCGTCCCGGATGAGGTCGTTGAGGGTGGCCTCAGCGCCCAGGCGTTTGGCGGCGCGGGTGATGGCGGTGGTCGCTTCCGGGCGTTTCAGGCCTAGGTTCACAAGGGCGGAGATGGCGTCTGCTTCGATGCTATTGGCATCGGGCGCGGCAATGATGGCGCCTTCGCCATCTTCGCCGGGGGTGGTGCGTCCGACCGCCCATTTTTGCATGGCGGGTTCGTCCACGATGCGGTTGGCGGTGGCAGCGCCAAGGCCCTTCACGGCGCCGAGGCGTTTCCTTTCCTTGGCGGCGATGGCGCGGGCGAGTTCGGTGGGGGTGAGGCCGGAGAGGACCAGGAGGGCTTTTTGCGGCCCCACGGTTTTGACCTCGATCAGCGCCAGGAAGGCTTCGCGTTCTTGCGCATCGGCGAAGCCGAACAGGGTGATGGCGTCTTGCCTGAGGTGGGTTTCGACCAGCACGTGCTGCGGCCCTTCGCGCGCCGAGAGGGCGTCGAGGGTCTTGCGAGAGCAGGAAAGCAGATAGCCAACGCCATTCACATCCAGGATGCAGCCGCTTTCATGGGTGCTATCCAGCCGGCCAGTGAGCTTGCCGATCATGCTGTGGCGTAACCTTTGGCTAGGTTCGCGCGGGTTTGCCGATGATGCGCGTGGCAGATGGCGATGGCGAGTGCATCCGCGGCATCGGCGCGGCGGAAGGCAACACCAGGCAGCAAATGGCGCACCATGGCCTGCACCTGTTCCTTGGCGGCGTGGCCATTGCCGACCACGGCGCGCTTCACTTCCATGGCGCCATATTCGGCAACCGGCAGGCCAGCAAGGCGTGGTGCGAGCATCACCACGCCCCGCGCCTGGCCGAGCTTCAGCGCGCTTTCCGGATTGCGTGCGACATAGGTGTTTTCAACGGCCGCCTCATCGGGCTGGAGATTGGCGAAGGCTTCCGCCAAGCCCTGATGCAGGATCAGCAGCCGATCCCCCAAGGCATCGCGGGCAGAGGTGGAGACAACGCCTTCGGCCACAAAGCGCAGCCGATAGCCATCGGATTCAATCAGCCCCCAGCCGGTATGCTGAAGGCCGGGATCAAGCCCGAGGATGCGAATCGTGCGCGCTGCCATGCATCGAGTTTAGCAGATTGGTCGCGGAAAGGCTTCGGGGACGCATCGCCCGTGTTTGGAAGCTGCCAACAGCGTCCCGGCGGGTCTTGGCTTCAACCGCGCTTCCGGCCCTTTTCCCCGCGCGCCAATTCCTCAGCCCGCAGCGCAATCCGCCCATGGATTTCATCAAGCTTGAGCCCCTGACGCAGCACGGGCAGGCAAGCCATGTGGTCATATTCGCCCTTGGACCGCCCGGCTTCGAAATCCAGGAACAGCCCGGTCAGCGCCGCATTGTTGAAGGCATGCCGATTGCCATCATCCAAATAGCTCTCAGACCAAGTGCCTTCCGACAGCAGCAGCCCATGCGCTTCAAGTTCCAGGTGGAAGTAGCGCACGCGCCGGCACCAGATTTCCTGGATGATGCTGCTGCCATTCACCAAATGCTTCGCCGGGATCAGGTGGCCATCAATTTCCATCGCGTGATCCGGGCTGACGCGCAAATCACGTGCCGGCATGCCAGGCGCGATGGCACCAGCCTTGATCAGGATGGGCGCGGTTTTTGCCGCCATGGCTGCATTGCGCGGCACGGCGATATCCATGAAGCCAACCCAGCGCAAAGGTTCAAACCCGGCCTGACCGTTACGCATCGCCAGCACCATGTCTCCGGCGCGCAGATTTTCCACCACGTCTTCGCCATTTGGCGTGACAATCCGCGTGCCGTCGGCGAAGCACACAACATCTTCCCAACCCTGGGTGAACATGGTGACGGTAACGCCAGCAACCGTATTCTGGAAATTGATCCAGTCATTGGTAGTGGGGATACCGGCCACCCAACCCTCGCCAAGGTTCAGGCGGTCATTGCCACCCGCGCCGCCCAACAGCGTCAGGTTGCCGGTGGTGAAACCCTCAACAAAATCAAACGTATCATTGCCGGCACCGTAATCGAGCCAGTCACCACCAATACCGCCGCCGGTGACAAGCGAGTCAGACCCGTCACCGCCATAAAGCGTATTGGGGCTGGCATTGCCGATCAGCGTATCTGCGAAGTTGGAGCCAATCAGCCCTTCAAAGTTCTGCAGCTCATCATTGCCCCCCCCACCAAGGGCACTAGCATTGAGCCGAACATCAACACCTGATACCGCATCCGCATAGCTCGCGAAGTCAATGCCCGAGCCGCCATCAAGGGTATCATCGCCAGCGCCGCCATCAAGGGTATCATTGCCGCCGTCACCAAAGACAACATCATTGCCGCCGCGGCTCGAAAGCACATCATTGCCGAGCCCGCCATAGACCTCTTCGTTAAGGTTGCCTCCGTGGAAGCTGTCATCTCCAGACAGCAAGCCTGCTTCATCATCGGTGTAAACAGTGGCCTGAGCCAGGTCACTGCCGAGGAAAGTATCATTGCCGGCACCGCCGGAGAGGACTGCACTGGTCGTCCCTTGCACTATGCTGTCATGGCCATTACCACCGTCGAGGTTTTGATTGTTTCCCGCCCCGAAAAGGGTATCATTCCCGTCGTCGCCAGCTAGGCTCTGGTTGTTACCTGTCCCGGCTTGCAACCAGTCATCGTTATCGCCACCACTCAATTGCTGGCCGGATCCGTTACCGCCGGTTAGCGTGTCATTACCGGCATCGCCTGAGAGGTACTGGCCAGCGCCGTTCCCGCCATGCAGGCTATCGGCATCGTTGCCGCCAAAGAGCAACCGATCGTTGCCCGCGCCCGCGACCAGCGTGTCATTCCCGGCTTCGCCAAGGAGGAACTGATTGTTCGCGCTCCCGCTTCCGCCCTGCAGGCTATCGTCACCATCGCCGCCACTGAGCTGTTGAAAGCTGGCCCCGCCCGCGAGCAGCGTGTCATTACCTGCATCGCCAAAGAGCAACTGATTGATCTGGTTCCCGGCCTGCAGGCTATCGGCACCATCGCCGCCATAGAGATTCTGATTGCCGGCCCCGCCCGCGAGCAGGGTGTCATTCCCGGCTTCGCCAGAGAGGGTCTGGAAAGCGCCGCCCCCGCCCTGCAGGCTATCGTCACCATCGCCGCCACTGAGCTGCTGAGTGTTGGTCCCGCCCGCAAGCAGCGTGTCATTACCGGCATCGCCTAGCAGCGAATCAAGACCGATCCCAGCGGTCAGGCTGTCATGGCCATTGCCGCCCACCAGGGTATCGGCGCCATCGCCGCCAACCAACGTGTCATTGCCGGCGGCACCATCCAGCACATTGGCCAGGCTGTCACCCAGAATGGTGTCATTGCCGGCACCACCCAGGACATTCTCGATGCCACTAAGGCTGTCATTGCCATCCGCGCCGAACGCGCGCCCCGCGCCAAGGTCAACCGTGACCTCTGCGGAAGCCTCGCTGTAGATGACCCAGTCACTGCCATTGCCGCCGACAAGGCTGTCATGCCCAGCCCGCCCCATCAGCGTATTGGCATTACTATCGCCAATCAGTGTGTCATTACCAAAGCCCCCATAGACACCCTCAATGCTGCTCAGCGTGTCATTGCCGGCAGCGCCCGTGGTCTGCCGGCCGCCAACATTCCCGAGATTGACGGAAACCGCGCCACCAAAGAATGAAAAACGATAGTCAACAATATCATTGTCCGTACCACCCACCAGGCTATCGTGACCAAAACTGGGGCTGAAGTTAGAACTCGAAAACAGTGTGTCATTACCGGCGCCGCCGATCAGCGTATTATTGCCTTCGACGCCAACGAGGCTAAGCAAATCATCGCCATTGCCGCCATCAAGATAGGAAGTCCCAGCGCTTGAAATTTGGATATTGTCGTTGCCATCTTCACCATAGACGGTATTGTTACCACTGGCGGAAGCAGAAACAATGTCATTGCCACTACCGCCATAAGTCACATTGTTGCCGCTGCCTGGGTTTAAATTGTCATCGCCATTGCCGCCCATGAGCGAGTCATTATCAGCGCCACCCAACAGCGTGTCATTGCCGATACCGCCATCAATCGTATCAAGGCCCGAACCACCATCAAGGGAATCATTGCCGTCAATACCAAGGATGCTGTCATTCCCGCCTTGGTCAACCACCCGATCATTATTGATGGTACCAGCGAAGGTATCATCGCCCGGACCAAGAACTGTATCGACGAAACCACTCATGACCAAACTCCTTCAGCCGCTGCATTGTCGCCCCCGACAGGGCGGGCTCGGGCGGCCTTGACCGAGCGTCCAGGAAAAGAAAACCAGGGAGCCCAGCAAAGGCCCTTGCGGCAACCACACACCCATTTCTGACCACCAAGCCTTACCGAAGGCCTAGCAAACAAAGCCATAGGATCAGCAAAGACAGCTAGAAGCTGATTCTTCCATAAAAGATTTATCCTTTATTGTTGATTAACATGCAATTCAAATATCGTCGCAAACGACCCAAATGCAGCAAATCCTCACGCTCGGCACATGAAATAAAATTCAGCTTGATCAAAGAACAGGCGATTACCACCACAGGTTGTTTTCATGTACTCGATGCGCTACCCGCGCGCTGCTACCACCGCCAGAATCGCCTGCGCCGCCGCCGCCTGGCTGGGTTCAATCACCGGCACGCCGCAAGCATCTTCCGCCGCCGCACGGTGATGCGCCATGCCAGCGCAGCCAAGGATCACGCTCTCCGCGCCCCGTGCCACCAATTCCCGTGCCACTTCTTGGATGCGCGCGCGCGGCGCCACCGGGTCTGTCAGCACTTCCATATCCAGATTGAGCGCGATGGAAGCCACCATCCGCGCCTCCACCCCCATCGCCTGCAAAACCCGGCGCTGGCGCGGCTTGGACTTGTCGGTGAAGGCGATCATGCCGAAATTCTCGGCGCGGTTCAACGCGGCGGCGATGGAACAACGCAAAGGGCCGAAAACGGGCTTGTCGGTGACCATCCGCACCGCTTCAATGCCCGGGTCGGAAACGCAACCAATAATGTAAGCTTCGGCGGGTTCGGCAGCGACGCGCCGGCAGAGCGGTTCAGCCACGCCGTACCAATCCCGCCAGGTGATGATGGCGGGGGGGCCTTCTTCCAGGCGCGTCACTTCTATCCGCGGCAGGCCGGGGGCGGCGAAGGGGGCGATAGCGGCGGCAATGCCCTGGGTGCAGCTTAGGCTGCAATTCGGGTTGATCAGCAGGATGCGTTCATTCATGGGCGGTATTTTGGGCGCAGCGGGTAGCGCGCCGCAAGCCATGCTTGATTGGGGCCGATTTCGGGCCTAACGCTGCGCTGCAATGTGCCGCGTCAGCGCGGCCATGATTGGAACAGAAATGCGTTGGGAACCGGATCGCACGCCGCCTGCCCTGCCCTATCAGCCGCCCAGCACGCGGGATGGCTTGTTGCGCGGGCTGAAGGGGCTTTGCCCGGTCTGCGGCCAGGGCCGGCTTTTCGCGGGGTTTTTGCGCGTGGCCCATAAGTGCGAGAATTGCGGCGCGCCAACCGGGCGGCTGCGTGCCGATGATGCGCCGCCCTATTTCACCATCCTAATCACGGGGCATGTGCTGGTGCCGCCCGTGCTCTGGATCGAAAGGGCCTATATGCCGCCGATCTGGCTGCATATGGTGATCTGGCTGCCGCTATTTGCCATTATCTGCACGCTGCTGCTGCGCCCCATCAAGGGTGCGACGCTTGGCTGGATGATGCATCTTGGCATGACAGGGGATGAAGGCGGGGTAGTGCCGCGGGGTGGCAAGCCGGATGCCTGAACAGCGCCTGATCCGCGTTGAATTGCCCGAAGAAGCGCCGGCACCTTCCGCCTATGCGGAAGCCGATCGGCGCCAGGCGATTGCAGATTTACTGCACCATAACCGCTTCGACCCCGATGGCCTGCCGCGCGGGCCTTATGTGCTGGGGCTTGCGGTGCGTGAAGGCCGGTTGGTGTTTGATATCCGCAATAAAGATGGCGCCACGCTGCATGTGCTGGCACTCGCCCTTGGCCCCTTCCGCCGATTGATCAAGGACTACCACATGGTGGTGGAAGCGCATGAACAGGCGGTTACGGAAAGCGGCCCGGAGTCCCGTGTGCAGGCCATAGATATGGGCCGGCGCGGGCTACATAATGAAGGCGCGGAATTGCTGCGCGCGCGGCTTGCGGGGCGGGTTGCGCTTGATTTTGATACCGCGCGGCAATTATTCACGCTGGTTTGCGCGCTGCATCAACGAATTTGAGGTCTACACTCAAGAAACTCCAGAGGTGTTTTCAAAGAAATCTACCCCCCCAAGCTATGGTTAGCTAGCGGGGTAAGTCCTCATTGTAGCGGCATTCAAAAATATAACGAAGGAAATCTTCCCCGAAAGCTGTGACCCGCAAATGTGGTCCGTCATTGCTCGTTAGAGACTCGAATTGCCTTATCAGACCGGCCCGGATCAAGAAGTCCAGCCATGGGACGAAAGAGGCTTCAGTATAAAAATCCGCATTCTCAACGACTACTGAGTGGAAAAACTCCCGCGCCTCGGAAAGAGATACTTTCTTTCTTTCGTGCAGGCGCCGCAAACCTTTCAATTGGCTTCCATAAATGCTACGATATATTTTCTCAAATTCGATAGAGAGCTGCGACTTAGCGAGTAAATGTATCAAAAAATCAACATGCAACTTTGGTAAAATACTATGGGTCTTCAATCCCAAATGAAGAAGACGCTCGAGGTTAATCTGCTCCGCAGTCCGCGATACTCCCGGCAGATCGTTAAGCTTGACATCTTGAGGAACCTTTGGCGTGTCTGTGTTAGGCCCACCATCCAAATTGTGGGATTGGTCAGCCGGTGACTCGCCAGTCTTAATAGTTGTGCCGTCCGCCGCTCCCTCTTGGCTCCCGAGAATTTTGGCAGGATCTTGGCGTGTCCTGTGAACTTCAGCGGCGACATCTTTTTGCGGTTGCGGGGGTGGCTTGGCGTCGAACTTTACCTGGGTCGGCCCCGCCTCCCTTACGCGCTCCAACAGACCGCCGATCTCATTCCGAAATAGAAATGCGATGAAAATTAGCGCGAGCGGCCAACTAATCCCTTTTGCCAAATCAAACAATCCCAAGAACCAGGGTAGAGAAGAATGAAGGGAACTTAAATAAATCATTAAAAAAAAAGCTACAGCCAGCGCAAAAATTTTGACAAGCCTATTTTCTTTTAACCAATTTAACTTATTTGCCGAACCGTTCGTCATTTAGAAGTCTCCGCCAGACTCATCGGTTTGTTATCAGCCTTATCATTTGTAGTCCACAAAAAACATTCCGCGTCAGGTTTCAGAGCAGTGATCTGAAGTGTGGCTTTCAATACCGTGAGTTTTCGCGGCTCACAAATTCAATCATTTGCGTAAGAGGACAAGGCACTTACGAGGGAAACCGACGAGTTAAAATCCACTTCCCGCCTGAGCCGCCCGGTATGCGCCACCATATAGGCTGGTTCATTGGGCCGATCCGGCAAAACCCCGAGCCGCAGTAGATAGGGCCGGCCAGCAATTTGCGCGATCAGCCGCGCCATGGCGGCAATGCTGATCGGCGCGCCAGAGCCGATATTGACCGGCCCGGTAACCTGGCTGGTCGCAAGTGCCGCAATGGCAGCGGCGGCGTTTTGGGTGCTCATGAAATCGCGCACGGCTCGCCCGGAAGAACACTGCGCTTCGCGGCCTTCACGCAGGGCGAGCATGATGGAAGGCACCAGCCGCGCAGGGTTCTCGGCGGGGCCGAACAAATGAAACAGCCGCGCCCAGGCAACGCCGAAACGCGCGCGGGCTTCAGCCATTGCAGCCAGGCGTGCCGCCAGCGCGGCCTTCGCCTCACCATAGGGTGTGGCGGGGGCGATGGGCCGGGTTTCCGGCCAGGGGAAGGCGTCATTGCCCGCTTCGGTCGCGTATTCGGCGCAGGTGCCAATTCCCACGAAGCGCCGCGTGCCGGCTTCCGCCGCATAGGCCGCGAGTGCGGTGGAAGCTTCCAGCCAATCGGTATTTTCCGGCGCCGTCCAGAAGCGCCCATGCGCGACATACCAGGCGGTATGGATGATGATAGCGGGGCGGAGATCCTTGATCAGGCGCTGCGCTTCATCCTGGCGCAACAGGTCAACGCCATGCGCGGTGATGCCCGCGGTTTCCGGCAAGGTGCCGCGCGCCGTGATGTGGGTTTCGTATCCGTGCGCGCGCAGCAGCGCCGGCATGTGTTGCCCAATGAAACCCGAAGCCCCCGTGACCAGAACGCGTTCAGCCATGGAACAACTGCCAGGCATTGTCACGCGCGGAAATCACCTTGGGCTCCGCCGGCCAGGCGATGCCAAAGGCGGGATCATTCCAGCGCACGCCGCGCGCCAGCGCCGGGGCATAGGGTGTATCAATCAAATATTCCACTACTGCATCATCGGTCAGGCTAAGGAAGCCATGTGCAATGCCACGTGGGACAAAAACAGCATTGCCCACGCGGCCATCAAGCGTCACGGCGACATGGCGCAGATAGCTTGGCTGATCGGCGCGCATATCCAACAGCACATCAAATACCGCGCCGCGCACGCAGCGGATAAGCTTCTGTTCTTCAGCGGGCGCCATCTGGAAATGCATGCCGCGCAAGGTGTGCTTCAGCGTGTTTTCCGAAAGGCTCGCCTGGATTGGGGAGAAATCAATGCCGGCGGCAGTAAAGCTTTCCCTACACCAGCTACGCATGAAGGCGCCGCGTTCATCGCGCGCGGGGCTGGCTTCAATGCTGATGATGCCGGGGATGGCGGTAGCGTTGAAAATCACAAGGCGCAGACCTCGGCCGCCTTGTCGTAAAAGGCTTTACCGAAGCGCGCGGGCTGACCCAACGGCATGGCGCGGATCATGTCACGCAGCCCATGGCGGAGTACGCGCCGGCGCGGCGCATCGGCGGCCAATTCGGCGGCCTTTTCGATGTAGTCTGCAACGCTGAAGGTAGCCAGGTCGCCAAGCCCGGCATTGGATAGGTTGGAATAGGAAAGCCTCTCCGCAAAGCCTGGCCCCACCAGGGAAACACAGGGCACACCCATCCAGATGCTTTCGCAAGTGGTGGTGCCGCCCACATGCGGCAGCGTATCCAGCGAAATATCCATCTTGTTGTAATGCGGCAAATGCTTGCCGCGAACACCGACAAACTCAATCCGGTCCGGGTCCACATCACGTACGGCGAAGGCAGCGCGGGTATTTTCCAGGAAGGAAGGGCCACCCGCTTCCGGGCGAATGAAAATGAAGCGCGAATTGGGCACGCGCCTCAGCACCGCAGCCCAGGTGTCAATGCAAAGCGTGGTGTATTTATAGGGGTTATTGGCGGTGCCGAAGGTGACATGGCCGCGGCGGTCTTCCGGGATTTCAAGATCAATCGGCACTTCGTAAAAGCCAAGCCGCCCGCCCACCGTCACCCAGGTTTCCGGCAATTCGAAAGGTTTTTCAATCAAAAGCCTGGGGTCTTCCGGTTTGATGTAGGGATCAACCAGGATGTAATCTATTGTCTCAAGCCCTGCGGAATGCGGATAGCCAAGCCAACTGCCACCCAGCCGCGCGGGGCGATAGGCCATGACTTCCAGCTTATTCATCGCCGTGCTGCCGCCCAATTCAAACAGCAGGTCCAGATTATCCTTGGCGATATCGGCGGCCACCTGATCATCCGGGCGATGCGGCCACCAGCGGAAGTTGGTGGATTTTTCAAGCTCCGCCTGAATGACATCACGCTCACCTTCATAGAAGGAATAGCAAAACACCTCGAAGCGATCACGATCATAGGCTTCAAGCAGCGGCATGCAGAAATAGGTGACGGGGTGGTTGCGCAAATCGCTGGACAGGAAGCCGATGCGCCATTTGCGCGGCATGTGCAGCGCGGGGGCGGCGGGCAGCGGTTTGATGCGCTTTTGCACGCCGCGCCCCCAGGTACGGTGCCATTCCACAATGGCGATTCGTTCTTCCAGGCTATGCACCTGGCCCAATTCGTAATGCACGGAAGAATGCCGCCCTTCCGCCTGCCAATGCGGCAAAAGATCCGGAATGGCGCCGGTGGCTTCCAATTGTTCCAAATCCATCACGCGCTGGAACACGGTGCGGAGCGACCGTGAATTGCGCGCCACCTTATCCGGGTGCCGCTTCATGAAATCGAGCGAAAGTCGATAGGATTCCTCCAAATGCGCTGCCTCATCATCATAACGGGCGCGCGAAAGGCTTTCGATATAGGAAGCCTGCACATCCGCCGCATCGGGGTTCGCTTCATGGGCACGCTTCAGCGCCTCATTCGCCAAGCGCCGGTCGCCATCACCCGCCATGCGAGACAGGAAAAGATTAGCCTGCCTGTCACCCGGTTCTTTGGCCAGGATGCCATCAATCACCGCGCGAGATTCCTCGCGCCTTCCCATACGCAGCAACATGCGCGCATGCATCACATCCAGCCCGCGATCCCCCTGGTGGAATTGCCGCGCGCGGGCCACCACGGGGATGGCCGCATCAATATCGCCGGCGTCAATCAACAGCCCCATCAGATCATTCAGCGTATTCTGATCCTTGGGCTGGAACTCGAAGGCTTTCAGGAAGCTTGCGCGCGCGCCGTCATTATCATTCAAAACGCGCTGCATGCGCCCCAGCAAGCGCCATAATTCGCCATTGCGCGGGTCAAGCCGCACGGCACCCTCGAAGGCTTCCGCGGCGGCGGCGTAATTGCCGCGCGCTTCTTCCGCATTGCCCAGATTTTGCCAGGGGGAGGCACTTTTGGGGTCAAGCTTCTGCGCTGCCTTCAACATGGCAACGGCTTCATCAATGCGCCCGGCGCGCTTCAGCATGACGCCCAAAAGATTGGCCAGCGCGAAATCCTTGGGCTTGCGTGCCTGCACCGGGGCCACAAGCTCCGCCGCTTCCGCATGTCGGCCGTCGGACGACAGCGCCAAGGCATAGGGGGTGCAAATCGCCGCTACCGGCACGCCATTGGCCAGCGCCTTGGCGAAGGCGTCTGCTGCCTCCGCATTGCGCCCCCAGCCAGCCAGCAGGGCGGCCAATTGCTGCCAGGCGGCGCCATTGCCAGGCTGTTCGGCCAGGCGCGCGCGCAAGTTTTCTTCCAGCCGAGCCTGATCGACCTGGGGTAGCGGGGATGGGGCCGGCTTTGCCGGGCGAGGCTTCTGCCGCATGCGGCGCTTTCAATCCTTAGGTGATACGAAACTGCATCTTTCCATGTCTATCACTCGTGCCCGTTTTTGGACACACCCAAAGGCGCGGGGCGACTCGGCGGCTGCGTTGTTTCCCGGCGCACACCCCGTTATGTTCGGTTTGAATCAGGGAACAAGACATGAACGATCTATTTGGTCGCGGCGGTCCTCGGAAGGGGGGTGGCGGACAGCAGGAAGGCTATTCCGCCAAGGATATTGAAGTGCTGGAGGGGTTGGAGCCCGTCCGGCGTCGCCCCGGCATGTATATTGGCGGCACGGATGAAAACGCGCTGCATCATCTGGCATCCGAAATCATTGATAACGCGATGGACGAAGCCGTGGCCGGCCATGCCGACCGCATTGAAGTGACGCTTGAGGCCGATAATTGGCTGGTGGTGCGCGATAATGGCCGCGGCATTCCGGTGGACCCGCACCCGAAATTCCCGAAGCTCAGCGCTTTGGAAGTGATCCTGACCACGCTGCATTCAGGCGGCAAATTCTCCGGCAAGGCCTATGACACCTCGGGCGGGCTGCATGGTGTGGGGTCTTCCGTGGTGAATGCGCTGTCTGAGCGGATGGAGGTTGAAGTCGCGCGCGACCGCACCCTATTTACGCAGGTCTATTCGCGCGGCAAGGCGATCACGAAGCTCAAGGATGCGGGCGCGGTGCAGAACCGGCGCGGCACCACCATTCGCTTCAAGCCAGATCCCGAGATTTTCGGCAAGCACGCCTTCCGCCCGGAACGGCTGTATCGCTTCTGCCGGTCCAAGGCATATCTCTATCGCGGCGTTGAAATTCGCTGGGCGTGTGATCCTGCGCTGATCAAGGATGAAACGCCGCCGCAAGCCGTGCTGCATTTTCCGGGCGGCTTGGCTGACTTCCTGACCGCCGCTTTGGAAGCCCGCCCAACCGTGGTGCCCGCCGCTTGGTCGGGCGAGGCGGAATTCCCTGAAGGTGCCGGGCGCGTTGAATGGGCGGCAAGCTGGGTGGAACGCGGTGATGGGTTTCTGAACACCTACGCCAATACCATCCCAACGCCACAGGGGGGCACGCATGAAGCGGGCTTTCGTGCTGCACTGGTAAAAGGCTTGCGCGCCTATGGCGAACTCAAGAAAGAAAAGCGCGCGGCCAATGTGACTGCCGAGGATTTGCTCGGCCCCATTGCGGCGATGCTCTCGGTCTTTATTCGGGAGCCGCAATTCCAAGGCCAGACCAAGGATCGGCTGACCAGCCCGGAAGCGGCACGCCTGGTTGAAATGGCCTTGCGCGATCATTTCGACCATTGGCTGACGGGCGACCCCGCGATGGCGGATAACCTTCTTGCCTTCGCCATTGAACGGGCCGAGGACAGGCTCCGCCGGCGCGCGGAGAAAGACACGCCACGCAAGACCGCGACGCGTAAGCTTCGCCTACCCGGCAAGCTTTCCGATTGCGCGCGCGAAAGCGCCGATGGCACAGAGCTTTTCCTGGTGGAGGGCGATTCCGCCGGCGGTTCCGCCAAGCAGGCGCGAGACCGTGAAACCCAGGCCGTTTTGCCCCTTCGCGGCAAGATCCTGAATGTCGCCAGCGCAAGTGTTGAAAAGCTGCGCCAGAACCAGGAATTGAAGGATTTGATCGAAGCCCTTGGTTGTGGCGTCGGGGATCGGTTTGATATCGCCAAGCTGCGCTATGGGCGCGTTGTGATCATGACCGATGCGGATGTGGATGGCGCGCATATCGCGGCCCTGCTGCTAACGTTCTTCTATCGCGAATTGCCGGAATTGGTGCGCCAAGGCCGTGTGTTTTTGGCCCAACCACCGCTTTATCGCCTGCAAGCGGGCGGCGTTTCGGTTTATGCGATGGATGATGCGGACCGCGAACGCGTGCTGAAGGCGCGGTTCAAATCCAATCAAAAGGTGGAGGTCAGCCGCTTCAAAGGGCTTGGCGAAATGCCGCCCGCGGCGCTCAAGGAAACCACCATGGACCCAAAGAAGCGCACCTTGCTCCGCGTTATGCTGGCGCCAGAGGATCGGTCTTTTACCAGTGAAAGGGTGGAAGAATTGATGGGCCGCCGCCCGGAATTGCGCTTCCGCTTCATTCAGGAAAATGCCGGGCGCATCGCCGCCGAAGCGCTGGACGCCTGAAGGGCTGGTTTAGCGCGTTTTCCTCGCAATTTCTTGTCACCGGAAACGCACTAAATTTCAGTTTGATCGCATTTTCCGAGTCGCCAAGTGATTTCACTTGGCTTGAAAATGCTCACCCAGCAAAAGCCTGGGTGCGCACCAGCCGCGCATAAAGACCATCGGCAGCCATCAATTCCTGATGATTGCCCTGTTCCACCGCGCGGCCGGCTTCCATCACCACAATCCGATCCGCATCGCGCACGGTTGCCAGGCGATGTGCGATCACCAGCGTTGTGCGGCCCTGACGCAGCCGCGCAAGGGCTTCCTGCACCAAAGCCTCGTTTTCGGCATCAAGCGCGCTGGTTGCCTCATCCAGCAACAACACGCGCGGGTCCCGCAACAGGGCACGCGCCAAGGCCAAACGCTGGCGCTGACCACCTGAAAGCCGATTGCCGCCGGGGCCGAGTTCCGTTTGATAACCAGCCGGCAAGGCGCAGATGAAATCATGCGCTGCCGCAGCGCGGGCCGCTGCCTCAACTTCGGCGGCCGTCGCGCCAGGCCGCCCGCAGGCGATATTGGCGAAGGCCGTGTCTTCAAAAATCACCGCATCCTGCCCGACATAGGCGAGAGAATCGCGCAAGCTCTCCAGGCTGATGGCGCGGATATCCACGCCATCGAGCAAGACGCGCCCTTCGGTCACATCATAAAGTCGCGGCACCAACGCAAGTGCCGTGGATTTTCCCGCGCCGGATGGGCCGACAAGGGCGACAGTTTGGCCTGGTTCGGCGGCAAAACTGAGGCCCGCAAGCGCAGCATCGGGCACGTCTTCATAGCGGAAGCCAACCGCATCAAAGGCAATGCGCCCACCAC
The DNA here is from genome assembly GCA_020249145.1 of Roseomonas sp. Taxonomy (GTDB): domain Bacteria; phylum Pseudomonadota; class Alphaproteobacteria; order Acetobacterales; family Acetobacteraceae; genus Neoroseomonas. Next base: position 152,835 of record JADCGF010000003.1, on the reverse strand, counting down.
CCGCCGGCAGGGCGATGGGGCTTGCCGGGTTGATGATTTGGCGCGGCGTGTCAATCACGCCGAATACGCGCGCGAGGCCGGCAAGCCCTTCCTGCAAGGCGGCGTTCAAGGAACCAAGCGCGCGCACCGGGCGGGCCGCGATCAGCACGGCGGCGACAAAGCCGGTGAATTCGCCAATCGTGCCCTGCCCGCTTGAAACCCGAAAGCCCACCACCGCAAGCACCGCCGCCACCGCGATCCCGCCCAGCACTTCCAGCATGGGATCAAGCGATGCGCGGGTCCGTTGAATGCCGAAAATCGCCTCTCGCAGCCGCGTGAACAGCGTATTTGCGCGCGCTTCCTCAGCGGCTTCCAGACGATAGCTCCGCACCACCCGCGCCGCACCAAAGCTTTCGGTCAGCCGCGTGGCGGCATCCCCCACGCGATCCTGCATGCCGCCGGATGCACGGCGGATGCGCTTGCCAAGCTTCAGGATGGGCACCACGGCCATCGGGTAAAGCAGCGCCGCGATGAGTGACATTTGCCAATCAAGCCACAGCATGGACCCGATCAGGCCAATAAGGGTCAGCACATCGGCGATGGCATTGATGGATCTTTGCAGCGCTTCGCGGATCAATCCCGCATCCGTGGTGAAGCGCGCGGCATGGCGCGCCGGCGCATCCCGCGCCACGGTCGCGAGGTCTGCGCGCGTCAGCGCCTTGAACAAATCGCGCTGCAGGTTTTCCACCACGCGCAGCACCACGGATTGAATCGCCACCGCCTGGCCGAATTGCGCAATGGCCTTCAGCGACGTCACCAGAATGATGACGCCGGGGATCAGCCAAAGCACGCGTTGATCGCCAGCCGTGAACAGGTCAAAGGCCTGCTGGATCACAAGCGGGTAAAGCGCGGTCGCGCCTGAGACGCCAAGCGTACAAAGCAGCGCGAGCAGGATACCCCTGCCATGCTGACGGACGTAGTTGTGCCAGAGCCGAAGCGTCAGCCCGCGGGTGGAGGTATCATTCATGTTGCGCCGCTTATAGCCCCGGATGGGCCGGATGCCATAAGGGGTTGCACAGCGGGGTGTATGGTGATAGTTCTTGATATGTTCCTGTTTGGTGCGATCGGATCCCCATTTTATCGCGCCAACCCGATGAGTTCGGGGGAAGGCCAGCCCTTCCCCCGCCCTCTCTTGCGCGATGCGCCCCTCTCTTGCAGTTTGCCTTCGTGTTCCATGTCCTCCGCCGCCACGCCTCCTTCGTGGTCATTTCCCTGATTGCCGTCACTGCCGGGTTTGCGACCTGGCAGCTACGGGGCGCCGAGGCCTTCATGACGGCGCTTTGGCATGCCTGGGACTTGTTCCTGTTCATCGTGCCATCCCTGGTGGCAGGGTTGCTTCTGGCCGCCGCGCTTCGGCAATTACTCTCCCCGGATGCGCTGGCGCGCTGGATGGGGGCGGAAAGCGGGATTTTCGGCCTGTTCATCGCAACCCTGGTCGGCACGCTTTCCCCCGGTGGCCCCATGGCAGCCTTTCCGCTGGTGCTGGTGCTGGCGGGTGCGGGGGCGGATCGGGGCGCGCTGGTCGCCTTCATTCTAGCCTGGTCGCTGAATGGCTTTCAAAAGCTACTGGTCTATGAGGCGCCGCTGCTGGGCCTTGATTTCGCGCTGCTGCGCACGCTGATCACCTTCCCTATGCCCATGATCGCCGGCTGGCTGGCGCGGCGCGTGCCAATTGCCTGGGAACCGCCGAAATGAGCGGGCCGCAAATCATTCTATGTGTGATTGCGCTGGCCGTGATGGCGCTGTGCCTGCGCAGAGGCGTGCCCCAGGCCAAGCGCGCGGTGGCCGAGACCAATCGCGGCTTTTGGCGCATCCTGCCGATGTTTTGCGTGGCCCTGCCGATGGCCGCGTTTTTGTCGGAGCTTGTGCCGGCCGATATCGCAACCGCCTGGCTTGGCAATGATTCAGGCCTGAATGGCATCATGATCGCGGCGCTGGCGGGCGGGATCATGCCGGGCGGGCCTTTCGTGACTTTTCCCTTGGTGATCACCTTCAGCAAGGCGGGCGCGGGGGTCGCACAAATGACGGCATTGCTGACCGCCTGGTCGGTCTATGCGCTGCATCGGATTCTGACATGGGAATACCCGGTGCTGGGCTGGCGCTTTGTGGCGATGCGCTTGGCGTCTTCCTTCTTCCTTCCGGTGCTGGCGGGCTTGATCATGCAGGCGTTGCTGCCGTTTTTTGCGATCAATCTGGCGGCGCCGTGAGCTTTTTCTTCGCGCCACGCCGCGACAGCCAACCAGAAACTAGCGCTCGGTCCTGGATTTTCTGAAAATCCTTATGGCGAAATTCAAACAAAGGGCTGTCACGACTGCGATTACCACGCCCAGCGAAACTCTGATCAGAAGAGATTCCTCGCCGAGGAACATGCGTGTCAAAATCATCCCAATGAAAGCCGAAAACCCGGCCACCACGCCATTCAGGATGTTTACTGGGGATTTCACCTTATTCACGGCGTGAGGCTTCCGTTTTGAAGCCTTCACATTCGAACCCGCCTAAAGGCAGTGCCTCGGTCATTTGGCGATATCGGGCTGGCAAGATTGGTCCTCGGGGTTCCGCATCATCTTCGCAAGGTATTGCCCAATAAGAGTCAAAGTCACCACGGCATAGCAAGTCAGCAGCCACCGGACCAGCATGTGCTCCTCTTTGAAAAAGCGAAAGACGAAGGCGAACGTCACACCAAAAGCGAAAGCATTCACAACAAACTTTGCGTTTTTTTCGTCGCTCAGCCAGCGCCGCATGCTGCCAAGGCTCCTGAACAGGTGGGAAACATTTCGGTCGTGCAGACTATGCTTGAAGACAAGCGTTATTCAAGTTTTTTGCGGTGCTCCCCCGGCACCCGGGAAACCTACCCTGGCGCGCCGCGCGCCACTCAGGCATTTAGGCGCCGATGGAACCCACCACCCCCGCCGCCGATTGGTCAGCCCTGCTCGCGCTCCGTGATGGCGCCGGCGCGGCGCTGCCGGATGGCCCGCTTGCCGCGCTATTCGGCCCGGTGCTGGCGCCCCCCGCCGCTGCTGACGGCTGCCGGGTGATTGGGCGCCTCGCGCAAACGCTGGATGGCCGCATCGCCACCGCGGGCGGTTCAAGCCAATGGATCGGCGGGCCGGGCGATATTCTGCACACGCATCGGCTGCGCGCACTCTGCCACGCCGTGGTGGTGGGCGCGGGGACAGTGCGCCATGACAATCCGCGCCTGACCACCCGCGAAGTGCCGGGGCCTGATCCGCTGCGTGTGGTGCTGGATACGGATCGCAAGCTCTCCGCCGATTACGGCATTTTCCAAAGCGGGCCGCCCACACTGCTGGTCTGCGCCGCCGATGCCAAAGGCGATAACCACCATGGCCAGGCCGAAGTGCTGCGCCTGCCGCGTGTGGCTGGCGGGGGCCTCGCCATCCCGCCTTTACTGGCTGCGCTGAAAGCACGCGGAGCGTCGCGCATTTTTGTTGAAGGCGGCGGGCTCACGGTTTCGCGCTTTCTGGCAGCGGGCTGCCTGGATCGGCTGCATGTCACCGTGGCACCCGTGCTGCTGGGTTCGGGCATTCCCGCCTTCACCTTGCCGGAGGTGGCGCGCATCGCCGATGGGCTGCGCTTTGCCTGGCGCGTGCATGATATTGCGCCGGACATATTGATTGACGCCGCGCTGGACCGCGCGCGGCCCGGGGGCAATCCATGACCATCGCACGCGCCCTATGGACGATTGCACCCGGCATCGCGGAACTCCGCACTGAGACCCTGCCCGCGCGCGGTGCGGATCAGGCGCTGCTGCATATGCTGGCGTCCGGCATTTCTCGCGGCACGGAACGGCTGGTGCTGGCAGGCAAGGTGCCGGAAAATCAGCATGGCGTGATGCGCTGCCCCTTGCAGGCGGGCGATTTCCCCTTCCCGGTGAAGTATGGCTACAGCGCCGTCGCGCATGTGGCGGAAGGCCCCGCTGATGTGCAGGGCAAGCGTGTGTTTTGCCTGCATCCCCATCAGGATATCTTCCTCGCCCCCGCCGCCATGTGCGTGCCCGTCCCGGATGCGGTGCCGGACGCCCGCGCTGTTCTCGGCGCCAATATGGAAACCGCGCTCAATATCCTGTGGGACGCGCAGCCTTTGCCCGGCGAACGCGCGCTGGTGATTGGCGCTGGCGTGGTTGGGCTGCTGGTGGCTTATCTGCTCGCGCGCATCCCGGCCATGGCGGTGACGATTATAGACCCCGACGCATCCCGCCGCGCCATTGCGGAGGCGTTTGGCATCACCTTCGCCGCACCGGAAGCCGCGCCAGCGGATCAGGAGCTGATCATCCATGCCAGCGCCAATCCGGCTGGGTTGCGTCAGGCTTTGCAATGCGCCGCGTTTGAAGCGCGCATCATCGAAGCTTCCTGGTTCGGGGCGCAGGAAGTCGCACTTCCTTTGGGCGAGGCGTTTCATTCCCGACGCCTGCGCCTGATCTCAAGCCAAGTCGGCGCCGTCGCACCCGCCATGCGCGGGCGCCGCAGCTTTGGTGAGCGTATGGCGCAGGCTTTGGCGCTGCTGGCGGACCCGGCACTTGAAGTGCTGATTGGCCCCGCCACGCGGTTTGAGGATTTGCCGGATGCCATGCCTGGCTTGCTCAACCCCGCCCCCGGCCAACCCGCGCCGCTTTGCCCCCTTGTCACCTATGGTGCATGAAACGCCGAACCGCACAGGATAACCCGCCCATGTTCAGCCTGACCGTCGTTGATCACGTCATGATCGCCCATTCCTTCCGCGGCGCGGAATTCGGCCCCGCCCAGCGCCTGCATGGCGCGACCTTCATTGTGGAAGCAGAATTCCGCGCGCCGAAGCTCGACCCCCTGAACCTGCTGGTGGATATCGCCGCGGCCAAGGTGGAACTCCGCCACATTCTGGACGGCTTCGATTACCGCAATCTGGATGCGGAGCCAGTCTTTGCCGGGCAGAACACCACGACCGAATATCTCTGCCTGCATATCCATCGCTGCCTGTCTGCCGCGCTGGCTGATGGCCGGCTTGGCGCGGGCGGCAAGGCCGTCACGGGCCTCAAGGTGCTGCTGCGCGAAAGCCATATCGCCTGGGCTGCTTATGAAGGGGCGCCGGGCGAGGAGCCGGCGGCTTGACCTGAACGCTACCTAAGCCTTGCTTGCAATGCAATCAATGATTACAATGATCGCATCAGGAAGGGCGCTCCCATGGCCAGCATCACCATTCGCAATCTTGATGAGGCGCTGAAGCGGAGCCTGCGCATCCGCGCCGCCGAACATGGCCGGTCCATGGAAGAAGAGGCGCGCCATATTCTGCGCCAGGCCATGGGCCACCCTGCCCCCACCGCCGATCTGGGGTTGGCCATCCATCGCCGCTTCGCCGCAATCGGCGGCGCTGATCTGGACCTGCCGCCGCGCGAGGCCATGCCGGGACCGCCGCGCCTCGATTGAAGCGCGCCCATGATTTTGCTGGATACCAATGTGGTTTCCGAACTCATGCGCCCCGCACCATCCGAAGCCGTGCTGGCTTGGTTCGCCGCCCAGGACGCCGCCGATTTGTATTTGAGCGCGATTGGGGAGGCTGAATTGCGCCGCGGTGCCGCCATGCTTCCCGCCGGCAAGCGGCGCGATCAATTGATGGCCGCGATTGAAGCCATGATCACCGAGGATTTCGCGGGCCGCATCCTTCCTTTTGACAGCGCCGCCGCCAGCGCCCTTGTGCATGTATTTCTGGAACGCCGCGCCGCGGGCCGCCCGATCAGCTTCGCCGATTGCCAAATTGCCGCCACCGCCCGCGCCCAAGGTGCCGCCATCGCCACACGCAATACCGCCGATTTTGCCGGCTGCGGCATAGCGGTGATAGACCCTTGGGCGCATCAGCAAGGTACCCGAAGCATCACATGACCGGCGCCATCCACCTTATCGTCCCCGCGCCCTTCAGCGCCATTTCGGGCGGCTACATCTATGATCGCCGCATGGTCGAGGGGCTGCGCGCGCTGGGGCAGGAAGTGCGCGTGGTGGAATTGGCGGGCCGCCATCCTTTCCCGGATGAGGCGGCCACTGAAGCCGCCCGCACTGCCTTGGCGGAAATCCCCACCGATGCGCGCATTGTGATTGATGGGCTCGGCCTGCCAAGCTTTTTGCCGCTGGCCGATGAATTGACGAGGCGCGGCGCCGCTGCCCTGATCCATCACCCAACCGCCTTGGAAACCGGCGCCCCTGAGGGCCAGCGCGAAGCCTTAAAAGCCGCCGAGCGCGTGTTGTTCAGCGCGTGTGCGCGCATCATCACCACCTCCACCCTCACGGCGCGCGATTTGCCAGAAGGCTTTGGCGTGGACCCAGCGCGCATCACCGTGGTGGAGCCAGGCACAGACCCGGCGCCCCGCGCCCTTGGTTCCACCGGCCCCGGCTGCGCCATTCTGAGTGTTGGCATGTTGGTGCCGCGCAAGGGCCATGATGTGCTGCTGCAGGCACTCGCGCGGCTCACTGATCTTGATTGGTCACTCGCCATTGCCGGAGATGCGACGCGCGATCCTGTGCATGCCGAAGGGCTGCGCGCCTTGGCCGCCGAGCTTGGCGTCGCACAACGCGTGCGCTTCCTGGGCGCCTTGCCCGATGCGGCACTTGAAGCGGAATATGCGCGGGCTGATCTCTTCGCGCTTGCCACGCGCTATGAGGGCTATGGCATGGCGGCGGCAGAAGCCATGGCGCGCGGCCTGCCCATGGCGATCACCGCCGGCGGCGCAGTTGCGGAAATTGTGCCGGAAGATGCCGCTGTGGTTGCCGCCTTGGATGACCACAACGCGCTATCACGCGCCATGCGCCGGCCGATTTTCGACACTGCCTTGCGCGCCGACATGGCCGCAGCTTCCTGGCGCGCGGGGCAGGCTTTGCCGCGCTGGCAGGACCGCGCTGGCGCTTTCCTGAAAGCTCTTGATCATGGCTGAAAGCTTCGATGGTGATTGGCTCGATCTGCGAGAGCCGCATGATGCCGCAGCGCGCGATGATGCGCTCGCGCAGATGCTGGCCACAAGCCTGCCCGCGCGCCCGCGCCTGCTTGATCTCGGCGCGGGCACGGGCAGCTTGCTCCGCTGGCTTGGCCATTTCATCGGGCGCGCGCAAAGCTGGACACTGGTGGATAGCGATCCGGAATTGATCGCCCGCGCTTTTGATACCATTGCGGAACGGGCAGAGGCTGTCGGCTGGCCGGCCACCAATCCGGGCCGCAGCGCGCTTCTGGTGCATAGCCCCGCAGGCGCCTGGCGGGTGCAGGCGATCCTTGCTGATCTGGCCGCCGCACCGGCCAATCTGCCCTTGGAACGCGTGGATGCCGTGGTCAGCACGGCGTTGTGTGATCTGGTCTCACGCGGCTGGGTGGAAGCCATGGCGGCGGCCTGCGCCGCGCGGCGCCTGCCCTTCTATGCCGCGCTGAATGTGACAGGGCGCGAAAGCTTCAGCCCACCGCACCCCGCCGATGCTTTGGTGGCGCGCGGCTTTCGCCGTGATCAGGCGCGCGACAAGGGCTTTGGCGGCGCATCACTTGGGCCTCAGGCGCCCGCCGTGATGGCGGAAGCCTTCGCCGCGCATGGCTATGCCATTCATCGCGCGCCGAGTGATTGGGTGGTGGATCGCCGCGCCCGCGCCTTCACCCGCACCATCGCTGAGGGTCACGCCATGGCCGCGCTGAATTGGGAAAGGCGCGGCGCTGACGCGATTCTTGATTGGCTGGAACTGCGGCGCGACCAGGCGGCTGCGGGGCAGCTTGCGGTGCGGATTGGCCATCAGGATTTCCTCGCCCTTCCTCCTGCAAGGTAGTTGAACATGCCCCTTTTGCTTGGCTGCATCGCGGATGATTTTACCGGGGCGACGGACCTCGCGAATACATTGGTCAAGGGCGGCATGACTGCCGTGCAGGTGATTGGCGTGCCGACCGGGCCTTTGCCGGAGGCGGATGCCATCATCATCGCCCTCAAATCCCGCACTGCGCCGGTCGGTGAAGCGGTGGCGCAATCGCTTTCCGCTTGTGATGCGCTGCTCGCCGCCGGGGCGAAGCAGATTTTCTGGAAGTATTGCTCGACTTTTGACAGCACAGATCAAGGCAATATCGGCCCAGTGGCGGATGCGCTGCTGAAGCGCTTGGGGTCCGGCTTTGCACTGGCCTGCCCGGCTTTCCCGACCAATGGGCGGACGATCTACCTTGGGCATCTTTTTGTCGGCAATGCGCTGCTGAATGAAAGCGGCATGGAAAACCACCCGCTGACGCCGATGACGGATGCGAATTTGGTGCGCGTCCTGGGCCGGCAGACCGATGGCGCGGTGGGGCTGGTGCCTTTCAATACCGTGGAACAAGGCGCGGCTGCCACGCGGCAGGCCATGATGCGCTTGGCCGAACAAGGGCGACGCTACGCCATTGTGGATGCGGTGACGGATCAGCATTTGCTCGCGATTGGCGAAGCCGCGGCGCAACACGCGCTGATTACTGGCGGTTCCGGTGTTGCGATGGGCCTGCCGGAGAATTTCTGCCGCGCTGGCCTGCTGCCTGCGCGCGGTGATGCGGCCAGCCTGCCCCCCATGCAGGGCATGGCGGCGGTGGTGGCGGGGTCCTGTTCGCGCGCGACACTCGGGCAAATCGGCCTCGCGCGGGATCACGTGCCGGTGCTGGAATTGGATGCGCTGGCAACACCGGAAGCGGCGGCACTGACCGCGCAAGCACTGGATTGGGTTGCGGGCAAACTGGCCGCAGATCGCCCGGTGGTGATTGCCGCCAGCGCGCCGCCGGAAAAGGTTGCGGCGCTCCAGGCAAAGCTTGGGCGCGATGCTGCCGGCGCGCTGATTGAAACCGCCATGGCCGCGATAGCCGAAGGGCTGGTCGCGCAAGGCGTTGGCCGCTTGGTGGTCGCGGGCGGAGAGACATCAGGCGCCGTGGTGCAGCGCCTTGGCGTGACGGCGCTGCGCATCGGGCCTGAGATTGATCCAGGTGTGCCTTGGACTTTTGCTGAACCGCGCGGGCTGCATTTGGCGCTCAAATCCGGCAATTTCGGCGCGCGTGATTTCTTCCTGAAGGCTTTCGACCATGGATGAGGCCGCGCTGCGCGCCCAGCTTGCCACACTCGGTGCCTCACTTTTCGCGCGCGGTTATTCGGTGGGCACAGCAGGCAATATCAGCGTGCGCCTGCCCGATGGGTATCTGATGACACCGACCAATTCCTGCCTCGGGCGGCTTGATCCCGTGCGGATATCAAAGCTCGCGCCAGATTTTTCGCATGTGTCGGGTGATAAACCTTCCAAGGAAGTCTTTATGCATCGCGCGGTGCTGCTGGCGCGGCCCGATGCTGGCGCGGTGGTGCATTTGCATTCGACGCACGCGACCGCAATCGCCTGTCTGGCTGAGCCCGGAGAGGTCGCGCCGATCCCGCCGCTGACACCTTATTTCGTGATGCGTGTCGGGCGGCTTTTGCCGGTGATCCGCTATTACCGCCCAGGCGATGGGGCGATGGAAAGCGACATTCACGAAGCCGCGAAGGGTGCGAAGGCTGTGCTGCTGGCCAATCACGGCCCGGTAGTCTCGGGCCGCACTTTGGAAGATGCGGTGCATGCGGCGGAGGAATTGGAAGAAGCCGCGCGCCTGGCGCTGCTGCTGCGCGGCGCTGGCGCGCGCAGCCTGACACCTGCGCAGGTTGATGATCTGCTGAGCACCTTCGGCTGACCCATGTGGATCATGATCGCGGCACCCTATACCAGCGGTGGCGCGGATGAGGCGCTACGCGCGGCGCGGCTTGCGGAAATGAACCGCGCGGCGCTGGCCATTCTGCGCCTTGGCCATGTGCCTGTGATTGGCGTGAATATGGCGCTGCCGATCATCGCCGTCGCTGAAGGCGATGTGTTTGATGAGGTAATGATGCCCATCTCCCTCGCGCTGGCTGAGCGCTGCGATGCCGTATTGCGGCTGGGTGGCCCAAGCGAGGGCGCAGATCAGGAAGTGGCACGCTTCAGGCAGGCGGGTAAGCCCGTATTCCGCACCCTGGCGGAAATCCCTCCAAGGTAACGGCAATCCGCCTTCAGGCCGCCTTGGCTTGCTCCTGTTGCAGCAAACCCGTCAGGAATTGCGCAATGGCGCCCATGCCTGATTGCCCGGCGCGGGCTTCCGCTTCGCTGTTGTAATTCGTGTTGGTATTCACATCATAAGCGAAGGTATTTCCCGCACGATCCGTGATGAATTCAATCGCGCCCACGCCCACGCCATTGGCGCGCAGAAAACCTTCCATGCACGGCAGCAGGGGGTGGGTGAAGCCTTCAATGATGCGGAATTTCTCCCCCGGCGCCACGGCGGGGCACACCGCGCCATGTTCAATGGCGCAGACATCCGCCGGGCATAATTCGAACCCTTCCGATGTATCCACGCGCACGGCGTAAAGGAATTTGCCATTGATGAATTCAGCCCGCGTGATGAAGGGCTCCGGCGCTTCGATATAGCGCTGCACCAGCCACACCCCATCCCGTGGCGCGGCGAAGGGGTCCGGGTCTGCCGCAATCTTCGCCACCGCTTCGCGCAACGCCGCTTGGCTCAGGATCAATTGCACCCCAAGCCCCTTGCCGGCGCGGTTGTGTTTCAAAATAACCGGAAAGCCGAGCTTTTCCGCCGCCGCTGCAAGATGCTGCGTGCCCACCACGGCAATGGTCGGCGGTGTTGGGATATCAAACCCCGCCAGCGCGGCATATTGCGCCACCTTGGAGAGTTCCAATTGCAAGGCGCGCCGGCCATTCACCACAAGGCGGCCATGGCGTTCCAAATGCTCAATCACCGCGCCGGCATATTCGGGGGCATAGGTGTGCCCGCGCGTGTGGGAAGATGCACTCATGCGATTGTAGAAAACGCCCTCGGGCGGCGCCGTGGTCAGGTCCAGCGCGCCCTCATCCAGGAACCATTCCTCATAGGCGGTGCCAAGGCGGGCAAAGGCCGCGCGCAATGGCTCAACCCAGGCGTCGTTTTCATGAATGACGAAGATTTTCGACATGCGGCTACTCCAAGATTTCACAAGAGAAAGTCCTGTCTTTGGCGCGACGCAAGTGGCCCAAAAAAAGAAAGATTATTCTGCTTTCTGGGCCGTGAATTAGGGAAATTCTCACCCCCGCCCGCCATACGGGGAGATGCCCCTTCCCCCCAAGGCGCGCGCAATTCCCCCGTCCACATTTAGGCTTTAGAAAAATCCAAACCCAACTGCCAGCAGAGGCGCCCATGCAGCTTGATCCCGTCTTCGCCGCGCCCGGGCGCTTCCTCAAGGGCAATATCCACACCCATTCCAACCGCTCCGACGGCCAGCGCACGCCAGAAGATGTGGCGGAAACCTATCGCCGTGGCGGCTATGATTTCATGGCACTGACCGATCATTTCATGGCGCGCTATGGCTTTCCCATTGTGGATACACGCGGCTTTCGCACGCCCGGCTTTACCACGCTGTTGGGCGCTGAAGTGCATGCGCCGGCGACCGCGCTCGGTGAGATTTGGCATATCCTGGCGGTCGGCCTGCCGCTTGATTTCGCGCCAACCACGCCAGGGGAAAGCGGCGCCGCGCTCGCGCAACGCTGCGCCGAAGCCGGCGCCTTTGTCGCCATTGCTCATCCCGGCTGGTATGGGCTGACAGCGGAAGATGGCCATAGCATCGGGGCTGCGCACGCCGTGGAGATTTACAACCATACCAGCCAGGTACGGACGGATCGCGGCGGCGGGGCGTTTCTGGCGGATCGGCTGCTGGCCGATGGAAGGCGTGTCTCCCTGATTGCAGTGGATGACGCGCATTTCGCCTGTGAGGATTGGTTCGGCGGCTGGGTCATGGTGAAGGCTGCCGAAAATGAACCCGAAGCGCTGCTGGCCGCGCTGAAGGCCGGGCATTTCTACGCCAGCCAAGGCCCGCGTATCGAAGGCATTCTTTGGGCCGAAGACAGCGTGGAGGTGCAGTGCAGCCCAGCGTCCAGCATCATGGTGCTGGGGCGCGGATCATCCGCCGCGCAATCCGTGGCACCCCTGCAGACCCGGGCCGTGCTGCCACTTGCGAAGCTGCGCAATGGTGGCTTTGCGCGCATTGTGGTGGCGGATGCGGCCGGCAAGCGCGCCTGGTCCAATCCGCATTACTTTACGCCATCATAACTTCATGATGGCTGGAAACCGCTGAAACGTTACCTTTTATCTGACGCGTTCCGTTCAAGATTGCGCCAATTGATCGCGTAAGGGGCATTCTGCCCCTATGCCCTGGCCGGCCAGCAGAAGCGCTTCATGTCAGCCTCCGTACCGGCTTAAGCTTTGGGTAATCGGGCGCCGCGAAAATGGGCAGCACTCGGCGCCGAGGCGATGCGCTGTAAAGTTTTTCCTTAACCTAAACCAGCAAAAGTTTTTCGTGCATCAACACCCCTGGTCACCTTTCAGCAAGGACAGTGCCTGCACAATGGCCCGGTCTCAAGAAAGGAGTACGCCAAACAATGCGTATCAGAATTGCCCCTCTTTTGCTCACCATTCTCATGATGATCGGGACGGTCAATGCCGGCGCCGCCATCTATGCCTGGGTTTCCATGCGCCATAACGCGCAGAGCTTCACCGAAATCAAGGCGAATGCCGTGGCGCCGCTGATTCAATTGAAGGCCTTGTCGGATGCCTATGCGGTGTTTGTGGTGGATGCGTCCCACAAGATCCGCAATGGCAATTTCACCTGGGAAGAAGGCGCAGCCAGCCTTGCCGATGCGGTAAAGAATATTGACCGCGCCTGGAACGCCCTAGTGCGCGCCGAATTGCCGCCTTCAGTGCAGGAAGCCTTCGCGCAAGCGCGCGAACGCCGCGCCCCGGCGGAACAGGTCACGCAGGACCTTGTGCGCATTGCGGCCGCGAAGAATAGCGCGGAGCTTGAAAAGCTCATCAAGGAACGGCTCTACCAGGCGATTGACCCCTTCACGGAATCGATTGGTGGCATGATGGATACCATCGTGGCCGAAACGAATGAAAAGGTTGCCAATGAGGTGACTTCCGTGACCCAGGTAACGCTGATCATCGCGCTGATGGGGCTGTTCTCGCTCGCCGCGCTGATCGTTGCCGGCTGGGTGGTGGTGGCCCGCGTGACGCGTCCGCTTGGAACACTTTCCGCCGGCATGGAAAGCATGTCGAAGGGTGATCTCTCCAAGGAATTCCTTGGCACGGAACGCCAGGACGAGGTGGGCGAAATGGCGCGTGCCGCCACCGTCTTCCGCGAAGGCTTGGTGGAAGCCGAAAAGCTGCGCGCCACGGAAGCGACCCGCGGGGCGGAAATGGAAGCCGCGCGCCGCGCTGCCATCCAAAGCATTGCGGGCGATCTGGACCGCGCTGTTGGCCAATCGGTCAGCACGCTCTCGGAAAGCACCTCGATGCTGGTGCAGGAAGGCACCAAGGTAGCCTCTGTTACCGATGCCACACTGGCCCAGGCACGCTCTGCCGCGAATGAGGGAACGGAAGCCAATCACGGCATCCAATCCGTCTCCGCCGCGGCTGAGGAACTGACGGTTGCGATTTCCGAAGTCTCCAACCGCGTAACCGCCGTGGCGCAGACCGCGCGCGGTGCGGCGGAACAGGCGGATCGTGTCAGCAGCCTGGTGGATGGGCTGAATGCGGCATCCGTGCGCATCAATGATGTCACGGGGCTGATCGGCACCATCGCCGCGCAGACCAATCTGCTGGCGCTCAATGCCACGATCGAATCGGCACGTGCCGGTGAGGCTGGCAAGGGCTTCGCGGTGGTGGCTTCTGAGGTGAAGAACCTGGCCGCGCAATCGGCCAAGGCGACGGAAAGCATCCAGACCGAAATCGGCGCGATGCAGAACATCATCGGCGATGTCGTAAATGTCATCGGCGATATCGTGTCGCGCATCAGCCAGTTGGATGGCGAAAACACGGCCATCGCTGCGGCGGTGGAAGAACAATCCGCCACCACAGCGGAAATCGCTTCCAGCCTGCGCAATGCCGCACAGGCGGTGGATGGGCTGGAAGGTTCCATCGGCCGCGTGTCTGGCATGGCGGAGGAGTCCGGCAAGGCTATGGGCAGCATCACGAACGCAAGCCGCACCGTGGCCGAAGAAGCGGTGCAGCTGCGCGAAGCGACCCAGGCACTGATCAAGCGGCTGCAAGCGGCCTGATACGGCCTTATTGCGCCAAACAAAGAGCGGCGGTCCTGCGAGGGGCCGCCGCTTTTCATTTGGGGCACCGCTGAAGCACCGCCGGATGCTGGCTCGGCGCTCAACATCGCCGCACTCAATTTCGGTTTTTGTTCCTAAATCCTGAACCGCTCCGCCGGCTTTTCGTGGAAATCCGGGGCTGCCCAGATCCGAAAGCCGGATAGCGAATCATGGAAATGACCGTGGCAAGAAAGTCACCACACTGTGACCTCGCCCCATTTTCGCCAAAAGTCTCAGAACAATTTCCTATAATCGTCGTTTTTCAACAGCCGCTTTCGGCTAATCACGCCAAGTTTCACCAAGTTACAGCCTGCGGACTTGTTCAGGCCAGCCCCACCGGCTTACCTCCGCTCCACAATGCAATGGCGTCAAGAATAATAGGGGGCTCAATTCAGACGATGAAGACAGGAAGGCTTGTCGCGACCGCGTTTGTCGCCCTTGGTTTCTCCTTGGTGTCGGGCCATAGCATGGCCAGCCAACCAAACCCGCAGCCCGCCGCCCAGCGTCAGCAGGCTGCCAAGCCCGCTACGGCGCGGCCCGCCAATCAAGCCCAAGCAAATCCTCAGGCCTCTCGTCCAGCCGCGGTTCAAGCGCAGCGCGTCAGCACCAATCAGGCGGCCCAGCGCGCGCGCCCGCAACAGACGCAAGCGCAGCGCATTGCCCATGCCAATCCAAGCGGCATTTCCTGTGTGCCTTATGTACGCCAAGCGACCGGCATGGCCATTCGCGGCAATGGCGGCGATTGGTGGCACAACGCCGCCGGGCTTTATGCGCGCGGTCATGCGCCGGAAGCTGGGGCCATCCTGGCATTTGCCCGCACCGGGCAAATGCGTTCCGGCCATGTCGCGGTGGTGCAGGAAGTGATCAGCGCGCGCGAAATCCTGATCCATCACGCGAATTGGTCTGGGCCCGGCATTCGCCGCGGTTCAATCATGCAGGATGTCTCGGTGATTGATGTGTCCTTGAACAATGACTGGTCATCGGTGCGGGTACAGGTCGGGCGGGACCAGGAAAGCCTGGGGCGCATTTATCCCATCCAGGGCTTCATCTATGACCGTCCGGATAATGGCTACATGCGCACCGCCTCTACCCCCCGACCGGGCGGCCCGGTGCTGGCCAATGCGCGTTCGCTCCGCCCGGATGATGTCCGGGGCTTTGAAGAAGTGGCGCAGGCGCAGCCGCGCCGCTGATCCTTAATTTTCCTTCTTTCCCGGTTCGACTTCCGGCGCTGGTTTCGCCCTAAAACCGCGCCCGGAGACGACTGCATCCTCACCAAAGCGCGACCGCAAAGCCTCCATTGCTTTCCGGCGCGCAGCCCGGCGCGGTGCCTCCGGATCCGCCAAATCGCCGCGATCCGCCTGATCCGCCGGCGCCAGGGGCTGGGCGCCAATGCCAATCAGGCGAAAGGCCGTGCCATCCGCTTCCCGTTGTAATAATGGCCGGGCAGCGGCGAAAATCACCTCCGGCAAAAGGCTTGGCTCCGCCAAGCGTTGAGACCGGGTGCGCAGCGCGAAATCGGCACTTTTCAACTTGAGCACCACGCCGCCCGCAGCAAAGCCTTTTTCCTTGAGCCTGCGCGCGAGCTTTTCGCAAAGCCGCCAAAGCGGCGCTTCAAGCGCCGCCAGTGCCGCGATATCGGTATCAAAAGTGGTCTCGGCGCTGATGCTTTTGGTCTCTCGGCTTGGGTTGACCGGGCGATCATCCTCGCCGCGCGCGCGGGCCACCAGGGCCGGGCCATCCGACCCAAAGCGCGCCAATGCCGCGCGCGCATCCAAAGCGGCCAATTGCCCAAGGCGCACGAAACCTGCCGCCGAGAGCCGCTTCGCCATGGCCGGCCCTACCCCCGGCAGCACGGCGACGGATTGCGGTGCCAACCAAGCGGCGGCTTCCTGCGCACCAATCACCGCAAAGCCCCGTGGCTTGTCGCGTTCGGCGGCGAGCTTCGCCATCAGCCTATTGGCAGCCAACCCAACCGATACCGTGACGCCCACTTCGCGTTCTACGTTCTGGGCGAAACGCGCCAGCACCGCGGCGGGGGGCGCGTTATGCAGCGCCTCTGTCCCGCGCAAATCAAGCACGGCCTCATCAATCGAAAGCGGCTGAACCAGGGGGGTGAGTGCTTCCATCATGACGCGGATGCGCGCCCCTTCGCGGGCGTATTTGGCGATATCAGGCTTGATCACCACCGCATCGGGACAAGCGGCGCGCGCCTTGAACATGGGCATGGCGCTGCGCACCCCCGAAAGCCTTGCGATATAGCAGCAAGCCGCGACCACACCGCGTGTGCCGCCGCCCACAATCACGGGGCGCGTCGCCAATTCCGGCTGGTCCCGCTTTTCGACCGAGGCATAGAAGGCATCACAATCAATATGCGCCACTGTCAGCCGGAACAGATCAGGGTGGGCGATCACGCGACGGGAAGCGCAGGCCGGACAGCGCGTGAAATCCTCCACCACGTGATGGAAGCAATCGCGGCAAAGGGCGGGCATAGGCTAGCGCCTTACCCAGGGCATGGCGGCGAAGGCCGCCAGTAGCGCCGCATAGATCACGCCTTCAACACGCGCGAAATGCGCCAACCATCGCTCGGGCGAAAGGCCGCGCATGGCGCGAGTCATGGCGATTTCAGCGCCAATCAAAAGGGCAAGCCCCGCCAACCCCATAACAATGCGCCCGCCCGATTTCGGCGGGATGGCAAAGCGGCGCGCGACCAGCGGCGCGAAATGGAAAATGGCGGCCAGCATGGGGATCGCCTCAATCGCACTCGCCACCACCACACCAAAGCGCGGCGCCAGCAGCAATTCGCGCGTCGCACCCAGCAAAAAGCCAACCACATAGAGCAGCAGGAAATAGACCGCGCCCGCCTTGAAACTGCGCGTCATCATGGCGCATCCCATAGCCGCGCGGCACCGAAAACGCCGGAGGAATCGCCATGCTTCGCCGGCACCACGGGCGTGCGCGCCACATCGCCAAAGCCGTGCCGCGCCATCAGCCCCGGCACATCGCGATAAAGATGCACCATATTGGACAAGCCGCCGCCCAGCACGATCACATCCGGGTCCAGGATATTTGCCATCATCGCCAAAGCGCGCGCCAGGCGATCCGCATGGCGCGCCAGCGCCGCCGCCGCGCGCTGATCGCCCCCCGCCGCCCGCGCCGGCAGGGCCGAGGCATCCCGCGCCCCCGCCCCATCGCAATCCGCCGCCAAGGCAGGGCCAGACAGGAAGGTTTCCAGGCAGCCGAGTTGGCCGCACCAGCAGCGCGGGCCGGGAAATTCCTCCGCGCGCATCCAGGGGAGGGGCACATGGCCCCATTCGCCGCCCGTGCCATTCGGCCCATCCAGAATCCGCCCAGCCGAGACAATGCCAGCGCCAGTCCCGGTGCCGATGATCACCGCGAAAACCGTGGTGTAGCCCGCGCCGGCGCCATCGGCGGCCTCGCTCATCGCCAGGCAATTCGCGTCATTGCTGATGCGCACCGCGCGCCCCAGGCGGGCTTCCAAATCCTGCTTCAAGGCGCGCCCATTCAAAGCCTGGGAATTGGCATTGCGCACCAGGCCAGTCACAGGGCTCAGGCTGCCCGGAATGCCGATGCCGATACTGCCGCGCGCGCCAAGCCGCGATTCGGCTTCCGAAACCAAGCCCGCGATGTTCGTCAAAACGCCCTCATATTCCGCGGGGCTCGCGCGGCGTTCGCGCAGCAGCACGGCGCCATCATCGCCCAAGGCCACGATTTCCGTCTTGGTGCCGCCCAGATCAATGCCGAGTTTCATGTTATTAGTCTTGGTCAAGCCCGCGCGGCGCCGCAAGCCTGAACTGGCGGTGACGCGCAAGGCATGGTGGAAGAGAACGCATGAGCGAGACGATTTTGGATGTGAAGGGCCTGACCTGCCCCTTGCCGGTGCTGAAGGCGAATAAGGCTTTGCGCGGCATGGCGGCCGGCACGCGGCTGACGGTGCTGGCGACGGACCCGGCCTCGGTTCCCGATTTCAACGCCTTTTGTCGCGAAACCGGCCATGCGCTGGTGGCGTTCTCCGAAGACCAGGGCAGCTATCGCTTCGTGATCCGCAAGCGCGACGACCCACCGGCATGAGCGTGCTGATCCTGACCCATGCCGCTTGTGTGGCGCATGACCCCGGCCCGCATCACCCGGAATGCCCGGATCGTTGGCGCGCCGTCACCCGCGCCTTGGAAGCGGAAGCCTTCAGCACCCTGCCCCGCGCCGAGGCACCGCGCGCAACCCATGAACAAATCCTGCGCGTGCATCCCGAAGCCTATCTGAATGCCATATTGGAATCGGCGCCTGCCGAGGGTGACCGCGTGGCTTTGGATGCCGATACCATCCTTTCCCATGGCAGCATTGAAGCCGCCTTGCGCAGCGCCGGCGCGGCGGTGGCGGCGGTGGATGCGGTATGCACCGGGCCTATCCGACACGCTTTTTGCGCGGCTCGCCCACCTGGCCATCACGCCGAACCGGCGCGGCCCATGGGGTTTTGCGTATTCGCCAATGCAGCCATTGCCGCGCGCCATGCTCAGGCCGTGCATGGTGTGGCGCGCGTGGCGGTCGCTGATTTCGATGTGCATCACGGCAATGGCACGCAAGCCTGTTTTGAGGCTGACGCATCGCTGATGCTGGCATCATCCCATCAATGGCCGCTTTACCCCGGCACCGGCGCGCCGCAGGAAAGGGGGGTGGGCAATATCTTCAACGCCACCCTGCCGCCCGGCGCCGATGGCGCGGCATTTCGCGCCGTGTGGGAGAAGTTGTTGCTGCCTGCTTTGGATGCCTTCGCCCCTGAATTGCTGATCATCTCGGCGGGGTTTGACGCGCATATTGCGGACCCGCTGGCGCAGTTGCGGCTAACGGAGGCGGATTTCACCTGGATCACGGAAGAACTCTGTGCGCTGGCCGCGCGCCATGCTTCGGGGCGCGTGGTTTCAGTGCTGGAGGGTGGCTATGACCTTGCTGCCCTCGGCGCTTCCGTAGCCGCGCATGTCCGGGCCTTGATGCTGAATTAACCCTTGCAGAGCGCCGCCCAGCGCCCCCAAATCCCCGAAGCACATAAAGAAAGAGGTCCGCCATGCGCCGTCGTCATCTTCTCGCTGCCCTGCCCGCCGCGGCTTTAGCGCCCCGCCTTGCCACCGCGCAGGAATGGCCGCCCGGCCCCGTGCGCGCCATTGTCCCCTTCGCCCCCGGCTCCGCCACCGATACGGTGGCGCGCGTCTTTACCGAGAAAATGCGCGATACCCTCGGCCAGAATGTGGTGGTGGAAAACCGCGCTGGCGCGAATGGGTTGATCGGGGCCGAGGCCGTGGCCCGCGCCACGCCCGATGGCCTGACCGTGCTGATCGGCACCAATTCCACCAATGCCGCCGCAGGCGCCCTGTTCAAGCGCGTGCCCTTTGATGTGGACACCGCCTTTATCCCGGTCTCCACACTCGGTTCCGTACCCTTGCTGGTGGCGGTACGGGCCGAATCGCGCTGGCAGAATCTGGCGGAGTTGCTGGCCGAGGCGAAAGCCAAGCCGGAGAGCATTACCTATGCCTCTGCGTCTTCGTCCCAGCAGGTCTCGACCGAACTCATGGCCCATATGGCGGGCGCCAAAATGCTGCGCGTGCCCTATCGGTCATCGCCGCTCGCGGTGCAGGATTTGCTCGCGGGGCGCGTTGATCTTTTCGTGGCAGATCAGTTGGTTATCCTGCCGCAAGCGCGGGATGGGAAGCTGCGCATCCTCGGCATCACTTCACCGCAACGCTCCGCCATGCTGCCCGAGCTTCCAACGGTGGCCGAAGCCGGGAACCTGCCCGGCTATCAGATTACCGCCTGGTTCGGGCTTTTCGTGCCCGCCGGCACGCCGGCCATCGCGGTTTCCCGCCTGAATGCCGCCGTGCGCCGCGCCGGGGAACAGGCTGATTTGCGCGAAAGGCTGTCTTCGGGCTTCGGCATGGTGGTTTCAACCTCCACCCCTGAGGAAGCCGCTGCCTTTGTGAAGGCCGAGACCCAGCGCTGGACCTCAGCAATTCGTACCGCCGGCATCGAACCGGAATAGACATTTCGAACTTTGTCAGGCTAGGCTGACAGTATGGCACGTACACCAAATGATGCGGCGGGGGCTTCGCCGCCAGACATCGCCGCCCTTTCCTTCGAGCAAGCGCTCGCGGAGCTTGAGGGAATTGTGCGGGAATTGGAAAGCGGCAAGGGCGCCTTGGAAGCCTCGGTCACCGCCTATCAACGCGGCGCGGCGCTGAAGCGCCATTGTGAGGCGAAGCTCGCGGAAGCGGAGCAGAAAATCCAGGCGATTGTTGATGGCCCCGCCGGGCCATCGCTTCGGGATGTGGAATAGGCTGCCGCATGGCTGATCCCACCCAAGCCCTTGCAGCAGCCATGGCGGCGGCAGCGGCGGAAATTGATCGTGCGCTTGATGCCTTGATCCCCCCGCCGGAAGGCGATGAGGCGCGGCTGTTTGAAGCCATGCGCTACGCCAGCATAGGCGGCGGTAAAAGGCTGCGCGGATTCCTGGTGCTGGAAGGGGCGGCGCAATTCAACGTGGCGCGCGAAGCGGCGCTCCGCGTGGCGGCGGCGATTGAAATGCTACACGCCTATTCGTTGGTGCATGATGATCTGCCCTGCATGGATGATGATGATCTGCGCCGCGGCAAGCCCACCCTGCATCGCGCCTTTGATGAAGCCACCGCCGTATTGGCCGGCGATGCGCTGCAAACCCAGGCTTTTCTGGTGCTGAGCGAAGCTGACACCCACGCCGACCCCGCTGTGCGCGCCGAGCTTTGCCGTGCCTTGGCCCGCGCCGCCGGGGCGCGCGGTATGTGTGGCGGGCAAATGCTGGATATGCTGGCGGAAGAAGCCGGCCGGCCTTTGGAAGAAGCAGAAATAGGTCGGCTGCAATTGCTGAAGACCGGCAAGCTGATTGAATTTTCCGCAGAAGCCGGCGCCATACTCGGCAAGGCACCCATCCAGCTGCGCCATGCGCTTTCCGCCTATGGCCGCGATTTGGGCGCTGCCTTTCAGATTGCTGATGATGTGCTGGATGCCACCGCCTCAGCCGAGGAAACTGGCAAGCGCACCGGCAAGGATGCCGATGCGGGCAAGGCCACCTTGGTCGGGCTTTTGGGGCTTGAACGCGCCAGGCTGCAAGCGGAACGGCTTGCCGCCCAGGCGCAAAATCATCTGGATGCTTTTGGTGAAGCGGCGGCGCATTTGCGCGCGCTCGCGGATTATACCATCGCGCGGAGAAGCTGAATGAACCGTCCTGTCACACCGCTGCTGGATCGCGTGGCCATTCCCAGCGATTTGCGAAATTTCTCCAGCGATCAATTGAAACGTCTGGCCGAAGAATTGCGCGCCGAGACGATTGACGCGGTTTCCGTCACCGGCGGGCATCTTGGTGCATCGCTTGGGGTGGTAGAATTGACCGTGGCGGTGCATGCGATTTTCGATACACCGCATGATAGGCTGGTCTGGGATGTCGGGCACCAGGCCTATCCGCACAAGATTCTGACCGGGCGGCGCGATCGCATTCGCACGCTGCGCCAGGGCGGCGGGCTTTCCGGCTTCACCAGACGGAGTGAGAGCGAATACGATCCCTTCGGTGCCGCGCATTCTTCGACCAGCATTTCCGCAGGTCTTGGCATGGCGATTGGCAGCCAATTGCAGGGCAAGGATCGCCATGTGATCGCCGTGATCGGCGATGGCGCGATGAGTGCGGGCATGGCTTATGAGGCGATGAATAATGCGGGGGCTTCCAAGGCGAATCTCATTGTCATTCTGAACGATAATGACATGTCCATCGCCCCACCCGTGGGCGCGATGAGTGCCTATCTGTCCAAGCTGATTTCATCCCGCCCCTTCCTGTCGCTCCGTGACATGATGGCGCGGCTGGCCAAGCGCTTCCCTGCTCCGTTGGAACGCGCGGCGCGCCGGGCAGATGAATATGCGCGCGGGCTGTTGACCGGCGGCACTTTGTTTGAAGAGCTTGGCTTCTATTATGTCGGCCCGGTGGATGGGCATGATCTGGACCATTTGCTGCCCATTCTGCGCAATCTGCGTGATACGGATCACCAAGGCCCGATCCTGCTGCATGTGGTGACACAAAAGGGCAAGGGCTATGCGCCGGCGGAATCCTCGCCCGACAAGTATCACGGCGTGGTGAAGTTCAATGTCATCACCGGCGAACAGGCCAAGGCACCGCCTGGCCCGCCTTCCTTCACCAAGGTCTTCGCCAATGCTTTGATTGCGGAGGCTGAGGCGGATGAGGGCATTGTCGCCATCAATGCCGCCATGCCATCCGGCACGGGGCTTGATGCCTTCGCCAAGAAATTTCCGCGCCGCAGCTTTGATGTCGGCATTGCCGAACAGCATGCGGTGACCTTTGCGGCGGGGCTTGCGACCGAAGGGCTCAAGCCCTTTTGCGCGATTTATTCCACCTTTTTGCAGCGCGCCTATGACCAGATCATGCATGATGTGGCGCTGCAATCCCTGCCCGTACGCTTCGCCATGGATCGCGCTGGGTTGGTGGGCGCGGATGGCGCGACCCATGCGGGGTCTTTCGATATCGCCTATCTCGGCTGCCTACCCAATATGGTGCTGATGGCCGCCGCTGATGAAGTGGAGCTGATGCATATGGTGGCAACTGCTGCCGCGATTGATGATCGGCCTTCCGCGTTTCGCTATCCGCGTGGTGAGGGTTTCGGTCTTGAACTGCCCAAGCGCGGTTCGGTGCTCGATCTCGGCAAGGGGCGCGTGCTGCGCGAAGGCACTGCGATTGCCATTCTGTCCTATGGCGCGCGCTTGCAGGAATGCCTGAAGGCGGCTGATGAATTGGCGACCCATGGGCTTTCCTGCACGGTTGCAGATGCGCGTTTCGCCAAGCCGCTTGATACCGCTTTGGTGGAACGCTTGGCGCGTGAGCATGAGGTGCTGATCACGATTGAAGAAGGCTCCATGCTCGGCTTCAGTGGCATTGTCATGCATCATTTGGCGACGCGCGGGCTGCTGGATCGCGGGCTGAAGTTGCGCCCCATGTGCCTGCCGGATGTGTTCATTGATCACGAAGCGCCGCGCAAGCAATATGATCAGGCAGGGCTAAACGCGCCGCATATTGTGGCAACGGCGCTGGCAGCATTGGGCAAGGCAGAGATGCACTTGCCCGCGCGGGCGTGACGCATCAGCCGCGCCACATCCCCCCACCATCCACATCCACCACCGTGCCATTCACATAAACGCCGCGCGGGCTTGCCAGGAACACGGCCAGATCAGCAATCTCGGCTGATTCAATCGGGCGATTGAAGGGCAGGCCGGTGATGGTTTCCGCCCAGCGTTCCTCATCGCCGAATTTCAGCTTCGCATTGACGCGCGCCTGAGTAATCATGCGATCGGTCTTGGTCACCGCTGGATTGATGCCGACAACCTTCACGCCATTGGCCTGCGTCGCCGCGCCCAAGGCTTGCGTGAAGGCAATCAGCGATGCATTGCCCGCGCCGCCACAGATATAGCCGGCCTTGGGTGAACGCCCGGCCATGCCGATGATGTTCACCACCGCGCCGGCCTTCCGCCCTTCCATCGCCGGCAGATAGAGCTGGCACAGGTGAATATAGCCAAACACCTTCAGGCTCCAGGCTTCCTGCCAACGCTGGATGGAAATATCCTGCAAGCGCCCGGAAGGAATGGCGCCGGCATTATTCACCAGCACATCAATATCCGGAAAAGCCGCATGCAGCCTTTCGCGTTCCTCGACCCGCGAAAGATCGGCGGCCAGGGTTTCAACGCGCACCTGCGAAAGCGCGCGCACCTTATCGGCGGCGGCGGAAAGCGCCGCCGTATCGCGCGCGGAAAGCACCACATCGCAGCCTTCCCGCGCGAAGGCTTCCGCGCAAGCAAGGCCAATGCCTTTTGATCCACCCGTGACAAGCACACGCTTGCCGGCAAGTTGCATATCCATCTTCACACCACCAATTCAATAAGGAAGGGGCCAGGCCGCGCGAAGCTTTGGCTCATGAGATCAGCGACCTGATCAAGCGTGGTTGCCTGCGCGGCTTCCACGCCCATGCCCTCCGCCATCTTCACCCAGCCAATATCAGGATTGCCGAGGTCCATCATATCCATCGCGGTACGCCCCGGATTGGCGCCGACATTGCGGTATTCGCCAAGCAGAATTGCGTATTTGCGATTGGAAATGATCACGGTTGTCACGGGCAGCTTTTCGCGTGCCTGAGTCCAAAGCGATTGCACCGTATACATCGCCGAACCATCCGCCTGCATATTGATCACGCGGCGGCCACCACCGCCAACGGCGGCACCGGTTGCCAAAGGCATGCCGCAGCCAATGGCGCCACCGGTGATTTGCAGCCAATCATGCGGCGGCGCGTTATGGGTTTCAGGGAAGAAGCCGCGGCCATAAGACACGCTCTCATCCGCAATGATCGCCCCTTCCGGCATCAGCGCGCCAAGAACACGCGCAAGCCCTTCTGGCGTTGGCGCACCGCGCACCACTTCCGGGCGCGGGCCGCGATCAGGGATGGCGATGGCGGGCGCGCCCAGTTCCTCGGCCAGCGCGGCCAAGGCGACTTCGGCGTTATGTTCATAGCGCGTCAGCACATGCACTTCGGCATTGGGCGGGTAATGCAGCGAAGGCTTGCCCGGATAGCCAAAGAAGCCGACCGGCGCCTTGGCATTCACCAGGATCAGATGCTCCACCCATTTCAGCGCATCCACCGCCTGGTCCACGTAATAGGGCACACGTTCGAGGGCGATGCGCCCCCGCCCGCGCTGGGTGCGGCCGTTTGAGCCCTCCGCCAGCAGCCGCGCGCCGGTTGCCTCAGCGATGCGATAGGCGTGCAACTGCGCGCCTTCCCTCAAGCTGGGGCCGCCCAGCAGGATCAGCACATTCTTCTTTTCACGCAGGATGCGCGCGGCATTGCGGATGGCATGCGGGTCGGCCTCAGGCACCGATGGCACCGGCAGGGCAGCCGCGACAACGCCGCCATCATTCCAGGCGGTATCGGCGGGCAGGATCAGGGTTGCGATTTGGCCTGGTGAGGTGCGCGCCGCCTGCACCGCCACTGCCGCATCGGCGCCCACCTTGGTTGAATCGGTGGAAGTGCGCACCCAGGCGGAAACGCCGCGGGCGAAGCCTTCCGTATCGGCGGTCAGCGGCGCGTCATAGGGGCGGTGATAAGTCGCGTGATCACCGGTGATATTCACAATGCCGGACCGTGCCCGGCGCGCATTATGTAGATTGGCCAAGCCGTTAGCGAGGCCAGGGCCGCAATGCAGCAGCGTGCAGGCCGGCTTTTCCGCCATGCGCCAATAGCCATCGGCCATTCCGGTCACGACATTTTCCTGCAGGCCCAGCACGCAGCGCATGCCTGGAATCCGGTCCAGCGCCGCCACAAAATGCATCTCACTCGTGCCGGGATTGGAGAAACACACATCCACCCCGCTACCTATGAGTGTATGGACCAGACTTTCCGCACCATTCATTGCCGACTCTCCGCTTGGCGTTTCGGGGCGCAGCCTGCGCCGAGGGGCGGTTTCCGGCAAGATGGGCACTTGCCATGCGGTAATTTCGCCGTAATTTGCGGGCACTAAAGACAACGCGGTGAAAATGCCGCCTCTGGGGGAGCTTTCCGGTCATGCCTCGTTTGGCCGTTGCCTTTTTCGTGTCTGGCTTTGCCGCGCTGCTGTGCCAGATTGTCTGGCAGCGGATGCTGGGCATTTTTGCCGGCTCAGACACAATTTCTGCCGCGCTGGTGGTGGGCGCCTTCCTGGCAGGTCTTGGCATTGGTTCCATCATTGGTGCCAAGATCGCTGACCGAATCACGCCGGCACGCGCGCTGATTGGCTTTGCCATCGCGGAAATCGGCGTTGGCATTTTTGCCCTGCTATCCAAGGCCTTTTTGTATGATTGGCTGGCGACCGATCTGGCCGGGGTGGTGGATGACCCGGCGATGATCTTCGCGCTTTGCTTCGCGGGGCTTGTGCTGCCGACCACGCTCATGGGCGCTTCCTTGCCGCTTTTAGCGCGTGCAGTTTCAACGGCGCTGGACACCGTGGCAGAGCGGATTGGCTTGCTCTACGGCCTCAATACCTTTGGTGCCGGGCTTGGCGCGCTGCTTGGCGGCTGGTTTCTCGTCGGCAATCTTGGCTTCGTGGGCGCGCTTTGGCTGGCGGCCGGGCTGGAGATTTTCGCGGCTCTCCTTGCGCTATCCCTACTGCCGCAGCTGCGCGGCCTGCCTTTGCCGGCGCCGAGCCCCGCCACCAAGGATGGCGATGCGCCCTTTGGAAGCCTGCCGCTTTGGTGCTTTCTGGTCTTTCTTTCGGGCTATGTGATTGTTGCGCTGGAAATCCTCTGGGTCCGGATCATGGGCCAAGTAGGGCAATACCACGCCTATCTTTTCCCGACCGTGCTTGGGATTTTTCTGCTGGCCGATGGGCTTGGCATGGCCTTTGCGGCCCGCATGGTACGGAAGCTCAAGGACCCTCGCCCGGCCTTCTTCATCACCCAAGGGGCGGGTTTTGTCCTGGCGGTGGTATTGCTGGCCGCACTTTGGCTCGCCATGCCGCTTTGGCCCATTGCTGATCTGATGGCGGTGGATCATTCGCGCCTGCATGGCGGGGCGCTGGCGATGACCATCTTCCTGGCCGTGCTGGTGGTAGGCCCGCCTTCCTTCCTGATTGGCATGACCTTCGCTTTTGTGCAGCGCGCCGTGCAGCAGGATTTGGCGAGTGTCGGCACACGGGTCGGTTGGGTGCAATTGGCCAATATCGCCGGCAATGCGGCAGGGTCCATTTTCACTGGCCTGATCACGCTGCATTTCCTGGGCACGGCGGGCACGCTCAAGCTGCTGGCCGCCCTTTCGCTGCTATTGCTGCTGGGCTGGCTTTGGCATGGCGGCTGGCGGCGGCCTGTGGAAGGGGGCCTGGCCTTGGCCTCCGCGCTCGCGCTGGTTTTCATGCCGGGCAATGCCGGGCTTTGGTCGCGCATGCATGCGGAAGGGCCGGGCCATATGGTGGCCTGGGCGGAGGATCGCTCGGGCATTGCCTTCTTCCGAGACAGCAAGGGCGCGGATGGTGTGGCAGAAGGCCCCTTCTTCATCCAGGGCTTCAGCCAGGGACGCATTCCCTTCCTGTCGATCCATCAATTCCTGGGCGCTGTTGGGCCGCTGATCCATCCTGACCCGAAGGAAGTGCTGGTGATTGGGATTGGCAGTGGCGGCACGCCCTGGGCCGCAGGCATTCGGCCCGAAAGCCAGATTCGCGCCATTGAATTGGTGGCGCCGGTGCTGACAGCGCTTGAGGAGATTGGGCAGCATTACCCGGAAGGCCCCATCGCGCGCATGTTCAAGGACCCGCGCTGGCAGATGGAATATGGCGATGGTCGGCGCACGCTCGCCAAGGAAGAAAGGCGCTACGACATTATCGAGGCGGACGCCATTCTGCCGCAGGGGTCCCATTCCGGCCTGCTCTATAGCGCGGAATTCATCGAACAGGCGCGGCGGCGTTTGGCCCCGGGTGGGCTTTACATTCAATGGGCGCCAACGAAGCGCGCAGTGGAAACCTTCGCGGCTGTCTTTCCGCATGCGCTGCTGCTGATGCCGGCGGGGGTCATGATCGGGTCCAATGATCCGATCCCCTTTGACCCGGCAAGGCTTGCGGCGGAATTCGCCAAACCCGTGCATCTCGCGCATTTGCGTGCGGGCAATAAGGATTTCAGCGATTGGGCCAGCCTATTTGCCGGCACGCCTTTGCAATGGCTGCCGGGCCAGAAGCGCGAAGAAGCGCCGCTGACCGATGTTTTCCCGCGCGATGAGTTCTACATCAACAATCCAGGCACGGGCACGGATTACTATGTGCGTAGCCGCAACGCTTCGGGGCAGCGCCGCGCGGATGCTCGCTAGCGCTGTCTGATTGCATCACATCCCAAGCGCGCGGCGATAGAGATCGAGCAACGTTTCCTGTTCTTCCACTTCCGCCGGTTCCTGCTTGCGGAGCCTAATCACCGCGCGCAGCACCTTCACATCAAAGCCGGCTGATTTCGCTTCGGCGAAAATGTCCTTGATATCGCTCGACAGCGCCTTTTTTTCTTCTTCCAGCCGTTCAATGCGTTCAACGATGGACCGCAGCCTTTCGCCGGCAATGCCGCCGACTTCGGTGGTTTCCTGCGTGGCGGGGGCCTGAGCCATTCTGCGTTCCTCGGTGTGAAGGCCGGAGGCTTTAGCCTTGGGGGAGCTGGCCATCAATGCTGCCCCTGTCCGGAAGCGGCGAATTTCGCCTTTTGCTCAGGCGATGCTTCCTTTTGGTGCTGCGCCTGCCATTCCTTATACGGCATGCCGTAGATGATCTCCCGCGCTTCGGGATCGGTCAGCGGCAGGCCCTTTTCCTCGGCCGCGGCGCGGTACCATTTGCTCAGGCAATTCCGGCAGAAACCCGCCAGATTCATCATATCGATGTTCTGCACATCATTTCGTCCGCGCAGATGTTCCACCAGCCGGCGGAAAGCGGCGGCTTCCAATTCTGTTTGGGTTGCTTTGTCGAATTCGGGCATCGGGGCCTCCTGAATTATGCCGCTATAGATGGCCCATCTGGCGCGACTTCGCCATACTGAGTTTGACAGGGGATACTTGCCATGGCCTTCACCGATGCATCCGCCCGCGCCGCGCTCCGCCAGGTGTTCGAAGCCGCCATTGCCAGCGCCGATCCGCGCCAGGTGCTGGCGCGGCATTTGCCGGAACGCCCGCGCGGGCGGGTGATTGTGCTGGGCGCCGGAAAATCCGCCGCTGTCATGGCGGCAGCCGTGGAAGATGCTTGGCCGGAGGCGCCCATCGAAGGCCTGGTGGTGACCCGCTATGCCCATGGCTACCCCACGCGGCGGGTGCGCGTGCTCGAAGCCTCCCACCCCGTACCCGATGCCGCCGGGGCCAGTGCGGCAGCGGAGCTATTGGCAGTGGCGCGCGGTGCGGGGGCGGATGATCTGGTGCTGTTTCTGGTCTCGGGCGGGGGGTCTTCGCTGACCACCCTGCCGGCGCCCGGTCTGACGTTGGACGATCTGATAGCGGTGAATAAGGCGCTGCTGGCTTCCGGCGCCACGATCCATGAAATGAACTGCATCCGCCGGCATCTTTCCGCCTTCTCCGGCGGGCGGTTGGCCGCCGCCGCCCATCCGGCGCGTGTCGTCACACTCGCGATTTCAGATGTGCCGGGGGATGACCCGAGTGTCATTGCCTCTGGCCCCACCGTGCCGGACCCAAGCACTTTCGCCGATGCGCGCGCCCTGGTGGCGCATTACGGGATGAAGCTGCCGGAAGCCGTGCAGGCGCATTTGGCCGCAGGGGCGGAGGAAAGCCCGAAGCCCGGCGATCCTCGGCTTGGGACGCCGGATTACCGCTTCATCGCGACCCCCGCCATGGCCTTGGAAGCTGCTGCCGCCGCCGCGCGCGGGATTGGCCTGACGCCGCTGATCCTGGGCGATGCGCTTGAAGGAGAGGCGCGGGAATTGGGCACCGCACTCGCCGGCATTGCCCGTTCCGCCGCAACCCATAGCCACCCTTTGCCCGGCCCCGCCATCCTGCTTTCCGGCGGCGAGACCACGGTGACGATCCGCAGCCCCAAGCCAGGCCGAGGCGGGCGGAATGGGGAATGCCTACTCGGCTGCGCGCTTGCCTTGGCTGGCACCGCCGGCATTTGGGCGCTGATGGGCGATACGGATGGCATTGACGGGTCGGAGGAAAACGCTGGCGCCATCGCCACCCCCGATACTTTGGCCCGCGCCCGCGCCGCCGGGTTGGATCCGCGCGCGCTACTGGCCGGGCATGACAGCTATCGCCTGTTCCAGACGCTGGGTGATCTGGTGGTGACGGGGCCGACGCTGACCAATGTGAATGATTTTAGGGCCCTGCTAATAGCTTAACTTTTAAAAGTTAAGATAGGTGGGTTTTGGGTGGTATTTTGACTTAATTTTGCTAAGATACCGCCATGCGTGACCCAAACCTTGAAGCCCTTCTCGCCCGACGCGGCACCGTCAAGCAGATCGCCGCCGCCTTGGGCATTTCCACCGCTGCCGTTTCCCAATGGAAGCGCATCCCGGAAGATCGCGTCTCGGAGCTTTCCAAGGCGCTGAACTTACCGCCGGAAAGCCTGCGGCCCGATCTGGCCCCCACCCCACCAAATTCCGAACCCATGATAGGAGCGCCCCGCATGGTGGCCCGCCCCGTTCTGCGCCGCCGGCGCCGCACCAAAATCATCGCAACCCTTGGCCCCGCCAGCAGCAGCGCGGAGATGATCGAAAAGCTCCACCGCGCCGGCGCCGATATCTTCCGCCTTAATTTTTCTCATGGCAGCCATGAGGATCACGCCGCGCGCATCGCCACCATCCGCGCTGTGGAGGCCAAGGTAGGCCGCCCCATCGGGATCCTGGCCGATGTGCAGGGGCCGAAACTCCGCGTTGGGCGCTTTCAGGCTGGGCGGGTACAATTGCAAACCGGCCAAAGCTTTCGGCTGGATTTGAACCCCACCCCCGGCGATGTCAGCCGCGTGAACCTGCCCCATCCGGAAATCATCAGCGCCGCCGAAATCGGCACTTCCCTGCTGCTGGATGATGGCAAACTGCGCTTGCGCGTGACGCATAAGCGTCCGGACCATCTGGAAACCCAGGTGGTGGTCGGCGGCCCGCTGTCAGACCGCAAGGGCGTGAATGTGCCCGATGTGGCGCTGCCCATCCCGGCGCTGACGGAAAAGGACCGTACGGACCTCGCCTTCGTGCTGGATCAGGGCGTTGAATATATCGGGCTATCTTTCGTGCAGCGCCCGGAAGATGTGGCGGAGGCCAAGGAAATCACCGCCGGACGCGCCTGGATCATGGTGAAAATGGAAAAACCCCAGGCGCTCGACAATCTGAACGCCATCATGGCTTTGACCGATTGCGTCATGGTCGCGCGCGGCGATTTGGGCGTAGAATTGCCGCCGGAGGAAGTGCCGCTTGCGCAGAAACGCATCGTGCGCGCCGCCCGCGCGCTCGGCAAACCTGTGGTGGTGGCCACGCAAATGCTGGAAAGCATGATTACGGCACCAAGCCCAACCCGCGCCGAGGTTTCCGATGTCGGCACCGCAGTATTTGATGGCGCGGATGCGGTGATGCTCTCGGCTGAGACAGCCGCCGGGCAATACCCCTATGAAGCGGTGAATATGATGGACCGCATTGTGGCGCGCGTGGAACAGGACACAGATTGGCGCCGCCTGACGGATGCCGCGCGCCCGCCGCCCGAACATTCCAGCGCCGGCGCGATCGCCACCGCCGCGCGCCAGGTGGCCGAGACGATCGAGGCGGAGGTGATTGCGACCTTCAGTTCAACCGGGTCCACGACTTTGCGGGTCGCTCGCGAAAGGCCGCATTGTCCCATCCTGGGGCTGACCACCAGCGCGGGCGTGGCACGGCGCATGGCGCTGATCTGGGGCGTGCATCCGCTGGAGGTGAATGAAATCCATTCCATGACAGAAATGGTCGCGCGCGCCACGCGCGCCGCGCTGCATGAAGGCTTCGCCAAAAGCGGGGATGAGGTGGTGGTGACCGCCGGCGTGCCCTTCGGTACGCCGGGGACGACCAATGCGCTGCGCGTGGCGATTGTGAAGTAAGGCCTGATACGCGGCGCCGCCAAGAAACAAAAAAGGCGAGACCCTTGATCAAGGGTCTCGCCAATCATCGCGACAAACTCAGCGCAGCGGCAGCGCGTACATCAGCCCACCCGGCGTGGTCCAAAGATGGTTCGGGCCGCGCGGCAATTGCACCTGGCTTTTGTCGCCCATGGTACGTTCATACAGTTCCCCATAATTGCCGATGGCGCGAACAACGTTGTAGGCCCAGGCAGGATCAAGCTTCAGCGATTGGCCGAGTTCCGGCGTCACGCCCAAAAGCCTGCGCGTATTGGGATTGGTGCTGGTCCGGCGCATCTGTTCGGCATTGGCCTGGGTGATGCCCTGTTCCTCGGCTTCGATCACGGCATAGGTATACCAGCGCACCACATCGAACCATTGCTCATCGCCGCGGCGAAGATAGGCGCCATAAGGTTCCTTTGAGAACCGTTCCGACAGGATGGTCCAATCCGCAGGTCGCGGCATGGCAGACCGCACGCCGGCAAGCTGGGATGCATCCGTGCCGAAACTGTCGCAGCGGCCGGCTTGCAAGGCAGCGACCGCTTGGTCGGTGCGTTCAAACACAACAGGTTGGAACGGCGTATTGATGCTGCGGAAGTAATCCGCCGTCACCTGTTCATTTGTCGTGCCCTGGATCAGGCAGATCGTGGCGCCGCGCATCTCAGCAACCTTGTTGATGCCCGCATCCGCCTTCACGATGAAGCCATGGCCATCATAAAAATAGGTCACCGCATGGCGCAGGCCGAGCGTGGTGTCGCGCAACATGGTCTGGGTAGAGGTACGGAACAGCACATCCACTTCCCCCGCGCCCAACGCCGTAAAGCGCGTGGAAGATGACAGCGGCACGAAGCGCACCTTTGACGCATCGTTGAAAATCGCCACCGCCAAACCGCGGCAGAGATCCACATCCAAGCCCTGCCAGACGCCGCGGCTATCGGGCAGCGCAAAGCCCGCGACACCATTGTGAATACCGCATACCAGCGTGCCGCGCGCCTTGATCGTGTCCAGCGTGGGGCTCGCAGAAGGTTGCGCGAAGCTTGGGGTGGCAAAGGTTGCGAAAAGCGCGGCGAGGGCGGCTTTGAAGCCGTATTTACGCATGGGGGGGCCTCTTTTTCTCTGTTGAAGAGGCGCCATGTCACCGATGCGATGAAGCGATGTCAACGCAACGTTGCATTTATTAAATTACGCCAATGCATTCTCCACAATCCGACCATCTTCCATGCTGACCACGCGATCCGCGATATCCAGAATACGCGGGTCATGCGTCACCATCAGAATCGGCACGCCGCGCGATTTCGCCAAATCACGCAGCAGACGCGCCACTTCGGCGCCGGTGACCTTGTCCAGCGCCGCAGTTGGTTCATCGGCCAGCACAAGGCCGGGCTCTCCCACCAGGGCGCGGGCGATCGCCACACGCTGGCGCTGCCCGCCGGAAAGCTTGCCGGGCAGGCGATCCACATGTTCGGCCAATCCCACCGAGGCCAGCATCGCACCGGCGCGGCGAAGGCGCTCGGTTTCGGAAAAGCGTGGCGCCACTTCAAGCGCCATGGCCACATTTTGTCGCGCAGTCAGCGCACCGAGCAGATTGTGGTTCTGGAAAATGAAGCCGACGCGTTGGCGGAGCGAAACCCGCGCGCTTTCGGAAGCCCCAAACAACTCCTGCCCCAACACTTGGCAGGAGCCTTCCTGCATCGTGCGCAGCGCGCCGATCAGCGTGAGCAAGGTAGTCTTGCCAGAACCCGAAGGGCCGGTCAGCAACAGCACCTCCCCCACCCGAACCTGCAAGGCAACGTCGCGCAGTACGGGGCGGCGCAGTTCACCTTCGCCATAGGCGTAGTTCAGCGCCTCAATCCGAATCGGGTCAGCCTGCATCAGAATAAATCCGCGGGATTGGCATCACGAAGCTTCCGAATGGCGAGCACTCCTGCCAGCGCGCACATGCCAAAGATCATCAGGAAAACCGTAACGGCCCGATCCAACGTCATACCCAGTGGCAGGAAGGTGGCGGCGCCGACGAATTCATACATCCAGATGGAGGCCAGAAATCCCGGCACAAATCCAAGTACTGCCAGGATCAGGGCCGAGGCCATGACCACTCGCGCCAGATAGAAATTGGAATAGCCAACCGCCTTGAGTGTCGCATATTCGCGCAAGTGATTGGCGATATCGCTGAACAGGATCTGATAGACAATCACCATCCCGACAATCAGCCCCATGATGCTGCCAAAGCCGAAGATGAAGCCAATCGCAGTCGCGTTTTCCCAGTAATGGCGTTCATGCGCGACCAATTCAGGCTGCGTCAGCACCATGACATCGCCGGGCAACAAGGCCTTAAGCCTAGCCTTGGCGGCCTGAATATCGGTACCGGGCACCAGGCGAATGGCAATCAGGTCAACATTGGCTTGATTACGTTCGCGCACCACGCGGCGGAAATTCACCTCGCTCATCACCAGATTGCCATCGGCGCCGAAGGAAGGGCCGATTTCCACAAGACCCACAAGGCGCATCATGCGATTGCCGATCTGCACCTCAAACGGCCCACCATCGGCGAGTTTTTTGGCGACATCGCCAAATTCAGGGCGGGAACGGACATCAAAACCAACCGCATCCACTTGCCGTAGCGCATCGGCTATCTTGTCCAGACCCTCAAAACGCATCGCACCCGCTTCAACGTCAAAGCCGATCAATTGAATGGCGCGCTTGGCGCCGGTTTCTGGATTGCGCCAGGGAAGCTGTGTCAAATAAACCGGTACGGCCTGCGCCACTTCCGGCAGCGCAAGCGCCTGATGGGTACGGATGCGCGGCATGGTTTCCGGCCGAAAGCTCGCCATGGTGAGCGGATTCATCAGGAACAATTCCGCTTCCATGGCGGCGTAAAGCCGGGTCGCGCTGTCAAACAGGGCCGCGCGGAAACCAAGCTGCATGAAGACCAGCACGGCGGCGAACATCACGCCCGCAATGGCGGAGAGTAGCCGCGCACGTTCGAAGAAAAGCTGCCGCGTCGCAAGCCGCGCGGGCAGCCAGAACCATTCAAGCGGCGAAACGCGCCCTTTGCCGCGCGGTGCCGGTGCGGAAGCCACGGGCGGGGCGCGTAGATTTTCGGTCAGCGCATTCACGGACGGATCGCCACCTGCACCTGCATATTGGACCGCCGACGCATGGTGGCCGCGCCGGCCTCATCCAAAGTCAGGCGCACTTCCACCGTGCGTGCATCCACCGCCGCCACGGGGTCATTGCTGGCTTGGATTTGGCGCCGCACTGTCCAGCCGATATCACTCACCCGCGCGGCAAGGCGCTGCGCTTCACCGGGCACTACCACCTCGGCCGCCGCACCCAGGCGCACGCGCGGCAGATCGGTCTCATAGACATCGGCCACGATTTCAAGCTTGGAAAGATCGGCCATTTCCAAAACGCCATCGGCACCCACCTGATCCCCGGGGCGGACGAAGATGCGCAGAATGGTGCCGGCGATGGGCGCACGTACGCGGGCCAATTCGGCATCCGCCTGCGCCTTGGCCGCCGCCGCACGCACCCCAGCAAGGCGTGCTTCGGCAAGCGCAATATCCTCAGGCCGGGAAGACAGCAGCGTATCCAAAGCCGCCATGGCTTCGCGCTTTTCGGCGGCAAAGCGCGTGGCAATGGCGCGGCTGCGATCCGCAGCCGCAACAGCACCCGCGCCGGTCGGCACCAGGCGTTCTGCCCGCTCCGCATCACGCAGCGCAATTTCCTCTTGCGCGGTGATGGCTTCAATACGGGCGCGCTGCGCCTCAATCTCTGAGGGGCGGCCCGCGGCGCGTAGTCGGGCAAGCTGTGCTTCGGCCTCCGCCACCGCGGCTTCGGCCTGGGTGGCGGCGGCGTCCTTCATGGCGGCATCGGCGAATTCGGCCAGCAATTGGCCCTGCGTCACCTCCGCGCCTTCGGCGACCAGCAGGCGATCAAGCCGTGTCACCGCCATGCCGCCTGGTTGATTGAGCCGGCGGATGCGTGACGCCGGTTCCACGCGCCCGAGCGCTCCGACACCAATCGGGCCAGAGGCAGCGGCAGGCGCGGGGCTTGCGGGGGGCGGCGCGCTGGGCCGCATGTGCCAAAAGGCCGCCCCGCCAATGCCAAGCAACAAAAGCCCAACGATGATCTTGCCGCGCCGTGTCATGGCCGCACCTCCAATAGCGCAGTAAGCGCGGCGCGCATTTGCGCCAATTCTCCGGCGCTTGGCGTGTAAAGGCTGAAGAGCCGCGCCATGAACAACCCATCGCCGGCAGCCATGATGGCCGCGCCATGGCCCGGCGGCAGGCCATCATGGGCGACGGCGGCGCGCATATCGGCAATCACGGCACGGATTGGCTCCAAAAGGGCGGGGTCATGGTGAAAGGCAGCCAGAAACACGGCGCCGGCGCGCTGATGGCGTTCATTGCAGGCCATCTCGCCCTCGCCAAAGCCCCATTCCAGCATGGAACGCGCAACGCGCCCTGTCCCTTCCGATTGGGTGGCGACGCAAGCCGCAAATTCCTGGGAGATGAAGGCGGCAAGCCGGCCCAGCAGCGCTTCCAACAGCGCTTCCTTGGAAGCGAAGTGATAAAGCAAGCCCCCCTTGGAAACGCCGGCTTCCCGCGCCGCGGCTTCCAAAGTCAGGCCGGCGACACCACGGGCGATGATCAGGTTTTCAGCGGCATCCAGGATGCGTGTCGGCGCATCGGCGGTTGGGGGTTGAGTATCCATGCCCCTTTAACTATACCGTCCGGACGGTTTGTCAAGTTATTCATGCCAAGGCCCCATCCAGCAGCGCCTCAATGGCGGCAGGGTCATCCCAAGCCAGCGCAATGCTCACCACCTGAATGCCGGAACGCAAAGCGGGTGGGATGCGCACAATATCCTTGCGTGTCGTCACCGGCGTGGCGCGAAGCTTTTCCGCCTCAGCCAGGATGTCGCGGATTTCCTGATCATCGAAGGGGTAGTGATCGGCGAAGGGATGGCGCGCGGCCAGCACGGCGCCGGCTTCCTGCAAGGTTGAGAAAAACTTGCGCGGATTGGCAATGCCGCAAAACGCCACCACTGGCTTGCCGGCCAGCGCGGCCGCTTCCGGGCCGGGCACCAGCCGGGCGCGCAGCACGGGCAGGTTAGCGGGAAGTTGGGCAAGCGCGCCGGTTTCATCCTCACCGATCAGCACCGCCGCCTGGCAGCGCGCCGCGGCGGCGAAAACCGGTTCGCGCAGGGGGCCGGAGGGGATCACGCGGCCATTACCAAAGCCATAGGATCCATCAATGATCAGCAGGGATAGTGTTTTTGCAAGGGTCGGGTTCTGCAGCCCATCATCCATGATGATCGCCTGCGCCCCGGCGGCTTGCGCCGCCGCACCACCCGCGGCGCGATCCGCGGAAACCCAGGTGGGGCAAAGGGCGGCGAGCAACAAAGCCTCATCCCCCACCGCCCGGCTGTCATGTGTGGCAAGGTCAACCTTGGCCGGGCCTTTCAGCTTGCCGCCATAGCCGCGCAGCAGGAAATGCGCTGCAAGGCCACGCGCTTGCAGCCTTTCGCCCAAATCAAGTGCCACAGTGGTTTTGCCCGCGCCACCTGCTGTTGCATTGCCGCAGCAAATCACGGGCAACGGCAAGCTCTGCCCCGGGCGCGCCATGCGCCGCGCCGTGGTGGCCGCGTAAAGCGCCGCAATGGGCGAGAGCATCGCTGCCGCCACACCAGGCTTATCGCTCCAGAATCCAGGCGATCGCATGCAATGAAACCGCTCAAACCTTCCATAATGCCAGCAACGCGCAATCTTGCGTGCAGGGCTGGGCTGACTTTCCCTCGGGCTTCCCCATCCGCGCGGCTTCGCCGTCTTGTGCGGTAAGGACCCGAAGCTTGATGGCGTCTTGGTGCTTCCCGGTCAGGGGGATGTTACCGCGCCGGGCGGATCAAGGGCAACAGGGCTGTTGCGATACGCCCGGGCAGATCGGCTTGGCCCTGCGCAAGCCGTGCGGCGGCATGGGCCATGGCCTGCGCGGCGGTCTTATCCGCAAGCAAAGCCTCGAGATTTCGGGCCAGTGAAGCTGCCGCTTCCGGCCCATCCGGGGTTTCACACAGCGCCCCGGCGTCGCGCAGCCGCTTGATGATTTCGCTGAAATTGAAGTGATGCGGGCCGATCAGGATGGGGCAGCCAAGCCGCGCCGCTTCCAGGGGGTTCTGCCCGCCATGCGGCACCAAGGAACCGCCAATCAGTGCCACGCGCGCCAGACGGTAGAACAAGCCCAATTCGCCAAGCGTATCAGCGACATAAACCGCAACCCCCGGCCCCGCTTCCTGCCCCGCGCCACGCCGCGCCACCGGCAAATCCCCCGCCAGCGCGGCAATATCCGGCCCGCGCGGCGGGTGGCGGGGCACAATCACGGTCAGCAAGCCAGGGTGCGCCGGTGCAAGCATCCGATGCGCGCCTAGGATGATTTCATCCTCACCCGGATGGGTGCTGGCCGCGAGCCAGATTGGTCGTCCCGCCCAGGCGGCACTCAGCCGCGCCAATTCGGCGGCATCAGCCGGCAAGGGTGGCGCGGCATATTTCAGGTTCCCCCAGCAGGGCACATCACGCCCGGCGAGTGCGGAAAAGCGCGCCGCATCGGCTTCGGTCTGCGCCAGGATCAGGGCGAAGCGCCCGAGCAAGGCCCGCGCGAACCCCTTTGCCCAGGCCCAGCCACGCTCGGAACGCGCCGACATGCGCGCATTCACCAAGGCGAGCGGCACGCCGCGCTTATCTGCCGCCGCCAGCATATTCGGCCAGAGTTCGGATTCCACAATCACGGCAAGGTCGGGCCGCCAGCCATCCAGAAACCGCGCCACCCAGCGCGGCACATCAAGCGGCAGGAAGCGATGCTGCGTGCGCGGCGCCAAGGCGGGTGAAAGCCTTTGGTCCAGCAAGCGCGCGGAAGTGACCGTTCCGGTGGTGACCAAAAAGGACAAGGCCGGGTCCTGCCGCGCCAAAGCCTCCAGCAGCGGCAGCAGGGAAAGCGTCTCCCCATTGCTCGCCGCATGGCACCAGATCAGCCGGCCCGGCGGACGCGCGGCACCCTGGCCCCGGCGTTCTGGCAGCCTTTCAGTGATTTCCTTGCCCCTGATGGCGCGGCGGCGCAGGTAGAAGGGCAGCAAGGGTGCCAAAAGGCTCGCGATCAGCGCCCAAACACCAGCCAGGATGCGCGCCGAAAGGCCGGGGGGGCTCATCGCGCCACCGCCTGATCGGCGCGGTCTGTTGCGCGGTTGAGTGCTTCGGTGATGGCGGGCAAGGTGCTGGTGGGGTCTTCGCGCGGGACGGTGATGGGCGCTTCAATCACCACCACGGCGCGCGCGAAGGGAAGTGGGAAGCGCATCCGGTCCCAGGACCGCGCGCGCCGCATGCGTGAAGACGCCGCCCCGCAGGCCAGCACGGGCAGCCCCGCGAGGCCGGCCAATTGCGCGATGCCTGGTGCCGAAACGCGCGCCGGGCCGCGCGGACCATCAGGCGTGATCACCGCAACGCCGCCGCCTTCCAGCACGCGCAGAAGCTGGCGCAGCCCCGCCGCCCCCCCTTTGGAGGAGGAGGCATGGATCACCTCCACATCAAAGGGCGCCACGGCGCGGGCGATCAGCCTTCCGTCGCGATGGCGGGAAATCAGCGCCTCAGCCTTGCGCCTGGGGGCCGCCGGATTTTCGAGGGCAATCAGCCGCCAGCCCTGCGCGGCAAGTGGCAGGCATTCATGCCAAAAGGCCAGGATCATCGGGCCGCCACTCTGCCGCTTGAGATGCTCGGCGCCGACCAACTCCCAGCGCGTAGTGGCCCAGATCAGCCGCAAATAGAGCCCGACCAACCCGGCGAGCAGCGCTTGGGTCGTGGGATGGCGGGTCAGCCGCTTCAACATGGCATAGGGGCTTCGCGCATCATCGGCGCTTTTCTAACGCGTCTTGGGCAGGCTGGAAATCTCGCCAGCTGGCCGCGCGCTATCCAGGCCCGGAAAAGCCGTGTTAGTTTTTCGGCAAGGTTCCGGGGCGGTGTTGCGCCCCTCAGGCGTTGAGGGAGAGAATTTCATGGCCAAGCGTTTCACCCAGCGGGCCGCGCGCCTGACGCTGATGCTGGCCATGACGCTGCCCTTGCTGCCTGGCTGTAAGGAAGAAGCGGCCCCCGCCCGCCAGCAGGCCACCGCCCCGCCTGCGGCGGTTTTCGTGAGCCGGGTGGAACGCCAAGCCATCAGCCGGGGCGCGGATTTCATTGGCCGCGTGGAAGCGATTGACCGGGTGGATATCGTGGCCCGCGTGACAGGCTTTCTCCAGGCGCGGCATTTCAATGAAGGAGATGCGGTGAAAGCCGGGCAATTGCTGTTCACCCTGGAACAGCCGCCCTTCGCCGCCGAAGTGGCGCTGCGCCGCGCGCAATTGGATAGCGCGCGGGCTGATCTGGCCAATGCCACCACGCAGGTGACACGCGGGCGCGAATTGGTGAAAACCAACGCCATCCCGCAAGCGACCCTGGATGACCGGATCACGGCGGAAGCGGAATCCAAGGCCAAGGTCGCCGCCGCTGAAGCGCAATTGCTGCAGGCCCAGATCAATTACGACTATACTGAAATCCGCGCGCCCTTTGATGGTCGCGCGGGGCGGTCACCGCTCAGCCCTGGCAATGTCGTGAGCCCAAATGTAGGCACGCTGGTCACGATTGTGCGTGATGACCCGATTCGCATCAGCTTCCCGGTCACGCAGCGGCAATTGCTGCAATTCCGCCGCGAAGGCGGTGCCGCAGCATCTGATCGCATCAAGGTCAGCGTGCGCCTGCCCGATGGGTCCATGCTGGACAGCACGGGCCGCTTTGACTTCATTGATGTCACCACCAATCGAGCGACCGATTCCGTGCTGGTGCAGGCAATCATCCCCAATCCGCAAAAATATCTGGTGGATGGGCAGGCAGTGACGGTGGTGGTGGAAACGGGCGATCCGGAACAGGCCATCACCATTCCGCAATCCGCCTTGCAGATAGACCAGGCCGGCAGCTTTGTGCTGGTGGTGGGCGCCGAGAACAAGGTTGAGGTCAAACGCGTGAAGACCACGCGGGGCTTGGGTGGCCAGCTTGTGGTGACCGAAGGGCTTGAGATTGGCCAGATGGTGATCACGGAAGGCGCGCAGCGTGCCCGCCCCGGCGCCGTGGTGGCACCGCAGCCGGCGCCAAGCGTGCCCGGCGGCGCCATGCCCGGCTCAGCGCCAAGGCGGGGCTGACGCGCCATGATTTCAAAGCTATTCGTTGACCGCCCGCGCTTCGCGATTGTCATTGCGATCCTGACCACGATTGCCGGCCTGATTTCGATGCTACGCATTCCTGTCGCGCAATTCCCTGACATCGTGCCGCCGCAGGTGCAGGTGACGGCGAATTTTCCGGGTGCCTCGGCCGAGGTTGTGGAAGCAACCGTGGCGCAGCCCTTGGAAAGCCAGATCAATGGCGTGGATGGCATGATCTATATGCAATCCACCAGCGGCAATGATGGTTCCTATACGCTCAATGTTTCCTTCCGCGTAGGATCGAACCCGGATCAGAACACCACCAATGTGAATAACCGCGCGCAATTGGCGCTGGCGCAATTGCCGCAGGAAGTGCAGCGGCTTGGCCTGACGGTGCGCAAGAAATCATCGGCGATGCTGCAGGTGATCACCATCCGGTCCACCGATGGTTCGCTTGATACCCTGTTTCTCAGCAAT
The DNA here is from genome assembly GCA_020249145.1 of Roseomonas sp. Classification (GTDB taxonomy): domain Bacteria; phylum Pseudomonadota; class Alphaproteobacteria; order Acetobacterales; family Acetobacteraceae; genus Neoroseomonas. The sequence continues at coordinate 111,286 of JADCGF010000003.1, read as the reverse complement.
TACGCCACGATCAATGTGCTGGATGCCCTGCGCCGCGTGCCCGGCGTGGGTGACGCGCAGATGTTCGGCACGCGCGATTATTCGATGCGCATCTGGTTCCAGACCGATCGGCTGGTTGCACTTGGCCTGGTGCCTGCCGATGTGATCAGCGCCATCCAGAAGCAGAACCAGGTGGCGCCCTTGGGCCGTGTGGGCGCCCAGCCCATGAGCCAGGATGCTTCCTATCAGCTCAATATCACTACCACCGGGCGGATGGTCACCACGGATGAATTTGGCGCCATCATCATTCGTGCCAATCCCGATGGCAGCATCTTGCGTGTGCGCGATGTGGCGCGGCTGGAACTTGGCGCATGGAATCAGGATGCCGAGACGCGGTTGAATGGCGGTGCGGCGCTGCTGATCCAGATTTTCCTCTCACCCGGCGCCAATGCGGTGGGCGTCGCGGAAGGTGTCGCCGCCACCATGCGACAATTGGCCACGCGCTTTCCCGCCGGCATGGGCTATGAGGTGACCTACGACACCACCCTGTTCGTCAAGCTCACGATCCATGAGGTGATCAAGACGCTGCTGGAAGCCTTTGTGCTGGTGGTGATTGTGGTGTTTCTGTTCCTGGGGTCCATCCGCGCCACCATCATTCCGCTGATCGCCGTGCCGGTCAGCCTGATCAGCACCTTCGCCGTGCTGAGTGTGATGGGGTATTCGGCCAATACGGTTTCCTTGCTGGCCATGGTGCTGGCGATTGGCATTGTGGTGGATGATGCCATTGTGGTGGTGGAAAATGTTGAAGCCACCATGGAACATCATCCGGAGCTTTCAGTGCCGGAAGCGACCAAGCTTGCCATGGAAGGCATCACCGCGCCGATTGTGGCGATTACCATGGTGCTGCTTTCGGTCTTTGTGCCGCTGGCCTTCATCCCTGGCATTTCGGGCGAATTGTTCCGCCAATTTGCGGTGACCGTCAGCATTGGCATGTTGTTTTCCGCGATCAATGCGCTGACGCTTTCACCCGCACTGTGCGCCATATTGCTGAAGGCGCATCACGGGCCGAAGAAGGGCATCATGGGGCGGGTTTCGGCCTTCATTGACGCGGTGCGTGATGGCTATGGCGCGATTGTCGCACGCCTTGTCAGGGTTTCCGCTTTGAGCCTCGTGCTGCTCGGCGTGATTGCCTTCGGGATTTTCGGCATCGCGAGCCGCACGCCGACAGGCTTCCTGCCACAGGAAGACCAGGGCGCCTTCCTTGCTGAAATGCAATTGCCCGATGGCGCATCGCTCAATCGTACGATTGAATTGAGCCAGCAGGTCGAAGCGGTTATTCGGGCCTTGCCGGGTATTCAGGCGGTGCAAACTGTCTCCGGCTTTTCCATGCTGAATGGGCTGGCGCAATCCAATAGCGCCTTTTTCATTGTCACCCTCAAGCCTTTTGAGGAACGCACCGCGCCGGAGACAAAGGTGGATGCGCTGATCGCCGGCGTGGCGCGCGGCACGGCGCATATCCCGGCGCTGGTCTTTCCCTTCAACCTGCCGCCGATTGTGGGCCTTGGGACCGGCGGCGGTTTCCAGTACCAGTTGCAGAATCTGGAAGGGCGACCTGTTGCTGAAATGGCCGCAGTCATGCGTGGCCTGGTGTTTGCCGCCAATCAGGACCCCGCGCTCAGTCGCGTCTATTCCACTTTCTCGGCCAATAATCCTTCGATCTTTCTTGATCTGGATCGGGATCGGGCGCAGGTGCTTGGCATTGGCATCAGCGATGTTTTTGCTGCGCTGCAAGCGACCATGAGCAGCTATTACATCAACGACTTCAACCTGTTTGGCCGCAGCTGGCGCGTGAGCCTGCAGGCCGAGGAAGCGGACCGCGCATCGGTTGAAGATATCTTCCGCGTGCATGTGCGCAATGCCAATGGGGAAATGGTGCCGATCCGCGCACTGGCCGATATTCGCGTGGAATTCGGCCCGCAGAGCATTGTGCGCTACAACAATGTCCGCAGCCTGACGGTGAATGGCGAACCGGCGCCAGGGCGGTCCAGCGGCGATGGTCTGGCGGCGATGGAAAGGATCAGCGCCACCACCCTGCCCCAGGGCTTTTCCTTTGAATGGACCGGCACGGCCTATCAGGAAAAGGCGGCTTCCGGGCAGACGGGAATGATCCTGGGCCTTGCGGTGCTATTCGCCTTCCTGTTTCTTGTGGCGTTGTATGAAAGCTGGACCATTCCCGTGCCGGTGCTGCTTTCGGTCGCGGTTGGGGTGCTGGGCGCGATTGCATCCATCGGGGCTTCGGGGCTTGCGCTTGATCTTTATGCGCAGGTTGGGATCGTGGTGCTGATTGCGCTTGCCGCCAAGAACGGCATTCTGATTATCGAATTCGCCAAGGAACAGCGCGAATTGCACGGCAAATCCATCCAGGAAGCGGCGGTGCTTGGCGCCAAGCTGCGCTTCCGGGCGGTGATGATGACATCCTTCGCCTTCATCCTTGGGCTTTATCCGCTGGTGGTGGCGGAAGGCGCATCGCAGATCAGCCGCCGCGCGGTGGGCACGCCGGTGTTCTGGGGGATGTTGGCAGCCTCCACCATCGGTATCTTCATGATCCCGATGCTTTATGTGACCTTCCAAAGCCTGCGGGAGAGGGTGAAGGCCATGCTCGGCATGGGGCAGGCGGCGAAGCCCGCGGAGCACCCCCCGTCTTGACCCGAGGGCCACGAGACACGATTTCTAGAGGCAAGAAGGGCAGCGCATTCCGCCGCCCGCGATTCGATGGAGACTCCCATGGGTGATCTGACCAAGGCCGTATCTGATGAGAGCTTCAAGAATGATGTTCTCGATTCCAGCGGTGCGGTGCTGGTGGATTTCTGGGCCGAATGGTGCGGCCCCTGCCGCATGGTAGGGCCGATCCTGGATGAGATTGCGGCGGAATATGCCGGCAAGCTCACCATCGCCAAGGTGAATATTGATGAGAATCCGATGACACCGAATGAATATGCGGTGCGCGGTATCCCGACCATGATCCTGTTCAAGGATGGCAAGCCGCTTGATACCAAGGTGGGCGCGCTGCCCAAGGGTGCGCTGAAGAATTGGATTTCGACGACGCTTGGTGAGTGAAGCCGGCGTCACGCCTTGGCTGATACCTGTTTCGCCAGAAAACGGCTGATCGGGTCTGGCTTATAGGGTGCGAATGCCGCGCATGGCGTGAAGCCGGCGCGGCAATAAAGCGCATAAGCCGCTTCATTCCGAATACCGACTTCAAGCAATAGTCTGTGTATGCCGCGCCGCGTTGCTTCGGCTTCCAGCGCGGCCAGCAAGGCAGCGCCGGCACCGCTGCCGCGATGGGCTTCATCCACAATCATGCGCTTGATTTCCGCCGAACCATCGCCGCGATCAAACAGGGCGCAGCAGCCAATGGCGCGGCCACCGATACGCGCGACGAATAGGCTTATCTCTGGCGTATCGAGAGATGCCGGGGTGATCGCGCGACGAAAAGCGCCAGGGTAAAGCGCAGCGGCCACCGCATCGGATTGGCGCAGCAACGCTGCGATGTCATCCTGCTGCGGGCTTTCGACCGCGATTTTGATCATCTTCCCTTGAACACCGGCTTACGCTTTTCGTTGAACGACAGAATGCCCTCCTGACGGTCTTCGGTGCCGACCAATTGGTTGTAGCATTCCACTTCAAAGCGCAGCGCGCTGCGCAAATCCATCTGCAAGCCGAAATGCATGGAACGCTTCGCTTGCCGGATCGAAAGCGGTGCATTGCCGGCGATGACGCGCGCGGTCTCTAACGCGGCGGGCAAAACCTCATCGGGGGCGCAGACGCGGTTCAGAATGCCCCATTCCAAAGCCTGTTCCGCGGTGAAGGGCTTGCCGGTCAGGATGATTTCCTTCGCGCGACGCTCACCCACAATGCGCGGCAGGGTTTGCGTGCCGCCGGCGCCGGGCATGATGCCAATGGTCACTTCCGTCAGCGCAAAGCGCGTGCCGGTCACGCCATAGGCGAAGTCTGACGCCAGCACCAATTCCAGCCCGCCCGCATAGGCATGGCCATTCACCGCGGCGATGATCGGGATTTGGCAATCCAGCATGGTCCAGAAGGCGCGCTCAAAAATCTCATGCTGATGGCGCCAGGCGGCATCCGTCATGCCCTTGCGTTCCTTCAGGTCGCCGCCCGCGCAAAAGGCACGCCCACCGGTCGCTGTCAGGATAACGCAGCGGATATTGCCGGGCTCCGCGATCAGCGCCGACCAGACCGTGTGCAAATCGCGCCCCATTTGCGTGTTGAAGGCGTTGGAAACCTCCGGGCGATTGAGGCGCACGACTTGGATGTGCGGTTCCGGGCTTTCCAGTTGCAGGGTCTCGGTTTCGGGCAGGGGCATGGCTATTCTCCAAGTTTAGGCCGGGGAGACTGCTTCAGAAGGCGGCGCTTGTCAGCGCCCTATTTTCGGTTCTGCGCTGGCTGTGCGACAACAAGCGACGAAGGAGACCCCCCATGGCCGAAACCAACCTGCAAATCCTGTTAAAGCGTCGCCCCGTCGGCGCCCCGGTGCCGGAGGATTTCGACATTGTCGAAACCGCGGTGCCCGAACCCGGCGAAGGGCAAGTCCTGGTGCGCGCGCAATATCTTTCGCTGGACCCCTATATGCGCGGCCGCATGGCGGATGTGAAAAGCTACGCCAAGCCTGTCGCCCTTGGCGCCGTGATGGAAGGCCAGACCGCCGGCGTGGTGGTGGCTTCCCGCCATCCGGATTTCAAAGCCGGGGAGACAGTGCTGGGCGGCTTTGGCTGGCAGCGTTTTTCCGTGGTTGGGCCGGAGCGGCTGTTCAAAGTGCCGGAAGCCGATCCGCCGATCTCCTCAAGCCTTGGCGTGCTCGGCATGCCGGGGCTGACGGCCTGGACCGGGCTGGCCGATATCGGCCAGCCCAAGGCGGGTGAAACAGTGGTGATCAGCGCGGCGTCTGGCGCTGTTGGGCAGGTGGCCGGGCAGATCGCGAAGATCCGTGGCTGCAAGGTGGTTGGCATCGCGGGGGGTGCGAAAAAATGCGATTTCGTGGTGAAGGAGCTGGGCTTCGATGCCTGCCTGGATCATCACGGTGACCTCAATGCGCAATTGGATGCGACCGTGCCGGAAGGCATTGATGTCTATTGGGAGAATGTGGGCGGCGCGGTGCAGGCCGCTGTTTTCCCGCGCTTCAAGGATTTCGGCCGCATGGTGATGTGCGGCATGATCGCGCAATATAATGAGGCACCCGGCGCGGACGCCGCCGGCGCGCCGCCTGGCCCCAATCTGGGCCCCATTGTGCGCAAGCGCCTCCGCATCCAGGGCTTCATCGTGAGCGACACGGGCTGGCCGCGCTACCCGCAATTCCGCGCGGAGATGCTGGGCTGGATGCGCGAAGGCAAGCTGCATTGGCGCGAAGACGTAGTGCAGGGCCTGGCCAATGCGCCCAAGGCCTTCATTGGCCTGCTCAAGGGTGAGAATTTCGGCAAGCTCGTGGTGAAAGTCGACTAAAAGCTTGGTGGCGCCGGCAAACCCCGGCGCCCCGATTTCAGTAACGGCGGAGCAAGCCCACCAGCTTGCCCTGAACGCGCACGCGATCCGGGCCGAAGATGCGGGTTTCATGCCGCGCATTGGCGGGTTCCAGGGCGATGGAATTGCCGCGCCGGCGCAGCCGCTTCAGCGTGACTTCGTTTTCATCCACCAGGGCGACGACGATAGTGCCGTTTTCGGCCGTGTCGGTACGGCGGATGATGACGGTATCGCCATCCATAATGCCGGCTTCTTCCATGGAATCACCGGCGACTTCCAACGCGTAATGTTCGCCATTACCCAGTAGCGCGAGCGGGACTTCCACACTCGCGCCATTGTCGCGCAATGCTTCGATGGGCAGGCCGGCGGCGATCCGCCCATACAGCGGCAGATGCACTGCGGCGGCTTCGGCGGCGACGCGCGCGGCGCTAGCCGGCAGGTTATTGGCGAAATTGCCGCGAATGACATTCGGCGCGAAGCTTGGCGCTTCGGGCTTGGGCGCCGTTTCCTTCACCTTGGGCGTCATGGCTTCGGGCAGGCGCATGACTTCCAAGGCACGGGCGCGGTGGGCGCGGCGGCGCAAAAACCCCCGATCTTCCAAGGCAGTGATCAGGCGATGAATGCCGGATTTGGAGCGCAGATTGAGCGCTTCCTTCATTTCCTCAAAGGAAGGCGAAAAGCCCGTCTCGCGCAGGTGCTTGTCGATGAACATCAGCAATTCATGCTGTTTACGCGTGAGCATAGGCCATCCCCTCAGCAAAGCCGGGCGCGAATCGGCGCGAACAAACCGGCAACTCAGGCGATGTTCTAGTTAAGTTCCAAAATCACAGTCAAATGTTTTTTGTGGTGGATAAGTGGTTTGGCGCAAAATGTTGCGTGAAAGCTTAACCGCGGGGTGCCGCCGCCCGGGCCAGCCGGTCATTGATGGCGGCGCCCAGGCCAATCTCCGGGATCGGCATGGCGGCAATACGCGTCAGGCCGCGCTGGCCGCCCTCATTATCCAGCCAGCGCAGCCCGGCGAAAAGCCGCGCGGCGGCTTCGCGAAGATCGCCCGCCTCGGAAAGCTGCCAGACCAGCCCCGCGCCGGGCAAAGCCGGGCCAAAGGCCAAAAGCGCCTCATCCGCTGCCACATCCAGCGCACCCAGCCGCACTGGGAGCGATGGCGCGTAATGGGACAGCATCATCCCAGGACTGCGGAGCGTGCGGGTTTTCTCGGCGGCGCTGATGGGCAAAGGGCGGGAAACCGGGCCGATCACCGCCTCAATCGCTTCCACTGGCACACCGCCGGGGCGGAGCAGCGCGGCACCCCCCATGGCCAAATCGAGCACGGTGCTTTCCACGCCAACATCGCAAGCCCCGCCATCCAAAACGGCGGAGATGCGCCCGGTTAGCCCTTCCAGCACATGCTCCGCCGTGGTTGGGCTGACCGCGCCGGAGCGATTGGCCGAAGGTCCCGCTACGGGAATCGCCGCCACGCGCAGCAATTCCAAAGCGAGCGGATGCGCCGGCACGCGCACCGCCAGCGTATCCAGCCCCGCCCCCGCCAGCAGATCAATCCGACATTCTGCGCGGCGCGGCAGCACCAATGTCAGCGGGCCGGGCCAGAAGGCGGCGGCCAAGGCACGGGCGCGGTCATCGGCCAGCACTTCGGCAAAAGCGGCCTCGGCATCCGGAAAATGGCAGATCAACGGGTTGAAGTGCGGGCGGCCCTTGGCCTCAAACACGGCGGCCACGGCGCGGCCATTCCGCGCATCGGCGCCCAGGCCATAGACCGTCTCGGTCGGGAAGGCGACGAGTTCGCCCGCGCGCAGCAACCGCGCGGCTTCAGCGACATCCTGCGGCCCAAGCCGGCGTGTCATCCCGGCAAGCCTTCACAGACAAAGCCGGGGTTTTCAAAGCCGGGCTTGGCGTAGAGCAAGGGTGCGCGGCCTTCCAGCACCAGCACGCGCCCGCCCGCCGCTTCCACCACGGCCTGCGGCGCGGCGGTATCCCATTCCATGGTGCGGCCAAAGCGCGGATAGAGGTCGGCGGTCCCTTCCGCCAGACGGCAGAATTTCTCCGCCGAGCCGATATTCACGACCCGCGCGACATGCCGGCCTTCCAGGAAGCGGCCCATGCGCGGGTCATCGGCGTAGTGATGGCTGCCCATGACAACCAGCCCATCGGCGGGCGGGGTGCGGGCGCGAATGGGGCGGGTGCCGGCAGCATCGCGCTTCCAGGCACCAAGGCCAACACGGCCCCAGAAGATTTCACCGGAAGCCGGCAGCGCCACGGCGCCCAGCATCGCCCGTCCTGCCACCACCAGCCCGATATTCACTGCGAAATTATCCCGCCCGGCGGCGAATTCCCGCGTGCCATCCAAGGGGTCCACCAGCCAGAAGCGCTCGGCGCTGGCGGGCGCGGTGCCGGCGGCGACTTCTTCTTCGGCAATTACGGGAATATCCGGGGTGGCGGCGCGCAGCCCTTCCACAATCAGCGCTTCGGCGATGCGATCGGCCTCGGTCACTGGGGAATGGTCGGATTTCCGTTCCACGGCGAAGCCCGCAGCCTTGATCGCCATAATGGCGGAAGCCGCCTTGGCCACGAGATCGCCGGCCAGGGCCAGCAGCGCGTCATTATTCATGCGCCCTGCTTTGGCCGCATGGGCGCTGGGCTGCAAGCCCTGTTTTGGTAGCGATGCGTCTGTTAAGGTGCGCTGACATTGTTTCGCCCTCAGGAGCCCCCATGCCCGATATCACCTTTGTGAAGTCCGCCTTGCCGCGCAGCGGCGCCCTGGTTTTGCTGCTGGCCGAAGGGGCCCCGCTTGCGGGCCTGGCCAAGGCGGCTGAGGAAGCGACCGGCGGCGGACTCTCTCGCGGCTTGGAAGCAGCGAAGTTCAAGGGCAGCAAGGGCCAATCCTGTACGCTTTGGGCGCCAGGCGCGGGCTTGGCGAAAATTGTCGCCATCGGGCTTGGCAAGGCCGATGCGCTTGATGCGCAGGGTGCTGAAAATGCCGGCGGTGCCGCGCTGGTTGCCGTGCAGCAGGAACGCGAAGCGGTGCTGGCGGCGGATGGGCTGACGCCCGCGCTTGCTGCCAGTGTTGCCATGGGCGCGCGGCTGCGCAGTTATCGCTTTGATCGTTACCGCACCACGGAAAAGGAAGAAGACAAGCCGAAGCTAGAACGGATTGCCCTTGCCAGCACAGAAGCAACAAAAACCAAGGCTGCCTTCGCGCCAATGCAGGCCATCGCGGATGGTGTTTTCTTGACGCGCGATCTGGTTTCCGAACCGCCCAATGTGTTGACGCCCACTGAAATGGCGGAACGCTGCAAGGCACTCGAAAAACTTGGCGTGGAAGTGGACATCATCGGCCCGCGAGAGATGAAGCGCCTTGGCTTTGGTGCGCTATTGGGTGTGGCGCAGGGCAGCGCGCAGGAACCGCGCATGGTGACGATGAAATGGATGGGCGCGCCCAAGGGCAAAAAGCAAAAGCCGCTTGCTTTCATTGGCAAGGGCGTGACCTTCGATACCGGCGGGATTTCCATCAAGCCCGCTGGCGGCATGGAAGACATGAAATGGGATATGGCCGGTGCCGGCACGGTGATTGGGCTGATGGCCGCACTCGCCGGGCGCAAGGCCAAGGCGGATGTGATTGGCATGGTGGGCCTGGTGGAAAACATGCCTTCCGCCACCGCGCAGCGCCCGGGGGATGTGGTGAAATCCTATTCCGGCCAGACCGTGGAAGTTATCAATACCGACGCGGAAGGACGTTTGGTGCTGGCGGATGTGATGTGGTATTGCCAGGAAAAATACGATCCGCGCTTCATGGTGGATCTGGCGACACTCACGGGTGCTATCATCATCGCGCTTGGCCATGAACGCGCGGGGCTTTTCAGCAATGATGACACACTGGCGACCCATGTGAAGGAAGCGGGCAGTGCAGTCGGTGAGAAAGCCTGGCGCATGCCCTTGGGTGATGCTTACGACAAGCAAATCAAGTCCGACATTGCCGATATGAAGAATGTCGGCGGCAGGCCGGGCGGTTCCATCACGGCAGCGCAATTCATCCAGCGCTTCGTTAATGGTAAGCCCTGGGCGCATTTGGATATTGCGGGCACTGCCTGGTCTTCCAAGGATGCGCCAACCGTGCCGAAGGGGGCGACCGCTTATGGCGTGCGCATGCTGGATCGCATGGTGGCGGATCATTACGAATGCTGAAGTAGCGTCGCTTTTTTACTGATGACGAAGCTTACCCTGCAACGAAGCGCTGACGCGCTGCGCCGCCACAAGGCGCGCGGCGCTAATAGCGCGCTGATCCTGCCGCTGATTGAAGGTGCGGCGCCGCATGATCCGGCGCTGGCGGCGGCGGCGAAGGCAGCGCGCTTCACGGCCAAGGCCGGAGAGGTTTTGGCTGTTCCAGGCGCGCATGGTTTCACCATCCTGGCCGGGATTGGCGCTGGTGAGGCGATCAGCGATTGGGAAGCTGGGGGCGGCGCTGGTATGGCCGCGGCGGCAGGCCGCGCGCATGCGGTATTGCTCGCGGATGGCGCCTCGCCGGAACAGGCGGCGGGTTTTGCGGCGGGGGCGCTGCTGAATGCCTGGCGCTTCACTGCGCTGCGCGATGCCAGCAAGGACAAGGATGCGCCGCCCGCGAGCGTGACGCTGGCGGTGGCTTCTCCTGCCACGGTTGAACTCGCCTGGAAGCGCGCAGTAGCCGCGCTGCGTGGCGTGCTCCTCGCGCGCGATCTGGTGGCGGAACCCGGCAATCGGCTGAACCCGGCAAGCTTCGCGGAAAGGCTGCGTGCACTGCGCGATTTCGGCCTGAAGGTTGAAGTGCTGGAAGGCAAGCGCCTGACCGCGCTTGGCATGGGGGCGCTTTGCGCGGTTGGCGGCGGTGCCGAGCATGGCCCCAGGCTTGTCGTGCTGCACTGGCCGGGCAAGCTGAAAGCCGCACCGGTTGCTTTTGTTGGCAAGGGGGTTTGCTTTGACACGGGCGGCATTTCCATCAAGCCCGCCGCCGGCATGGAAGAAATGCGCGGCGATATGGCGGGCGCGGCCGCCGCCGCAGGCGCGATGCTGACGCTGGCGCTGCGGCAATCCCCCGCACCAGCAGTCGCCGTTTTGGCACTCGCGGAGAACGCCATTGGCGCGGCTTCCTATCGCCCCGGTGATATTCTGCGGAGCTACAGCGGCAAGACGATCGAGGTTTTGGATACGGATGCGGAAGGCCGGCTGATTCTGGCCGATGCGCTCGCCTATACCGCCGCGCGCTTCAAGCCGCGCGCCATGATTGATCTGGCGACGCTGACGGGTAGCATCATCACCGCGCTTGGCCATCATCGCGCTGGCGTCTTCGGCAATGATGAAGCGCTGACAGCGGCGCTGATGGCCGCGGGAGAAGGTGTTGCCGAACCATTGTGGCCCATGCCGATTGATGATGAACACAGGGAAGTCCTGAAAAGCGACATCGCCGATCTGCGCCAATGCGCGCTGGCGGGCAGCGGCGCCTGGGGCGGGCGCTTTCTGCCCGATGCCTGCCATGCGGCGGCCTTCCTGCGTGAATTCGTGGGCGGCACCACCTGGGCGCATCTGGATATCGCGGGGGTCGAGGCACGCGAAGAAGCAGCACCCCTTGGACCCAAGGGCGCAACCGGCTTTGGTGTGCGCTTGCTGGATCGCCTGGTGGCCATGCGCTTTGAACGCGACACATGACAGAGATTGGCTTCTACCACCTGACGCGCAGCAAATTGCAGGAAGCCCTGCCGAAATTGCTGGGCCGCGTGTTGGACAATAATGGCCGTGCCTTGATCCTGTGCAGTGATGCGGAACGTGCTCGCGCCCTTGATGCGGCGCTGTGGCTGCCCGCCGACCCGCCCTGGCTGCCGCATGGCCTGGCGGGCGGCGAGCATGACGCGGCGCAGCCTTTGCTGATTGCCGATCAGAATGTGGCGCCAGCCAATGGCGCGCGCTTCCTGGTTCTGGTGGATGGCGCAGCAAGTGCGCTGTTGCAGAATTATGACCGCGTGCTTGATCTTTTCGATGGCGGCGATGATGCGGCGGTGGCGGCGGCGCGCGCACGCTGGGTTGTCGCCAAGGATGCCGGGCATAGCCTGACCTATTGGCAGCAGACCGCCCGCGGCTGGGAGAAGAAGGCGAGCCACCCGCCGGCATCTTGACCCTTCCCGTCGCCGCCCTTTACACGCCATTCGAATTTACAGGATCGCCTCTCATGACCGATACCGCCCAGGACCAGATGGAAATCCTGGCAGGGGCCCTGCCCTTCCTGAAGCGCTATGATGATCAGATCGTGGTGGTGAAATATGGCGGCCACGCTATGGGGGAAGAAGAAACCGCTTTGCGCTTTGGCCGCGATATCGCGCTGCTGGAACAGGTGGGCGTGAACCCAGTTGTGGTGCATGGCGGCGGGCCGCAGATCAACGCCATGCTGAAGCGGCTGGATGTGAAATCCACCTTTGTGCAGGGGCTGCGCGTGACCGATGCCGCCATGCTGGATGTGGTGGAAATGGTCCTCGCCGGGCCAGTGAATAAGCAGGTGGCGGAAGCCATCACGCGCGCGGGCGTCATGGCGGTTGGCATTTCCGGTAAGGATGGCGGGCTGGTGCGGGCACGCAAGCTCACGCGCACTTATCGCGACCCGGACAGCAATATCGAAAAAGTGCTCGATCTTGGGTTTGTCGGCGAACCGGAATCCATCAACCCGCGCGTGTTGGAGTTAATGATTGGCGCGGATATCGTGCCCGTTGTGGCTCCCGTTGGCGTGGGGGCGGATGGCCAGACCTATAACATCAATGCCGATACGGTGGCGGGTGCGATTGCCGGCGCGCTTTCTGCCGAAAGGCTGTTGATGCTGACCGATGTGCGCGGCGTGCTTGGTCCCGATGGCAATTTCATCCCGGAAATGACGGTGGCCGAGGTGAAGAAGGGCATCGCCGATGGCTGGATTTCCGGCGGTATGATCCCGAAGGTGGAAACCTGCATCTATGCAGTTGAGAAGGGCGTGAAGGGCGCCGTGATCCTGGATGGCCGCGTGCCGCATGCTGTGCTGCGGGAGTTGTTCACCGATGGCGGCGCGGGCACGCTGATCCGGCCCTGAGGGTCAGAAGCGCGGGCCGTTATTATCGGTCCGCCAGACCATGGATTTTGCCGGGAAACCCTTGGTGACCGGATCAATCTGGCGGCTGCCAATACTACCAGGCAGGTTAGGCTGCGGCAGGCCCAGGCGATCTGCCACGCATTGACGAATGCGAAACAGCAGCGAAGGGTCCACATCCTGACGCTGCATCAAGGGACGCAAGAGCGTATCAACCACAACGCCGGCGAGGCGAATGGCGGTATCGGGTGTTAGCCCATTCCGTCTCATCAGGCTTGGAAACCATTCCGGATTGAAGCGCGCCCGGTTCAGCACGTCATCCATGCTGGCCGGGCGAATTTTTGAACTGCTGTTTTCCAGCATCAGCCCGATGGCGAGCCTATCCCCCTGGGCGATCAGTGCATCGGTTATCGCTTCACCAATGCCGGCACGGCGCGCCACGGCATAAAGCGTTGCAGTTACCGGCGGGGACGCCACCAGCGCCAGCAGATCATCCTCATTCAGCAGGGGTGAAAGCCGAATGACCGGCTCAGCTACGCGGATTTCCGTATCCATGGCCAGGCGCAGCATCGCATCGCGTGGTACCGTGGAAAGATGCTTGGCGGCATCAGCAATGATGAAGCGGACTTGTTCCGCCGTATCCGCTACCAAGCGCAACAGAATGGGCTGGACAATATTCGCCAGGCGGTCATGCGTTGAGGAGGTGAGCGAGGGAAGAATATCCGCCACACGACGCGCCAGGGCTTCGCGGACCGAGGCATCTTCGTCCTCGGTGAGACCTCCCAGCACCGAAAACGGTGCGCGCGTATTCGCGACGACACTGGCCCTGACGCGCGGTTCCTCATCCTTGGAGAGGAAGGCCAAAACTTCGTGCGGGGTGGTGGCGTTACGCGCCAGCATCGCGCGGGTCGCGGGATCACTCTCACGCGCCAAGCGCAGCATATTCTCGACGGTACCGCTCATGCGGCGCTCCTGGCCCGGGGCCGAAGCCCTTGGGCCGGGTGGGTGGCGCGGATTCCAGACCTTGCATGCATGGCGCCATATTCCCCATGGCCTCCTAATCTTTCGTTACTTTCCGGCGTTGACAGCGCCACCGCCGCGCCGCAAGGAAAGGGCGCTTTGCCGGAGGAACCCGCCCCATGACCATGACCGATCTTCAATCCCGCATCGAAGCGCTTTGGGACCGGCGCGACCAGCTTTCACCCGCGACCTCAGGCGCTGATCGCGCATCGGTGGAAGAAGCTTTGGAAATGCTCGATTCCGGCAAGGCGCGCGTGGCGGAGCCCGATGGGAATGGTGGCTGGAAGGTCAATCAATGGTTGAAGCAGGCGGTGCTGATGTCCTTCCGCCTGGCCGATTCCGCGCCGATGGATATTTCGACCGGCGCTTATGACAAGGTGCCGCTGAAATTCGAAGGCTGGGGTGAGAATCGCTTCCGTGAAGCCGGCTTCCGCGTGGTGCCGGGTGCTGTGGTGCGCCGTTCCGCCTATATCGCGCGGAATGTGGTGCTGATGCCGTCCTTCGTGAACCTTGGCGCGCGGGTTGAAGAAAACACCATGGTGGATACCTGGGCCACGGTCGGTTCCTGCGCACAGATCGGCAAAAATGTGCATCTTTCCGGCGGTGTTGGCATTGGCGGTGTGCTGGAACCGCTGCAAGCGAACCCTGTTGTGATTGAAGATGATTGCTTCATTGGCGCGCGGTCCGAAGTGGTGGAAGGTGTGATTGTGGAACGCGGCAGCGTGCTTTCCATGGGCGTTTTCATCAGCGCCACCACCAAGATTGTGGACCGTACAACGGGCGAGATTTTCATGGGCCGCGTGCCTTCCTATTCCGTGGTGGTGCCGGGTTCCTTGCCGGGTAAGCCGCTGCCGAATGGATCACCCGGTCCTTCGCTGTATTGCGCGGTGATTGTGAAGCGGGTGGATGCGCAAACGCGGGCGAAGACTGCAATCAACGAATTGCTGCGTGACTGATCCGATCCCCCTGCTGCAAGCGCTGATCCGCTGCCCTTCCGTCACCCCGGAAGAAGGCGGCGCGCTTGGTGTGCTGGAAGCGGCGCTGATACCGCTTGGCTTCACCTGCACGCGCCTCAGATTCGCGGAGGTGGATAATCTATTCGCCCGGCGCGGCAAGCATGGGCCGCATTTCTGTTATGCCGGGCATACGGATGTGGTGCCGGTGGGCGACCGCGCCGGTTGGACGCATGACCCCTTCGGGGCTGAGGTCGCCAACGGCATGATCTATGGCCGCGGCGCTTGCGACATGAAGGGCAGCATTGCGGCTTTTGTCGCGGGGCTGACGGATTTCCTCGCGCTGAGGCCGGATCATCAGGGCAGTATCAGCCTATTGATCACGGGCGATGAGGAAGGGCCTTCCATCAATGGCACCGCGAAAGTGCTGGAATGGATGGCGGATAATGATCAAATCCCCGATATGACGCTGGTGGGGGAACCGACGTCCAAGGTGACGCTTGGCGATACGCTGAAGATCGGCCGGCGCGGTTCCATGACGGCGCATATCACGGTGCATGGTATTCAGGGCCATTCCGCCTATCCGGAACGCGCGGATAATCCGATCCATCGGCTGGTGCGCGTGCTGAATAGGCTGACCGCCGAAGCTTTGGACAATGGCAGTGATTGGTTCCAGCCAAGCACGCTGCAAGTGACCGGCTTTGATGTTGGCAATACCGCATCCAATGTGATCCCGGCAGCGGCCAAGGCGTTTTTGAACATCCGCTTCAATGACCTGCATCGGAGCAGCGGGCTGACCCAGCGCATTCGCGCCGTGTTGGAAGAAGAAGCGCCCAATCATGATTTGACGGTCACGGTTTCCGGCGAAAGCTTCCTGACCGAACCAGGGCCTTTCGTCGCCGGGCTGCAACGCGCCATTGAACGCGCGACGGGTGCGCAAGCCAAGCTTGATACGGGCGGTGGCACTTCGGATGCGCGCTTCATCACGCGCTATTGCCCCGTGGCGGAATTGGGCGCGGTTGGCGCCACCATGCATAAGGTGGATGAATGCGCGCCGATTGAAGAGTTGCGTGACCTCGCCACGCTCTATCGCATGGTGCTTGAGGAGCTGGTCGGCTGAGCAATACCCCACAAGGCGGCGTGGCGCGCGCGCTGGCTGGCGCGCTGATGTTGGCACGTGGGCGCGCCGTGGGGCTGGCCGCTTTCGAGAATACTCTGCCGGTCGCGGCTTATTCCTTCCGCGCGGCGGCGATCTGCCTGCCGATTTTCATGTTCTTCAAGGATCAGGCCAGTACGCCCGCCGATGTGGCGCTGGCTCTGCTGGTTGATTTGCTGCTTTTCGTTGCGTCCTGGGCAGGTTTCGCTTTGGCGTCGCTTTATCTCGCCAGGGCGCTTGGCGTGGCTGAGGCTTGGCCGCGTTTCATCGCCGCCTGGAACTGGTCTGCCGTGGTGCAATACCTGGCGCTGGCGGGGCTAAGCCTGCCAGGGCTGCTGTTGAGTAATGGGGCTTTACTCGACCTCGGCGGGCTTTTGGCGCTGTTTTTTGCGCTTTGGATGGAATGGTTTGTCGCGCGCAACGCGCTGCGGCTGACGGCCCTGGGTGCTGCGGGGTTTGTCGCGCTTGATCTGGGAATTGCGGTATTCCTGGGCGGCTTTGCGGCACGCATCACCGCGGGCTGATTCCCTTATTGCAGGAATTCAGGGGAAATCAGCTTGGGTAGGATCAGCGATACATCCGGCCAGACAATCACCAAAGCCAATACCGCCAGCATGGGCAGCAGCATGATCATGGTATCCTTGATCACGGCGCCGATCTTCATGCCGGCGACATGGCAGGCAATCATCAGACATAGGCCATAGGGCGGCGTCACCAGGCCAAAGGCAAGGCTCACAATCCCGATCATGGCGAAATGCACGGGATGGATACCGACTTCCATCGCCAAGGGTTGCAGGATGGCGCCGACAATGATGATCGCGGGGATGGCATCCAGAAAGCAGCCCACCACCAGAAAGACGCCGGCGATGAAAAATCCTGTCATGATCTTGCCCATGCCCCAGGCGGAAACCCCAACCAGAATGGCTTCGGGGATCTTATAATAGGCCAGCAACCAACCGAAAGCCGAAGCGGTGCCTACGCAAAACAACGCCACCGCGGCCAGCCTTCCGGTTTCGCCCAGCGCGCCGTAAAGCCCCTTGAGATTCATTTCACGATAGACCACCAGGGAAAGCACCCCGGCATAAAGCACAGCGATGCAGGCGCTTTCGGTTGCCGTGAACCAGCCGAAAATCTTGCCGCCGATGATGATGAAGGGGGTCATCAACGCAGGCAGCGAAATCCAGGTGGCGAAACCCACTTCCTTAAGACTGGCGCGCGGATAGGTAGGGTAGCCGCGCTTCTTCGCATAGGCATGCACTGTTGCCATTTGCACCAGGCCAATCAGCAAGCCGGGGATGACGCCCGCCAGAAACAGCGCGCCGATGGAGACCGTCAGCACGCCGCCCCAGACAATCATCAGAATGGAAGGCGGAATAATGACCGCAAGCACGGCAGAAACGGCGGTGATGGCCACCGAGAAACTGTCATCATAGCCTTCGCGGCGCTGCGCTTCGATGAAGATTTTGGACTGCGATGCGGCATCCGCCGTGCTGCTGCCGCTGATGCCAGCGAAGAAAATGGACAGCACAACATTGATCTGCGCGAGCCCGCCTGGGAAATGTCCCACCAGCGCGCGGGAAAGCCGCACCAGCCTATCGGTAATGCCGCCCACATTCATCAGATTGGCAGTCAGCAGAAAGAATGGCACCGCCAGCAGGATAAAGGAATTATAGGCGTTGAAGGTTTCCTGCATCAGCGTCATGGCGCCAAGGCGCGGTTCAATCAGCATCACCGGCAAGCAGGCCATGCCAAGCGCGACGGCCACAGGCACGCGCAGCGCCAACAACGCGAAGAAGCCGCCAAACAGGATCCAAGCCGCTTCGCTCGGCGCCAATACATTGCCGCCCATCATGGCGTTTCTCCCCCGATGAGCGTGCGCAAATCATCATAGAATTTGAGACCACCGAAGATCAGCCAGGAAAATCCCAGAATGGGCCAGGCAAGATGGATCAGCCACAACGGCAATTCCGCCAATTCACTGATGCGGAACCAGGCGAAATCCACGAATTCGATCCCGTACCAAAGGAAGGCGGCAGCGAAGGCCAGCACGAAAACACCGGTCACCAGATCAAGCGCGGCGCGCGGGCGGCCCTTCATGTCAGGCCAAAGATCCACGTTGAAATGAATGCCTTCCTTCAGCCCCACCATGGCGCCGATCATGATGGTCCATACCAGCAGGAAGCGCGCCATTTCCTCGGTCCAGATGTAATGCGGCAGAAAATCGGTGAAGCGGGCAAAAATCTGCAAGGCCACCGGAAAAATCAGGATGAAAACACAAAGCGCCAATAAGGCCGACAGGACGCGGCCATAGATATCGGCTATTCTTTGTATGGCATGGCGCAGGCCAGTTTCGCGCATGTCGCCCCCTCGATTCCCGGCGCCTAGATATTCTTATGGTGAAGCCTCCGGCGGTTCGCGCCCGCCGGAGGCTTGGTGTCTTTACGAGGTCAGCGCATTGATGCGGGCAAAGATGCTCTCTGCGCCCACTTCCTTGGCATAGGCTTCCATCACCGGATCAACCGCGCGCTTCAGCGCCGCACGATCGGTAAAGGGTATGCGCCGCAGCCGGCCCGCTGATTCAAGCGCGGTCAGCTTTTGCCCATCTTCGCTGCTCTCCGCCTCACGCCCAAAGGCACCAGCTTCACGCCCCGCGCGCTTCACCGCTTCCTGCAAGGCAGGTGGCAGGCGGGAAAGCGTTTGGCTCGAAAAACAGATCGGGCGAATGGTGATGGCGTGTTCGGTCATGATCAGGTTCGGTGCCACTTCAAAGAAGCGCATCGCCTCCACGCCCGCAGCCTCATTCTCACCGGCTTCGATCACGTTGTTCTGAATGCCGTTATAGATTTCATTATAGGCAATCACGGTCGGCGCCATGCCGGCCGCCTGGAAGGTGCGTGACCAGATCGGTGCGCCTTGCACGCGCACTTTCAGCCCGCGCAGCTCCGCCATATTGGTGATGCGCCGATTGGCGAAGATATTGCGCACGCCACCGCCGGCATAGCCAATCAGCATCACGCGGGCGCGGCGTTCCACCTCATCCGCCACCGGCGCGAAAAGATTTTGGTCCAGCACCTGGTTCCAATGCTTCAGGTCACGGAACAGGAAGGGCGCATCCACAAAGGGTGCGGCGCGGCTGAAGGTGGACATATGCGCGGGCGATACAATGGCGTAATCCACCGCACCGCGGCCCGCCGACATGTATTCGAAATACTGTTTTTCGAGGCCCAGGCTGCTGTTCTTGTGCAGCACGAAATTCACCGGGCCCGCGGTGTAGTAGCGCTTCACAAGCTCTTCAAAGCGCACCAGGGCGCGGGTGAAGACATGCTCATCATTGAACTGCACCGCGCCATTCAGGGTAATGGCCTGCTGCGCGCGCGCCACCGCCGGCGCGGCGAGGCCAGCGGCAGCAAGGGTTGCCCCAAGCAATTGCCTACGTTTCATGACGTTTCTCCCTTTTTTCGACCGGGGTCATGCTCCGGCTGGAATGACTATAGGCAGGCATTTCGGCGCGCGGGAAGCCTTGGGTCTTTCCAGGGGCGGTTTTCCCGTCAAAACTCCCGGAAACGGAGGGAATGACATGGCGAAAATCGATCTGGCCGGGCGGGTTGCGGTGATTACCGGGGCGGCGCGCGGCATCGGGCTGGCAGTGGCCGCGCTGGCTGCCAGCCGGGGGGCTGCCATCGCCATTTGGGATATGGATGAGGCCGCGTCCAAAGCTGCGGCAGCCAAGCTTGGTCAGGCCACGCGTGTCAGCACTCATATCCTGGACCTGACCGATGCGGCGGCGGTGGAGGCCGCGACGCAAGCAACACTTTCTGCCCATGGCCGCGTGGACGTGCTGGTCAATAATGCCGGCATTACCGGCGGCAATGCGCCGGTCTGGGAATTGCCGGTGGCGGAATGGCGCCGCGTGATTGAGGTAAACCTCATCGCACCCTTCATCGTCTCTCGCGCGGTGGTGCCGCATATGCGCGCTGCCGGGTATGGGCGCGTGGTGAATATTGCCTCCATCGCGGGGAAGGAAGGCAATCCGAATGCGTCGCATTACAGCGCTTCCAAAGCCGGTTTGATTGGGCTGACGAAATCGCTCGGCAAGGAATTGGCGGGCAGCGGCGTTTTGGCGAATTGCGTCACCCCAGCAGCGGCAGAGACGGATATCTTCAAGCAAATGACACCGCAGCAAATCGCCTGGATGCGGTCAAAGATCCCGATGGATCGCTTTGTGCAGGTGGAGGAAATCGCAGAATTGGTCTGCTGGTTGGCCTCAGAAGCATGTTCCTTTTCCACTGGCGCGGTGTTCGACATATCGGGTGGCCGTGCGACCTATTGATGCTGGCGGATTGCCAGCCGCGCGCGGACGCTGCAAGCTTCACTGAACCTGATTGGGAGAGAGATGAGATGAGCACTGAAGGCAAGATCGCGGTTGTCACCGGGGCTGGCAGCGGCGTGGGCCGCGCGGCGGCTTTGGCGCTGCTGGAAGGTGGTTGGCACGTGGTGCTGGCGGGAAGGCGCGCCGATGCCTTGCAGGAAACGGTGGCCCTGGCCGGCGCGGCGGGATCACGCGCTTTGCCCGTGCCTTCTGATGTTTCCGACCCTGCGGCGGTGGATGCGCTGTTCGCGACCGTGAAGCAGCGCTATGGGCGGCTTGATATGCTGTTCAATAATGCCGGCACCAATGTGCCCGGCATGCCGTTTGAAGATTTGACCTATGCGGATTGGACGCGCGTGGTCGGTGTGAACCTGACCGGGTGTTTTCTATGCGCGCAGGCGGCGTTTCGTATCATGAAGGATCAGAAGCCGCAGGGCGGGCGCATCATCAATAACGGGTCCATCAGCGCACATACGCCGCGCCCGGATAGCGCGCCCTATACGGCCACCAAGCATTCCATCACGGGGCTGACGAAATCCCTCATGCTCGATGGCCGCAAATACGATATTTGCGCGGGGCAGATTGATATCGGCAATGCCGCGACGCCCATGACGCAACGCATGACGCGCGGCGTGAAGCAGGCCGATGGCAGTACTGCGGTGGAACCCACCATGGATGCAGCGCATGTCGGCAATGCCATTCTGCACATGGCCAATCTGCCGCTGGAAGCGAATATCTTCACCATGACCATCAAGGCGACCAAGATGCCCTTCGAAGGGCGCGGCTGAAGCCTGATGGCCATGTATCAACTCAAGGTTCAGGAACCCTTCCGCGCGCTATTTTACGCACCATTCTACGCGGCCCTGGCGCGCGGCGATTACGCGGTGGAGGGGGTAGAGGTCACGCTACTGCCCGGCGCGGTGCCATCGCTTGCGAAGGATTCCGTATTGGATGGCACGGCGGATCTGGCCTGGGGTGGGCCGATGCGCCTGCTGCTGGCGCATGATGCCGATCCGGCCTGCCCTTTGCGGTTGTTTGGTGCGGTGGTGATGGGTGATCCATTCTTTCTTGTGGGCCGCGCACCCAACCCCGGCTTCAAGCTGCGTGATCTGGCGGGCATGACGTTTGGCACGGTGAGCGAAGTGCCAACACCTTGGTGGACGCTGCAGGATGATATCCGCCAGGCGGGGATTGATCCGGTCGCGATCAAGCGGATCACGGATCAGACCATGCCGGCCAATGCCGCCGCCATTGCTGCCGGTACGATTGATGTGGCGCAGCTTTTCGAACCGCTGGTGAGCCAGGCGGAAGCCAGCGGCACCGGCTATGTCTGGTATGCGCAAGCCAGTCGCGGCCCTACTTCCTATACGGCGTTTTATGCGCGCAATGATGTCATTGCGCATAATCGCGCTGCCATGGAGGCCATGGTGCGCGGGCTGGCGCGCACGTTGAAGTGGTTCGCCAGTGCTTCGCCGGAAGAAATCGTGGCCTGCATCGCGGGTTATTTCCCGGGTGGCGATGCCGCGCTGATGGCGCGCGCCATTGCGCGCTATAAATCCGTGCAGCTTTGGACCGATACGCCGCGCTTCCCGCCAGAAGCTTTGGCGCAATTGGAACGCGGCATGCTCTCCGCCGGCGCCATCAAGCGCACACCAGGCTTTGCCGGGCTGGTCGCGGAAGATGTGACGGAAAGCGCGCTCGGGTAGAGCGGTTTCCGTTCACGTGCGTTCACGGGAACAGCTCTACCCAATTGTTTGGTCGCATTTTCCGAGCCGCCAAGTGATTCCACTTGGCTTGAAAATGCTCCAACTTCACCCGCGCGGCAAAAGCTGTTCCGCGAGTGTCGCCCAATAGGAAGCGCCGACGGGCAGGATATTGTCGTTGAAATCATAAAGCGGGTGATGCACTTGCGCCTCATCCGGCCCACGCCCGCCGCCCAGCATCAGATAGGCACCGGGCTTGGCATTCAGCATGAAGGCGAAATCCTCACCGCCCATGGTGGGTTTGGGCATGGGCAGCACGCGGGCGTCACCCTGCACGGCGCGGGCGGCCTTGGCTGCCAGATGCGTGCTTTCAACCTCATTTATCGTGGCCGGATAGGCGCGGGCGAATGCGGCGGTGGCAGTCGCCCCCATCGCGGCGGCGATGCCGGTCACGGTTTCCTTGAAGCGGCGTTCGAGCAAATCACCGATCTCGGGCGCAAACCACCGCGCCGTGCCCAGCATGCGCACCGTCTCAGGGATCACATTGAAGGTATGCCCACCAGTGATATGGCCAATGGTGATCACGCCCGCTTCGACGGGTTCCACATTGCGCGCCACGATGGATTGCAACGCTTGCACAATGGCGGCCGCCACCACAATCGGGTCCGTGCCATTATGCGGCATGGCGCCATGCGCCCCTTTTCCAGTTATATTCACTTCCAGATTGGCCACAGCGGCCATCACCGGGCCTTCGCGCCAGAGGAAAGTGCCTTCCGGCGCGCCGGGCCAATTATGCATGCCGAAAACACGTTCCATCGGAAAGCGCGTGAACAACCCTTCCTTCACCATCAATTCGCCACCGGCAAGGTTTTCTTCCGCCGGCTGGAAAATCACATAAACCGTGCCGTCGAAATTGCGCGTCTCCGCCAGGTATTTCGCCGCACCCAGCAGCATGGTGGTATGCCCATCATGGCCGCAGGCATGCATCTTGCCCGGAATTTTGGAAGCATAAGGCAGCCCGGTTTCTTCCATGATGGGCAGCGCATCAATATCAGCGCGCAGCCCAATGGCGCGGCCATTATCGGTGCGACCGCGGATCACGCCGACAACGCCGGTCTTGGCAATGCCCGTCACCACCTCATCACAGCCGAATGCGCGCAGCTTTTCGGCGATGATGCCAGAAGTGCGCACCTCCTCCAGCCCCAATTCGGGGTGTTCATGAAAATCCCGCCGCCAGGCGGTCATTTCCGGGTGGAATTCAGCGATGCGGTTAATGATGGGCATGGGAAGTCTTCCTCAGTTTTTCTCAGCAGGCGTAAAGGTCAGTGCCAGCCCCTGTTCCAGCGAAATGGGCAGTACACCAAGAATATCGCGCATCGGCGCAATGTCGAAAGCCTTGTCTTCCGTCAAGCGACGAATTTCATCTGCACCAATGGAAGGCAAGCCAGGGATGATTCGCGTGAGCCCCGCCAGGGCACGAAGCAAACCCACAGGCAGCGGCAGCACCGGGCGCGCACCAAGCCCCGCAGCGCGCACCACCGCCGCAAGGAAGTCGCGATAGGGCATGGGTTCCGGCCCCGCGATCACCATGGCTTGCGGGCCTGTCCAATCATGGCGGGATGCTGCCAGCAAGGCGCGCGTCACATCGCTTTGATGGATGGGCTGCACCAAAGACCGCCCTCCCCCAGGCAGTGGCGCAAATGGCAGGCGCCGCATAAGTGCTGCCAGGCGCTGGACATTATCTTCGCCCTCCGCGCCATAGACCATGGTTGGGTGCAGCATGACGCCCGCGCGCCCGCTGGCGAGGAAAGCGGCCTCACCAGCGCGCACACCATCACCATGGGCATCCGCCCAGCGCGAATAGCGCCTTATGGAGCCCATCAGCACAAAACGCGCATCTGCCGGCGCGGCGGCCAGGATGGCGGGCGCGTGGCGCGCATGGGCAGTGCTGATCACAATCTCCGCATCCTGGAGCGCCAAGTATAACGCAGCGGCATCACCCAGATCAGCGATACGCGGCGCAACGGGCAAGCCAAGTGCTGACCATTTCGCTGCATCCCGCACGACAGGCGTGAAAGGCCTGCCCGCAGCCAGCAGCGCGCGGGCGAGTGCCGCGCCGATCCGCCCCGAAGCGCCGATCAGCGCAATCAAGGTGCCGCGCGCAGGAACGCCAAATCCGCGCCCAGCGGAGCCTGCGTTACCTGGTCATAAACCAGCTTGTCCCAGCCGCGTTTGGGCGCCGGGGCGGGCTGCCAGGCGGCGCGGCGGCGGGCCATTTCATCTTCCGCCACCAGCAAATCAAGCTTGCGATCCTTCACCGAAAGCCTGATGCGATCTCCGGTCTGCACCAAAGCCAGCGGCCCACCGACTGCCGCTTCCGGGGCAATATGCAGCACAATGGTGCCAAAGGCCGTGCCGGACATGCGGCAATCGCTCATGCGCACCATGTCCTTCACGCCAGCGCGGGCGAGCTTTTTGGGGATGGGCAAATAGCCTGCTTCCGGCATGCCGGAAGGTGAACGCGGCCCCACATGTTTCAGCACCAGAATATCCTGCGCGGTAACATCCAAGGCCGGGTCGTCAATGCGGTTGGCCAGATCTTCCAACCCATCAAAAACCATGCAGCGCGCTTCGGTCTCAAAAAGCGCGGGTGTGGCGGCACTCCGCTTCAAAATCGCACCTTCGGGCGCGAGCGAACCAAACAACGCCACCAAGCCACCAACCGGGGAGACAGGTTCGCTGAACGCACGAATGATTCGCCGATCCACGAAATGGCTGCCATCGCCGATACGGTCAGCCAGGCTCACGCCATCCAGATCAATCGTTGTCAGGTCAAGCAAATCGCGCAATTCCCAGAGCAGCGCGCGCATGCCGCCGGCGGCGTGGAAATCTTCCATATAGCCTTCGCCGGTCGGCTTCAGATCCACCAGCACCGGCGTTTCTTCCGACAGCGCATCAAGCCGCCTGAGATCAAGCGAAAGCCCCGCGCGGCCGGCAATGGCCGCCAGATGCACCACGGCATTGGTGGAACCGCCAAGCGCCAGCAGCACGCGCGCCGCATTGTCCAGATTGGCCTGCGTCATCATCTGGCTGGGGCGGATGGGGTTCTTGATCAGCCGCACGGCTTGCGCGCCGGCTTCCTCCGCAATGCGCAGCCTATCCGCATGCACTGCGGGGGCGCTGGCACCGGCCAAAGGCATGAAGCCAAGGGTTGCGGCGATGCAGGCCATGGTGGAAGCCGTGCCCATCACGCCGCAGGTCCCGGCAGTGGTGGCAAGCTTGCCTTCCAATTCGCCGATCCTCTCCGCACTCACTTCCCCGGCGCGATAGCGCGCCCAATAGCGGCGGCAATCGGTGCAGGCGGAAAGTCTTTCCCCCTCAAAAGCCTGCGCCAGCATTGGCCCGGTGACGAGCATGACAGAGGGGATATCAGCCGAAATCGCGGCCATAAGCTGCGCCGGCACGGTCTTGTCGCAGCCGCCCACCAGCACCGCCGCATCCATGGGCTGGGCAGAGAGCATCGCTTCCGTATCAAGCGCCATCAAGTTGCGATAATGCATGGAACAGGGGCTGAGCGATGGCTCACACAGGCTGACGGTCGGGAAACTCAACGGCAAAGCGCCTTCGGACAGCACGCCGCGGCGCACGGCTTCGATCAGCTCCGGCACCGTGCGGTGGCAGTTATTGTAATCACTCGCGGTATCGGCGATGCCGACCACAGGCTTGTCCAGCATGCGCTGAGAATAGCCCATGGATTTGGCAAAGGACCTGCGCAGGTAAAGCGCGAAGTCGCGATCCCCGTAATTGGACGTATTGCGGCCAAGGCCATGGGGTTTGTCGCTCATGTGGCGGGTCTTCCAAGGGGTTGCTCTGGGGTGCAAATAAGCACCCTGGCGCGCTGCTGGGTAGGGTCATTCAGGTTTGCGGTATCCAGATACCACATACAAAAATGTCCCTTTTCCGCTTGACTTTTCTGGCCCTGGCCCGGATAAGCTCGCTTCCTTTCCATAGGTCTATTCGGAACCACCATGATTGCCACGCAAACCCGCTCGCTAAAGCCGGCGGAGGTGAAGAAGAACTGGGTGTTGATTGATGCGGATGGGCTCGTGCTCGGTCGCCTCGCCACCCTGGTCGCCAATCGCCTTCGCGGTAAGCACAAGCCGCAATTCACCCCGCATGTGGATTGTGGCGACCATGTCGTCATCATCAATGCGAAGAAGGTGCGCGTCACCGGCGCCAAGGCGGAACAGAGCGTGTTCTACTGGCACACGGGCTATCCGGGCGGCATCAAGGGCCGCACCATCCGTGAACGCATGGAAGGCCGCTTCCCGGAACGCGTCATTGAAAAGGCGGTTGAGCGCATGATCACCCGCGGCCCGCTGGGCCGGGCGCAGATGCGCAACCTCCATGTCTATGCCGGGGCCGAACACCCGCATGCTGGCCAGCAGCCTGCTGCGCTCGATGTGGCGGCGCTGAACCGTAAGAATTCCCTCGCAGTGAAGAAGGCGGGCTGAGGCTATGAGCGGCGAAACCAAGACCCTCGCGGACCTCAAGGAAATCGTGGCCGGCACCCCGGCGGCGGCGGCGGAAGCGGCGATCAAGCGGGAACCGAAGCGCGATGCGCAGGGCCGTTCCTATGGCACGGGTCGGCGCAAGGATGCCGTCGCCCGCGTCTGGATCAAGCCGGGTAAGGGCCAGATCACTATCAATGACGACCCGGCGGCGAAGTATTTCGCGCGCCCGGTGCTGCGCATGCTGATCACCCAGCCCTTCCTGGTGGCGGATCGCTATC
Organism: Roseomonas sp.; assembly: GCA_020249145.1. GTDB lineage: Bacteria > Pseudomonadota > Alphaproteobacteria > Acetobacterales > Acetobacteraceae > Neoroseomonas. Next base: position 84,689 of record JADCGF010000003.1, on the reverse strand, counting down.
AGCAATTCGATGTCATCTGCTCGGTTGTGGGCGGCGGCTTGTCCGGCCAGGCCGGTGCGGTGCGCCATGGCATCAGCCGTGCGCTCTGCAATTATGAGCCCGATCTCCGCTCCATCCTGAAAAAGGCAGGCTTCCTGACGCGCGACCCGCGCGTGGTGGAACGCAAGAAATATGGGCGCCCGAAGGCACGACGTTCCTTCCAGTTCTCCAAGCGCTGACGCCAGCGGACCGGCGTCGCGCGCCGGTTCCGTCTTGGAATCTTCATCAGAGGGGCGGGTCCGCAAGGGTCCGCCCCTCTTGCATTTGGACAGGTTTAGCGCCGCAATGCGGCAGGATAGGAGTGGGTATCATGGCAAAGACTGCGAATATTTTCATTGATGGCGAAGCCGGCACCACGGGGCTGCAAATCCGTGATCGCATTGCCGCCAATCCGCATGTTGAATTGCGCTCCATCGCCGCAGAGCACCGCAAGGATGCCAATGCCCGGCGTGAGATGATGGCCGGTGTTGACCTGGTGATCCTGTGTCTGCCGGATGATGCGGCGAAGGAAAGCGCCGCGCTGGCCGCTTCACTCGGGGCGCGGGCGCCGAAGCTGCTTGATGCTTCCACCGCGCATCGCGTTGATCCCGATTGGGTTTATGGCCTGGCGGAACTCTCGCCTGATCAGCCGGGCGCCATCGCGGCGGCGAAGCGTGTTTCCAATCCTGGCTGCTACCCAACCGGCGCCATTCTGATGCTGCGCCCTTTGATTGATGCCGGCATTATGGCGCCTGATTTTCCGGTGACCGTGAATGCTGTGTCGGGCTATTCGGGCGGTGGCAAATCAATGATTGCAAATTACGAAGCACGCACCGCGCCGGATTTTGAGCTTTACGGCTTGGGCCTGGAACACAAGCATGTCGCGGAGATGCAGAAATATACTGGCCTGACACGCCGGCCGATCTTTGTGCCCTCGGTCGCGGATTACGCGCAGGGTATGATTGATTCCATCCCGCTGCATCTGGACTTACTGAAGGGTGGCGTGACGCCCGCTGATTTGGAAGCGGTGCTGGTCAAGCGCTATGCCGGCAGTGATGTGGTGCGCGTGGTGACGGCGGAAGCCAATGGCAAACTGGAACCTGAGGCACTGAACGGCACCAATGGCCTTGAAATCCGCGTCTATGGCAATGAACAGCGCGGCCATGCCGTGCTGGTCGCGCGCTATGACAATCTGGGTAAGGGCGCTTCCGGTGCGGCGGTGCAGAATCTTGGCCTGATGCTCGGCGTGCCGGTTTCCGCTGATCTGCCGAAAGCGGCGTAAGGGGGTTGGATCATGGATATGCGACACCCCACCAATCGCGGCCCGCTTTATGTGTTTGAAGGCATTTGGCCGACTCTGCATGAAAGCGTCTTCATCGCGCCCACCGCTGCCGTGATCGGCAATGTCACGATCGGGGAGCAATCCAACATCTGGTATCATTGCGTGCTGCGTGGTGATTCCAACTTCATCACCATCGGCAAGCGCGTGAATATCCAGGATGGCACCATTGTGCATGTGAATGCAGGGAAGGAGCCCACCATCATCGGTGATGATGTCACCGTGGGCCATGCCGCCATTGTGCATGCCTGCACGCTGATGGACCGCGCCTTTGTCGGCATGGGCGCGACGGTGCTGGATGGCGCGGTGATTGAAGAAGGCGGCGTGATTGCCGCTGGTTCCGTGCTGCCGCCCGGCAAGCGCATCGGCGCCATGGAGCTTTGGATGGGCAATCCCGCCAAGCTGGTGAGGGTGCTGACGGAAGAACAACGCGCGGGGTTTGATCGCACCGCTAAGAATTACGTGCAGCTTGCGGGGCGGCATCGCGTATCGCTCGCTGGGGGCTGACGGCGCGGCATTTTCGTTCATAATATCGCCTCGGGAAACGCCGAGGAGATAAGCGTGAACGCAACCTTGAATGCCCTTCTGGCCAGCGGCGCCGCCGGTGCGCCGGCCATCCGTGCCCCGGGGCGCCCGGCCCTGTCCTATGCCGGGCTGCGCGACCTTGCCGCCGCCACCATTGCGCGGCTGAGTGGCATTGGCATTGGCCGCAATGACCGCGTGGCGATTGTGCTGCCCAATGGCCCGGAAATGGCCGCTTCCTTCATCGCGATTGGCGCGGGCGCCACCACCGCGCCGCTCAACCCCGCCTATCGCGCGGATGAATTCAACTTCTATCTGACCGATCTGAAGGCCAAGGCGCTGGTCGTGCAAAAGGGTGTTGCCACCGAAGCGCGCGATGTTGCGGCCAAGCTTGGCGTGGCCGTGCTGGAATTGGTGCCCGGCGAACACGCGGGCAGCTTCACCCTGGAAGGTGGCAGCCCAGCAAAGGCATCGCAGCCCGGCGCGGCTGAGGCGGGCGATATCGCGCTTGTGCTGCACACATCAGGCACTACGGCGCGGCCCAAGATTGTGCCCTTGTCGCAGGCGAATATCTGCGCCTCGGCACGGCATATCGGCGCAACACTGGCGCTTTCGCCCGCCGATGCGTGTTTGAATATCATGCCGCTATTCCATATTCATGGGCTAATCGCGGCGGTGCTTTCTTCCCTCGGCGCCGGCGGCGCGGTGATTTGCACGCCGGGCTTTGATGCCTTGCGTTTCTTCCGACTGTTGGATGAGGAAAGGCCAAGCTGGTACACGGCGGTGCCCACCATGCACCAAACCATCCTGACGCGCGCAGACCGCAATGCGGAGATTATTGAACGCGCGAAGCTCCGCTTCATTCGTTCATCCTCGGCGTCCTTGCCCGGGCCGGTGATGGAGCAATTGGAGGCTGTGTTTGGCTGCCCGCTGGTGGAAAGCTACGGCATGACGGAAGCCTCGCACCAAATGGCGTCCAACCCACTGGCCGGGCCGCGCAAGCCAGGCTCGGTCGGGCGCGCGGCGGGGCCGGAAGTGGCGATCATGGATGATGACGGCACCATCCTGCCGCAGGGCGAAATTGGCGAAGTGGTGATTCGCGGCCCCAATGTGACCGCGGGCTATGAAGCCAATCCGGACGCCAATGCCAAGGCCTTCACGCATGGCTGGTTCCGCACCGGCGATCAGGGCGCTTTCGATGCGGAAGGCTTTCTGACCCTTACGGGCCGCTTGAAGGAATTGATCAATCGCGGCGGTGAGAAAGTAAGCCCCTTGGAAGTGGATGGCGTGCTCTCCGCCCATCCTGCCGTGGCGCAGGCGCTGACTTTCGCTATGCCGCACGCCAAGCTGGGTGAGGAAGTGGCCGCCGCCGTGGTGCTGCGCGAAGGTGCCGCCTGCACGGAACGCGAATTGCGTGATTTCGCCGCGCAACAGCTCGCGGATTTCAAGGTGCCGCGCAAGGTGGTGTTCCTGCCGGAAATCCCGAAGGGTGCCACTGGCAAGCTGATGCGCATTGGGCTTGCGGAAAAGCTTGGGCTGACAGGGTGACGCGCATGAAAATCTGCATCTTCGGTGCCGGCGCCATTGGCGGGCTGATGGGCACCAAGCTTGCCGCGAAGGGTGATGTGGATGTCACCTTCATCGCACGCGGTCCGCATCTGGCCGCCATGCGCGAGAACGGCGTGAAGCTGATCAGCGAAGGCACCGAACAGATTGTGCATCCGCGCTGCGTCGAAAGTGCTGAGGAAGCCGGCCCGCAGGATTATGTGCTGGTGACGCTGAAGGCGCATTCCCTGCCGTCGGCGGCGAAGCAGATGCAGCCCTTGCTTGGCCCCAATACCGCGATTGTGAGTGCGGTGAATGGCATTCCCTGGTGGTATTTCCACGGCCTTACCGGCGCTTATGAAGGGCGCCTTGTGCAAAGCGTGGACCCGGACGGCCAAGTTTCCGCGCTGCTGCCGCCATCACGCGCCATCGGCTGCATTGTCTATCCCGCTGCCGAGGTGACTTCCCCTGGCGTGATTGACCATAGCTATGGCGACCGCTTCAGCCTGGGTGAGCCCGATGGCAGCCGCAGCCCGCGCGCGCAGGCGCTATCCGAGGCGCTGATCGCCGCCGGCTTCAAGGCGCCAGTGCGCCCGAAAATTCGCGATGAATTATGGGTGAAGCTTTGGGGCAATATGGCCTTCAACCCGATCTCGGCACTTACCACCGCGACACTTGATGTGCTGACCGCCGATGAAGGCCAGCGCGGTGTCGCGCGCGCCATGATGCTGGAAGGCCAGCGCGTAGCCGAAGCGCTTGGCGTGCGCTTCGCGATTGATGTCGATAAGCGCATCGCCGGCGCGGCGGAGGTTGGGGCGCATAAAACCTCCATGCTGCAGGATCTGGAACGCGGCAGGCCGATGGAGATCGAGGCGCTGCTCGGCGCCGTGGTGGAATTGGCCGATTGGGTTGGTGAGGCTGCGCCGATTTCGCGCACGGTCCTGGCGCTGGTGCGCGCCAGGGCGCGGGCGGCGGGGTGTTTGTAGGGGGTGGGCGGGGGTGACCCAAAACCTTTTGCACCAAGGCCAGAAAAGGGCATTAGCGGCAGTCTTTTGTCAATTTGCGGGGAAAGTTTTTGAAGTTTCGCCACATCCTTCACAGAGCCAGGCGCAGATGGGGGCTACTTTTGGCGCTCGGCAGCGTGGTTTTTCTCGCGTCATCGTATCTCTTTGAGGAAAACCTCGGCGGCTATCGGTTCTTCACGCATGAAGACGGAACCTTACTCTTGGATTTGAGGGATATCGAGCAAAAAGGAAACCACATTTGCCTGGGCTCTTGGAATTCCGCCGCAATCACGGGTGATTCCGATGGGCCATTTGGCAAACTGCCTGCGCGAAGAAACGATAACTTATCGCTGACGAAAATTGAAGAATGGTCACCATCGTTCATCATTGCCTACGTCGTTGAAGGCTTCCCCTCGAGCGACGAGAGGTGGATCTACCGCGACCAAAAAATACATCTGCCACGCGAACCTCAGTCCAGCAGGATCGATACAGCCTACGGCGACGATCCTCCAGAAGGATTTAGACACTGTTCAGCGCGCGCCTTGGCTATTGCGGAATGCGTCACAGTGACCAGACCGGGGAGATCGGTTGACTGTCAGTTTTTCTTTAGACGGTGAGGAAAGACGAGGCAGGTTGCTTGATACGAAAGCCGCCACGCTGCCTATAGCGCCTCAATCCTGATCAGCGCTGGCTTTTCCATCACGGTATTCAATTCCGCAATGCGCTTCAGCGCCGCGCGCACGGAAGCCTCGCTCGTTTCATGCGTGGTCAGCACCACAGGCACGGCCTCACCAGGTGCGCGGCCACGTTGCAGCATGGATTCCAGGCTGATCGCATGGTCGCGCAAAACGCCCGTGACATCGGCAATTACGCCGGGGCGGTCCACCACCATCAGGCGCAGATAGTAAGCGCCGGTATGGCGATCCATCGGGAAGGAAGGCTCAGGCTTCAGCGCGGCAGCTTCTGCCCCCCAAACCGGGGTGAAGCGCCCGCGGGCAATGTCAATCACATCGGCGACAACGGCAGAGGCTGTCGGGCCTTCGCCTGCGCCGCGGCCTTCCATCATCACGCGGCCCACGAAATCACCTTCCGCCACCACGGCATTGAACACGCCATCCACCCGCGCGATGGGTGCGGAGATCGGCACCATGCAGGGATGCACGCGCGTTGAAATGCCGCCTTCTTCGCGCCGCGCAATGCCCAGCAGCTTGATGCGATAACCAAGTTCTTCCGCTAGCGCGATATCAAGCGCCGAAACCTCGCGAATACCTTCCACATGCACCGCGCTGAAATCTACCGGGCGGCCAAAGGCAAGTGCGGCCAAGATCGCCAGCTTATGCGCGGCATCAATGCCATCAATATCGAAGGATGGATCGGCTTCCGCATAGCCAAGCTTCTGCGCCTCAGCCAATACTTCGGCGAATTCGCGCTTTTGTTCGCGCATCACGGTCAGGATGTAATTGCAGGTGCCGTTCAGAATACCCGCCACACGCTGAATGCGATTGGCGGCCAGGCCCTCCCGCAATGCCTTGATCGCGGGAATGCCGCCGGCCACCGCCGCCTCAAAAGCAAGGGCCACGCCGCGCGCTTCGGATGCCTGCGCGAGTGCCGCGCCATGCACGGCAAGCAGCGCCTTATTCGCCGTCACCACATGCTTGCCGGCGGCAATCGCTGCCTGCACCAAATCTCTCGCCGGGCCTTCCGAACCGCCGATGCATTCCACCACCACATCTACTTGCGGATCAGCGGCAAGCGCCACGGGGTCTTCATACCAGCGCAGCCCCGAAAGGCTGATGCCGCGATCACGATTGCGTTCGCGTGCGGAAACCGCCGTGATGGCAATCGGCCTTCCCGCGCGGGCAGCAATGACATCGGCATTGGCGCGCAGCAATTTCACCACGCCGGCGCCAACCGTTCCAAGGCCGGCAACCGCAATCGCAAGGGGGCGGGTCATGCATTCACCATATCAGCGGAGTTATCCTGCGGCGCGGCATTGTCGCCACCCAGGAAGGTTTTGATGCCACGCAAAGCCTGGCGGATGCGGTGGCTATTTTCCACCAGCGCAATGCGCACATGTTCATCGCCATGCTCACCAAAGCCAAGGCCAGGTGCCACCGCGACTTTCGCCTTTTCCAGCAGCAGCTTGGAAAACCCGACCGAGCCCAAATGCCGGAACCGCTCAGGGATTGGCGCCCACAGGAACATGGAAGCCTCTGGCGACGGCACATCCCAGCCCGCGGCATGCAGCCCCTTCACCAGCACTTCGCGGCGTTCCTTGTACAATACGCGCATTTCTTCAATGCAATCCTGCGGACCATTCAGCGCCGCTGTCGCCGCCACCTGAATGGGCGTGAAGGCACCATAATCCAGGTATGATTTCACGCGCGCCAAAGCCGCGATCAGCCGCGGATTGCCCGCCGCAAACCCCATGCGCCAGCCTGGCATATTGTAGGTTTTCGACATGGAAGTGAATTCCACCGTGATGTCCTTCGCCCCTTCCACTTCCAAAACGGAAGGCGGCGGGGTGTCGCCGAAATAAAGCTCGGCATAGGCAAGATCGGATAGGATGAATAAATCATGCCGGCGGCAAAGCGCGACCAATTCGCGGTAGAATTCAATTGGTGCGGTCAACGCGGTTGGATTGGACGGGAAATTGACAATCACCGCATTGGGTTTGGGGACCGAATGGCGCACGGCGCGGTCAATCGCCTCAAGCATCGCGTCATCGGGCGCATAGGGAATGCTGCGCACCGAAGCGCCGGCGATGATGAAGCCGAATTGATGGATGGGATAGGAAGGGTTCGGCACCAGAATCGTATCGCCGGGGCTTGAGATGGCCTGCGCCAAATTCGCCAAACCTTCCTTGGAACCAAGGGTTGCCACCACTTCGGTTTCAGGATCAAGCTTCACGCCAAAGCGCCGATCGTAATAGCCAGCCAATGCCTTGCGGAGCCCTGGAATACCCTTGGACATGGAATAGCGATGCGTGCGCGGGTCCTGCACCGCTTCGATCAGCTTTGCCACAATATGCGGCGGTGTCGGCGTATCGGGATTGCCCATGCCAAGATCAACAATATCCTCCGCCGCCGCGCGCGCCTTGGCCTTGGCGGCATTCACCTCGGCAAAGACATAGGGCGGCAGGCGCCGGATACGGTGGAAATCCTCGGTCATGGCTTCAGTCTCGATGATTAAGGGAAGGGTCTATAGACCAGCCCGTCACGGCCGGCGAGGCGGATCGCGCAAAACGGGCGGTGGCGGGGGGGCAGAGGGAGTCAGCATGGGTGGGGCGGGGATACCGGCGGGGGCGATCATGGGCGGCGCGGGAATGCCGGATGGCTCTGGCGCGGCGACTGGCGCCGGGGCGGCTTGTTGTGGTGCGCTTGGCGCGGCAGTCGCAGCCGGAGCCGCGATGGCCGGGGCCGGAATGGCCACGCCCGCCAAGGCCGGGGCCAAAGCAGGGGGCGGCGGGGCGCCGCGCGGGGCGCCACCCGGCAGGGCGCCAAGGGGTTGGCGGCTTGCTTCCCGTTGCTGCACCAGCCCGGCGGCCAAAGCCTCGCGCGCGGCCATATCCGGGGTTGCAGGCCGGGGCGGCACGGTACCCAGATTGGGAAAGGGCATGCCGGCGCCGGGCGGGGTGGGGCGGCCTTCTGTTTCTGGCCCCCAGGCACGCTCCCAGAATTTCGCAACATTCTGGCCGGGTTCCGTCTCGCAGCCGGCCAGCATCAGCGCCAGCAGCGCGCAAAGCTGTGCTTGATTGGCCCTGCTCCGCCACCTAGGTTGCAATTTGGTTCCGGTTGTCTCGCGATGCCTGCTCATGCGCCCCTGCCTGCAAAAGGGGTTAGCCTGAAACGGGCGCGGCGCGAAGCGTCTGGAAGAAACTTGCCAGGAAGCCCGCCATGGCCGAGAGCGACAACACCTCTTTCCGCCTGCCCGATCCGGCGCTGGTCAGCCGCACCATGGCCGATGTGGCGGAACGCAGCCAGCGCATTGTCGCGGATTTCCTGAAGCGCCAGGCGGATACGCCCGGAGAGGCCGACCCGATGCATATCGGCAATGCCTTCCTGGATATGACCACGCGGCTGATGACCAATCCGGCCAAGCTGATGCAGGCGCAGATCGGCTTTTGGCAGGATTATTTGACCCTTTGGCAGAATACCGCACGCCGCATGATGGGTGAGCCAGCGCCCGCCGTGATCGCGGAAGACCAGAAGGATAAGCGCTTCAAGGATGAAGCCTGGCGCGACAATGAGGTGTTTGACTTCATCCGACAGAGCTATCTGCTTTCTGCGCGCTACATGCAGGGCCTGGTGCATGACGCTGAGGGCATGGATGAGAAAACTGCCCAGAAGGTGGATTTCTACACCCGCCAATTCGTGGATGCGATGAGCCCCACGAATTTTGCCTTGACCAATCCGGAAGTGCTGCGCCGCACGGCGGAAACAGGTGGCGAGAATCTGCTGAAGGGCTTGTCCAATCTGCTGACCGACCTGGAACGCGGGCAGGGGAATTTGCGCATCCGCATGACGGATGAAAGCAAGTTCAAGGTGGGCGAGAATATCGCCGTCACACCGGGCAAGATTGTCTATCAGAATGACCTGATGCAGTTGATCCAGTATACGCCCACCACTGAAAAAGTGCTGAAGCGCCCGCTGCTGATCATGCCGCCTTGGATAAACAAATACTATATTCTTGATCTGCGCCCGAAGAATTCCTTCATCCGCTGGGCGGTAGATCAGGGGCATACGGTTTTCGTGGTTTCCTGGGTCAATCCGGATGCGAAGCTTGCTGAGAAGGGCTTCGAGGATTACATGCTGGAAGGCCCCTATGCGGCGCTGGACGCGATTGAAAAGGCCACCGGCGAAAAATCCGTGAATGCGATTGGCTATTGCCTTGGGGGTACGCTGCTATCGGCGACACTCGCGCATATGGCGGCTAAGCGCGATACCCGCATCAAATCCGCGACCTTCTTCACCACCATGGTGGATTTCACCGAATCCGGTGAATTGGGTGTCTTCATTGATGAAGAACAATTAAAGGCGCTGGAAGCCAAGATGCAAAAGCGCGGCTATCTGGAAGGCCGCGAAATGGCGACCACCTTCAATATGCTGCGCGCCAATGACTTGATCTGGTCCTTCGTGGTAAACAACTACCTGCTGGGGCAGGACCCTTTCCCCTTTGATCTGCTCTACTGGAATGATGATTCAACGCGCATGCCGGCGCGGATGCATTCCTTCTATCTGCGGCGCATGTATCAGCAGAATGATCTCATCAAGCCGGGCGGTATTGAATTGCTGGGCGTGAAGCTGGATCTGAGGAAGATCAAGCTGCCGACTTACATTCTTTCAACACGGGAAGACCACATCGCGCCTTGGGCTTCCACCTATCGCGCGACGCAGACCTATACGGGTGATATCCGCTTTGTGCTGGCGGCATCAGGCCATATCGCCGGCGTGGTCAATCCGCCGGATGCGGGCAAATACAGCCATTGGGTGAATACGTCATTGCCGGCGGACCCTGAGGCCTGGTTGGCGAGCTCAACGGAATTGGCGGGTTCCTGGTGGCCCGATTGGCAACGCTGGGTGACCGGGCAGGAGCCTGTTCAGGTTCCCGCGCGCAAGCCAAAGAACGCGATTGAAGACGCGCCCGGCAGCTATGTGAAAGTCATGGCGCAGGATTGAAACGCGCGGCATTGTCGCGACCAGGGGAAGGAAGCACATCATGGCGGGTAGATTGGCGGGCAAGCTTTGTTTCGTGACGGCGGCAGGCCAGGGCATTGGCCGCGCCACAGCGCTTGCGATGGCCGCCGAAGGGGCGAGCGTGGTGGCAACAGATCGCGATGCGGCGCTGCTCGCAACCCTCACGGCGCCTGGCATCACTACCGCGACGCTTGATGTGCTGGATGATGCGGCCATTGCCGCCGCCGCCATGAACGCGGGGCCGGTGGATATTCTGTTCAATTGCGCGGGCTTTGTGCATCAGAATACCATCCTGACCTGCACGGATCAGGAATGGGATTTCGGCTTTGCGCTGAATGTGCGCGCCATGTGGAAAGTGGCGCAGGCCTTCATCCCCGGCATGCTGGAACGCCGGCGCGGCAGCATTGTGAACATGTCTTCCGCCTGTTCATCCATCAAGGGCGCGCCCAATCGCTTTTTGTATGGCACCACCAAGGCCGCTGTGGTGGGCCTCACGAAATCCATTGCGACCGAATATGTCAGCCAGGGCATTCGCTGCAATTGCCTTTGCCCCGGCACGGTGGATACACCATCGCTTCACGATCGAATCTCTGCCAATGCGGCCGCCGCCGGTTCGGTGGAAGCGGCCCGCGCCGCCTTCGTGGCCCGCCAGGCCATGGGCAGGCTGGCCACGGCTGAGGAAATGGCCGCTTTGGTGCTTTATCTGGCGTCCGATGAGGCCGCTTTTGTCACCGGCCAGGCCCTTGTGATTGACGGCGGCTGGACATTGTAGGAAGCCCTAAATCACCCCTTGAAGGAGAATGGAAATGGCCAGTGAATTTGCCGTCCCGATGATGAGCGCGATGGGTGCCGTGATACTCGCCGGCATGAATGAGGATATGGCGATGCCCGCCTATATGATGCTGGGATGCATCTCCATGCTGATCGCGCTGCTGCTTGCCGCCGGCGCCGTGACCTTGCCGGTCAATAGCATTCAGGCGCTCGCCTTCGGCGGGATTGGCTTGGCGTTTTTCGGGCATGTGCGTGCCCGCCGTTCTAATTGAGGGAGGCTTAGATGAAGCTTTTGCGTTACGGCCCGGCGGGCCAGGAAAAGCCGGGCATTCTGGATGCCGCCGGCGCCATTCGTGATCTTTCGGGCCTTGTGCCCGACATCACTGGTGATGTGCTCTCCCCCGCCGCACTTGCGAAGATTGCGGCAGTGGATGTGAATTCCCTGCCCAAGGTCGCCGGCAATCCGCGCCTGGGCTCGCCCGTCACGGGCATGAAGAACCTGATTTGCATCGGGTTGAACTATGCCGATCACGCGGCGGAAACCGGCGCGCCGATCCCGAAGGAGCCGATTGTGTTCCTGAAATCGCTCAATGCGCTGCAAGGGCCGAATGATGATGTTGTCATCCCGCGCGGGTCGGTGAAGACCGATTATGAGGTAGAGCTTTGCATCATCATCGGCACGCGCGCCAAATATGTCTCGGAAGACAAGGCTTTGGATCATGTCGCGGGCTATGCCGTCGGCAATGATGTGTCTGAACGTGAATGGCAGGCGGAACGCGGCGGCGCCTGGGATAAGGGCAAGGGGTTTGATACTTTCGGGCCGCTCGGCCCCTGGCTGGTGACGAAGGATGAAATCCCCGATCCGCAGAACCTTGCCATGTATTGCGATGTGGATGGCGTGCGCGAACAGAATGGCTCCACCAAGACCATGATTTTCGGTGTGAAGCAGATTGTGTCCTATGTCAGCCAATGCATCACGCTGAACCCTGGCGATGTGATCTTCACCGGCACGCCGCCCGGTGTGGGGCTGGGCAAGAAGCCGGTGCCGATCTTCCTGAAGGCCGGCCAGACCATGAAGCTTGGCATTGCCGGGCTTGGTGAGCAGACGCAGAAACTTGTTGCCTCCGCCTGACAGCCAGACGCTGGTGATCTTCGACTTCCCCGCCAGGAAAGCTGGCGGGGAACAGCGGAGCCGCACCCTGCGCGCTTTGGCGGCAAGCGCGAACCACCGCGTGCTTGCAAAGCAGATCAGGGCAGCGCAATTGCGTGACACGGCAGGCTCGCTAAATTGGCGATCTCAATTACGAGCTAGCATAAACTTTAGAGAATCCGTACAGTCAGCAGGTTACGTCACCGTCCTCACTAGGGCGCCCACGATATCTTTCACTTCGAGGCCCAGGAAATGAGTCGCCATGAGGTAGACCCCAACGCTTTTCTATTCTCGCGAGCATTGTCGCAGCCCGAAGCGTTACAGTTTCTATTCTTGGTCTTCGGAATAGTTTTGGTCGTCGGAATCGCAAGCCTCACAAAAAAAATCACGCATCAACCCACTCCCATGTCTCAAATTGCCTTCGTTAGTTTTTATTTCGTGGGCCCGTTGATCTCATTTTTAGGCGTCTGGCTACATCTAAACGCTCCGTGGCTCTCTTCTATTTCTAAAATTGTAGCTTGGCTAATGATCATGCCACAATTTTCTTTGTTGATTTTGGTCGGTTGCCGTAGATTCATACCTTGGCGATTTAGCTTTTCAAAGTTTTTCCAGGAAGCTCGCTCATCAGTTTTCGTCGCTGCGCCTTTCACTTGGCGTATTTCGATTTTTAGTTATGCGATTTTCGTTCTAGGGACAGTGTATACTTTATGGTTTTTTGAAGCTTTCAACGGTTAACCGCGCCCATACCCGGCGAAATGCGCCGTGCCCGGCGGCAATTTCCGCGCCGGCTGACCGGCGAAAAATTAGCCAGCCGCTGCAAGGATGCGCAACGTCGCCTCCTCTCGCCCCAGCGCCCACAGCACGGCATCAATCGGTGGGCTGGTCGTGCTGCCGCTGAGTGCCGCGCGCAAGGGCTGCGCCACCTGGCCAAGCTTGATGCCCTTCACTTCGGCATAATCGCGCAGCCACTGATCCAGTTCCTGCTTTTCCCAAGGCGCTGTCTGCAAAAACGCGGCAAGATCAGCAAGCCGCGCCTTTGCTTCCGGCGTCAGCAAGGCCTCGGCCTTGGCTTCCATCAACGGCGCGCCATCCTGCACCGCGAAGGCCGAAGCGCCCGTCAATTCTTCCAGCGTCTTCGCCCTTTCCTTCAGGAAAGGCATCAGCATCCGCACACGCTTGGCACCATCCGGCCCGAACAACACAGTACGTTTCGCGAGGCGTTCGAGCACATCGCGCGTCAGCGCATCATCATCGGCCATGCGCAGATATTGCCCGTTCAAATGCGTGAGCTTGGCGTAATCCATCCGCGCCGCTGCGCGCCCAACATCCTTGATATCGAACAGCGTCACCGCGCGGTCGCGCGGGATGAATTCCTCATCACCATGGCCCCAACCAAGGCGCAGCAGATAATTGCAGACCGAATCGGGCAGAAAGCCTTGCTCACGAAAATCCAGCACGGAAACTGCACCATGACGCTTGGAAAGCTTGGCGCCATCTGCGCCATGGATCAGCGGCACATGGGCGAAATGCGGCCGATGCCAGCCCATCGCGTCATAGACCATGCATTGGCGGAAAGTATTGGTCAGGTGGTCATCGCCGCGGATCACATGGGTGATGCGCATATCGTGATCATCCACCACCACGGCATGCAGATAGGTTGGCGTGCCATCACTCCGCAGGATGATCATGTCGTCCAATTCGCTATTGGCGACACGCACTTCACCCTGCACCAAATCCGCAACCACGGTTTCACCTTCCAGCGGTGCCTTGATGCGAATGGCGAAGGGCTTGCCCGCCTGTTCCGGGCCAGGCTCACGGTCCCGCCAGCGGCGGTCATAACGCGGCGGACGGCCTTCGGCGGCGGCGCGTTCGCGCATTTCGGCCAGTTCTTCCGGCGTCGCCCAGCAGCGATAGGCCCGGCCCATGGCCAGCAGAGCTTCGGCGATTTCCCGATGCCGCGCTTCTCGCGCTGCCTGAAACACTGGCGGTTCATCGGGCGAAAGCCCAAGCCATTCCAAGCTATCCAGGATCTGATCAACCGCTTCCCGGGTGGAGCGTTCGCGGTCCGTATCCTCAATACGCAGCAGGTATTCCCCGCCGTGGTGGCGCGCAAAGAGCCAATTGAACAAAGCTGTGCGAGCCCCGCCGATATGCAGATAGCCGGTGGGGGAAGGGGCGAAGCGCGTGCGAACCGTCATGGCGTGGATATCATTCTCCTGATGCCTTTCCTTTAAACCACATGCCGCGCCGGGGAAATCTGAGCTTTGGGTGGGCGGCCACTCAATTTCGCTTTTGGTTGCCGTCGCAACGCCATATAAACCTATGGTTGTGTTTCTCCCACCGCCCTCCAAGCTTCTGATCCAGCCATGACGGCAATCGCCGTCAGGTGGCGCGCTGTCCTGACACGGGCAGCGGAGGCCTTGGCCGCAGAGCGTCAGCAGCAAGCACTTTGGCTGCCGGTCGGCATGGGGGCGGGTATCCTGCTTTACTTCAGCCTGGCCTCAGAACCGGATGCCCGGCTGATCTGGCTGGCCCCGGGCCTGATCATCGCAGCTTTGCTCTTGGCACGCCGATGGGCCTTTTGCGGCTGGCTTTGCGGCCTGGTTGCGGCAGGCAGCTTTGGTTTCGCCGCAACACTCTGGCATGCGCAAAGGGCGCCTCCGCCCCTATCCCCACCACCGCGCGCACTCGTGGTCCAGGGCATTGTGCAAAATGTGCAGGCTTTGCCGCAGGGGCTGCGGGTGACGCTTGGGCAGGCGCGATTTGCGCCGGAAGCTCCGCAGCTTGAACGCAGCCTTCGCATTCGCCTGCGCAATGATGACCCTGCGCGGCCAGCGCCTGGCGATTTGCTGCGTGTGCGCGCGCTGATACGCGCCCCGGCAGCGCCGGCCTATCCGGGCGCTTGGGATTTTCAGCGCGCGGCCTTTTTCAGCGGTCAGGGCGGTGTGGGCTTTGCCATCGGCGCGGCAGAGGTAACACCGGGCGCAGGCGAAGCCCCGCCCTTCGCCAGCCTGCGCACCGAACTCGAAGCGCGGGTGATGGCGGCTTTGCCGGGCTCGGCCGGGGCAATTTCAGCAGCGCTGCTGACCGGCAGCCAAAGCGCGATCACCAGCGCTGATTTGAATGCCATGCGGGATTCGGGCCTTGCGCATCTGCTCTCGGTCTCCGGCCTGCATATCGCGATAGTGATGAGCGTTTCCTTCTGGGTGACGCGGCTGCTGGCCGCGCTCTATCGTCCCTTTGCGCTCAGGGTGCCGGGCAAATTGCTGGCGGGATGCGGCGCCTTGTTGGCCGGCGGCTTCTATATGCTGCTGACCGGCGCACAGGTGCCCATGCAGCGCAGCTTTGCCATGGCGTGTCTGGTAACGCTGGCGATTCTGGCGGGGCGAAAGGCGATTTCGCTGCGCGGCCTTGCCTGGGCTGCGGCGGTGGTGATGATCTTCAATCCGGCTGCGCTGCTTGGCCCGTCTTTCCAGATGTCTTTTGCGGCAGTGCTCGCCCTGGTCGCGGGGTGGGAGGCGTTGCAGCCGCGCCTTGCCGGGTTGCGCGGCCAAAAGGGTTGGGCATGGCGCATTGGCTTTGTGGTGCTTGGGTTGATGATGACATCGGTATTGGCAGGTGCCGCGACAGCGCCCTTCGGCCTTGCGCATTTCGGCAGGCTGCAATGGTATGGGGTGGCGGCCAATGCGGTGGCGGTGCCGCTCACCTCCCTTATCGTCATGCCAGCGGGCATGTTGGCTGCTGTGCTTATGCCGCTTGGCCTGGAAGCGCCGGCGCTTTGGGTCATGGGCTTTGGCGTGGATGGGATTTTGTGGGTGGCGCGCATCGTCGCGGCCTGGCCGGGTGCGACCGAAACCGCCATACCAATTCCCGGTTGGGGCTTGGCCATCTTTGCCTTTGGCCTTTGCTGGCTGTGCCTTTGGCGGCGCTGGTGGCGCGCCTTGGGCGTGCTGCCCATGATCCTTGGCCTTGCCAGCGCGGGTTTGGTGCAGCCGCCGCATATTCTGATGTCCCATGATGCGCGGCTTGTTGGGTTTTTCGCGACCGATACGCTATTCATCCAACGCCAACAGGGCGCATCCAACCTGACGCGCGATTCCTGGCTCAGGCTTTATGGGCAGGATATGGCCAAGACGCTGCCCGCTGAAGGCAGCAGCCCCGATGGCAAGCTAAGCTGCACCGCCGATGGCTGCCGGTTCGAAGCCGGTGCAGGCGCTTTTTTCGCGCGCCGCGGCAATATCATGGCGCAATGCGGCGCGGTGGCGGTGATCATCTCCGCCGAACCCATCCGGCAGCGCTGCCGGCAGAGCATCCTGATTGATCGTTTTTCTGTCTGGCGCGATGGGGCGCATGCGATCTGGCTTTTGCCATCGGGCACGCGGGTGGTCTCTGATCGCGCGTGGCGAGGTGCCCGGCCCTGGGTGCCGCCGCCGCCACAGCCGCGCGCGGCAGCCGAACCGCCGGCGCCGGTGGAATGAGGGGTCGATTTTTCTTGCGCTTTTGCTCACACGATCCTAGTTTCTGTCTCACATGAACGCCATCCCGCCACCCGCGCCGCGCAGTCAGGCGCAGACCCTCTCTCGCCTGCTTGGCCTTGGCGCCGCTGGGCCAATGCCACTGATGGCGGCGGTGGAAACTGGCTTGTCACTCGCAGCCTTGGACCGCGTGGCGCATAGCCTGGCGCCGGGGGATAGAAGCTTCGTTTATCGCCTGGTCTCGCGCCCCACGCTGATGCGGCGGCGGCGCGCCCATGCCAACGCCAAGCGCAGCGCAGAAGCGCGGCTTTCCGCAGCCGAAGGGGCAAGGCTGGCACGGCTTGCGGCGGTTTGGGGCTTGGCTTTGGAGGCTTGGGGATCGGAAGCCGAAGCGCGTCGCTTCATGTTTGAAACCCACCCCATGCTGGAAGGCCGTGCGCCCATTGATGTTGTGCTGGAAAGCGAATTGGGCCGCCCGGTGGTGGAAGGCATCCTTGGGCGGCTGATCCATGGCAGCGCGGCGTGACGCCGCAGAAGCTGGACCGCACCCTTAAAGCCTATCGCATCGGCGATCCCACCGGCGCCTACCCGATTTTCGATTCCACCGGCGCACGGCTTTTTCCGGGGCGCTGGAATTCCGCCGCCAGCCCTGTCATTTACGCCAGCGCCAATTACAGCACCGCGATGCTGGAAAAGCTGGCCCATGGCAATGGCCGCGTGCCGCCCCATCAGCACCGGATCGAAATCACCATCCCCGCTGGGGTGTCCTATGAGGTGTTTTCGACTGCCCATCATCCGGGTTGGGATGCGGCGGATTGCCTGGTGGCGAAGGCCTATGGCGAAGCCTGGCAATGGGCCAAGCGATCATTGATCCTGATCGTGCCTTCCCTTGTCGCGCGGATTGAAAACAACATCCTGATCAATGATGCCCACCTGGAATTTTCCCGCGTGACGCATGGGCTGCATCAGCCGGTATGGTGGGACAGCCGATTGTTCCAGAACGCATCTAAGCCACCAGTACGAAGGCCGCGTAGGCGCTGATCACCCCAGCATCCTCACCGCCATCCCCGCCAGCACCGCCCCATTCAGCGTGAATAGCGCCGCCCGCGCCCAGGCCATGCCGCGCCCATGGCCCTTGCCGAAAAACCGCCCAAGCAACGCCACGCCGATCAGTGCGGGGATGGTGCCGGCCACGAAGCTCAGCATCGCCAAGGCGCCACCCAAAGCGCTGCCCGTCGCCGCCGCACCGGCCAAAGCGCCATAGAGCAAGCCGCATGGCAGCGCCGAGAGCAGCACACCCAGCGCCACGCCGCGCAGCCCAGTGGGTGCCGCCAGCAGCGGGCCAAGCCGTGCTTCCAACACACCCGGCAGGCGGGGCGCAGCCAGGCGCGGCAGCAACGCCGCGATGCGCGTTGAAGCCTGCGCGAACATCAGCAGCGAAGCCAGCGCCAGCATCCCCGCCAGAACCACCCGCCAGCCGGTGCCAAGGCTGACCGCGCCCACCACGCCGCCCGCCAAAGCGCCGAGTAGCCCGTAACCCAAGCTCCGCCCCGCGTGATAGGGCAGCAGCGCAGCGCCCGAAAGCCGCTGCAACCTGCCCCCAATGGCCGTGCGATCCGCCATGGCGGCGGCTTGGGCCAATACAAAAGGTCCACACATGGCGGCGCAATGGGTGGCCCCGCCCGCCAGCCCGGCCAAGAATAGCGCGCCCATCACCGCCCAAAGCCCGCCCGGGCCAAGCGCTTCCAGCCCATGCAGGCAATTGGCGAGGAATTCCGCCATCGGGACCTATCCCGATGCCTGATCCAGCGTGCGCCGCAGCAGCAGCAAATCCGCCCAGGCTTCCCGCTTGGAAGCTGGGCTCCGCAGCAGATAGGCGGGGTGGAGCGTCGGCAAGGCGGGGATGCGGCCAAGGCCCGCGATCTCCACCTCATGCCAGCGGCCGCGCAGGCGCGTGATGCCTTCCTTCCCGCCGATCAGCCCCTTGGCCGCGACACCGCCCACCAGCACCAGCCGCTTCGGGCGAATCAGCGCCACCTGGCGGCGCAGGAAGGGCAGGAACAGCGCCACTTCCGCATCGGTTGGGGTGCGATTCCCCGGTGGCCTCCAGGGCAGGATATTGGTGATGTAGAAATTGCTCTCCCGCGAAAGCCGGACCGAGGCGAACATCCGATCCAGCAATTGGCCTGAGGCACCGACAAAGGGCCGCCCGGCGCGGTCTTCATCCGCCCCCGGCGCCTCCCCAATCAGCATCAGGCCGGAATCGGCGATGCCTTCGCCAAAGACTAGGTTGGTCGCGGTTTCCCGCAAGGGCGAGGCATCAAAACCGGCAATCGCCGCCTTCAGCGCTGCCAGATCGGGCGCAGCTTCGGCCAGGGCTTCGGCCCGCGTAATGGCGGGGGGGGCAGTGGCCAGCGCAACGGGCGCGGCGCGGATGGGGCGCGGGGCTGGTTCCGCCGCAAGGCGGGCGGCTTCCGGCGCACGCGCAGGCTCCTCCCGCGCCGCCAGGCGATCCGCGGGGCTTTCCGTCAGCGCCTCATCCGCGCCCCAGTCGCATTGCAGCGCGAGCGCGGCGGCCAGGGCGGGCTTCTCCTGCTCCATGTCCCACATATCGGCCCGGTGCGGGGTTCCGCGCAACCCGCGGCTTCGCTACATGAGTGAATTCTTGACGGCGAAAGGTGTGGCGTGATGTCCGAAGAGCGGGAAGCGATGGAATTTGATGTGCTGATCGTGGGGGGCGGGCCTTCGGGCCTGGCCGCAGCGATCCGCCTGAAACAACTCGCGCCCGATCTTGGCGTCTGCCTGATTGAAAAGGGCAGCGAGATCGGCGCGCATATCCTCTCCGGCGCCGTGTTGGAACCGCGCGCCTTGGATGAGTTGATCCCCGATTGGCGCGATGATCCGCCGGCACTCGCGACCCCCGCCGGCGATGACCGCTTCATGTTCCTGACAGAAACCAAAGCCTTCAAGCTGCCGACCCCGCCGGCCATGAATAATCACGGCAATTACATTGTCTCCTTGGGCAATGTCTGCCGTTGGCTGGGCGCCAAGGCGGAAGCTTTGGGCGTTGAGATCTATCCCGGCTTCGCGGCATCCGAGACGATCATTGAAGATGGCCAGGTGCGCGGCGTGGTCGCTGGCGTGATGGGCATCGGCAAGGATGGCGAAAAGGGGCCGAATTACCAGCCCGGCATGGAACTGCGGGCGAGTTATACGCTGTTTGCTGAGGGCTGCCGTGGATCACTCACGAAAAAGCTTTTCGAAACCTTCAATCTGCGCGATGGTGCGGCACCGCAAACCTTTGGTTTGGGGATCAAGGAATTGTGGGAAATCCCGAAAGAGAAACATCAGCCGGGCCTGATCTGGCATAGCGTCGGCTGGCCTTTGCAGACCGATACCTATGGCGGTTCCTGGCTTTATATGTTGGGCGATAATCTGGTCAGCATCGGTTTCGTTGTTGGGCTGGACTACCAAAATCCCTGGCTTTCCCCTTTCGAGGAATTCCAGCGCTTCAAGCAGCACCCTGCCGTGCGCGCCATGTTGGAAGGCGGCAAGCGCATTGCCTATGGCGCGCGGGCGCTGAATGAAGGCGGCTATCAGGCGATCCCGAAATTGGTTTTCCCGGGTGGTGCGATCATTGGTGATTCGGCGGGCTTCCTGAATGTGCCGAAGATCAAGGGCACGCATACGGCGATGAAATCCGGCATGATCGCGGCTGAGGCTTTGGCGGCGGCTTGTGCTTCTGAAAATCGTGCGCCGGTGCTGAACGCTTACCCGGAAATGCTGCGCCATTCCTGGATTTGGCCGGAATTGCAGGCGGTGCGAAATATCCGCCCCGGCTTTGCGAAATTCGGCTTCTGGGGCGGCATGATCAATGCCGCGATTGAAACCTATATCACGCGCGGCAAATCACCCTGGACACTCACGCATCACGAAGATCACGCGGTGCTGAAAAAGGGTTCGGAGGCGCCGAAGATTACCTACCCCAAGCCAGATGGTGTTTATTCCTTCGATCGCCTGTCTTCCGTGTTCCTGGCGAATACCAATCATGAGGAAGACCAGCCCGCGCATTTGAAGCTGCGCGATCCGTCGCTTTGGCAAGGTGTGAATAATGAAATCTTCGCCAGCCCCGAAAGCCGCTATTGTCCCGCCGGGGTTTATGAGGCGGTGGGCGTGGAAGAAGGCAAGCCGCGTTTGGTGATCAATGCGCAGAATTGCGTGCATTGCAAAACCTGCGACATCAAGGACCCGACGCAGAATATTGATTGGTGCACGCCGGAAGGCAGTGGCGGGCCGAATTACATTGGCGGCATGTGAAAACACCAGATCAGGACAGGAAAAACCTTATGCTCAAAATCCATGGCATCGCGCGGTCCCGCGCCTTTCGCTGCATCTGGGCCGCCGAGGAAACGGGGCTTGCTTATGAAGTCATCCCTATTGGCGTCGTACCCGGCTTCAAGCTGGAACACCCGCTTCCGATCAACCCGAACAACAAGATTCCTGCCTTGGAAGATGGCGATCTGGTGCTGTTCGAAAGCCTGGCGATCAATCTGCATATCGCGGGCAAGGTGGGTGCGCCCTTGATGCCTACCGGCCACGACGCATCGCGCGTGCTACAATGGACGCTTTGGGCGGCGACGGAAATTGAACCGCATGTCATGCGCTGGGCCTATAATGCCTTCCTCCGCCCGCCCGCGGATCGCATTCCGGCGGAAGCCGCCCTTGGCAAGGAAGCGGCCGATCAGCGGCTGGCAGTGTTGGAATCGGAACTCGCGGCACGGGATTATCTGGTAGGCAATGGCTTCACCATCGCGGATCTCAATCTTGCGTCCGTGCTCTATGGTTCCTTCGTGAATGGCTATGACTTCGCCAACTTTCCGAAGGCGAAGGCTTGGCTTTCGCGTTGCCTGGAACGCCCGGCGGCGAAGCGTGCGCGGGCGCAGCGCGAAGGCTGACACCAAACAGCAAGAACGGGAGGGAGAAAGGTGCTTCAACGTCGTCTATTGCTCGCCGCACCCATGCTGGCCATGCCAGCCCTGGCGCGAGCGCAGGCTTGGCCTTCGCGGCCTGTGCGCATTGTGCTGGCCTATCCGCCTGGCGGTTCGACGGATGTGCTGGCGCGCACCCTTTCTGCCGCGCTTCAGGAAGCCATCCCCGGCAGCACCTTTGTGGTGGATAATCGGCCCGGGGGCGCGGCGGTTGTTGGCACTCAGGCAGTCGCGCAAGCGGCGGCGGATGGCTATACGCTGGCGCTTGGCAATAACCAGACCCATGCGGCGAATGCGGCCATGCTGCCAACGCTCCCCTTCGACCCGATCGCCGATTTCGCGCCCATCGCCAAGCTTGCCACGGTGCATCACGCGCTGGTGGTGCCCATCAGCGGCGCCAAGACACTGGCCGAACTTGCCGCGAAGGGGCGCAATGGCGGCAAGGTCACCTACGCGTCTTCCGGCGCCGGATCGGCCAGCCATGTGATTGCGGAGACCTTTGTGCGGCGAGAGCGGCTGGATGCCACCCATGTGCCCTATCGCGGCGGCGCCCAGGCCACCACGGATACGATTGCCGGCACGGTGGATTTCTTTGTCTCCACCTGGCCGCAGGTGGTTTCCCTGGTGCGGGAGGGGCGACTGCGCGCCCTTGGCATTGGCGCGCCGGCGCGCCTGCCCGAAGCGCCGGATGTGCCCACCTTCGCCGAGTTGAATGCGCCCGATCTGGCCGTGGATGCCTGGTTCGGGCTTTGGGCGCCGGCGCGTACCGCGCCCGAGATCATCACGCGGCTTTCCGACATCTTGCTCCGCATCCTGACCGAACCCGCCATGCGGGAAAGGCTGCAAGGGCAGGGCTTTGTCGCCGCGCCCATGGCAGCGGCACCTTTCGGGGAGTTTCACAAGGCCGAATTGGCGCGTTGGCGCGCCCTGGTGGAACTGACCGGGATCAGGCTTTCCGGCTGAAGTTTTTTTTATCGCAACACCGGAATGAAAAGGGGCGCCTTGCGGCGCCCCCAATCTTTTCCGAGAAGAAGCTTCCTGAATTACCTCAGGATGATTTCCACGCGGCGGTTCTGCGGTTCACGCACGCCATCG
Organism: Roseomonas sp.; assembly: GCA_020249145.1. Lineage (GTDB taxonomy): Bacteria > Pseudomonadota > Alphaproteobacteria > Acetobacterales > Acetobacteraceae > Neoroseomonas. Next base: position 62,086 of record JADCGF010000003.1, on the reverse strand, counting down.
GCGGTCGGCACGAGGTTGTTTTCTTCGCCGAAGCCGCGGGTCACGATTTCATTGCGCGGCACGCCGCGGCGCACCAGCTCAGCGGCCACCGCATTCGCGCGGCGGATCGAAAGCTGCATGTTGTAATCCGCCGGGCCGGAACGGTCCGTGAAGCCATTGACTTCAATGCGGGTCACGCCAGCGCCACGGGAAGACGCAGCTTCGCCAATGATCTGGCGGGCGCGATCCGTCAGGTCCGCCTTGCTCCAGTCAAAGAAGACCAGGAAGGTGCGGGCCGCAGCGACAGGCGCGGCGGCAGCAACCGCCGGGGCGGCGTTGAAGGCGTAGCGCAGGCCAACGAGGAGGGAGTGGTTGACGTTGTCCACGTCAGCTTTCGTGCGGCTACCTGCGCTGTTGGAGTCAATTTCATGGCCAGCCGTCATCATGAAGCGATACTCAGCGGTCACAGCCAAACCAGGCACGGACGAGATGGGCAGCGAAAGCCCCAAAATCGCTTGGCCGCCGAAAGCACCGCTATCACCATTCAGCACATTCTTGACGCCGCCCGAATTCGTTCCGACATCTTCATAATCGTGCCAAATGTAACCAACACCACCGCCGATATAGGGAGTGATGCCGCCAAGCGCACCATTCACGTTGATATCATAGAGAAGATTCAACATGGCACCGTAGCTTTTCGCTGTGCCCGTCACCCCACTCAAGGTTGGGGTCGCCCTCAGCGAAGAAACATCGTTTTGGCGGTAGTTGCCTTCAATTTCAGCGCGGAGACCGTTGCCAAACCCCCAGCCCAGGCTCAGGACACCGACATAACCCCAGGAAAAATCACCGGAAATGTTGTCGCCGAGCAAGGCGGACAAATTAGTTTTATCGGAAGCCGATGAACCTGTGATGTCTGTCTCGGCAAGGTAGTTCCCACCGATACCGGCGCCAAGGTATAGCCCGCTGATCGGCTGGGCCTGCGCCAGAACCGGCATCGCTACCAACGCCGCAGCGGCCAGAAGGGTTTTTTTCAAGCTCATGATCTTTCCTCGTCTCGGTTTCAGGGCCGCGATTACGCAAACGGAATCGAGCCGGTAATGTCTAACGTCTTTTGAAGATGTTTCGCGTTCTACGCTAGTCTTGAATAGCTCATGTAGCCCCGAAGTGTCTTATCCGCCCTTTACTGTGGCAGAATTATCACGCGCGCCGATCAGCCCCTCCCCCCAGACAGGATCGCAAAGCGCCCGCCTTGCCCTTCCGGGGCAGCCCTGCCCGAAAGGTGCCCTTGGGCCAACCGGGCGCATTTCGGGGGCGCCGATGCCCCCACAGGCGCGCCGCAGGAAAGCTCGGCCATTTCAGACAAGATCAGGCATTTGATTTGTTTGACATAACCTTCGATCGCTGCGTCACGGGGGTCGTATCCGCTATTCCCCGACCTGCCTGAGCGCGATAGCCCTTTCCACCCGGCACCGCACCTCCTCCCCTGGCGCGAATACTGGCGCCCCCGCTGGCGCGACGATGAATAACTGCCCGGCTGGTGTCGCCACTTTATATTCATGTGTCTGGCCCAAAAACGCTGCGCGCTTGATCTGGCCGGGCAGCCCCTCCCCTTCCCGATGGAGAGAGACAGCTTCCGGCCGGATCGCGAGCAAGGCCGCGCCGGGTGGCTGGGGGCGAAGCCTGGTTTCAAGCGCAACACCTGCCAGCAAGATACGCCCGGGGCCAAGCACCTCGCCTGCCAGGACATTCGCCTCACCCATGAAATCAGCGATGAAGGCATCGGCGGGTTCGTCATAAACGTCCCGCGGCGTGCCCATTTGGGCGATCTTGCCGGCGCGCGGAGAGTGCGGCGGCATCCCGCGCAATAGGCGCCAAGGGCGCAAGGCGGCGCTGCAATTCGGCGGGGTTCACGTATAAGCCCCCATGACATTCTGATCGAAATCCACCAAGGCGCCGGTAATCATCTCTGCGGCGTCGGACAGCAGATAAATCGCAAGCCCTGCCACATCGGCGGGCTTGATCAGCCGCCCGAAGGGCTGCGCGGCTTCGGCCTTGGGCAGCCAATCGGGCGGATTGCCATCGCGCTGCTGGATCACATGTTCACCCGGCGTATCCGCCCAGCCAAGATTGATGCCGTTGACGCGAATGCGCATGGGCCTGAGGCCGAGCGCGGTGTTTTTCGTGAGTGTCGCAAGCGCGCCCTTGGAAGCCGCATAGGCGGTCAGGAAAGGCTGGCCGCCATGACTTGACATGGTGATGATGTTCACGATCGCGCCGGGGCGTTTGGCGTGGTTCAAGCGTTGCGCCATCGCCTGCGTCAATTGAAAAGGTGCGCGCGCATTCACCGCAAAAAACCGATCCCAAAGTGCCACTGGCGTATCCAGAATACTGCCGCGATCCGTAAGCCCCGCCGCATTGATCAGCCCATCCACCAGGCCAAGCTTCGCTTCAGCTTCAGGGACAATGCGGGCAACGGGTTCGGCATCCGCCAGATCAGCCGCAAAAAAATGCACGCGCCCCGAATGTGTGAAGCTTTTCCACTATCGCGGCGCCGCGCCCCTCATGCCGGCCCGTGATGGTAATGGCACTGGCGCCAGCCTCAGCCGCCGCTAAAGCACAGCCCTCTCCGATGCCCTGGGTGCCACCCGTGATCAGGATATGCCGCCCAGCGAGCGAGATTTTCGGCAGCGCGCCCATCACAGCCTCACGGGCTTGCCGGTGCTGAGTGACGCATTGGCGGCCTCCGCCAAAACCAGGGCGCGGCGGCCATCTTCCGCGCCAACGGGCATGGGGGATTTGTTCAAGACGGCATCAATGAAGGCCACCAATTCGATGCGATAGGCATCGGCATAGCGTTCCAGAAAGAAATGCAGCGGCTTGTCGGTTGAGACCGCCTGACCATCGGCCAATTCCACCGTGGTGGGCGTGCGATTACCTGCAAGCAAGCGCCCGCCACTGCCAAAAACCTCCACGCGCTGGTCATAGCCATAAGTCGCACGCCGGCTATTGTTGATATGCGCCATGCGCCCACTTGGCGTGCGCAGCAGCACCATGGCGCCATCAATATCGCCGGCAGCGCCAATCGCCTGATCCACCAGATTGGCGCCATAGGCGAAGACCTCATACGGTTCTTCACCCAACATCCAGCGCGCCATATCAAAATCATGAATGGTCATGTCGCGGAACAACCCGCCCGAGACCTTCACATAGGAAATCGGTGGTGGGGCCGGGTCGCGGCTGGTGATGATCACTTGTCCCACCGCGCCAATAGCACCTTCGGCGATGCGGCGATGCAGCTCCGCAAAGGAAGGATCAAAGCGCCGATTGAAGCCTACCAGCATGGGCACGCCGGCCTTGGCCACTTCCGCAAGGCAGGCATCCACACGCGGCAGCGCAAGATCAATCGGCTTTTCGCAAAATATCGCCTTGCCCTGTCGTGCCGCGGCAATCACCAGATCAGCATGGGTATCGGTGGAAGACGCGATGATTACCGCGCCAACCTCGGGGTCAGCCAAGGCGCTTGCGGTATCACTGACGCGCGCGCCATAACGCCCCGCCAATGAGGACGCCGCTTCGGCATTGATATCCACCACATGCTTCAGCCTGGCGCGACCTGACGCAGCAAGATTGGCGGCATGGATGGCGCCGATACGTCCAGCGCCGAATTGAGCGAAAATCAGCATGTGTGGTGTGGCGTTTCCTGGGCGGTTCTTGCGCAGTGGTTTCAATGACCGTAACACGCAAGAAAGGCAGAACGATACCCCCAGGCGAGGAGATTCCATGGCGAGCCTCACTCTGACCGCGGCTGAGGCCGTGGTCCGCTTCCTGGCGGCGCAGGAGACCGAGATTGATGGCAAGGCCCTGCCGCTTTTCGGCGGTGTCTGGGCCATTTTCGGCCATGGCAATGTCGCCGGGCTGGGGCCGGCGCTGGAAGCGCATCGCGGCAGGCTGCCGGTTTTTCGCGCGCATCATGAACAGGCCATGGCGCTTGCTGCGGTTGCTTACGCCAAAACCCATGCGCGGCGGCGCATCATGGCCTGTACAAGCTCCATCGGGCCGGGTGCGACCAATATGGTGACGGCGGCGGCCGTGGCGCATGCGAATCGCCTGCCCCTTTTGCTGTTGCCTGGCGATGTCTTTGCCAGCCGGCGCCCGGATCCGGTCTTGCAGCAGATCGAGGATTTCGGCGATGCGACGCTTTCCGCGAATGATTGCTTCCGGCCTGTGTCGCGCTATTTCGATCGCATCACGCGCGCCGAACAATTGCTGGTCGCGCTGCCCGCCGCCATGCGGGTGCTGACCGATCCCGCCGAATGCGGTCCTGTCACGCTGGCCTTCCCGCAGGATGTGCAGACGGAAGCCATGGCATGGCCCGCCGCCTTCTTCCGCAAGCGCCTTTGGCGCCCGCGTGCCGCGGAGCCGGATGCGCGGGAACTTGCTGCTGCCGCCGCGATGCTTGCGCAAGCGAAACGCCCGATCATCATCATCGGCGGCGGCGTGAAATATGCGCGCTCGGAGGCGGCGCTGGAGAGATTTGTTGCGCGCCACGGCATTCCTTATGCCGAAACCCAGGCCGGCAAGGGCAGCCTTGCTTGGGATGCACCTGGCAATTTGGGCGGCATTGGCGTGACCGGCACGACGGCGGCCAATGCGCTTGCCGAAAAGGCCGATGTTGTTCTGGCGATTGGCACCAGGTTGCAGGATTTCTCAACCGGGTCTCGTGCGCTGTTTCCAAAGGCGCACGTGATTGGCCTGAATGTTGCGGGCTTTGATGCGCATAAGCACGGCGCGCTGCCTTTGGTGGCTGATGCTGCGCGTGGGGTTGAAGCACTCTCTGAATCGCTTGGTGCCTGGGCAGCGCCGCACGCCTGGCAAGTGAAGGCGCGCAACGCCGTCCAACAATGGCAGCGCGTGGTGGATCGCGTTACCGCCGCACCCAAAGGCAAAGATGCTGCCCTGCCCTTGGATGCGCAGGTTCTGGGTGCAGTCAATCGCGCCATGCCGCGACAGGGCATGGTGGTTTGCGCCGCCGGCGGCCTGCCCGGCGAATTGCACAAGCTGTGGCGCGCGAAAGATGGCACAGGCTATCACCTGGAATATGGCTATTCCTGCATGGGCTATGAAATCGCGGGGGGCCTTGGCGCCAAGCTTGCGGCGCCAAAACGTGAAGTCGTGGTCATGGTAGGTGATGGCAGCTATCTGATGATGAATAGCGAAATCGCGACTTCCATCGCACTTGGCGCGAAGCTCATGATCATTGTGCTTGATAATCGCGGCTTTGGTTGCATTCATCGCCTGCAGCGCGGCACGGGGGGCGTCGGCTTCAATAATCTGTTGGCCGATGCCGCGCCGCGCATTGATTTCGCTGGCCATGCCGCGGCGTTGGGCGCAGAGGCACGCAAGGTCAGCGATATCGCCGCGCTGGAAGCCGCGCTGCCCGCCGCCTTTGCCGCCAAGCGCACGCAAGTGATCGTGATTGATACAGATCCGGAAAGCGGCACCGCCGAAGGCGGCGCCTGGTGGGAAGTGCCGGTCAGCGCAGCACCGCATTCCCCCGCGCAAAAGGCCGCGCGCAGCGATTATGAAGCGAAGCGTCGCCATCAGGCGGAAGGGGGCTGATCATGCGCATTCGTCTTGGGATCAATCCGCTCACCTGGACTAATGATGATATGCCGGAATTGGGTGCGGCCACGCCGCTCGAAACCTGCCTTGCTGAAGGCAGGCAGGCCGGCTTTGCGGGCTTTGAGCTTGGCAATAAGTTTCCGCGCGATGCCGCCGTACTGCGCCCGATCCTGGCGCGACATGGGCTTGATCTGGTTTCCGGCTGGTATGCTTCACGCTTGTTGGAACGCGATGTGGATGCCGAAATGGCCGCGGCTGAACCGCATATCGCGCTGCTGAGTGCGATGGGCTGCGAGGTGATGGTGCATGCCGAGGTGGCGCGCGCCATTCACGGCGAAAAGACTATCCCTTTGTCACAACGTCCCGTCATGACCGATGCCGATTGGGAAATTTTCGCGCCGCGTATTGCGGAATTTGCGCGGCGGCTCAAGGCGCGCGGGCTTTGGCTTGCCTATCATCATCATATCGGCACGGTCATCGAAACCCAAGCCGAGATTGACCGGCTGATGGCGCTGACCGGGCCTGAGATCGGGCTTTTGCTTGATACCGGACATTTGAGTTTTGCCGGCGGTGATCCCGCGCTGGCGGCGCGCCAGCATGCGGGACGGATTGTGCATGTGCATTGCAAGGATATCCGCGCGGCGGTGCTGCAAGAAGCGAAAGCGCGTGATCTTCCCTTTCTGGCCGCAGTGCTTGACGGCGTCTTCACCGTGCCGGGCGATGGCGCTGTTGATTATACCGCGGTGCTGAAGCCTTTGGCGGAAGCAGGCTATGCCGGCTGGCTGGTGGTGGAAGCCGAACAAGACCCCGCCAAGGCGCATCCGCTGACCTATGCGCGCATGGGGCATGACAATCTGGTGCGGCTCGCGCGCGATGCTTTTGGGTGAGGCATGAATTATCGCCACGCCTTTCATGCCGGCAATCACGCGGATTGCCTGAAGCATGCCTTGCTGTTGTCGCTGCTGGCGGCACTCAAGCGCAAGCCCACGCCTTTTGCGGTTTTGGATACGCATGCCGGCTGCGGCCTTTATGATCTTGCTGCATCGGAAGCTGCCCGCACAGGGGAAGCGGCGCGCGGCGCGCTGCGGCTGGCCGCCAGCACCAACCCGGCGCTGGCGCCATTCCTTGAAGCCCTACGGCAGGCGGGTTTTCCGGCCTTCTATCCGGGATCGCCGGCACTGATCCGCGCTGCGCTGCGGGCGCAGGATCGGCTGATGGCGGTGGAATTGCACCCGGAAGATCACGCGACACTCAAGGCATATTTCAAGCGCGACACGCAGGTTGCCGTGCATAAGCGCGATGCCTGGGAAGCCTTGCGCGCCCTGACGCCGTTTCCCGAAAAGCGCGGCCTGGTACTGATTGACCCGCCCTTCGAACAGGAAGGCGATTACGGCCGCATCACCGAAGCCATGGCCATGCTGCGCCATCGCTTCCGCGCTGCCATCATCGCCGCCTGGTATCCCATCAAGCATCGCGCGCCGGTGCGCGGCTTTCATCACGCACTCATGGAAGCGGGTGTGGCACCGCTGCTGGCGGCTGAATTGTGGTTGCGGGAGCCGACCGATCCGCAAAGGCTGAATGGCAGCGGGTTGGTCATCGCCAATCCGCCGCAAGGCTTTGCCGAAGACGCCGCCGAAATCCTGCCTGCCTTGCTGGCACGGCTTGGCGCTGATGAAGCGGGCGCGGGCAGCGCCGTGACATGGCTGAAGCCATGAAGGATCACATCGCCATCATTGGCGCTGGCGCCTGGGGCACAGCGCTTGCCATTCAGGCGCAGCGTGCCGGGCAAAGCGTGATGCTTTGGGCACGCGATCCGACGCGTGCCGCCTTGATCCAGCAAAGCCGCGCGAATGAACGCTTGCTGCCGGGCGTCACCCTGCCTGATGGCATCAGCGTCACCGCCGATGCCAGCCAGGCGCTGGATGGTGCGGCGCTGATTCTGCTGGTGGTGCCGGCGCAGGCGCTACGCCCCGTGCTGCACAGCCTGCCGGCCCTGCCCGCCCCCGTGCTGATCTGCGCCAAGGGGGTGGAGGCAGAAAGCCTGATGCTGCCGCTTGAAATACTCGCGCAAACAAATCCTGGTGACTTGGCCGGTGTGTTGAGCGGCCCCAATTTCGCCCATGAAATAGCGCGCGGCCTGCCCGCTGCTGCGGTGGTCGCCAGCCATGATGCCGGCCTGCGTGCGCTTGGCGTCGCGCGGCTTGGGTCGGCGGGGTTCAGGCTTTACGGCGGTGATGATCCGGTGGGCGCGGAAATTGGCGGTGCCGCGAAGAATGTGATCGCGATTGCCGCCGGCGCCGTGATGGGTGCAGGGCTTGGCGAGAATGCACGCGCCGCGTTGATCACGCGCGGGCTTGCGGAAATCGCGCGCCTCGCCAGCGCTTTAGGCGGGCGCGCCGATACGGTAGCCGGGCTTTCCGGACTTGGCGATTTACTGCTAACGGCAACGGGGGCAGGCAGCCGCAATACATCACTCGGCATGGCGCTTGGGCGCGGGGAAAGCCTTACCGAAATTCTCGCCGCGCGGCAGGGTGTCACGGAAGGGGTGGCAACGGCACCCGCCTTGGTTCAGCGCGCGGCACAGCTTGGCGTTGACCTGCCGATTTGCGCTGCGGTAGCGGATCTAGTGCGCGACAGAGTGACGGTGCAGGAAGCGGTGGCGCGTTTGCTCGCGCGGCCGCAGCGAGATGAATAGCGCAAGCCATCCTCGCCAAGCGCGCCATAACAGGTCTAGCCTTGCACCATGCCGCGCCAGGCCGCCCGCGCATCGCGCGCCATCCTGATCACCCGCCCGGAACCGGGCGCGGCGGAGTCCGCGCGTGCGGTTGCAGCACTTGGCTGGGAAGCAGTGCTGGCGCCGGCACTCACGCTCACTGCCTTGCCCTTCAAGCCGCCGCGCAATTGCCAGGCGCTGATCCTCACCAGCCGCGCCGCCGCTCGCGCGCTGCCAACCGCCGCGCTGCCCGTGATCGCGGTGGGTGAGGCCACCGCCGCTGAGGCCCGCACGCGTGGTTTTGCGGAGGTGCGTGCCGCGGCAGGGGATGCGCAGGCACTTGCGGCGCTGATTGGCGCGACGCTCAAGCCCGAAGGCGGCACGCTGTGCCTTGCGGTTGGGGAAGGCTATGCGCTTGATTTGGCCGCTGCTTTGCGCGCCAAGGGATTTCGCGTGCTCCGCCGCGTGGTTTATGCTGCGCGGTCAAGCGCCACACTGCCTGACGAAGCACGCCAAGCCATTCGGGAAGGGCGCATACACGCGGCACTTTTCACCTCGCCACGCTCAGCGCAGCAGGCGATGCGCTTGCTCAGTGATGCTGGCTTGCAAAAGGCCGCCCAGGGCATCATTGCCATAGCGCTCAGCCCACGCATTGCCGCCGCCCTTGCCGCCTTGCCCTGGGCGGAAATCCGCACCGCAAGCCGGCCAGATCACGCCGCCCTGTTGGCATGCCTTGGCCCCGCAGATGTGCTAAAGACGCCGGCATGAGCGATACCTCCCCCGCCCCCAAGCGCCGCCTTGATCCGCTTTTACTACCGCTTTTCGCCGGTGGCGCGGTGCTGGTTTTGGCGCTTGGCTGGCTGCTGATCACGCCGCGCCCCAGCGCCCCGCCTTTGCCCAATCTCGGCCCGCTGGAAGCGCGGCTTGCCGCTTTGGAAGCCCGCCCCGGCTTCAATGCCGCGCCTTTGGAAGCCCGCATTACCGCGCTGGAAGCCCGTCCCATCGCCGCTGCGGCGCCCGATCTGGCGCCGATCGCGCAAAGGCTTGAAGCGCTGGAAGCCCGCCTTGCCGGGCTGGAGGGCAGGCCCGCGCCAAGCCTGGATACCGCCGGCCTCGCGCCCCGCGCCTTGGCGGAAACCCTGGCGGCACGGCTCGATCGCCTGACCGAGCGGCAGGATGCCATCGCCGCCCGGCTGCAAGCCGCCGATGCCGAGGCTTTGCGCCGGACCGAGGACCTGGCACGCAGCCTGCTCACGCGCCTGGAAGCCGCCGAAAGGCTTGAAGCCGAACGCATCGCGGCTGCGGGCACGGCCCTGGAAGGAAGGCTCGCTGGCGCCGAATCCGCGCTTGGTGCCCGGCTGCAAGCCCTGGAAGCAGCACAAGCGCGCATCGCGGGGCTGGAGGCGCGGACCAATCGCGTGCAGGCCATCGCGGCGCTGCGCGCGCGGCTGGATGCAGGGCAGGCGCTGGGGCCCACACTGGCACCCTTCCCCAACCCGCCAGCGGCGCTGAGCCGCTTCGCTGCCGCCAGCCCGCCGACCGAAGCAGCACTTCGTCTGGCTTTTGAAGACGCCGCCCGCTCGGCGCGCGGCGCGAGTGAACCGGCGCGGGAAGGTCAATCGATTCTGGAAAGCGCCTCTGCCCGCTTAGCTGGGCTGATTACGATAAGGCGCGGTGAGACGGTGATTTGGGGCGATGAGGCCGCCGCCGCCTTGGAAGCGGCACGCCGGGCGCTGGAAGCGGGCGATCTGGCCGGCGCTTTGGGCAGGCTTTCGCCGCTGCCGCCTGCTGCCCGTGCCGCGCTTGGCGCCTGGGAAGCGGAAGCCCAGGCGCTGCTGGCGGCGCGCGCGGCCATCATCACCCTGGCCGGGGGCTGAAGCGCCATGCGCAAGGCGCTTTTGCTGCTGGCGGCGCTGGTTGGTGTCGCCGCGATCACGCTGTGCTTGTTGAGGCTGGGCGGCACGGTTGAAATCCGCGCGGGCGAGTTCTGGATCGGCCTACCAGTGCCGGTAGCAGCGGCGCTTCTGGCGTTGGGCTTCATTCTGCTGCATGGCGCCTTGCGGCTATGGGCGTGGTCTCGCGGCGTGCCGGGCAGGATGGGGCTCCGCCGCGCCGCGCGGCGCCGGGCGGATGGCGATGCGGCAATTACGCGCGCGCTGATTGCGCTTGGTGCCGGCACCGCCCCGCGCGCCTTGGAAGAAACCCGCCGCGCCCGGGCACTTTTGGGCGATACGCCGCAAACCCTGTTGCTGGCTGCCGAGGCCGAGAGGCTCGCCGGCAAGGAAGACGCTGCCGGGGCGATTTTCAAGAAATTATCGGAAGATTCCTCGGCGCGCTTCCTCGGCCTGCGCGGGTTGCTGCGGCAAGCCATGCAGCGCGAGGATTGGCCCGAAGCCCAGCGCCTGGCGCGGGAGGCCGAGGCCGCGCAACCCGGTGCCGCGTGGCTACGCGAAGAACGCCGGCTGCTGGCGGAACGCACACAGGATTGGCATGAGGCGCTGGCGTTATGTCCACCCGATGGCCCGCGCGCTGCCTTGGCGCTGGCGGCGGCGGCGGTGGAAACCGATCCGGCCAAGGCAGCGGAACTGGAAAAACAGGCTGTCGCCGCGGATGTGAAATTCGCCCCTGCGGCGCTCGCACAGGCGGCGCGATTGATGGCGGCAGGCAGTCAGCGCCGCGCGCGCGGCGTTTTGGAAGCGGCCTGGAATGCGGCGCCGCACCCGGATTTGGGCACCGCATGGGTGGAGGCCGTGCCGGCGCAACTCGCCCGCGTGAAGGCGGTGGAGGACCTCACGCATCGCAACCCAAGCCACCCCGAAGCGCGGTTGTTGATGGCGCGGGTTGCCTTGGCGGCGGGGCTGACGGGCCGGGCGCGCAGCGAATTGGATGGGCTGCTGGCGAGCGGGGCGGCAGATCGCCGCGCCTATCTGCTTTTTGCCGAATTGGAACGCGCCGAACATGGCGATAGCGCCGAAGGCCGCGCTGCCGAGGCCGCCTGGCTGCGCGAAGCCGCCAATGCCGCCGGCGCGCCGCGCTGGCGCTGCGATGCCTGTGGCGCGGAACACAGCGCCTGGAAGCCCGATTGCGCGGGCTGTGGCGCGATGGGGCGGATTGGCTGGTCGCGCAACTGATTTTCAGCACCTTGCCCGATGGTGCGGGCGCTGTATTGAGGCGCGAGATTTTGAAAGGATCAATTCATGGCCCTGACCCAAGCCCAGAAAACCGCGCTTGAGGCGGTTACCACCGCAACGCTGACGACCGTATTGCTCAAGAAGGGTGTGCGCTTCTGCTACATTGCGGGCTCAAACCCTATCGTGCAGGGCGATCGTCGGCGCATTGTGGGGCCTGCCTTCACGCTGCGCTTCACCCCGACGCGGGAAGATTTGGCGACAGTGGATAGCTGGTCTTCCCCGCGTTCGACCCGTGCGGCGATTGAAGACATGCCCGAAGGCTGCGTGGCGGTTGCTGACGCGATGGGCAGCAAATCCGCCGGGATTTTTGGCGATATCCTGTGCGCGCGCATGGCGAAGAAGGGTGTCGCGGGGCTGGTGACGGATGGCGTGGTGCGCGATGGCGCGGGCGTGATCGGGACTGGCTTGCCGGTTTACTGCCAGGGCTATGTGGCGCCGGCTTCGGTCGCGGCGTTGAATTTCGTGGGCTGGCAGGAAACCATCGGCTGCGGCGGCGTGACGGTAGTGCCGGGCGATATCATCGTAGCCGATGCGGATGGCGCGGTGGTGATCCCGCAAGCGCTGCTGGATGCCGTGGTGGAAGCCGCGGTGGAACAGGAACGCCTGGAAGCCTGGATCATGGAAGAAGTGGGCAAGGGCGTGCCGCTGCCGGGGCTATATCCGCCCAATGCAGAGACCAAGGCGCGGTATGAGGCGACCCGGAAGGGGTGAAGGGTTCGGAGCATTTTCAAGCCGAGAGGTCACACTTTTCGGCTCGGAAAATGCGACCAGACACTATCTTTGGGGGGCCTTCACAGCCCCCCTATTTTCAAAACCCGTAGAGTCGCGCAGGGTTTTCCACCAAGACGCGGCGGCGTTCCGCATCACTCGGCGCCCATTGGCCGAGCAGATCGAGCAGATGCCCATCTTCCGCCATCCAATTTTGCAAGCTTGGATGCGGCCAATCCGTGCCCCAAACGGCGCGATCCGGCGCGGCATCCAGAAGTGCCCGCGCAAACGGCGCGACATCGGCAAAGGGTGGCCCGGCCGAGATGCGATAGCCGGAAAGCTTAACCCAGCATTGCGGGCTTTCCAGCATTTTCAGCAAAGCCTTGAAGCCCGTGCCATTCAGCCCTTCGCTGGTTTTCACGCCCCCCATATGATCCACCACCACAGGCACGGGCAGAGACGCCAAACGTGGCGCCAATGCCGGCAATTGATGGCCTTCCGCGTAAAGCTGCAAATGCCAGCCGAGGGGCGCGATGCGGCGCGCCAAAGCCTCCAACTGATCAAGCGGCGTGCCATTGCCGCTGACCGCATTGAAGCGCACGCCACGTGTGCCGCGCGCATGAAGTTTCCTCAGCGCGGCTTCATCAAAGCTATCGTCAATCACGACAACAACGCGGGCGCGATCCAGGCCGAATTCTTCCGCGGCGTCCAGGGATACTTCGTTTTGCGTGCCATAGACACTCGGCTGCACAATCACCATACGTTCAATGCCAAGCGCCGCAGCCATGCGCCGGTAATCGGCAATGGTCGCTGCCTGAGGATCATAATGCCGCCCGGCATCAAGCGGAAAACGGTCATAAGGCCCGAAGATGTGGAAATGGCCGTCACAGGAAAGCGCCGGCGCGCGCCAGGAAGGGCGCGGCGTGGTGGCAAGCGGTGGAAGGCAGGGTTTCATGTCGTTTCCTTCTTCACGCGCCCCAACCGGCGAAACGCGCGAAGTCGCGTGCCGGGGCGCGTTCCGTGATTAGGCCGTTCTCCACCGCCGCCGGATCGGCATAGCCAAGCGCCATGCCGCAAACCAGCATTTCCTCAGGCGGGATTTCCAGCATGGTCTGGATGGTGCGGTGATAGGGCATGAAGGCCGCTTGCGGGCAGGTATCAAGCCCCATGCCGCGCGCGGCCACCATCACATTTTGCAGGAACATGCCGTAATCCAGCCAGGAACCCTGTTCCAGATCGCGATGGATGGTGAAGATCAAGCCCACCGGCGCGCCAAAAAAAATCAGGTTGCGCCCATGCTGCGCACGCATTCTTTCATTCTCGCCCTTCGCAATGCCCAGCAGGCCATAGAGATCCCAGCCCACCTTGCGGCGGCGGCTGTGATAGGGCTCGAAAAACTTGCGTGGATAGTATTGGTATTCGGATTCCGGCGTGATGCCCGCCGCGTGTTCCGCCATCAGCGCATCGCATAAGCGCTTGAGCGCCACGCCCGCCAGCGCATGCACCTTCCAGGGCTGGATATTGCTGCCCGAAGGGGCGCGCGCTGCGACATCCAGCAGATGTTCAACATCCGCCTGCGGCACAGGCCTCGGCAGAAAGGCACGGATGGAACGACGAGAAGTGATCGCCGCGTCCACCGCCGCCTGCGCAGCAGCGTCAGCCATCAAGCGCGCCTGGTGTCAATGAAATCCACCGGCTTGCCCTGCGGCGCGCCCTGCACCTCATCATCGCGCATAGCGATATGCCCACGCACCACCGTCATCACCGGCCAGCCGGTGCAGCGATGCCCGGCGAAGGGTGTCCAGCCACAGGGCGAGACTATCCAGCTATCTTCAATGGTCCGGGTTTTCTTCATGTCCACCACGGTCACATCGCCATCCATGCCAACGGCCAGCCGCCCCTTGGTCTTGGCGCCATAAATCCGCGCCGGGCCGGCGCACATCAAATCCGCAAGCCTTGGCAGGGAAAGCCGCCCCGCACTGACATGGTCCAGCATCAGCGGCACAATGGTTTGAATGCCCGTGAGCCCCGCTGCCGTATCGGGCCAAGGGCGCTCCTTCGCGGCGCGGGAATGCGGCGCGTGGTCAGACCCCACGCAATCCACCGTGCCATCCGCCACGGCCTTCCAGGCAGCTTCCAAATGCCGCGCATCGCGAATGGGCGGGTTCATCACCGCATAGCCACCCAAGCGGCCATAGGCTTCATCGGTTTGCGTGAGGTGGTTCAACAATACTTCGCAACTGGCAACATCGCGATAATCCGCGAGATAGGCCAATTCCTCAGCCGTTGAGACATGCAGGATATGCGCGCGCCGCCCCGTTTTGCGCGCCAGCGCCATCAGCCGGCGTGTGCCGAGCATCGCGGTTTCCACATCGCGCCATCCCTGATGGTTGATATGCGGCATGCCTGGCGTGAACATAGGCTTGCGCGCTTGCAGCCGATATTCATCTTCCGAATGATAGCAAATGGCGCGGCGGCCGGACCGCATCACCGCTTCCAGGCTTTCATCATCTTCCACCAGCAAATCACCGGTGGACGACCCCGCAAAAATCTTGATGGCACAGACATTGGGCTCAAGCTCCAGCGCGCCGAGATCTGCGATATTCGTCTTGGTGCCGCCGACATAAATCCCGATATCGCACCAGGCGTGGCCCTGCACGAATTCGCGCTTGGCATTCAGCCTTTCGGTATTGGTGATGGAAGGCGTGGTATTGGGCATGTCGAAAACCGCCGCCAATCCACCCAGCACAGCAGCGCGGGTGCCGGTTTCCATGGTTTCGACCTTGGGGTCGCCGGGATCACGCAAATGCACATGCGGGTCAATCAGGCCGGGCAGCACATGCAGCCCCTTGCAATCCACGGTTTCAGCGGCTTCCGCCTGGGTCAAATCACCAATGGCAGCGATGCGCCCGGCGCGAATGCCGACATCAGCGCGCACCACCCCCCAAGGCATCACACAGTCTCCGCCCTTCAGGGCAAGGTCAAAACGCGCCATGGCTGGTTCCTCCGACGATGGAGGCGCTTCATCGCACTAACCCAGGAAGGTGAAAAGATGGCCGCCTTTTTGGGTCCGGCCGCAATCGCCCGTCAGGCGCTTGTTTGCGCGGCTGATTCACGGCTCCGGCGTGCCGCCTCCGCCGATCAGATGCTTGTTTGCGCGGCTGATTCACGGCTCCGGCGTGCCGCCTCCGCCGATCAGATGCTTGTTTGCGCGGCTGATTCACGGCTCCGGCGTGCCGCCTCCGCCGATCAGGCGCGCGCCATCACCCAATCGCGGAACAGCGCCAAGTCAATATTGCCACCGCAGAGCACAAGGCCGGCGCGCTTGCCGCGCATCGTATCGCGTTCCTGCAAAAGCGCGGCCAGCGGCGCGGCGCCCGCCCCTTCCGCCAGATTATGCGTATCCTGCCAATAGGCACGAATGGCGGCGGCCACTTCGTCATCCGTCACGGTCACAACCCGCGCCGCACCTTTGCGGATGATCTCAAGCGCGCCGGCATCGGGGATGCGCGTTGCCATGCCATCGGCACGCGTATTGGCGGTTGCGGTTTTCACCACATGGCCGGCAGCAAAGGAAAGCGCATAGGCCGGCGCTTCGGTGCTCTGCACGCCGATGATTTCGGTGGAAAGGCCCAAAAGATCACGCGCCAGAATGCAGCCGCAAATGCCGGACCCAAGGCCGATTGGCACGTAAAGCGCAGCCAAAGGCGGTGCCGCGCGCAGGAATTCCAGCGCGTAGGTGGCCACCCCCAACACCAGGTCACGCGCGAAGGACGGCGCAAACAGCAAGCCTTCGGCGGCGGCAAGTCGCGCGGCTTCGGCGCGGGCTTCGTCAAAATCAGCGCCATATTCAATCAACCGCGCACCCTGGGCGCGCATGGCGGTGTTCTTTTCCGCGCTATTGCCACGCGGCACCAGAATGGTCACCGGAATACCGTAACGCGCACCAGCGTAAGCAAGGGACTGGCCATGATTGCCGCGCGTCGCACTCACAACGCCTGGCACATCCGGGTTTTCACGCTTCAGCCTTTCCATGAAAACCAAGCCGCCGCGCACCTTAAAGGCGCCGGTCGGCGTGTGGTTTTCATGCTTTACCCAAACCTCCGCCCCCGCACGTTGCGCAAGCAGCGGCCAGGGATATTGCGGCGTGGGCGGAAAGGCAGTGTGGACCAGCCGCGCTGCAGCTTCCAATTCATCCAGCGTGAACACGCAGCGTCAATGCCGCGCGAGTTCGATCTCACCTTCCGGCTGCGGGGAAGAAAACGCGCTATCCGCAAAAGCTTCTTCCCAGGAACCGGATGTGCTCGCCTTGGAATATTCCGTGGCGCGGTTTTCGAAGAAATTCGCGTGCTCCACCGCATTCAGCATTTCATCGAGCCAAGGCAGCGGGTTCTTTTCGATCTTATAGAGCGGCTCAAGCCCAAGCTGCTGCAAGCGGCGATCCGCGATGAAGCGGATATATTGCTTGGTGAGCGAGGCATCCAGGCCCTGCACACCGCCCAATTCAAAGGCAAGATCAATGAAGGCATCTTCATGATCCACGATGGTGGCGCAGATCAGGTAAAGATCGCGGCGGAATTCCTCGGTCCAGATTTCCGGGTTTTCCTGCACGAAGGTGCGGAACAGCCGGATCACGGAAAGGCAATGCAGCGTCTCATCGCGCACAGACCAGCTCACGATCTGGCCCATGCCCTTCATCTTGTTGAAGCGCGGGAAATTCATGAGAATCGCGAAGGAAGCGAAAAGCTGCAAGCCTTCGGTGAAGGCGCCAAAAGCGGCCAGCGTCTTCGCGATTTCGGTCTTATTCGCAACGCTGAAGCCCTGCATATAATCGTACTTGTCCTTCATCTCCTTGTATTTGAGGAAGGCCGTGTATTCGATTTCGGGCATGCCGATGGTATCGAGCAAATGGCTATAGGCCGCGATATGCACCGTTTCGATGTTCGAGAAGGCGGAGAGCATCATCAGCACTTCTGTCGGCTTGAACACCTGGGAATAGTGCTTCATGTAGCAATTATTCACCTCAACATCCGCCTGGGTGAAGAAGCGGAAAATCTGTGTCAGCAGATTGCGCTCAGACTGCGTGAGGTTTTTCTGCCAATCCTTCACATCATCCGCGAGCGGCACTTCTTCCGGCAACCAATGGATGCGCTGTTGCTGTAACCAGGCTTCATAGGCCCAAGGATAGCGGAAGGGTTTGTAGACGGGGTTCGAGGTCAAAAGATCGAATTTCACCGGCAATTCATCCCGCATCATGCCATCGGCCATTGTCTCGAATCCCATTGTTTGAGCTGAGCGACGCTTCTACCACAATTGGTGGGTCAGGCAATCGCCCAACGCAAGATATTGTGGCGGGACTATTCCACGCGGATATTCGCCTCCCGCGCGACCACAATGTTATCCGCCAATTCACGGGCAATGCGGGCTGCGAAAACCTCAGGCCCCTCACCCAGAATAACGCCGCCCTGATCGAGCAGTCGCTGGCGGATGGTGGCGTCGCGCAGCAAGCCCTGCACATCGCGCGCGATACGGTCCACGATATCGCGCGGTAGGCCGCGGGGCGCGATGAAGCCGTACCAGGGGCTGGTATCGGGGATGCCCATGCCGAGTTCATCGAGCGTTGGCACATCAGGCAGCACCGGCACATGCTGCGGCCCGCCAATCGCCAGCGGGCGAAGCTTGCCTTCACGCGCAAGAGCAATGGCACCAGACAAGGTGCTGAAGGTCGCGGGTACGCGCCCACCGATCACATCCTGAAGCGCGGGCACCGCGCCGCGATAAGCGACATGGGTCAGATCCAGGTTCATTTTCCTGCGGAACATCTCCAACGCGAAATGCCCTGAAGACCCATTGCCGGAGGATGCAAAGGCCATACCGGGATCACGCCGCGCCGCCGCCACCAAATCCTGCGCCGTGCGGAATGGCTGCCCCGCGCCGGTGAACAACACCGTGGGCGACGCATAGATGTTCACGATCGGCGTAAAGTCATTGATCGTGTCATAGGGCAAGCGCGCATAGACTGCGGCATTGCTGGCATGGGTGCTGGCGGCGAGGAAAATCGTGTAGCCATCGGGCGCGGATCGCGCGACCATTTCAGAGGCAATCACCTGGCTGGCGCCAGGGCGATTCTCGATGACAACGGGCTGCCCCCATAATTTTTGCAGCGGGTCCTGCAAGACCCGGCCCGGAAAATCCGTGGGCCCGCCGGCGGGATATCCAATGATCATCCGTATCGGACGATCCGGCCAAGTGCTGGCTTGTGCCTTGGCTTTGGTGATGATGGTGCTGGCCATCCCGGTGGCCAGCAGGCTGCGAC
This sequence comes from Roseomonas sp., assembly GCA_020249145.1. Lineage (GTDB taxonomy): Bacteria > Pseudomonadota > Alphaproteobacteria > Acetobacterales > Acetobacteraceae > Neoroseomonas. The sequence continues at coordinate 43,557 of JADCGF010000003.1, read as the reverse complement.
GCGTGAGCATTCCAGACTTTCTCCCTTGCCCTTTTCAGGCTTACCGCCCCCGAGGCCGGGGGCGGGTTGGGGTAAGTCTAACGCAGCTTTACTGGCAGGCCAAACATTCTTCGTAATTATTGGTGGAGGCCGGCACCGCAGCCACCAGCGGCAATTGCGCCTGGTCATTGGCCGGTGCCGCCACACCAAGGGCTGCCTGCGGCGCCACCTTCTCGCTGATGGCATCAGCGCGCTGAATGGAAAGGCTCCGGCAATAATACAGCGACTTCACACCCTTCTTCCATGCCGTCATGTGGATCTGGTGCAAATCCCGCTTATGCACATTGGCCGGCAGGAAGATATTCACCGATTGCGACTGGCAAATATACGGCGTGCGATCAGCCGCATGTTCCACCACCCAGCGCTGATCCAATTCAAAGGCGGTCTTGAAGGTCGCCTTTTCCTGTTCGCTCAGGAAATCCAGATGCTGCACGCTGCCCTTATTCACCGTGACCGTGGTCCAGGTATCCTCATCATCGCGGCCATGCTTGGCCAGCACCTTCTTCAGATACGGGTTGCGCACAATGAAGGACCCGGACAGCGTCTTGTGATTATAGACATTGGCCGCGATCGGTTCGATCCCCGGGCTCGCGCCACCGCAAATGATGCTGATGGAAGCGGTTGGCGCAATGGCCATCTTGTTGGAGAACCGCTCCATGAAGCCGTATTCAGCGGCATCCGGGCAGGGGCCGCGTTCTTCGGCCAGCAGGCGGGAAGCGGTATCGGCCTGGGCGCGGATATGCTTGAACATCCGCATATTCCACACCTTCGCCACCACGCTCTCAAAAGGCACATTCAACGCCTGCAGGAAGGAATGGTAGCCCATTACCCCAAGCCCAACCGAGCGTTCCCGCATGGCGCTATAGCGTGCGCGCGCCATGGTATCAGGTGCCGTATCAATGAAGGATTGCAGCACATTATCCAGGAAGCGCATCACATCGGGGATGAATTGCGCCTCATCCTTCCACTCAAACCAGGTCTCCAGATTGAGCGAGGATAGGCAGCAGACCGCGGTGCGTTGTTCTCCATGCTGATCAATCCCGGTCGGCAGCGTGATTTCTGAGCACAGGTTGGAGGTCTTCACCTCAAGCCCTGCCAGTTTCTGATGCTCCGGCCGCGCATTATTCACGTGGTCAGAATAGATGATGTAGGGTTCACCGGTTTCGATGCGCGCGGTCAGGATGCGAATCCAAAGGCCCCGTGCGGAAACCTTCTTCATCAGCGCGCCATCCTTGGGGGAGACCAGCGCCCATTCCTCATCCGCTTCCACCGCGCGCATGAAGGCATCGGGGATCAGCACGCCTTGATGGAGATTGAGCGCCTTGCGATTCGGATCACCGCCGGTTGGGCGACGCATTTCCAGGAATTCTTCAATCTCCGGGTGGTTCACCGGCAAATAACAAGCCGCCGAGCCACGACGAAGGGAGCCCTGGGAAATCGCCAGCGTCAGGCTATCCATCACGCGAATGAAGGGAATGACGCCTGAGGTCTTGCCGTTACGGCCAACCTTTTCGCCAATGCCGCGCAGATTCCCCCAATAGGAACCAATGCCACCGCCCTTGGCGGCCAACCACACATTCTCATTCCAAAGCCCGACAATGCCATCAAGGCTGTCAGAGGCTTCGTTCAGGAAGCAGGAAATCGGCAAGCCGCGAGTCGTGCCGCCATTGGACAGCACGGGTGTGGCCGGCATGAACCAAAGCCGCGAGATATAGTCATAAATCCGCTGCGCATGCGCCGCATCATCGCCATAAGCGGATGCGACTCGCGCAAACAAATCCTGATAGGATTCGCCTGGCAGCAAATAACGATCATCTAATGTTGCTTTGCCGAAATCGGTCAGCAGCGCATCGCGCGAGCGATCAATGCGTACCTGGCCATGGCCTTCAAGTTGAATTGCGTCGAACACGGATAACCCCCTGAGAACTTCCCCCGAAGACGGATCATGCCCCAAGTTGCGGTCTGACTACAAGATGTAGTCTTGCCACAGTCGCCATGCCACTAGATGCGGTGCGTGATTCTGGGCTTGCAAAAGCCGAGGCAATTGGGGCAGCGCAGGTTTGTTCCCGTTTCGCCCCTATGCCCTTCCCTTCTGGCCAGCACTGGCTCACAATCGGGATAGAGCCAAAGAAATAGCGCAAAAACAGTATCTTGTTTCAGGAAGGAGCCCCCCTTGGCCAAGTTATCGCGCCGCAGCCTGATCGCCGCCCCGCTTGCCCTGAGCCCGCTGGCCTGCCCCGCCTATGCCCAGACACCTTGGCCGAGCCGGCCCATCCGCATCGTGATCCCCTTCGGCACCGGGGGCGGGACGGATATCACCACGCGGCTTTTGGCGCCCAAGTTGGCGGAAATCCTGGGCCAGCCCGTGGTGCTGGAAAACCGCCCCGGTGCGGGCGGCGTGGTCGGCACGGATTACGTGGCGAAGCAGCAGCCGAATGGCGAGGTCTTCGTCCTTTCCACGCTCTCCCCCATCGCACTCGCCCGCGGCCTGCCAGCCCCCGTGCCCTTTGATGCGCGGACAGATCTGGTGGCGGTGGCGCCAACCGTCTTTGTGCCCATCGCGCTTGCTGTCACCACGCGCAATTTCGCGCCCACCACGGCGGCGGAGTTTATCGCGACCCTGAAGGCCGCGCCGGGGCGCTATCAATATGGCTCCTCCGGCATTGGCACTTCGGGGCATATCGCCTCGGCCAGTTTCCTGGTGCGCACGGGGACCGATGCCGTTCATGTGCCCTATCGCGGCGGCGGGCAGGTTTTTGCGGCGCTCACCGCGGGCGAAATTCAGTTCTGCTGCGATATCCCCTCTATCCTGAAGGGCTTTCAGGATGGCGGCTCGGCGCGGGTGCTGTTTGTCGCGACCGATCAGCGCTCTTCCCTGCTGCCCAATGTGCCAACGGCGGCTGAGGCGGGCATCGCCGGCTATAAATCCCATTCCTGGTATGGCTTCTTCGCCCCGCGCGGCACGCCGGCGGCGATTGTGAACCGCATGGCGGCGGCGACCGAACAGGCGCTGTCCGATTCGACGATCAATCAGCGTTTTGAGGAAATGGGCACGCCCGCCATGCGCGGCTACACGCCTGAGCGATTCGCGGCCTATGTGCGGGACGAAATCGCCTTCTGGGAGCCGGAAGTGCGCGGCCTTGGCATCAAGGCGGAATAGAATCAGCGCTTCACTTTATTCGGTCGGCTGAGCGCAATTACCGCTTCCAGCTGGCCGGACCAGAGGAACTGATCAATCGGCGTCGCCGCATCCACCCGCCAGCCCTGATCGGCAAAAAAGCGCAAATCCCGCGCCAGCGCCTGCGGGTTGCAGGACACGTAAATCACCGCCGGCACGCCAGACCGCGCGAGCAAGCCCGCCTGTTCTTCGGCGCCGGCAAAGGGCGGGTCCAGCACCACGGCGGCGAAGGGCGCCAATTCCGCGACTGTCAGTGGCTGGCGCACCAGGTCCCGCCGCGTCCCCGCCAAAGGCAGCCCCGCCTTGGCCGCGGAATTGGCAAGCGCCGCCACCGCCGCGCCATCCGATTCGAAGGCCGTCACCCTGCCCCGCCGCGCCAAGGCCAGGCTGAGCGTGCCATAGCCGGCATGCAGATCAGCAATCCGCCCCCGCCCGGCCAGCTTGGCGGGCAAGCCGGCCAGCATGGCGGCGATGATGGCTTGCTCCCCTTGCGGGCTTGCCTGTAAAAAGGCGCCAGGGGCGGGCGTGACCGCGACGCCACTGAGCGTGATTGCCACCGGGCCAAGCTGGGCAGCGATTTCCGGCACGCCATTGCCCCGCGCCCAGGCGATGCGCGGCAGGCCATGCGCTGCGGCAAACCCCGCCAGCAGCGCCCGCCCAGCGGCATCCAGCGTGCCATCGGTGCGCAGCAGCAGGTCAGGCCCGGTATCGAGCAGGTTCAGCACCGCCGAGCCATCGCGCTTCAGCGCCGGCAGGCGCGGCAGCAGATCACGCAAGGGCGCCAGCACCGCGACCAGGCGCGGATGCAGCACCGGGCAGGCAGCAATATCCAGAATCGCGGCGCTGCCTGTTGCATGAAAGCCAAGCCTGAGCCCATCCGTCCCGCGCCGTATGGCGAAATCAGCGCGGCGGCGCACGCCTGGGGGTGTCGTGATGGTCTCGGCAATGGGGGCTTCGGCAAAGCCGCCACGCGCCAGGGCCACGCGCAGCTTGTCGCGCTTCCAAGCGGCTTGGGGGGTGGGCGCCCAATGTTGCAGGGCGCAGCCGCCGCAGCCTTCCAGAAAATGCGCGCAAGCAGGTGCGATGCGATCAAGACTTGGGTTTAGGATTTCATGGATCGTGGCCAGCGCACCATCGCCGCGCTTGCCGCTGATATCTACGTGAAGCCTTTCGCCCGGAAGCGCCTGCGGCACATAGATCGGGCCGGGGGCGATACCATCGCCACCCGCGCCCATACGCTCAATCAGGACTTCCATGGCTGGAACTTCGGCTGATCAGCCGAAGGCGTTCAACCCGGTCTGCGCCCGGCCCAGGATCAACGCATGCACATCATGCGTGCCTTCATAGGTATTGACCGTTTCCAGATTCATCACGTGACGGATCACGTGATACTCATCCACAATGCCATTGCCGCCATGCATATCGCGCGCCACGCGGGCAATGTCCAAAGCCTTGCCGCAATTATTGCGCTTGACCAGGCTGATCATCTCGGGCGCGGCCTTGTGTTCATCAAACAGCCGGCCCACGCGCAGCACCGCGTGCAGGCCAAGCGTGATTTCGGTTTGCATATCGGCCAGCTTCTTCTGCACCAATTGCGTCGCCGCCAGCGGCTTGCCAAACATGATGCGGTTCAGCGTGTAATCCCGCGCCGCATGCCAGCAGAATTCCGCCGCCCCCATGGCGCCCCAGGCAATGCCGTAGCGCGCGCGATTGAGGCAGGAGAAGGGACCGGCCAAGGACCGAACACCCGGCAGGCGGTTTTCTTCCGGCACAAACACCTCATCCATCATGATCATGCCGGTGACGGAAGCGCGCAGGCTGAACTTGCCTTCGATCTTCGGCGTAGTGAGGCCCTTCATGCCGCGATCAAGCAAAAAGCCGCGCAGAATGCCCTCATCATCCTTGGCCCAAACCAGGCAGACATCGGCGATGGGTGAATTGGAAATCCAGGTTTTGGAACCTGACAACTTCCACCCACCATCTACCTTGGTCGCGCGGGTGCGCATGGAAGAAGGATCAGACCCCGCATCGGGCTCCGTCAGGCCAAAGCAGCCCACCCATTCACCGGTGCGGAGCTTCGGCAAGTATTTTTGCTTTTGCTCTTCGGACCCATAGGCATGGATCGGAAACATCACGAGCGATGATTGCACGCTGAAGGCGCTGCGATAGCCAGAATCAACGCGCTCCACTTCGCGGGCCATCAGCCCATAGGCAACATAGGAAACGCCGGCGCAGCCATAGCCATCAAGCGTCGCACCCAGAAAACCCATTTCGCCGAATTCATTCATGATTTCGCGGTCGAAGCGCTCATGCCGATTGGCTTCCAGCACGCGCGGCATCAGGCGTTCCTGGCAGAATTGCCGGGCGCTGTCGCGGATCATGCGTTCTTCTTCCGTCAGCGCTTCTTCAAGCAGCAGCGGGTCTTCCCAGGTGAAGGGCGCGATGGCGGTCTTCTTCGGCGGGCTCACGAAATTCATGCTTTTGTCCTCAACTCAGGCTCTGTTCTGCGTGATAAAATAGGATTTGCTGGCGCGTCAGGCCGCGTCAACCTCGGGCGCGGCCGGCGCGGCGGCGCGGCGCGGGCGCGGGATCGGGATCAGCATGAAGGCCGGCACCAGATCGCCAAAACCCTGCACGGGCGGGCCGAGATCATCGCGGCGGTCGCGGTTGCGATAATCCCGGTCCTGACGCGGCGCTTCGCGGTCCCGGGGCGGGAGGTCACGCATGGCGGCTTCGCGCAGCGCGAATTCGCTGGGTTGCGCATCGCGGTCCCGACGCGGGGCACGGTCCCGGCGCGGAGCCTCACGGCCTTCCGGGGCTTCGGCGCGTGGGCGGCGTTCCGGGCGGTCACGCCGGGCGGGGGCCTCAGCCGCGATTTCTTCCGGCGCCTCGGCGCGCGGCGCGCGGTCCTGCGCATCGCGGCGGCCACGTTCAGGCCGGCTACGCCCGCCATCGCGACGATCCGGCCGACGCGCTGGGCCACCACGGCCGCGGCCGCGCTTGGTGGAGGTCATGGCTTCCTGAATTTCGGCTTCCGTCACCGGTTCCAGCCCCTCAATATCCAGAAGGGGGATGGCTTTGCCGGTCAGTTTTTCAATGCCTGCGACATTCTTCGCGTCATCGGCCGTTGCGATCGTATAGGCATGCCCCTCACGCCCCGCGCGACCTGTGCGGCCAATGCGGTGCACGTAATCTTCCGAATGGAAGGGCACGTCGAAATTGAACACATGCGACAAGCCGCCGATATCAAGCCCGCGCGCGGCGACATCGGAACAAACCAGAAGCTGCAATTCATTCGCCTTGAAGGCGTTGAGTGTGGCGAAGCGCTGCGATTGATCCATATCGCCATGCAAGGCGCCCACGCTGAAGCCATGCTTCTTAAGCGATTTATACAGAATATCCACTTCAATCTTGCGATTGCAGAAGATCAGCGCATTCGTCACCTGTTCGCGCCGGATCAGCCGGCGCAACGCCTCGCGCTTGTCAAACGGCTGCACGTAAGCAAGGCCCGTGGTGATGGTGGTCGCGACCGATGCCGGGGGCGCGACGCTGATTTCCTTCGGGTTGGACAAGAAAGCATCGGCCAGGCGGCGGATTTCCGGGGCCATGGTGGCGCTGAAGAACAAAGTCTGGCGCAAGGGCGGCAGCATGGAGACAATACGCTCCACATCCGGAATGAAGCCCATATCGAGCATCCGGTCCGCTTCATCAATCACCAGCACCTTGCAATCGGCCAGCAGCACACGGCCACGATCAAACAGATCAAGCAAGCGGCCCGGGGTTGCGATCAGCACATCCACGCCCTTTTCCAGCACATCGCGCTGGTCATTCATGCTTTCGCCGCCAATCAGCAGCGCGTGATTGAGCTTGAGGTATTTGCCGTATTTCTCGAAGTTCTCCGCGACCTGCAACGCCAATTCGCGGGTTGGTTCCAGGATCAGGCTGCGCGGCATGCGCGCCTTGGCGCGGGATCCGGTCAGGATATCCAGCATCGGCAGCACGAAGGATGCGGTTTTGCCGGTGCCGGTTTGCGCGCAGCCCAGCACATCGCGCCCCATCAGCACTTGCGGGATCGCCTGTTCCTGAATGGGGGTGGGGTGGCGATAGCCCGATTCCGTCACCGCCTTCGCGATTTCTTCGGAAAGTCCGATGGAATCGAAGGTCGCACGGTCTTCCTCGGCAGCCAGTGCGGCTTCCACCGCGGGTTCTTCGGCCATCGGAGGTTCTTCGACCGGCGCGGTTTCCGGCGTCTCAGGCGGCACGGGCAGGGTTTGAGGGTCGGCTTGGACAGCCTCGGCGGCGGTCACTTCAGTATTTTCGTTCAACTTCAATCGCTTTCTAGGCCCGCGCTATGAGCGCTTGGCGGTGGGTGCGGGAAAGGCCGAGCCCCGGCGGGGCGCGCATGCCGGGGCCGGCGGATCCGGCCCGCCTTACCGCGAGCACGCCCCCTATGCGCCGAAGCGGCGCGGGAATCAAGGATTTCCGTAGCCTTCTGCGGGGCTGGCCTGGACCATGGCGGCGGCACACGGCTAGACCAAGCCCATGGATCACGAAGAAACCCTGCTGCTGCTGCCCGGCCTGCTCTGCGATGCCCGGCTTTGGCGCGACCAGATCGAAGTTTTCAGCGCTTCCCGCCGCGTGGTCGTGGCCAGCCTGACGGGTGCTGACAGCATCGCTGCCATGGCAGAAGCGGCGCTTGCCGGGCTGGATGGGCCGCTGGCGGTGGCCGGGCTTTCCATGGGCGGTTACGTGGCTTTGGAAATCGCCCGTCGCGCGCCCGCGCAGGTGAAGCGGCTTGCGCTATTTGATACTTCGGCCCGGCCCGATACGCCGGAACAAACGGAACGCCGACGCGGCTTGCTAGCACTTTCGCAAAGCGGGCAGTTTCGCGGCGTCACGCCGCGCCTGCTGCCGATGCTGGTGCATCCTTCCCGCCTGGATGGCCCCTTGGCCGCCGAGGTGATGGCCATGGCCGAACGCGTGGGCCGCGATGCCTTCCTGCGGCAGCAAACCGCCATTATGGGGCGCGTGGACTCGCGCCCTGATCTGCCGGCGATCCGCGCCAAGACGCTGGTCGCGGTGGGGGAGGATGATGTTATGACGCCGCCTTACCTTGCCGAGGAAATAGCGGCAGCGATTCCCGGCGCGCGCTTGGTCCGCTTCACCGGTTCCGGCCATTTGCCCAGCATGGAAGTGCCAGAGGCGGTGAATGCGGCGATGGCAGCTTGGTTGGCGGACTAGAAATTCTTATAAAACCCATTTTTTGGTAAAAAATTAGAATGATTTTTTGACTCGCTTAAGCACTAAGAATTTTCCTGCAAATGGTTATGAAATTTCGTGTATCCAAAAAATAATTTGGATACGCAGCCGTCAGCACATCAATCCCGAGTGCGCTCACCAGGACCACATCTTTTTGTGCGTCGCCAAGCGTTCGCTGCTCCTCCTCTAGATACCTTTGGTTTGCCTCTTCCGCCATGGTTGCCTTGAATGCATAACCTCTCAGCACGCTTTTCTCGTCAGCAGTATCTAAAACCAGAACAAAAATTGCACCTGATTTGTTTTTAAATTTATTGAAAAGTCTAAGTGTTTCCCGATAAGCCTCAAGTCTTTCGCCAACACGTAATTCATTATAGAGTTCAAGTGCTCGTGATTTTGCACTCTCAAAACTCGCAATTAAAGTACCACTTGGGTCCTCATCATAAGCTATACAATCAGAAACGTTTAAGAAAAATTCAGACCACAGAGAGGATTGATTTCCCGACTTTATACCCGTTTTTTGGAAGAGATCGACCGTTTCAACCGCTGTCGCCCACGCGTGTTGCGCTTTGGTCCTAACTTGTATTTCAATTTTGAAATTGTTGAGATGCTCAAACGTTGGTTTATTATTTTTAGTTCGCGCAATGATGTGAATCCCGCGATACCCGTCGTCCTTCGGACGAATAATGTAATCATTTCTGATGTTACGCAGGTGTTGGGCCTTAGATTTTTTTATCTTCTCGACTATCCTTTTAATCGACTTGCGATCTTTGCAAATAATCCGACACCCACCAATGTCTTGCATTGTTGAGAGCTCCATCGTCTTAAATCTCTTGAGTTTTCTGATTATCGACGGCGCTCGCTTTAGCCTTTGCGCAACGATTATATCTTTCCTGGGTTCTGATCGTATTACGCTGCGCAACCACATCTGAACGGTGTTTAATGGCGCCTGATGTGCGGACCTCCATTGGCGTAGTACGTCGAGAGATGCTTGCGGGGGCGAGGTGTCTGGTGCCTCCCTTAGGGCGGCACCAGCACGATTCAGCTCTCGCTTCGGGAAGCTCACAAGAATAGGTATTTCTACCATTTGGTTACTTCACGCCGCCTTCGCCATCCCGCGCAGGACGTAATGCAGGATGCCGCCATTCTTGTAGTATTCCACCTCATCGGCGGTATCCACACGGCAGAGCACCTGGGTCTTCACCTGTGACCCATCAGCGCGGGTGATGACAACATCCATCATTATGCGGGGCGAAAGCTTTTCCACGCCCAGGATGTCAATCTTCTCATCGCCAGTTATGCCGAGTGTTTGGCGGCTTTCGCCTTCCTTGAACACCAGCGGCAACACGCCCATGCCGACCAGGTTTGAGCGGTGAATGCGCTCAAAGCTCTCAGCAATCACGGCCTTGATGCCGAGCAGATAGGTGCCCTTCGCGGCCCAGTCGCGCGAAGACCCCGTGCCATATTCCTTGCCGCCAATCACCACCAGCGGCACGCCTTCATTCTTGTAACGCATCGCCGTTGTGTAGATCGGCGCCACATCACCCGAAGGATAATGCTTGGAAATGCCGCCTTCCACGCCCGGGACCATTTCGTTCCGGATACGCGGATTGGCGAAGGTGCCGCGCATCATCACCTGATGGTTGCCGCGCCGCGCGCCATAGCTGTTGAAATCCGCCTGACGCACTTGGTGTTCCAGCAGATATTCACCAGCAGGCGACGCCTTCCGGATATTCCCAGCCGGGGAGATATGGTCGGTGGTGATTGAGTCCGCGAGCTGCGCCAGAATGCGCGCCCCCTTCACATCACCCACCGGCTTCGGATCGGCCGTCATACCTTCGAAGTAAGGCGGGTTCTGCACATAGGTGCTGCCCGAATTCCAGCGATAAGTGTCGCTGCCCGCTTCAACGCGAATGGCCTGCCATTGCGTCGGGCCCTTGAAGACATCGCCATAACGTTCCTGGAACATCTCACGCGTCACAGCGGCGTGAACCGTATCGTTCACTTCCTTCTGCGTCGGCCAGATATCCTTCAGGTAAACCGGCTGGCCATCGCGGCCCGTGCCGATCGGCTCCTTGGTCAAATCCTTGCGGATGGTCCCAGCGAGCGCATAGGCCACCACCAGCGGGGGCGAGGCGAGGTAATTCGCGCGCACATTGGCATGCACGCGGCCTTCGAAGTTGCGGTTGCCTGACAGCACCGAAACGCCGACCAGCTTGTTGTTTTCAATCGCATCCACAATGGCATCCGGCAGCGGGCCGGAATTGCCGATGCAGGTGGTGCAGCCATAGCCCACAGTCTGGAAGCCAAGCGCATCCAGATGGGGCGTCAGCCCCGCCTTGTTCAGATATTCCGTCACCACCTGGGAACCGGGGGCGAGAGAAGTCTTCACCCAAGGCTTCGCCGTCAGGCCCTTTTCCACCGCCTTCTTCGCCACCAGGCCGGCTGCCACCAGCACATAGGGGTTCGATGTATTGGTGCAGGAGGTGATGGCCGCAATCACCACATCGCCATGGCCGAGGTCATAATTCGCCCCTTCCACCGGCACGCGCAGATCAGCCTGATCACCCGGCACGCCCATGGTGCCCGCAGCCAAATCCTTCAGGAAGGCCGGCGCGGCATTGCTGAGTGCCACTCGATCCTGCGGCCGCTTCGGCCCGGCCATGGAGGGTTCCACGGTGCTGAGATCCAGTTCCAGCGTATCGGTGAACACCGGATCGGGCATGCCTTCCTCACGGAACATGCCCTGCGCCTTCAGGTATTCGCGCGCCAGGTTGATGCGATGCTCATCGCGGCCCGACAGGCGCAGATATTCCAGCGTGGTGTCATCCACCGGGAAGAAGCCGCAGGTCGCGCCATATTCGGGCGCCATATTTCCGATGGTCGCACGATCCGCGAGCGGCAGATGCGCCAGGCCAGGGCCAAAGAATTCAACGAATTTGCCGACCACGCCCTTCTTGCGGAGCATTTGTGTGACGGTCAGCACGAGATCGGTGGCGGTGACACCTTCCTTCACCGAACCCGTCAGCTTGAAGCCGATGACATCGGGGATAAGCATGGCAATCGGCTGGCCGAGCATGGCGGCTTCCGCTTCAATCCCACCAACACCCCAGCCCAGCACGCCAAGGCCATTCACCATGGTGGTGTGGCTATCCGTGCCATAGCAGGAATCGGGGAAGGCAAAGACATCGCCGGTATCCGTCGCGGTCCACACCACCTGCGCCAGATATTCCAGATTGACCTGGTGGCAGATGCCCGTGCCCGGCGGCACGACGCGGAAGTTATTGAAGGCTTCCTGACCCCAGCGGAGGAATTCGTAACGCTCCCCATTGCGTTCAAATTCGATATCCACATTCTGCTGAAGCGAGGATGCGGTGCCGGAGACATCAACCATCACCGAATGGTCAATCACCAAATCCACAGGCACCAGCGGGTTCACCTTGCGCGGGTCACCGCCCAGGCCAAGCAAGGCATCGCGCATGGCGGCCAGGTCCACCACGGCGGGCACGCCGGTGAAATCCTGCAGCAGGATACGCGCGGGGCGGAAGGGCACTTCCTTATCGGAACGGCCATCCTTCACCCATTCGGCGATCTTCTTCGCGTCATCCACCGTGTAGGAACGGCCATCTTCGAAGCGCAGCACATTCTCAAGCAGCACCTTGAGGCTATAGGGCAGGCGGGAAATGTCGCCGATGCTCTTCGCTGCCTCGGGCAGGCTGAAATAATGATAGGTCTTGCCGTCCACACTGAGCGTACGACGAGTCTTCAGGCTGTCTTGCCCGATCATCCGCATGGCTGATTACCCTTCCTCAAGCGCGCTGGCCTTGCGTGACCGCGCCAATGGCGGCTTTAAAGCATGGAGATAGTGTATGGTCCATTGGCGGGGGGCAGATTTTGGCGGCGGGGCAACCCATTTTGGACGTGCTGGACCTTGCCTGCATCCGCGGTGATCGGGCGATCTTCGCCGGGCTGAGTTTCTCCGTGCCCGCAGGCGGTGCGCTGCTGCTGACAGGGGCCAATGGTGCCGGCAAATCGAGCTTGCTTCGCGTGATCGCCGGGCTGCTGCCCGCCGCCGAGGGGGAGGTGCTGTTGGAAGGCACGTCCGCACGCTCGGACGCCGCCGGGCACGCGCTGAGGCTGCGCTATATCTCAAGCCAGGATGCGCTGAAGCCGGCGCTGACGGTGGCAGAGAATCTGGCGTTCTACGCGGCACTTTGGGGCGGAGAAGTGACCCCGGCCTTGGAAGCGCTTGGCCTTGGCGCTTTGGCTTCGCTGCCAGGGCGGGTGCTGTCCACCGGGCAAAGGCGGCGGCTGGCCTTGGCGCGGCTTGCCTTGGCGCCCACGCGGCTTTGGTTGCTGGATGAACCTAGCCTTGGGTTGGATGCGGCCTCTGTCGCGCGGCTTGGGACGCTGATGGCGCGGCACCGCGCGGCGGGCGGCGCCATTCTGGCCGCGACCCATCTGCCCTTGCCGCTGCCGGATGCGGTGGAACTTAAGCTATGAGCGGCGGAGTATTTGGCGCCTTCCTCGCCGTGCTGGGGCGGGAATGGAAGCTCGCTTTGCGCCACCCAGCGGATACGCTGGCGGCGGTGCTATTTTTTGTACTGGTGGCGGCGCTTTTTCCTTTTGGCGTCGGGCCAGCGCCGGAAACCCTTTCCCGCCTTGCCCCCGGCGCGCTGCTGGCCGCTGCGCTGTTGGCGGCGCTTTTGCCTTTGGACCGGCTATTCGGGGCGGAGGCGGAGGATGGCTCGCTCGATCAATTGCTGCTGTCTGGCCTGCCACGCAGTGCTTTGGCGGCGGCCAAGGCGCTGGGCCATTGGCTGACCACGGGCGTGCCGCTGATTGCGGCGACACCCATCGCGGCGGCCATGCTGAACCTGCCGGTGGAAGCCTGGGGGGTGGCGATGGCGGCACTGGCTTTGGCGACCGCGCTTTTGTCGCTGCTTGGCACTTTGGGCGCGGCGCTAACACTCGGCGCGCGGCGCGGTGGCGTGCTGTTGCCGCTTCTGGTGCTGCCGCTCGCGATTCCGGCGGTAATCTTCGGCGCGGCGGCGATTGAAGCCGCCAGCGCCGGGCTTTCCGCCGCCCCCTTCCTGCTGCTGCTGGGGGCGGGGGTGTCTATCGCCGCCCCCCTCGCGCCCTTGGCGGCGGGGGCGGCGCTTAGCAGCGACTGATTCAGGCCGGGGGCATGGCAGCGACTGCTGCTTCATTGCCGGGGGAGTAGTAATTATTGGTGATCGCCGCGTTGCGATTGACCAGCGGGCGCATGAACAGCGGGTGCGTCATGCTGCGGATTTCATGTTCCACTTCAAACAGCACGCGCCCATCATTCGGGTCTACCACCTTGATGAAGCGGTATTGATGCGCGCTGTCTTCACGTGAAATCAGCCCGCGTTCATTCAGCCGATTGTAGATGCCGCCGAAATCCACAAAGGCCAATTGGACATGGTGGCCATCAAAAGCGGGTTGCGGCTTGTCGGTTTCGCGAAAGATCAGGAATTGCTCGCGCGCCACGCGCACATAAAGCAGGCCATCGCGCATTGCCGTGCTGGTGCCGATGATCTGCTCATAGAAGCGCGCAATGCCAGGCAGCGTGCCATGCGCGACATCAAATTCGACATAAGGCATGCCGAGCGTGATGCGGCCAAGTTTTTCGGCATCCGGGCTATGGCAGCGCATGCGATTGCCCCAGGGGCAGGTCACATCAACATGATCCTCAGCCTCGGTGAAGCTATATTGTGTGCCTTCCAGCCAGCGCCGTGCGCGATCCAGCCGATGCAGCAATTGCGCGCGATCCGGCAACACCAGACCCGTCGTGCCGCGCAATACCTGCGCGGGGCCGCTTGGCAAATGGAACTGGCTGATGCCGACATTGGCCCACATATTGTCAATGCCCGTCATCAGATACGGGTCGCGCGTTAGGCCAAGCGCGCTGATGTAAAAGGCCGTTGCCTTCAACTGATCCGGCACTTGCAGATTGACATGCTGCAATTCAACAACATTGCCAAGGGATTCCTCTGTGCGGTCCCAGGGGCAGGCGAGTTTCGGGGTGCCATCCATTGTTTCGCTCCGTTTCCTTGTTGCTGCTTGCTTTCTTTGCCTACGCAGCCGCTGGCAGAGGATGCCGGACCTGCTCTGGCCGCGCAACATCGCGAGGCATCTGCACGGCGTACTGCCGCTGCCAAAGCCAGGCCGGCTACCTCGCCCGCGCCGCGATGAAGCCGCCGCCGGCGACCATCAAGGTCGCCAGCGCAGCGCGCCAGGAAAGCTCGCCCTCTCCGGCGGCGATCAGCAGCAGGGTTGAAGCGACCGGCACAGCATAGGCCAGCGTGCCAAGCAGCCGCGGGTCGCCGCGCTTCATCCCGACATCCCACAGGAAGAAGGCCGCGCCGACTGGCCCCAGGCCGAGCAGCAGCACCGCCAGCCATTGCCGGGCATCCGGCGCCACGGTGGCCTCAAGGCCTAGGTGCAGCATAGCGGCCAGTGCCGCCGTCGCCAGGCAGAAGCCCGCCACCGCCTCGGTCGGGACGCGGGCGAGGTGCGGCGTGCCGGCGGTGACCGAATAGACCGCCCAGACCACCGCGCAGCCCGCCGCAGCGATGAAGCCGTGCAGCGCTTCTGGTGGGAAGGACGCGCCGGGGCCGACAAGCAGGGCGCAGCCAGCGAAGCCGAGTGCCACCCCGGCGAGCCGCACGGGGCCGAGCCGCAGCCCGCGGATCGGCGCGGCGAGCAGCACGATCAGCAGCGGCCAGAGATAGTTAATCAGGTTCACTTCCAGCGGCGGCGCCAGCGCGAAGGCGAGGAAGTAGAGCGCGTGATAGCCAAACAGCCCGCCCACGCCATGCGCCCAGGCGAGCGGCCCCTGGCGCAGCGCCGCCGCCTTGCCGCGCGCCAGCACCACGGCCAGCCCAACCCCGCCGCCGATGGCGAAACCCATGGCGGTAAGCTGCAGCGGCGGGATGCCAACGGCGAGCCGCGACAGCAGGGCGAGAAACGCCCAGAGGATCAGCGCGCCGCAGCCGGCAAGCGTGGCGTGGGACATGGCGCGGCCTCAGAGCAGATCACGTTCAGATGGAATCATCTGAACGGGTGAAGATGCTCGAAAAACAAATATGTAGAGCGGGTTGCGTGAACTCATGTGAACGCAACACGCGCTAGCCCCTGGCAGCACCTTAAACCTATTCGGCTGCCTTGGGCGCGTAGCCAAGGCCGCCTTGGTACTTTTCCGCCGCTTCCGCCGGCAGGAATTCGGCTTCCATTTCGCGGATGCGGTCAAACCCCGCAAAGCCATGCAAATTGCCCATGGGGTGCTGCTTGAAGCGCGCATCATAGGCAGCCTCCGCCATGGGGCCTTCGGCCTTCAGCGTGGTCGCGAAATCATGAATTGCCATGATGGTGGCGCGCATCGCCGCACCCGGCAGGATGCAGGCGCGAATGCCAATCGCGGCCATTTCTTCCGCGGTGAAGCGCGGCGAAATGCCGGTCATGTTGTAGAATACCGGGCCTTTCACCGCCTGGCAGATATGCGCAACCTCTTCCTTGTCCTTCGGGCCTTCCACGAAGGCGAGGTCCGCGCCTGCTTCCAAAAACGCATTGGCACGGGTGATGGCTTCTTCCATGGAACCGCCATGCGCGCCGCGTGCATCGGTGCGCGCGATGATCACGAAATCCGGGTCCAGCGCATCACGGGTTTGGCAGGCGGCACGGATTTTCAGCACGGCTTCATCCCGCGCAATCACTTCCCGCCCCGCCACATGGCCGCAGCGCTTGGGCGCCACTTGGTCTTCCAAATGCAGCCCCGCCACGCCGGCGCGGATATATTCTTCCACCGTGCGCACCACATTGATGGCATTGCCGAAACCGGTATCAGCATCGGCAATCAATGGCGCCCGCACGGCAGAGGCGATCAGCTTCGCGTTCAGCGCCATTTCGGTCAGCGTAATCAACCCCGCATCGGGCAGGCCGAGCAGATTGAGCGAAGTGCCATAGCCCGACATGTAAAGCGCCGGGAAACCCGCATGTTCCAGAATGCGGGCTGACATGGCGTTGAAGCAGCCGGGCAGGATCAGCGGCGCGGGTTCCTTCAGAAGCGCGCGCAGGCGCGTGGTGGCGCGGGCTGGGCTTGCTTGACCAAGGCGCATGGCGTGATCCTCCTTACTTCAGCGGGAAACCGAGGGAGCGCAGCGCGGCCTTCAGCCCATCGCGCCCACGCAAAGCGCCAATGGTGCCGATGCGCGAAATCACGCGCTGCGACCAATTATCGGCGGCCATTTCATAGCGTTTGGAATATTCGGCAAGCTTTTCATCATAGGAAGCGCGCAGTGCCTTTTCCTTGGCGGTGGAATAGGTTTCGTGATGCAGCACCGCTTCCTGAGACAAGCGCGGCTTCACGGCACTTTCCTTGCCCGGCGCGGCATAGCCCACGCAAAGCCCAAAGACCGGCGCCGCCCCCGGCGGCAGACCGAGCATGGCAGCGACACGCGGCACATCATTGCGGAGCGCGCCGATATAGACCGTGGCGAGCCCCATGCTTTCCGCCGCCACCACGGCGTTTTGCGCGGCAAGCCCCGCATCAATTGCCGCCACAAGAAAGGTTTCCAGGAAGGGCATGCCGGCGAGTGCGGCACCTTCCTGTTCGCCCAAACGTTCATTGCGCGATACATCGGCGATGAAGACCAGGAAGATCGGGCATTGTTCGATATGACGCTGCCCACCGGCAATTTCCGCGAGCGCCTTGCGCTTTTCCGGGTCATTGACCGCAACCGCGGACCAGGTTTGCAGGTTGGAAGAAGTGGCTGCCGATTGCGCCGCAGCGATCAGCGCTTCCAGCGTGCCTTCGGGCAGCGCATCGGGCCGATAGCCGCGCACCGAACGGTGCGAGAGCAACAGCGAAATCGTGTCATTCCAGGGGCCGAGCTTCGGTTCAGCGCCAGCGCCGTAACGGGCCGTCAGGGCGGCGGCGGCGGGCAATTGCATGCCATCCATTTGGGTATTCCTTTGCGATGATTGGGGGAAGGTTAGGCCAGAATGGCGCGGCGGGAAATCACCCGGCCTGACGCCACCCCGCCGCCGGATGGGGTGCCGCCAGCAAAGGCCCGGCGCCAAAGAGTTTTTCGCGGTAAGTGCCCGCAGCATAGCCCCGCTTATAGCGCCCGCGTTCCTGCAATGCCGGCACCAAAAGCCGCACCACATCTTCCAGGCATTCCGGCGTTACCGTGCGGGAAAGGTTGAAGCCATCCACATCTGCCTGATCCATCCAGGCAATCAGTTCCTCGGCCACTTCATCCACGCTGCCGATGATGGGCGGCTGGCGGCTGCCGAGCACCATGCGGTCAATCAGGGCGCGCTTGGTGGCGCGGGGGGCGGCGGCGCGCAAAGCCTCTACATTGGAACGGATGGCCTGACTCTGCCCGGCTTCCGGCAATTCCTCATCCGGGGCAAAACGCGCCAGATCAATGCCGAGAGACGCGGAAGCATGGGCCAGCGCGCCTTCAATGCTGGCGTGTTGGCGATATTCGGCAAGCTTCGCCTCGGCCTCTGCCCGCGTGCGGCCAATGATCAGCGTGGCGCCGACGAAGATACGGATTGGGCGCGGCGCGGCGCGGGCGCGCAAATCAGCGACCAGCTGCGCCACATGAGGCTTCGGCCCGCCATTCAGAAAGACGCATTCCGCATGCTGCGCGGCAAAGCCCCGCCCGCGATCCGAAGCCCCGGCCTGATACAGCACCGGCGTGCGCTGCGGCGATGGTTCCACCAAATGCGGCGCATCCAGCCGATATTGCCGGCCTTGATGGGTGATGCGCTTCACGCGGGCCGGATCGGCGTAAATCCCCGCCGCGCGATCACGCTTTACGGCATCGGCGGCCCAGGATTCCTCCCATAGCCGATAGAGGATTTCCATATATTCATCGGCCAGATCATAGCGATCATCATGCGCCATTTGCCGATCCAGCCCCATGGCGCGCGCCGCGCTATCCAGATAGCCCGTCACGATATTCCAGCCGATGCGCCCTTTGGTCAGATGATCCAGCGTCGAAAACCGCCGCGCCATCAGCGCCGGGCTTTCCCAGGCCAGGTTGCACGTCACGCCAAAGCCAAGATGGCGCGTTGCCGCCGCCATGGCGGGCACAAGCAACATGGGATCAAGTAGCGGCACCTGCACAGCGTTGCGTATCGCCGCATCGCCATTCCCGCCATGCACATCATAAATGCCAAGCACATCCGCCAGAAACAGCCCGTCAAACAGCCCTTCTTCCAATAACCGCGCGAGGCCCATCCAGTAATCAAGCGAGAGATATTCCGCCGACCGATCCCGCGGATGGGTCCACATGCCCTGCTGGATATGGCCGACACAGGCCATATCGAAGGCATTGAAGCGGATTTCTCGCTTCATAGGGAAAGCCCAGGGATCAGCAGCGCTTCCAGAACGCGGCGCCGATCACCATCAATCACCACAGCCTTGCGCGCTTTCAAATCAAAGCCAATGCCAATGGCTTCCGCCGCCGCCACCGGGGCACCCGTGACGCCATCATGCAGCAAATGGGTCCAGGTGGTGGTTTTCTCCCCCAAGGCGCGCAGCCCGCTATGGATGACCAGCAAATCACCCACGCGCATCGGCTTTAGATAGACCAGGCGATACTCCAAAGCGGCGCTGCCAATGCCTTCCTCCCGCGCGCCGAGTTCTTCCGAGCCACGAAAGCGCAGATTGGGTATGCCATCCCAAATCCGCGCAATCACCACATCCGGGCGCATCAGCCCGGCGCGATCACAATCCTCTGCCCGGATGGCGCCGAGATGCGCTTCCGTCAGACCCATGGCGGCGGCGCCGGCGGCATCGGGCGGGGTGCGGATGGGGTCAAAGGGCAGGCCTCGCGGCCCGGCATGGGGCGGCAGGGTGGTCATGAGGCTTTCTATCTTGCCATCCACCCCCTCTGGCAGCGGCAGAACCTCCCCACTCAAAGGATGGCGCAGTTCCACATCGGTCACGAAAGCCGCCGAGGCCACGCCCGAGCCGCTATGCTGGATTTCGGCGTAAACCCGCAGCCGATCCCCGCGACGCGCCAAGATGCCGCCATGGATGGTGAAGGCCGCCCCCGCCGCCATTTCGCGCAAAAAGCGGATATGCTGATCAACCGGCGTGAAAAAGCTGCGATCCGGCGTGATGCCCATCGCCAGCGCCAGCCAGCCCAGCCCATCACCGACCCGCGCGACATAATGGCGCACATTCATATGCCCCATCACATCGCATTCGCCGCTTTGCACGCTGCCCTTGCCGATCACGATCATGTCGGGGTCCCCTTCATCGCCCGCAGAACACCCTGCCCCGCCGCCAGAGGCAAGACTGACCCCTTGAGCCCGCCAAAACTTCGGCGCAGCATACCCCGAAGCAAAGGGAAGGAAGCACACCATGGATGTCGGCATTTTCAACCTCATGGGCTATCGCAATCGCGGCGTGCCCACCGCGGCGATCTATGACCGCACCATCGCCCAGGTAAAAGCCGCCGAGGCCGCCGGCTTCAACATTGCCTGGTTCGCCGAGCACCATTTTTCCAATTACTGCGTCTGCCCATCGCCCTTGATGATGCTGGCCCGCCTGGCGGGCGAGACATCGCGCATCAAACTTGCCTCCGGCGTTGTCATCGTGCCGCTTTACCACCCTTCCCGCCTGATTGCCGAAATCGGCATGGTCGATTCCATGACGCATGGGCGCCTGGTGCTTGGCGTTGGCAGCGGCTACCAGCCTTATGAGTTTGAACGCTTCGATTCTGCCCTGCCGGAAGCGCCGCATCGGCTTTTGGAAGTGATGGGCATGATGGAAAAGGCCTTTGCGGGCGAGACCTTTTCCCACGAAGGCGAATACTATTCCCTGCCGCAAACCCACATCGCCCCGCGCCCCGCCGGCAAACTGCCGGAGATTTGGGTGGCCGGCGACAACCCCGACCTGCACCGCTACGCAGCGCAACGTGACTGCGTGGTGATGGTGACCCCCCGCCACTTCACCCCTGCCCTTTTGGCCGCCGCACGCCGGCGCTTTGAAGACATTTGGCGCGCCGCCGGTAAATCGCCCGAGGCGTTGCGCTTCGGCGCCATGCGCCCCTTCTGCGTGACGGATGACAAGGCCGAAGCCATGGCCTTTCTGGAAAACGCCCGCTGGCAAATCCGCCTATCCCAAAGCCTGCGCCGCAAGGAACAGGAAATGGATGGCGGCTTGCTGGTGGAAAAAACCTGGGAAGGCGAGCCAAGCCTGGAAGAAATGGGGTCCTTCATGCTGGTGGGGGATGCCGATACGGTGGCCGCGCGCATGGCCGCCGAAATCCGCGCCGCCAGCCCCTGCCACTATCTGCTGCAAATGCAGATTGGCGATTTGCCGGAAAGCATCGCCATGAACACCATCGCAGCCTGGGACAAAGCCATCCGCCCGCGGCTTGAACGTGAATTCGGCCCGCTGGACCGGATTGGGGTTCCCGTACCGGTTGCCGCCTGAATTACGCGCTTGACCCCGGCCCCCGCGATTTGGCACTGATTCAGGCGTGGTGACGCTTGTTCCAGTCAGTCGCGGGGATGAGGATACGCTCTGGGCCGTGGTGGCGACCGTGGGGCGCAAAAGCCGCGTGGCCGAGGTTTTCCGTTCCCGCGCCGCCGCCCTGAACGACCGCGATTGGCGCGACCAACAAGTGCGCGCCTATGCCGATTGGCTGGTGCGCGCCAAACAACCCGTGCCGCATTATTCCGTGGCGCCGATCAAACGTTCCGACCTGCCGAGGAAATGGGTGCCACTGCCGGCGCTGGGGTTTTTGCGGGGGGAGATGGTTTGATTGGTGGGGGCTTCATGGAGGGGCGCTGCCCCTCCAAACCACCCCGCCAAAGGCCGGGGGGCCTTTGGAAACCGGGTTTTGGGGGGCGCGCGGCTTGCGTGGAACACAGGCTATGCCAGGGGAATATCGTAGGTGTACAGAACGGCCGATACGAAATAGAAGCAGAAAATCAGTGACAGGCCAAGAGGGCAGGATTAACTCAGAGGTTCCTTAACAATATTCGTCTAGAAGAAAATTAGGTATCATTCCATCGTCTGAAAAGAAATCCTCATCAGCATCCAAGAAGCAGTCCCCGTCAATATCAATATGCGTCGAATATTCAAAAGTGAACTCTTCGGAAGGATTAGTTTCTTGTATATATTTTGCTACACCAAGCATTATATCTTTATATCTTTGAACTGAAGAACACCGTACTTCGATGAATATCTCTGCGACAGATTCCGATAGAAATGCTCTTGAGCGCTGTCGCTGTGACCTTGTCAGAGATTTGTTTCGATTTCTCACATACTCACAGACATGGTCGAAAAATATGCGCAGAGCTTTCGGTGTGGGCTGCGCCGAAGACCGAACGTGCACCGTCAAAAAGAATGTGTTCTCTCCCGTATACCGTTCAAAAGGTCGAAGCCTGTAGCGCTCTAAATCAAGCTTAGGCGCCTCCAGCTCAAATCGCTCATACACGCTTTGAAGAAACTCGCCTCGAGATACATCAATTTTAGGTAACTCACAAAAATACTTATACTCAGAACATGTCACTATTTTCGGTGTCGCGTTTCTCGTGCCTTGGCGATTCTGAAAGTCCTCAATTCCGCGGTTTAGTAACGTGCGACCTGCCTCATCCGCCCAGGCCTGAATCAAAAAATCGTAATTTCCAAAAAATCGACGAATTGCCACACCCTGGAGGCCCTTCTGCGATAACACCTTCTTGAGCATCCTCGCCTCGGGGGTTGGGCGGGTCCCTTTCAAGAATACAAGAATGTGTTCCAACCCAAGCGACCTATGAACCTGTGGGTGCCAGACAGTTCTGCCTATTGGAAACTTCAACACGTTGCTTGTTTCAGGCAGAGTTCTCAACCATTCTTCCGCGCGGGTCTTGAATGCATTCCGAGTTCGATCAGCATTGGGGCGCGACGCTGGGTCATTCGAAAGAAGGCGGGCAATAAACTTCGAGTAGCTTGACAATCCGCCCGGCAGTCGGACGGACTCGGCATCAGAGGGCGATGGTGCAAAGAACCGTTTGCCGGCAAGGACTTCTAAGGCAAGAACGCCGAATGCATACATGTCAGACGCGTATGAAGCAGTTTTGCCTTCAATAAGCTCTGGCGCTGAGTATCTCTCAGTTCGAAGTCCGGGCCAGGGCTCGTGAGCACGAAAGGCTCCACCAAAATCAATCAATACGGGAACGAATTCCCTGGCCTCCTCTTGGACGAGTAGTACGTTCTCCGCCTTGATGTCGGAATGAACGATCTTTATGTCGTGTAGATGAGAGAGCGCTGAAGCAATTTGGCGGAGCAAATTCATTTTATTGCTTGTCGAAATATGGTCGACAGCCTCAGAGTCCTTGTCAGATAAGAAGTAGCGAAGTGAACCAACGGTCGCGAGCTCCATTACGAAACCTTCAACGACAACATCTAACTCGGTATCTGCAAATTCGATCTGATAGAGAAATTTTGCAACGAATCGATGTCTTGCTTCCGATAGCAGCCCACGTTCGCGATTAAGTGCGGTCTTCTTATACTGATATTCCTGGCTATCTCGTTCTTGAAATTTTGCAGATATCAGTTTTGCTGCGAGAGAACGACCGGAGCCACCAACTTCAACCACACGCCACACTTCAGCCTGAGCGCCCGCATCAATTGGCCCCACGAGTCGAAGGCGTCCACCTGCTGACTCAATCACCATATCCTTGGCCAGCATCATTAGGTAGCCTTCCCTCTTTCTCGAACCAATTTACCCAATATCCTATCGATTTCGTCGTAGCCATTCGCGGCGTCAAATTCGATACTCTCAACGCCAAAGGCCTCCTTGAAAAAACGGAGTTCGGTATTGGTAACGCTGCCCTTAGGCACAAGGGCAAAGTGTGATTGAGAAACATAGTTAAGTCGATGCCGCACTCGCTCCAAGTGTGACATTATTTCCCTATCGGAGAGCGAAAAGCCAACAAATAGCATTGTACTATTCATGAAAATAGAAGTTATTACGCTTCCGTAGGTTTGGTGATCATAAAGAAGCGAGCGATAGTCGCGATCACTGAGAATTAAAGAGTCCTTCACTCTGACATCACCGTGCACCTTAAAGATCAATGGATAGGTGTCAGCGTTATAATCTTGTGTGGCATTCTGAACGCTGTAAGCCTCTCGAAATGTTGCGACCATTGGAGATCGGCGAAAGTGCCTAGCGAATGCGTCCTCAAGCAGGTGATCATAATTGGTGGTGACAATGAGCCGCGACGATATCTTCAGAAGTAAAACTTGAGTGTCCAGATTTGCCTTGGAGAGATCGGAGTAATTGAAGCGGCGATCCAGATATCTATCGAATGTCTCCTCTTGAAGAACGCGCTTAACAACGTCAGCAACGACGGTGAGCTTTCCATCCTTTAAAAGCCTGATAAGCTCTCTCTGCTCGCCAGACGTTATCCCGCCCTCTTTCTGTGCGAGATCAACCATTTCGTACATTAGTTCTGACCAGCTAGGAAACAATCCATGCATAGCCTTCTTTGAAATGCCTGCGCCAACAAATGGGACCAGTCGGCCTGATTTCGTAGCCCGAATTAGTCGATCCGGAAGTTTAATCATTCTTATCCCTTCCAACGAATATACCTGAATAGTTATCATTTGGGTCATTTTTAGTTGCTAAAATTTCGAGATTCGCCATGACTGTTGATTCTTCCGATGCTGCCCCCTCCTTAAAAAACTCACTGAGATTCACTGCACCATACAGACCATCAGAACTCAGAAAGAAGCGAGTCGATGGGGCCAATGCTGCAATTGAGATAGTTGGGGGATCAATGTTATATCGGCCAATATAATTGGTGAGTATATTTCTTTGATCCGATATTCCGGTTGTCGAAAACAAGTTCTGATCCATGGACAATTGATGTATAGCTGATTTATCTATTCGATATACTCGAGAGTCTCCGATTGAAGCGGCGCAGTACGTCGATCTGCTTAGCATGAGCAGAGTAAGTGTTGTGCCCGCACCAGGAAGTTGCTTTCGAATTTCATGATTTATATCCCTGAAGACATCAACAATTTCGTTTCGATGAGGAATGTCGGGCCCATACTTACTTGTGACTGCATCCAGAGCGAGATGGCATGCGAGTTCTGCGGCTTGACGTCCCTGTGGATGGCCGCCCATACCGTCGGCGAGTGCAAAAAAATTAGTTGCAACCTTTACGCAATCTTGGTTTTCTAGTCTGTGGTTGCCGCATTTTGAGAATGAGTATGCTTTTCGCAAGTTTGCCTCCAATCTCGTCGAGGCTAGGAGAACAAATCCGCGA
This sequence comes from Roseomonas sp., assembly GCA_020249145.1. Classification (GTDB taxonomy): domain Bacteria; phylum Pseudomonadota; class Alphaproteobacteria; order Acetobacterales; family Acetobacteraceae; genus Neoroseomonas. Next base: position 18,773 of record JADCGF010000003.1, on the reverse strand, counting down.
GCGCAAGTTCATTTTGCGTATCTGGAAGAATTTTCGTGAAGGTGCCGCTGTGGTAGACGTGTACACCTACGATATTCCCCTGACAGTGACCGCATGTAAGCCCCGCCTCAGGCTAGGTCGCGTTCGGGATTTCGTCAGGGTGGATAGCCCCCCTCACCCCCGCCTCACCCCCCAATAACAAACCCCAAACGCCGCCAGCCCGCCCAGCACCGAAGCCGCCACATAAACCACCGCCAACCACGGCGCCCTTTCCCACAGCACGCCGGTTTCCAGTGAAAAGGCGGAAAAAGTCGTAAAACCGCCAAGCAGGCCCGTCACCAACAATAAGCGCGCCTCACCGGAAATACCCAAAGCGCCAAACACGCCAATCAAGGCAGAGCCCAGAATATTCACCGCCAGCGTCCCCCAGGGAAAGCCCGCGCCAAACAGCACCAATCCAGCGTGGGAAATCACGTAGCGCAGCACAGACCCCACCGCGCCGCCCAAAGCCACCAGCACTAGCGAAAGGGGCGAAAATGCCGCGCCCATCAGCGTTTCCTTTTGCGGCGGAGCTCCGCCCAGCGCGCCAGGCGTTCGGCAATCGCGGCCTCTGCCCCGCGGTCGGTCGGGCGGTAGAATTGGCGCCTTCCCATCTCATCGGGGAAGTAATTCTGGCCGGAAAAGCCTTCCTCCGCCTCATGGTCATAGGCATAGCCAGCGCCATAGCCAATTTCCTGCATCAGCTTGGTGGGCGCGTTCAGAATATGCTTGGGCGGCATCAGGCTGCCGGTCTCCCGCGCGGCGCGCATCGCCTCATTAAACGCCTGATACACAGCGTTGGATTTCGGCGCGGTCGCCAAATGCACCACAAGCTGCGCCAGCGCCAATTCACCCTCGGGTGATCCCATACGCTCAAAGGTTTCCCAGGCCGCAATCGCCAGCGGCAGCGCACGAGGGTCTGCCATGCCAATATCCTCAGCGGCGAAGCGCGTCAGGCGGCGGACGATATAGCGCGGGTCCTCGCCCCCCGTCAGCATGCGCGCAAACCAGTAAAGCGCCGCATCCGGGTCTGATCCGCGCATGGATTTATGGAGCGCGGAGATCAGGTTGTAATGTTCTTCCCGGTCCTTGTCGTAAAGGGCGGCGCGTTTCGCGAGCAAGCTGGAAAGCCCGGCGGGATCAAGTGGGGCTGAGCCTTCGGGAAGGGCGAATAATTGCTCGGCCATGTTCAGCCCGTAGCGGCCATCGCCATCCGCCATGGCGCGGAGTGTGGCGCGGGCTTCGGGCGCCAGGGGTAGCGCGTGGCCCATCAGCGCTTCGGCGCGGGTCAGCAGCAGCTCCAAAGCCGCATCATCCAGGCGCTTCAGCACCAGCACCTGGCAGCGGGACAGAAGCGCGCCGTTGAGTGCGAAGGATGGGTTTTCCGTGGTGGCGCCAACCAGCGTCACGGTGCCGTCTTCCACCACGGGCAGGAAGCCATCCTGTTGCGCGCGGTTGAAGCGGTGGATTTCATCCACGAAAAGCAGCGTGCCTTGGCCGTTGGATTTGCGCGCGCGGGCTTCTTCAAAGGCGCGCTTCAAATCGGCGACGCCGGAAAACACGGCGGACAAGGCGGTGAAGCGCAGCCCCGCCGCTTCGGCCAGCAGCCGCGCGATGGTGGTTTTGCCCACACCTGGCGGGCCCCACAAAATCAAGGAAGCGAGCGACCCGCGCGCCAACATGCGGGCAAGGCTGCCCTCGGCGCCCAGCAAATGATCCTGGCCGACCACTTCGGAAAGGGTTGCGGGGCGCAGCCTATCCGCCAAAGGCCGCACGCCTTCCGGGGGCGCGGGGGCGGCTTCCGGGGCGCCGAATAGGTCAGGTAAGGCTGGGGGGCGGGCCATGGGGGGTTTCAGCGTATCGCCAGCGCATTGCCGGGGCTGCCAATGCCGCCGCGATGGTTCAAAGGGGCAGCGGTGAAGAAGGCCGTGTAGCGGCCAGTGGCGGCGCTATCGGCGGCTAATTCCTCGAAATCGAAGAACTCGCCAAGGCAAAGGCCAAGCCGGGCGATGGCGAGATGCAGCGCGGGCTTCCAGGGGAAGATCGGCCAGGCCTCGACCGTTGGGTTATCGGCGGCGACGGCGGCGATGCCCTGGTCCCAGAGGAAGCGCCACATGCCTTCCCCGCCATCAAGGCCGGAATAATCGCGCGCGCCGGCTTCGCCTTGGATGAGTAAGTGGCGCGCATCGGCATCGGGTGCGGCGCGGAAGGCCGTGAGCCAGCCGGTGCGGACCAGCAGGATATCACCGGGGCGGAGAGCAACGCCCTGCGCAGCCAGGCAAGCCGCCACATCTTCAGCGGTTGCGCGTCGCCCACCCATCGCACCCCAATCGCGCCCGGTGCGGGCGAAATGGCGCGCAAGGTCCGCCAGCACCGCGCGGCCGGCAATGCCGTGGGCGAGCGCCTTATCAATGCCATTGCGGCTTTGCGGCCCATGCACAATGGAAGAAAGCGGCGCGTGATTGTAGAATCCATGCGTGGCGTCAGCGAAATGCGAAAGCCCATCCCATTGCGTGCTGCCTTGCAGCCAGAAGCCATCCAGCTTGTCATCGCGCGTGATGCGGCCGGGGTGGTCTTCACTCACCATGACCGGGGTGGGGGCGGCGCGACGACGATGGGCGCCTTCATGGGCGGCGCCGAAGGGCTCGTCCAAGGGCAGGTTCACATTGAAGCGGCGGCCTTGGCGGATTTCATCGCGCGCCGCTGCCACGGTTTCATCGGTAATGCGGTTCAGCGTGCCGATCTGGTCATCTGCGCCCCAAACGCCCCAGGAAAGCGGCAGGCCGGTGGGATCACCCTGAGGGCGCGGAAGGTCATCATAGCGTGGCGGAGTCTTCATGGCGGCATTCTAATCCCAAGTGGCACCGCGCATCACCCCCGCGCTTGACGCGCCCTGCCCGCGCCCGCACATGGCAGGCAAGTGAAGGATATAACGCCATGAAATTGCCTCGCCGCGCCCTTTTCGCCGCCACTGCCGCTGCCCTGCCTCTGCCCGCCTTGGCGCAAGCCCGCAGCATTCGGCTTGTGGTGCCCTTTGCTGCCGGGGGTGCGGCGGATTCAGCCGCGCGCACCTTGGCGCCCCGCATGGCGGAAAAGCTCGGCGCGACGATTGTGGTGGAAAACCGCACCGGCGCGGGCGGTTCCATTGGCGGGGCTGAGGTTGCGCGGGCGGCGCCGGATGGGGCGACTCTGCTGTGGGATGCGTCATCGCATATCGTGAACCATGCGCTGCTGCGCGGGCTTGCCTTTGATTACGCCACCGCTTTCACGCCGATCAGCATGGCGACCAGCTTTCCGCAGGTTGTTGCCGTGAAGGCGGATTTCCCCGCGCAGAATCTGGCCGCCTTCATTGCCGCCGCCAAGGCGCGGCCTGGCGCCATCACCATGGGCACGCAAGGCAATGCGACCGCGGGGCATCTGGGTCTGGTGCAATTCACTCGCGCGGCAGGGATTGAGGTGATCCACGCCCCCTATCGCGGCGGCGCGGATGCGGCGCGCGACCTCGCGGGCGGCAATCTGGATGGCGTTTTCATCACCGCCCTTTCTGCCGGCCCGGTGGTGGATAGTGGTCGCGCGCGCTTCCTGGCGGTGGCCAGCGCCGCGCGCCTCGCCGCCCGGTCCGATGTGCCCACCATCGCCGAAAGCGGCTTCCCGGGCTTTGACATCAGCGAATGGGTGGGGCTTTTCGCCCCCGCCGGCACGCCGGCGCCGGTGCTGCAACGGCTGCATGAAGCCCTCGCCGCCAGCCTGGCCGAGCCTGAGGTACGCGCGCGCCTGGCCCAACTAGGCGCCGTGCCGGTCGGCAGCACGCCCGAGGCCTTCACGCGCTTCGTGACCGAAGGCCGCGCCGCCATGTCCGTGCTGGTCCGCGAAGCCAATATCCGTGTGGAATAAGGGCGCGATCCTGGCCCTGCTGGCGCTATTCAGCGCCGCCCCGGCCCGCGCCATGGACCCAGATATCATGAGCGTGATCGGCCAGCCCGTGCTTTCGCTCGCGCAGCGCCCGGAAGTGGGCGTGGTGCTGCGCCCGGCCAGCGGCGGGCATCGCGGCGCGATTGCGGAGGCCTTGCGCGAACCCGGCCCGCCCGTGGGTCTGGTGGATGCTCAATACCTGCATGGCTATGGCTGCAACCCCGAAGGTTGCCGGGTGCGCGGGATTTTCCTCGCCTGGGATTTGAAGGGCGAGCGGATGTTCATGCTGCTGACGGAAGAAGGCCGTGTACGCCTTTCCATCCCGCCCGACCCGCGCGCCTGGCCGCGTGAACTGAGCACCCCGCTTGCAGGCTTCGCGCCCGCTTTGGCCGAGGCGATCGGCAAAAGATGAAACGAAAAAAGGCGGCCCCCGACAAGGACCGCCTTTGATTTTGGGTAGAAGAACGCCTCAGCTTTCCGCCGCGGCTTCTTCGGTCACTTCCGGCTTAGGCCCGCTATCCAGGCCCTTGGCACCCGGGTTGCGGTCCACCAATTCAATCACCGCCATATCGGCGGCATCACCATAACGCATGCCGGCCTTCAGCACGCGGCAATAGCCGCCGGGCCGCGCCTTGTAGCGCTCAGCGATTTCGCCGAACAGCTTCGTCACCACCGCTTCATCGCGGATCTGCGACAGCGCCTGCCGGCGTGCATGCAGCCCACCGCGCTTGCCGAGCGTGATCATCCGCTCAACATAGGGGCGCAATTCCTTGGCCTTTGGCAGGGTGGTCGTGATCTGCTCATGCTTGAGCAGAGAGGTCGCCATATTGCGGAACATCGCCGCACGATGGCTTGACGTGACATTGAGCTTCCGCCCAGACAATCCGTGACGCATCTTTCTTATCCTTCAGAACGAACCGTTCAGAACGGCTCATCTGCCCTTTTCGCCAAATCCTCGATATTTTCAGGCGGCCATTCCGGCACCGTCATGCCAAGGCCAAGCCCCATCGCGGTCAGGACTTCCTTGATTTCATTGAGCGACTTGCGCCCGAAATTCGGCGTGCGCAGCATTTCCTGTTCGGTCTTCTGCACCAGATCGCCGATATAGACGATATTGTCGTTCTTCAGGCAATTCGCGCTGCGGACGGATAGTTCAAGTTCATCCACCTTGCGGAGCAGGTTGCGGTTGAACGGCAGATCATCCTGCATTTCCGAGCCAAGTTCGGGGCGCGGTTCGTCGAAGTTGATCAGGATTTGCAGCTGTTCCTGAATGATGCGCGCGGCAACGCCCACGGCATCTTCCGGCGCCAGCGTGCCATCGGTTTCCACCGACAGGATCAGCTTGTCATAATCCGTGCGCTGGCCAACGCGGGTCGGTTCCACGCGATAGGCCACGCGGCGCACCGGCGAATAAATCGCATCCACCGGGATCAGGCCAATCGGCGCATCTTCCGGGCGGTTTTCGGAGGCCGGCACATAGCCCTTGCCGGAATCGATGATCAATTCCATCGAAAGCTTCGCGCCATCATCCAGCGTGCAGATCACCAGATCAGGATTGGCGATTTCGATATCGCCGCTGGTCTGGATTTGCCCTGCCGTCACTTCGCCAGGGCCGGTCGCCATCAGCGCCAGGCGCTTTTCACCTTCACCCTGATAGCGGAGCGCAAGCTGCTTCACATTCAGGACGATATCGGTGACGTCTTCGCGCACACCGGGAATGCTGCTGAATTCATGCAGCACGCCATCAATGCGAATGGCCTTCACCGCCGCACCCAGCAGCGAGGAAAGCAGCACGCGCCGCAGCGCATTGCCAAGCGTCATGCCAAAGCCGCGTTCCAGCGGCTCCAGCACCAAAGTGGCGCTGCGCAGCGGGTTGATCGTCGGCTCGATATGCTTCTGCGTTTCGATCAGGGAACGCCAGTTGCGGTCAAGCACGTTCATGTCTCTCCTATCTGGCTGCGGCGGTCAGGCGTGGCGCGCGTATCAGACGCGGCGGCGCTTGCGCGGGCGGCAACCGTTATGGGGAATGGGGGTCACATCGCGGATGGCAGTCACCTGAAAGCCGACCGCCTGCAAGGCACGCAGCGCGGATTCACGGCCGGAACCAGGGCCGCTTACCATGATGTCCAGCACTTCCATCCCATGTTCACGCGCCTTGCGGCCCGCATCTTCAGCGGCAACCTGCGCCGCATAGGGGGTGGATTTGCGGCTGCCCTTGAAGCCCTGTGAACCAGATGACGACCAAGCGATGGCGTTGCCCTGCGCATCCGTGATGGTCACGATGGTATTGTTGAAGGTGGACAGCACATGCGCAACACCGGAGGAGATGTTCTTCCGTTCCTTGCGCTTCACCGGGCCACGAGTGGCACCGCCGCGGGGTTCACGAGCCATCTTACTTCGTCACCTTCTTCTTGCCGGCGATCGCGACCGCCTTGCCCTTACGGGTACGCGCATTGGTGTGGGTGCGCTGGCCGCGCACCGGAAGGCCCTTACGATGGCGTAGCCCACGATAGGAACCAAGATCCATCAGGCGCTTGATGTTCATCGCCTGCTCACGCCGCAAATCGCCTTCCACACGGTATTCGCGGTCAATCAATTCGCGGATGCGCATGATTTCATCATCGGTCAGCTGATTCACGCGGCGTTCCGCCGGAATGCTCAACTGATCGCAGATGACCTTCGCGTTCTGCGGGCCAATGCCAAAGATATAGCGAAGCGAGACCAGGACTCGCTTATTGGTCGGAATATTCACGCCGGCGATGCGCGCCACAGTGCCTCTCCTGGGGCCGAGCCCCGCGATACCGCCGCGGTAGCCCATTGGGCCCAGCCGGCGGAGTGTTCCGAATGATTTTGCAACGACAAAGAGCGGCCAGAGTTGCCCCCCGCCGCGGGAGCAGCGGGATTAGCCCCAGAGCAATTTCCCGTCAAGCCTTTCCTGACAAAATTTCACCGATCTGGCGTGCGACTTCCGCCATGGAAGCCATGCCATCAACGGCCTTCAACTTCCCTTGCCCCGCATAATACGGAAGCAAGGGGGCAGTCTGGCGATGATAGGCTTCAAGCCGTGCTGCCACGGTTTCCGCCTTGTCATCCGCCCGGCGGGAAAACTCAGTCCCGCCGCAGCTATCGCAAACCCCGGCCTTGGCCGGCTGCTTGAACGTGTCATGATAGCCGGCGCCGCATTTGGCGCAGCTATAGCGCCCGGAAATGCGTTCCACCAGCGCGGCGCTGTCCACCTTAAGCTCGATCACATGGTCAAGCTTCAACCCACTTTCCTTCAGCATGGCATCAAGCGAAGCCGCCTGAGGCGCGGTGCGCGGAAAGCCATCCAGGATGAAGCCCTTGGCGCAATCGGGCCGCGCCACGCGCGCCTTCAACATGGCCGTGATCACTTCATCCGGAACCAATTCGCCACGTTCCATGATGCCCTTGGCCTTCAGGCCGATATCGCTGCCCGACTTCACCTCGGCGCGCAGCATGTCGCCGGTGGAAATCTGGGCGATGCCGAATTTGTCTTCCAGCATCTTGGCCTGAGTGCCCTTGCCCGCACCCGGCGGGCCAAGAAGGATAAGGTTCATCCGTTTCCTCCGTTCAACGCCCGCGCGGCTGCCCACGGCCGCCAAGACGCGCTTTCTTGATCAAGCCTTCATATTGATGGGCAAAGAGATGCGATTGCACCTGCGCCACAGTATCCATGGTCACTGACACAATGATCAGCAACGAGGTACCACCGAAGTAAAACGGCACGCCATACTGGCTGATCAGAATTTCAGGAATGATGCAGACTAGGCAAAGATAAGCCGCACCCAGAACCGTGAGCCGTGTCAGCACGCGGTCCAGATATTCGGATGTATTCTGCCCGGGCCTGATCCCCGGAATGAACCCGCCATATTTCTTGAGGTTATCCGCCGTTTCGGTCGGGTTGAAGACAATGGCGGTGTAGAAGAAGGCGAAGAAAATGATCATCGCCATATACAGGATCATATAGGCTGGCCGGCCATGCGCCAGCATGGCGGAGATGGTCTGCAACCACCCATCCGACATATCCTGCGAGAAGCCCGCCACCGTCGCCGGCAGCAGCAGCAGCGATGACGCAAAAATCGGCGGGATGACGCCCGCTGTATTGAGCTTCAGCGGCAGATGCGTCGCTTCACCCCCAAACATCCGGTTGCCCACCTGGCGCTTCGGATATTGCACCGGAATGCGGCGCTGCGCGCGTTCGATGAAGACCACAAAAGCAATAACCAGCAGCGCAATGATCAGGAAGGCAATGATGAAAATGGTGGAAAGCGCGCCAGTGCGGCCCAATTCAAGCGTGCTGATCAGCGCGGAGGGCAAATTCGCCACAATGCCCGCGAAAATGATCAGGCTGATGCCATTGCCAACACCGCGCGCCGTGATCTGTTCCCCCAACCACATCAGGAACATGGTACCGCCCACCAGCGTGATCACGCAGGACAGCCGAAAGAATATGCCAGGATCATAAACCGCCGCGCCAAACTGGCCGCGCATGCTCTCAAGCCCGATCGCAATGCCATAGGCCTGGAAGATCGCAATCGCGACCGTGAGGTAGCGCGTATACTGATTGAGCTTCTTTCGCCCCGATTCGCCTTCCTTCTTCAGGGCTTCCCAGGCGGGGATCGCGGCAGTCATCAACTGCACAATGATGCTGGCGCTGATATAGGGCATGATATTCAGCGCAAATACTGTCATGCGCCCAAGCGCGCCGCCCGAGAACATGTCGAACATGCCAAGAATGCCGCCGCCATGCTGGGCGAGGATTTCGCCCATCACCGCCGCATCCACGCCAGGCACGGGGATATAAGTGCCGATGCGATAGACAATCAGTGCGCCAAGCGTGAACCAGATACGCTTCTTGAGCTCGGTCGCCTTGGAGAGCACGCCGAGGTTCAAATTGGACATCGCCTGTTCCATGGCGGACGCCATGCGCATTCTCCCAAAGCTGCTGAGCGCCCCAGAACCGCGCCCTGCTCTACGCCCCTATGTGGCCGCGCGCCTGCGCTAGACAAGCGATCACTGCCCGAATGAAAGCGGCGCCCGAGTGACCCCGCGCGCCGCCAAGAATCAGTCCCGCATCGCGTTCAGGCGCCGCGGCACCAACAAGCTTCAACCAGCCTCAGCCGGTGCTGCCGGCGCGGTCACGGTCACGCTGCCGCCCGCGGCTTCCACCGCCGCAATGGCCGCGGCCGAGGCGCCGGAGACGGAAATCCGCACCGCGCGCTTGATCTCACCCTTGCCGAGCAGACGCACGCCAACGAATTTGGAGCTGGAACGCACAACGCCGGCAGCGCGCAACGCCGCTTCATCCAGATCCTGGCCCGCCGGCAGCCGGCCCGCTTCAATCGCAGCATCCAGCGTGCCGATGTTAAGCGTGGCGTAGAGCTTGCGGAAATTATTCACGAAGCCGCGCTTGGGCAGGCGCCGATAAATCGGCAGCTGGCCGCCTTCAAACCCGTTCAGTGAAACGCCGGTCCGCGCCTTCTGGCCCTTCACGCCGCGACCGCCGGTCTTGCCCTTGCCAGAGCCAATCCCACGGCCAATACGCTTAAACTTGGGACGCGCGCCCGCATTATCGCGAATTTCATTCAACTTCATGGTTCAATCCTCCACCTTCACTAGGTGGGCAACCTTGCGAATCATGCCACGCACCGCAGGTGTATCTTCCAGTTCACGCGTGCGATGGCGCTTGTTCAAGCCAAGGCCAATCAGGGTTTCCTTCTGGCCAGGCTTGCGCCCGATGGGTGACCCAAGCTGCGTCACCTTCACTGTCTTTTTCTCAGCCATTCGCGGCCTCCTGCGCCTCAGCGGCGGCTTCCTTCCGCTGGCCGAGGATCTCAGCCACCTTCTTGCCACGACGCGCGGCAACAGCGCGCGGGCTTGTGCAGCGCTGCAGCGCGGCGAAAGTGGCCTTCACCATGTTATGCGGATTGGCGGAACCCGTGCACTTGGCGACAACATCGCCCATGCCAAGGGTTTCAAACACGGCGCGCATCGGCCCACCAGCAATGATGCCCGTACCCGCCGGCGCCGCGCGCAGAATAACGCGACCCGCGCCGAATTCGCCCACCACATCATGATGCAGCGTACGGCCTTCGCGCATCGGCACACGGATCATGCCGCGCTTGGCGCGTTCCGTCGCCTTGCGGATCGCTTCCGGCACTTCGCGCGCCTTGCCAGCGCCCCAGCCAACACGGCCCTTTTCATCGCCAACCACAACCAAAGCCGCGAAGCTGAAGCGACGACCGCCCTTCACCACCTTCGCCACACGATTGATGGTAACGAGCTTGTCCTTCAGCTCATCACCTTCCTGGCGTTCCGCGCGCGGTTCCCGCTCACGATCACGACCACCACGACGACGACGTTCCCCGCCCTCGCCGCCTTCGCCACCGCCTCTTGGTTCACGTGCCATATTGTTCAATCCTTCAGAACGACAGCCCGCCCTCACGGGCGCCGTCCGCGAGCGCCTTGACGCGCCCGTGATAAAGATAAGGTCCGCGATCAAAGACCACCGCCGTGACACCCGCCGCCATGGCGCGTTCGGCAATCAACTTGCCAACCGCCGACGCGGCCGAGGTATCGGCACCGGTCTTCAAGGCTTCGCGCATGGTCTTTTCCACAGAAGACGCGGCAGCGACCGTACGGCCCGCGGCGTCATCAATGACCTGCGCATAGATATGCTTGCCGGAACGGAACACGGAAAGGCGCGGACGCCCACCCGACTTCATCCGAATCTGATAACGGAGACGACGCTTGCGCCGTTCCTGAAGATCGAGCTTGCTGGCCATTACTTCTTCTTCCCCTCCTTACGGAGGATCTGCTCATTCTCGTACTTCACGCCCTTGCCCTTATAGGGTTCGGGGCCGCGATACGCACGAATTTCAGCGGCAACCTGACCGACCTGGCGCTTGTCAGACCCTTCAACCTTGATCGCCGTTGGGCGTTCGCAGGTGATCTTGATGCCAGACGGGATCGGGTAACGGATTTCGTGGCTATAGCCAAGGCTCAGCACAAGATCCTTGCCCTGCACCGCAGCGCGATAACCAGTGCCGTTGATTTCCATGGACTTCACGAAGCCCGTGGAAACGCCTGTCACCATGCTGTTGATCAGGCTGCGCGTGGTGCCCCACATGGTGCGCGCCCGGCGATCATCCCGGCGCGGCTTCACCGCCACCTGCTGAGCGCTGATTTCAACATCAACATCATCCGTCAGGTCAAGCTTAAGCTCCCCGAGCTTGCCCTTGGCCACGAGTGTGCGCCCGGAAAGCGCAAGCTGCACCCCTGATGGCACCTGAACCGGATATTTTCCGACGCGAGACATTGCCAAACCCTCCGTCAGAATACGCGGCAGAGAACCTCGCCGCCGACATTGGCAGCGCGGGCCTCATTTTCGCTCATCACGCCACGCGGCGTGGAAAGGATGGACATGCCAAGCCCATTATAGAACTTGGGCAGCTCAGCGATCTTCGAATAGACGCGACGGCCAGGCTTCGACACACGCGTGATTTCACGAATGGCGGGCTCGCCTTCGGAATACTTCAATTCGATATCAATGAACTTCACGCCAGGGCGAAGCTCTTCAGTGCGCCAGGCGCGAATGAAGCCTTCGCGCTTCAGCACATCAAGCACGTTTTCACGCAGCTTGGATGCCGGCGCCTTGCAGCGGGACTGACGCGCGGATTGCGCATTGCGGATGCGGGTGAGCAGATCGCCCAGCGGATCGGACATGGACATGCCGGGCTTCCTTACCAGCTGGCCTTCACGACGCCCGGAATCTGACCCTGATTGGCCAGATCACGGAACGCGTTGCGGCAGAGCTTGAACTTGCGGTAATTGCCGCGCGGCCGCCCGGTGAGTTCGCAGCGCAAACGCACGCGATTCTTGGCGCCATTGCGGGGCAATTGCGCCAGTTTCAGCGTCGCTTCAAAGCGATCTTCCATCGGCAGGTCACGATTCATCACCGCAGCCTTTAACGCAGCGCGCTTCGCGGCATGCAGCTTTGAAAGCCGCTCGCGGCGCTTGTTCTTTTCAACAGACGAGGTCTTAGCCATACGTCATAACCCTCCGGAACCTGCCGGGCTTACCCGGCGGTTTTCCAAAAAACTCAGTTCTGGAAAGGAAGCTGGAACGCCTTCAGCAGCGCCTTCGCTTCCTTGTCGGTCTTCGCCGTGGTGACGAAAACAATGTCCATGCCGCGCACCGTATCCACCTTGTCATAGATGATTTCGGGGAACACGATCTGCTCCTTCAGGCCAAGGGCATAATTGCCCCGACCATCAAAGCCACGATTGCCGGGAATGCCACGAAAATCGCGCACACGCGGCAGCGCAATGGTCACCAGCCGATCAAGGAATTCATACATGCGTTCCTTGCGCAGCGTGACCTTGCAGCCAATCGCCTGGCCTTCACGGATCTTGAAGCCCGCGATCGCCTTCTTCGCCTTGGTCTTCACCGGCTTCTGGCCCGAAATCAGGGTCAGATCGCCCACCGCGGCATCAAGCTTCTTCTGGTCGCCAGCGGCTTCGCCGACGCCCATATTGATCACGATCTTCTCAAGCTTCGGCACTTCCATCGGATTGGTGTAGCCGAATTCCTCGGTCAACTGCTTGCGCACCACGGAATCGTAATGCTGGCGCAGCCGGGGCTGTTCCTTCACGTCGCTCATGCGTCAAGCACCTCACCGGAGGAACGCGCCACCCGGACCTTTTTGCCATCTTCCAGCACCTTGAAGCCAACGCGGGTCGGCTTGCCGGATTTGGGGTCAATCATCGCCAGATTCGAGAGATGAATCGGCGCTTCCTTTTCAGTGATGCCGCCTGGATTACCAATGCCAGTCGCCTTCTGGTGACGCTTCACCAAATTGACGCCCTGCACCAGCGCACGATCTTCGGCCGGCATCACGCGAATGACTTCGCCCTGCCGGCCCTTGTCACGCCCGGACAGGATCTGGACGCGATCGCCCTTCTTGATCTTCTGAGCCATGGCTTACAACACCTCCGGCGCCAGAGAGATGATCTTCATGAACTTCTTCGCGCGAAGTTCACGCACCACCGGGCCAAAGATACGCGTGCCGATCGGCTCATTCTGCTTGTTGATCAGCACGGCCGCATTGCGGTCGAAGCGGATCACAGAACCATCATTGCGGCGCACCGGGAAGGAAGTCCGCACGATCACCGCGCGCTCAACCGTACCCTTCTTCACCTTGCCGCGCGGGATCGCTTCCTTGATGGAAACGACAATCACATCGCCCACACCAGCGGTCTTGCGCTTGGATCCGCCAAGCACCTTGATGCATTGCACGCGACGCGCACCGGAATTGTCAGCGACTTCCAGGTTGCTTTCCACTTGAATCATGGATCAGCCCCCCGCCGCCGGCGCCACGGCTTCGCCGTTGCGCGCCACTACCGTCCAAACCTTGCGCTTGGAAATCGGCGGGCATTCTTCAATTTGCACCACGTCGCCTTCCTTGCAGAGGTTTGCATCGTCATGCGCCGCATACTTCTTCGACTTGCGGATGAATTTCTTATAGAGCGGATGCATCACGCGACGTTCGACCAAGACCGTAACGGTCTTGTCCATCTTGTCGCTGACGACCCGCCCGGTGAGGACGCGCTTCGGCATCGCCGTCGGTCTCCTCTCAGGCTTTGGTTGCGGCGGCGCGGCTGCGCTCACCGATGATGGTCTTCACCCGCGCAATGTCCCTGCGGACCTGGCGAATGCGGCTGAGCGCTTCAAGCTGCCCGGTTGCGCGTTGGAAACGCAGATTGAACTGCTCCTTGCGCAAATCAAGCAACATTGTGTTCAGCTCATCAGCCGATTTGGCGCGAACATCGCCGATCTTGGTCATGGCCATGATCAAGCCTCCAGACCCAGACGGGTCACGAACTTTGTCTTGATCGGCAGCTTGGCCGCACCGAGGCTCAGCGCTTCACGCGCCACTTCGTTGCTCACGCCGTCAATCTCGAACATGATGCGGCCGGGCTTCACCCGGGCCACCCAATATTCCGGAGCCCCCTTGCCAGAGCCCATGCGGACTTCGGCGGGCTTGGTGGAAACCGGCACATCCGGAAAGATGCGGATCCACACACGGCCCTGACGCTTCATGGCGCGGGTGATCGCGCGGCGTGCCGCTTCGATCTGCCGCGCGGTGACACGCTCGGGCTCCAGGGCCTTCAGGCCGAAACCGCCAAAAGACAAGGAAAACCCACCCTTGGCCAGGCCATGGATGCGCCCCTTATGGGCCTTGCGGAATTTGGTGCGCTTAGGTTGCAGCATTGTCCTATACCCTTAGCGCTGCGGTGCCTGTTCGGCGGCGCGCTTGTCTTGCGCCATCGGATCATGCGCCATGATCTCACCCTTGAAGACCCAAACCTTCACACCACAGGTGCCATAGGTGGTCTTCGCCGTCGCCGTGCCGTAATCAATATCGGCACGCAGCGTATGCAGCGGCACGCGGCCTTCGCGATACCATTCCATGCGCGCGATTTCAGCGCCACCCAGACGGCCAGAGCAATTGATCCGAATGCCAAGCGCGCCAAGACGCATGGCGGATTGCACCGCGCGCTTCATCGCACGACGGAACGCCACGCGGCGTTCAAGCTGCTGCGCGATGCTTTCGGCAACCAACACGGCGTCAATTTCAGGCTTGCGGATTTCCACGATATTGAGTGCCACTTCGGCGCCCGCCATCTTCTGCAAATCCTTGCGCAGCACTTCAATATCCGCACCCTTCTTCCCGATCACAACGCCAGGACGGGCCGCATGAATCGTCACGCGCGGCTTCTTGGCCGGGCGTTCAATCACCACGCGGCTGACGCCGGCGCCCTTCAGGCGATCACGCAGCTTTTCACGCAGCTTGAAATCTTCGTGCAGCATCTTGGAATAATCCGCGGCGGCGAACCAGCGGCTATCCCAGGTGCGATTGATGCCAAGCCGAAGCCCGACGGGGTTGACTTTTTGGCCCATACTACGCCGCCTCCTGAGTTTCAGCGGCTTCCGCCACAACCTGTTCGGCCACCACAATCTTCAAATGGCTGAACCATTTTTCGATGGTGGACGACCGGCCACGGCCACGTGCATGGAAGCGCTTCATCACCGCCGCGCGGCCGACTTCGGCGCGCGACACAACAAGACGGTCCACATCCAGGCTATGGTTGTTCTCGGCATTCGCAATCGCGCTTTCCAGCGTTTTCCTCACCGTGCCGGCGATGCGGCGCTTGCTGAAGGTCAACTGCGCCACCGCATCCTGCGCCTTCTTGCCGCGGATCATGGCAGCAACCAGGTTCAGCTTGCGCGGGCTCACGCGGATATTGAAGGTGACAGCCTGGGCTTCGCTCTCAGCGAGGCCGCGCGGGTGTTTCGGCTTGCTCATGCTATTCAGCCCCGCTTCGTCTTCTTATCCGCCGCATGGCCCGTGAAGGTTCGCGTCGGAGAGAATTCACCGAATTTATGGCCCACCATGTTTTCAGTGACCTGCACCGGCAGGAACTTCTTGCCGTTATAGACACCGAAAGTGAGGCCGACGAATTGCGGCAGGATCGTGCTGCGGCGCGACCAGATCTTGATGATCTCATTGCGCGTTGAAGCACGGGCGGCTTCCGCCTTGTTCAGCAGGTAACCGTCAACAAACGGACCTTTCCATACGCTGCGCGGCATCGCGATCAGCCCTTCGTCGCGTTGCGGCGACGGACAATAAATCCATCGGACCGCTTGTTGTTGCGCGTCTTCGCGCCCTTGGTCGGCTTGCCCCACGGCGTCACCGGATGGCGACCACCAGAGGTACGGCCTTCACCACCACCATGCGGGTGGTCAACCGGGTTCATGGTCACGCCGCGGTTATGCGGCTTGCGGCCGAGCCAGCGATTGCGCCCCGCCTTGCCGAGTTCCTGGTTGCTATTGTCCGGGTTGGAAACCGCACCGATGGACGCCATGCATTCCGCACGGATCAGGCGCAATTCACCGGACATCAGCTTCACCTGCGCATAGCCGGCATCCTTGCCGACCAGCTGCGCAAAGGTCCCGGCAGAGCGCGCGATCTTGCCGCCCGCACCTGGCTTCATTTCGATATTGTGGATGATGGTGCCCACCGGAATGGCCGCCATCGGCATCGCATTACCCGGCTTGATATCCGCGCGTTCCGCCGACATCACTGTATCGCCCACCTTCAGGCGCTGCGGCGCGATGATATAGGCAAGCTCCCCATCCTCATACTTCAGCAGCGCGATGAAGGCCGTACGGTTCGGGTCATATTCCAACCGCTCAACCGTCGCGGGCACACCGAATTTGTCACGGCGCTTGAAATCCACGATGCGATAGGACTGCTTATGTCCACCGCCGCGGAAGCGCGATGTGATGCGCCCGTGATTATTGCGGCCACCCGAATGCGACTTGCCTTCGGTAAGCCCTTTGACTGGCTTGCCCTTCCACAATTCGGAACGGTCAATCAGAATCGTGCCACGCAACGAAGGCGTGATCGGATTGAAACTCTTGAGCGCCATGGCTTAAGCGAGCCCCGTCGTGAGATCAATGCTTTGGCCTTCAGCAAGCCGCACCATTGCCTTCTTCCAATCAGACCGCTGGCCGGGACGGCCGCGGAAACGCTTGGTCTTGCCCTTCACCACAATGGTGTTCACGGCAAGCACCTTGACCCCGAACAGGCCTTCAACCGCCGCCTTGATTTCAGGCTTGGTCGCATCGCCCGCCACCTTGAAGGTGATCTGGCCACGTTCGCTATTCAGGGTCGCCTTTTCGGTCACCAGCGGGGAAAGGATGGTCTGATACATCCTTTCCTTACCGATTACCGGCTTCTTCGGCTTCGCGGCGTTCTCGCTCATGCCAGCCGCTCCTTCAGGGCTTCCACGCCGGCGCGCGTCACCGCGAGCACTTCGTGATTCAGAATGTCATAGACATTGGCGCCAATGGTCGGCAGCACCTGCACCTTGGGCAAGTTGCGCACGCAGCGTGCGAAATTCTCATCCGCAGCAGCATCCACCACCAATACGCTCTTCCAGCCGAGCGCCTTCACCTTGGCCGCGACAGCGCTGGTCTTGGCATCGGCGGTGAGTGCCGCGTTTTCCAACACTACCAGCTTGCCTTCGGCGGCCTTCTGGCTGAGCGCGCTGATCAGACCAAGCCGACGCACCTTCTTGTTCAGGCTATAGCCATGGTCACGCACAACCGGCCCATGCACCACGCCACCCTTGCGGAATTGCGGGGAACGCAAGGAACCCTGGCGCGCATTGCCAGTGCCCTTCTGACGATAGGGCTTCTTGGTTGTGCCAGAAACTTCGCCCATGCCCTTGGCTTTGTGGGTGCCGGCACGGCGCTTGGCCAATTGCCAATGCACCACACGCGCCATGATATCGGCGCGCGGCGTGGCACCGAACAGGGCTTCCGGCAATTCGATTTCACCAGCTTGGGTGTTTTCGAGGGTGATGACAGGGGTTTGCATCTTCGCCTCGTTCACGCGATAGCCGCTGGGAAGGGCGCGTCAGCATGGCGCGCGCGCTTCACCGCGTCGCGCACCAGCACATAGCCACCCTTGGAACCCGGCACGGCGCCTTTGATCAACAGCAAGCCTTTTTCGGCATCCACGCCCGCGACTTCCAAATTCTGGGTGGTGACGCGCTCAACACCAAGGTGCCCCGCCATCTTCTTGTTCTTGAAGGTCTTGCCCGGGTCCTGACGATTACCGGTAGAACCATGCGAACGGTGGCTGATGGAAACCCCGTGCGAGGCTTCAAGCCCCGAGAAGTTCCAGCGCTTCATCGCACCCGCGAAGCCCTTACCAACAGTCACACCAGTGACATCCACCTTCTGCCCCGCAACGAAATGCGCGGAAGAAAGCACAACACCGGGTTCCAGCATGGCATCAGACGCCACACGAAATTCGACAACCTTGCGCGGCGCTTCCACACCAGCCTTCGCGAAATGGCCCTTATTCGCCTTGGAGACGTTCTTGGGCTTCGCGATGCCAATGCCAAGCTGAACGGCTTCATAGCCATCCTTGTCGGCACTGCGCTTTGCCACCACGCGCACATTATCCACGTGCAACAGGGTGACGGGAACGGTCGAACCGTCCTCATTGAACAGCCGGGACATGCCCAGCTTCTTGGCGATCAGGCCAGTGCGGCCATTTTTCGCGGCCATGATGGTAAACTCCCCCGGCCCTTCAGATCTTGATTTCGACATCCACGCCAGCGGCGAGGTCGAGCTTCATCAGCGCGTCCACCGTCTGCGGCGTGGGGTCAACGATATCAAGAAGACGGCGATGCGTACGGATTTCGAACTGTTCGCGGCTTTTCTTGTCAACATGTGGAGAGCGGTTCACGGTGAAACGCTCAATATGCGTCGGCAGCGGAATCGGGCCCCGCACGCGCGCACCTGTCCGCTTCGCGGTATTCACGATCTCCCGCGTGCTGCCATCCAGCACGCGGTGATCGAACGCCTTTAGGCGGATACGGATATTTTGGCTGTCCATGATCTGGAACCCGATACCCTGTTCTTACGCCGTGATCTTCGCGACAACGCCGGCGCCGACGGTGCGGCCACCTTCGCGGATGGCGAAGCGCAAGCCTTCATCCATCGCGATCGGCGCAATCAATTCCACATCCATCGAAACATTGTCACCCGGCATCACCATCTCCACACCTTCCGGCAGAGACACAACGCCAGTCACATCCGTGGTGCGGAAATAAAACTGCGGACGATAATTGGTGAAGAATGGCGTATGACGGCCACCTTCTTCCTTCGTCAGCACATAGGCTTCCGCCTTGAACTTCGTATGCGGCGTGATCGAACCCGGCGCGGCCAGCACCTGGCCACGT
>JADCGF010000029.1 GCA_020249145.1 Roseomonas sp. | reverse complement strand
CTGAACAAGGAACCAGCCACCGCATCATTGCCACGCATCGCAACCTCAACCCGAATGCGAGGACAGTGAATCATAAATACGGAAATCAGGCTACGAATTTCAGCAGCCTGCTAGACATTTGTTTGGTCGCATTTTCCGAGCCGCCAAGTGATTCCACTTGGCTTGAAAATGCTCTAGCTTCCCAATGAATTCGAATCATTGGGGAAGCTTTCATGACTGAAGCGAAAACAGGACGGACAGGCGGCAAGCTTTTGGCCGATGCCTTGGTGGCTCAAGGCGTGACCCACGCGTTTTGCGTACCGGGTGAGAGCTATCTTGATCTGCTCGATGGCCTTTATTCGGTGCGTAACCGGTTGCAATTGGTGACCTGCCGCTTTGAAGCCGGCGCCATCCATATGGCCGAAGCCTATGGCAAGCTCACCGGCAAGCCGGGGGTTGCGATTGTCACGCGCGGCCCCGGCGCCTGCCACGCCGCGATTGGCGTGCATGTCGCGCAGCAGGATTCAACGCCGCTTGTGCTGCTGGTTGGGCAAATCCCGGTTGAGGAGACAGACCGCGAAACCTTCCAGGAAGTTGATTATCGCCGCATGTTCAGCCCCATCGCCAAATGGGTGACGCAGATTGATGATGAAAAGCGCATCCCGGAATTGATGGCGCATGCTTTTGATGTCGCGGTGTCTGGCCGCCCCGGCCCGGTGGTGATTGCGATCAGTGAAGAAATGCAAAAGCGCATGGCAGCCGTGCCGGATATCGGCCCCGCCAATGTGCTGCCGCCGCACCCCGCACCCGATGCCGTTGCGCGCATGATGGCGATGCTGGGTAAGGCGAAGCGCCCGCTGGCCGTGCTGGGTGGGTCACGCTGGTCCGATCAGGGCAAGGCCGATATCCGGGACTTCTTGCTGGCGAATGATCTGCCGGTGGCGGTTGGCTTTCGCCGCCAGAGTATTTTTGACGGCACATCGCAGAATTACGTGGGTGATCTGGGCGTCGGTGCCGATCCTGGCCTGGTGGCCCATGCCAAGGATGCGGATTTGATCATCGCCATCGGCTCACGATTGGGCGAGACTTTCAGCCAAGGCTATACGCTGTTGGATATGGCGGGGGCGACGCCCATTGTGCATGTCTATCCCGAGCAATCTGAAATCGGGCGCGTCTATCGCCCCGCACTTGGCATCACTGCGGACCTCAATGCCTTTGCCGCGGCGGGCAAGGCAGCAACGCCTGTCAAAAAGCCCGCCTGGGCGGGCTGGACGCGGGATTTGCGCGCCACGCGCATGAAGCAGGCAGAAGCGCCGAGCTACGAAGGCCCGCTCAATCTGGCGAAGGCCTTGCAGGATTTGGAAAAGGCTTTGCCGGCCAATACGATCTACACGACGGATGCCGGCAATTTCGCAACTTGGCCGACACGCTTCATGCATGTGGGACCGGGGCAGGATTTCCTCGGGCCCACCAATGGCGCCATGGGCTATGCGGTGCCATCAGCGATTGGTGCAAAAATTGTCCATCCGGAACGGCCAGTGATTGGCTTTGTGGGCGATGGCGGGTTTTTGATGACAGGGCAGGAAATCGCGACCGCCTTTCATCATGCCGTCAATCCGGTGATTCTGGTGTTCAACAACCAGATGTATGGCACCATCCGCATGTATCAGGAACGCACCTATCCGCATCGTGTCTCCGGCACGGCACTCACCAATCCGGATTTCGCGCGCTTCATTGAAGCCTTTGGTGGCCATGGTGAGGTGGTGGAAAAGACCGAGGAGATGGTGCCGGCAGTCCAGCGCGCACTCGCTTCCGGTAAGCCGGCGCTGGTGGAAATCCGCATGAACCCGGAACAGGTGACCAACCGCGCCACCATTGCCGATTTGCGCGCGCAATCCGGCAAGGCAGCACCGGCCGCGGCACTTCCGGCCACCGCCAAGCGCGGCCCGGCACCACGGCGCAGCGGCCCGCGCCCGCGCTGAATTCAGCTTGGCCGGGGCGTAGGCGAAGGGCGCCCCGGCAAATTCATGCCGGAAAAGCGCGTATCCAGATGCTCGATCTCAAGCCAGCCCATATCGCGGCCAAAGGGCTTATAGATCGGGAAGGTTTTCAGAATGCCGAGTGTCGCCGCGCTTTCAAGCGGAGAGATGAAGCTGCAATCCTGATCGCCGAATTGCGGCTGCGCCATCCAATGCGTCAATTGCGCGGCGGTAATCGCGAAAAAGCCGCAATGCGGATTGGTCGCGCGCTGAAAGGTGAGCGGCTTTGCCCCTTGGTGGCCCTTCAGGAAACGCTCATCCGGCAAGGCGGCTTCGAAGGGGGCGAGCAAACCCGGGCGCAACATGCCATCAATATAGGTCTTCAGCGCCGGGCCACGCGGATTGAATTCAAAGCGATTGGGAAATAGTACGCGCCGCCAGCCGTAATCATCCTGAAAGGCCAGGATACGCGGGATCATATCGCCGCCGGTCGGGCGCAGATCATCTTCTGAAAAGGCGAAGACATCATAGCCATTGCGCGCATCGGCAAACAGCTTATGCGCCGTGAAGCCCAGCATGCGCGGATTATCCAGCTTCGCATCATAAAGCCTGACGCCACGAGATCGGCAGTAATCCGGATCAAGCAAGTGATTTTCACCATTCACCAGCACAATGATATCAAGCTGATCCGCGACCCCAATCATGGGCTCAAACCGCTTCTGCCAGACATTGATGCTGGAAACCGGGCCGTAATGCCCGCGCCAGGCATCTATCACGCTGCGGATGGCCGCCGCCCGCTGATCTCGGCGATGCGCATCGGTGGAGCTATGGTTTGATCCTTCCTCGGCGCGAAAGAAATGCGCGATGGTGAGAAGGATGCGCATGCTCAGGCGGCTCCCTTGGACAATAGCTTATCGAAATAGGCGATGGTCTGCACCAGGCCTTGTTCCAGCGGGATGGTCGGCTCCCAGCCAAGCTTGCCTCGCGCCTTGGTAATATCGGGCTGGCGCTGGCGCGGATCATCCACCGGGGCGGGGCAGAACACCATGCGGGAAGCGGAACCGGTCAGACGGATCACGGCTTCAGCCAATTCGATCATGGTGAATTCGCCAGGATTGCCGAGGTTGATTGGCCCCGTAACCTCCTCAGGTGAATCCATCAGCCGGCGCAAACCCTCCACCAAGTCTGAAACAAAGCAAAAGGAGCGCGTCTGCTTGCCATCGCCATAGATGGTGATGGGGTCACCGCGCAAAGCTTGGACAATGAAGTTGGACACAACGCGCCCATCATTCGGGTGCATGCGCGGGCCATAGGTGTTGAAAATGCGCGCCACTTTGATCTGCAGGCGGAATTGGCGATGGTAATCGAAGAACAGCGTCTCCGCGCAGCGCTTGCCTTCATCATAACAGGAACGCGGCCCGATCGGGTTCACATTGCCCCAATATTCCTCGGGCTGCGGATGCACATTGGGGTCGCCGTAAACCTCGCTGGTGGAGGCTTGCAGGATGCGCGCCTTCAAGCGTTTGGCGAGCCCTAGCATATTGATCGCGCCATGCACGCTGGTCTTTAGCGTCTGGACCGGGTCATGCTGGTAATGGATGGGCGATGCTGGGCAGGCAAGGTTGTAGATCTCATCAACCTCCACATAAAGCGGGAAGGTCACATCATGGCGGATCAGTTCGAAATAGGGGTGCGCCAGCAGGCTTTCGATATTGGCCTTGTTGCCGGTGAAGAAATTATCGGCGCAGAGAACCTCATGCCCTGCGGCCAAAAGCGCATCGCATAAATGGCTGCCGACAAAGCCGGCGCCACCTGTGACGAGGATGCGCTTGCGCGCGTGGTATTCGCGTTTGGCCTCGCCGGAATTTTCCATCACCGCCCCACTGCGTAACCCTGCATGCCGCGCGGGTTGGCGCCGGCGCGGATAGTGCCATCGGCTTCAAGCCGCGCGCCCGTCAGCCGCCCTTCGGTCCAATCGCCGCCGGCTTCTGCCTGGTGGCCGCGTGCCTTCAGCGCTGCCAGCACTTCCGGCGTATAGCGCCCTTCAATCACCAGCTTGCCGGGCTTGGCACCGCGCGGCCAGAAGCTGCTGATCCAATGTTCCGAATGGAAGGAAGGCGCATCAATCGCTTCCTGAATATTCATGCCATGATGCAGCATGCGCAGCAGCATGATGGACTGCCATTGATCCTGTTGTTCGCCGCCTGGCGTGCCAAAGCTCATCCAGGGTTTGCCATCGCGCAGCACCAGCGCGGGGGAAAGCGTGGTGCGCGGGCGTTTGCCGGGTTGCAGGCCATTGGGCAGGGCTTCATCCAGCCAGAACATCTGGCAGCGCGTGCCGAGGCAGAAGCCAAGCTCCGGAATGGCGGGCGAGGATTGCAGCCAACCCGCCGATGGCGTGGCACTCACCATGTTCCCGGCGGCATCTATCACATCCACATGGCAGGTATCACCGCCCGCAGCACCAAGGCGGGACAAGGTGGGCTCTCCACTACCGGCAGCGGCGGCCATTTCCTGCGCGCGGCGAATGGCGGCGGCGTAATCCGTGCGCGGTGTGCGGCCATCGGGGGAGCCCGCGCGGAATTCCATGCTGGCGGCAGCGCCAATCAAGGCGCGGCGCGCGGCGTTATAGGCGGGCGACAGCAGTGTTTCCATCGGGACATCAACGAAATTCGGGTCGCCGTAAAAGGCTTCACGATCGGCGAAGGCAAGCTTCATCGCTTCCGCCACCAGATGGATGAAATCAGCGCCCATCGGGTCCATCGTCGCGATATTATCGCCCGCGATCAAGGCCAGGGTTTGCAACATGGCCGGCCCTTGGCTCCAGGGGCCGCATTTCAGCACGCGATGGCCGTGGTACTCCAAGCCGAGCGGTTCTTCGATACCGGCGGACCAATTGGCCAAATCCTGCCCATTCAGCACCGCGCGATGGCGCCGGCCCGACGTGTCCATGGCTTCGGTTGCCCGGCAGAAACGATCAATCGCTTCGGCGACGAAGCCGCGATACCAGGCACGCCGCGCCGCTTCGATTTGCGCCACGCGATCCCCGCCGGCGGCCTCTGCCTCCCGCACCACACGTTCATAGGTATCGGCAAGCGTTGGGTTGGCATAAAGCCCGCCCGATGCCGGCCCGCCATTCCGTAGCCATAGCGCCGCAGAAGTTTTCCATTCCGCCTCAAACAAGGGGCGCACTGAATCAATCGTGGCGCGCACGCGCGGCACCATCGGCGCGCCATGCCGTGCATAGCCAATCGCATAGGCCAGAATATCGCGCGGCTTCCAAGTGCCATGGTCCCGCAGCATCAGCATCCAGGCGTCGAAGGCACCGGGGATGGGCGCGGCCAACATGCCAGTGCCGGGCATGATCTCATGCCCCAGGCTTTTCATGAGTGCGACATTCAGGCCTGCAGGGGCGGGACCTTGGCCGCAAATCGCCTGCTGCTGCCCGGTGCGGGCGCTGTGCAGCAGAATGGGGCAATCGCCGCCCGGCCCGTTCAAATGCGGTTCCACGATTTGGAGCGTGAAGCCGGCGGCAGCCGCGGCATCAAAAGCATTGCCGCCCCGTTCCAGCACCGCCATGCCGACCTGGGAAGCGATCCAATGCGTGGAAGCAACCGCGCCAAAAGTACCGATGATTTCAGGGCGCGTCGTGAAGCCACGTGCCCCTTCCTTCGCCGGGAAGCCGATGGATGCGAGTGTTGTTTGGGACATGGTCGAGGCTTTCCATCTTCCATCGGGCGGGCATTTGCCCCGGCCCGATGGTTTTTAAGCGAAATGGTCAGAAAGACAAAGCCAATGCCTCAGCCAACCCCCACCGGGTTCGGCGCGCATTTCCGTGAAGGCGCCCTCTCCCACGGTGCGGTGAGCCAGTCAGCCCTCCTCGCGCCGTGCCGCGCGTTCACTCATCAGGCAGGCAAGAACAACGATGGCAGCGCCCGCCAGGGTCCATGCGCCAGGCCAAAGCTGCCAGATGGTGGCATCCAGGATCAGCGCGAAAACCAGTGCCGTGAACTCCAGCGGCGCCAATCGCGCGGCACGATCAATGCTGAAGGCAATCGCGAGCGCGAGCGTCGCGCCCCCGGCAAAGAGCCCATTGGCGATCAGCGCCGCCCAATCATTGGCATTGGGCGGAACCCAATCGGCGATGGCAAAGGGTAGGATGGCCAGGAAAAGCGGGCCGGATGACCAGAAGATCAATCGCGCCGCGTTCTGTTCCGCGCGCAATACGCGGCTGATCGTCAGAAACCCGGCATAGGTCAGGGTGCCAAGAAGTGCCCAGGCATAAGCATGCCAAGGGACCGCCACGGAAGAAGTTGAAGCCATCAGCGCCGGCAACATCGCGACCATGACGCCCAGAAACCCGATCGCGGACCAGAACCAGACAGCGCGGCCATTCCTTTCGCCCAAAACAAGTGCAGCCAAAAGCAGGGTGAAGAAGGGCGCGGTGAAATAGACTAGGTAGCCTTCAGCCAGGGGGATGTCTCGAAACGCCAGAAAGAAGCCATAGGCGGAACCCGCCATGCACAAGGCACGCAGCAGATGCAGCCCAGGGCGAGGGGTTGTGATCGGCCCGCCGGCGCCGTGCCGCAGAAGTCGCAGCACCCCAAGCAGAAGAAGCAGCGTTCCATAGCGAATGATCAGCACCTGATCGGCGCCATAGCGCCCGGCCAGCAGCTTCGAATTGGCATCGAGCAGCGCGAAAAGCGCCATGGCCCCTACCAGCAGCAGCGGCCCCTTAAAGCTTGTCATGTGGTCCCGGACTGGCGAGGCGCCGAAAGGGCTTCGGCAGAGGGCTTCTCGCCCCGCGATCAGGGGGCGTCAAGCGGCTGGCTGATGGTCAGCCCCAAGACGCAAACAGGGCCGTTATATCGGCAAGTTGGGTACCGCCCAGCAGAATGACATCATCGCCATCGCCACTGTCGAAAAAATCACCAAACCCATCGGCGATCAGAAGGTCATTGCCAGCGCCAGCGTGAATGATGTCCTCACCACCCCCGGCAATAAGCGTATCATTACCCCCGTTGCCCATAAACATGTTATCACCGGCATCGCCGATGAAGCTATCGGCGCCCTGCCCACCAACGGCGCCTTCAAGGCTGATCAGCACATCCAGCCCGACATCAACGCCTGACGCCGTACCAGACAAAAGATCAAGGATTACGCCTTCGCTTGCCGCGTGATAATCCGCAATATCAAACCCCTCGCCGCCGATTAGCCGATCATCACCGGCGCTGCCATTAAGGCTATCATTGCCCGTACTGTCCGTCGTCAAATGATTTGAGACCACTTGGCGGGCTGTGTAACGGAGTATCTGGCCCATCAGCGGGATAGGTTAAGCTGCGTTTTGTTGATGCATCAAGCGGCGGTGCTGGATGGTTTTGCGCTTGATGCGCTGGCGCT
>JADCGF010000028.1 GCA_020249145.1 Roseomonas sp. | reverse complement strand
ATCCAGCACCGCCGCTTGATGCATCAACAAAACGCAGCTTAACCTATCCCGCTGATGGGCCAGATACTCCGTTACACAGCCCGCCAAGTGGTCTCAAATCATTTGACGACGGACAGCCGACGGCTTCGGCGATACCCGTCGGCCCTCTCCGAGCCTTGACCGGCAGACGCCAGACCAAGCCCGTTTCACCGCGCTGCCATCAAGCCCGATGGCGGCCTAGCCGAGGCAGGAAGCCACTCAGGAAACGCGCAGGAAGCGTTCCAGCAAACAGGGTCAACCCTCCCGGAACAGGCACATCAGCCAGCCTTGGCGCTTCATTTATGTTGGCTTGCGCGAATGAATGCTTGGGCAAACATCAATGGGAATTGGTCTTATCGGGCAAGGGCCGCATGGCGCGAAGCTGCGCGGCAAGAGCGCCTTGCCCTGCCAATTCCGCCAGCAAGGCCGCTTCTTCCCGCGCCGCTTCAAACCCCAAGCGATAGCCTGCATAGGTCGCCTGATCCAGACTTTGGCCCAAGGCCTTGCCGATTGCCTGCATGAATGGCTTCCCCTTATCCGTGGCGGTTTCACCGCCCCTTGCAATACCCCGCGCCGGCATGGCTGGTACCCGATGGGCAGGAACCGCCCCGGCTTGGCACATATTCTGTCCGCCCATCCGTCCGGCAATAGCCAGCACCCGCATGGCTGGTGCCGGAAGGGCAAGACCCGTTCTGCGCCGCGACAAAACCAGCGCCGGAAGAAGATCGGCAGTAACCCGATCCCGCATGGCTGGAACCCGATGGGCAGGACCCGTTGCGTGCTGGCACCATTTGCTGCGCGTATGCGGCGCTGGTGGAGAGCAATAACGCAAACAGGGCAGCGCGCAGCAGCATCATGGGCAATCCTTCCAGGGCCTGAAATCAGAAAAGCCGTACATCACAGTGAAACAATGTGGGGTCTTGCGCAAATGTACTCAGTGACTCCTCACGAGGCGCTATAGACCAGGATTTCATCAAGCGCTGTTATCCATGAAGCGCACCATGATGGCCCTCAATTTCGCTCTCCCCGATGGCAGCCGACTTGAGAGATCATGGAGGAATAAGAAAACATTGCGCCGCCGGTCATCAGTTCTCATGCTTCAATCATGAATGCTGTTAAGGTTCATCTCTGATCCCCAGGAGCAATCCTGGCGGCCCACAACATTCCTGATCCCATAGCGCTCGAATGTCTCGGGCCTGGTGGTCCGGTCAGCAGGGCTAATGATGGCTCCCAACCCTTCCAAATCGCCCTGTTGAATATCGCCGCTAAACCTGATGGAGGCATGATCAATACGCTCCCAGGTGCCGCCCTTCGCAGCAAGCGAAAACAACAATACGCCAATCATCGTGTATTTGATCATCGCGTCACCTTCGGTCAACAGACACATTCTCAAGCCGATTGGAAGGACACGTGGCCCAGAACAGCATCGGGCGGCATCCTTCAGCAAGACCGTCCCGAGAAAGCCACTCATCACGGCTTGCGGATGGCCGCCTTATGGCAGTGTGGCACTAATCAACCACCCCCAGCATCGTCGCGCACGTGCCTCACCGACGCCGATGCGCATGCTTGCAAGCCGCATCAAGCGCCCAGGCGTTGGCGGCGCCAGGCCAAACCCCATGTGGCGGAGCACGGCAACACCGCCATTCGTTCAACGCGCCATCATCCTGCGGAAGCCCTTCTTGCCAATTCAATCGGCGCGGATATTCGCCTCCCGCGCGATGCGGGTCCAGGTTTCGCGATCCTTCACCAAGGTCTCGCGCACTTCCGCCCCGGGCGCGAAAGCAGGGAAGGTTCCGAACCCGAGAAGAGTTTGCGGCAGATCAGTATTCTCCATGGTCCAGCGCATGGCATCTTCAAGGCGCCGCAGAATGGCGGGCGGGGTTGCCGCCGGCGCTGCAAGCGCCGTCCAGGAAACGAATTCATAGCCAGGCACCCCTGCTTCATCCACTGTTGGCACATCGGGCAAATTGGGATGCCGTTGGCGCGATGTCATAGCGAGCACACGAATGCGCCCAGCCTCATGCGCGCCGCGCATCAGCCCATAGCCATCCACCATCATCTGTACGCGCCCGCCCAGCAGATCCTGCAAGGCCGGGCCGCTGCCACGATAGGGCACATGGACAATATCCACGCCAGTGCGGCGCACAAGAATCTCAAAGGCGAAATGCGGCACACCGCCCGAACCACCAGAGCCGAAATTCAATTCGCCGGGCCGGCGGCGTGCGATATCCAGCAATTCCTGCAATGTGCGCGCCGGGAAATCCGCGGGCACGGCGATGGCCAGTGGCCCAAGCGTGACACGGTTGATGAAGGCAAAATCGCGCAGCGTATCAAAGCCGGGATTGGGAAATAGCGCTTGCGTCGTGTAATTGCCTACATTGCCGAAGAACAACGTATAGCCATCGGCGGGCGATTTGGTCACGTGATCCATCGCGATATTGCCGTTATTGCCCCCGCGATTATCAATCGCCACCTGCTGACCGAGCCTCTGACTGAGCCGCTGAAACGTGGGCCGCCCGATCGTGTCCACGCCCCCTCCCGGCGGGAAGCCGATCACAACACGAATGGGACGGCTTGGATAATCCCCTTGCGCGATTGCGGGCAGCGGCAACGCGGCACCAAGCCCACCAAGCAAGATCTGACGACGATTGACTCTCCCGATCATTGGTTTCCTCCGCTACTAGTCTTGATTTTGCAAAAGCCTATGGGGCGGCGGGGGGAAGCGTCAATAGAATTCGTGCTGCCAGGGCAAGCGCTTCCCGCCAAAGCCTCTGCCGCGGCAAGCGCGCAATCCTGATGTCGCCTGGATGCGCAGTGCGTCATGGCGCGGTTGCAAGCTTGGGCAAGACCCCAGCCGCGCGCCAATCGATCTTCATCAAAGCCATGGGCGAAGGCGCATTGGCGCCTCCGCCCAGGCTTTGTCACTCCGCAGCTACGGTCTGCGTTTTCGGAGCACCGCCATTGCCACCGCGGGTCTTCCACAGCGACCACGCAATACCGGCCGCAAGGATCGCGAAGGTAATGGAAAGCGACAAGGCAGGCGGGAACTTGCCTGTCTCCGGGAACGCAAGATCCGCGATGAAGATCTTGGAACCGATGAACACCAGCAGCACAGAAAGCGCATATTTCAGGTAGTGGAAGCGATGCACTATGGCAGCCAGCGCAAAGTAAAGCGCACGCAGGCCGAGGATGGCGAAGATGTTTGACGTGTAAACGATGAACGGATCGGTCGTGATGGCGAAGATCGCCGGCACGCTATCAACCGCAAAGATCACATCGGCAACTTCCACCAGCACCAGCGCCAGGAAAAGCGGCGTCATGAACCACACCGCCTTGCCTGTCTGCGGATGGGGCTGCTTCACCCAGAACTTCTCGCCATGCAGCTGCTCCGTCACGTTGAAGCGCCGGCGCATGAAATTCAGCAGCGGGTTCTTGGCGATGTCAGGCTTGGCTTCGGCCATCACCCACATCTTCACGCCAGTGAAGATCAGGAAGACCGCGAAGACATAGAGCACCCAGGAGAATTGGGAGACAATGGTCGCACCCAGCCCGATCATGATCGCGCGCAGCACGATCACGCCCAGAATGCCCCAGAAAAGCACCCGATGCTGATAGATGCGCGGTACCGCGAAATAGGTGAAGATCATCGCAATGACGAAGACATTGTCCATCGCCAGCGTCTTCTCAACGATGAAGCCTGTCCAATACAGCGTCGCGGCAGTGGCGCCATCCAGCCCAACGCCCTCGGGCTTCAGGTTGTCGAAGCTCCACCAGACCCAGAGGCCGAAGGCGAGCCCAAGGCCGATGTAAAGTGCGGAGAGGATCAGGCTCTCCTTCACTTCAATTTCCTTGGCCTTGCGGTGGAGCACGCCAAGGTCCAGAACCAGCAATAAGCACACAACGCCGATGAAAAGCAGCCACATCCAGACGGGCGTGGCAAGAAAGCTACCTGTCAGTAACTCGATCATGCCAATCTCCAGTTTTCGAGGGATAAGGTTCTGTTCAAGCCGTGGCCGGCCGCGTGGCGCGGGGCTGGGTCCGAACAAGCGGTGAAGGGCGCGCGGGGTGCTGTATGCCGACAGAAACTGCTGCGCGCAGCAGCGCCATATTGCGCCGGTTGGCACGGAAGAAGGCGTCCGCGGCCCAGCCCAGCACGGGCACGGCGCCGATTGCCGCATCCAGCGCGACATTGCCGCACATGCGCAGCAGCAGGCTGCGGGGTACGCCAAGGCGCCAGGCCTCAAGGATCAGCCAGGCGGATACGCCCTTTGAAACCAGCGGGCCAAGCCCAGGCAGCAGGTTGGCCACCGCATCCGCCCCCAGGCGGAAGGACGTGCCAGGCACACGGATAGCGCTGTCCAAAAGCCAGGCAAGACGCTCAAACCGCGCAAGCGCAGCTTCGCGTTGACCATCACACCGAATAGGCTTTTCGGCGCGGCCATAGGGCGATGAAGAGTACTGATACGACATAGACATCTCCCAGGTGCAGGCTGCGCCTTCGTGCAGCCGTCAGATGGAAGGTGTCCGACATGACAGAGTCTCTTCGCCGTCAGAGGGGCCCGGACCCCAACGGGAACCCAGATGGGCCGCAAGGGCATAAAGTTCAAGATGTCACGACGCTGTTTTGCGAAAGGCGCCGCAGCGATCCGCAATGGCGCCAGATGATGATTTTACAGACTGTAACAGGTATCAACGCAGGAAGGCGCGCCCCGAAAGCCAGGGCGCACCCAAAACGAAACGCCGCTCACTCCGGCCGCACGCCAGCGGCGCGCAGCACATCCGTGTAGTTCTTCACCCCTTCGCGCACCAGATTCATGATCTGCTCCGGCGTTTCAAGCCCGGCGCGCGGCACCACCCCCGCCAATTCACCAAGGCGTGGCGCGCTTTGCTGAATGGCGGCCCTGAATGCGGTGCCGAGTGCCGCCACCGCCGCCGGCGGCGTGCCGGTTGGCGCCAGCATACCGCCCGGTTAGAAAGGCCCCAAGACAAGCGGACGTGGGTCAATTCGACGGTCTCCCATAATGTCCCGACGTCGTCGGTAGCGCTGGATCGCACTCCGTAAACGGGCCTTTTGTTTTGACCGGTCGAGCTTGGACAGTTCAGGAAACAAAACAGTGAGATTGGCTAGATCAACAGCGTCGCTTAGCCTGTCAGCGCGTTTGGCGAAGTACCAAACCTGAAATACCTGCGCCTCAATTGGCCAACTCGCCCCCGTATTGGCAAAATCATACCAACCAAAAAAGAGGTGATCATCGTTCGCTTCATCGGAGAATGTACCGAGAATTTCGGCGTCATTGCGATCCTTTCCATTGTGTGTTGTTGCGTGCTTGAACGCGTTCCAATACTTATTGCGCAGCTCAGCTAGCTTGCGTTGATCAAACTCGGAAAATGTCGCGAGAATGTGAGCTTCAAACGTTTCAGCACCTGCAATTTCGGCGAGCCGGTGCGCTATTTCGCCGCCGCCGCGGGCAAGAACGTGCACAGCTACTGGATCTTTGTTGTCGAGAAATAGCGCCAACGCTGCCCCAAGTTGCCGTCTCGCTACTTCTCGTTTTGTCAATTCAGCACTCACATAGGGCTCCTCAGGCTTAGACGCGCACGCATTGGCTGGGATTCGCGTGCCTCACCAATTGCGTGCCGCTGCCTCAGAATACCAGCGCAACTGACATGAAATCCCAGGCCAATCCAGTGGTCGCCTGCAACTGAGTGAGTCTGATCCCCTCAAACAGCACCACGGCGTAACGACAGCACAGTAAGCAGCGCCTCTGTACCCCCGGCGCAACCCCCATTACGCGGAACACGCCAACGTAATGGCGCCGCTTATTCCGGCCGCACGCCAGCGGCGCGCAGCACATCCGTGTAGGTCTTCACCCCTTCGCGCACCAGATTCATGACTTGTTCTGGCGTTTCAAACCCGGCGCGCGGCACAACGCCCGCCAATTCATTCAGGCGCGGCGCGCTTTGCTGAATGGCGGTCTGAAACGCTGCACCCAAGGCGGCCACAATCGGGGCCTGCGTGCCGGCGGGCGCCAGCATCGGGAAGAACTCCTCAAAGATAAAACCCGGAATGCCGGCTTCAGTCGCGCTTGGCACATCCGGCAAGGCGGGGCTGCGCTGGCTTGATGCGACCGCCAAGGCCCGCAAGGCGCCGCCGCGCACCTGCCCCAGGGATGATGCCATGGTGGGGGTGCCGAATTGTGCCTCACCACTCACCAGCGCGGCCACACCCGGTCCACCGCCGCGATAATGCACCATTTCGAATTGCGTATTGCTGATGCCACGGAAGATCTCGCCCGCCAGATGCACGCCGCTGCCAATCCCCGCAGAGGCGAAGTTGAACCTGCCCGGATTGGCGCGCAGCAGCGCAATCAGCTCCGCCGCATTCGTCGCAGGCGTGCGCGGATTGGCCGCCAGCACATGCGGGGAAAACCCGGCCACCGCAACGCCGACGAAATCATTGATGGTGTCATAGGGAACGCGCGCCACCAGCGCGGGCACCGAAGCATGCGCGCTATTGATCAGCACGGTGTAACCATCAGCCGGGGACCGCGCGACATGTTCCGCGCCAATCACGCTGCCCGCGCCAGCGCGGTTTTCCACCACCACGGGCTGGCCCAGAATATTGCCTGCGGCTTCCGCAATGATGCGGCCCACAATGTCATTCGACCCACCCGGCGCGAAAGGCACCACCAGACGCACAGGACGTGTCGGGCGCCATGCCTGGGCCTGGGCCAAATGAGGGGCAAGCCCCGCCGCCAAGGCCAGGCCCAAAGCTGTTCTGCGTTGCATCATTGGTGTTTTCCTCCCTATTCCTGCCGGGCACCTGCCGCGTCCCGGCCCTATGATTTCTCCCGGCCATTCAGCCTTGGGACCGCGCTTCTAGCCGAAGCCGCGTCTTCTTAGAATAGTGAAAACCCCTCGACGCCGCGCGCCCGCCGCCCCATCCTTGGACCATGACCGAAAACCCCCTTCTGACCCCCTGGACCACGCCCTTTGGCCTGCCGCCCTTTGGCGCCATTGAGCCCGCGCATTTCCTGCCCGCCTTTGAAGCCGCCATGGCAGCGCATCGCGCTGAGGTCGCGGCCATCGGCGCCAATCCCGCGCCGCCAAGCTTCGTCAATACGGTTGAAGCGTTGGAAGGTGCGGGGCGCTTGCTCAGCCGTATTGGCGCGACATTCTTCAACCTGGCCGCGAGCCACGCGACGGATGAGCTGCAACAGGTGGAACGCGACATCGCGCCCAAGCTCGCCGCGCATCGCATGGCGATCGCGCTTGATCCGGCGCTGTTCCACCGTGTCTCCGCCTTGTATGCCGCGCGTGAAGGCCTGGATTTGGCGCCCGATCAGCGCCGCCTGCTGGGCCGGCTGTATCTGCGCCTCACGCGCGCTGGCGCCGGCCTAGATGAAACCGCGCGCGCGCGGCTTGCAGAAATCTCCACCCGCCTGGCCACGCTGCACACAAGCTTCGGGCAGAATGTGCTGGCCGATGAGAATGAATGGCGGATGGCGCTGACCGATGCCGATCTGGAAGGCCTGCCAGATTTCGCCCGCCAGGCGGCGCAAGAAGCCGCCGCTGCCGCCGGGCTTGATGGCTATGTCTTCACGCTTTCGCGATCTTCCGCCGAACCCTTCCTGACCTTCTCTGCCCGCCGCGATTTGCGCGAAAAACTCTGGCGCGGCTTTGCGGCGCGTGGCGCACTGACAGAAGGGCGAGAGAATGCGCCTTTGATCCGCGAAATCCTGATGCTGCGGCGCGAACGCGCGCAATTGCTGGGGGAGGCTGATTTCGCAACCTTTCGCCTGCGCGATACCATGGCGGGCTCCCCCGATGCCGCCGAGGCATTGCTCCGTGCCTGTTGGGAACCGGCCAAGCGGCGCATCGCGATTGAAAAGGCCGAGCTTGAAGATTTTGCCCGCGCCGCCGGCCATAACGGTCCGATCGAGCCCTGGGATTGGCGCCATTGGGCGGAACGGGCGCGGCAAGCGAAGCACAGTTTCGATGGTGCCGCGCTTAAGCCGCATTTTGAATTGGAAGCCATGTTGCGCGCCATTTTCGATACAGCGCGGCGCCTGTTTGGCCTTGTCTTCGAAGAACGCGCCGGTATCCCACGCTATCATGCTGATCTGCGCGGCTTCGAAGCGCTTGATGAAGCGGGCAATCATGTGGGCTTGCTGCTGCTTGATAATTACGCACGCCCGGGCAAGCGTTCCGGCGCCTGGATGAGCAGCTTTCGTGTGGCCGATGGCCTGAATGGGCGCACCGCGCCCATCATCATCAACAACAATAACCTCGCCCGTGCCACGCCAACGCTGCTGTCCTTTGATGAGGCGCGCACGCTGTTCCACGAATTCGGCCATGCGCTGCATGGGCTAATGAGCCGCGCACGCTACCCATCCCAATCCGGCACGGCGGTGCTTGGCGATTTTGTCGAATTCCCCTCTCAGGTCATGGAACATTGGCTGAGCCTGCCAGAGACCCTGCAAACCCATGCACGCCATCACGAAACCGGCGAGGCTTTGGATGAGGCGCTACTGGCCCGCGTGCTGGCGGCGCGCAATGACGGGCAAGGTTTCGCCATGGTGGAATACCTATCCTGTGCCTTGATTGACTTGGCGCTGCATCGGCATGAGGAGCCAGAAGATTTGGCCCTGGAAGACTTCGAAGCCACCTTCCTGGCCGAGATTGGCATGCCAGAGGGCATGGCGCTCAGGCATCGTCCGATCCATTTCGGGCATTTGTTTTCCGGTGATGGCTATGCCGCCGGCTATTACTTCTATCTTTGGGCAGAAGTTTTGGACGCCGATGGGTTTGAGGCATTTGAGGAAGCGGGCGATCCTTTCCACCCGGAACTCGCCGCACGGCTGAAAAGCATTTTTGAGGCTGGCGATACGGCGGACCCCATGGCGCTTTACACGGCGTTTCGTGGCCGCAAGCCGCAGGTGGATGCGCTGCTGCGCAAGCGCGGGTTGGTTGGGGTTTGATGGGTTTAGGGCAGATCGCGTTCAGATGGCAAATCTGAACGCGTGAAGATGCTCGAAAAACAACAACTTGGAGCGAGTTGCGTGAACCCATGTGAACGCAGCATGCTCTAAGGGCAAAACGCCCCGCCTCACCCCCCAAACCGCGCAAACTCGCGCACCAGATCCTCATAAATCGCGCGCTTGAAGGCGACCGCAAGCATGGGCAATTCGCCAAGCGGCGCCCAGCGCCAGGCGTCGAATTCCGGGTGCGGATCAAGATCAAGCCGGATGTCGGAGTCAGCCCCCAGAAAACGCAGCGCGAACCATTTCTGCCTTTGCCCGCGATACTTGCCGCCCAAGGCCTTGCCGATCAGTTCTGGAGGCAGGTCGTAGAATAGCCAGCGCGGATGTTCGGCCAGGATTTCGGCCTTGGCGGTACCGATTTCCTCCTCCAATTCACGAAACACGGCAATGGCGGGATCCTCGCCCGCATCCATGCCCCCTTGCGGCAATTGCCACCCACCCGGTGCCCCTTCGGCATTGGGCAAATCTGCGCGCCGCGCCACCAGCACCTGCCCCGCCGCATTGAACAGCAGCGCGCCAACATTATCCCGATGGGGCAGCGTCATTGCGTGCGGTTTTCCGCAGTCTCCGGCGGGCGACGGATCAGCACGGAAACAGGGGCCAACACAACGCCGCGCCGTTCAAGCCCCGCCGCCCAGGCGACCAGCCGATCCACCACCACCGGCGTTGCGGCATGCGCGAGGCCAAGCGCGGAACCGCGCGCCTTCGCAATTGTCTCAAGCTCCACAAGGCGCCGTTCGATTTCCGTCCTCGTCGCAGGTTCATCCAGGATCACATCCACGGAACGGCCCCAGGCGCGCCCTGGCCCGGCAACACCGGGGCGAGCATCCACAAACAACAGGCCGCGATTGCGGAGCGATTCCTGCAACGCGAAATAGCTTTGTTCCATGGCGGCGAAGCGTTCACCCCGCATGCCACCGACCACGCCGATGGCGCCGACATAGCCTGGGAAGCGCGACAGCACCCATTCCAGATTGGCCATGTTTTCCGTTGCCGAACGCCCGGTCAGCAAGGCGCGATTCCCAGGATCATTCAGCGGATAGCCGGCGGGTTCCAGCGGCAGGCCGATCAGCGTTTCAGAACCCTTGGCACGCAACCGTTCTGCGACCTGGGCGGCCCGCGGTGCATAGGGCGAAATTGCAAAGGTGACGGCAGGCGGCAGGCGGCGTATGGCGTCTTCCGTTTGTGCATTGGAAATGCCGATATCGGCGACAATGACGCCAATGCGCGCGCGGGTATCCTGCCGGTCGAACTGCCCGGCATAGGCGCGGATGGAGGTACGGCCATCAGCGCCCACGCGCGGCAGCGCGCCAAAACGCCCCGGTTCCAACAGGGCGGGATCGGGCGCGGCAATGGGCCGCGCGGGGGGAAATTCTGGCGTGGCCACAGGCACATCAAGTGGCGGTGGCGCTGGTGCGACGGGGGTTTGGGCCGATGCCTCGGCGTTTGGCGCATCTGGCTCCGGCGCCGGTGCTTCCGCCTGGACGCGCGGTGGAGAGGCTTCGGAGGGCTCAGGCGTTGTGATGGGCAAGGCTGGCGTTTCAGCCACCGGCGCGGGGGCAGGCGCGGGTTCGGGCGTTTGCGCAGCCTCGGCCACGGCCTCCTCATGCGGGTCGGGCGGGCCGAGCCTGTCAAGCCAAAGCCCGCCGCCACCCAGTAGCAGCAGCATCAGCACCCAGAATATGCCAAGCCCGCGCCAGCCGGCGAATACCCGGCGCGGCAATCCTTCTGCCATCATATCCTCAGCGCTGTCCGCCGCGTGGCGCCGAAGCCATGCCGCGCAACAGCATTAAAGCCTGTTGAAGTTGATGATCCGTTTCCGGCTTGGTCGGATCAAAGGCCGGGGCGCCTTCCGCTGGTTGGCGCGCCACGCGTTCCACCAGGCCCGCCGGCAGATTAAGCGGCGGCGGTGGGATCGGCGCGCGGGTTTCCGCCTGGGTTTCATTGCGCAGCGATCGGCGCAAATCCGCTTCCCTATCACGAGGCGGCTGGGCGGCGCGGGTTTCTTCCCGCGTTGCCAGCACTTCGATATCGGGTTCAATCCCCGTGCCCTGGATGGACCGGCCCGATGGCGTATAATAGCGCGCCGTGGTCAGCCGGATGGCGCCGTGGCCGGGCACGGGCATCACGGTTTGCACGCTGCCCTTGCCGAAGGATTTCACGCCAACCACCACCGCGCGGCGATGATCCTGCAAAGCGCCAGCGACGATTTCACTCGCACTCGCGCTGCCGCCATTGATCAGCACCACAATCGGCAGCCCATCCGCGATATCGCCCGCCTTGGCATTCCAGCGCTGCGCATCTTCCGTCCGGCGCGCGCGGGTGGAAACAATCTCCCCCTGCGTCAGGAAATCATCGGTGACCTGCACGGCCTGATCAAGCAACCCGCCCGGATTATTGCGCAAATCGAGGATCAATCCCTTAAGCCCGCCTTGCGCCTGCTGCTTCAATTGCTGCACCGCCCGGCGCAGCCCCGCTTCCGTCTGTTCGTTGAAGGAAGTGATCCGCACATAACCCAGATTGCCATCTTCCAGCCGGAAGCGCACCACTTGCGGGCGAATGACATCACGCGTCAGCGTCAGTTCAATCGGCCGTTCCGTGCCCTGGCGACGAATGGTGAGCCTTATCTGCGTGTTGCGCTGGCCGCGCATCTGTTCCACGGCCTCCTGCAGCGTCAGGCCCTGCACGGAAGTGCCATTCAAATGCGTGATGAAGTCACCCGGCCGGACCCCAGCGCGCGCCGCAGGGGTTTCATCAATTGGGCTGATCACCTTGATATAGCCGCCTTCCTGCGTCACTTCGATCCCAAGCCCGCCGAATTCACCGCGGGTCTGGGTTTGCATGTCGCGGAAGCTGCGCTGGTTCAAATAGGATGAATGCGGGTCAAGGCTGGACAGCATGCCCTGGATCGCGTTTTCGATCGCGTCCCGGTCATTGACCGGCTCCACATATTCGGCGCGCACCCTTTCGAACACATCGCCAAACAGGTTCAGCAGCCGATAGGTCTCAGCCCGGCTGCCTTCCTGTGCCCAGGCAGCGACCATGGGGCCCACCACCACGCCGGCGGCAAAGGCCGCGCCAATCCCCGCATAACGCAAAATTCCGCGCTTCATGCGCCGCAATCCTTCTCATCACTCGGCCGGAGCCAGAACACCCCTGGGTAACATAGACATTCATAGTGCTTTGCGCGACTCCAGAACGCGTTTCCCCGCCGAAAAATCACGCGGGCCGCTATTCGGCCCCGCCAAGCCAGGGCACGGGGTCCACCACCCGGCCATTGCGGCGTAATTCCATGTAGAGCACGCTCCGCCCATCCGCCCCGTCGCCGAGTCGGCCAAGCGCCTCCCCGGCCAGGAGCGCCGCCCCCGCTTCGGTATCCAAAGCCTCAAACCCCGCCAGGACAAGATGCAGGCCGGGGCCGCATTCCAGAATGATGATCTGCCCGAAGCGCCGGAAGGGGCCGGCGAATACCGCGCGCCCGGTGCAGGGGCTGACCACCCGCGCACCTGCCGTAGCGGAGAAGGTGACACCCCGCGCCGGCCCGGCTTCGCCCCTTTGGCCGAAGGCAATGCTGATCCGCCCATGGACCGGGGCGGGGCGGCCCATCTCCGCTGGCGTTGG
Source organism: Roseomonas sp. (assembly GCA_020249145.1). Lineage (GTDB taxonomy): Bacteria > Pseudomonadota > Alphaproteobacteria > Acetobacterales > Acetobacteraceae > Neoroseomonas. Next base: position 4,183 of record JADCGF010000028.1, on the reverse strand, counting down.
CAAGGCTTGCGGGACCGCGACAGGGGTCGCCGGGCGCGGCCGGCGCGCTTCTTCCCGCGCCCTGGCCTGGGCTTCCTGGCGCGCCCGCGCTGCGGCAGCCACCGCCTGCCTGGCCTGCTCACGTTCCAAAGCCGTCAGCATTTCCGCAAGGTCATTGGCGCGGGCCAGCGCTTCCTGCGCGCGCTGGGCTTCCGCCCTTTGCGTCGCGCGCGCGCCGTGCTCGCGCAGCCTGGTCTCGGTGATCTCGGCATCCAAAGCCTCTGCCGCATGCCGTAGTTCCGCTTCTGCCGCAGCGACCATGCTGGCTTCCGCGGCGGCGATGCGTTTGCGCCGCTCGGCCTCAGCATGGGCCAGGTGCAGAACCTCAACCTCGGTACGGATTTGGCGGGCCATGCCTTGCAGGACCAGAAGGCCGCGCAGAGCCTCATCCGGTGGGGCGGGCTGGGCGAGCAGGGTCTCGGCTGGCCATAGCGCGAGGCGCCGCATGGCAGGCATCATTGGCGCAAGGGCAGCAGCGCGGGAAGCTGCTTCGTTATAGGCCGTCACCGCTTCGGACTCGGCGCGTTGCTTGCGCTGTTCTGCTGCTTCAAGCGCGCGTTCGGCTTCCTGCACCCGCGCTGCCATGGCAACGCGCTGGCGCGCGAGGCCGCTTTCTTCCGCCGCTGCCGCTTCGGCTTCGCGTGCGGCGGCTTCGGCAGCGGCGCGGCTGGCGGCACCGGTGAGGCGGGCTTCTTCCAGGGCTTCGCGCGAAGGCTGCGCCAGCGCCAAGCCCGGCAGCGCCAGCAGGAAAAGCGCGAAGGCGGCGCGCGCCTTAGCCAAGCAGGGACTGCCCCGTCATCGCCGCTGGCTGCGGCAGGCCAAGCAAGGCAAGCAGAGTCGGCGCGATATCCGCCAGCCGACCATCACGCAGCGTGGCACCTTGCGGGCCGCCCATCAGGATGGCCGGCACAACATTGGTGGTATGCGCGGTATGCGGCCCGCCGGTGGCGGGGTCCTTCATCAATTCGGCATTGCCGTGATCCGCCGTGACCAAAAGGCAGCCGCCCACATCTTTCAGTGCCGCGACTATGCGCCCAAGCCCGATATCCACCGCTTCAACCGCGCGCGTCGCGGCGGCAAGGCTGCCCGTATGGCCCACCATATCGGCATTGGCGTAATTCAGCGCAATCAGATCATGGGCGCGGCTGTTGATCGCCGCCACGGCTTTTTCCGTGAGGTCCGGCGCCGACATTTCCGGCTTCAGATCATAGGTGGCGACATCCTTGGGCGATGGCACCATGATGCGTTCTTCGCCGGGATAAACTGCTTCTTCGCCGCCATTCAGGAAAAAGGTGACATGGGGGTATTTTTCCGTCTCCGCCATGCGGAGTTGCTTGAGCCCCGCACGCGCCACCACTTCGCCGAGCTTATCCACCATGGATTGCGGCGCGAAGGCGGTAGCGAGATGCGCATTCAGCGCATCGCTATATTCCGTAAGGCCGACAGCAGCAGCGAAGCTTGGCATTCGCGCGCGCGCAAAACCATCAAAACCGGGATCGAGCAGCGCAGTTAGAATCTCCCGCGCGCGATCGGCGCGGAAATTGAAGCAGAGAATGCCATCGCCATCCTTCATGCCGGCGTAATCACCAATCACGCTGGCCGGGATGAATTCATCGGTCTTGTCGGCGGCATGGGCGGCTGAAATGGCGGCAGCAGCGGTTGGGGCGGCAACGCCCTTGGCTTCCACCATCGCGTGATAGGCTTGCGCCACACGTTCCCAGCGCTTGTCGCGGTCCATCGCGAAATAGCGCCCGATGATGGTGGCGATGCGCACGCCCGCAACACCTGCAAGATCAGCTTCGAAGCGCTTCAGATATTCGGGGGCCGCGCGCGGCGGCGTATCCCGCCCATCAGTAAAGCCATGAATGGCAACCGGAATGCCCGCCCCTGACAACAGTTTCGCCAAAGCCACCGCCTGGTTCTGATGCGCATGCACCCCACCGGGGGAGAGCAAGCCCATCAAATGGCAGGTGCCGCCCGAGGCTTTCAGCTTCGCGATCAACCCTGTGAGTGCCGGCAATTGCGCGAAGGACCCATCGGCGATGGCAGCATCAATGCGCGGCAAATCCTGCATCACCACGCGCCCGGCACCGATATTGAGATGCCCGACCTCAGAATTGCCCATCTGCCCTTCTGGCAGCCCGACATCGAGCCCCGAGGTCTTCAGGAAAGCATGGGGGCAGGATGCCCAAAGCGAATCAAAGCTAGGCGTCTTGGCTTGGCGCACGGCGTTATCGGCAACTTCGTCCCGCCAGCCCCAGCCATCCAGAATGACCAGCATCACGGGGCGCGGCGCGGCGGCGGCTTGCATGCGGAACAACTCCTCAACCTATGCTGGCCGAAATACCCCCCGTGGTGCCCAGCACGCAAGCGCGGATCAGAAGGGCAACAGCGCCGGCACTCCGAAGAAACGCGCATGGAAATGCAGCGTCACAGCCCAGCCGATCAGCCCGAGCGCTGGCGCGAGCCAGCCGATTTCCGCCAACACCAGCCGATTGCGCCCGGCCAATGTGGCGCCAAAGGGCAGGATGGAGGTCTCGGCGCGTAGCTTCGCCGCCGCCGCCGGGTCGCGTGCCGCCAGCTTGCGATCAATGGAAGGCATGCCGATGAAGGCGCTGATGGCGAAGGTGCCGAAGAAGATCACACTCGCCAGATCGCCATTGCCGAGCACATGCACCAAAGCCCAAAGCGCGAAAGACCACAGCATGGGGTGGCGCGTGACGCGTTGAATGCCGCGCGCCTGCTGCCCGGCGAGACCCTCTCCGCCGATACCTGTTGGGTTGCGCAAAAGCCCGCCGGCGAAAAACAGGAAGGCGGGTAGCATGATCAGCGCCAGTATCAGGCGGAGCCAGGCCGGCGCGGTCCAGATCGGCACGTGGTCAGCCGCGCCCGAGGCGCGCACGAGCAGCACCAAGGCAACCACCGACAGGATGGAATAGACAATGCGAAAGCCATTCGCGCCAAGGCCAGCGACCAGCCTGGCCCGCATCAGGCCGCTGGCGAGCCCGTTATGCGTTGCGATCCAAAAGGCTGCCGCCAGCAAAAGGGGGAAGATGTCTTGCATTACGTTGCCTTTCCAGCATAGATCCACGAATGCTATAGCTGAATTTAGAAAGCTTTGCATGAATTCCGAAAGCGTGCCCTACACGCCGCCCTGACGGGGCATCAATAGCGCGCTAAACTGTTCACAGAGGAAGAAGTCTTTGGAGAATGCAGCAAAACCCTTGAGCCTTGCTCAATTCGCTGACCTGATGAATGCGGGGCTGGGCTTTCGAACGACCATCCATCACGGCAAGAACGCCAGGTCTGTCTTGAGTGCGCTTTGTGACCAATATGGTTCAGACAAGGGGGAGCTTAAGCCCGGTGGCCATCCCTACCCCTGGCCATCGCACAACTACGCCGATTACTACGAACGGCTTTTTGGGCATTGTCGGCATGGGGTGACGAAGGTTTTCGAATGCGGGCTCGGAACCAATAATCCAAATCTTGCTTCTTCAATGAAGGAAAATGGCAAGCCCGGCGCATCATTGCGCGTTTGGCGCGATTATTTCCCCAATGCCATGATCTATGGCGCCGATATAGACCGCGATATCCTTTTTACCGATGAACGGATCAAGACCATTTACATTGACCAGCGTGATCCTGCGGCGATTGCGGCCTTCTGGCAGCAGGTTGGTGAGACAGGTTTCGATTTCATGTTGGATGATGGCTTACATGTGTTTGAAGCAGGTAGCTGCCTTTTCACCCATTCGATCAGTCACTTGGCGGATCACGGCATTTACGTGATCGAAGATGTCAACCCAAGTGACCTTCTGCGTTACAAGGAATTCTTCAGCAAAACCCGCTACATTGTGGATTATGTCACCATGTTGCGGCCCAATCTTGGGCTTGGGGACAATAGCCTCGTGGTTATCCGGAAAAGCTGAGGGAAGCCTAAGGAACCTCTGATTTATTCTTACCCCCTTGGCGTGTTATTGATTTTCTGATTCTGTCTGGCATCGGCCCTTCAAGCGTTGAGCGTGGCCTCCATGCGGCAAAAAAGCTTCTCCAGCCTCGGCTTTGATCGCCCCCACAAGCAGACACGGCGAGCACGCTTCCTGGCTGAGATGGATGCGGTGGTTCCCTGGGCCGCGCTCTCTGCGCT
>JADCGF010000027.1 GCA_020249145.1 Roseomonas sp. | reverse complement strand
TTCAGCCCCAGCGTCAATCAGGCATTGCAAAAACCAAAAATAGCGACAATCATCCCAAAATCCAGCCGCGCAATCTCATCCTGATTGTCGCGCTCATCGCATCCTGATTGTCGCTGTATATCCTCGGCCAGCTGAAACGCACGGGGCTCATGCATGAGCATCCAGAGGGCGCGGTTATGCCCCCCTTCCACCAAGTCAAACTGACGGCGATTCTGAACGACATCCAGCAGGGCGTTCTGCCCAGGCTCGTCAGAGAGAGCGATGATCCGCCCAACTTCTAGGATCAATGCCTCGCGGTCCGCTTCTGCCAATGAATCAAGCGCAGCAATCAGGGCCGAGGCGACATCACTTTCGGACTCTGTCCAAACAACCGAGGGGGGAAGGTTGAAGGATTTGGTTTCAAAATAGGCCTGAAGGCTTGGCACAGGGGTTTTGCGAAAAAACGACGTAATTGTTGCCATACAAAGCCCTTTCTCGATCGGGGGGGAGGGACAATCGCAATATAGAACATACCAAGAACACGGAAAAGAGGAAAAACCGGTATTTCTACCAGCCGTTGTGCTGGAGCATTCGAGGCATTGAGCTTAATGGGACCCGAATCGGTGTCTCAAAATTGAACCCGCCAGGCCACCCAAGGGCAGAGAAACGTCGGTTTGCAGGATTTCGCAGCCCTTCGCAGCAGTTGCTAATTTTTCTCAAGCTGTTGTTTTTACTTGTTTTTACTCGGTGCCTACCGCATCTCTCGGCCAACCGCCCCCAATCACGAACGGTCTCAATGCGCAACGCTCTCTCCGGCCCCAATCCCCTACCTGCCGAGTGCCTCTCCGGACCGGAGCGCCTGGATGAAGTCGCGCGCATCCTGGCCACCGGGCTGAGGCGAATTCAGGCCCAGGAGGCAAGCTCTTTATCTGCCGAAAACAGAGAAAGTTCATTCGACATTCTCGCCCTCAAACGCCGTGTTGGTCGTCGCAAACCAACCAACCGCGTCGGAGAAAGTTGATGGCAGTACTGAAGAAAAACCCTGAAGCAGAACCGGTTCGAATGAACGCCGGCCCAAGCGATGCCAGCGTCGTCGCGCAGCTGGCGGCGCTGCGGAAAATGAGCGTGGTCGAACTCAAGCAACGATGGGAAGCGCTCTTTGGCACTCCCGCGCCGAATAACAGCCGAAGCTACCTGGAAGTGCGCCTCGGCAATCGCATCCAGGAACTCATGCTGGGCGGGCTTTCGCGCGACACGCGCCGCGTGCTCGACCTGCTGGTCAAGGAACTCGAGGGCAAGAACACCCGCAAAGCGATCATGACCGACCCGCGCAAGCCAATTCCCGGCACGCGCCTGCTGCGCGAATGGGATGGCGCCGAGCATAGCGTGACAGTGCTGCGCGATGGCTTCGATTGGCAGGGCAGGAAATTCAAATCGCTCTCGGCCGTCGCGCGCGCCATCACCGGCACGCAATGGAATGGCTATCGCTTTTTCGGCCTGCGTGAGGCCGGGCGGGATCCGCGATGAACCGCGCACCAGGATCCGTATTGCAGACGCCGCGCCGCCTGCGCTGTGCCATCTATACGCGTAAGTCGAGCGAGGAAGGGCTCGACATGGAATTCAACTCCCTCGATGCGCAGCGCGAAGCCTGCGAGGCCTATATCGCGAGCCAACGCTCCGAAGGCTGGGCCGCCATCCGCGAGCCCTATGATGATGGCGGCGTCTCCGGCGGCACGCTGGAACGCCCCGCGCTGCAGCGCCTGCTGGCCGATGTCGAAGCCGGGCTGATTGACGTGATCGTGGTCTACAAGATTGACCGTCTGTCACGCTCGCTCATGGATTTCGCCAGGCTGGTCGAGATTTTCGATCGCAACCAGGTAACCTTCGTCTCCGTCACGCAGTCCTTCAATACCACCACGAGCATGGGCCGCCTCACGCTGAACATCCTGCTGTCCTTCGCGCAATTTGAGCGCGAGGTGATCGGCGAACGCATCCGCGACAAATTCGCGGCATCTCGCAAGCGGGGCATGTGGATGGGCGGCTATGTGCCGCTGGGCTATGACGTGCGCGACCGCAAGCTGATCATCAACGAAGCCGAGGCAGCGACGGTGCAGATGATTTTCAAGCGCTTTGTGGCCATCGGGTCCGCCACCAAACTCGCCAAGGCGCTGGTGGCGGAAGGCGTGCGCACCAAAAGCGGAAGGCTGGTCGACAAGGGCTACATCTACCGGCTGCTGAACAGCCGGGTCTATCCGGGCGAGGCCACGCATAAGGGCGTTTCCTACCCCGGCGAGCATGCGCCGATCATTGATCGCAGCCTGTGGGACAAGGTGCATAGCATTCTGCAAATCAGCCCGCGGCTGCGTGCCGCCAATGCCCGGGCACGCACGCCGGCCTTGCTGAAGGGGCTCATCTTTACCGAGACCGGCTGCGCCATGACGCCGGCTTTCACCAAGAAGGGCTCTCGGCAGTATCGCTACTATGTTTCCATGGATGTGATCCGCAACCGGCCACTGGACGAAAACCCGGGTCCGTTGCGGTTGCCGGCGCCGATGGTGGAGGACGCGGTGATTGGCGAAATCCACCGCATGATCCGCGCCCCGGAAATTACCGCCCGCACCATTGCCGCGCTGCGCCGCGAAGGCGCGCCGGTAGAGGAAGCCGCCGTGGTTGCGACCCTTGCCGGGTTTGAGCGGCTTTGGGGCGCGCTGTACCCGGCCGAGCAGGCGCGCATCGTCCAATTGCTGGTCGAGCGCATCACCGTCGGCACGAATGGCATCGCGGTTGATCTGCGTAAGGAAGGGCTCGGTCTGGTCCTGCGGGACATGCTGCTGCCCGCGAAAGAGGAGGCCTTTGCATGAGTGAGACTGCCACCAGCATCCGGGTTGTGATCCCACTGACCCTCCGCAAGCGCAACGGGCGGCCAAAGATCCTGCCGCCCGAGGATGCGGGGTTGCCCGGCAGCCATGGCCAGGACCCGCATGTGTTGCGGGCCATTGCGCGGGCCTGGAAGTGGCGGCGGCAGTTGGAGGAGGGGGAGGCTTCCACCCTGCAGGATATTGCGGGGAAGGAGGGGGTTTCTGAGCGGTTTATCGGCCGGATGATCCGGCTGGCCTATCTGGCGCCCGGGGTGTTGGAGGCGCTGGTTGTGAAGCGGCGGGCGCCGGCGATTTCGATCAATGAAATGGTGGAGTTGGCGAAGCTGCCGTGGGGGGAGCAGGTGGCGCGCATTTTTTAGTCGGCCTTATAGTGCTTCGCGTTCGTCTGCTGGTGACGCTGCCAAGACAATTTGCTAGGCGACACTCGACTGGTTTTGCCTTGTGTTGCGCCAATTTTGGCGCCTCCCACAGGCACGAACTGCCTGGGTTCTCGCCCGCGCTTCGCGCTGAGTGGCGCCGCCGTGTGAGAGCCTCAACGGAGACGCGCCATGTTCCATTCACCATACCCCACCATTTCGGCTCCGCCGTATAGCGCTGCGCCCCATTTCCCAGCGTGTGGGTTGATGCCATGAGGATTGCCGCATTTCTCGCCGTGGTCCTCTTTGCCATGCCAGCATCAGCCGAACCCGTCCGTCTTGCCGCAGCCGGGTCGCTCAGGGCAGCGCTTGCGGAGGTTGCGCAAACCTTCGCGCGTGGCGCAGGCGGGACCACGGTCACGCAAACCTACGCGCCTTCTGGTCTGTTGCGGCAGCGTATCGCAGCCGGTGAGCCCTTCGAGGTCTTCGCCTCAGCCAATATGGAACATCCAGAAGCGGTTGGGCGCGAACGCAATCGTCCTACAGTGTTATTCGCCCGCAACGCGCTTTGCGCCATCACGCGCCAGGGCCTTGAGGTTACCCCCGATACCTTGCTGGACCGGCTGCTTGATCCGGCAATACGGCTTGGTACCTCCACGCCGCGCGCCGATCCCGCCGGCGATTACGCCTTTGCCCTATTCGCCCGCGCCGAAGCGCTGCGCCCGGGCGCCAAGGCCTCGCTGGAAGGCAAGGCCTTGTTGCTGACAGGTGGGCCGGATAGTGCGCGGCCACCCGAAGGGCGCGATCTCTATGCTTGGCAATTTGAACGCAATGCCGCCGATATCTTCCTAACCTATTGCACCAATGCCGTATTGGCGCGTGCCGCCGACCCATCGCTGCGGCAGGTCGCCGTGCCCGCAGCGCTATCGGTCGCAGCGGATTACGGGATGATTTTGCTGTCGGATCGGCCAGAGGCCACCCAATTCGCGATGTTTCTGCTATCTCCCGCCGCTCAGGCCATCCTGGACCGCCACGGCTTTGTGGCCCCAGGGCTGCCCAACCGCTGATTGGATGAAAGGCTTCACCATGCTCAGGCTTTCTGCCCGAAACCAATTTCCTGGCGTCATTACCGGCATTCGCAAGGGTGTCACGACAACCCATGTGACGATTGAGGTAGCGCCAAGCGTCATTGTCACGGCGGCCATCACGAATGAATCCGCCGAAGAGCTTGGCCTTGCGATTGGCGGACAGGCTGTGGCCGTGATCAAGGCTTCCGATGTCATGGTTGGCACTCAGGCTTAGGCCTTTGCTGTCGCGCCGCACCCTGCTTGCTGCCCCGTGTCTTTTCGCCGCCCCGGGGCGTGCGGAACGCATGGTTGCGGATGCAACCGGTCGGCGCATTGGCGTGCCGGATCAGATCAGGCGCATCTTTCCAGCGGGTCCGCCGGCGGCGATCCTGCTCTATACCCTGGCGCCTGAAATGCTTCTGGGCTGGCCGGCCCGCCCACCGCGCCCCGCCGAGGCGGCCTTCATGCTGCCGGAGGCCGCCAGCCTGCCGGAAATCGGGCGTCTGACCGGGCGCGACAATACCGCGAATATTGAAGCCGTGCTGCGGGAAAAGCCCGATCTGGTGCTGGATTACGGGTCGGTACGGCCTGTCTTTGTTTCCCTGATGGAGCGGGTGCAGGCACAGACCGCTTTACCAACCCTGCTGCTTGATGGGGCGCTTGCAAAGATACCCGAAACCTATCGGTTGCTCGGCGCCATTCTGGGCCGCCAGCAGGATGCGGAAATGCGCGCCAGCACCGCCGAGCGCATCATCGCTGATGCCCTGGAGGCTGCGGAGGCGTTACGCCGCAAGGGACGCCCACGCGTGTTATACGTGCGCGGGCCACGCGGGCTTGAGACTGGCGTTGCCGGGTCCATCAATACTGAAATCATCGAATTCGCCGGTGCCGAAAATGTTGCGGCTTCAGCGCTTGGCGCCGGCAGTCTGGTCCAGATCAGTATGGAGCAGGTGTTTGCCTGGAATCCTGATTGGATCATCGCCATCCACCCGGAATTCCTGACGACGATAAGAACAGATCGGCTATGGTCCGCCGTGCCTGCCGTGCGTGCAGGGCGTGTCGCCTTGGCGCCAGGCCTACCTTTTGGCTGGGTGGATTTTCCGCCTGCGGTGAACAGGCTTTTGGGCCTGATGTGGTTGCCCGTTCTCTTTGGGCTGCGCCGACCAGATGGGCTTGCTGCGGCGGTCGCTGATTTTCATGACCTTTTTTATCATCGCCGTCCTGAGCCCTCCCAGATCGAGGCTCTGCTGCGCCCAGCCATGCCGCTACCAGCGTGAGGCGCGGAACATTGGCCTGGGGCGTGGGCATCCTTGCCCTGTTTGTGGCGATACTCGGCGCGTTGGCGGTTGGGCGCTTCCCGATTACGCCCACGCAGCTTTGGGCGATCCTGACCGGTGCGGATACCGGAACGGGCGCGATTGTCTTTTGGAATATTCGCGCACCTCGCGTCGCTGCGGCGATCCTGGTCGGGGCATGCCTGGCAGCGGCGGGTGCTGCCTTTCAGGGCATGTTCCGCAATCCTTTGGCGTCACCAGATCTACTAGGCGTTTCAGCCGGCGCTTCGCTTGGGGCGGTGCTTGGTATTTTCCTCGGCCTGCCAGTTGCGGCGGTTCAGGGCATGGCCTTTGCCGGCGGCATTGCCGCTGTCGCGGCGGTGGCTGCGCTCAGCGCAACGGTAAGGGGCCAGGGGGACCCGGTGCTGGTTCTGATCCTGGCGGGTATTGCCTTAGGTGCATTGATGGGAGCAGCCATCAGCCTGCTGAAGATCCTTGCCGACCCGTATAATCAATTACCGGCCATCACCTTCTGGCTGCTGGGCACGCTTTCCGGCGCAACACCCAATGACATGCTGGCTGCCGCCCCGGCTGCGATTATGGGGCTTGTGCTGCTATTGCTGCTGCGATGGCGCTTGAACCTGCTCACCCTTGGCGAAGATGAAGCCCGCGCCCTTGGCGTGAATACGGCGGCGCTGCGGGCAGGCGCGGTTGCAGGGGCAACGCTTGCCACGGCTTCTGTCACCGCCTTGGCGGGTGCGGTTGGTTGGATTGGGCTTGTGGTGCCGCATATGGCGCGCCTGCTTGGAGGGCCGGATTTGCGGCGATTGATCCCGCTTTCGGCGCTGCTTGGCGCTGCCTTTCTGCTGTTTGTTGATACGCTGGCGCGTGTCGCGGGAAGAACCGAACTTCCTTTGGGCATCCTTACCGCAGTGTTGGGAACGCCGCTGTTTCTGTGGCTGCTGGTACGCCTGCGGCGTGGAAGTGCGGCATGACATTTCTGCTGGAAGCGCGCGGCTTATCGGTTGGTTATGGTCAGCGCATCATCGCTGCCGATATCTCCTTCGCGCTTGAACCCGGCAAGGTGTTGTGTCTGCTCGGCCCGAATGGCGGTGGCAAGACAACGCTGCTTCGCACCCTGCTTGGATTGCTGCCGCCGCTGGCTGGCGAGGTCAGGCTTGGCGATCAGGCCCTGCCGGCGCTTTCGCGGCGCGATGTTGCGCGCCGCCTGGCCTATGTGCCGCAGGCAACACCTGGTGGCTTTGCCTATGCGGCACGCGATGTTGTTGCCATGGGGCGCGCCGCGCGCTTGCCCCTGCTTGCCGCGCCTGGTGCGCAGGATATGCGGGTTGCGGAAGAAGCACTCGAACGGCTTGGCATCGCCCGCCTTGCTGATCGTCCCGTCACAGAGCTTTCCGGCGGAGAACGGCAGCTTGTGCTGATCGCGCGCGCCCTGGCGCAGGAGGCGCAGTGCCTTGTGCTGGATGAGCCGACCGCGAGCCTCGATTTCGGCAATCAGGCGCTTGTACTGCGTGAGGTTCGTGCCCTTGCGGCGCGTGATGGGCTTGCGGTCTTGATGACCACCCATCATCCGGATCACGCGTTCTTGGTGGGTGATGCCGCGATGCTGCTGCATGCGGGCGCGCTGGTGGGTCCCGCGCCACCTGAGGCATTGGTCACTGCCGAGATGCTCGCCAGCGCCTATGGGGTGGAGGCGGTGATCGCCACGCTCGACACAAGGAATGGTCCGCGCCGAGTGTGTGCGCCGCTGATCTGAGGAAGTTAAGATTAGTGGGAGACGGTTTTTGTGCCCCCGCCGCTACGCAGTAGTATCGTCTGATTCGCCCCACCAAGCGCCTCTACGCCTACCTCGGCTTAAGGCCCATTTTTTCTCGACAGGCGAGAGAACCGTCACGAACTGGGCAAGTCCGAAAAATTCTTAGGGTATTGAAAATATGAGATTTTCTTTAAGTAAACCAATTTTGGCGAGGTTTGGTCGAAAAGAGACGAAAGGGCTTCAGAGACCCATTTTCGGCCTGATCGGGGTCTGAGAGGTTTAGTCGCCTTCGCGAATTCCTTTGAAATCCTCAAAGAAACGGAGGCCATTTTCGGGGCTAGGACCAGTTAGCGACGGAAATCTGGCGGAGAGGGTGGGATTCGAACCCACGGTACAGTTGCCCGTACTTCGGTTTTCGAGACCGACCCGTTCGACCGCTCCGGCACCTCTCCAGCGGCACGGGGAAGATGGCCCTCCCCCAGAACAGAGCCCCCCTATAATTGCCTCGGCCCCTCCGCGCAATCTCCAGCGTTGACGGGCCCGACCCACCCGTCTATATGCGCGCTCTTTCCGGCCCGGCGCCCTGCGCCTGGGGCGGTGGGCTTTTGCCTGTGGCAGGGGCTTGGCAGTCACGCTTTAGAAAGAGTTTCGGGGCATCCCCATGACCTATGCAGTTATCCGCACCGGCGGCAAGCAATACCGCGTCACGCCGGACGCCGTGCTTACCGTTGAACGGTTGGATGCCGAACCCGGCGCCACCGTGACGATCCATGACGTTCTGGCCATCGCGACCGAAGCGGGCCTGGCCATCGGCGCGCCGACCGTGCCGGGCGCCAGCGTGACCGCGACCGTGGTGGAACAGAATCGCGGCGACCGCATCCTGATCTTCAAGAAGCGCCGCCGTCAGAATAGCCGCCGCAAGAACGGCCATCGCCAGCATCAGACCGTGCTGCGCATCGCCTCCATCAACGCTGCCTGATCGGAAAGGGACCCAGCCATGGCACATAAGAAAGCAGGCGGTTCTTCGCGCAATGGTCGCGATTCTGCCGGTAAGCGCCTCGGCGTGAAGCTGTTTGGTGGTCAGTCGGTCAATGCCGGCTCTATCATCGTCACGCAGCGCGGCACCAAGATGATCCCGGGTGACAATGTCTATGCTGGCCGCCAGCATAGCCTGCACGCCGCCGTGGATGGCCGCGTGGTGTTCGAACGCAAGTCCGAAGGCCGCGTGCATGTCAATGTGCAGCCGCTGCCGCAGGCTGCGGAATAACCCTAGCTTCCAGTATATCCCTGAAGGCGAGGGTCCCTTGGGACCCTCGTTTTGTTTTTGGGGCCGTGATGCCCCACGGATTGACCCATGAAGTTCCTTGATGAGGCGAAAATCTGGGTAAAGGCCGGCGATGGCGGCGATGGCGTTGTCGCCTTTCGGCGCGAAAAATTCATCGAATTTGGCGGACCGGATGGCGGGAATGGCGGCAAGGGCGGGAATGTGATCGCCGAAGCCGTCGCTGGCCTGAATACGCTGATTGATTTCCGCTACGCCCAGCATTTCAAGGCGCGCAAGGGCGGCAATGGTGCGGGGTCTGACCGCACCGGCGCGGCCAGCGACGAAGTGGTGCTGAAATTGCCGGTGGGCACGCAAATCTTCGCCGAAGACCGCGAAACCATGATCGCGGACCTTGATAAGCTCGGCAAACGTGTCGTGCTGGCGCGCGGCGGCGATGGCGGCTTTGGCAATGCGAATTACAAAACCTCGACCAATCGCGCGCCGCGCCGCGCCGATAAGGGCTGGCCGGGGGAAGAACGCTGGCTGTGGTTGCGCCTGAAACTGATTGCTGATGCCGGGCTGGTTGGTCTGCCCAATGCCGGCAAATCCACCTTCCTGGCTGCGGTTTCTGCGGCCCGCCCGAAGATTGCGGATTATCCCTTCACCACGCTCCACCCGCAGCTTGGCGTTGTGCGTCTGAACGCGACCGAGGAGTTTGTGCTCGCCGATCTGCCTGGCCTGATTGAAGGCGCGGCGGAAGGGGCAGGGCTTGGCACGCGCTTTCTGGGCCATGTGGAACGTTGCAAGGTGCTGCTGCATTTGGTGGATGGCTCGGCCGCCGATCCCGCTCGCGCTTATCGGACGATTCGCCACGAATTGGCCGAATATGGCCATGGGCTGGAAGATCGCCCGGAATTGGTCGCACTCAACAAGTCCGATGCGATGACCCCACAGGCGCGCACTTCCCGCGTGAAGGCGCTATCGCGCGCCGCCGGCAAGCCTGTCATGCTGATCAGCGGGGCGAGCGGTGAAGGCGTGCCGGAATTGCTGCGCGCGCTGGCCGATATGATCGCGGCGGCGCGCTGACAGGCCCCGCTTTGCCATGGTAAGCGCAGCGGTATGATCAACCCGGCCCAGCCCCGCTTCAAGGATGCCAAGCGCATTGTGGTGAAGATCGGCTCCGCGCTGGTGGTGGATAACGCCACCGCCGCGCCGCGCGCCGCTTGGCTTGCTTCCGTCGCCGCAGATATTGCGGCGTTGCGGGCGCGGGGCGCTGAAGTGGTGGTGGTATCTTCCGGCGCCATTGCATTGGCGCGCAAGGCGCTGGGGCTGACGCGCAGGCGCTTACGGCTGGAAGAAAAACAAGCCGCTGCCGCGGTTGGGCAGATTCGCCTGGCCGGCGCCTGGCAGGAAGCCCTCGCCGCGCATGGGTTGAATGCGGCGCAATTGCTGCTGACGCTGGAAGATTCGGAAGATCGCCGGCGCTATCTGAATGCGCGCGCCACGCTGGCCACGCTGATCAATCTCGGCTGCGTGCCCGTGATCAATGAAAACGATACTGTCGCCACGGCGGAAATTCGCTTCGGCGATAATGATCGCTTGGCGGCCCGCGTGGCCGAGATGATCCAGGCCGATGCGCTGCTGCTGCTGTCCGACATTGATGGTCTTTACACGGCCGATCCGCGCAAGGACCCGGCAGCGCAGCATCTGCCCGTGGTGGAACGCCTGACGGATGAAATCATGGCCATGGGTGGCGAACCGCCGCCCGGCTATTCCTCAGGCGGGATGCGGACAAAACTGATTGCCGCGCGCATCGCAACCGGGGCCGGGACGGCGATGGCGATTGCGCTCGGCCAACGTGACCATCCGCTGCGCGCACTGGAAGAAGGGGCGCGCTGCACCTGGTTCCTGCCGCTGCCGGAAGGCCGCAGCGCCCGCAAGCGCTGGATCGCGGGCAGCCTGGCGCCGCTTGGTGCGCTGGTGGTGGATGCCGGCGCGGCCCGCGCGCTTAAGCGCGGATCATCGCTGCTGCCCGCCGGCGTGCGCGCCGTGGAAGGCGATTTTTCGCGCGGCGATCCCGTCAGCGTGCACGATGCGGAAGGCGTTGAATTGGCGCGCGGGCTTAGCGCTTATGATGCGGATGCGGCGCGGCTGATCGCCGGGCATCGCAGCGAAGCTTTGGAAAAGATCCTCGGCTGGCGCGGGCGGGATGAGATCATCCACCGCGACGATATGGTGCTGCTGTAACAGGCCTCGGCGGCGCTATACGCGCGGCCTTCTTCATGGCAGCCTTGATGCTAAGCGTGGCGTAAGCCGCGCCGATAAACGGCAGGAAACGGCATGAAGGAAATTCGCCTTCTCTCGACCAGTGCGATTCTGGGCTACGGTTTCCCGGAAGCGAGCCTGCAAGCCGGCATGGCGCGCGACCCGCATATCATCGGCGTTGATGGCGGCAGCGTTGATCCTGGCCCGCATTACCTGGGCGCGGGCGTGCCTTTTTGTTCCACCATGGCGATCAAGCGCGATTTACGCCTGATGCTGCGCGCCGCGATTGGCGCCGGCATTCCGCTGATGATTGGCACCTCTGGCGGCGCAGGGGGCGATCCGCATCTTGATCTGACAGCGCAGTTGGTGCGCGACATTGCCGCGGAAGAAGGGCTGCATTTCCGCATGGCGCTGATCCGCGCCGAACCTCCGCGCGCCGAATTACAGCGCCGGTTGGCGGCGGGGCGCATCCACCCGCTCAGTAATCAGCCAGCGCTTTCCAGCGATGTTCTTGATCGCGCCAGCCGTGTTGTCGCCATGATGGGCCCGGAACCCTTTATGGAGGCTTTGGATAATGGCGCGCAGGTGATCCTGGCGGGCCGCGCGAGTGATCCCGCGCCTTGGGCTGCCGCCGCCATCCGCGCGCAATTGCCGCCCGCGCCCGCCTGGTATGCCGGCAAAATGCTGGAGTGCGGCGCGACCCCTTCCATCCCGAAGGGCCATGATTGCCTGCTGGTGACGGTGCGCGAAGATGGCGTGGAATGCGAACCGATGAACCCCATTCGTCGCTGCACGCCGCTTTCCATCGCCAATCATTCGCTGCATGAAAACAGCAGCCCAATTCATCACATTGAACCAGGCGGCATGCTGGATACTTCGGATTGTCGCTTTGATGCGCTGAGTGATCGCGCCGTGCGCATTTCCGGCATGCGCTGGACCCCGGCTTCGCAATACACGGTGAAGCTGGAAGGTGTGGAAATGGCGGGCTATCGCAGCATTTCCATCTGCGGCACGCGCGACCCGCTATTGATCGCGCGCCTGCCGCTATTCCTGGAAGAAGTGCGCGGCATTGTGCGGGAAAAGGCGCAGGCTTTCGGCGCCGCGCCGGAAAGCTATACGCTCACCATCCGCACCTATGGGCTGGATGGCGTGATGGGCGCGCGTGAACCAGTGCGTGATGTTGCCGGCCATGAAGTGGGCTTTGTGATTGAAGTGATTGCCGATACGCAGGAAATCGCCGCCGCCGTGCTTGGCATTGCGCGCACCAATATGCTGCATACGGATTTCCCAGGCCGGCTTTGCCGCGAAGGCAATATGGCCTTTCCTTTCTCGCCTTCCGACATCCCAGTTGGCCCAGTCTATCGCTTCAGCATTTATCACGTGCTGGAGTTGGATGACCCGCGCGAGATTTTCCCGATTTCCTATGAGGAGGTTTGAGGCAGCAAATGGCACGCATCCGTGATTTGGCGCGAATCTGCAAAAGCAAGAATGCCGGGCCGTTTGATCTGACCATTGATATCGTCTTCGATGATGCCGCGCTGTATCAGAAAGTGCGCGCTTCCGGCGTGATCACCGAAGCGCTATTTGCACGGCTTTATGGCGTGGCACCCAAGGATGTGCTGCTGACGCCTTATGACGCAGCCATGGCGATCAAGGCGACCTTTCCGCGCCTGGTGCCGGCGGGGGGCATTGGCGATACCGATGTCTATGGCTGCCAGCAGCATGCGCCGCTGCTTGATGTTGATATTCCCGTCTGATCCGAAGGGGTTTTTCCAATGACAAGCGCCAATCGCCAAATGACCATGGTCGCCTTTTTGCAGGCGCAGAATTGTTCCAACCTGCCCGGTTCCTGGCGTCACCCCGCTTCTATGAGCGATTTTCTGACGCCGGATTACTACCAGCGCATCGCGCGCATTCTGGAAGATGGCAAATTCCACATGGCCTTCTTCGATGATCGCCTGGCGATGCCTGATATCTACGCCAATGATTTCCGCAATACGGTGGCCCATGGTGTGCGCGCGGTGAAGCTTGATCCGCTGACCATCGTGATGATGATGTCCGCAGCCACCAAGCGCATCGGGCTCGGCGCCACTTATTCCACCACCTATTACGAACCCTATCACGTGGCGCGGCTTTTCGCGACCGCCGATCTGATGACACATGGGCGCGTCGCGTGGAATATCGTGACGTCATTGAACAATAGTGAGGCGCTGAATTTTGGCCATAGCGAACATCTGGAACATGATCTGCGTTACGATCGCGCGGATGAATTCATGGAAGTGGTGATGGGCCATTGGGGTGCTTGGGATGATGATGCGCTGATTGTGGATAAGGAATCAGGCGCCTTCGCCAAGCCTGATGGGGTGCGGCGGCTGGATCATCAGGGCAAGTATTTCAAATCGCGCGGGCCGTTTACCGTGCCGCGTTCGCCGCAGGGCCATCCTGTGTTGTTGCAGGCGGGGCAAAGCGGCCGTGGCCGCAGCTTTGCCGCGCGTTGGGGTGAGGCGGTTTTCGTAATCTATCCCAATCTGGAAAATGGCAAGAAGCAGTATCGTGAATTCCGCACCGCCGTTGCCGCCGAAGGCCGCGATCCTGATAGCGTGAAAATCCTGCCTGCCTGCTACGCTATTCCCGCCGAAAGCGCCGATATGGCCGCCGAGAAAAAGGCAGTGATCGAAAGCACCGCGCGGCCCATTGATGGGCTGACGCTACTTTCTGAAGTGCTGAACTGGGATCTTGGTAGCAAGCCCTATGATGAACCTCTAACGGATGACGAATTGGCGGGGCTTTCCTGGCATGGTTTTCGTGATCGCGTGATCATGCTCTCAGGCAAGAAGAACCCAAGCGTGCGCGATTTTGTGGAGGTTTCCGGTCGCGGCACGGTACATGAACATCACGCCTTTGTCGGCACGCCAAAGCAGGTCGCGGATCAGATGGAAGAATGGTTCCATGGCGGCGCCTGCGATGGCTTTGTGATGGCCGCCACGCATATCCCCGGCGCTTATGAGGATTTCGTGCGTCTTGTTGTGCCTGAATTGCAGCGTCGAGGCGTGTTCCAGAAGGATTATCCCGGCAGCACGCTGCGCGATATTATGGGCCTGAAGCGTCCCAGCGCCGCCGAATGCCGCGCTGCGGGCCAACCAAAACGAACATAAGCCGCCTTGTTATCTCAGCCATGCTGTAGCTGATTGATCATGGCATTTGCCTCGGCCGGGAGCGGCCCTTGATTGATCGCCGCCACAGCATGGTCCAGTTCCGCGATGCTGGCCGTACCCACCAATACCGTACTGATATCGCGCGGCATGGCGGAAAAGCGCAGCGCCAATTCAACCAAATCCTTCGCATAGCCTGCCCCAATCAGCGGCAACAGGCGCCGCGCCGCTTGCACATCCGCGGCATAACTGGTGCCGGAGGCAATGGGTTCCACTTTTGGCACGCCAAGGGGGCTGCGATCTTCTGAACCACTCAGCGCACCACCTGCAAGAATGCGAATGGCCTTAACGCCAATACCCGCCTTGCCAGCGTGATGCATGACGCCGCCGAGATGGCGCAGCATGGAACACTCCCTCTCGTAACGGCATTCTACGCCTTGATGAGCAGGCGTTGCTTCACGCGCATCACGCCTCAGGGAGTGCGATCCGTTTTTACCTGACGGGAGTTGGGGGCCGCGCGGAAAAGCATGAAGCGCGCAAGCGGGCGCTTAAAAAGAAACAGGTAAGCGACGTGAAGCCCGACGATGATCATGAGCAAGTTCGACAGCCCCTCATGCGTTTCGCCGAGGATACCTTCTTCTTGCTTTCCGCCAACGCCTTCTGCGTCTCGGCGGCGTTCATGGCGATCATCACGCGCATGGGCCTCCGTGACGACGACGCTGGTTGCCAACCCAAGCGTCCTGCCGCGATCCAAGGCGATACCGGTGGCCGTAGCCAAGATCAGGCAGACGGCAATACCGGCCAGCAGCGTCTTGCTGATGGCTGGGTGGGTGGACGCATTACCGAGCGTCAGCCCATCGAACTGCGGGTAGAAACGTGAAAGGCCCAGTTGCCGAAGACCTGAGAGGGCAGCAATTAAGCGTCCCCCGATGATGACCGCGATTGTGTAGCCCAGCACGGCGTGGATCATACCAAGTTCGCCGGTCAGAAATGCCGCGATGACCAAAAGGCCGAGAACGGCGTGATAGGCCCGTAGGCCCTGCATGATGGACATGATGATCCTTGCGCAGCAATCTGGTGACGCTGCATCGGACCAAGCTAGGCGTAATTGCTGACGGATGTCTTTGATGGACATCAATCTTTCCGAGCATAGAGCGCGGGGATATGGTCGCGTTCAAGGCGCGTAGCAAAAAGGCATAGACACTGGCCATGACGCTTGACGGTTTTGATCAGCCGATTGCGCTTGCCGCGACACAGAGCGCCTGCCCATGCCTCCGCGATTACCCCCTAATGACCGCGAGCATGGGGTATAATGTTACGTATCGGGTCAGACAAAGTTGGCGATTTGTCCACGTAAATTCCGGACATATGCGGCGGCTCTAGCTTGGATTTAAGGAATTCGGATGGGGTGGGATTCGAACCCACGGTAGGCTTGCACCTACGCCGGTTTTCAAGACCGGTGCCTTAAACCGCTCGGCCACCCATCCATAAGCCTTGCTGCGACACCTCGCCGCAAGGCTGCGAAAGCAGGCCGCCTATTCGCCCGCCATGCGCTGCGCGACAAGGGGGGCGCCAAGGCGCATCAGCGCATTCACATCGCCCGCCTGATCAAGCCCAATCACAGCATCGGCCAATTGCTTGGCGCGCTCAGCGCCCAGCACCGCATCGGCCAGGCCATGGAATTTGGCGCGGAGTTCAGCTTCCGTCAGGAAATTGTCGGGCTCGCCCTTCGGGATCTTGATGTGGCGCACAAAGTTTTGCCCGCGCGCCTTGATGGTCAGCTTGCCCGACATGAAGGTCGGGAATTCGGCCTGCACATCGGCATCTTCTTCCGGCAGGATTTTCGCCATCAGCGCGCGAATATCCTTATCCTGCAGCCAGGCATAGGAATCCCAACCAAAATGGCCGCGCGCCAGGGCGCAGGCTACCACAAACGGCCCGCTGAACTGGCCATCCACGATATTCTGCGGATTCTGCTTGTAGTCGCGCGGCGCGCCCACCAACAGCATGCCCTTATTCGGCAAGCCCATGATCACGCTTTCAATTTCCTCGACCTTCAGGCCAAGCTCGGCACGCAAAGCCAGCGCGGCATCCACACTCGCATGGCCATAGCGGCAGGAAGGATAAGGCTTCACGGCGGTCTGCATCAGCTCCCACGCCGTCCCCAAATCCTGTAGCACGCGCTCAGGCTTTGGGTTCGGGGCATAGGCGCGCAGGAAGCCGGCCTTGCCTTCAATGGCCTCACCGGCGCCACGGAAACCCTCTCGCGCGATGGTTGCGGCGGCAAGCCCGTTCAGCGCGCTCCACCCCACCTGGAAGCGCTTGGTCCAGGCGCCATTGGCGAGGAATTGCAGGCTGCCCGCGGCCTGGGAAAGCGCGATGCCAAAGGCATCTTCCATCTGTGCCGGGGTAAAGCCAAAGACGCGCCCCGCCGCCGCCGCCGCGCCAAAGGCGCCACAGGTCGCGGTTGGGTGGTAGCCACGGTCGTAGTGATCTCCGCCGGGCAAAGCGAGTGCCAGCCGGCAGGTGGTTTCATACCCAGCCACAATCGCGGCGAGTACAGTCTTGCCATCGGCGCCGGTCATCTCGGCGGCGGCAAGGGCGGCAGGGATCACCGGTGCACCGGGATGCAGCGTGCCCGCGGCATGCGTGTCATCAAAATCCAGCGAATGCGCCATGGCGCCATTGATCAGCGCGGCACCCGCCGGGGTATAGCGCTGTGAATCCCCGAATACGGCGGCGGACCCCCCAGTGAGGCCAAGCGCGCGGGCCGCGGCCAGAAGGGGCGGCGTGCTTTCGGCCTCATACCGACCGCGCAGCATATTGCCGACAAGGTCCAGGATCAGGAAGCGTGTGCGTTCCTGTACGCTGGCCGGCAGGCTTTCATAACGAAGCCCAGCGACAAAGGCGGCAAGTTCGCGGGTGACGGCGGCCATGGCATTCCTCCTTGGTTAAGCCCCCAGTTTAGCATCAGTTCTGCCCTGGCCAATATGGGGTATAAAAGCGTTTGCCTCGCCCCGTGGCGCATGGCACCACATGCAGCCATGATCGAAAGAAGGCTCCTGCTTGGCGGAGTCGCGACCCTGATCGCGGCCTGCAGTCCAGAGGCGAATTCCGCCAACCAAACCCCCGCACCCGATGGCTTCCCGGCCTATCAGCCGGTCTCTGGCCAGTCCTTTGAACGCTTCCTGGAAGGTGTGCGCGCCGATGCTCGCCGCGCCGGTATTTCGGATGCGACCCTGAATCAGTCCTTTGCCGCCATCAAACCCAATCAGCGCGTGATTGAATTGGATAGGCGCCAGGCCGAAGGCGCCATGCCCTGGGAAGAATACCGCGACCGGATCATGCTGACACCAACGCGCATTCAAAATGGCCGGCGCCTGATGGCGGAAAACGCCGATCTGCTGCGCCGGATTGAAGCGCGCTATCAGGTCTCGCCTGCCGTGATTGTGGCCATTTGGGGCGTGGAGACGAATTACGGCGGCAATACCGGCGGCTTTGGCGTGGTGGAAGCACTCGCCACGCTCGCCTGGGAAGGGCGCCGGGCGGCCTATTTCCGCAATGAATTGATCTCGGCTTTGCGCATCCTGAATGACCGCCACACAAGTGCCGATCGCATGAAGGGCTCATGGGCGGGGGCGATGGGCCAGCCGCAATTCATGCCGAGCAATTTTGAACGCCTCGCGGTGGATTTCGATGGTGATGGCAGGCGCGACATTTGGGATAGTCGCGCCGATGCGCTGGCTTCCATCGCCAATTACTTCCAAAGGCATGGCTGGCGGCGTGGTGAGGCCTGGGGGCGGGAAGTGCGCCCGCCAGCGGGGTTTTCGGCCAGTGGCGCCGATACGGAAACCAAGCGCCCCTTGCGCGATTTCGCCCGCATGGGCTTTCGTAAGCCGGATGGGTCGCCGCTGCCTTCATCCGATATCGAAACGCAGATCGTGTTGCCCGCACGCGGGAATGGCGGGCAGATATTCCTTGGCCATCACAATCTGCGCGTCATCCGGCGCTATAATACGCCAGTGAATTACGGGCTTTCTGTGGGCCTTTTGTCCGATCGTGTGGCGTGACGCGCTGGGGCGTTTTGGCCATTGCCCTGCTGGCGATGGCGGGCTGCACGCAGCCTGAACCGCGTTATGTGGTGGGCGATCCCTATTGGCTGGGTGGTGTTTGGTCCTACCCGCAGGAAGATTACGCGCTTGCCGAAACCGGGCTGGCCGAGGTGCTTTCCGCGCCAATGTTTGGCGCCCAGACGGCGAATGGCGAAGTGCTGACGGCCCAGGGCCTGACGGCGGCGCATCGCAGCCTGCAATTGCCGGCCATCATTCGCGTCACCAATCTGGAAAATGGCCGTTCGATGCTGCTGCGCGTCAATGATCGCGGCCCGGAAAAGCCCGGGCGCATCCTGGGCGTATCCCTGCGCGCCGGGGCCTTGCTTGGCATGTCACCTGGCCGCGCGACACAAATTGCGCTGGTGGTGGATGCGGAAATGAGCCGCGCGGTGGCCGAAGGCCTACCCGGCCATACGCTGCCCTCCATCGCCATCGCCGCCGCCCCGCGCGCCGCAGTGCTGCGGGAAGAATTGGCGCCCTTGCCTGGTACGCGCGAAGCACCGCGGCGGGAGGTCCAGCCCCTGCCAAGCGCTGCGCCGATCGCCGAATTGGCCCCTCAAAGGCGCGGCCCTCCGGCCCCCTTGCCCGAAACCGTGGTGCAAACCGCGCCGCGCCCAGGCGCCTTGATGGTGGAAGCCGGCCAATTTGCCGGCCGTTCTGCGGCGGAAGCCGTCGCGGCCCGGCTGCCGGGGGCGCGGATCAGCCAGCAGGGCAGGGGGCGCAATGCCAGCTTCCGTGTCGCCCTTGGCCCCTTTGCCGAGGTCCCGGCCGCGGATTTTGCGCTTGAGCGGACTCTGGCCGCTGGCCTATCCGAAGCAAGGATTATTGTGGAATAAGACGCTGCCTGTTCTTGGCGTAAAAGCGATCAGGCATGAAGGAACCCGGCATGGCATCGCGTCGCAGCATCATTGGGGGCGTTTTCGGCGGTCTGCCGCTATGGCTTGCGGCGGATCAGGCTTTTGCGCAGCAGCGCCCGGCGCCAGCACCAGCCCAGCCGCAACGCCGTCCTGCGCCTCGGCAGGAAGGCACGCCGGTTGCCACACCGGTTGGCAATGTGGATGTACTGGCGCGTCAGGCATTGGTGGTGGATTTCGAGACCGGCGCCACGCTGCTTGAGAAAAATGCCGATGAGCGCATGCCGCCTTCCAGCATGTCCAAACTCATGACCATGTATGTGGTGTTTGAACGGCTCCGCCAGGGCCGGCTGCAAATGGATCAGACGCTGCCGGTCAGTGAACGCGCCTGGCGCATGGGCGGATCCAAGATGTTCGTGGATATCGGCCAGCAGGTGCGGGTTGAGGACCTTATTCGCGGCGTGATCGTGCAATCGGGCAATGATGCCTGCATTGTGCTGGCCGAGGCGATTTCCGGCAGCGAACAGCAATTCGCCGAATTGCTGACCGAAACGGGCCGCCGCATTGGCCTGATGAACAGCAATTTCCGCAACAGCACCGGCTGGCCTGATCCGGAACACCGCATGACGGCGCGTGATCTTTCCATCCTGGCACGGCGCATCATCACGGATTTCCCGGATTACTATCGCTTTTACAATGAACGCAGCTTCCGCTTTGCCAATATCAGCCAGGATAATCGCAACCCGCTGCTGGCGCGCGTACCGGGCGCGGATGGGCTTAAGACCGGCCATACGGAAGAAGCCGGTTTTGGCCTGACCGGCAGCGCCATTCGTGATGGGCGGCGCGTGATTTTGGTACTGAACGGTCTGCCCAGCATGCGCGCGCGGGCAGAGGAAAGCGAACGCCTGATGGAATGGGCCTTCCGCGAATTTGAGGCCGTCACGCTGTTTCGTGCGCAAGACACGGTGCAGGATGTGCCGGTCTATCTTGGCGAACGCCGCAGCGTACCCATGGTGGGCGGGCGTGACATTACCCTGACACTGCCAAGACGTTGGCGGGAAAGGCTTGAAGTGCGTGTGCGCTATCAGGCGCCACTGACCGCACCCGTCATGCGCGGCCAGACCATTGGTGAATTGCGGGTGGCGGGGCAGGGGGTGCCGACACTTTCCGTGCCTCTGGTCGCCGGAGCGGATATCGAAAAACTTAGCCTCTTGCTGCGGATTCCAGCGGTGATCGGGCGCTGGTTCTCCGGCGCCTGAAGCCCCGATGCCGCGCGGCTATTTTATCACGCTTGAAGGCGGCGAGGGCGCTGGGAAATCCACCCAGGCGCGGCGGCTTGCTGTGGCGCTTGCCGCATCGGGCGTGCCGGTGCTGCGTACACGCGAACCCGGCGGCGCGCCGGGGGCAGAGCGTATTCGCGATTTCCTGCTCTCGCCTGGTTCCTGGGACAGTCTGACGGAAGCCATGCTGCATTTCGCTGCGCGGCGGGAGCACGTGGTGCGGTCCATCCGCCCGATGCTCGAAGCCGGCGCTTGGGTGATTTGTGATCGCTTTGCGGATTCCACGCTGGCTTATCAGGGGGCAGGGCAGGGGCTTGCTTATGAAACCTGGGCGCGGCTTTGTGACCTGACCTTGGACGGCTTGAAGCCCGATCTGACGCTGATCCTGGATTTGCCGGTGGAAGCGGGTCTGGCGCGCGCGGCGGGGCGCAGTGCCGCGGATCGCTATGAAAAGCTTGGCGCTGATTTCCATGCCTGCATTCGCGCCGGCTTTCAGGACATTGCGCGCCGAGACCCTGCGCGCTGCGTGGTGCTGGATGCGGCGCGGGATGCGGAGGCCGTTTATGCGGCCATCAGCGAAACCCTGCGCCAAAGGCTGGGCGCCAAGCTGTGAGCTTGCCGGAACCGCGCGCCAATCCGGAACTTTTCGGCCATGAAACGGCTGCCGCCGCGCTGGTGGAAGCGGCGCTTTCCGGGCGGCTGCACCATGCCTGGCTGATGGCGGGGCCTGCCGGGATCGGCAAGGAAACCCTCGCCTGGCGCTTCGCCCGCTGGTTGCTGGCCGGCATGCCCGAAGCGCCCAAGGGCAAGCCGCCGCTTTATCTTGATCCATCGCATCCGGTATTTCGCCGCGTCGCCGCCGAAAGCCATGCGGATTTGCTGACCATTGATGCCGATACGCTGCGCGGCGACCGCAAGCGCAATGACATCAATGTGGATGCGGCGCGGCTGATCCCCGGCTTCATGAATAAGACCGCCGCCGAGGGCGGTTGGCGCGTGGTGGTGGTGGATGGCGTGGAGACAATGAACCTCCAGGCGCAAAACGCCATTCTGAAAGTGCTGGAAGAACCCCCGGCGCGGGCGATCCTGTTACTAGTCTCCTCAGCCCCCGCGCGGCTTTTGCCCACCATTCGCAGCCGCTGCCGCCGGCTTGATCTTTTCCCGCTGGCGGAGGCGGAGATGCAGGCCCTGCTTACGCGGCTTTTGCCTGATGCGCCGGCGGCTGATCGCACCAAGCTTGCGGAAATGGCGGAGGGCTCACCGGGCCGCGCCATGCAGCTTGCCGAGGGCGATGGGCTGGAATTACAGGCTTTGGTGGAAGATTGCCTTGCCAACCTGAAGCGCCCCGATCCGGCGCGGTTTCATGCGGTGGCGGAACGCTGCCTCGCGGATCGTGGCGGCGGCGCTTTCGTCACCTTCATGGGGCTGTTGCGCGGGCGGATTGCGGGCGCGCTGCGCCAGGCCGCGCGTGGTGAGGCCGCGCCCGGCTGGATCGCCGCCCATCCGCTTGCCGCCTGGCCCGCGCTATGGGATAGGCTCGGGCGCCTCGTGGATGAGACCGAAAGACTGAATATGGACCGCAAACAGGCGGTGCTGACCGGGCTTTCCTGGCTTTCAGCTTGAATGCGCCTGAGCAAGGCAAGAGACATGACAGAAACGCGCTACGTCACGACGCCGATTTATTATGTGAATGACAAGCCGCATGTCGGCCATGCCTATACCTCGGTCGCGGCGGATGTGCTGGCGCGCTGGTGGCGCCTGCAAGGCCATGAGGTGTTTTTCCTGACCGGCACGGATGAACATGGCCAGAAGGTGGAAAAGGCCGCGCGCGATGCGGGGATGGACCCGCAAGCTTTCACGGATCAAGTGAGCCAGCATTTCCGCGACCTGACCGCCACACTCGGCCTTTCCAATGATGATTTCATCCGCACCACGGAAGCGCGCCACAAGGCCGCCTGCACCGCGCTGTGGCAAGAATTGGCGAAGCGCGATGAGATTTACCTTGGCCATTATGAAGGCTGGTATGCGGTGCGTGATGAGGCGTTTTACGGCCCGGATGAGCTGACCGAACGCGATGGCGTGAAATACGCGCCATCAGGCGCGCCGGTGGAATGGGTGCGGGAGCCTTCTTACTTCTTTCGCCTGTCCAAATGGCAAGACTGGCTTTTAGATTACTACAACAAGAAAATAGAATTTATAGCGCCGGAAAGTCGTCGAAACGAAGTCATTTCTTTTGTCAAGTCCGGCCTGCAAGATCTCTCGATCAGCCGCACCTCTTTCCGCTGGGGCGTACCCGTGCCGGGCGATCCTGCGCATGTGATGTATGTCTGGCTGGATGCGCTAACCAATTACATCACCGCTGCCGGCTATCCTGATACCAAGGCTGAGCGGTGGACGTTTTGGCCAGCAAGCGTGCATCTCGTCGGCAAGGATATTGTGCGCTTCCACGCCATTTATTGGCCCGCCTTTCTCGAAGCTGCGGGTTTGGAACCGCCAAAGCGCGTTTTCGCCCATGGCTGGTGGACGATTGAGGGGCAGAAAATGTCCAAATCCCTCGGCAATGCCATTGATCCGGTGGCTTTGGTCGCTGATTACGGACTTGATCCGTTGCGCTATTTCCTGCTGCGCGAAGTGCCCTTCGGCGCGGATGGGGATTTTTCGCGGAAAGCGCTTGCCAATCGGCTGAACGGCGAATTGGCTGATGCGCTAGGCAATCTTGCCAACCGCACACTGTCTCTGATCCAACGGAATTGTGAGGGCAAGCTGCCCGCGCCGGCGGCGGCCATTGGGGATGATGTGGCGCTGCTGGATGCGCTTGCTGCCATGCCCGGATTGGTTGGCCAGCATGTCGAAGACCAGGCCTTCCATCTGGCCTTGGAAGAAGTGTTTCGCGTGGTGCGCGCTGCCAATGGCTATATCACCGCGCAAGCGCCTTGGGCTTTGAAGAAAACCGATCTGGCCCGCATGGAAGCAGTGCTGCGCCATCTCCATTCCGTGCTGCGCGGTGCGGCGACGGCGTTGCAGCCCTTCATGCCTGGGACCATGGCGGCTTTGCTCGATCAACTTGGCGTGCCCGCCGATGCGCGGGATTTGGCCGCGCTCGCGACACCCTTGCCCGGCGGCACCGCGCTGCCTCCGCCAAGCCCGCTGTTTCGCAAGATCGAGATCGAGGCCGCCTGATGCTGGTGGATAGCCATTGCCACCTCGATTACTATGTCGAGGTGGAAATTGCCGATGTCATTGCCCGCGCCCAGGAAGCCGGCATTGGCCGCATGGTCACCATCGGCACGCGCTTCGCCCAGGCGGAGCAAGTGAAGGCGCTGACCGAACGTTTTGATTGCGTGCTCGGCACCGTCGGCATCCACCCCCATAATGCCGGGGAAGGCCCTCTGCCGGGGCCGGAGGCGCTTGCCGCGCTGGCCGATCATCCGCGCATCATCGGGCTTGGCGAAAGCGGGCTTGATTACTTCTATGACAAGGCGCCGCGCGACGCCCAAGCCGAGAATTTCCGCAACCATATACGCGCCGCGCAGATCACCGGCCTGCCACTCGCCATCCATGCCCGTCAGGCAGATGAGGATATTGCCGATATCCTGGCCGAGGAACGCGACAGGGGCGGGGTCTTTCCCTTCCTGCTGCATTGTTTCAGCAGCAGGCGCGGCTTGGCGGAACGCGCCATCGCCATGGGGGGATATGTCTCCTTCTCCGGCATTCTGACCTTCCCGAAAAGCGATGAATTGCGAGAGATCGCGCGGGACATGCCGGCAGATCGGCTGCTGGTGGAAACCGATGCGCCCTACCTGGCGCCCGTGCCCTTTCGCGGCAAGCGCTGCGAACCCGCCATGGTGGCCCATACCGCCAAGGTGCTTGCCGGGGTGCGGGGGATGGAAATCGCGGCGCTTGAGGCACTCACGACTCGCAATTTTGAAACCCTTTTCCCGAAAGCCGCCTGAGGCTTGGTCACGGTCACGATCCTTGGCTGTGGCGGTTCGGCTGGTGTCCCGCTGCTTGGCGGCCCTGATGGGCGGGGCGATTGGGGGGCCTGTGACCCTGCCGAGCCGCGGAATCGACGGATGCGATCCTCGATTCTGATCGAAGGCGATCAGGGGCAAAGGCTGCTTGTGGATGCCGGCCCGGATATGCGCGCCCAATTCCTGGCCGCGGGTATCGGAGCGGTGGAGGCGATTCTTTTCACCCATCACCACGCCGATCACGTCATGGGGACAGATGAAACCCGCGTGCTGAACCGCATCACGGGTAAGCCGCTGCCCATATATGGCATGGCGAGAACGCTCGATAACCTGCGCCAGCGCTTCGATTATGCCTTTCTGCCGGCGGTTGGCCCCTGGTTTTTTCGCCCTGCCCTGGAAGCCACCGAAGTAAAGCCCGGCGAAACCGTTGAAATTGCCGGGCTGCCGCTTGCCCTATTCAGCCAGGATCATGCGGTGATGGAAACGCTCGGCCTTAGAATCGGGGGCTTCGCCTATTCCACCGATCTGGTGCGCCTGCCGGAAGAAAGCTTGGCACTTCTTCACGGTCTGGATACCTGGATTGTGGGATGCTTCCAGCGTACGCCCCATAAGGTGCATGCCAATGTCGAACAGGTCCTGGAATGGGTAAGAATCTTGCGGCCGCGCCGGACGGTCCTGACCCATATGGGCAGCGATCTGGATTACGGCTGGCTTTGCCGCACCCTGCCGCCGGGGATCGAGCCCGGCTATGATGGCATGGTGTTGCAACCCGGCACTGCGCCAGGGCGTTGACCCGGGCGGGAAAATGGGCGCAAGAGATTTGCGTTGTCTTGAAGTCGCACCACATGCGGGGTCAGACAAAAGTGACGAAGGGCGGCCCGCTTGCCGCGAAAGGATGAGCTGATGATCAGGGACCGTGATCCTGTTGATGTCTATAATAACACCCTGGTGCCCATGGTGGTCGAACAGACCGCGCGTGGAGAACGGGCTTTCGACATCTATTCCCGCCTGCTCAAGGAACGCATCATCTTCCTGACAGGCCCTGTGTTTGACCAAGTGTCATCCCTGATTTGCGCCCAGCTGCTGTTCCTGGAAAGCGAAAACCCCAATAAGGATATCGCCTTCTACATCAATAGCCCGGGCGGCGTGGTTTCATCCGGCCTCGCGATGTATGACACCATGCAGTATATTCGCAGTCCCGTGAGCACGGCGTGCATCGGGCAGGCGGCGTCCATGGGGTCCCTGCTGCTGTGCGCCGGCGCCAAGGGTAAGCGTTATGCGCTGCCCAATAGCCGCGTGATGGTGCATCAGCCCTCGGGCGGGGCGCAGGGCCAGGCGACCGATATCGAAATCCAGGCGCGTGAAATTCTTAAGTTGCGTCAAAGGCTTAATGAGATTTACGTGCACCACACCGGCCAGCCCATTGACGCGATCGAACGCAAGCTGGAACGCGACAGCTACATGTCGGCAGAAGAGGCACGGGATTTCGGCCTGGTGGATCACGTGGTTGAAAAACGACCATTGCCGGCGGCGGAAGCCTCCCCGGCATGAGGTTTGCGGCCTTGAGCCTGCTGCGCTTTCCCCGGCGGGCTTCCGGAAGTATGATGGGGGAATCGCGGTCCGCAAGGCGCGGCCGCATGGAGACGGTATGAGCAAGTCCGGCGATTCCAAAAATACCCTCTACTGCTCCTTCTGTGGGAAGTCGCAGCATGAGGTCCGCAAGCTGATCGCTGGGCCAACGGTCTTCATCTGCGATGAATGCGTGGAACTCTGCATGGATATCATCCGTGAAGAGCATAAGACGCATATGGTGAAGTCGCGCGATGGCGTGCCGACGCCCAAGGAAATCTGCAAGGTTCTTGATGATTATGTGATTGGCCAGGAACACGCCAAGCGGGTTCTGTCAGTCGCGGTGCATAATCATTACAAGCGCCTGGGGCAGGGTGGTAAGGGCGCGGATGTTGAGATTGCCAAGTCCAACATCATGCTAGTGGGGCCGACCGGTTCGGGCAAGACGCTGCTGGCCCAGACGCTGGCGCGCATCCTGGATGTGCCCTTTACCATGGCGGATGCCACCACCCTGACCGAAGCCGGCTATGTGGGTGAGGATGTGGAGAACATCATCCTCAAGCTGTTGCAGGCCGCAGATTACAATGTGGAACGCGCCCAGCGCGGCATTGTCTATATTGACGAAGTGGACAAGATCAGCCGCAAATCGGACAATCCCTCGATCACCCGCGACGTGAGCGGTGAAGGCGTACAGCAGGCGCTTCTGAAAATCATGGAAGGCACCGTTGCCTCCGTGCCGCCACAGGGGGGGCGGAAGCATCCGCAGCAGGAATTCCTGCAAGTGGATACATCGAACATCCTGTTCATTTGCGGTGGCGCCTTTGCTGGGCTGGAAAAGATCATCGGCGCCCGCGGCAAGGGTTCGGGCATTGGCTTCGGCGCCGAAGTGCGCGACCCGGATGAGCGCCGCACCGGTGCCATTCTGCGTGAGGTGGAGCCCGAGGATTTGCTGAAATTCGGCCTTATCCCGGAATTCATCGGCCGCCTGCCGGTGGTGGCAACGCTTGAGGATCTGGACGAAAAGGCGCTCATCGAAATCCTGACCAAGCCCAAGAATGCGCTGGTCAAGCAATATGGCCGCCTGTTTGAAATGGAAGGTGCCAAGCTCTCCTTCACCGAGGATGCGCTGCGCGCTGTTGCAACCCGGGCCATTCAGCGCAAGACCGGCGCGCGCGGGCTTCGTTCCATCATGGAATCCATCCTGCTCGACACCATGTTCGAATTGCCCGGTCTTGAGACTGTGGAGGAAGTTGTGGTGAACCGCGAAGTGGCTGAAGGCCGCGCCCAACCTCTGTTCATTTATGGGGAACGTGCCGCGGAGCAATCTTCAGCCTGAAGCGCCCGTGTCAAGGCCTTGTGAGGGCGTCGGCAAGGACCAAAATATAACATCAGACGCCCCGCCTGAGCCGCCCTTGGGCAGGCCGGGTGCCGACTGTCCATCGTGAGGTCACATGACTGAAACATTACGTGGCGATATCCTTCCTGTTCTGCCGTTGCGGGATATTGTCGTATTTCCGCACATGATCGTGCCGCTTTTCGTGGGCCGGGAGAAATCCGTGCGCGCCCTGGAAGCGGTGATGAAGGATGACAAGCAGATCCTGCTGGTCGCCCAGAAGAATGCCGGCCAGGATGATCCGGGTGCGGATGATCTGTTCCAGATCGGCACCATTTCCACGGTGCTGCAATTGCTGAAGCTGCCCGATGGCACGGTGAAGGTGCTGGTCGAAGGCGGGCGGCGCGCGCGCGTGGCCGGCTTCAAGGAAACCGCGCCCTACTTCGAGGCCTTTGTCGAAAAAATCGAAGAACCGCCGGTTGAAGGCCGTGAGACCGAGGCGCTGGCGCGCACCGTGGTCGCGCAATTCGAACAATACATCAAGCTCAACAAGAAAATCGCGCCGGAGGTGCTGGTTTCGGTCAATCAGATCGAAGATGCCTCAAAGCTCGCTGATACCATCGCTTCCCATCTGGGGCTGAAAATCCCGGAAAAGCAGGAATTGCTGGAACTGCCTTCGGTGGCGTCGCGGTTGGAGAAGGTCTTCGCCCATATGGAGGGCGAGATCGGCGTGTTGCAGGTGGAAAAGCGCATCCGCAGCCGTGTGAAGCGGCAGATGGAAAAGACGCAGCGCGAATATTACCTGAACGAACAGTTGAAGGCGATCCAGAAGGAACTTGGCGAAGGCGAAGACGGCAAGGACGAAATCGCCGAAATCGAAGCCAAGATCAAAGCCACCAAATTCTCCAAGGAAGCGCGCGAAAAGGCTTTGGCTGAGGTCAAGAAACTCCGCAGCATGAGTCCCATGAGCGCGGAAGCGACCGTCGTGCGCAACTACCTGGATTGGATGCTGACGATCCCCTGGAAGAAGCAAAGCCGGGTGCGCAGGGATATCGTGGCGGCGGAGAAAGTGCTGGACGCCGATCACTACGGGCTTGAGAAAGTGAAGGAACGCATCATCGAATATCTGGCGGTGCAGTCGCGTTCACCGAAGATCCGTGGGCCGATCCTGTGCCTGGTCGGGCCGCCTGGTGTCGGCAAGACCTCGCTTGGCAAGTCCATCGCCAAGGCGACAGGCAGGAATTTCGTGCGCATGTCACTTGGTGGCGTGCGGGATGAAGCTGAGGTGCGCGGTCATCGCCGGACCTATATCGGCTCCATGCCCGGCAAGGTCATTCAGGGCATGAAGAAGGCCAAAACCTCCAACCCGCTTTTCCTGTTGGATGAAATTGACAAACTGGGTGCGGATTGGCGGGGTGACCCTTCATCCGCGCTGCTTGAAGTGCTTGACCCTGAGCAGAACAGCACCTTCGCGGATCACTATCTGGAAGTGGATTATGATCTTTCGGATGTGATGTTTGTCACCACGGCGAATTCGCTTCGCATGCCGCAGCCGCTGTTGGACCGCATGGAGATCATTCGCATCCCCGGCTATACGGAAGATGAGAAGGTTGAAATCGCCAAGCGGCACTTGATTGCGAAGGTGAGCGAGGCGAATGGCCTGAAGGAAGGCGAATGGACGCTGGCTGATGCCGCTATTCGTGACCTGATCCGCTACTACACGCGCGAAGCCGGCGTGCGTAACCTTGAACGCGAAATCGCGGGCCTGGCGCGGAAGGCGGTGAAGGAGATCGTCTCCAAAAAGGCGAAGAAGGTCGCGATCACGCCGAAGAACCTTGAGAAATTCGCAGGCGTGCGGAAGTTCCGCTACGGCGAAGCGGAAGCTGAGGATATGGTGGGCGTGGTCACTGGGCTGGCCTGGACCGAAGTGGGGGGTGAAATCCTCACCATCGAATCGGTACTGCTGCCTGGCAAAGGCAATGTGAAGCAGACCGGCAAGCTTGGCGATGTGATGCAGGAAAGTGTCTCGGCTGCGATGTCTTATGTCCGGAGCCGCTCGACGACCTTCGGCATCAAGCCGACGCTGTTTGAAAAGCGCGATTTGCATGTGCATGTGCCGGAAGGGGCGACGCCCAAGGACGGGCCATCGGCTGGCATTGCCATGGCGACCAGCATCGTCTCCGTCCTGACGGGCATTCCTGTCAGGCGCGATGTGGCCATGACTGGGGAGATTACGCTGCGCGGGCGGGTATTGCCGATTGGTGGGCTCAAGGAAAAGCTGCTGGCCGCCATGCGGGCCGGCATCAAGACCGTGTTCATTCCCAAAGAGAATGAGAAGGACCTGGCCGATATCCCGGAAAGCGTAAAAAAGGGCCTGGAAATCAACCCCGTTTCCCATGTGGATGAGGTGATCATGCGCGCGCTGGCCCGAAAGCCCGAGGCGATTGCCTGGGAAGAACCGGTTGAAGCGCCGCCGCAAAAGCCCGAATCGGTCGCAGGCGCCGCGCTGCCGCATTAATCAGGCGGGAGCATTCTTTCTGCCATTTGCAGCGGGAGAGGGTGACGTGTAGAGAGGCGCAGGCTTTTCGTGACACGTTCACCCCTCCGGCTGATGGCTGATCGATCGTTTCGCGCTCAAGTCGTTTCATCACCTGGAAAGGATGTTTCCGTGAACAAACAGGAACTGGTCGCGGCTGTCGCCAAGGCGGCTGATATGACCAAGGAAAAGGCTGCCGAGGCTGTGGATGCGGTGTTCGATTCGATCACTGCCGGGCTGAAGCAGGATGGCGAAGTGCGCCTGATGGGCTTTGGCACCTTTGTTGCCGCCAAGCGCGCCGCCAGCATCGGACGCAACCCGCGTACAGGTGCGGAGCTCAAAATCCCCGCCAGCACCGCGGTGCGCTTCAAGATGGGCAAGGCGCTAAAGGATTCGGTAAACTGAGCCTGCGGGCTTGGTGATTGGGCCGGGTCAACAAGGGCCCGGCCTCCATGCTATATGTTTTTGGGTTGGGGCGCTTAGCTCAGCGGTAGAGCGCCTGTCTTACACACAGGATGTCGGCGGTTCGAACCCGTCAGTGCCCATTCCACCCGGCGCCAGATTGCCTTGACACCTACGGGTCAGGCGTCCTATCAGCCTTTCACGCATGGAATGCGGGTGTAGCTCAGTCGGTTAGAGCGTCGGCCTGTCACGCCGAAGGTCGCGGGTTCGAGCCCCGTCACTCGCGCCACTCTCCACCATAAATTTAACGCTGCAATCATGCTTCCGTAACCAGGATGTTGTATCTCAGCATCTTGAAATTACGGCTGAATGCCCTATGGCGCATTCTGCGAAGCGGGGCTAATCTCGCTTCGCTGCAATGCGGTAAAAACCGTGGGCAGGCCATAATGCACCCCCAGGCTCATGGGGGCGCCAGAGTTGAGGAAGCCATGACCGAGCCCCTGTTGGCCTCGTATTTTCCTGTGCTCGTTTTCCTTGGCATAGCCGCGGGAATCGCGACTGCCATGGTTGCTGGCGCCATGCTGGCCGCGCGGCAGAAGCCCTATGCGGAAAAGCTTTCCACCTATGAATGCGGCTTTGCGCCCTTTGACGATACGCGGCGCCGATTCGATGTGCGCTTCTATCTGGTGGCGATTCTTTTCATCATCTTCGACCTGGAAGTGGCCTTCCTGTTTCCCTGGGCGATATCGCTGGGCGCGATTGGCTGGCTCGGCTTCGGTTCCATGATGGCCTTCCTTTTCGTGCTGACCATTGGTTTTGTCTATGAATGGCGCAAAGGCGCGCTGGATTGGGAATGAGATGAGCGGCGCTTCAGAACTTTCCTGGAATAAGCAGGCCCTTCCGCCCGGTTCCGCACAGGATGCGGTGGTGAAGGCGGTTGGCGATGAGATCACCGAAAAAGGGTTTGTTGTCGCCAATTTGGACAAGGTGGTGAATTGGGCGCGCACGGGCAGCCTTTGGCCGATGACTTTTGGCCTGGCGTGCTGTGCGGTGCCAATGATCCATGCCTATATGGCGCGCTATGATTTGGATCGTTTTGGCATTATTCCGCGTGGTTCACCACGACAATCGGATGTGATGATTGTGGCCGGGACGCTCACCAACAAAATGGCGCCGGCACTGCGCAAGGTTTACGACCAAATGTCTGAGCCGCGCTGGGTGATTTCCATGGGGTCCTGCGCCAATGGCGGCGGGTATTACCATTATTCATACAGCGTCGTGCGCGGCTGCGATCGTGTGGTGCCGGTGGATATCTATGTGCCGGGCTGCCCGCCAACCGCTGAAGCGCTGGTCTATGGCATTCTGCAATTGCAGAAAAAAATCCGCAGGACAGGGACGATCCTCCGTGGCTGAGCAAGTGCCGGAAACCGTCGAAGCGGTTGCTGAAAATCCGTTGAAGCTGCTGGGCGCGGCGATTGCAGCTGCGGCGCCGCAAGGCGCTGTCATCGGCTTTGATTTGGTGCGTGGCGGGGCGGAATTGGCGGTGCATGCCAATCGCGATCACTTGCTGGCGCTGATGCTGTTGCTGCGCGACGATCCGCGTTTTTCCTTTGAACAATGCATGGATATTTGCGGCGTGGATTGGCCGGAACGCGCTGAGCGTTTTGAGGTTGTCTATAATCTGCTGAGCCTGGCCGAGAACCGCCGCATTCGCGTGGCGGTGACGACAGATGGCGTGGCGCCCGTGCCTTCCGTTGCTGATATTTGGCCGAGTGCGACTTGGTATGAGCGTGAAACCTGGGACATGTATGGCGTGGTCTTTGCCGGCCAGCCGGATTTGCGCAGGCTGCTCACGGATTACGGCTTTGAAGGGCATCCGCTGCGTAAGGATTTCCCGCTCACCGGGCATGTGGAAGTGCGCTATGATTCCGAACAGCAGCGCGTGGTCTATGGGCCAGTGACGCTGCAACAGGATTTCCGCAGCTTTGATTTCCTGAGCCCCTGGGAAGGCATGACCACGCTGCCCGGGGATGAAAAAGTGCATCTGAACCGTCTGGAGGGGCCGACATGAGTCAGAGCCAGGCAATCGCCATTGCGGGCGCGGAGCCCGAGACGGTCCGCCACACGATTGAAGGCGACAGCCACACCATCAATTTCGGCCCGCAGCACCCCGCCGCGCATGGAGTGCTGCGCCTGATTTTGGAGATGAAGGGTGAATTGGTGGAACGTGCCGATCCCCATATCGGCCTTTTGCATCGCGGCACCGAAAAGCTGATCGAACACAAAACCTATATCCAGGCGCTGCCGTATTTTGATCGGCTGGATTACGTCAGCCCCATGTGCATGGAGCATGCTTTTGCTCTGGGTACTGAGCGGCTTTTGGGGATCGAAGCGCCGGAACGCGCGCAGTATATCCGTGTGCTGTTCAGCGAACTGACGCGCGTGCTGAACCATTTGCTGAACATCACCACCTATGCGCTGGATTGCGGCGCCATTACGCCCGCGCTTTGGGGGTTTGAACAGCGCGAGACCTTGCTTGAGTTTTATGAGGCGGTCTCCGGCAGCCATTACCACGCGAATTACTTCCGCCCAGGTGGTGTGGCGAAGGATTTGCCGGCAGGACTTGAAGACAAGATCGCTGCTTGGGCCAAGAAGTTCCCGGATTTCCTCAAGGATCTGGAAGGGCTGCTCACGGAAAACCGCATCTTCAAGCAGCGCACTGTTGATATCGGTATCATGAGCGCGGAGCAGGCCATGGCTTGGGGTTTCAGTGGGCCATGCCTGCGTGCATCTGGCTGCGCCTGGGATCTACGGAAAAGCCAGCCCTACGATGTTTATGACCGGATGGAATTTGATGTGCCGGTCGGCACGCGTGGCGATTGCTATGATCGTTATCTGGTTCGCATGCTGGAAATGCGCGAAAGCCTCAAGATCATTGATCAATGCCTGAAGCAGATGAAGCCGGGCCCGATCAAGTTGATGGACAATAAGATCGCGCCGCCGCAACGCGGGGAGATGAAGCGTTCCATGGAAGCGCTGATCCATCACTTCAAGCTGTACACGGAAGGCTATCACGTGCCGGCGGGGTCTACCTATTCCGTGGTGGAAGCGCCGAAGGGTGAATTCGGCGTCTATCTGGTCGCGGATGGCACGAATAAGCCTTATCGCTGCAAAATCCGCGCGCCGGGTTACGCGCATTTGCAGGCGATGGAAGCGCTCTCAAAAGGGCATATGTTGGCGGATGCGGTTTCCGTCATTGGTTCTCTTGATATCGTCTTTGGGGAAATTGACCGGTGAGCGCGCCAGCCCACAAGGAACCTGAAAGCTTCGCTTTTGATGCCGAAAGCGAGGCGAAGATCGCGACCATTTTGAAGCGCTACCCGGAAGGCAAGCAGGCGAGTGCGGTGATCCCGCTGCTTTATGTCGCGCAGCGCCAAATGGGGCGCTTGACCCAAAGCGCCTGGGTGCCGCGTGTGGCGATGGATGTCATCGCGGCGCGGCTTTCCATGCCGCCGATCCGCGTTTACGAAGTGGCGACCTTCTATTTCATGTTCAACATGAAGCCGATTGGGCGGCATCATTTGCAGCTTTGCGGCACCACGCCCTGCATGCTGCGCGGTTCTGAAGATGTGCTGCGCGCCTGCAAGGATGCCGGCGGCTTGAAGGGTGTTGGCGACACCAGCGCGGATGGGCTGTTCACGCTGACGGAAGTGGAATGCCTGGGCGCCTGCGTGAATGCGCCGATCCTGCAGATTGACGACGATTACTACGAAGACCTTGATTATGAGAGCACGGTGAAGCTGCTTGAAGCCTTCAAGCGCGGCGAAAGGCCAAAGCCTGGGAGCGCCATTGGTCGGCAGGCAAGCGCGCCTGCCGGAGAGCAAACCGTATTGACCGGGCGGGGAGAAGGCTGAGATGGCCCTTGCAGATAAGGACCGGATTTTCCAGAACCTCTATGGCCGTCAGCCCTGGAATCTGGCTGCGGCGCGGATACGCGGCAATTGGGATGGCACGGCGGCCATCATCGCGCGCGGGCGCGATACGGTAACTGACGAGGTAAAAAATTCTGGTCTGCGTGGTCGTGGCGGCGCGGGCTTCCCGACCGGCATGAAATGGTCCTTCATGCCGAAGCAATCCGATGGCCGGCCTTCCTATCTGGTGGTGAATGCCGATGAATCCGAACCGGGCACGTGCAAGGATCGTGATATCATCCGGCATGATCCGCATACGCTGATTGAAGGCTGCCTGATCGCGGGTTTCGCGATGGGCGCGCATGCGGGCTACATCTATATTCGCGGCGAATATTTCAACGAGAGCGTTATTCTCGAAGCCGCCATCCAGGAAGCCTATGATGCCGGCTTGCTCGGGCGAAATGCGGCGGGATCGGGTTGGGATTTCGACTTGTATGTGCATCGCGGTGCGGGCGCCTATATTTGCGGCGAAGAAACCGCGCTGATTGAAAGCCTGGAAGGCAAGAAGGGCATGCCGCGGCTGAAGCCGCCATTCCCGGCCGCCGTTGGGCTTTATGGCTGCCCGACCACGGTGAACAATGTTGAAACCATCGCGGTGGTGCCGGAGATTTTGCGCCGCGGGCCGGAATGGTTTGCTTCCTTCGGACGGCCCAAGAATTCGGGCACCAAGGTTTTCTGCATCCAGGGCCATGTGAATAATCCCTGCAATGTGGAAGCAGAAATGAGCATCCCGATGCGGGAGCTGATTGAACGCTATGCGGGTGGGGTGCGCGGCGGTTGGGATAATCTGCTGTGTGTCATTCCGGGCGGGTCCTCCACGCCACTGCTGCCAAAGCATATTTGCGATGACGTGCTGATGGATTTTGATGCGCTGCGCGAACACCGTTCTGGCCTTGGCACGGCAGGCGTGATTGTGATGGATAAATCCACTGATGTGATCAAGGCGATTGCACGGCTCGCGGCCTTCTACAAGCATGAAAGCTGCGGCCAATGCACACCCTGCCGCGAAGGCATGGGCTGGCAGAAGCGCATGATGGACCGCATGGTAGAAGGCAATGCGGAGATCGAGGAAATTGACGTGCTGGAAAACGTCACACGCCGCATTGAAGGCCACACGATTTGCGCGCTGGCCGATGGTGGCGTTTGGCCGGTGCAGGGTTTGATCCGGCATTTCCGCCCGCTCATGGAAGAACGCATTCGTGACTATAAAAAGCGGCACTCCATGCCGCTGGCGGCGGAGTAAGCGCCATGGCTAAGGTCACGGTTGATGGCATTGAAGTGGAAGTTCCGAATGGGTCTTCCGTGCTGCAAGCCTGCGAAGCGGCGGGCAAGGAAATTCCGCGCTTCTGCTATCATGAACGCCTGAGTGTCGCCGGCAATTGCCGCATGTGCCTGGTGGAAGTGGAAAAGGCGCCAAAGCCTGTCGCTTCCTGCGCCTATCCAGTCATGGATGGGATGAAGGTATTCACGGATACGCCCGTGGTGCGCAATGCGCGGCGCGGCGTGATGGAATTTTTGCTCATCAATCACCCGCTGGATTGCCCGATTTGCGACCAGGGTGGTGAGTGTGATTTGCAGGATCAGGCCTATGCCTATGGCCATGACAAACCGCGTTACGGCGAAGCCAAGCGGGCGGTGAAGGATAAGAATATCGGCCCGCTCATCAAAACCGTGATGACGCGCTGCATTCAATGCACACGCTGCGTGCGCTTTGCTGCTGAAGTGGCCGGCACGCCGGAGTTGGGCGGGACCAATCGCGGCGAGAATATGGAAATTGGCACCTATGTGGAAAAGGCGCTGACGTCTGAGCTTTCCGGCAATCTTATTGATATTTGTCCGGTCGGTGCTTTGACCAGCCGGCCTTATGCTTTCGTGTCTCGGCCTTGGGAATTGCGGAAGACGGATGGCATTGATGTGCTGGATGCCGTTGGTGCAAATATCCGCATTGATACGCGCGGGCCCGAGGTGCTGCGCATTCTGCCGCGCATCAATGAAGCTGTGAATGAGGAATGGATGGCTGATCGCGGCCGCTTTTCCTTCGATGGGCTGAAGCGCCGGCGGCTGGATCGTCCGTGGCTGCGCAAGGATGGCCGGATGGTCGCGGCAAGCTGGGCAGAGGCGTTTGCCGCCATCGCTGCCAAATTCGTGGCGACGCCGGCTGAGCGTATCGGTGCGGTTGCGGGCGCTTTGGCCGATGCGGAAAGCGTCCTGGCACTCAAGGATTTGATGGCAGCTTATGGCAGCACGAACCTCGATTGCCGCGATGATGGCGCGGCGATTGATGGCGCGCGGCCGGATTTTTATCGGTTGAATACGAGCATTGCCGGCATTGAAGAAGCCGATGCGCTGATCATCATCGGCGCCGATCCGCGCAAGGAAGCGCCGGTTTTGAATGCGCGTATCCGCAAGCGCTGGGCGCAGGGTGGTTTGCCGGTTGGGTATATCGGGCCGGCGGGGCTGGATCTGACCTATGAGGCGGCGCATCTAGGTGAGGGGCCTTCCGCCATCACTGCGCTGCTGGATGGCAGCCATGCTTTCGCGGCGGCGTTGAAGGCCGCGCAAAAGCCAATGCTGATCCTGGGGCGCGGCGCGCTTGCGCGCGCTGATGGTGCGGCGGTGCTGGTCAGCGCTTGGCGTTTGACGGCGGAGGCCGGCATGCTGAAGCCCGATTGGCACGGCTTCAACCTGCTGCATCAATTTGGTGGTCAGGTTGGCGCTCTGGAACTTGGCTTCCTGCCGGGGCAGGGGGGCAAGGACCTCACCGCGATGCTCTCGGGTGGCGTTGATGCGCTGTGGTTGCTGAATGCGGATGGCTTTGATCCGTCGCGCATCCCGGCCAGCACCTTCGTGATCTATCAAGGACATCATGGTGATGCGATGGCTGCGCGCGCGGATGTTCTGCTGCCGGGTGCCGCTTATACGGAAAAGGATGCGACCTGGGTGAATACCGAAGGCCGCGCGCAACGCGGCTATCGCGCTATTCACCCGCCAGGCGAAGCACGCGAGGATTGGCGCATCATTCGCGCCTTCAGCGAAGGTGTTGGCAAGACACTGCCTTACAATGATTTGGATGCGCTGCGTGCGCGGATGGCCAGTGTAAGCCCTGTCTTTGCGCGGATTGGCGAAGTGGCGCCTTCTAGCTGCGCTGACATGACCGGCCCGCAGGCGGCGATGGCGATGGAAGCCGCGGCCTTCCGCCTGCCGATCACGGATTATCACCGCGCCGATGTGATCAGCCGCGCATCGGATGTGATGGCGGAATGCGCCGCGGTATATGGGCCGCAACAGGCTTTGGCGGCGGAGTAGGGCGATGAGCGAATTCCTTGCTTCCCCCATTGGTGTCTTGGCGCTGACGGTCGCCAAGGCCCTGGCGCTGCTGGTGCCCTTGCTGGTCATGGTGGCTTTTCTGACGCTTGCTGAACGCAAGGTGCTGGCAGCGATGCAAATGCGCCGCGGCCCCAATGTGGTCGGGCCTTTTGGCTTGCTGCAGCCCTTTGCCGATGCGATCAAGATGCTGCTTAAGGAAACCATTGTGCCAACAGGGGCGAGTAAGCTTCTGTTCCTGTTTGCGCCGATGCTGACCTTCATGCTGGCCATGCTGGCCTGGGCGGTGATCCCCGTGAATGATGGCTGGGCGATTGCCGATATCAATGTCGGCATCCTCTATCTTTTCGCCATTTCCTCGCTTGGCGTTTACGGGATCATCATCGCGGGCTGGGCTTCCAATTCGAAATACGCCTTCCTGGGCGCGCTGCGCTCTGCCGCGCAGATGGTTTCCTATGAAGTCAGCATGGGCTTCGTGATTGTCACTGTGCTGCTGTGTGTGGGTTCGCTCAATCTGAACGCGATTGTGAAGGCGCAGGAGAATCTGTGGTTCTTCATTCCGCTTTTCCCCATGTTTGTGATTTTCTTTATCTCGACGCTGGCGGAAACTAATCGCGCGCCGTTTGACCTGCCGGAAGGCGAAAGCGAATTGGTGGCGGGCTTCTTTGTTGAGTATAGCAGCATGTCCTTCGCGCTATTCTTCCTGGGCGAATACGCGAACATGATCCTGATGGCGTCGCTGACGACCATCCTGTTCCTGGGGGGGTGGTATCCGCCGCTGGCGATTGAACCCTTCACCTGGATCCCCGGCCCGATTTGGTTCGTGTTGAAGGTCTGCTTTCTGCTGTTCGTCTTCATTTGGGTCCGCGCGACCTTCCCGCGCTACCGCTATGACCAGTTGATGCGGCTCGGCTGGAAGGTGTTTCTGCCCTTCAGCCTGATCTGGCTCGTGATTACCGCGGCGGTTTTGAAACTTACCGGCTGGCTGCCGGCTTGATGGGGCGCTGAACATGGCTTCTCTCGATCGCGTCGCACGTAGCCTGCTGCTTACGGAAATCATCTCCGGCATGGCGCTGACGCTGAAATACTTCTTCAAGAAGAAGGTGACGCTAAACTACCCCTATGAACGCGGGCCGCTTGGGCCGCGCTTCAAGGGCGAACACGCGCTGCGCCGCTACCCGAATGGCGAAGAACGCTGCATTGCCTGTAAGTTATGCGAAGCGGTCTGCCCCGCCCAGGCCATCACCATTGAAGCCGAACCACGCGAAGATGGCAGCCGCCGCACCACACGCTACGACATTGACATGACGAAATGCATCTATTGCGGCTTGTGCGAAGAAGCCTGCCCAGTGGACGCTATTGTCGAAGGCCCGAATATGGAATTCGCAGTCGAGCGGCGGGAAGAGCTGATCTACACCAAGGAAAAGCTGCTTGATAATGGTGATCGTTGGGAACCCATGCTGGCCGAGAGGCTACGCCTCGATGCGCCGTATCGGTAAGGGAAGGGGCGTTTGATGATTGCCGCTCTTGCCTTTTACGCTTTTGCTGCGGTGCTGATTGGATCTGCTGTGATGGTGGTGACCAGCCGGAACCCAGTGCATAGCGTGCTGTTCCTGATCCTGGCCTTCTTCAATGCGGCCGGCCTGTTTCTGATCGCGGGTGCCGAATTCCTCGCCATGATTTTGGTGATTGTCTATGTCGGCGCGGTTGCGGTGCTGTTCCTGTTCGTCGTGATGATGCTGGATATTGATTTCTCGCGGCTGCGGGAAGGGTTCCAGCGCTATGCACCAGTGGGCGCGCTGATCGGCCTGGTGCTGCTGGTGCAATTGGTCATGGTCATGATCAGCTGGCGCATGGCGCCGGGGGCCATGGCGCTGCGGTTGAATGAAACGCCCGCCGAACTGCCTAACGCTGAAGCTTTGGGGCGCATTCTCTACACGGATTACATATATCTGTTCCAAGGCTGCGGCCTGATCCTGCTGGTTGCGATGATTGGCGCCATTGTGCTGACGCTGCGAGATAAGCCAAATTCCAAGCGGCAGAATATCGCAGAACAGATCGCGCGTGCTGGGTCCGTGACGAACGTGGCGGTGCCGACCGGTGCCGGCTTGAAGCAGCTTGGCATAAGGCGCCCGCCCTTACCTGAGGAAGCCGCGCCCAAGCCCATTGAGCATCACCATGGCCATGGGGGGCATCACTGATATGATCATCGGCCTGTCCCATTTCCTGACCGTGGCGGCGATCCTTTTCGTCCTCGGTATTTTCGGGATCTTCCTGAACCGTAAGAACGTCATTGTCATTCTGATGTCGGTGGAATTGATCCTGCTATCGGTGAACCTGAACCTGGTGGCGTTTTCCGCGCATCTGAATGACCTCGCGGGGCAGGTCTTTGCCATGTTCATCCTGACCGTCGCGGCGGCTGAAGCCGCGATTGGCCTTGCAATTCTTGTCGTTTACTTCCGCAACCGCGGTTCGATCGAGGTCGAGGATATCTCGACCCTGAAGGGTTAGCGCGATGTTTGTCGGCGCCGTTTTCTTCCCGCTGCTGGGTGCGACCATTGCGGGTTTCTTTGGTCGCTGGATTGGCGACAAGGCTTCTCAATGGGTCACGGTTCTCTGCATGGCGCTGGCCGCCATTTGCGGTGTGGCTGCCTTCATTGAAGTGGCCTTGGGCCATGCGCCACAAACCGTGGTGCTGCTGCGCTTCCTGGATGTGGGCAGTTTTGGGCTGGATTGGGCGCTGCGCTATGACACGCTGAGTGTGGTGATGGTGGCGATGGTCACCTGCATTTCCACGCTGATCCATCTTTATAGCGTGGGCTATATGTCGCATGACCCGACAGCGCCGCGCTTTTTTGCCTATCTGTCGCTGTTCACCTTCATGATGTTGATGCTGGTGACAGCGGATAATCTGGTGCAGCTGTTCTTTGGCTGGGAAGGTGTTGGCCTCGCTTCCTATT
This sequence comes from Roseomonas sp., assembly GCA_020249145.1. Taxonomy (GTDB): domain Bacteria; phylum Pseudomonadota; class Alphaproteobacteria; order Acetobacterales; family Acetobacteraceae; genus Neoroseomonas. The sequence goes on along the minus strand of JADCGF010000027.1, from coordinate 88,265 downwards.
TGCTGATTGGCTATTGGTATGAAAAGGAAAGCGCTTGTGCGGCGGCGATGAAGGCCTTCATCGTCAATCGCGTGGGTGATCTATTCTTCATGCTGGGGCTTTGCCTGACCTTCTGGGTTTTTGGTTCCATCGAGTTCAGCGAAATCTTTGGCGCGATTGACCAGCACAAGGATGCGCGCTTTGCCGGCCTGCCGGCATATGAGGTGATTTGCATCCTGCTGTTCCTCGGCGCTTGCGGGAAATCGGCTCAGCTTGGCCTGCACACCTGGCTGCCGGATGCGATGGAAGGGCCTACGCCGGTGTCCGCGCTGATCCATGCTGCGACCATGGTGACGGCTGGCGTGTTTCTGGTGGCGCGCATGTCGCCGGTGTTTGAATATGCGCCGACAGCCTTGTCCATTGTGACGGTGGTGGGCGCTTCAACCGCGCTATTTGCAGCGACCATTGGCTGCGTGCAGAACGACATCAAGCGCATCATCGCCTATTCCACCTGTTCGCAGCTTGGCTACATGTTCTTTGCCGCAGGTGTTGGTGCCTATCAGGGCGCGGTGTTCCATTTGTTCACCCATGCCTTCTTCAAGGCGCTACTGTTCCTGTCTGCCGGTGCGGTCATTCATGCCATGTCGGAAGAACAGGATATCCGGAAGATGGGTGGCATCTGGAAGAAAATCCCGGTGACCTATGCGGTGATGTGGATCGGATCGCTGGCGCTGGCGGGCGTGCCATACTTCGCCGGCTATTATTCCAAGGATTTCGTGCTGGAAGCGGCCTTTGCAGCGCATTCCGGGGTTGGCATGTATGCCTTTATCTGCGGCTTGCTCGCGGCCTTCCTGACCGCCTTCTATTCCTGGCGGTTATTGATCCTGACCTTCCATGGCGCGCCGCGGGCGGATCATCACACCATGGAACATGTGCATGAAAGCCCGGCGGTGATGCTGGTGCCGCTGCTGCTGCTGGCGGTTGGGGCGGTATTTGCCGGCGCGGTTTTCGCGCCTTCCTTCATCGGCCATCACTGGGAAGAATTCTGGAACGGCGCCATTGTGAATGCGCCAAGCAATCACATCATGCATCACGTGCATGAAGTGCCGGGCTGGGTGCCGCTGGCGCCAACCATTGTCGGGCTTGGTGGCATCGCGCTGGCTTATGTGATGTATATGTTCGCGCCAAGCCTGCCTGGCGCGCTGGCCCGTGCGTTTCCTGGAGTGCATCGCTTCCTGCTCAACAAATGGTATTTTGATGAGCTTTATGACGCGATCTTTGTCCGCCCCGCGCAGGCTTTGGCGCGTGGCTTTTGGAAGATTGGCGATGTGCGCATCATTGATGGCGTGCCCAATGGTTTGGCCGCATCGGTTGCGGGAGCAGCGCGCCAAGCCGTTGCGCTGCAAACTGGGCGCGTTGCCAGCTACGCCTTCACAATGATTGCGGGGCTCGTGCTGCTTGTCTCGCTGCTGCTGTTCGGGGGCTGAAAATGAATAACGTCGGTTTCCCCTTGCTCAGCTTGCTCACTTTCCTCCCCCTGGCGGGGGTCGCCATCATCCTGGCTGTCCGTGGCGATGAAGCAACCGTCGCGAGCAATGCGCGCTGGACCGCGCTTTGGACCAGCCTGATCACCTTCATGCTCTCGCTCGTGCTGTGGTTCCGCTTCGACAAGAATGAAGCTGAATTCCAGTTCGTCGAAAGGCTTGATTGGCTCTCGGATTTCGGTGTCACCTATCACATGGGCGTGGATGGTATTTCCGTGCTGTTCGTACTGCTGGCCACGCTGCTGACACCCATCTGCATTCTGTCTTCCTGGGAAGCGGTGCAGAACCGGGTGCGCGAATACATGATCGCCTTCCTGATCCTTGAGACCATGATGGTCGGCATGTTCTGCGCGCTGGATTTCGTGGTGTTCTACATCTTCTTCGAAGGCGTGCTGATCCCGATGTTCCTGATCATCGGCGTTTGGGGTGGGCAGCGGCGCGTTTATGCGGCCTTCAAGCTGTTTTTATACACCTTGCTCGGGTCCGTGCTCATGCTGCTGGCCATTTTGCTGCTGTGGTACAAGGCCGGCACCACGGATATTGTGGAGCTATTCACCCTCACCATTCCGCCATCATTGCAAACCTGGATTTTCCTGGCTTTCTTCGCGTCCTTCGCCGTCAAGGTGCCTATGTGGCCGGTGCATACCTGGCTGCCGGATGCGCATGTGGAAGCACCAACGGCGGGCTCCGTCATTCTGGCGGGCGTCTTGTTGAAGATGGGCGCCTACGGGTTCCTACGCTTCAGCCTGCCCTTGCTACCGGTGGCCAGTGCGGAATTTGCGCCCTGGATTTTCGCGCTTTCCATCGTCGCCATTGTCTATACGTCACTGGTGGCGCTGGCGCAGGAAGATATGAAGAAGCTGATCGCTTATTCATCGGTCGCGCATATGGGCATTGTGACGCTGGGTATCTTCACCTTCACGCAGCAGGGGCTTTCGGGCGCGCTGTTCACCATGTTGTCGCATGGTGTGGTTTCAAGCGCGCTGTTCCTTTGTGTGGGTGTTTTGTATGACCGGGTGCATTCGCGCGAAATCATGCGTTATGGCGGTGTCGCGAAAATCATGCCGGCCTATGCGCTGGTGTTCATGCTGTTCACCATGGCGTCCGTTGCACTTCCTGGCTTGGCGGGATTCCCCGGTGAATTGCTGGTGATCCTGGGCGCCTGGAAGGTGAGCCCCTGGGTCGCCTTTGGTGCCGCACTCGGCATGATCCTGGGTGCTGCCTATATGCTTTACCTCTATCGGCGCGTCGTCTTCGGGCGCATCACGCGGGATGATTTGCGGGGCCTGCTGGATCTCTCGCCGCGCGAATATGCGGTTTTCGCGCCGCTGATCGTGCTCACGATCTGGATGGGCATTTATCCGCAAAGCTTCCTTTCCTTCTTTGAAGTCTCAGTTGCGGCGCTGGTGGAACGGCATCACGCCGCCCTTGGCGCGGCACGGCTCGCGGGGTTGTAAGATCATGAACTGGATGCTCGCCCTGCCCGAGATTGTGCTGGCCTGCGCTGGCCTTGCCATTCTGATGATTGGTGTGCTGCCGCGGCAGAACATGTTCTTCGGCTGCACCATGGCCTCGATTGGCGCGCTGGTAGTCACTGCCGCGCTGGTGCTGACCGTGCCGGATGGCACTGGCTTTTCCGGTCAGGTGATTTCTGATGGCTTCGCGCGCTTCATGAAGCTGCTGGTGCTCCTCGGTGCCGCGATCGGCATGTTGATGGCGCTGGATTTCAACACGCGCGAAGGGCTGGATCGCTTCGAATATCCGGTGCTGCTGCTATTTGCGACACTCGGCATGCTGATCATGTTGAGTGCGAATGATTTCATGACTGTCTATATCGGCTTGGAATTGCTCTCGCTTAGCCTTTACGTAGTGGCGGCCTTTCATCGGGATAATGAGCAATCTGCCGAAGCCGGCTTGAAATACTTTGTGCTGGGTGCCTTGGCGTCGGGCCTGTTCCTTTATGGCGCGTCGCTGGTTTATGGCTTTGCCGGCACCACCAGTTTTGAACGCATCGCGCAGGCATTGCTCGACCCCGCAGGCCGCAGCCAGGGGCTGACGGTTGGGCTCATTTTCATCCTGGCTGGCCTTGCCTTCAAGGTTTCCGCGGTGCCGTTTCATATGTGGACGCCCGATGTCTATGAAGGCGCACCCACACCCGTGACGGCGTTCTTCGCGGCAGCCCCGAAGGTGGCAGCGATTGCCTTGCTTGTGCGCGTGCTTGCAGGCCCCTTCGGGGAACTTGCGGCGCAGTGGCAGCAGGTGATCGTTTTGATGTCACTTGCTTCCATGGTGCTTGGGTCACTGGCCGCGATTGGTCAGCGCGATATCAAGCGGCTGATGGCCTATTCCTCCATCGGCCATATTGGCTATGCGCTGATGGGCCTTGCGGTGGCGAGTGATGAGGGCCTCCATGGCCTCATAGTTTATATGGCGATCTACCTTGCCATGAATCTCGGCGCATTTGCGGTGCTGATCGCCATGCGCCGGCAGGGCAAGGCCGTGTCGCGCATTGAAGACCTGGCCGGGCTTGGCAAAACCGATCCTGCCATGGCGATGTGGATGACGGTCTTCATGTTCTCCATGGCTGGCATTCCACCGCTCGCGGGCTTCTTCGGGAAGCTTTACGTCTTTCTTGCTGCGGTGCAGGGCGGCTTCTGGACGCTGGCGGTGGTGGGTGTGCTCACTTCTGTGATCTCCGCCTTTTATTATCTGCGCGTCGTCAAGGTGATGTATTTTGATGACGTGCAAGCGCCGCTCGATGCGCGCCCGCAGACGCTGACAATGGTGATGGGCATTTCCGGCATTTTCACCACGCTGTTCTTCATCATGCCGGCGCCTTTGGTGCGCGCGGCGCAAGAAGCGGTTTCCGCGCTGCTCGGCTAATGCCGGGCGCGCGGCGGTAAGCGCGCGTGAAGTTTCGCCTTGAATGTCATGAGGTGATGGAAAGCACCTCCTCACTTGTGAAACAGCGCGCCGAAGAAGCTGCCGCTGAAGGCTTGGCTATTCAGGCGCTCCGCCAAAGCGCGGGCAGGGGAAGGCAGGGCAGGGGGTGGGATAGCCCAGCGGGCAATCTATACCTTTCTGTGTTGTTACGGCCCGAAGTGCCGCTCAGGGATGCACCGCAATGGTCCTTTGTGGCGGCGGTGGCCCTCGCGGAAGCGCTGAATGCGCTATTGCCGGAAGCGGCGACGCTCAAACTGAAATGGCCGAATGATCTGCTGCTGCAAGGCGCCAAGGCCGCGGGCATTTTGGTGGAAACGGGTATCGCACCAAGCCATGCGCTGGATTGGATCTGCGTCGGCGTTGGCGTGAATATCGCCACCAAACCCAGCTTGCCGGATCGGCCCACCGCCTGCCTGGCGGAATATTTGGGCGCCCCCCCGGCGCCGGAAGCCTTGGCGCAAAGCCTGCTGGGAAGGTTAGCGCATTGGCATGGCGTCAGGCTGCAACAGGGCTTTGCGCCCATCCGCGAGGCCTGGCTGCTTCACGCGCCCGCCATGGGCGCCGCAATTTCATTCAAACGCGATGGCGCGCTATTGGAAGGCGCCTTTGCCGGGCTATCGCCCGAAGGCGGGCTGCTGCTTGCCAAAGACGGCGAAGTTCAGCTTATTCTGGCCGGGGAGATCATGTGACCCATGCTGCTTGCGATTGATGCCGGCAATACGAATGTTGTCTTCGCGGTCCATGACGGCACGGAATGGCGCGGGCGTTGGCGCATTGCCACACGTGCGGACCGTACTTCGGATGAATATGCGGTTTGGCTGCTCGCCCTTTTTCAGCATGCCGGCCTGAAGCCCAATGATATCCTGCGCTGTGTCATCGGCACGGTAGTGCCCGCCGCGCTTTACAACCTGCGCCGGCTCTGCCGCGAATGGATGGATTGCGAACCGCTGATCGCACGCGCACCGCTCGATTGGGGGTTTGATATTCGCGTTGACCGGCCGGAAGAAGTGGGCGCCGACCGCCTGCTGAATGCGCTTGCCGCCCATACGCGCTATGGTGGTCCGCTAATCGTGATTGATTTCGGCACGGCCACCACTTTCGATGTGGTGGATGGCGATGGTTCCTATCTTGGTGGCGCGATTTCGCCGGGGATCAATCTTTCCATCGAAGCCTTGCATAAGGCCGCCGCGCGCCTGCCGCGCATTGGCATTGGCCGCCCGCAATCCGTGATCGGGCGCGCGACGGTGCCCGCCATGCAATCCGGCATCTATTGGGGCTATGTCGGCCTGGTGGAAGGCATTGTATCCCGCATCAAGGCAGAATATGGCGGGCCCATGAAGGTCATCGGCACGGGCGGCCTTGCCCCGCTATTCGCCGAAGGGACCCTTGTCATTGAAAGAACCGATCCCGACATAACCTTAGAAGGGTTGCGCCTGCTGGCCGAGCGCAATCCTTCTTCTGTCTTCCACCAAAGCGCGCTCCGCGATCCCCTCAGATCGGATTCTGATTAGCACCATGAATGTCATGACTGGCGATCTTGCCTTTATCCCGCTGGGCGGGACGGGTGAGATCGGAATGAACCTTAATGTCTATCGCTGTGATGGCGCCTTGCTAGCGGTGGATTGCGGGCTTGGCTTCGCCGGGCCGGATCAGCCGGAAGCCGATATCATGGTGCCGGACGCGGCCTGGCTTGCTGAGAATCGCGGCGCCCTGCTTGGCCTGATCATCACCCATGCGCATGAGGATCACATCGGCGCGGTGGTGCACTTGTGGCGGCAATTGCGCTGCCCCATCTATGGCACGGCCTTCGTGCTTTCCGTGCTGCGCCGCAAGCTTGGTGAAGCCGGCATGATCCATGAAGTGCGCCTTATGGAATTGCCGCCGGGCGGGCGCGTGAAGCTCGGCCCTTTCGATTGCAGCTTCATCCCCGTGACGCATTCCATCCCGGAAGCGCAAGCGCTGGTGCTGCGCACGCCCTATGGCCTGGTGCTGCATACGGGCGATTGGAAGCTTGACCCCCAACCGCTGATCGGCCCGCCCACGGATGAAGGCGCCTTCGCCAGGCTTGGCGAAGAAGGCGTGCTCGCCATGGTGTGCGATTCGACCAATGCCATGGTTGAAGGCCATTCGGGCAGTGAGGCAGAAGTGCGTGCCTCCCTCACTGAATTGATCAAGGCGCTGAAGGGGCGCGTGGCGGTTACCTGCTTTGCTTCCAATGTCGCACGCCTGGAAAGCATTGCGGTCGCGGGCCGTGCGGCGGGGCGACAAGTGGCGTTGCTGGGGCGGTCTTTGCGCAATATGGAAGCCTCGGCGCGGGAATGCGGCTATCTGAATTCCCTGCCGCCTTTTCTGGATGAAGAAGAAGCGGGCTTTTTGCCTGATGATGAGATTCTGCTGATTTGCACCGGCAGCCAGGGGGAACCGCGTTCCGCCATGGCGAAGATTGCCGAAGACAAGCACCCCGCCATTGCGCTGGGGGAGGGTGATACGGTGATCTTTTCGTCTCGCCAAATACCGGGGAATGAGGTCGCCATACAGCGCGTGCAGGATGGGCTGGTGCGCCGAGGTTGCCGGCTGATTACCGATGAACAGGCCATGGTGCATGTTTCCGGCCACCCGGCGCGCGAGGAACTGCGCCGGCTATACGCAATGGTAAAACCGCGTATCGCCGTGCCGGTGCATGGCGAATGGCGGCATATGCAGGAACATGCGGGTTTGGCGCGCAGCACTGGCGCCAAGCCCATCCTGCTGAATGATGGCGATGTGCTGCGCCTTTCCAGCAACCGGCCTGAGGTGATTGAAGCCGTCCCCACTGGCCGCCTGGCCGTGGATGGCGATAGGCTTTTGCCACTGGATGGCGATGTGATCGCCGCGCGCCGACGCATGATGTTCAATGGTGTGGTGCTGGCTTCCGTGGCACTCGACAAGCAGGGCAGGGTGCTGGGCGATCCGCAAATCACCGCGCCCGGGCTGTTTGCCGAATCGGACGCTGAACCTGGGCTTGTGGCCGCCGAGTTGCGTCGCACCATCGCCGATCTGCCGGCGGGGCTCCGCGGCGATGATGAAACTTTGCGCGAATCGCTTCGCGCCGCCTTGCGCAAGGCGCTTGGGCGGCGCTTCAAGAAGCGGCCCAATGTCGAAATTCACGTGATCAGGGTATAAGCCATGTCGGTCTTCACCGGCGTCATTCTCTATCTGCTGATCTGGTGGCTCGCACTTTTCTGCGTTCTGCCTGTCGGCACGCGGCCCGATTCTCAGGGCAAGCTGGAAGAAGGCGGCTGGCGCGGTGCGCCGCAAAAGCATCTGATGGGGTGGAAGCTGCTCGGCACCACGGCCCTGGCGGGCGTGATTTGGTTCGGCATTTACCTGCTGATTGAAAGCGAATGGCTTTCTTTCCGGGCGGGCATCCTCGCAATGCCCTCCAATTAAGCGAAAAACCGACCCTGGGGTCGGTTTTGCCTTATATCCGGGCAATGTAAGTCTGGTAGCCGCTTTTTTGACCTTGCTTTTGGCTCTTTTTGATTGAGCCTTCGAAGCTGGTCCGCCATTCTAAACGTCGAGAGGGAGATTGGTTTCTTCCTCTGCCGTGTGACTGGCGTTTCCTCCCTAAACTTGGGCCGCTGCCTTATGGTGGCGGCCTTTTCTTTTGTAAATGTTTGTCCTGCCCGCTGGCAAGCATGAAAATGCCACAAACGCGCCCCAAATGACGAATTGCTGCGTCGCACAATAAATTCCTGATCTTTTATTGCGCGGTGGGGCAGGTGATTCCCCCGGAAACACTTCTGGACTAGGGTGCGCCCCCCGTCGCTAGACATTGAAGGATGAGAACCTTGCGCCTTACTCGCGCCTTTCTGCCGACCCTTAAGGAAACCCCGGCCGAGGCGCAAATCGCCTCTCACCGCCTCATGCTGCGTGCGGGGCTGATCCGCCAGACCTCGGCGGGGATTTATGCCTGGCTGCCGGCGGGCTTGCGCGTGCTGCGCCGCGTTGAACAGATTGTGCGCGAAGAACAGGACCGCGCCGGGGCGCATGAAATCCTGATGCCGACCATCCAGCCGGCTGAGCTGTGGCGCGAAAGCGGGCGCTATGATGATTACGGGAAGGAAATGCTCCGCATTCGTGACCGCCACGAACGCGAAATGCTCTTCGGCCCGACCAATGAGGAAATGGTCACCGATATCTTGAAGCAATTCGCCAAATCCTATCGTGATTTGCCACGCAACCTTTATCACATCCAGTGGAAATTCCGCGATGAGGTGCGTCCTCGTTTCGGTGTGATGCGCGGGCGCGAATTCCTGATGAAGGATGCCTATTCCTTTGATCTGACCAAGGAAGGCGCGCAGCATTCCTATCGGCAGATGTTCCTGGCCTATCTGAGGACTTTCGCGCGCATGGGCCTGAAGGCCATTCCGATGCGCGCAGATACGGGGCCGATTGGTGGCAATCTTTCGCATGAATTCATCATCCTGGCCGAGACAGGCGAAAGCCAGGTTTTCGTGAGCCGGGATTTGCTGGAACGCGACGTGCTGGCTGAAGCGCCAGATTACGATAGCGATCTGACAGCGCAGGTGGATTTCTGGACCAGCCATTACGCGGCCACTGAAGAAATGCACGACGAAGCCGCTTGGGCCGCGCTTTCAGAAGACAAGCGCGTTTCCGCCCGCGGTATTGAAGTGGGCCATATCTTTTATTTCGGTACCAAATACAGCGCAGCCATGGGCATGGCTGTGACGGGGCCGGATGGCAATGCCGTGATCCCAGAAATGGGCAGCTATGGCATTGGTGTGTCCCGCCTGGTGGGTGCGCTGATTGAAGCGAATCATGATGAAGCTGGCATCAAATGGCCGGATGCGGTCGCACCCTGGGCTGCGGCGATCTTGAACCTTCGCCCCGGTGATGGCGCAACCGATACGCTGTGCGAAACACTCTATGCGCGGCTGGGCGCTGAGCACGCGGTCTATGATGACCGCCCCGCGCGTGCCGGCGAGAAATTCGCCGATGCTGACCTGATGGGCTTTCCGTGGCAGGCCATTATCGGCCCGCGCGGTGCCGCTGCCGGGCGCGTGGAACTGAAGCGCCGCATGACCGGTGAGCGTGAGGAAGTCTCGTTGGAAGATGCCATCACCCGCATCAAGGGCGGCTGAGCCAGCATGTTCGACGCCTTTGAGCGTATGGTCGCCTTCCGCTATTTGCGCGCGCGGAAGGGGGAACGCTTTGTCTCGGTGATTGCGATTTTCTCGCTGGTTGGCATCGCGCTTGGCGTTGCCACGCTGATCATTGTCATGAGCGTGATGAATGGCTTCCGCCATGAATTGCTTGGGCGCATTCTTGGGCTGAATGGGCATCTTGGTATTTATGCCGTGGGCTCATCCTTCACCGATTTTGACGATGTGGCAGCGCGTATTCGCGCCGTGCCGGGCGTGGTTTCCGCGACACCGATTGTGGAAGGCCAGGTGCTGATCACTTCTGATTCAGGCGGTGCCACAGGCGGGCTTGCGCGCGGCATCAGGCCCGAGGATTTGCGCGCGCGGTCCTTGATTGCTGATGGCATAAGGCTCGGCAGCCTTGATGCGTTCGAAGGCGAGGATTCCATCATCATTGGCCGCCGCCTTGCTGCCCGCCTGCGTGTTTCGGTTGGTGATAATGTCAGCCTGGTTTCACCGCAGGGGCGCACAACGGTTTTCGGCACGGTGCCGCGCGTGCGCGCTTATCGGGTGGTGGCGCTATTTGATGTCGGCATGAATGAATATGATAGCAGCTTTGTCTTCCTGCCGCTGGAAGCCGCGCAGCTTTATTTCCAGCAGCGCGATGCCGCGACACAGATCGAAGTTTTCGTGCAAGACCCAACGCGGCTGCGCGGCATCATGCGGCAAATCCAGGAAGCTGCCGGCAGCCGCGTGATCGTGCATTCCTGGCAGGATGCCAATTCAAGCTTCTTCAATGCGGTGCAGGTGGAACGCAATGTGATGTTCCTGATCCTGACGCTGATCATCATTGTTGCTGCCTTCAATATCGTCTCAAGCCTGATCATGCTGGTGAAGGATAAGGGGCGCGATATCGCCGTGCTGCGCACCATGGGTGCGACCAAGGGCGCGGTGATGCGGATTTTCCTGTTGTGTGGTGCTTCTATTGGTGTGCTCGGCACCATGATCGGCTTTGTGCTCGGCTTGGTGTTTTGCCTGAATATCGAGAGCATCAGGCAGTTCCTGCAATCCCTGTCAGGCACTGAATTATTCAGCGCAGAGGTCTATTTCCTGACGCGCCTGCCCGCGATCCTGGATTACAATGAAGTGGCGCAGGTGGTGGCGATGGGGCTTGGCCTTTCTTTGCTGGCGACGCTTTACCCTTCCTGGCGCGCTGCGCGCACGGACCCGGTGGAGATGCTGCGCAATGAATGAAGCGCCGCTCCGCCTCGCCGCCGTTCAACGCCGCTACCGCACCGAAGCGGGCGAATTGCCTGTTTTGCTCGGCGCTGACCTGACGATTGAGGCGGGCGAGATTGTGGCGCTGGTCGCGCCTTCCGGCACCGGCAAATCAACCTTGCTGCATCTGGCAGGCTTGCTCGAGAAGCCTGATGCGGGCGAGGTTTTCATCCAAGGCAAGCCCGCTGGGTCGCTTTCGGATGAAGCGCGCACAACCATCCGCCGCACCACTATCGGCTTTGTCTATCAGTTCCATCATCTTCTGCCGGAATTCACCGCCGCCGAGAACATCATCCTGCCGCAACTCGCAGCCGGAAAAAGCCGCGCGGCGGCGACGGAGCGTGCGAAGGATTTGCTCGGGATTTTCGGCTTGCAAGCGCGGTTGGATCATCGCCCAGGCAAGCTTTCGGGCGGTGAACAACAGCGGGTTGCCATTGCGCGCGCGCTGGCCAATCACCCGCGTTTGCTTTTGGCGGATGAACCCACCGGCAATCTGGATGTCGCCACATCTGATCGTGTTTTTGCCGAACTGCTCGAACAGGTGCGCGGTCAGGGCCTGGCCGCGCTGATTGCCACGCATAACCCCGATCTTGCGCGGCGGATGGACCGGGTGGTGACGCTGCGGGATGGGAAGATCGTACGGCAATAGCTTACTCCCCTTGATCTTCACATGTTGAGAATCTTGAGACATATTATTCGGTAGAGCGTGTGCTTATCTGGAGATAAACGCCATGTGTTTCCGTGCCTTTTTGATTGTCATCGTGCTTCTTTGTAGTAACGCGCGCGCACAAGAAATAACTATGGAAAATTTTCAGAGTTTGCCCCTAGCCGAGTTCGAGGCGCGCCTTCCCTCGGAGTATCCGATGACCCTTTATATGTTTGCTGCGCGGCTTTTCAATGAAGGCAAGCGAGACGATGCAGTGAAGTGGTTCTACATTGGACAGCTTCGTTGGCGTTTTCATTTGGCAGCCAATCCGGATCTTCCCCGCGGCGGCGAACCCGCCGCACTGGGTGCGCTCAATGCAAGTCTTGGAGCCACTATCAACGAATGGGCCGGCGGCGCTCCTCGTCAACTCGCAGCAACTAATGACCAAGCTCTTCGATGGGATGAGGAAAATGAGAATAGCATAACATCGAAAGAGCTGCATCGAAATATTTGGATAAATCAACGAAGCGGATTACAGGCGCTTCGTGATCAGGTACTATCCGGCCGCGAAGCACTTCTCGTCGAACGAAGAAGGCGTGGTCTTGAGGTAAGAGAGTAAGGACACGTCGAGTTACGCTGCGTTCAAGAAACTAGTAACAACGCCCCAAACCCCGCAATCGCGGCCCCACCAAAGCGCAGCGCGCCAGCGTAACGCGCGCTGGCCACACCCAGCGCCACGCCAAAGCCATGCAGCAGCGCAGACCCCGCCAGCATGCCAATCGCGGTCACAAAACCCGCGCTGGCTATCTCAACGCCATGCGCCAAGCCATGTACCAAGCCGGCGACCAGCACTAAGGGCAGCGCCAAGCCAAGCCGGAATGGCTGCGCCATGGCCAACATCGCGCCGAGCACAATCAGGCTGCCCGCCACCGCGGTTTCAACCACGCCAAAACCAAGGCCGACACCGCCCGCCAGGCCAAGCGCAATACCGCCCGCCATGCCGGCCAGGAAACCCAGCGGCGGCAACCAGCCGCGCCGCCAGCCAAGGGATGCCGCCCAAAGCCCAATCGCCACCATCGCTGCCACATGATCCGCACCCATCAGCGGGTGCAGAAAACCCGCAACTAGCCCGTGCTCATGTCCGGCATGGGCCAGCGCGGGGTCCGCGCCAAAGGCAAGCGCCAGGAAGGGCAGGGCGGTCAGGGCAAGGCGGGGGAGGGACATGAAGGGCTCCTGTAAACTTTCGAATTCCATCCTGAGCGCGCATGGGACGGCAGGCAAGGGCTTTTGGCTGTGCTAACCTTGACCCTTACGCGATTCCGGAACGCAAACTGCATGCCCTTTATTCATCTGCACACGCATTCGGCCTATTCGCTCTCGGAAGGCGCGATCAAGGTAGAAAAGCTCGCCGCGCTTGCCGTGGCCGACGGCATGCCAGCGCTGGCGCTGACGGATACGGGCAATCTGTTCGGCGCTTTGGAGTTTGCTGAAGTCTGCGCGAAGAAGGGCGTGCAGCCAATCATGGGCTGCCAATTGGGCCTAAGCCGCGCCAGCACGGATGCTGATCGGCCAGATGCGCTCCGCCTGCCGCCTGATCCGCTGGTGGCACTCGCGCTCACGCCCAAGGGTCTTGATAATCTGCAACGCCTGTCATCGCTTGGCTTTTTGCGGGATGATGCCTCGGGCAAGCCGGCGGTGCTGCTGGACCAACTCGCGGCGCATGCAGAGGGGCTGTTTCTGCTGACGGGCGGCACGCTTGGGCCGATTTCACGGCTGTTGCTGGAAGGGCAAAAGCCCGCCGCCCAAAAACTGCTCGCACGGCTCAAGGAAGCCTTTCCGGATCGGCTTGCGGTGGAACTCAACCGCCATGGGCGAAATGAGGAAGCGCGCCTGGAACCTGCCTTGCTCGCGCTTGCCCATGCCGCACGGCTGCCGATCATCGCCGCCAATGATGTCTATTTCGCTGCACCTGCGATGTATGAAGCGCATGACGCGCTGCTGTGCATCGCTGAAGGCCGCACCATGGCGGAACGCGACCGCCGGCGCGTCACACCGGAGCATTGGTTCAAACCGGCAGAAGCCATGCGCGCGCTTTTCGCGGATTTGCCCGATGCCTGCGACAATACGCTCGCCATTGCGCGCATGAGCGCGGTGATGACCGAAGCGCGCAAGCCCGAATTGCCCATCTGCCCCAAGGTGCAGGAAGGCAAGACAGAAGCCGAAACACTGCGCGCCATGGCCGAAGCCGGGCTTGAACAGCGCCTGGATGCCATGCGCCCCGCGCCGGATGAAGCAACCCGCACGCAATATCGCGAACGCCTAGCCTATGAAATCGGCGTCATCGAGAAGATGGGTTTCCCAGGCTATTTCTTGATTGTTGCAGATTTCATCCAATGGGCGAAAGCGCAAACCCCGCCCATTCCGGTGGGCCCCGGGCGCGGTTCAGGCGCTGGTTCGGTGGCTGCCTGGTCACTGCTGATCACGGATTTGGACCCGATCCGCTTCAGCCTGCTGTTTGAACGCTTCCTCAACCCGGAACGCGTTTCCATGCCGGATTTTGATATTGATTTCTGCCAGGACCGGCGCGACGAAGTGATTGCCTATGTCCGGCGCGAATATGGTGAAGATCGCGTCGCGCAAATCATCACCTTCGGCAAGCTGCAAGCGAAAGCCGCGGTGCGCGATGTGGGGCGCGTGCTTGGCATGCCTTATGGACAGGTGGACAAGATCGCCTCACTCATTCCGAATAACCCCGCCAAGCCCGTCACGCTTTCGCAGGCGATTGAAGGCGAAGCGCGCTTGCAGGAAATGCGCGATAGTGACGAACAAGTGGCGCGGCTTTTGGATATCGCGCTGCAGGTTGAAGGGCTTTATCGCAATGCCTCAACCCATGCCGCCGGCGTGGTGATTGGGCGCAAGCCCTTGATTGAAACCGTGCCGCTCTATCGCGACCCGCGTTCGGAAATGCTGGTCACGCAGTATTCGATGAAATATGCGGAAATGGCGAGCCTGGTGAAGTTCGACTTTCTGGGCCTGAAGACCCTCACCGTCATTGAACGTGCATTGGAAATCCTGAAGGGGCAGGGGATCTCGGTTGATATCGCCGCCATCCCGCTGGATGATCCGAAAACCTATGAAATGCTCGGGCGCGGTGATGCCGCTGGCGTCTTCCAGTTTGAAGGGCAGGGGATGCGCGACTGCCTGCGGCAGATGCGCGCCAACCGTTTTGAGGATTTGGTGGCGGCGGTGGCGCTCTATCGCCCCGGCCCCATGGCGAATATCCCGGCCTATTGCACGCGCAAACATGGCGAGGCTTGGGAACCGCCGCATGAGGCGATAAGGCACATTTTGTCTGAGACCTATGGCATCATGGTCTATCAGGAACAGGTCATGCAGATTGCGCAGGATCTGGCCGGCTATTCGCTGGGTGCTGCGGATTTGTTGCGCCGCGCCATGGGCAAGAAAATCCGCAGCGAAATGGAAGCGCAGCGCAAGATTTTCTGTGATGGCGCCGAAGCGCGCGGCATTGAAGCCGCGAAAGCCGCCGAGATTTTTGACCTGATGGAACGCTTCGCCGATTACGGCTTCAATAAATCCCACGCGGCGGCCTATGCGCTGGTGAGCTATCAGACCGCTTGGTTGAAGGCCAATCACACCGTGGCCTTTCTGGCCGCTTCCATGACACTTGATCTTTCCAATACGGATAAGCTTGCGGGCCATATGCAGGAAGCGGCGCGGCTTGGGATTGCGGTGCTGCCGCCGGATATCAACCGCAGCGGCGCTGATTTCCGCGTTGAAGCGCGGGATGATGGCAAGCAGGCCATTCGCTTCGCGCTCGCCGCCGTGAAGCGCGTGGGCGAAAGCGCGATGCGTGATCTGGTGGCGGCGCGCGATAAGGGCGGTGATTTCGCCTCGCTTGCGGATTTCGCCGCGCGGGTGGACCCCAAGCTGCTCAATAAAATGCAGATCGAGAACCTGGCCCGCGCCGGCGCCTTTGAATGCCTGGATGGCAATCGCGCCCGCGTCATGGCCGGTGCCGAGACCATCCTCCGCCGCGCCCAGGCCAGTGCCGAGGAACGTTCCAGCGGCCAGATCGGGCTTTTTGGTGCTGAGCCCGGCAAGGCGGAAGCGCTGCGCCTGCCGGATGTGCCGGATTGGCAGCCGCTCGATCGGCTGTCGCAGGAAGCGGAGGCCATTGGCTTCCATCTTTCCGCCCATCCGCTGGATGCCTATCGCCAGGCGCTAAAGCGCATTGGTGTGGTGCCATCTTCCGCCATTACGGAACGCGCGGGCCGCGGCGGCGGGCGCGTGAAGCTGGCCGGCACCGTGGTGAATGCCAAGGAACGCACGACCAAGACCGGCAGCCGTATGGCCTGGGTTCGGGTTTCCGATACCCATGGCAGTTTCGAAGTGACCTGCTTTTCCGAGGTGCTGAACCGCAGCCGTGATTTGCTGGCCGAAGGCAGCGCCATTCTGGTGACCGCCGATTTGCGCCAGGAAGGCGAAGCCTTGCGCCTGACCGCGACCGAGGTCGAAAGCCTGGACAAGGTCGCCGCCAATGCCGGCGGCGGGATCAAGCTATGGCTGGAAGCAACGGCAACACTTGACCCGATCCGCGCCTTGCTGACGCGCGAAGGCCGTGGACGAGGCCGCGTGATTTTGGTGCCGCAGCTTGGACCAGCGCAGGAAGTCGAAATTGCGCTGCCGGGCGGCTTCAATGTCGGGCCAAGGCTGATGCAGGCGATGCGCGTGGTGCCGGGTGTGGCGCAGGTTGAGGAGTTTTAACGTTCAAATGGTGCACCGAACCGGCCCAAAAGCTTATTCCTGTGGCACGCCGCTCAGCGATTAGCGATCCTACTTCGCTCGAACAGGGCCAAGCCCCAAGGCCATGCATGCGATATAGCAAATGCTCGGGAATCGGCATGCACTTGACAGGGTGCCGTAGTCAAGGTGACATAACCCAGTTAATGAACGTCTGAGAACATAAACCTGGGAGATTAAAATGTTCGCTTCACTTCAAGAGATTTTTGATAAGGCTGAGGATTTGGACAAAAAAAATCCAGGTATAATCAACCTAGTGGTCGAAGAATTTTCGTTTATTCTCTCTGACAGGGATCCAGGCGAGTTGCCAAGCTATTCGCCCAGCGCGTCAACAGAGTTGCTATTTGAATATGTATCAACGAGGCGCCCGTATTTGCCACCCGGACTGATTTCGAGGTTTCAAAACCACAGTATTGGGGGGAAATATACACAGCTTAATGGGTGCTTGCGTCTATGCCGCAAGATTGTTGTTAATCTAGATGATGTTAGAAATGGAAAACTGGAGCCTGGACTTGAGGGCGCGAAATTAGGCGACGTTTATTTCACCTTTGAATTCGAGGACGTCTTTGGTGTCCTAAAAAAAGTCGGCATCAACAAGCCTCTCAATCCTATTCTACTGCCGAATGCTTTCTTGCCAGGTTTTGAAGGAGACATCACGCGCCAGACGACGCCAGATGTTCAATTCGGAGGACTGTCGATGGGGATTGGTATGAAAATCAAGGATGTGCGCGCATTCTGAATCGCGCCCAAGTTACTAATGGCGAGAATTAGTACTGTGGGTTCACTAAAGGTTTGAGTGACCGTTGTGAGCGTCGCAGACTAAAGATACAGGAGCCATTTATTTTCCATAATATATCTTATGCGGGAAATACATGACTCAACCCCCAAGCCAAAATTCGCCCGAAACCGCGCTTGCAGCCCTGCTCGCCATCATGGCCAAGCTGCGCGACCCCGATGGTGGCTGCCCTTGGGATTTGGTGCAGGATTTCGCCTCCATCGCGCCCTATACGATTGAGGAAGGCTATGAGGTCGCGGATGCCATCGCCGCCAATGACCCGGACAAGCTGTTGGATGAATTGGGCGATCTGCTGTTCCAGGTGGTCTATCACGCGCAAATGGCCGCTGAGCATGGCTGGTTCGGCTTTGCCGATGTGGCGAAATCCATTTCCGACAAGATGATCCGCCGCCACCCTCACGTGTTTGGTGAAGCCGAAGCCCGGGACGCCGAAGCCCAAACCAGCGCCTGGGAGGCGCAAAAGGCCGCCGAACGGGCCGCCCGGGCGGAAAGTGGCGTGTTGGCGGGAATCCCAGATGGCCTCCCTGCCCTAACCCGCGCCACCAAGCTGACGCGCCGCGCCGCGCGGGTTGGTTTTGATTGGCCCAATGCCGGCGCGGTGCTCGATAAGCTGGAAGAAGAAGCGGCGGAACTCCGCGCCGAGCTGCAAGGCGCTGATAAATCACGACTTCAGGATGAGGTCGGCGACCTGCTTTTCGTGCTGGCCAATCTGGCGCGCAAGCTGGATTTGGACCCGGAAGCGGCACTCCGCCATGCCAATCAGAAATTCACTCGCCGCTTTGGCCACATCGAACAACAAGCTGATCTTGCAGGAAAAAACCTGAATGATATGAGCCTTGAGGAGATGGAGGCGTTATGGGTGCAGGCAAAGCAAGGTGAGAAGTGAGAAAGCGCTCTCAATAATCTGAAATTACGATATTTTAGACGCTCGGATACCTAATCCCCACCACCTCAATCTCCTCCATGCCGGCAGGCGTGCGCAACCGCCGCAAATCGCCGACGCGTGCCCCCAAAAGCGCACGCGCCACCGGCGCCACCCAGGAAATCCTGCCTGCCTCGGCCTCGGCCTCATCCACGCCGACGATGGTGACCGTCACTTCGGCATCATCGGAAGCGCGGGCATAGGTCACGCTGGCGCCGAAAAACACCTGGTCGCGCCGCGTCTGCTGCGCCGGGTCCACCACCTGCACCTTCTCAAGCCGCTTGGTCAGGAAGCGCACGCGCCGATCAATCTCACGCAGCCGCCGCTTGCCATATTGGTAATCCGCATTTTCGGACCGGTCACCGAGCGCCGCCGCCCAGGAAACAATCTCAACCACCTTGGGGCGTTCTTCTTCCCAAAGCCGCTTCATCTCGGCACGCAAGGCGGCAGCGCCGGCGGGGGTCATGTAGAATGGAGTGCCGGAGGGCAGGCCGGGCGGGCCGGCCTCCTCATCCTCATCGGCGCCACTCATGGGGCGAAAAGCGCTTCCTGGGCCGCTTCCCAACTCGCGCGGTCTGGCGCGCAGATCAGCCCGCCGCTGGTCAGACGCGGGCCGTAATCGCTGCCATCGAAGCGCGCGGAATGGCCGCCGGCTTCCCGATGCAGCAGCCAGCCCGGCGCATGATCCCAGGGCATCAGCTTGTTATAGACCAGCAAATGCGCATGCCCGCCGGCGGCCAACCGATATTCATGCGCGGCGCAGCGATAGGAAACCGTGGCCGCCAGGCGCGGCAACCGGCTGGTGACACGGGATTTCAGCGGTTCCGGCATATACCCCCAGGAAATGGCGGCCACCATGTCACCCGGCGCGGCGGGCGCGGCGACGCGCAAATCGGTGAGTCGGCGCCCTTCCCCATCCGCGAGCCAAGCCCCCTGCCCGCGCAACGCGATTGCCGTGTCATCGCCAAGCGGGTCATGAATCCAGGCGCCTACGATCTCACCCCGCCTGATCGCTGCCGCCATGCAGCCAAACAGAGGCACGCCAGCAGCGAAATTCGCTGTGCCATCCACCGGGTCCACAACAAAGGCGAGCTCCGCATCGGCAAGCCGGCCAAGCAAAGATGCATCCGCCGCGGTCGCTTCCTCCCCCACCACAACGCAGCCCGGGAACAGTTTCTCAAGCCCGGCGGTGATCATACGCTCCGCCGCCTCATCCGCATCGGTCACCAGATCGAGCGGGCCGGATTTGGCGCGCACCGCATCTGCGCCAAGGCGCCGGAATCGCGGCAGGACTTCCGTCCGCGAAGCCTCCCGCAGCAGCAACGCCAGTTCGGCGGCCTGCCTCGCCGAGACGCTCATTTCTGTCCCCGGCTTTCAAAGCGGGCGCGATCCATTGGTGAAAGCCGCACCTTCAGCCGCACCGCATCATCAGCATCCTGGCGTTCCAGCACCTCGCCATGGGCATGCAGCCAGGCGATGGCGGCGCCATCAGAAGGCGGCAGGGCCACGTCCATCACCACAAGCTGCGCAGAAAGCCGCGCATCAATCGCCGCGCGCAAGGCCGGCAGCCCCTCCCCGGTCAGCGCCGAGACCGCCACCGCATCGGGGCTGCGGCGTTCAACGGAATCAATGCCCCCCAGAAGGTCCGCCTTGTTCAGCACTTCCACCACGCGGTCCGGCCAAGCCTCATCCAAGGTCGCGTCTGCGCCATCGGCCATGGCTTCCAAAACGCCCAGCACATCGGCGCGTTGCGCGGCGCTATCTGGGTGGGCGATGTCACGCACATGCAAAATCAGATCAGCGGCGGCTACTTCTTCCAAGGTGGCGCGGAAGGCTTCGACCAATTGCGTCGGCAGATCGGAAATGAAGCCCACCGTGTCGGAAAGGATCACATTGCGCCCCGAAGGCAGTTTTATGGCGCGCATGGTGGGATCAAGGGTCGCGAATAGCTGATCCTGCGCATAAACCCCTGCCCCGGTCAGCGCATTGAACAGCGTTGACTTGCCGGCATTGGTATAACCAACCAATGCCACCACCGGGTAAGGCACACGTTCGCGCGCGCGCCGATGCAGGCCGCGCGTGCGCCGCACCTGATCCAATTCGCGCTTGAGCCGCACAATCCGGTCCCCGATCAGCCGTCGGTCAATTTCAATCTGGCTCTCCCCCGGCCCGCCGAGGAAGCCAAAGCCCCCGCGCTGACGTTCAAGGTGCGTCCAGGACCTGACGAGCCGCGTGCGCTGATATTCCAGATGCGCCAATTCAACCTGCAAGCTGCCTTCGCGTGTGCGCGCCCTTTCGCCGAAGATCTCCAAGATCAGCCCGGTGCGATCAATCACCTTGCAGCCCCAGGCGCGTTCCAGATTGCGCTGCTGCACGGAGCTGAGCGCCGCATCCACAATCACCACACCCACCTGCTGGTCATGCAACGCCCGTTTCTCCATCTCCACCTGGCCCTCGCCCATCAGTGTGGAAGGCCGCCTTTCGCGGAGCGGATGGATCGCCGAATGGACGATGGTGACACCAATGGAAGCGGCAAGCCCTATCGCCTCCGCAAGCCTTGCTTCGGCCGCGCGCTTGCCGCCCGCATCGCCAATGGCGCTGCGCGATGGCTTTTCGAAGGGGAGGATGACGGCGGCGCGGGTCGGTCGCCCGGCGCCCGCTTCAGTTTCCGCCTTCAGAAATCACCTCACGCTGCAAGGTCAGGCGCGTTTCAGAAGCAGGTGCGGCGGCACCAGGGGCCGCCGGCACGCCATCAAACAGCGAAATCGGCGCGCCAGGCATCACGGTGCTGATCGCATGCTTATAGACAAGCTGAGTATGGCCATCGCGGCGCAGCAGCACCGAGAAATTGTCAAACCAGGTAATAATGCCCTGCAACTTCACGCCATTCACGAGGAAAACCGTGACGGGCGTTTTGGATTTGCGAACGTGGTTCAGGAAGACATCCTGCACATTCTGGGACTTTTCAGCGGCCATTGGACCGGTCCTTCTTTTTGCTGGTCACCGACCAGGCACGGACCGGCGAAAACCATTTCCGGCCGCCGGCACCCATTACTTTGACATGTCAGGCTGGTTTGACAAGTGACGAAAGTGCTGCGGCCAAATCATGACAATTTGTAAATATTTTATCCGCCCCAGCGGCGGCAATCCCGCCATCATGCGCGGCATCGCCCATCAGCACGGCGCGCAGACCCGCCGCGCGCGCTGCCTGCATATCCAAAGCGGTATCGCCCACATACCAGATATCCGGCGCGGCGCTGAGGCCAAGGGATTGCAGTGCCATGAAAATCGGCGCTGGGCTTGGCTTATCCGCCACCGCATCGCCAGCGCCAATCAGCGGGCCGAAATGCCTATCCCAGCCGAGATGCACAGCCTCGGCACGCAGCAATGGCCCTTGCTTGTTGGAAACCACGCCCATGGGCAGGCGCCCTGCCCCGGCTTGCAGCGCCGCGGCAGCCCCCGGCATCGGCGTCAACACCTGCAAATGGCAGGCGCGCACTTCGGCGTAGAAGATATCGCGTGCCCTTTCCCATTCGGCGCCAAACAATTCCGGGAAGCTTTCACGCAGCGCACGGCGCACATTGGCCAGCACCTGAGTGCGATCCCAAAGCGGCAGGCTAAATTCCCGGAAGGCAGCATTCAGCCCGGCCTCAATCGCGGCCCAGCCATCAACCAGCGTATTGTCCCAATCGAACAGAATGGCGCGCGGGGCGTCTTTCATGCCGCGTTGCGCATCGCCCCCTTCACATGGCGCGCGAAAATCTCAAACAGCTTGCGCACCACGGGGCCGACCTGCCCATCCCCCACCGGCGCGCCATCAATCTTGGTGATAGGCTTCACGAAGGAAGTGGCGGAGGTAATGAAAGCCTCCCGCGCGTGGCGGAGTTCTTCCATGGAAAATGCGCTTTCTTCAAAGGCAATGCCGGCATCCTGCAATTCCGCCATTAGCGCGGCGCGGGTGCAGCCCGGCAGGATGGCGTCACTCAAGGGGCGGGTTCGGATGGTGCCGGCCTCATCCACAATCCAGAAGCTGGTCGCCGCGCCTTCGGTCACCATGCCGGTCGCCTCATCAAACAGCACGGCTTCAATCGCACCTTTTTCGCGCGCCGCCTGACGCGCCAGGCAATTCGGCAACAGATTGACGGTTTTGATATCACAGCGCGCCCAGCGAAGATCCGGCATGGTAATCGCCGCCGCCCCCCAACGATCCACATTGGTGGGATAAGGGGCGATGCGCTTCACCGTCACCACCAAGGCGGGCGGGATGGGCTTATTCGGGAAAGCATGATCGCGTCGCGCCACGCCGCGCGTGACCTGCATATACAGCAAGCCTTCCGTCACGCGATTGCGCCGCGCCACTTCGCGCAAAACAAGGCGCAGTGACGCAAGCGGCATCGGCATGGGAAGCTGGATTTCGCGCAAGGAACGTTCCAGGCGGCTAAGGTGCAAATCCTCATCAATGAAGTGGCCATTGAACAGATGCACCACCTCATAAATGCCATCGCCGAATTGATAGCCGCGATCTTCGATATTCACCGACGCATCAGGTTGCGGCACGTAGCGGCCATTCACATAGGCGATGCGTGACATGGGGGAACCTCAGCTAGCAGGGGTTGGGGGCGTGCGGTCTTCCGCCTGAACGCCCAGGAATTTCAGCTTGCGATGCAAGGCGCTGCGTTCCATGCCGACGAAATTCGCGGTGCGGCTGATATTGCCGCCAAAGCGCAGCAATTGCGCTTCCAGATACTGCCGTTCGAACACTTCACGCGCATCGCGCAACGGCAGGGTCATGATTTCGGAACTGCGATCGAGCGTCAGCACGGCGGGGGCTGCGGCGCCGATTTGGGGCGGCAGCATCTCCGGGCGAATCGCCTCCCGGCTTTCGCCTGGCGCCATGATCAACAGCCAATCCATCAGATTGCGCAATTCGCGCACATTGCCCGGCCAATCATAGGCCTGCATGGCGGCCAGCGTGTCTTCCGACAATTCGCGTGGCGCCATCCCTGTGGTCTCAATGGCGCGGGCGATGAAGTGGCGCGCGAAAAGCGGCACATCTTCCCGCCTTTCCTTGAGCGGCGGCACGCGGATCGGCACCACTGCCAGGCGGTAGAACAAATCCTCCCGAAAACGTCCGGCAGCGATTTCAGCGGTAAGATCACGATTGGTCGTCGCAATCACGCGCACATCCACTTTTACGCGCGTGCCGCCACCCACACGTTCAAACCCTTGTTCCTGAAGCGCGCGCACGATCTTGCCCTGGGTTTCCAGCGGCATATCCGCCACCTCATCCAGAAGCAGCGTCCCGCCATGGGCGCGTTCCAGCACACCAGCGCGCCTGGTTTGGCCCTGCGCATCCGGCTCCACGCCAAACAGTTCTTCCTCGAACCGCGCCGGGTTCAAGATGGCGCAATTCAGCACCACAAAGGGTCCATCGGCGCGGCGCGATTGCGCATGGATCATGCGCGCCGCCACTTCCTTGCCCGCCCCTGCCGGCCCGGTCAGCAGCACGCGCGAACCGGTTGGCGCCACTTTCTCAATCGCGCTCCGCAATTGCTGAATGCCGGCGGAACGGCCAAGCAATTCCGTCTCCGGCCCCGCACGCAGCCGGAGGTCGCTGTTTTCGCGCTTGAGCCGCGCCGCTTCCAAGGCACGCGCCAGCACCAGCAGCAGCCGATCCGATTTGAAGGGCTTTTCAATGAAATCATAGGCGCCCTGCTGGATTGCCTGCACCGCCGTTTCGATCGTGCCGTGGCCCGAGATCATCACCACCGGGATCTGCGGTTCCTCGGCATGCAGCGCTTCCAGAATGCCAAGCCCATCCAGGCGGGAATTCTGCAACCAGATATCCAGGATCACGAGCGAAGGTCGGCGCGCGCGAAAAGCGGCCAGCGCTGAATCGGCATCATGGGCCTGACGTGTTTCGAATCCCTCATCGCTCAGGATGCCTTCCAGCAGCGTCCTGATATCGGGTTCATCGTCAACGATCAGAATCTCATGCGCCATGCGCGACCTTGCTGCCCATCAATTTGCTGCTTGCGCCACTTTTGCGGCTGGATCGCCAGATTGCCAGGGAGACTCGCCAAGCGGCAAGACCAGCACCGCGCGGGTGCCGGGACCTTCTGGCCGGTCTTCCAGGGTGATCGAACCACCATGGTCTTCCATGATCTTCTTCACAATGGCAAGGCCAAGCCCGGTGCCCTTGGGTTTATGCGTGACATAGGGCTCGGTCAGTCTTTCGCGCGCTTCTTCGCGGGGCAGGCCAATGCCGTTATCGGTCACCTGGAAGGACAGCATCGCGCCATCCAGCAGGATGCGTGTTTCAATCCGCCCGGCCTCAATCCCTTCCCGCATGGCGACGGCATCGGCGGCATTCTGCAACAGGTTGGTCAGCGCCTGGCCGATCAGCCGGCGATCGCAGTGCAGTTTCAGTCCCTCAGGCCCCGGATGGTTGTCATAGGTGATGTCAGGATGCGCATTGCGTTGCAGCACAAGCGCTTCCAGCATCAGCCGATTGGCATCCTCAGGCTTGATCACCGGCTGGGGCATGCGCGCAAAGGCCGAGAATTCATCCACCATGCGCCCGATATCTTCCACCTGGCGCACGATGGTATCTGTGCATTGGCGGAAAGTATCGGGGTCATCGGTGATCTGGCGCAGATAGCGCCGCTTCAGCCTTTCGGCGGAAAGCTGAATGGGAGTCAGCGGGTTCTTGATTTCATGCGCAATGCGCCGTGCCACATCCGCCCAGGCCGCCTTGCGCTGGGCGGATTGCAATTCGGTAATGTCATCAAAGGTCAGCACAAAGCCTTCAACCTTGTCTCCCAGGATTTCGGTGCCGATCCGCGCGAGCAAGGTGCGCCTGGCATTGGCCGGCCCGATCAGGATTTCAGCCACGCGCGGGCGTTCCGGATTGGCTGCCGCCGCCGCCAGCAATTCCCCGAATTCCGGTGCGATGCGCGCAAGGGAAAGGCCAATCGCCGCATCCAGATCAATCCCAAGAAGCGCGCTGGCCGAGCGATTGGGCAGGGTTACGCGCCCTTCACTATCAAGCCCGACGACACCGGCCGATACGCCTGACAGCACGGTTTCGGTAAAGCGCCGGCGCTCATCAATCAGGCTATAGGCATTCATCAATTCGGACCGCTGCGCGCCAAGCTGGCTTGTCATGCGATTAAAGGACCGTGCGAGGCGCGCGATTTCATCATCCGCCTCCCCTTCTTCCACCTTGGTCGCCAGATCGCCACCGCGCACGCGTTCCGCCGCCAGGATCAGGCGTGAAATGGGCCGCGCGATGCGATTGGCCATGAGCAAGCCAATCAGCACCGCCGCCAGCAGCACGAGCAAGGTGGCAATCGCGAAAATCAGGAAGAAGGTGATTTGCAGGCTTTCCCTATTGCGGTCGAGCTGATTGTATTCATTGAAGGAAATCTCGGTCCGCCGCATATGCCCCAAGACTGAAGGATCAAGCGGGCGGGTGATCAGCAGCACCAGACCCGGCGGGATATTCAATTGCACCATGGCGCGCACGCGCCCCTCCTCGGCCTCGCTCGGCAGCACCACCACTTCGCCAGAGCGCACGGCCTCCATTGCCCAGGCTGGCGGCAAATCCACAAGGTTCGATATGCCCAGGCCCGCATTCGCCACCACCTGGCCAAGCACGGGTTCGAAAATGATGGAGCTTGTCAGCCCGCGCAGCGCCGTATGGGTTGCAAGCAGCCGGGCAAAGGCCACGCCATTATCGGGCAGCAGCACCTGTGCCGCGCGATTGAGGTCATTGGCCATGAACAGGATATCGGCGCGGATGGTATTGCGATGCTCATCCAGATAGCCGCGCGAGGCGACCAGCGATGCCTCCAGCGTGTCGCGCACGCGGTCACTGAACCAGGCCTGAATGCCAAGGTTGAAGAATAGCGCGGCGAAGCCCGCCACCAGCAGCGCTGGCACCGCGGCCACCACACCAAACAGCAATACCAGCCGCACATGCAGCCGAGATCCCGCCGCGCCGCGCCGGCGTTCCAGCCACATGCGGGTGAGCCTTGCCGCGAGCGAGGCGACCAGCAGCAACAAAAAGGCGATATTGGCCAGAATGACGCCGGCCAATTGCCCCGCCCCGGTCGGGCCCATCGGCGTGCCGCCGGAAAGCGCGGCGAAAGTGGCAAGACCAACCAATAGCGCCAAAAAGGCAAGGCAGATGGTAAACACCCTGCCGGTGACGATATCCGCCAAGCGGGTGAAAAGCCCGCGCGGCCGCGGCGGCGCTTCGGCCACGCCCTCGGCGGGCATGGTCAGGTCATGCGGCGATGCCGGATCATCACGCGCCGCGCACCACGGGAAGTTCCAATTCCCGCAGCTTCTTCCGCAACGTATTCCGATTGAGCCCGAGCATAGCCGCCGCCTTGATCTGATTGCCTCTTGTCGCGCTCAATGCCATGCGGAGCAAGGGGCGTTCAACCTCAGCGAGTACCCGGTCGTATAATTCCTTGACTGGCATGCCATCCTTATGCGCCGACATGAAGCTGGCCAAATGGCGTTCCACCGCCTGTTCCAGAGTCATGGGCGCGGCCTGGCCATCGGGGCCGGCAACCGGCGCGGCTTCGGCCAATTCCGCCGCCACCGCTTCGGCGCCGATCACTTCCTGCGGATAAAGCGCCGCCATGCGACGCATCAGGTTTTCCAATTCGCGCGCATTGCCGGGCCACGCATGGGCTTTCAGAGCCTCCAGAGCCTCATTGGCCAATTGCTTGGCGGGCAGTCCCGAAGCGCGGGCGCGGTCCAGAAAATGCCGTGCGAGCAAGGGGATATCCTCCAACCTTTCACGCAAGGGCGGCAGGCGGATCGGCACCACGTTCAGGCGATAGAAAAGGTCCTCGCGGAACAGCCCCTGACGAATTTGGTGGCGCAAATCGCGGTGGGTCGCCGCCACGATCCGCACATTGGCCTTGATGGGCTGGCGCCCACCCACCGTGGTGAATTCGCCTTCCTGCAAAACGCGCAATAGGCGCGTCTGCGCTTCGGGCGGCATATCGCCGATTTCATCCAGGAACAGCGTGCCGCCGGCGGCCTGCTCAAACCGTCCAATGCCGCGATTGAGCGCGCCGGTGAAGGCGCCGCGTTCATGGCCGAATAGCTCCGCTTCAATCAATTCGCGCGGAATCGCCGCCATATTGATGGCAACGAAAGGCCCGGCGCGGCGCTTGCCGTAATCATGTAAGGCGCGGGCGATCAATTCCTTGCCTGTGCCGCTTTCCCCGGTGACCATCACCGTCAGGTCAGTCGTGGTGAGCCGCGCCACCGTGCGATAGATTTCCTGCATGGCCGCAGATCGGCCAATCAGGGGCAGTTTTTCGCCATCCGCATCTTCGGGCGGGGGCGCATCCGGGGGCGCCGCCAAAGCGCGTTCCACCGTGCCCAAAACTTCCTTCAAATCGAAGGGCTTGGGCAGATATTCGAAAGCGCCGCGTTGGGTCGCCTTCACGGCGGTGGCGAAGGTGGATTGCGCGCTCATGACAATCACGCGCATCTCAGGGCGCACACGACGGATGCGCGGCACCAGATCAAGCCCGTTTTCATCTGGCATCACCACATCAGTGATCACCAGATCCCCTTCCCCATCCTCCACCCAGCGCCAGAGTGTAGCCGCCGAGGAAGTCGCGCGCACCTGATAGCCGGCGCGGCCCAGGGCCTGGCTCAGCACCGTGCGAATGGCGCGGTCATCATCGGCAATCAGGACGGTGCGGGATTCATTCATTAGGCGCTCTCCTGCCAACCCGCCGGGGGCGCCGGCATGGAAAGTTTGAATAAGGTCCGACCCGGACGGGAATCGCATTCAATCAGGCCGCCGAGATCGGTGACCAGCTTCGCCACCAGGGCAAGGCCAAGCCCCTGCCCGCCCCTTTTCGTGGAGACAAAGGGTTCAAAAAGCGTTGCCTGTATTTCTTCGGGAATGCCCGGTCCATTGTCGCGCACCGTCACCAACAGGGGCAGATGCACCCTTTCATTGGCCGTTGGCACCGCAATCCGCACGCCATGTTGATAAGCAGTGGAAAGGACGATTTCGCCATGGATCGGGTCCACCGCCTCAGCAGCATTTTTCACCAGATTAAGGATAATCTGCACCAGAATATCGCGATTGCCCCAGACCGGCGGCAGGGATGGATCATATTCTTCTGAAACCCTCAGATGCGCGGCGAAGCCTGTTTGCGCTATGCGGCGCACATGATCCAGCACCTGATGGATATTGACCGGCGCCAACTCGACCGGGCGTTCTGAGAAGATGTCGAAGCGATCCACCAGGCCCTTAATCCGGTCCACCTCATCCTGGATCAGCAGGCAAAGCTCCTTATCCGCTTCCGGCGCATTCTGTTCCAGCAATTGCGCGGCACCGCGAATGCCCGAAAGCGGGTTCTTCACCTCATGCGCCAACATCGCCGCCATGGCAGAGGCACCGCGCGCCGCGCCCCGGAAACTCAGCTGCCGGTCAAGCATTTGGGCGGTTGACCCATCCTGCAAGGTCAGCACCACAGCGCCTTCAATTTCATGCAAAGGCGCGCCATGGACGGAAACGCCACGACGATTGATGCGCGGGCTTTCGAGCAGCAGATCGTAATCCGAAACCGGCGAATCAAAGCGGCGGATTTGCGCCAGCACGGCAAAGACGCGGTTATCGGGCGGCAGGATATCGCTGAGTTTCATTTGGCACAGCGCACCGGCCGAAAGCCCAAAGAATTGCTCGGCGGCGCCATTGGCAAAGGTGAAGCGGTCTTCCGCATTCAGCACCACCGCCGGCACGGGCAGGGCAGCGAGCACCATGGCGCTATCCAGCCGGGGCGTGCTGCGATTGGTGGCGGGCAGGCCGGTGCGCGCATTCATGCGGCGATCCGCCCTTCCCCGGCTTCGCGATAGGCATCGCGCACGGCGGTGACACCTTGTTCGATCAGCGGGTCGAAGAAGCCATCAATCAGGGCATGGACCGCTTCCGCCGAGGTCGCGTGATTGACCGCCACGCGAAACTCAGCCGAACCCGGCAAGCCTTTGGAATACCAGGCGACATGCTTGCGCGCGATGCGGATGCCCGGTTCCGTGCCATGGTGTTCCAGCATCAGCGCGTGATGCTCCAGCAGGATGCGCTTCTGTTCAGCCAGCCTGGGTTCTTCGGCGCGGATACCGTGCATCAGATGCGCGGCGATCTGGCCGAGCAGCCAGGGCCGGCCATAGGCACCACGCCCGATCATCACACCATCCGCGCCGGATTGGCGCAAAGCTTCCTCGGCATCCTCAATAGACAGGATATCGCCATTGGCAATAACAGGGATGTGCACGGCTTCCTTCACGCGTCGGATGAAGGCCCAATCGGCCTGGCCAGTGTAGAATTGCTGGCGGGTGCGGCCATGGATGGTGACCATGCGAATGCCGCAGGCTTCCGCGATGCGGGCAAGGTTAGGGGCATTCAGGCTGTTATGGTCCCAGCCCATGCGCATCTTGAGCGTAACCGGCACCGGCACGGCCTTCACCATGGCTTCCAGAATGCGCGCCGCGGCGATTTCATCGCGCATCAGCGCGCTGCCGGCGCTTTGCCCCAAAGCCACTTTCTTGACCGGGCAGCCGAAATTGATATCCACCACGGCAGCGCCACGATCCACCACCAGCTTCGCGGCTTCCGCCATGGTTGCCGGGTCGCAGCCGGCCAATTGCACGGAAGCAGGGCCGCCAAAGCCATCCAATTCCGCCATTTTCAGCGTCTGGCGATTCTCGCGCACCATGGCCTGAGAGGCGATCATCTCAGAGACCACCATGGGCGTGCCAAGCGAGCGCGCAAGCCGCCGGAAGGGCTGATCCGTCACACCTGACATGGGGGCCAGGATGACCGGCGCCGAAATGGCCAAGCCGCCAAGGTCAATCGGCTTCAGAAGAGGCAATGACATAGCTTTTTCACACCACTCTGCATTTATTTTGAGCAAATTACTCAAAAAATCGCCACCCCACAAGGCCTGCTTTCCCTTTAGGCATAAATCATGCCGAAGCCTCTCTGCGGCCCGATCCTCGGAAAAGCACCTAGCTATGGCAGTGGGAGCCGATTGGGTGATCAGGCGATAATGCGCCCCTACCCGAACGCATCCGAGAGCCGTTCCGAGCTTTCGTCACCAGAAAAAATGCCCGCTTTGTACCAATCATCACTGATCAGGTTTTTGGGGTGTGGTGAAACATCATCGACAGCGCTCAAGAAACACGTTGCAACGACCAAGAAAGGGGCCATCATGTTTGCTCGTATCCGCGCCAGGTTCCGCTCTCGGGCCTCTATTGCCCTGCTGGATCTGCGCCGCAACAGGGACTTCGCGCCCGTCATCGAGACACAACCCATAGGTCAGCCCCTAGATCGCGGTTCCCACAAGAACCTGGCCCTGCCAAGCGCCTTCGCTGCCATGCCGTGGCAGATGGTGCTGGGCGGTACGCTGATCATGCTGGTTGCGACGATGGTAGTGCTGCAGGCGCGGCCTATGCTGTGGCCGCTTCCGATGGTGGAGACTCGCATACCGCCGCAGAGCCTTGCTTATCAGCACACTGTTGAGGATGCGCTGCGCATGGCGGTCGACCGGCTTGACCGCTTCAACCGCGAGACAGCGCTCTATCGAGACCCCAATGCAGAGGTCTTTATTCCTGGCTTTGGCTATGGGTCGCCCAACGCTATGCGGCTCCAGATCCAGGGTCAGGTGGAGGCTAGGCGTTCGGATTATGAGCGGCTTCAGCATTCGGTCCATATAGCGCGTGCTGCCGCGCC
The DNA here is from genome assembly GCA_020249145.1 of Roseomonas sp. Taxonomy (GTDB): domain Bacteria; phylum Pseudomonadota; class Alphaproteobacteria; order Acetobacterales; family Acetobacteraceae; genus Neoroseomonas. Next base: position 57,417 of record JADCGF010000027.1, on the reverse strand, counting down.
ATGATCTCCGCAGAATCTTGTGAGGAAGGGATCTTGTAACGACGGGCGCGTTACGTTGCGCAATGCCAGGCGGCTCAAGGCACGGTCTTTTGCGGAAGAGGTATCGGAGCGCAATCACCTGATTCAAGAAACCAGCGCCTGAGGCCGGGCCTGGCACTAAGGGACATGGCGGCAAGAAACGCAAAAGCCAGGGATTAACATGCTCGGATCGGTCACTTCACGGGCGCGCATCCGGCGCTAAACTGCTTTCATGAAAACTCTGGCACTGCTTCTCTCTGCCGGGCATGGAAGCCGCTTCGGCGCGGCGCGGCCCAAGCAATTCCTGCCCCTGCTCGGCCGCCCCGTGATGCGCCACGCGGCCGAGGCGCTTTTGGCCGAGGGGCTGGTCGCGGCCTTGCAGCCCGTGGCGCCGGCGGGCGAGGAAGCCTTCGTCGCCAAGCTTCTTGAGGGTCTGCCCTGCTTGCCGGTGGTGGCGGGCGGTGCGACGCGGGAAGAGAGCGTGCGCGCCGGGCTTGAGGCGATTGCCGCCGAGGCCCCTGATTTTGTGCTGGTGCATGATGCTGCGCGCCCTGTGATCCCGCGCGGCACCATCCCTGCCCTGCTCGCAGCGCTTGAGGCCCAAGCCGGTGCCATCCCGGCCCAGCCGGTGGCTGATACGCTCAAGCGCGTGGCGGGCGGGCTGATTGAGGCCACCGTTCCGCGAGAGGCGCTGTTTCGCGCCCAAACCCCGCAAGCCTTTCGGTTTGAAGCGCTGCGCGCCGCCCATGCCGCCCGCGCCGGGGCGGTCACGGATGATGCCTCCCTGCTTGAAGCGCTGGGCCAGCCGGTTGCCATTGTCCACGGCAGTGAGCGTAATGTGAAAATCACCTGGCCCGAGGACCTTGCCCGCGTGGAAGCTGAAATGACCGCCCGCATGGTGCCCCGCACCGGCACGGGCTTTGACGTGCACCGGCTGGTGACGGGCCGCCCCTTGATATTGTGTGGCATCAATGTCCCGCATGAGCTTGGTCTTGAAGGACATTCCGATGCCGATGTCGGGCTGCATGCGCTGTGTGATGCGATTTATGGCGCGCTGGCGGAAGGCGATATCGGGCGCTGGTTCCCGCCCACTCAGGCGGATTGGAAGGATGCCGATAGCGCGGCCTTCCTGCGCCACGCCGCCGGCCGGGTTGCGGCGCGCGGGGGTGTTTTGGTGCATGTGGATGTGACGCTGATGTGCGAAAGGCCGAAAATCGCGCCCCACGCGGATGCCATGCGCGCGCGGATCGCCGATTTGGCCGGGATGGATGTGGCGGCGGTTTCGGTGAAAGCCACCACCACGGAACGGCTCGGCTTTACCGGTCGTGGTGAGGGCATTGCCGCCCAGGCAGCGGCCACCATCCTTCTGCCGGCGTGAAGCGGGTCAGCCCACGCCGAGCCCTTCCGCCGGCGGATTGCTGATCAAGGCCGCATAAGCAGCGGGTTCCTGCGGCTTTCCAATCAAATAGCCCTGGGCGCTATTGCAGCCTTCCAGGATTAACAGCCGCATCTGTTCCGGGGTTTCCACCCCCTCAGCGGTCACCGCAATGCCGAGGCTCCGCCCCAGCCCGACGACCGAGCGCAGAATAGCAAGGCTTTGCGCGCTTTCGGGCAGGTCCCGGATGAAGGACCGATCCACCTTCAGCCGATCAAAGGGAAATGAACGCAATTGGGTCAGCGATGAGTAGCCCGTGCCGAAATCATCCATAGCGATATGGCAGCCAAGCGCACGAATGGCGGCCAATTGCGTCGGCGCATCACCGCTCGCGGGCAGCAGCACAGTTTCTGTCACTTCCAATTCCAGCCGATTCGCGGCCAGCCCGCTTTCCTTGAGCGCCGCGCGCAAGGTCTCAAATAGCCGCCCATCCTTGAATTGCGCCGGGGCTAGATTGACCGAAACCGACAGGGATTTTGGCCAGCCCGCCGCGGTGCGGCAGGCCTGCCGGATCACCCAATCGCCAATCCGCCCCATCAGGCCGAGTTTTTCAGCCAAAGGCAGGAAATCACCCGGCGGCACCAGCCCGTTTTCCGGATGACGCCAGCGGATCAGTGCCTCAAACCCTGTCAGCCGACCGGCAGGAAGCGCTACAATAGGCTGATAATGCAGTTCAAATTGCTGGCTGCAGACGGCATGGCGAAGCGCCGCTTCGGCATTACGCTGTGCCTTGGCACGCGAATCCATATCGGCGCTGAAGCGGCACCAGCGCGGCGTCGCCTCAGCCTCTCCCTCCAGGCTTGACCGGGCGAGGCCCGCGCAGCGCAACAGGTCGCCAGCGTCATTGCCATCTTCGGGCGCCAGGACAAAGCCGAGTCGCGGGGTCACCGAAATCGTCTCACCAAGGACGAGAAAAGGATGCGCCAGCAGGTTGATCAGGCGCTTAGCCATGGCCTCTGCCTGGGAAGCTGCGGTAACGCCGACTTGCATAATGGCAAACTCATCGCCGGCCAGGCGCGCTACCAAGTCCGTACCACGGATCGATGCCGCAAGACGCCGGGCCGCGGCGCGCAACAATTCCTCCTGCGCGGCATGGCCAAGGCTGGTGGTAACGTGGCGTAATCCATCAAGATCAAGCATATGCACGGCGATGCTGGCGGGGCGGCGCCCTGGCCGCAGCAGCGCAGTGCCCAGACGGGCGGTGAACATGGCAAAATCAGCGAGCTCCGTAATGGCATCCAGGCCGCCACCGCCGGGCAGGTTATTCCTGCCCTGTATGGCAAGCGCCCAGGTGCCGCTGCCGGCCCGGCGAATCGAGAATTGAAGCCCCGGCGCGCCTTCCAGGATGACTTCCTGCTCGTCCTCGACCGGGTTCCAGGTCGCGGCAGCGCAGGCCTGCACCAAGGCAGCAGCGGCATTGGGTTCCAGGCGAGGGCTGCTATCCAGCAGGTCGGAAAGGCTGGTGAATCGGGTCGCGGAGTCGCGCCCGAGGCCGAGAAGCCCTATCGCGCCCTGGCCAAGCGCGCCTATCTGTAGGCTCGTGTCAAAGGTCAGGCGATCATCCATGAGGCTTAGCCACCCAAGGGCATGGCGCCTAGAGCGCCCGTGCAGGCGCCTCTGCCCCATGGGCATGGGCGACAGGTCAAGCAAAGTTTCATTCACCTCACTCCAGAAAGGCTCCGCCGCTGGGTAGGCCAGCAAGGCCAAGGCGACGCCATCTTCTGTAAGCGAAGAAAGTGAAGGAAGGGTGGAAAGTGTCATTTTCTGCACAAATGCGCGTATAAGTTGTGGTTCTTGTTTCGTCCATCCCGTAACGAAAATGCATTGCAAAATGCAATAAGAAACTCTCAAAAAAAGAGGGCCACCCCATTGGGATGGCCCTTAGGCAAGGTTGAGGAAGGCTAAGCTGCCAGGAGCGGGCTATCCCGCTACCAGACAAACCTAACCCTGCATCAAGCGTGCCAGGAACTTCACTGTGGCATATGCCCCGAATCAGGTGGCACGCTCCAAAATTGAGACATAATTCGCCACCGCCGCGCCGCCCATATTGAAAACCCCCGCCAGATCTGCACGCGGCAGTTGCATGGCGCCGGCCTGCCCGCAAAGCTGCATCGCCGCCAGCACATGCATGGAAACCCCGGTTGCGCCTATCGGGTGCCCCTTGGCTTTCAATCCGCCCGAGCGGTTAACCGGCAGCTTGCCGCCCGCCGCAGTCCAGCCTTCCAGCGCTGCCCTGCCGCCCTTGCCTTCGGCGGCAAGGCCCATCGCCTCATATTCAATGAGCTCGGCGATGGTGAAGCAATCATGGGTCTCGACAAAGGAAAGGTCACCCACGCCAATCCCGGCCTGTTCATAGGCGCGCTGCCAGGCGGTGCGCGCGCCATCAAAGCGGATAATGTCGCGGGCGGCGATCGGCAGGTATTCATTCACCTGCACCGCAGCGCGGAAGCGGACGGCCTTGCCCATGCTTTTGGCCGTATCGGCATCGGCCAGCACCAGCGCCGCCGCACCGTCAGACACCAATGAGCAATCGGTGCGCTTCAAAGGCCGCGCGACATAGGGGTTTTTCTCGCTTTCATTGCGGCAGAAATCATAGCCGAAATCCTTGCGCATCTGCGCCCAAGGATTGTCCACGCCATTTTTGTGGTTCTTGACAGCGATCGTGGCCAGCGCATCGGATTGGTCGCCATGGCGCTGGAAATAGGCTTCCGCAATCCGCCCAAACACGCCGGCAAAGCCGCCTTCAATGTCGGATTCCGTCTTCCGATAGGAAGCCGTGAGCAAAATCTCACCAATCCTTGGGCCGGGTGTCGCGGTCATTTTCTCAGCGCCCACCACCAGGGCGAAGCGCCCGCGCCCGGCCGCGATGAAATCCCGCGCGCCATGGATGGCGGCGCTGCCGGTGGCGCAGGCATTTTCATAGCGCGTGATGGGGCGGAAGCGCATTTCCGGCACGCTTTGCAGCAAAAGGGATGCGGGGAAGCCCTGCGGCGTGAAGCCCTCACCAAAAATGCCAACAAAGCCGGCATCAATTTCGGCCGGGGAAATCCCGGCATCCTCGATTGCGGCGCGGGCGACGCGGGCGATCAGGCTTTCCAGATCAGGTTCGGCTTCAAGCTTACCAAAGGGGCTATGCGCCCAGCCGATGATTGCAGCTTCGGTCATGATGAGGTCTCCGGATTTGCGACTTAATGTCAGAGCAGGCCGGCCTTGTAACCAAAGACGCGACCTGCCCTGAAGCCTTAAAGGGGATAAGCTAAAGCGCCTGCCCTATTCCGGGTCAACGCCGGCGGCGCGCAGAATGCGCGTGTATTTCTCCACCCCTTCGCGCACAAAGGCCATCACCTGCGCGTTGGTTTCATAACCAGCGCGCGGCGTGACACCCGTTGTCTCATTCAACCGCGCGGCGGTTTGCTGGATGGCCTGGCGAAAGGCGGCGCCGAGCGTCGCGATGGCTTCCGGCGGTGTGCCCTTGGGCGCGACGATTGGGAAGAATTCCTCAAACACCACGCCGGGCATGCCCGCTTCCGGCGCGCTTGGCACATCGGGCAGGGCCGGGCTGCGCTGGTCTGACAAGACTGCCAAGGCACGCAGATTGCCGCCGCGCACCTGACCAACGGAAGACGCCATGGTCGGCGTGCCGAAATGCGCCTCGCCCGAGACCATCGCCGCGACCCCCGGGCCACCGCCACGATAATGCACGGTTTCGACCTGCACATTCATCAGGTTCATGAACAAAAGCCCGGCGATATGCGGGCCACTGCCAATACCAGCCGAGGCATAGTTGAAGCGCCCCGGATTGGCGCGCAACAGCGCCACGAATTCCTGCGCCGTACGGGCTTCGACGCGTGGATTGACCACCAAAAGATGCGGCGAAAAGCCAGCCACCGCGACCCCTTCGAAATCGGTCAGGGTGTTATAGGGCATGCGCGAGACCATGGCGGGCACGGTGGCGAGCGAACTATTGATCAGCAGGGTATAGCCATCGGCGGGGGCGCGTGCCGCGGCCTCAGACCCGATCACGCTGCCGGCGCCGGCGCGGTTTTCGACAATCATGGGCTGGCCGAGGATTTGGCCCGCAGCCTCGGCCAGGATACGGCCCACGATATCATTGGAACCGCCCGGCGCGGCGGCCACGATCAGCCGGATGGGTCGTGTGGGGCGCCAGGTGCCCTGCGCGCGCAGGATGCTTGGGGACAGACCTGCCGATAGGGCGAGGCCAAGGGCTGTTCTACGGTGCAACATAAGCGGACTTCCTCCTTCATCATTTTCTTTTGTTTGGATCTGCCCCGCCTACTGGATGTGGCAGGTTGGGATCGGGCGACGTAATGAACAAAGATTATGTTATCAGATCCAAGCACCTGCGCGAAGCCACCTTAGCCGAAGCCATGAGGAGCGATAGGCGCGATCAGGCTTGCGGGTATAGGTTCTACTCTCCGCCTAAAATGAGAGTTCTTTGCCCTGCGGATGTTTGTAGCCCTGGTGTGGCTTGGTCCCCCATTTTCGGTAGGTAGATTAAGGGGTTATGCGGGTGGGCAGAAGGATCGCCCTCTGTCGCTGCCTCCAGCGCGATTTCGGCCGACATCAGCGCGATACGCTTGGTCATGTCGGCATCCAGAGGCACGCGCCGCAAAGGCGTCGGCGATGAAGGCATCGCCCGCCCAAATTCGAGCGTTGCGCCTTGCACCAGAATGCCCGCATAGCCTTCAATCAGGATGTCAATCGCCATGAATTTCGCGGGCGCGTCTTCCTGACGGATGGCGATTCCATCAACAAGGTCACCGACGCGATAGGCATTGCCTTCAAACACCACGCCTTGATCCGGCAGCATCAGCAAATCCTCGGACGGCGCCATGTTACCGAGGACACCAGGCATGACGCGGATGATCGGCCCGCGATAGGGAATATTGCGAATGCCAAGCACACGCTGGAACGGGGCGATGCCAGGCGTCGCGGCCAGCAGCATCATGCCCGGCCCAAGCCTGGCTGCGTGCCGGTCCCCGCGAGAGGTCATCACCCGCGATCCTTCCGCTATTCCCTTCAGGGTGATGCTCACTGATCTGCCTGGCACGAAGGTTTGAAAGAGGCGTTCTTCTTATCATTACAAGCGCGCCGATGGCCAGGGACCGAGCGCGGCACGCGGCGTGCTGAGCAACACCTTGTCACCCCCTTGTCTTTCACGGACGCCGCACCCCATGCCGCTTGATCTTTCGGCCCTGCCCGCCGCCCCGGAAACCCGCCCAACACTGGCCGAGGCCATCGCGGCGGCGCTTGCCGAGGCGATCACGCGGGGCGAAATGCCCCCCGGCACAACGCTGGAAGAAGAACGCCTGGCGCTGGCCCATGGCGCATCCCGCACCCCGGTGCGTGAGGCCTTGCGCCTGCTGGTCGCGACCGGCTTGGTGGAACAGCGCCCGCGGCGTGGCGCGGTGGTGGCGCGGCCCGAGCCGCGACGGGTTGCCGAGATGTTTGCCGTGATGGCGGAGCTTGAGGCCATTTGCGCCCGGCTTTGCGCAGAAGCTTTGCCCCGCAGGGAAAAAACCAAATTGAAGATGCGGCATGAGGCGATGGCGCGGCTGGTTTCTGCCCATGATCTGGCGGGCTATCGCGCGTCCAATGTCGCATTCCATGAGGCGCTGTATCAGGGCGCGGGGAATGCCTATTTGGCGGAATTGGCTGAGGTGACGCGCCGGCGCCTGGCCCCCTTTCGCGCGGCGCAGCTTGGGGGGAAGGATCGGCTCGCGGCCTCTCACGCCGAACATGGGGCGATCATTGAGGCGATTTGCGCCGGCGATGGGGCAGCGGCGGCGGCGGCGGTGCGCGCCCATTTGGCGGCAACCGAGGGCAGCCTAGGGGTGATGGCAGGGCGGGAAGCGCGGTTTTGAAACCCGCCGCAGGCTTGGGCAGATGCATCGCGGGTCGCCCAAATTGTATGCAGAACTGTATACAATTGTCGCCCCTGGCCAGTTTTCTGGGCGGCACGCGGTTTGCGGATAGGCGTTCATGGATTTGACGTCTCTTTCCTTTCAGCGGGCTGCCTTGCATGCCGCCTATCGTGACGGGGTGAAGCCCTCAGCGGTGATGGCGGAGGCTTTGCGCCGGTTTGAAGCCGCCCATGATCCGGGGATCTTCCTGGATGTGGCGCCATCTGACATGATCGCGGCAAAGATTTCTGCCCTGCCCGGCTTTGACCCCGTTGCCTTTCCGCTTTGGGGCCTGCCGGTGGCGGTAAAGGATAACATAGCGCTGGCAGGTCGGCCCATGACAGCCGCCTGCCCGGCCTTCAGCCATGTACCGACAGAAGATGCGGAAGTGGTGCGCCGTTTGCGCGCGGCAGGTGCCATCATCCTGGGCAAGACCAATCTGGATCAATTCGCGACCGGACTGGTTGGCGTGCGCACGCCTTATCCGGTGCCACGCAATGCGGTCTCAGCCGAGCATGTGCCGGGTGGGTCTTCTTCCGGTTCGGCGGTTGCCGTTGCGCGGGGGATTGTGACGCTGGCGCTGGGGACTGATACGGCGGGGTCTGGCCGCGTGCCGGCGGCGCTGAATGGCATTGTCGGGCTGAAGCCAAGCCTTGGCGCAGTTTCCACGCGCGGCGTGGTGCCGGCCTGTCGCAGCTTGGATTGCGTTTCCGTCTTCGCGACGTGTCTTAAAGATGCCTGGGCCGGCTTCAGCGCCATGGCGGGTGAGGATCGCGCTGATCCCTTCAGCCGGCCGATTACTTGGCGTGAGCCAGGCGTGGTGCCCGCGCGCATCGCATTGCCGCGCGCGGCGGATACGCATTTGGACGATGCCGCCGGGCGCACAGCCTGGGCTGCGGCGCTGGCATTGCTGCCTTCGGCAACAGAGGCCGCGATTACCGACATGCTTGACGTGGCCAAGCTACTTTACGAAGGCCCATGGGTTGCCGAACGCGCAGCGGCTTTTGGTGATTTCGCGCTTGCGCATCCCGGCGCCCTGCACCCGGTGACGCAAAAAATCATTGATGGCGCGCGTGGCTTCAGCGCCGTGGATGCCTTTCGCGGCATGTATAAGCTTGCGGAATATCGCCGTGTGGCGGAGGATTTCTTCGCCGCGCATGATGTGTTGGTGGTGCCATCCGTGCCGTGTTTTCCAACACTGGCGGCGCTGGCGGCAGACCCCTTCGTGCCCAATGCGCGGCTTGGGGTTTATACCAATTTCGTCAATCTGCTTGATCTCGCCGCCCTTGCGGTGCCTGGGCCGAAGCGTCCGGATGGCTTGCCCGCGGGCATCACGTTGATCGGCCCGCGCGGCAGTGATGCGGCGCTGATGGCGCTTGGCTTGGAATTCACGCGCCGACAGGCAGCAGCAGAAAAGGCAGTAGCCGCATGATCGAAATTATTGTTGTGGGCGCGCATCTTTCCGGGCTGCCCCTGAATCATGAATTGCTGGCCGAAGGCGGCGTGCTGCGCCGCGCCGCAGAGACCGAACCCAGCTACCGGCTTTATGCGCTGGCAGGTGGCCCGCCGCGCCGGCCTGGCTTGCTGCGCGTGGCCGCCGGCACCGGTGCAGCGATTGCGACCGAAGTTTGGGCTTTGCCCGATGATGGCTTTGGCCGTTTCGTCTCCCGCATTCCGGCCCCGCTTGGCATCGGCACTTTGCTTTTGGCCGATGGCAGCCGGCCCAAGGGTTTTCTGGTGGAACCGGAAGGCTTGCAGGGCGCGGAAGACATTACCCGTTTTGGTGGCTGGCGCGCGTTTCTCGCCAGCATCGCAACCCCCGTTTGAGGCTTCAACAAAGGAGAATTCATGATGCAACGTCGTCATCTTCTGGGTGCTATCGCATTGGCACCCCTCGCCGCCCCTTCCATTGCGCGCGCACAAGCGACGCGCACGGTGAAAATGGGGTCGCTGCGTTTGATCCATTCCATGACGCCGCATTTCTATCAGCGCTTCGCACCGGCAGGGCTGAATATTGAAATCATCACCTTCGACAGCCCGACCGATGGCAAGAATGCCGTTGTGACACGCAGTGTGGATTTCGGCGGCTTCGGCATCGCTGCTGCGACGCTGGGTGCTGCGGCGGGTGAGCCCGTTGTGGTTGTAGGCGCCTTCTGCAATCGCGGCATGGGCGTGATTGCCAAGGCAGGGTCGGGCATTCGTGATATTGCCGGGCTGCGCGGCAAGCGCGTTGCCATTTGGCCAGGCTCCACGCAGGAAGTGTTCATCCTGGAACGGCTCCGCCAGAACGGCATGACGGTGCGCGATATCACCAGCGTGCGCGTGCCCTTTGGCGAAATGCATGCCATGCTCTCCCGCGGGGATATTGATGCCTATGTGGGCGCGGAACCGGGGCCGGGGCTTTCGCTTTCCTCTGGTGTCGGCGAATTGGTGGAATTCCCCTATGGCACTGCGATGGGTGGCCTGAATATGATCTTCGCCACGTCTGAGGCGATGATCGCGCAGGACCCTGCCCTGGTGCGGACCATGCTCGGCATTCACCGCCGCGCCAGCGAACATATGATGGCGAATAAGGCCGAAGTGGCGGAAGCGACCGTGCGCATTCTGGGCGCGCAGCGCGCTGCCGTTGACCGCGCGCTTGCGGAAAACAATGTCGAATACACATGGAAGCTTGACGATACGGTGATGACGCAGGCGCGCGCCTATGCCCAGCAGATGCTGGAAATGCGCCAAATCCGCGCCTTGCCGAATTTCGATAAGTTCCTCAATCCACGCTTTTCCAACGAAGTCGCGACTTCCTGAAGGTTTTGGTGATGAGCGCGAGTGTAGCCGCTGATGGTTCGGCAGGGGAAAAGAAGTCTCGGCCAGGGGGGGTGATCTGGCCGCGGCTGAAGGGGCTTTTGCTCGCGCTGGTGGTGCCACTCGCCCTGCTATTGGGCTGGCATTTAGCGGTGAAGGCGGGGATGACGCGGCTTATCCCCTCCCCCGCCGATGTCGCTGAATATATGGTGGATTTCGCGGTTGGCGGCATTTGGGATGATGCGTTTTCCGCGACACTGCATATCCATTTGTTTGCGTCCATGCAGCGGGTTTACGGCGGTTTCGCCTTGGCCGCGCTGGTCGCGGTGCCGCTGGGGCTGCTGATTGGGCGCAATGAACAGGCGCGCGCACTGCTTGATCCATTCCTGCAATTGATGCGCCCCATTCCCGTGACGGCCTGGCTGCCGCTTTCCATGATCCTGTTCGGGCTTGGGCCACGTTCTGCCTTCTTCCTGGTGTTTCTTGGCGCCTTTTATCCCATTCTGCTGAATACGGTGTTTGGCGTGCGCAGCGTGGAAAAGCGCCTGTTTGAAGCGGCTTCCATGCTGGGTTGTTCCGGCACGGCGCAGTTTTTCCGCGTGGTGCTGCCGGCATCGCTGCCTTCCATTTTCACTGGGCTCAGGCTTGGCCTTGGCCTTGCCTGGTTCGTGATTGTGGTCGGCGAAATGACCGGTATGCCGCAAGGGCTTGGCGCTGTGATCATGGATGGCCGAACCCTGTCGCGTACCGAATTAGTGATTTGCGGCATGATCGTGATCGGCATTGCCGGCTTCATTTCCGATCGTGTCATTGTTGCCATCATGAACCGTCTGCTGCGCTGGAGCCCTTCGCACCATGGCTGAACTGCCCATTCTTGATCTGCGCCATATCAGCAAGGTCTATGAGCTGAATGACCAGCGCATTGATGCGCTGCGTGATGCCAATCTTGTTGTTCAGAAGGGTGAATTCGTCTGCCTGATCGGCGCTTCTGGCTGCGGCAAATCCACCTTGCTGCGCATTGTCGCGGGCTTCGAGCCACCGAGTACAGGTGAGGCGCTGATGTGGGACAAGCCCATCGCGGGTCCCGCGCCGGATCGTGGCATGGTGTTTCAGGATTACGGGCTGTTTCCCTGGCTTTCCGTGCGGCAGAATATCGGCTTTGGTCCTGCATCCCGGGGCCTACCCAAGGCGGAACTACTTGCGCTGGTGGATCGCTTTGTGGATATGGTGGGGCTGACGCGCTTTGCCGATGCCTATCCGCATCAACTTTCCGGTGGCATGAAGCAGCGCGTGGCGATTGCGCGCGTGCTCGCCAATGATGCCGAAATGGTGCTGATGGATGAGCCCTTCGGCGCGCTTGATGCCATGACACGCGAACGCTTGCAGGATGAATTGCTGGATATCTGGCAGCGCACCAAGCTCACCGTGCTTTTCGTGACCCATTCTATTGAGGAGGCGATTTTCCTCGCGGATCGTGTGGTGGTGATGGAACCAGGCCCGGGACGGATCGCGAGTGAACATCGCATCGAATTGCCACGGCCGCGCGATGTTTCCTCACCCGAATTCAATGCAGTGCGGCGTGATCTTTCGGCGCGGCTGCATAGCCATCATGGGAAGAAGGCGGCATGACCAACCCCGTTCAACGGCTGCGCTATACCGCGCCGGCGGATCGGCCCAAGCATTCCTTGCCCGGTGGGCAGAAGCTGATCCTGTGGCCGGTGGTGAATATCGAGAATTGGCTGATCGAAAACCCTATGCCGCGTCAGGTGCTCGTGGCGCCGACGGCCGCTGTTTTGCAGCCGGATTTGCCGAATTGGGCTTGGCATGAATATGGAATGCGTGTTGGCTTTTGGCGCTTTCTGGAATTGTTCCAGCGCCACGCCATTCGCCCAACACTTTCGGTCAATGGCAGCGTGATTAGGGCCTATCCGCGCGTGGCTACCGCTACGCGCGATGCGGGCTGGGAATTCATGGGCCATGGCTGGGTGCAGGTGCCCACGCATAAAATGCCCGATCAGCGTGAGGCGATTACACGGACCGTGAAGACTATCGCTGATTTCACTGGCCGCGCTTGCCATGGATGGCTTGGCCCGGGGCTGACCGAGACACTGGAAACACCCGATCTGCTGGCCGAGGCCGGCATTGAATGGCTCGGCGATTTCGTTGTGGATGATCTGCCGGCGCGTGTGACGACGGCGCACGGGGAGATCCTGTCCCTGCCCTATTCGGTGGAACTGAACGACATCCCCGTGGTGATGATCCAACATCATGATGAGGAAGAACTGCCCCGCCGCGCGCGACTGCACGCCAAGCGCCTGATCGCGGAGGCCGAGGCCTCTGCCAGCGTGAAGATCATGTGCATCGCGATCCACCCCTATATCTCGGCAGTGCCACATCGGATTGATGCGCTGGCGGCGGTATTCGCAGAATTGGCGGCTGATCCGCGCATCGCCTTCATGCAGGGTGATGAGATCGCGGCCTGGTATCGGGCGAGTGGGGATGGTGCGTGAAGCGAGTGCTTCAACCGATAAGAAACCCCCGCACCAGGCCAAACACACCGGTCGCAAACAGGATCGTGAGCGCCACCTGGCGATAAAGCTGTTCATTGCCCAACCCCTGAAAGGCGCGCCCGCCCACCCAGGCGCCGACCAACATCACCGGCACCAGGATCGCCGCCCGGATCAGCGCCGTGATGCCCGCAACACCTGACGCCATCACAATCGCAATCAACAGGAATTGCGTCAGGAAATAATAGGTGACGATGTTGGCACGGTTCACCTGCGGCGGGTCATTGCCTGACAGCAGATAAAGCAGCACCGGCGGGCCGCCGACGCTGGTGGTTGCCATCATTGCACCGGAAATGGCGCCAACCAGAATGGTCGCTGGCTGGCTTCTGCGGCCCTTGTAGCGCCAGCCAGTCCACATGATCACCACAAAGAAAACAATCACCGCGGAAACCGCCGTGATGATCGCATTCTTATCCACATTTGCCAGCAGCCAGACCCCAAGCGGCATGGCGGCGCAGGCCGCGATGCTCATGGGCGTCAGCAATTTCCAATCGGCCTGATGGCGCACCTGCGGGAAAAGCTGGAAGGAGACAAGGAGTTCAATCGCCACAACCGTCACCACCATATCGGCGGAACCGAACAGCATGGCAAAAATCGGCGCCATCAGCATCGCCGAACCAAAACCGGCGAAGCCGCGCATAAGCCCCGCAAGAAAGGTCACGCCAAGCGCAGCCCAGATATTGATGCCGTCAAAAATCAGCGCGAACTGTGCTGCGATAGTCTCCATAGGGGCGGCTTAGGTCATTGCGGCTGAATGCCGATGCGCCGGGCAAGCGCTCCATACATCTCTCTTTCGCGACGGACGCGTTCGGCGAAAACACTGCCGCCTTCGAAGGCTGGCACAATGCCAGCCGGCGCCATGGCATTCGCGACTTCTGGCATGGCGGTGGCTTGCCGCAGCGCCTCGGTCAGCCGCGCGACGGCGGCCGGCGGCATGGAAGCCGGTGCGGCCACGCCATACCAGGGAATGGCAAGTGCGCGTTCCAGCCCAATCTCGGCCAGCGTCGGCACATTGGGCAGCGATGGGTTTCGGTTTTCGCCAATGGTCGCAATGCCGATCAGCTTGCCATCATTCACCGCCGGGACCGCGACCGAATCAAACAACAGCTGCACGCGCCCAGCCAGCGCATCGGTGAGCGAGGGCGCGGAACCACGATAGGGCACATGTTCCAGCCTGATGCCGGTGACATCGCCGAAAAGCTCCCCGGTCAATTGCGTGATGGTGCCGGGGCCGGCGGAGCCGAAGCGCAATTGCCCAGGATTGGCCTTGCCATAAGCAATCAGGCCTGCCGCATCACGAAACGGCAAGGATGGATGGGACGCAATGACACTATAGCCAAGCGTGATGCGCGCCACGGGGATGAAGGCCGTCGCGGGATCATAGGGCAATTGCGCCATGACATGCGGGCTGATGGTCAGCACCGCGGTTGGGAAAATCATCACAGTATGACCATCGCGTGATTGCGCGACGGCCTGCGCACCAATGCTGCCCCCTGCCCCGGCGCGGTTTTCGATCACCACCGGCTGGCCAAGCAGGCGTGAAAGAGGCTCCAACAGCGGCCGCGCCGAAACATCGGAAGGCCCGCCTGGCGGATAGGGCACCAGCAAGGTCACTGGCCGCGTTGGCCAATCCGAAGCGTGCGCAAGGTAAGGCAGGCTGAGTGCGGAGCCAGCCATGATCCCAAAGCCACGTCTGGTGAGTTTTCCCATAGAAATGACGCTCCCTGATGATTGCGGTTGATGAGCGAGCGAGTTTAGCCAAAGCGAGGGAAAACCCAAGTGCGGCCAAGGGCTACCGCGACGTGCAGGTGGCGCGCCCTGGTGGATTCGAACCACCGACCCACAGCTTAGAAGGCTGTTGCTCTATCCATCTGAGCTAAGGGCGCCCTGAAAAACCAGTTTCAATGCGACCAATTCTCATGCCGGCCGAATTTGAAGTTATCAGCATAGACCTTGGGCTTGATGGCGCCCGATGCCTTGGCAGGTGCTTCGGCCTCATAGCGCAGGCCTTGCGCCTCGGCATAGGCAATCGCCTGGTCGCGCGTTTCAAAATGCAGCGTCACCTGCTTTGCCGTATCGGCGGAGCCATACCAGCCGACCAATTGATCGGCGCGCTGGGCTTCGCTTGGCACGAAACTCAGCACCCAGCCCGCCTTGGCGGCGCGGCCGGATTGCGTGGCGGATTTCGCCTGCTGGTAGATAAGCGCAAAACCTTTGGTATCGGACATTGGGGTGCCTCTTCCTCGGCGGCTTTTGTCCACCATTCGGCGCAAAATCTCAAGGGAGACTTCGGCCTTGCGGCGGTTCGGCAGATCTGGCCTCTGATGTTTGCTGCACACGCTCTCGCAATGACTCTTCGAGGTATTCTGACAATTTTCGGCTTGGGGTTTTTAGGGCCGATAGCCGATTGGGAACATGGTGGATTTCCAAGAAATCAAGATCTTGCGGGGCTGGGCGATAGATGGGCAGGCTGCCACCAAGGGGCACTTGCGTCATTTCCATCGGGTCAAGCCCAGCGGCCAGTTCGGCCGCGCTTGGCGCTTGAAAATCGGGTTGCCCGATCCAGCGCCGCAATTGGCCATCAGTGATGATATAGGCACCAGACATTGCATCCGTCGTTTTCCGAAACACGACATCTCCATCAAAACTCGGCAGGACAAGTTCTGCGCTGCCCGGCCTTTCCGGTACCCGATGATGACGAAAGGCAGGTTGGTCAAGATATGCGCGCCAGCCGCGATGAGGCGGCCCGAAAAGCTCATAGTGATTTGGCTGAAGGATCTTGTCTTCGCCATGGGCACGATAAAAGACCATGATTTTGAGGAAAAAGCTTGGAATAAGGATGGTCGTATCATCTTCGATAAAAACATATAAGTCATATTGTCCGAGGTGGCGCGCGAAGATGCGCCGGCATTCATAGCCAAGCTGGCGTGGCGGGCCGTTCCACAGCCGTGCCCTTAGGCCCAGAAATGGACCGAGTTAGGTAAGCAGGTTATTCTCTGGTGCAGTGACAATGACAATATCCCCGATTGCTTTCGGAAAAATTGGTTGTACCTGCTTATGGCCTATGCGCCCAGGCGATCCCATAAGGAACCGCACGGGTTCAAGCACCGCAGAGATTTGCTTCAGGCAATACCGGAACTGCTCCAACCGGACTTCCATCGAATCCCTATTGGAGCCATTTGCCATGCCTGAATCTTCTGCATTGCGACGGAAAAAATGCGGGATGCAGACAAGAACCTTGATCACAGCAGGTCACCTTCTATCGAGCGGAGGGCACCTTTACAGAATGCCATGTCGCTCTACGCTTCTTCAAGCAAGCCAAGGAACCCCGCCATGCTGCCCAGCCAACGCCATTCCTTCGATATCCCGCGGGAGGTCTGCTACCTGAATGCGGCTTCCTGGAGCCCCCTGCCCCGCGCCGTGCAGGCCGCCGGGCATGAAGGCGTGGACCGCAAGGCGAGGCCCTGGGAAGTAGATCCCGGCCTTGCCCGCGCCCAGCATGAACGCACGCGCAAGGCAGCGGCGGCGCTGATTGGCGCGGATGCGGATGATGTGGCGCTGATCCCATCCGTTTCCTATGGCGTGGCCGTGGCGGGCAAGATTTTCGCGCCGCCTGCCGGCACGCGGGTTCTGCTGGTGGAAGACGACCATTCCTCCCCCGTTCTGGAATGGATGACCCGCGCCTCCGCCCAGGGTTTCGCGGTGGAGGTGGTGCGCCGGCCCGGCAATGGCGATTGGACCTCTGCCATGCTGGAAGCGATTGCGCGGCCTGGGGCGCCGGTGTCGCTTGCTTCCATATCCTCGGTGCATTGGGCGGATGGCGGCGCCATTGACATTGCCGCCATTGCGCCGGCGCTGCGGGCCAAGGGTGCCGCGCTGCTGGTGGATGCAACACACGGCGCGGGCGTGACGGCGATAGATGTCAAAACCCTCGATCCGGATTTCCTGATTTTCCCGACCTATAAATGGGTTTTGGGGCCTTATGGGCGCGCCTTCATGTATATCGCCAAGCGCCGGCAGGAAGGCGTGCCGCTGGAACAAACCGGCTTTGGTCGCCGCGCCATTGCCTCAGAAGCCGCGCCCTATTTCAAGGACACGAGTTTCGCCCCCACCGCGCGGCGCTTTGATATGGGGGAGAGGGATCATTTCATCTCGCTAGAGATGGCCGCTGTCGGGTTGGAGATGATGGCCGAATGGGGCGCGGGTGCCATCAGTGAAAGGCTCGGCGCGCTCACGGATCGGCTGGCGGTGGGCCTGGACAGCGAAGCGCTAACGGAAAAGCGCTTTCGCGTGCCGCATATCCTCAGCATCACCTTTCCGCGCGGCATGCCAGAGGGCTTGGTCGAAAAACTCGCCGCCGCCGGCGCGCATGTGGCGCCGAGGTTAGGGCGCGTGCGCATCAGCCCGCATGTCTATAATGACGAGGCTGATGTGGATCGCTTCCTGGAAATTTGGGGCAAGGTCACGCGATAAGATAATCGGCGGGATCAAGCGTTTCCGTCATGCGCCGATAATCCACCAGGCGGAGGGGTGAATTCGTCACCACCCTGCCCGCCTTGTTCTTGTACCAACTGCCAACACCCGGATGCGTCCAGACCATGCGTTCATGCGTCACATCCAGGAATTCATTATAGGCAACGCAGCGATCTTCGCGGATTTCGATGCTGCGGGCACCAGTTTCCACCACTTCGCGAATGGCCTGCATGATGTAGCGCACCTGGCATTCCGAATGGAACATCGCACTCCCACCATGCGCGAGGTTCGTCCCCGGCCCATACAGCATAAAGAAATTCGGGAAGCGCGGCACGGTGATGCCAAGAAAGGCGCGCGGATCATCATCGCCCCAAAGCGTGCGCACCGAAACACCGTCGCGGCCGAAAATCTCGAAGGACCCAAGCGCCTTGGCGCCATCAAAACCCGTCGCCATGATGATGACATCGGCAGGGTGATGCCGGCCATCCTTGGTTTCCACGCCATCCTTCGTGATGCGCGCAATGGGTGTGGTGACCAGCTCCACATTCGGCGCGGTCAGCATTTTGTACCAGCCATTATCGCGCAGCATGCGTTTGCCATAGGGCGGATAGGGCGGCACGACTTTTTCCAGCAAATCTGTGCGATTGCCGATCTGCGTCTTGATATAGCCGATGACATCTTCACGCAGCTTCTGGTTTGTGGCATTCAGCGATTGCGCCGGTTGATCCCAATTCGGGTCCTTATGCAGTGATGCATGCATGCCATCGGCAGACGCCCATAAAAGCTGGAAGCGATACCATTTCGCATAGAAGGGAATGTGCTTCAGCGCGGCCTTCTTCGCTTCCGTCACTACCGCGTGGTAATTGGCGTTATAGACCGCCCAATGCGCCTGGCGCTGAAAAATGGTGAAGTGGCCGAGCTTCGGCGCAATAGTAGGCCCGGCCTGCATGCCCGATGCGCCGGTGCCAATCATCGCCACGCGCTTGCCATCCAAGGCGACGTTGTGATCCCAGCGCGCCGTATGAAATAGCGGGCCGGCGAAATCCGCGACGCCGGGAATGGGCGGGATCACCGGACGGCTGATGGTGCCAACGGCGCCGACCAGCGCTTCGAATTCATGGGTTTCTTCGCGCCCTTCGGCGTTGCGTGTCGTCACGCGCCACAGCGCTGCCGCTTCATCATAATGCGCTTCAACCACGCTGGTATTCAGGTGCAGATGGCGCCGCAGACCGTATTTATCGGCAATGCCTTCCAGATAGCTCCAAAGCTGATCACGCTTGGAAAAATGTTCGGGCCAATCATGGTTCGGTTCGAAGGACAGGGAATAGAAGTGATTGGGCGTATCCACGCCGCAGCCCGGATAGTCGTTTTCATACCAGGTGCCGCCCACGGCATCGTTCTTCTCGAAAATCGTGAAGGGCAGCCCGGCTTCCTGCAGCTTGATCGCCATCAGCAGGCCGGAAACGCCGGCGCCAATAATGCCGGTGCGGAACGCCGCACGGCGCGCTGCCGGCACATCGCGGCGCCACTGCACCGTCTTCGGGTCCGGCGCATCCACCACGGTTTCTTCGCGGATCAGCGGCATGTATTCTTCCGGCACCTCAGCGCCCACGCCCACAGACAACATGCGCCGCAGCAAATGCGCCGGCGGTTCGGCAGGCAGCGCGCGGCCCGTTTGCGCGTAATCCAGCAACACATCGCGCAGCCTTGCGCGCAATGCGGCGCGCAGCGCATCGGGTGCCGCTTCGTGGAAATTCCAGGGGCCCTTGATGTGCGGGGCCAGGCGATCAAGCCATTCGGCCTCACCGGTCAGATGCACCAGCACCATGAGCAAGGGCGCAATATCGCCGCCGGCCAGCGCCTCATCCAGCAAAACGGGGTTGTCCAGGAAGGTCTTGGGGTCGGGGATCATGGCGGATAGATGATCACGCCCGCCCCCCAAATGCAAAAGGGCCCTGCGCATCACGCAGGGCCCCTTCCCGTTCCGATCCGAAAGGGATCAGACGGAGTAATACATTTCGAACTCAATCGGGTGCGGCGTGTGTTCAAACTTATACACTTCCGTCCACTTCAGTTCGATATAGCTTTCGATCTGATCCTTGGAGAAGACATCGCCGGCCAGCAGGAAGTCGTGATCGGCTTCCAGCGCTTGCAGCGCTTCACGCAAGGAACCGCACACGGTCGGAATGCCCTTCAGCTCTTCCGGCGGCAGATCGTACAAATCCTTATCCATCGGGTCACCCGGATGAATCTTGTTCTTGATGCCATCAATGCCGGCCATCAGCATGGCAGCGAAGGCAAGATACGGGTTCGCCCCCGGATCCGGGAAGCGCACTTCAACGCGCTTCGCCTTCGGGCTGGTCGCGTAGGGAATGCGGCAGGAAGCTGAACGGTTGCGCGCGGAATAGGCGAGCAGCACAGGCGCTTCAAAGCCTGGGATCAACCGCTTGTAGGAATTGGTCAGCGGGTTGGTGAAGGCGTTCAGCGCCTTGGCGTGCTTGATGATGCCGCCAATGTAATACAGCGCCATTTCCGACAGATCGGCATAGCCATTGCCGGCGAAAACCGGCTTGCCCGCCTTCCAGATGGATTGGTGCACATGCATGCCCGAACCATTATCGCCATAGATCGGCTTCGGCATGAAGGTCGCGGTCTTGCCGTAGCTATGGGCGACATTGTGCACGCAATACTTGTAGATCTGCATGAAATCCGCCTGCTGCACCAGCGGGCCGAACTTCGTGCCAAGTTCATGCTGAGACTGCGCCACTTCATGGTGATGCTTTTCGATCGGCAGGCCCATCTCACCCATGGTGGAGAGCATTTCAGCGCGCAGATCCTGTTCGCTATCCACGGGCGGCACCGGGAAATAGCCACCCTTCACAACCGGGCGATGGCCCATATTGCCTTCCGGGAAATCCTTCATGTTGGCGCCTGGGCCTTCAACGCTATCCAGCGAGAAATGGCCGAAATTGCCGCCCGTGCCAAACTTCACATTGTCGAACACGAAGAATTCCGCTTCCGGGCCGAAGAAGGCGGTATCGCCAATCCCGGTGGATTTCAGGAATTCTTCCGCCTTCTTCGCGGTGGAGCGCGGGTCACGATTGTAGCGCTGGCCGGTGGAAGGCTCATAGATATCGCAGAACAGGATCATCTGCGGCTTGGCCGAGAAGGGATCCATCACCGCGGTGGTCGCATCCGGCATCAGGATCATGTCGGATTCATTGATCGCCTTCCAGCCCGCGATGGAGGAACCATCGAACATGATCCCCTCTTCGAAGATTTCCGGCTCGATCGTGGAGACATGCTGGGCGGTGTGCTGCCACTTGCCGCGCGGATCCGTGAAACGGAAATCCACATATTCCACGCTATGTTCCTTGATCATCTCCATCACCTTGGAGACGGCATTGCCACCCGCGGCGGCTGCTGGCTTCTTGGCCATACTCTGCGATCCTATTCCCTGCTAACGAACCCCGAAAAAACTATCCCGAGCCGCGATTTCGGTACCTCGCGGCCCAGTCCGGCACCCGGCAAATGCCTTGATGGCATCTACCCGGCTTACTCAGGTGCGGCGGGGTCTATTCCCGCCGCACCTCGCCCCGCAACCCCTGCCGAGAAGGGGTGGGGCGAAATTCAAAACCCTCAGACCGCGTCTTCGCCCCGTTCGCCGGTGCGGATGCGGATGACTTCGAGAACGTCAGATACAAAAATCTTGCCATCGCCGATCCGGCCCGTGCGGGCGGCGGCCTGAATGGCCTCCACGGCGCGGTCGAGCATGTCATCGCTGCAAATCACTTCCACCTTCACCTTGGGCAGAAAATCAACAACATATTCGGCGCCGCGATAAAGTTCCGTATGGCCCTTTTGCCGGCCAAAACCCTTGGCTTCGATGACGGTGAGGCCCTGCAGGCCAATCTCATGCAGCGCGTCCTTCACCTCATCCAGCTTGAAGGGCTTTATGATGGCCTCGATTTTCTTCATCGCTCCCGTCCAATCATGGGGTTGACCCCATTCAATGCTCGGCGGCGCCATGCCCCGCTTCATCGGGCGGCATATGGCATGTGGTTGGGGGCGGGGACAATCACGCCCGGGCAAGAAAAATGCTTTTCTGGGCAGGGGTCGCCTTATTTTTGGTCATAAAGCCCAAAATACTTGCATTGCTACCCAATGGCTTGCCCCCTGCCGCATGGCACCCCATAAGCGGGGATGGGCTGGCAGCGTCCAGCCGTGGTTCAAAGCAGTCGGGCAGGTTAGATGAAGCCGCAGAACGAAGTCCTTTCAGGTATTGGCACCACCATCTTCACCGTCATGTCGGCGCTCGCCAATCAGCATGGCGCGGTCAATCTGGGCCAGGGTTTCCCTGATTATGATGGCCCGGCAGATGTCATCCATGCCGCCGCCGCGGCCCTTCTGGATGGCCGCAACCAATACCCGCCGATGAGCGGCGTGCCGGAACTCCGCCATGCGGTCGCCCATCATAACAAGCGCTTTTATGGCATTGAGGCCGACCCGAATGCCGAGGTGGTGGTGACCTCAGGCGCCACTGAGGCGATCACGGCCTGTCTGATGGCGGTGCTCAATCCCGGCGATGAATGCGTGCTGATTGAACCGCTTTACGACACTTATTTGCCGGTGGTGCGGCTGCTCGGCGCCGTGCCGAAGCTGGTCCGGCTCAGCCCGCCGGAATGGGCGCTGCCGCGCGCGGCATTGGCCGCGGCCTTCGGGCCCAAGACCAAGGCGCTGCTGCTGAATACGCCGATGAACCCGACCGGGAAGGTATTCTCGCAAGACGAATTGAGCTTCATTGCGGGCCTGCTGGAACAGCATGATTGCTACGCGATTTGCGATGAGGTGTATGAGCACCTGACCTTTGATGGCGCCAAGCATATCCCGCTGATGACGCTGCCCGGCATGCGGGAACGCTGCATGCGTGTTGGCAGTGCGGGCAAGACCTTTTCGCTGACCGGTTGGAAGATTGGCTACATCACCGCAGATCGCAGCATCGCACCCAATGTTGCCAAGGCGCACCAGAACCTTACCTTCACCACGGCGCCTAATCTGCAGCGCGGTGTGGCCGTGGGGTTGATGAAGGATGACGCCTATTTCAACGGGCTTTCGACACATTTGCAGGCGAAGCGCGACAAGCTTGGCGCGGGCCTCGCGCGGCTTGGCTTTGATGTGCTGCCCACCAAGGGTTCCTATTTCATCACCACGGATTTCCGCCCGCTGGGCTTCAACGGCGATGATGTCGCCTTCTGCCAGACACTTACAGAAGAAGCGAAGGTCACCGCGATTCCGGTGACGGCGTTCTATGCCAGTGAGGATGCGCCATCGCATTACGCGCGTTTTGCCTTCTGTAAGGGCGATGCGGTGATGGAGGAAGCTTTGAATCGGATGGAGAGCTGGCTGGCCAAACGGCGGGGCTGATCGCTTCACGCATTTCGTGCGAAGTCAGGCCGAAAGAAAGCTCTGCAATTCGGCCAAAAAACCCTCGGGATTTTCCGCATGCAGCCAATGGCCGGCGCGGGGGATGCTGGCAAAGCCGATGCGCTGAAATAGCGCGAGAAACGCCGCGCGGTCTTCGGTGCGGATATAGGGCGAAAGCGCGCCGGCCATGGCAAGTGCCGGGCCTTCGAACCGCGCGCCGGGTGGGGGCGCGAAATCCTCGATCTCCGGCATGGCGGCGGCGATTTCTGCCAAGCCGATGCGCCAGCTTGGCGGCGCAGTCTCAAAACGCAGATTCTGCAACAGAAAGCTGCGGATCGGCGCTTCCGGCACGGCGCCGCGCAACGCCTGATCCGCTTCCTGGCGCGTGAGGCCGGCATGGAGCGGCAGCGCCTGCATCGCAGCCACCACGGCGCGGAGCGCCGGCGGATAGGGGCGCGGGGCGATATCGGCAATGATCAGGCGCTCAATCAATCCTGGCCGCGTGAGCGCCAACATCATCGCGGCCTTGCCGCCCATGGAATGGCCCAGCACAACGGCGCGTTCTATACCAAGCGTGGCAAGGGTTTCGGCCACATCTGCCGCTTGCACTGCGTAGCCCATGCCCGACGAATGGGGGGATGCACCGTGATTGCGCAAATCCAGCGCCACCACGCGGTAGTCGGTCGCGAGCGCCTTCTGCACCGCGCCCCAATTGCGTGCCGAACCGAACAGGCCATGCAGTAGCACCAAAGGCGCCCCCTGCCCGGCTTCGATGACGTTGAGGCGCATCTATTCCGACGCCGCCAGAATGACCGAGCCCACAATCAGGCCGCCGCCCAGCATCATATCCCAGCCAAAGGGCTCACCCAGCCAAAGGGTCGAGACAAAAACTCCGAAGGCCGGCACCAACAAAAAGGCGACGGAAGCGACTGCGCCGGGCAGGCGCCGCGCGACCTCCACCACGCACCAGGTGCCGATGGGGGCGACGATGAGGCCAATGTAAAGCATGAAGGGCCAGGAAGCCGGGCCAATGCCGCCATTCGGTTCCAACACCAATGCAAAGGGCAAGATGACCAGGGCGCCCGTAGTGAAGGCCCAGGGCAGCAAATCAAACATCGGGGATTTCGCCGGGAAGCGACGCGTGACGATGATGGCAATGCTCCACAGCAGCGCAGCCAGGATCAGCATGGCGTGGCCCAGCACCTGGTCCCGCGATGACCAATCCACCGCCCAGGGGCCGGCCAAAACCAGAATGCCAGCAAGCCCGAGCAGCGCCGCCAGCCAGCGCCGTGCGGAGACTTTCTCCCCCATCACCAGCATGGATAGCGGAATGAGCCAATAGGTCACGACGGCGGAGATAATGGCCGTGCGGCCTGCTTCCACCATGGCCACGGCTGCATGGGCAAGGACGAAGAATCCACCGAGTTGCAAGAGCCCAACAGCAAAAACAGTGGGCAGATCTTCGCGCAGTGGTCTGTGAAAGCGCCGCAGCACGATCAACAATAAGGAAGCCACCAGCGTTGCCAGCGCCGCGCGCCCAAAGCCGAACCACATGGGCGTAGCATCCGCCAAAGCTGCCTTCGTGATCGGCCAAGCGCCGCCAAAGAGAAGAATGGCGACCAAAAGAAGATGCAGCGATGATTTCATCGCGTTATGGCGTGCCCCTAAGCGCTAGTCCCTGAGCTACTTCGCCAGAGACGCGAATCACTCAAGGCCATTCAAGCCTATTTGTCACAAAATAGAAAATGGCAATTTTTTGTCAGTGCCGCGCCTAACCATTTGTTGTCCAGCGCCTGGGGCCATGACCGGGCAGAAAACCACGTCGCAACAGCAACATTAGCGCCCCAGCCAGGAACAGCACGCCTGCCCCGGCCGTCAGCGCCCTGCCCGCCCCGCGCGGCTGACGCCACAGCAGCAGGGCGCAGCCAAGCGCGGCGAGGAGCAGCAGATAGAACAAGTGCCGCGCCTAATCCGCCACCTTCAGCATGATCTTGCCGATATGCGCACTGCTTTCCATGAGGCGATGCGCCGCCACGGCTTCCTTAAGCGGGAAGGTCTGGAAAATGCGCGGGCCTGCCTTGCCGGCTTCCAGCATCGGCCAGACTTTGGTGGTGAGCGCTGCCGCGATTTCCCCCTTCTCCGCCGTGGTGCGCGGGCGCATGGTGCTGCCCGTGACGGTCAGGCGCTTGACCATGATGGGGCGCAAATCCGCTTCCGTCTTGAAGCCGCCCAGAAAGGCGATGATCACCAGGCGGCCATCACGCGCCAGGCTTTGCAGGTTACGCGCGAAGTAATCGGCGCCAACCATGTCCAGGATCACATCCACGCCCTTGCCATCGGTAAGGCGCTTTACTTCCGCGGCGAAATCCTGGGCGCGATAGTCAATCGCGGCATCGGCGCCCAATTCCAGGCAGACGGCGCATTTAGTCGCGTTCCCGGCGGTTGCGATCACGCGCGCACCGAAAGCCTTGGCCAATTGAATGGCCGTCACGCCAATGCCGGAGGAGCCGCCATGGATCAGCACCGTCTCCCCCGCCGTAAGCCGCCCATGGCCGAACATATTGGCCCAGACGGTGAAATAGGTCTCAGGCAGGGCGGCGGCGTGTAAAGCATCATAGCCCTTGGGCCAGGGCAGCGTTTGCGCCTCAGGCGCCGCGCAATATTCGGCATAGGCGCCGCCATTGGTGAGCGCACACACGCGGTCCCCCAAACGGTAGTGGGTGACGCCCGCGCCCACCGCCACGACTTCGCCCGCACATTCCAGGCCGATAATGGGCGAGGCGCCGGGCGGTGGCGGATAGCTGCCCTCACGCTGCGCCACATCCGGGCGATTGACGCCTGTTGCCATGACACGGATCAGCACCTCATCCGCCGCCTGCACCGGGAGCGCGGTTTGCGCCGGGACCAGAACCTCAGGCCCGCCGCCCTTGCCATGGTCAATGAAGTTCATGGTGGCAGGCAGAATGGTCATGCTTTTCGTCCCTTGGTTAGGTCATGACACGGGCGAGGGTCACCCCCCGCCCGCCACACTTCAGTTCGGCTTGATGCCGGCGGCGCGGATAATGGGTTCCCACTTCGCCATTTCAGCCGCCAGAAAGCGCGCCGCGCTTTCCGGCGTGCTGTTCGTGGTGACATCCATCGTCAGATCGGAAAGGCGATTCTTGACCGCATCTTGCGACAAAGCGCGGTTGAAGGCGGCATTGATGGCTTGCACCGTCGCGGCTGGTGTCCCCGAAGGCACCAGCGCCATGTGCCACGTATAGGCCTCATACCCCGCGACACCACCTTCGATGAAGGTGGGCAGGTCCCGCGCATAGGGCATGCGTTCCTTGGTGCTGATGGCAAGCGCGCGCAATTCGCCGCGCTGCATGTAAGGCAGCGCCGCCGCTGCGACATCCAGCATGATGGGGATGCGCCCGGAAAGCACTTCCGGCATGGCCGCCGATGATCCGCGGAAGGGGATGTGATTGGCCTTGAGCCCGCCCGCCATATGCAGGAACAACTCACTCGCCAAATGCACCGCGCCACCATTGCCGCTGGAAGCGTAATCATACTTGCCGGGGTTCTTGCGCAGCAGGTCAATCAGCTCCGGCAGGGTGCGCGCGGGCAGGTCCTTATTCACCAGCATGATCATCGGAATTTGCCCGATATAGGTTGTCGGCGTGAAATCAGCCACCGGATCAAAAGGCAGGCGGTCAAACAGCGCGCGCAGGCAGGCATGGGCGATGGTTGTGTAGAGAATGGTCTGGCCATCCTTCGGCGCCTTGCTGACCAGATCCGTGCCGATCACCACGCCCGACCCAGTGCGGTTTTCCACCACCAGGCGCGCCGGCAGGAATTTGGACATTTCCTCCGCAATCAGGCGCGCTGGGATATCGGTAGGGCCACCGGCAGCGAAGGGCACGATGATGCGGCCAGGGCCGGAAGGCCAGGCTTGCGCCAGGGCGGGCTTGGCAAAAGGGGTCAGCGCGACGGCGCCAGCCAGACCCAGAATATCACGACGTTGCATGGAAGATACTCTCCGTTGACATGAAACTGTCATTGAAATTGGCGCGCGGGGAGGCAGCTTCCAGCCCCCTGCCCGCTCTATCAGCCGAATTCTGCCCGAATGGCTGACGAATGCTCCCCAAGCCGCGGCACAGCCCCCAGGTTGCGCGCCCCGTCAGAAAGCTTCGCCGGCGGCGCGCCGATCTTGATCGGGCCCTTTTCCGTTTCCACCGTCACGCGCCTGAGCGCGGGATGATCACGCAAGCCGCCGCAATCATTGATGAAACCGAAGGCGGTATTCGCACGGCGCAACTTGGCGGCGCATTCATCGCGCGTTAGCGCGGCAAATACCTTGCCGATATGGCCATCCACCATGGGGCGATTGGCGACACGTTCATTATTGACGCGGAAGCCTTCGCGCTCAGGCAGATCAGGCTCATCCAGGAAATGGGCGCAGAAGCCGGCCCATTCACGTTCATTCTGAATGGCGATCAGCACATCGGCGCCATCCTTAGTGGTGAAGGCGCCATAGGGGCAGATGGAAGGATGCGCCATGCCAATGCGCGGCGGGTTCCGGCCGGTGCCTTCATATTGCAGCAGCGGCACCGTCATCCAATCCGCCATGCCATCAAACAAGGAAACCGCGATGCCCTTGCCCTTGCCGGTAATGCCGCGATCAATCAGCGCTTCCAGCACCGCCGCATAGGCATGCATGCCGCAGGCGATATCACAGGCGGAAACGCCAACGCGCCCAGGGCCTTCCGCGCGACCTGTCACGTAAGCCAACCCGGTTTCTGCTTGCACCAGCAGATCATAGGCCTTCATGGCGGCGTATTCGCCCTCCTCACCATAGCCCGAAATATCAACGGTGATCAGGCGCGGATGCTTGGCGCGCAATTCAGCCGAACCAAACCCCGCCCGCGCCATGGCGCCAGGGGCCAGGTTCTGGATGAAAATATCCGCCTTGGCGATCAGCGCATCAAGCAACGCCTTGTCGTCCGGCTTTTTGATATCAAGGCAAAGGCTTTCCTTGCCGCGATTGAGCCAGATGAAATAGCTGGATTGCCCATTCGCCACCGCATCATAGGCGCGGGCAAAATCGCCTTCCTGCCGTTCGATCTTGATGACGCGCGCCCCGGCATCGGCAAGCCGAGACGCGCAATAAGGCGCGGCGACGGCCTGTTCCATCGAAACGACGAACAGGCCCTTCAAAGGCTGAGAGGCCATCAGTAGGACCGCGGCATGCCGAGCACATGCTCGCCCACATAGCTCAGCACGAGGTTGGTGCTGATTGGCGCCACTTGATAAAGCCGCGCTTCGCGGAATTTGCGCTCCACATCATATTCTTCGGCGAAGCCGAAGCCGCCATGGGTTTGCACGCAGGCTTCCGCCGCTGCCCAGGCCGCATCAGCGCCGAGCATCTTGCCCATATTGGCTTCCTCACCGCAGGGGAGCCCCGCTTCGAATTTCTGCAAGCCCTTCTGGATCAGCGCCTCGGCGGCGCGCATCTGGGCATAGGCCTTGGCGATCGGGAATTGCACGCCCTGATTCTGGCCGATCGGGCGACCAAACAACACGCGCTGCTTGGAATAATCCACGGCCTTGTTGATGAACCACTTGGCGTCGCCAATGGTTTCCGCCGAAATCAGCAGGCGTTCGGCATTCATGCCATCCAGGATATAGCGGAAGCCCTTGCCTTCCTGGCCGACCATATTCTCGGCGGGGACTTCCATATTGTCGAAGAAGACCTCGCAGGAATTATGGTTCATCATGGTGCGGATCGGGCGAATGGTCAGGCCGTTCCCGAGCGCCTTTTTCATATCCACGATGAAAGTGGAAAGCCCATCGGTGCGCTTCGCCACCTGGTCGCGCGGCGTAGTGCGCGCCAGCAGCAGCATCAGATCGGAATGTTCCGCGCGGCTGGTCCAAATCTTTTGGCCATTGACGATGTATTTGTCGCCCTGCTTTTGCGCGAAGGTGCGCAGGCTGGTGGTATCCGTGCCGCTGGTGGGCTCTGTCACACCAAAGGCTTGCAGGCGCAATTCGCCGGTGGCGATTTTCGGCAGATACTTCTGCTTCTGTTCGGGGCTGCCATGCTTCAGGATGGTGCCCATGATGTACATCTGCGCGTGGCAAGCAGCCGCATTGCAGCCCGTGGCGTGGATTTCTTCCAGAATCGCAGCGGCAGCAGAAAGCGGCAGGCCAGAGCCGCCATATTCTTCCGGGATCAGCGCGGCGAGCCAGCCGGCATCGGTCAGCGCCTTGACGAATTCGGTCGGGTAGCCGCGGCGAGTATCAAGCTCGCGCCAATACTCGCCTGGGAAGCGGGCGCAGAGCTTGCGCACTTCCTCACGGATTTCGGCATGGGCTTCCTGGGAATGATGCATGTCCATTGTTTTTGCTCCGGTTTCGTCTCGGATTAGAGCATTTTCAAGCCAAGTGAAATCACTTGGCGGCTCGGAAAATGCGACCAAACAAAAGTTTAGTGCCGGTCTGCTGAGCGGACGCGAAGGGGACAGGCACTAAGGGCCGGCGGGGCACGCTTGCAAGATGATGGAGCGCTTCAATCCACGGTCGCGCCGGAACGCCGCACCACCTCCGCCCAGCGGGTGATGTCGCGCGCCATGGTGTCACGGAATTGCTCGGGCGTATTGGGCGCGGCGGGGGGCGTGATGGCCTGATCCTGCACCAGCCAATTCCGGAACTCGGGCGTCGCGATGATACGGTTCACCTCAGCATTCATGCGCCGCAGGATCGGGTCCGGCAGGTTGGCCGGGGCCAGAATCGCATACCAGGTGCTGGTATCCATGGGCGGCGTGCCGCAAGCCTCGGCCACGGTGGGCACATCCGGGAGTGCGGCAAGCCGCGCCGGGCTCATCACCGCAAGCGGCCTCACCTGCCCCTGGCGGATCGGCCCCATGGCGGCGCCGGATTGGTTGAAGAAAAGGTCGGTATCCCCCGCGAGCAAGGACGCCATGGCGCCGGGCTGGCCGCGATAGGGCACATGCAAAAGATCCAGACTGGCGGCAATGGCGAATTGCACCCCGGCGAGGTGCGTTGAAGCCCCATTGCCCGTGGAGCCATAGGAAACCGCCTGGGGCCGCGCCCGCGCCGCTGCGAGCACCTGTGCGCAATTCTGGAATTGCGGGCGCTTTTCGGGGCTCACGATCATGACATTGGGCACATCGCCGAGCAGCACGACAGGGGTGAAATCACGCTGCACATCAAAGGGCAGGTTTTTGTAGAGCGCGGCATTGATGGCATGGGTGCCGGCGGTGCCGAAATAGAAGGTATAGCCATCGGGCCGCGACTTCGCGACGAAGTCAGACCCGATATTGCCCCCTGCCCCGGTGCGGTTATCCACCACGACCGGCTGGCCCAAGGCGCGCGAAAGCGGTTCCGCTAGGCGCCGCGCATAGATATCCGTCCCCGCGCCATTGGGGAATCCGCCCATCAGCGTGATCGGGCGGTTGGGCCAGGCATCACCCTGCGCGAGAGCGGGGGCGGCAATGACGGAAGCAAGCAAGGCGGCAATCAGGCTGCGGCGCATGGTTTGTGGCTCCTTGGGATTGTTGCGCGGCAATCTAGCCGCTTAAGCTTGCCGGATGAACACCCAAAAAACCGGGCTGCGCATCGCACGCGGCGGCAAATCCATCTATGGCGCGCCGCTTGGCATTCTGATGCTGGAAGCGCGCTTTCCCCGTATTCCCGGCGATATGGGCAATGGCGAGACTTGGCCCTTCCCCGTGCTGTTTCGCGTGGTGCGCGGCGCGACGCCGGAAAAGGTCGTGCTGCTGGGCGCCAAGGGGCTTTTGCCGGATTTCATCGCCGCCGCTGAGGAGCTGGTGCATCTGGGCGCTGAGGCCATCACCACCATTTGCGGCTTCCTATCGCTTTTCCAACGCGAATTGGCAGAAGCGGTGCAGGTGCCGGTTGCGACATCATCGCTGATGCAGGTGCCTTGGGTGCAGGCAACGCTATCGCCCGGCAAGCGCGTTGGCGTGATTACCGTCAGCAAGCAAAGCCTGACGCCGGCGCATCTGGATGCCGCAGGTGTGCCGCGCGATATCCCCTGTGTCGGCACGGAAGGCGGGCGGGAGTTTTTCCGCGTGCTGATCCGCGCCGATCATCAGGATATGGATATTGATCTGGCGACGCAGGATATTTTGGATGCCGGGCGGGAATTGGTCGCGCGCCATCCGGCTGTTGGCGCCATTGTGCTGGAATGCACCAATATGCCGCCCTATGCGGCGGCCTTGCGGGATGCGCTTGGCCTGCCGGTTTACGACATCTATTCCATGATCACCTGGTTCCATGTCGGCATCAGGCCGCGGCGTTTCGGTTGAGCCCGCCTTCGGGGCTTTGGTTCATGTCATCAGCGACCGCCAAAGAGTGAGAGCAGGAATTGCGGCGCCTGATTGGCAATGGAAAGCGTCTGGCTGCCAAGCTGCTGGCGAATTTGCAGCGCCTGCAGGCGGGCTGATTCCCGCGCCAGATTCGCATCAATCAGATTGCCGAGGCCGCCTTCCATGGCATCGAGCTTGTCGCTGTTGAAATTGATCTGCGCGTCAATGTAGCGCGCATCGGAACCCAGCCGGTTCATCGCATTGTTGATCGCCTGATTGATGGCGGTGAAATTTCCTGTTGCCGGGTCCAGGGCGGTACGAGCATCCGCATCTGTGGCAAAAGGTCCTGCATTGACCAGGAAATTCGCGCTGGGGCCGAGCGCGGCAAGCGTATAAAGATCGGCCGCGTCAGCCGATTCGCTCCTCATGGTCACAACATCATTGGCGGGTGATGCGCCGGTCAGCAGATTGCGTCCGAAATAATCGGCATCGTCCAGAAAACTCGTGATCTGGGTGCGGAGCTGCGCATATTGCTGATTGTATTGATCGCGTGCTTCCCCGGTGATGGTGCCATCCGAAAGCCGCGTCAGCGCGGTGCGAATGTCAATCATGGTTTTTGAAACCTGCTCAAGCGCTTTGAGCGAAACATCCACAAGGCCGCGCAGACCGCCCAATTGCTCATTCACCGCGGTGAGGGAGGCGGTATCGCTGCGCACCGTCTGCGCAACCGCAAAGGCGCCGCCATCATCCTTGGCGTCGGCAACCCGATATCCTGTTGAGATGCGCTTCTGAACAACCGACAAGGCATCATTGGTGCGGTTGAGGGATTGCAGCGCTGTCATGGCGCCGGTATTCGAGATGACTGAAGTGATGCTCATTGGAATTTTTCCTTCATGGCAAGCCCATTTTGGGCGTCAGGCAAATTGGCAGTAAAGAAATAACATTTGGTGAATCCCAGCCATTATTTGGCGTGCGGATGCAGATTTTTTTGTTTTGTTGTGTAATTTAAAAATGGAAACACCACGGCCGGCATGCCATGGTGTTCCGCAAAAGGCCGGGGGAAGCGGATCAGGCGAAGGATTGCTTCACATTAACGACCAAACAGGGAGATCAGCGCCTGAGGTGCCTGGTTGGTGATGGAAAGCGTTTGCGTGCCAAGCTGCTGCCTGATCTGCAAGGCCTGAAGCCGCGCGGCCTCCTTGGCGATATCGGCATCAATCAAGGCGCCAAGCCCACCTTCAATCGCATCAAGCTTGTCGCGGTTATAGCTGATCTGGGCGTCAACATAGCGCGCATCCGCACCAAGACGATTGAGCGCGTCATTGATGGCTTCATTCACGTCGGACCAATCGCCCGCAATCGCGGCCTGCGCTGCTGTGGCATCGGCGGGTGGTGCGGCCACCACGAAATCGGTTGCGCCATCAAAGGCTGCCAGAGTCAGGGTGGTACCGACTTCATTGCGAATGGATACAATATCTCCGCCGCCATCGGCTGCCACGGTAGAAAGTAGCGTGCGGCCATTATAGGTCGCATCTTCGACGAAGCGTTGCACCTGTGTCTGAAGCTGCGTGTATTGCTGTTCATACTGCGCCCGCTGCTGGTCATTGATGGTGCCATCCGCCAGGCGTGTCAGCACAGTGCGAAGCTCAACCATGGTCTTTGAGACCTGCCCGAGGCCTTGCAGTGTCACATCTACAATGCCTTTGAGACCGCCCAATTGTTCATTGGCTGCGGTCAGGCCAGCGATATCGCCACGGACGGATTGCGCGACAGCAAAAGCGCCGCCATCATCCTTGGCATCGGCGACACGATAACCAGTGGAGACGCGCTTTTGGACGACACCAAGCGCATCATTGGTCCGGTTCAGGGACTGAAGCGCGGTCATCGCCGCAAGATTGGTGTTCACCGAATTCAGATTCATGGGATTTTCCCTTCGCTGCGCCCGATTTTCGGGACGCGATCAATCTCTCAGAAGGAAATGAAAAAGGGGTTAAATAAACCATTGAAAAAACAGGTTTTTTGTAAAAATTCGGTAAAAATGCCGGTGGCGTCTTCAGTTTTCTCAATCATGAATGGAAACAACTACCGAGGGGCTACGCCACAAAAAAACGAGGGGACATGCCCCTCGTTTTCTGAACGTCATCACGGCCTCATAAGCCCAAAATGGGGGCTGTTTCAGCCCTTCATGTTCACGGCTTGGCGGCCGCGCTGACCATCACGCACTTCAAGGGCGACCTTTTCGCCCTGCTGCACATCCTGCTTGCCGGCGCGTTGCAGCACCGATGAATGCAGAAACACATCCTGGCCGCCATCTTCCGGCGTCACGAAGCCGAAGCCGCGCACCTGGTCAAACCACTTGACCGTGCCGGCGATGTCATAGGTCGGCCCGCCTTCATCGCGGTTGAACTCCCGGCGCGGCGGGGGACGATCCCCGAAATCACGACGCGGGGGACGATCACCAAAACCGCCGCCGCCAAAACCGCCGCCACCGCCGAAATCGCGGCGCGGGGGACGATCCCCGAAGCCACCGCCACCAAAGCCGCCGCCACCGCCGAAATCACGGCGCGGGGGGCGATCCCCGAAATCACGGCGCGGGGGACGATCCCCGAAATCGCGGCGCGGGGGACGATCCCCAAAACCGCCGCCGCCGCCGAATTCACGACGCGGCGGGCGCGCTTCGCCACCACCTTCGCCCTTCTTCAGCTGCATGATCCGCGTGATCAGGCGCCGGCCCTGCCGGTCAGAACCGATTTCGCAGACCAGCTTGTCGCCGGTATCTGGCGGTTCAATGCCTGCCTCTGTCAGGGCAGAGGCGTGAAAAAACACATCCTGCCCATCTGGTCCCAGTACGAAGCCGAAGCCTTTACGGGAATTATACCACTTCACCTCAGCCTCGATCGGCCCGGTGCTGTCCTGGTGCTCGTTTTCAGGAAACACTGTTTGACTATCCAACCATAAATGACCGCCGCGCGCGGGATGCAACGCCGCTATTTGGCAGCATGACACCCCATTTCCTTAAAAGCGAGAGAAATTTTAAGTGAAGGCCAAGAAAACCTAAAAAAACGCCCCAAAACGTCGCGAGTCGAAGGCAGCGATGGGGATTGGGGGCGCGCGACGGGCCAAAAGCGCCGCCACCACCTCCCCCGTCCGGGCGGCGGCGACCAGGCCGGTATGGCCATGGCCAAAGGCATGGATCACATCGGCGCTGGCCCGTGATGGGCCAAGGCAGGGCATGCCGTCCGGCATGGAAGGCCGATGGCCGAGCCAAAACTTCACCCGTTCCGCTGGCAGGTCGCGCGGTAGGCCAGGAAAGCAACTTAACAGATGATTTTTAAGGATTTCCGCGCGCTGCCAATTGGGCGCCGCTTCAATCCCGGCAATCTCAACCTGCCCGGCGCAGCGAAGCCCCCGCGCCGTGCGCATGATGGACATTTTGCCGTCTGAGGGCATCAGCCCATAGCGCGGCGCCACTTCAGGCGCACTGATTTCGGCGTGGTAGCCGCGTTCGCTCTCCAGCGGCACATCATCCCCCGCCGCGCGGGCGAGCGGCTTGGAATGGACGCCGGCGGCGATTACGGCGGCATCGCAGGGGACCTCTCCCTGCCCTGTCGTCACCGCCTTCAGCCTGCCGGCTTCAATGCGAAATCCGGTGGCGTAATCGCGCAGCAGCTTGGCACCCTCAGCCTGCGCCAGCCCGATCAGGGCGGCGACATAGGCGCCGGGGTCGGTGCAATGCCCACCCTCATCCACGAAAACGCCGAAACCATAACGGCGGTCCAGATCAGGTTCCCGCTGGCGAAGCTCATCCGCGTCAAGTTCAATCCAGCGCACGCCGACCTGGTGGCGGATTTCCCAGGCTTTGCGCTCAGCCTCAAAATCGGCGCGGGAGGGGTAGATATACATCAGCCCCCGCCTTTCGATCAGATGGCCCACCCCGGCCTGATCCGCGAGCGCCTGATGCAGCCGCGGCGCATCCTGCACCAGTGGGCGGAGCGCCTGAGCGGTCTTCGCCACATCTTCCCACCGCCAGCCAGAGGCCAAATAGCGGATCAGCCAGGGCGCGACGCGGGGCAGATAGCGCCAGCGAATGGCGAGCGGACCCAGAGGGTCCGAGAGGAACTTCGGCAGCTTCTTCCAAATGCCCGGCACCGCCGGCGGGATGACCGACATGGGGCTTAGCCAACAGCCATTGCCATAGGATGCTGCCTGTTCCCCGCCCGGCTCAGCGGGTTCCAGGATGGTGACCCGATGGCCGTCCTTAAGCGCGGCGAGCGCTGAGGCCGCGCCGACCGCGCCGGCGCCAATCACCACCACATGCCGCGCCATATTCAGCGCGCCCTGGTTTTGGCGATGGCCTTGACGGGGCCGGATTGCACCGCCTCCCCGGCTAGATGCTTATCCAGGAAAAACAGGCGGTCCTGGCCCCAGAGAAAAAGCTCGTCGCACACATAGGTGGGCGCGCCAAACACGCCGCGGGCGATGGCATCGCGGTTGTTGCGGTCAAACTCCGCCTGGATGCTGGCGCTTTCTTCTTCGCGGTGCAGGCTTTCGCCAGGCATGCCCTGTTCCTCGGCAATGGCCACACGGGTGCGCGGGTCCGCAATGTCGCGGTCTTCAACCCAAAGCGCATGCAGCAGCGCATGGGAAAGCCGCATCGCATCCATGCCACGCGCGGCGGCGGCCATGACCATATGTCCGGCGGGGCGTTGGTCTGAGGGCGGGTAGTGCTTGGGCTTCAGATTGATCGGGATGCCAAGATGGCGCGACCAGCGATCCAGTTCCAAAGCGTGATAATCCTGGCGCGGCTCCGGGCGGGTGCGGAGTGGTATCCCCCCGGTATGCGGCACCACCAGGCGGAAATCATAGGGGCGCAGCACCAGCGTGGCGCAATGGCGCTTGATGATCTCGGCAAGCTGCTTATCCCCCAGATACATCCAGGGGGAGGACAGCGTG
Organism: Roseomonas sp.; assembly: GCA_020249145.1. GTDB lineage: Bacteria > Pseudomonadota > Alphaproteobacteria > Acetobacterales > Acetobacteraceae > Neoroseomonas. Next base: position 21,491 of record JADCGF010000027.1, on the reverse strand, counting down.
TAGAAGCATTCGACGGTTTTGCTCATGGCATCAGCCTTTCGCTACACGGCCAGGATCGGTTTGCCCTAATAGAGAGACATGGGCGGAGACAACGCGCCAGCCCTGGCCTGGGATGCGGGCCATGATCTTGGTCTCTCGCCCGATCAGGCCGCTATCCAGGCGCTGGAATTCCAGATTGGTGGTGGCGAAATCGCGCCCGAAAGTGGTGATGGTGATCTTCTTCTGCGCGCGCGGGGCATAGGATTTCACACTGGCGCGAAAGGCGCGAATGGCTTCGATGCCGTAGAGGATTTCCGTGATGCCATACCGCACCACGCGCGGATCATCCCAGAAGGAGCTATCCAGCACCGCGCTGTCATTGGCTGCAATGGCGGCTTCGTAACGGTCAAACACCGCGCGGACTTCCGCGATGATGTCGGGAATGTTGATTTCCATGGCGGCCCTCCCGCAACCTATGCGGGGATCATGGCGCAGAAGCGCCCGCGGTGCCAGCGGGCGATTGCCGGAAACGAAAATGGCGACCCGAAGGCCGCCATTTCTTATGTTGCGAGAGCCGAAAGGGCTTCAGCCGGCCGCCGCCATGGCGCGCTTGGCCATCACGCCGACAAGATGGGCGCGATATTCGGCGCTGCCATGGATATCGCTGTTCAGCCCATCAGCCGATTGCGCAATGCCGGCAATGGCATTGGCCGAAAAACTGCCCGCGAGCGCCTTTTCCATATCCGCCTGACGGAACACGCAAGGCCCGGCGCCATTCACCGCAACCCGCACGCCGCCCGCGCCCTTGGAGATGAAAACCCCCGCCATGACATAGCGGCTGGCCGGGTTCTTCATCTTGGCGTAGCCGGCCTTCTCCGGGATCGGGAATTCCACCGCCACCAGGATTTCATCCGCTGCCAAAGCAGTTGTGAACATGCCCTGGAAGAAATCATCAGCCGCGATCTTGCGCTTATTGGTGTGGATGGTGGCGCCAAGGCCGAGCACCGCCGCCGGGTAATCCGCCGCCGGGTCGTTATTGGAAACCGAACCACCAATCGTGCCGCGATTGCGCACCTGCACATCGCCGATATGCGATGCCATGTAAGCCAGCGCCGGAATGGCGGCCTTCACTTCCGCGCTATTGGCCACTTCCACATGCCGTGTCAGCGCGCCGATGATGATGGCATTGCCTTCGCGGCGAATGCCCTTCATTTCCGCAATGCCGGAAAGATCCACCAGCGCGGAAGGCTTGTTCAGCCGGTGCTTCAGCGCCGGGATCAGCGTATGCCCGCCGGAAACCGCCTTGGCATCCGGGTCAGCCAGCAGCTTCGCGGCATCGGCCAGGCTGGTGGGCTTGTGATAGGCGAAATCATACATGGGTGAGGTCCTTTATTCTGCCGCCGCGCGGCGGCCGCTATTGATGATCTGCCAGATTTTCGCCGGGGTCGCCGGCATTTCGACATGGTTCACGCCATAGTCGGAAAGCGCATCAACCACCGCATTGATCACGGCGGGCGGCGAGCCAATGGCGCCCACCTCCCCGCAGCCCTTCACCCCAAGCGGGTTATGGGTGCAAAGCGTGGTATGGGTTGCGACCGAAACGGGCGGCAAATCATCCGCCCGCGGCATGGTGTAATCCATCATGGAACCGGAAAGCAGTTGGCCTTCCGCATCATAAACGCAGGTTTCCAGCAACGCCTGGCCAATGCCCTGCGCCACACCGCCCTGCACCTGGCCTTCAACGATCATGGGGTTGATCACGCGGCCTACATCATCCACGGCGGTGAAATTGATCACCGATGTGCGGCCCGTCTCCGGATCAATTTCCACTTCCGCGATATGGCAGCCACCCGGATAGGTGAAGTTCTTCGGGTCATAGAAGGCGGTTTCTTCCAGGCCCGGTTCCAATTCCTCGATCGGGTAGTTGTGGGGCACATAGGCCGCCACGCTGATATCCACCAGCGCCTTGGTCTTATCCGTACCCGCCACGCGGAAAGTGCCACGGTCGAATTCGATATCGTCCACCGAGGCTTCCATCAGATGCGCCGCAATGCGCTTGCCCTTGGCGATGATCTTGTCCATCGCCTTCATCATCGCGCTACCGCCAACGGCAAGGCTACGGGATCCATAAGTCCCCATGCCAAAGGGCACCTTGGCCGTATCGCCATGCACGATATCAACCTGCGCCACCGGCACGCCGAGCTTATCAGCAACCAATTGCGCGAAGGTGGTTTCATGGCCCTGGCCATGGCTATGCGCGCCGGTCAGCACCGTCACGCTGCCGGTTGGGTGCACGCGGATGGTGCCAACCTCATAAAGCCCCGCGCGGGCACCAAGGCTGCCGACCACCGCTGAAGGCGCAATGCCGCAGGCTTCCAGATAGGTGGAGCAGCCAATGCCGCGCAGCTTGCCGCGCTTGGCGGCTTCAGCACGCCGTGCCGGGAAGCCGGCCCAATCCGAAGAAGCCAGAGCCTGTTCAAGGGTCGCGTGGTAATTGCCGCTGTCATATTGCAGCGCGACCGGCGTTTGATAGGGGAATTGATCGGGCTGGATGAAGTTCCGCCGACGCAGTTCCACCCTATCAATGCCGGTTTGCTTCGCCGCCACATCCATCAGGCGTTCCAGCAGGAAGGTCGCTTCCGGGCGGCCCGCTCCACGATACGCATCCACCGGCACGGTATTGGTGAACACCGCCTTCACTTCGCAATAGATCACTGGTGTGGTGTACACGCCGGCGAGCAGCGTGGCGTAGAGATAGGTCGGTACACAAGGCGCGAAGGTGGAAAGATAGGCGCCCATATTGGCTTGCGTCGAAACGCGCAGCCCCAGGATCTTGCCATGCGCATCCAGCGCCAATTCGGTGTGGCTGACATGGTCGCGCCCATGGGCATCCGACATGAAGCTTTCGGTACGATCCGCGGTCCAGCGCACCGGGCGGCCAAGCTTGCCGGCAGACCAGGTGACAATGGCTTCTTCCGCATAATGGTAGATCTTGCTGCCAAAGCCGCCGCCCACATCAGGTGCGATCACGCGCAGCTTCGATTCCGGCAGATGGAGCACATGGGCACCCATCAGCAGGCGAATGACATGCGGGTTCTGGCTGGTGGTGGTCAGCGTGTAATCACCCGTGGTGCGATCAAACTCGCCAACCGCGGAACGGGGTTCCATGGCATTCGGGATCAGGCGGTTATTCACCAGATCGAATTTGACGACATGCGCGGCGCCGGCAAAGGCGGCATCCACCACGGCCTTGTCGCCGATATGCCAATCATAGCAAAGATTGCCGGCGACATCGTCATGAATGGCAGCCGCGCCCGGCTTCAGCGCTGCTGCCATGGTGGCGGCGGCGGGCAGCACTTCATAATCAACGCTGATCGCTTCCGCGGCATCGCGCGCTTGCTGGCGCGTGGCGGCGATGGCAACCGCAACCGGGTCCCCAACATGGCGCACCTTGTCATGTGCCAATACCGGGTGCGGCGGTTCGGCCATGGGCGAACCATCCTTGTTGTGGATTTGCCAGCCGCAAGGCAGGCCGCCCACGCCATCCTTCGCCATATCGGCGCCGGTATAGATTTCCACCACGCCGGGCATGGAAGCCGCGGCTGAGATATCTACAGATTTAATGCGGGCATGGGCATGCGGGCTACGCAGGATCCAGGCATGCAACTGCCCAGGCTTATCCGCATCATCCGTGTAAGCGCCTCGACCCTGAAGGAAGCGGAAATCTTCCTTGCGGCGGACGCTGGCCCCGATGCCCTCAAACGGTGTCACCACGTTCATCTTTAACGCCTCCCATCAGGCTGATTGTTGTGTTGCGGCCTTTTGTGGGCCGCAGAGGCGGGGTTTCCCCCCTGCCCTGTTAGTCAGCGGCGCGCGCCATTTCCTGGCGCTTACCCTGCATCACTTCCGCCGCGGCTGCGATGGCCTTGACGATATTGTGATAGCCGGTGCAGCGGCACAGATTGCCTTCCAGCCCTTCGCGGATTTGCTGTTCCGTGATGCCATGCGGGTGCTTGTTCACCAAATCAATCGCGCTCATCACCATCCCTGGCGTGCAGAAGCCGCATTGCAGGGCGTGGTATTCGCGGAAGGCTTCCTGCATCACATGCAAAGTGCCATCGGCGGCGGCGAGGCCTTCAATGGTGCTCACATTCGCGCCATTGCACATCACGGCGAGCGTCGTGCAAGACTTTACGCTTTCGCCATTCACATGCACCACGCAGGCGCCGCATTGGCTGGTATCGCAGCCGACATGCGTGCCGGTCATGCGGAGCTTCTCGCGCAGCAGCTCCACCAGAAGCGTGCGACCTTCAACCTCGGCCGTATGGGTTTGACCATTCACGGTCAGTGTCACCTGCGGCATAGCGCGTCTCCCAATCCATGTTTCTGCCCGGCCCTTTGGCCAGGGGTGTTTCAACCTAAAGCCTCACCTGTAAGATGGGGCTTCGTCAAGCTTTTCAAAGTGAAATCTTGCCCGGAGAAGTACCCTCCGGGCAAGGGGCTCTAATGCTTGGCGATAAGCGCCGCGCCCTTGGCCCCGGCCAGAGGGTTTTCCGCCGCCGGGCGGTCATGCAAATGGCAGGCGGACCAATGCCCGGGCTCCGTCTGGCGGAGCGCCGGTTCATCCTGCCGGCAGCGGTCAAAGGCATAGGGGCAGCGGGTATGGAAGCGGCAGCCCTTGGGTGGGTTGATCGGGCTTGGCACATCGCCCTTCAGGATCACGCGTTCCCGCTGCGCGCCGGGTTCAGGCACCGGCACGGCGGAAAGCAGCGCTTCCGTATAGGGGTGCTTGGGGGCGGCAAATAATTCGCGCTTCGGCGCCACTTCCACGATCTTGCCAAGATACATGACCGCCACGCGATGCGTCATGTGCTCCACAATCGCGAGATCATGGCTGATAAACAGCAGCGCGAGGCCCAAATCCTTCTGCAAATCCTGCAGCAGGTTGACGATCTGCGCCTTGACCGAGACATCCAGCGCCGAGACAGCCTCATCGCAAATGATCAGGTCAGGTTCGGCTGCCAAAGCACGGGCAATGCCGATGCGCTGGCGCTGCCCGCCCGAGAATTCATGCGGCCAGCGATTCACGGCATCACGCGGCAGGCGCACGCGGTCCATCAAATCGCCCACGCGCTTTTCCAGATCAGCGGCATCCTTGGCCAAGCCAAAATTGCGGATCGGCTCAGCCAGAATATCCCGCACCCGCATGCGCGGGTTGAGCGAGGAATAGGGGTCCTGAAACACCACCTGCATGCGCCGCCGCAGTGGGCGCAGCGTGCTGGCCGGCATGTCATCAATCCGTGTGCCATCCAGCGTCACCTGGCCGCCGGTGATGTCGAACAGGCGTAGAATGGCCTTGCCGACGGTGGATTTGCCGCAGCCGGATTCACCCACCAATGAAAGGGTTTCCCCCTTGGCGATGGAAAAGGAAATGCCATCCACGGCATAGACATAACCCGTAACACCGCCCAGGAAGCCAGCGCGGACGGGAAAGTGTTTCTTGAGGTCATTGACCTCGAGCAGAGGCGTGCTCATGCCGCGACGGCCTCCTTGAGCGCATAGTGACAGGCGACGATATGGCCGGGGGCCTTTTCTTCCAGGCCCGGCGCGACGCTTGTGCAAAGATCAGTGGCATAGGGGCAGCGGCTGGCAAAAACACAGCCTTGCAGCTTTTGCTTGAGGCTCGGCACCAGCCCCGGGATTTCCTGCAAGCGCGTTTCAGTTCCGTCAAGCGAAGACCCAAGCTTCGGCACCGACCCAAGCAAGCCTTGCGTGTAAGGATGACGCGGGTTGCGGAACAAAGGCCCAACCTTGGCTTCTTCCACCTTGCGCCCCGCATACATGACCACCACGCGCTCAGCGACTTCCGCCACCACGCCAAGATCATGCGTGATCAGCACAATGGCAGCGCCCACGCGGTGCTTCAGGTCACGCATCAGGTCCAAAATCTGCGCCTGGATGGTCACATCCAAGGCCGTGGTGGGTTCATCTGCGATCAACAGTTTCGGGTTGCAGGCAAGCGCAATGGCAATCATCACGCGCTGACGCATGCCGCCCGAAAGCTGGTGCGGATATTCCTTCACGCGGCGCTCGGCTTCCGGAATGCCGACCAGCTTCAGCATTTCCACCGCACGATCTTCCGCCTGCTGCGCCGACATGCCCTGGTGGAGGCGCAGGGTTTCCCCGATCTGGCGGCCCACGGTCAGCACCGGGTTCAGTGACGTCATGGGTTCCTGGAAGATCATGCTGATCTCATTGCCGCGAATGCCACGCATTTCAGCTTCCGAGAGGTCAAGCAGGTTCTTGCCATTGAAGCGGATGGCGCCGGAAAGCTTGCCGGGCGGTTCCGGGATCAGGCGGAGGATGGACATGGCGGTGACGGATTTGCCGCAACCGCTCTCGCCCACAACGGCCAGGGTCTCCCCTGCCTCAACATGGAAGGAAACGCCATCCACCGAGCGATTAATGCCATCAGGCGTACGGAAATGGGTTTGCAGGTTTTCAATTTCGAGAATCGCCATGGGTCAGAGCCTTTTCGCCATGCGCGGGTCGAGGGCATCACGCAAACCATCGCCAAGCAGGTTCACCGCCAGCACGGTGATGGAAAGGAAAATGGCCGGGAAGAACACGATATAGGGCTTCACCTGCCAAAGCGCGCGGCCTTCGGCCATGATATTGCCCCAGGAGGGGATGATGGGCGGCGTGCCGGCGCCAATAAAGGACAGGATGCTTTCCACGATCATCGCGGACGCGCAGATATAGGTTGCCTGCACCGTGATGGGCGCCAGGGTATTCGGCAGGATATGGCGCCAGATGATCACGGGTGTGCTGGTACCCGCCGCCACCGCGGCATCCACATAGGGTTGCTCACGCAGGGACAAAACGACGCCGCGCACCAGGCGAGAGACGCGCGGGATTTCCGCAATGGTGATGGCGATAATGACGTTTTGCACCGAACCGCGTGTCAGCGCCATCAGCGCGATTGCCAGCAGAATGGGCGGGATGGACATCATGCCATCCATGACCCGCATGATGATGCTATCGGCCCAACGGATGAAGCCGGAAATCATCCCAATCGTAAGACCAATGATGGAAGCCAGCACCGCGACCGAAAAGCCCACCAGCAGCGACACCCGCGCACCATAAAGCACCCGCGAATAGATATCGCGGCCCAGCATATCCGTGCCGAACCAATACATGGCCGATGGTTCACGTGTGCGCCGCGCGGGGGCAAGCGCGGTCGGGTCCGTGGTGAACAGGAAGGGCGCGAAAATCGCGACCAGCACCATGAGCGTGACCAACGAACCGCCAATCGCGATGGCTGGGTGGCGACGCATATAGCCGAAAAAGCCTTTGCGCGGCTTCACCGGCGGCATGATGTCGGGCAGGGTCGGTGCCACGGCCACATTGGCCGCTGTGATGCCCTTGGGGTCGAGGATGGAAGCGGACATCAGTATCTGATCCTCGGGTCCAGAATGGTATAGAGCAGGTCAATCATGAGATTCACAAGCACATAGACAAAGGAAAACAGCAGCACGACGCCCTGAATGACCGGGTAGTCGCGCCGCAGAATGGCATCCACCGTGAGGCGCCCAAGGCCCGGAATGGCGAAGACGCTTTCCGTCACCACCGCGCCACCAATCAGCAGCGCAATGCCAATCCCGATCACGGTGACGATCGGCACGGCGGCATTCTTCAGCGCATGCAGGAACAGGATGTTACGCTGCCCGGCACCCTTGGCACGGGCGGTGCGGATATAATCCTGTTGCAGTACTTCCAGCATGGTCGCACGCGTGATGCGCGCAATCAGCGCGATATAGACCGTGCCCAAAGCGATAGCCGGCAGGATCAGGTTCTGGAACCAGGGAAAGAAACCTTGCTTGATCGGCGTATAGCCCTGCACCGGCACCCAATCGAGTTCCAGTGCAAAGATAAAGGCCAGCACATAGCCCACCACAAAGACGGGCACGGAAAAGCCCAGCACCGCAAAGCCCATCACGGTGCGGTCAATCACCGTGCCCTGCTTCCAGGCCGCGATCACCCCCATCGGGATGGCCACCGAAACCGCCAGGATCAGCGTAATGATCATGAGCGATAGCGTTGGTTCAATACGCTGCTGGATCATGGTGGAAACGGGCAGATTGGTGAAAATCGAAACGCCAAGATCACCCTGAAGAATACGCCAGACCCATTCCCCGAACCGGATCAAAAAGGGCCGGTCGAGGCCAAGGCTGGCGCGGATGCGTTCCACATCTTCAGGCGTTGCCTGATCGCCCGCAATTACCGCCGCCGGATCACCGGGTGCGACATAAAGCAGACTGAAGACGAATAGCGCGACAAAGGCCATCACCGGAATGGTGGCCAAGACGCGGCGGACGATATAGGCAAACATGATCCCGGCAATCTTTCCTGGTTAGGCCTTATTCACGCCCCAGAAGAAGGGCAGCGGGCCACCGACAATGCCCGTAACATTCGCCCGCCACGCCTGATAGGTTTTGTAGAAACCAGTGGGCGCATAGGTCATGTGGCTCATGGCCGCGGCATTCATTTCCGCAACCGCGGCCTTTTCCGCCGCCAGATCGGGGGCGGCAAACCACTTGTCACGCGCGGCTTCCACCGCATCATCCTTCGGCCAACCGAACCAGGCGCCATCGCCATGCGCGCGCAGCGCCAGATAGGCCGCCGGATTGATGCAATCCGCACCCGCATGCCAGGTGTGGAAGATATGCCAGCCACCCTGACCGGGGGGCGATTTGGAAGCGCGGCGCTGACCAACCGTGCCCCAATCTGTCGCCACGAAATCCACATTCATGCCAATGGAACGCAGCAGCGCATTGGTGACTTCACCCATGGCCTTGAGCGGCGCCTGATCCTGACCAACCAGCAGCGTAATGGGCTGGCCATTATAGCCAGATTCACGCAGCAAGGCGCGGGCGGCTTCAACATTGCGCGGCCCCTTCAGGATATCGCCACCCGCTTCAGTATAAAGCGGCGTGCCTGGCGTGAAGAAGGAAGGCAGTGTCTGCCAGAGCGCGCGATCATCACCGACCACGGATCGCATATAGTCTTCCTGGTTCAGAACCATGGCAACCGCGCGGCGCGCGCGCACGTCATTGAACGGTGCATGCAAATGGTTGAAGCGGAAGGACCCGATATTGCCGAGCGGATCGGCGATATCCACGCGGATATTGCGATTGCGCCGCAAGGATGGAATCAAATCGGTCAGCGGAGTTTCCCACCAATCAATTTCATTGTTCATCAGCGCCGCCGAGGCCGTGGCCGGGTCTGGCATGATGATCCATTCAATGCGGTCCACGCCCATACGCTTGCCGCCCGCCAACCATGACGGAGGCTCATTGCGCGGGACATATTGTTCAAAGCGGGTGAAGACCGCGCGGGCACCGGGGACCCATTCATTGCGCACAAAGCGCATCGGGCCGGAACCCACAAATTCCGTGACCTGTTGGAAGGGATCGGTGCGTGCGATGCGCTCCGGCATCATGAAGGCCATCGGCGTGTTGTTCTTGCCAAGCGCCAGGAGCATCTTGGGGTAAGGCGCCTTCAGGCTCCAGCGGAAGGTGCGGTCATCCACCGCCACCAATTCTTCCTGAATGGCACGAATCATCTGGCCCATGCCATCACGCACCGCCCAGCGATTGAGGCTGGCGACGCAATCCGCCGCCGTCACCCTGGTGCCATCATGCCACATCAGGCCTTCACGCAGGCGGAAGGTCCAGACCTTCCCATCCGAGGAGACTTCCTCACTTTCCACCATCTGGCGCTTGGCTTCCAGCTTGTCGTCAAAGCCGTAAAGCGTGTCCCACACCAAAGCGGCGGCATTGCGCACCACATATTGCGTGCCCCAGATCGGGTCGAAATTGGCCAGATTGGCCTGCGGCACGAAGCGCAGCGTGCGTGCGGCGGCGCCCTGCGCCAGCGCCGGGGCGGCAAGCCCGCCCGTACCGGCCAGCGCGGCAACGCCTGCTGTTGCCTTGAGGAAGTCTCTACGATCCATTGCCCGTCTCCCATGTCATGTTCGGGGCAGCCCAGTCTGCCCAGGTAAAAGTCACCCTGCCTCGCCAATTGGCAATGCAGAACACGTCGTCTCGCTTAGCCTGCTTTCCGTGCGGCGCAAATAGCCCCGCTCACGGCCCGGCATCCTCAGCTTCGCCATAACGATGCATGGCCCATGCCAGCAATGGCTTCCGGGTGAGGGGTAGCGCGCCCCCGTTGCCCTTCAGCCCCGCCGAATGCCCCAATAAAGCGCCAGCCCCGCCACGCGCCCGGTGAGGTTCGCGCGCAAGGCTGTCATGGATTTATAGGACCCAAGCGGAATATAGGGCAGTTCATCCATCGCGACCGTCTGCATATCCCGCGCGAGGGCCTGCTGCGCGGCAAGGTCCGGCGCGTCAAACCAGGCATCGCGCAATTCCTCAAGCCGCGGCACATCCGGCCAACCGAACCAGGCATTGGTGCCATTGCCGCGCAACGGGAAATGCGCTGCCGGATCGGCGAAATCGAAGGAGGAGAAGGAGGTGAACAGCATGGACCAGCCGCCACGTTCCACCGGCTCACGCGAGGTGCGGCGTTGCACCGTGGTGCCCCAATCGCTGAGTACAATGTCGGCATTGAAGCCAAGCCGGCGCACAAGATCGGCGCCCACCTGCGTGAGTGCGGCCGGCACCAGAATATCGGTCGGGCCAATCAGGCGCATGGTCTGATTGGTATAGCCCGCTTCGCGCATCAGGGCCCGCGCGCGGTCTATGCTGCGCGGCCCCATCAGCGGCGCCAGCCCCGCATCATTGGCCAGCGGCGTGCCCGGCGTGAACATGCCAACGCCCGTGGTGTAAAGCGAAGCATCCGTGCCGACGGAGGCTTGCATGAAATCCTGCTGGCTGATCGCCGGCAGCAAAGCTTGGCGCAAAGCCTTGTTGTTGAAGGGCGCATGCGCATGGTTGAAGCGCAAAATGCCGGTCAGCGGCAGCGGATCAATCGCTTCGATCACCACCTGCCGGTTGCGGCGGAGCAGCAGCTGCACTTCCGGTGGCGGCTGTTCATACCAATCAATCTCGCCGGTTTGCAAAGCCGCCGCCGCCGTCGCGGCATCCACAATGATATGCCATTCCACGCGATCGAAATGCGCGATTTTTGGCCCGGCGGTGAGGCTTGGCGTGCCGGTCTGCACGGGCACGTAATCGGCGAAGCGTTCAAACACCGCGAGGCTGCCGGAATTGAATTCATTGGCCCTGAAGCGGAAGGGGCCGCTGCCGATGGCTTCGCGCACCTGCTGGAAGGGATCGGTCTTGGCCAGGCGTTCGGGCATGATGAAGGCCGGGCCATTGGAAACCTGCGCCAGTGCATGGAACAGCAGCGGGAAGGGTTTCTTCAGGCGGAAGCGTATCCGCATGTCATCCAGCATTTGGATGTCATCGGTCACAGTGGCCAGCTTTTGGCCGAAGGGGCTGCGCTTCATCCAGCGTTGCAGGCTTGGCACCACATCCTGCGCGCGCACCGGTTCTCCATCATGGAATTTCAGCCCAGGGCGCAGCGTGATGGTGACACTCCGCCCACCATCATCGCTGCTATGGCCGGCTGCCATTTGCGGCTGCGGGCGGAATTGCGCATCCATGCCATAAAGCGTGTCGAACACCATATACCCGTAATTCCGGGTGATATTCGCCGTAGTCCAAATCGGGTCGAGGCTGGTGAGGTTCGCCTGCGGCACCATTTTCAGCACGCGGTTCTGGGCTGGCTGGGCGATGGCAAAGCTTGGCAGCGTGGCAGCCGCCGCCGCGGCACCGAGTTTGAAGACATCCCGACGTTGCATGTGAAGCCCCTTTTCGACGTGCCCTTATCAAGCCCGCTTGCGGCAAGCCGCGCAAGCGGCGTTTTGCCCTAGCCCGGCTTATGGCCGAAGCCCAAAGCCGGCTGCTGCGCGGTATCTATCCAGATTGCCTTACTTTGCGTCAGTTCCGCCAAAACCTCCTGCCCCGGGGAGCCGCTTTGGCCTGCTGCGCCCAAGGGCACGGAAACGTGGATGGTGCGATAGAGCCATTCACCCAAAAGGTCCCTGCCCTACCCCTGGCCGCCAGCCCGACCAAATCCAACGCGGTTTGCGCCGCGCGACTTTCCTGCGTAACAGGCGCGCATGGCAGTTCAGGTGGTTCTAGCGCGTATTGAAGGCATGATCGGCGCGGCGCGTTTTTCAGTGCTGATGGAATTCCTGCGCTTTGGGGTGGTGGGCACCATCGGCTTTGTGGTGGATACGGCGGTGCTCTATGCTGGCCTGGCATTTGGGCTTGGGCTTTATGGCGGGCGGGCGGTCTCCTATTTGGTGGCTGCGACAACAACCTGGGCGCTCAATCGGCTTTGGACCTTTCGCGGACGCGGCGAAGGCCCCGCGCATCAGCAATGGGCGCTGTTCCTGCTGGTGAACCTTATTGGTTTTGCGATGAATTACGGCACCTATGCCGCGTTGATCGTCTTTGTGCCCATGGTGGCGGCCCATCCGGTGTTGGGTGTGGCCGCGGGGGCGATTGCCGGCATGTTCGGGAATTTCGTGCTGTCGCGCCAATTGGTCTTTCGGGCGCGCGAGACATGAAAAAGGGGGCGCCGAAACGCCCCCCGTTTCATTCCTGGTCCATCAGCTGCGGATGAAGCTGCAACCACCATCGGCCAGGGGCCTGAAGGCCTTATCCGAATCGGTCGTTTGCAGCAGCTTGTAATAGTCAAATATGCCGCGGCTTTCCTCGGGCTTCTTCACCTCAAACAAATAGGCCGGGTGCAGCTTGCGGCCATCGGCGCGAATGGTGCCGGGACCGAAGCAATCATCATCGCAAGGAATGGCCTTCATGCGCGCAACGGTCGCCGCGCCGCTTTGCTTGGCCTGGGCCGGCCCCATATCAATGACCGTCTTCAGATAATGCAGCACCGCCGCATAACCGCCCGCATGGTTCATGCAAAGCGCGTTCTGCGCAATGCTGGGCCGCACGCGGGCCGAGAAGGCGCGGGTGCGATCATTCAAATCCCAATAGAAGGTTTCCGTGCAGATCAGCCCCTGGGTGGTTGCAAGCCCCAAGGAATGCACATCGGGCAGAAACATGAGCAGGCTGGCCAGCTTGATGCCGCGGCGCATCAGGCCGAATTCCGCCGCCTGCTTGATGCAGTTGATGGTATCGCTGCCCGCATTGGCAAGGCCGATCACCTTGGCGCGGGAAGCTTGCGCCTGTACCAGAAAGGATGAGAAATCGGTCGTTCCCGGGAAGGGCGTACGCACCTGGCCAAGCACACGCCCGCCCGCATTGCGCACGAAATTGCCCGTGTCGCGTTCCAGCGCATGGCCAAAGGCGTAATCCGCCGTGATGAAGAACCAGCTATCGCCGCCCGCACGCACCGTGGCGCCACCGGTTGAATTGGCGAGCATCCAGGTATCATAGGTCCAATGTACCGTATTCGGCGTGCAGGAGCGCCCGGTAAGGTCCGAAGTCGCTGAGGTAGTATTCAGAAAAACCTTGTTCTTGTCCCGAACAATCTCATTCGCCGCCAGGGCGACTGAAGAAGCGCCACCATCCACAATCACGTCAACGCCGTCGCGATCAATCCATTGCCGCGTCAGGTTGGAACCGACATCGGGGCGGTTTTGGTTATCGCCAAAGAGCACTTCAATATTGAAGCCTCGGTTGCTCATTTCAGCTACTGCCAGACGTACGCAGGCCAGTTCCGTTGGGCCGCTCACATCACGATACATGCCGGAAAAATCCGTGAGCAGCGCGATCTTGATGGTATTGGTGGCTTGCGCCTTCGCGCTTCGCCAGGGCAGGCCACCAATGCCGGTGCCGATGCCCGCACCGGCCGCAAGGGCCGTGCGACGTGTTACTTGCATGAATTTTCCTCCCAAAAGCGGTTTTCAGCCTTACCGGCTGGGAAAAGGCTACGCCATTTGGAAGGAAGGTAAAGCCCCGGCTTCAAGCCAGGATTTCAGGCGCCTTGCAACTGTACCTTTTCTTCGGATTTTTCCGCGGCGTGATGGAAATTGGCGCGTTGATAACCCGTCATGAAATCAGGATAGGTGATGGGCCCCATCTGGCTTGGCGCACCAGCCACCGTGATCGGCGCCATGATGGCGCGGTAATTCGCATCCATGAAAAAGGGAATCGCATAGCGTTCCCGGCCCGAGCGATTGATCACGCGATGCGGGGTGGCAAGGAAGCGGTTATCCGTCCAGCGGCGCAGCATCATCCCGCCATTGATGAGCAGTGCGCCTTCGGGTGCCGGCGCATCCAGCCAGCGCCCATCCGGCAGGCGGAGCGACAGGCCCGGCACCTTGTTTTGCGCCAGAATGGTCATGAAGCTTGTGTCCATATGGGGCGCGATGCCGTATTCATTCTCAGGCGCGGTTGGTTCCTGCGGCGGGTAATGCGACATCCGCAGCGTGAACATGGGTTCCTGGAAGAAGGGCGCGAAGTAATCTTCTGGCAGGCCAAGCGCGCGGGCGTAAATGGGCAAAAGCGCGAGGCCCAGGCCTTCAAAGGCCGCCATGGCGTGTAGGATATTGTCGCGAAAGCCAGACAAATCCGGCCATTGATTGGCGCCACGGAAGCGCACCTGGTCCAGAACATCCGGATGATCAGCCGGCAGATCGCGCTTGAAGAACACGGCTTCATTGGCGTTTGGCAGCGCCACTTCGCCCACCGCATTTACGCGCGTGGTCGCACCGCGCATCGGCATATAGCCGATGTTATGTTCATTGATCTTGAGCGCAAGCTTCGCATCCAGCGGTTGCGCATGGAATCGTGCGGCTTCGGAGAAGGTTTGATCAAGCAGCACTTCCGAAATGCCGTGATTGCGGACGAAATAAAAGCCCACTTCGGTGAAGGCGTGGCGCAGTTCTTCCCCCAGTTTGTCCAGCGCACCGGGCGCACGCGCGCGCAAAGGCGCAAGGTCAAGAACGGGAATGCTATCGGCCATGGCATGTGGTCCCTGCTTGTCTGCAGGCAGCATCACGCCTCATGCGCGGGCGCGCAAGGGGCGCTGGCTAATTGGCCGCGCGACTCAAATCCCAGAGATTGGGGACGGTTTTATTGTCATAGCCCGAGATGAAATACTCTGGCTGGCTGGTTTCGGCATTGAACATCGCGCGCTGCACCGCGCCGATATTGGCGCCATAGACATGAATGCTGATGCTGGTGCGGCCTTCCACCGCGTTTTCGACGCGATGCGTATCATAGCTGTCGCTGCTCAAGACCACCACATCGCCGCGCTTGGCGCGATCAACCCGGCCGGGGCGCATCGGCCCGCCATTCGGGTCCGCGACCATTTCGGTCGAAATCTCCTCACCCTGATGGACGCCAACCAGGCCCCAGACCGTGTGGTTATGCACGGGCGTTTTCTGCCCTGGCCCCCAGACGAAACACACAACTGAAAATCGCTGCTGCGGATCACAATGCAGCAACAACTGCCGGTAGGTGTCGGTTGGCGCCGTATATTCCGGCGGCAACCAATTGTCAGAAAGCACAAGCTTGCGGAGCAAGCATGGCGCTTCCTTCAGGAATAGGGCCTCATCGCCACCCGCATCGGCCATAGCAGTCATGCCGCGGACGAAGTCTCGCAAGGGGGCGATGTCTTGAACCAGGGTGCTTCCGTTGTCCATGCCCCGAATGATTGAGTAATTTTAGTCGAAATGCAACCATTAGTTTCATAATTTTTTACGATACCTCTGCAGTGAGGACTATTCGCCCCGTTACCTTGCCGTCTTTCAACCTATTGAGTGCTGTGTCAGCCTGATTAAGCGGCATACGGGTAATCGGAATGCCCGGCAAACCACCTTGCTGGGCAATGCCCACCAATTCCCGCAATTCCTTGACATTGCCCACATATGAACCCTGGATGGTAAGGGCGCGCATCGGCATGACCGGTAGCGGCACGGCCAATTCGCCACCGAATAGCCCCACCTGCACCAGCTTGCCGCCCTTGCGGAGCGCGTCGAAGGCGCTCCGCGCCGTCTCGGTCCCGTTCACCAGGTCAATAATGGCGCGGACCGGGCCACCGCAGGCTTCCATGATGCGCTTGCCGGTATTGGCATCGCCGGCCAGGACGATATCGGTCGCCCCTTCCCGCTTGGCGGCTTCAAGCTTGGCGGGGCTGACATCCACCACGACGATTCGCCGATGGCCCTTGGCCTTCAGCACCGCTATCGCGTTCAGGCCAAGCCCGCCCGCGCCGATCAGCACAATGGGCTCATCCGCCGGCATGGGCATGACCTTATTGATGGCGCTGAACACCGTAATGCCCGAACAGGCATAGGTCGCGGCCAAGGCGGGGTCGAGGTTACCCACCGGCACCAAATGTCGCGGCTCCGGCGCCAGCACATGCGTCGCGTAGCCGCCATGCTGATAAACACCGAGGCTTTTGGGGGTGAGGCACATGTTATCCTCATCCGCGCGGCAGGCTTCGCAGGTGCCGCATCCGACCCAGGGGAAGACCACCATATGGTCGCCAACCTTAAGGCCCGCGCCATTGGCATCCGGCCCCCATTTCAGGACGCGGCCCACAATTTCATGCCCCATGGCCAGCGGCAGCTTCACCCCGCGATCGGAAAGCTTCAGATAACCGCGTGATCCCAGATCATAGCCGCCTTCCCAGATATGCAGATCTGAATGGCAAACACCGGCATGGGTGATTTCCAACAGCACCTGCTGGCCGGTGGGTTCCGGTGTTGGGATTTCAATTTCCTGAAGCGGTTTTCCGGCTTCAATGACAGCCCAGGCGCGCATGGCACACTTCCTCATTTCTTGGCGTTGACGCCATGGGAACAAGCCTTGCGCCGCTGGTCAAGCGGTGTTTTCAATCCGGCCGGATATTGTTCTCCCGCACCACCCTGCCCCAGGTCGCGATCTGGGCAGACAGAAATTGCATGAAGGCGGCTTCGCCTTGCGGGTTTAGGTCTATGCCAAGGCCCAGGATGCGTTGACGCAATTCCGGCACATCCAAAGCCTTGCGAATGGCCGCTTCCATGCGCGCCTTGATCGCCTCCGGCAGGCGCGCGGGTCCGACGAAACCCCAGAAGACCCGCGAATCAATGCGGCTGATGCCAAGCTCGGTCATGCTTGGTACATCCGGAATATTCGGGCTGCGCGTGGCGCCGGTTTGCGCCAAGGGCACCAGCGTGCCGGCCTCAATATGAACGCCAATCGCGGGGCGGGAGGCGATGGGCAGATCCACCTCCCCGGCGGCAGCGGCAACCGCGAGCGGCCCGCCGCCGCGATAGGGCACATGCACCAGCTTGAAGCCACCGGCGCGCTGCACAAGTTCCATGGTCAAATGCGCCAAGCTGCCATTGCCGATGGTGCCATAAGTCACGGTATCAGGCCGCGCCTTTGCCGCCGCCACCACTTCGGCAAAACTCCGATAAGGGCGTGTGCGATGCGCCGTCAGCACCATGGGCGCTGTGCCGAACAGCAAAAGCGAGGTCAAATCCCGTTCCGTATCGAACCCCATATTCGGGATCAGCGCCGGATTGACCGCATGCGTGTCGAACACCATCAGCCATGTATTGCCATCGGGGGCGGCGCGCGCGACCTGCGCGGTGCCGAGTGAACCGGATGCACCGCTACGATTTTCAACAATGATCGGGACGCCAAGATCGGCCTGCAATTGCGGTTGTAACATCCGCGCCAAGGCATCGCTGGAACCACCCGGCGGGAACGGCACCACGATACGAATCGGGCCATTCGGCCAAGCGCCTTGCGCGCTGGCAATATGCGGCGCGGCCCATAAGCTTGGCATCGCAGCCAGGATGGCGCGTTTGGTGAGCATGAACGTTTTCTCCCGATCTCTTGCTGTTCAGGTTTTTGGCGCCGGCGGAATGGCCTTCGCCGCCATCAGCGCACGCCTGATCTCGGCTTCTGCCTTATCCAATTCCACCGCTGCATCGGCGCGCTGGACGCGGGCGCGTTCGGCGATTGTCAGGCTGTCTTCAATGGTGGCGACCAGTAGCTGATTGGCCTGCTTCACCGCAGCCAGGTCAAACACGCCGCGTTCGATTTCATTCCGCGCTTCGGCATTGCCCTGGCGCAGCCGCTCAGCATTCGCGGTCAGTAATTGATTTGTTAGGTCGTTCGCCTGCTTCAGCGTCTGCCCCGCATCGCGCATGCGCTGGATGGCCAGCGCCTGGGCAAGCTGCTGGCGCCATAGCGGCACGGTATTGGCCACCACGGATTGAATCTTCGCCGCCAGTGCCTTGTCATTTTCCTGAATGAGCCGGATGGAGGGCAAGGCCTGCATCGCAACCTGCCGTGTCAGCCGCAGATCATGAATGCGCCGATCGAGCTCATCACGCGCCGCGCGCAGATCGCGCAGCTTCTGCGCATTGAGCATATCGCCGGTGGTGGCCTTGGCTTCGGCTTCCGGGATGGCAGTGCTGTCAGTGTTATTCAGCACAATCTCGCCAGCGGCGATGTGATCACCAAGGCCATGGAACCAATCCAGCGTGGCGCCATAAAGGCGTTCAAGCTTTTCAACATCTTCCAAAAGCCGCGTGCGATGCGCATCGAGCCTATCGCCAATCGCCTCCACCTGGTCCTTCAGCCCTTCATAGCGGCTGACCACCTGCGCGGCTTCTGCACCCGCCTTGTTGAAGATCCGCGCGAAGAAGCCAGGCTT
Organism: Roseomonas sp.; assembly: GCA_020249145.1. Lineage (GTDB taxonomy): Bacteria > Pseudomonadota > Alphaproteobacteria > Acetobacterales > Acetobacteraceae > Neoroseomonas. The sequence continues at coordinate 2,852 of JADCGF010000027.1, read as the reverse complement.
TTCCGCAAGCGCCGAAACATCAAAGCCGCGCAAGGTGCTGAGCAAGCTGCCAAGCGTCTGCCCAGCCTCTCCCGCTTCGCGGTTTTTGGCCCCTTCCAGCATGGCATCCGCAGCCGCCGAAGCGCGGGTTTGCGCTTCCTGCCCGAAGCGCAGCACCGCCGCAGGGTCCGTCACGTCAAGCTGGGCAGCGAGGCGTTCAACCTCGGCCCGGCGTGTTTCGGGGGTCACGATGATATCGCTCATGAATAGCCTTCCTCGCGCAGCCTATCGGCCAGCACCTTGACTTGGATATCGAGTGCCGCGCTTTCCTCAGCGCGGAGATCAGCGCGCAAGCGCCGCGCAGCGGCTTCAAGATCACGCAGCAGCACACCAAACGCGGGCGGCGGCGTGGCACCGGCTTCAAGGCGCGTTGCGATACGTTCCAGCCCATCCAAATGCACCGCGAGGAAGCGGCGGGCGCGGGCAATGCCTTCGGGCCGCGCTTCCAGATCATCCAGCACCTGGCCAATGGCCTGCGCCACCGGGATCAGGCGTGGTTCATGGCCGCGCGCGGCGATGGCTTCTATCGCCTGTAGCCTGAGCCGCGCGTCAGCAAGCGGCCCGGAAGGCGGCGGCGCGGGCGGCGGCGGAGGCGCGGCTTCGGGAATTTCGGCATAGAGCAACCTTGTGCCACCCCAGGCGCCGAGGGCGAACAACAACCCAATGATCGGCCCTGCCCCGGCGCCGAGCCCGGTGGCGAGGCCGGCTGCCACGCCCATCAGTACCGCAGCGCGGCGCGCATCGCCGCGGCGTCCGCGCTTCATGATGCGCGCGGCGACAAAGGGAAGGGCAATGCCAAGCAGGCAGCCGAGCAGCGCTGTCTGCCGCATGGCAAAAAGATTGAAGAAAGCCGCCGGCAGCAGCGCAAGCCCTGTCATGGGCAGCAGCCAAAGGCGCCAGAAGCTGTTCACAGCCCGAATACAGAGGCGACCGCGCGCCACAGCGCCAGCAAGCCCGCCAGCGCCATGGTGCCGCCGAGCAGCATGAAGCCAAACGAACGCTTGATGCCAAGCGACAGGCTTGGGGTTGGGGGCGCCGGCAGGGGCACGTTGCGTCTTTCACTCACGGGGCCTTACATCGCCTTTGAAGGGCCGCCTATCAAGACCGGCCTCATGAAGGAGTTACACCATGGAACAGATCGCCATCATCGGAACCGGGTTGATTGGCCGCGCCTGGGCCATGGTTTTCGCCCGCGCCGGCCATAGCGTGCGGATTTGGGACCCGGTGGCGGGGGTTTCTGACGCCGCTCTCGGCCTGATCGGGCAGAGCCTTCAGGATTTGGCCGAGGCAGGGCTGATCACGGAAACACCCGCCGTGATCGCCGCACGCATCAATGCTGCCGCCAGCATGGAAGATTGTGTCGCGGGGGCCGCGCATGTGCAGGAAAACGGCCCGGAGCGGGTGGAGCCGAAGCGGGAGCTTTTCGCGCGGCTTGATGCGCTATGTGGGCCGGATGTGGTGCTGGCATCTTCAACCTCCGGCATACCAGCGAGCGCCTTTACCGAGGGGCTTGCCGGCCGCGCGCGCTGCCTGGTCGCGCATCCGGTGAACCCGCCCTATCTGGTGCCGCTGGTGGAATTGGTGGGCGCGCCCTGGACTGCGCCTGAGGTGGTGGCGCGCACACGGGCACTGATGGCGCGGGTGGGTCAGGTGCCGGTGACGGCCATGAAGGAAACGCGCGGCTTTGTGCTGAACCGGCTGCAAGCGGCGCTGGTGGCGGAAGCCTTCCGCCTGGTGCGTGACGGCGTCATGAGTGTTGAAGATGTTGATGCCTGCGTGAAGGACGGGCTTGGGCTCCGTTGGTCCTTCATGGGGCCGTTTGAGACGATTGATCTGAACGCGCCGGGGGGTGTGGCGGACTACGCGGCGCGCTTCGGCGGGCTGATGGGCGGGATTACGGAAGAACAGACGCCATTTTTGTATGATGGCGCAACGGTTGCGCGCGTGACGGCGGAAAGGCGCGCAGCGCTGCCTTTGGAAAAGATTGGTGAGCGTTCAGCCTGGCGGGATCGGCGGTTGATGGGGGTGTTGGGGCATAAGAGGAAGGTGGGAGACTAGTCAGCCTAATTTGCGCAAAATAGCGCTCCGCAAACTCATTGCTGTTCACCCTGGGGGAGGGGCTCGCCCCGTCCCAGGGTAAGATCTAGGCCAGATTTCTTCTGGCGTTGACAGCGATGAATGGCGCTGATCAACCCTAAAATCCCACAGTAAAGCAGCGGGGCTGGGGGATTATCATCCGCCAGCCCATGCTGTCTCAGATGATAATGAATTCCGCCGCATTGAGAGTGCCTGTGAGGCCGCTAAGTGTTGCGAATTGGATGGCCAAGCCTGAGCCTGAACCATCCGCATCATAGAGCAAGGCGCCGGTCGATGTATTGTAGATGATCCGATCATCCGCATCCGTCGCCGCTGCGCCGGCTTTAAAGGCGCCAGCAGCCAAGGTGCCTGGTGATCCAAGCGCCGTGAAGACGGCATCGTCCAACACAATCGTGTCATCGGTCGTGCTGTAATCCGAGATCCTATCCACATTCGCGGCATCAAGCGCCGAGTTGAAGACGAATTGGTCACGGCCCGTACCACCGAACAGGCTGTCTGCGCCAAGCCCACCGGCCAGCGTATCCGTACCACCACCGCCATTCAGCGTATCCGCCTGCCCAGCGCCAGCCAGCGCGTTGGCAAGGCTATTGCCGGTGATGGAGAAGGCCTGCCCAACAATATCACCGGTGACGTTCTCGACGAAAATACCAGACAGGTTAATGCTGCCAGTACGCAGTAGGATAGTATCCGTGCCTGCGGAATCCGACACACTGTCG
>JADCGF010000026.1 GCA_020249145.1 Roseomonas sp. | reverse complement strand
TGACCGCCGACAATCAAGCTGAGAGAGCAGCGACAATCAGGATGAGAAAGCGCCATTGGGGGCGGACCGTAGGGAGGGCGTAGCCCGACCGGAGGGCTGCCGCCAATGGCGCTGGGCTTTTTTAAGGCCTGACTTGCGGTTGGATGGGTTGGTGCAAGTAGTTGATTTGTCTCGATAGAGAGAGGATCGACGCTTTGCCCGGCTGCCACATCACCGACCGTCAGACGAGGCTTTACATGACCTACCGACAGACATTTCCGCCTGAGACAGCCGCTGCCAAGGCAGGGTTTTCCACGGCAACCGCCTACCGGATCGAGGCTGATCCAAGGCTACCCTCCCAGAAAAAGGAGCCCCGGGGGCGCCGTCGCCCCGATCCCTTGGCGCCCTACTGGGACGCTGAGGTGCTGCCGATCCTGAACGCCGCGCCCGATATCAGGGTGATCGGCGTGCTGGAGGAACTGCGCCGCCGCCACCATGACCTGAACCCAAATATCCGGCGCACGCTGGAACGGCGCATCAATGCCTGGCGCGCCCTCAATGGGCCGGAACGGGATGTGATCTTCCGCCAGGAGCACGAGCCCGGCCGCATGGGCTTGTCGGATTTTACCGATGCAAGTGCCCTTGGCGTGACAATCGCGGGGGTGCCGCTGGATCACCGGCTTTATCATTTCCGGCTGGCTTTCTCCGGCTTCGAACATGCGGAAATCGTGTTGGGGGGCGAAAGCTTCGTCGCACTCGCCGCGGGTTTGCAGAACGCGTTATGGGCACTGGGCGGCACCCCGAAAGAACATCGCACCGATAGTCTTTCGGCGGCCTTCCGCAATCTAGACGCCAATGCCCAGCAGGACCTGACCGTGCGTTATGCTTCGCTCATGCGCCATTACGGCATGGAACCTTCACGCAATAATGCCGGAATTGCCCATGAAAACGGCTCAATCGAAAGCGCCCATGGTCACTTGAAACAGGCACTTTTGGATGCCCTGCTGCTGCGTGGCACAAGAGACTTTCCCGATCTACAAAGCTATCGCGCCTTCCTCGACGACATCATTGGCCGACGCAACGCAAACAGGCGCAAGCGCATCGCCTTGGAGAAACAGGCGCTATCCGCCCTACCCAAAGGCCGCACTGCCGATTTTGAGGAAAAGATCATCCCGGTCACTTCCTCGGGCGGGTTCATCCTGCGGCGCGTATTCTATACCGTACCGTCGCGGCTGATCGGTCATCGCCTGCGTGTACGCATCTTTGATGATCGGCTTGAATGTTTTCTGGGCGCCACACCAGTCGTCACGCTGCAACGCGGCCAAGCTGTATCGGACAATAAGGGCGGCCATGTTGTCGATTATCGGCACGTCATCCACGCGTTACGGCGAAAGCCCATGGCGCTGGCCAGTCTTGTCTATCGCGATCAGCTCTTTCCGCGCGAAGCCTATCGCAAGGCCTTTGATGCGCTGCGTGATCGCTGTGACATAAGGCAGGCTTGCAAGCTGATGGTCGAGCTGTTGATGCTCGCCCATGAGCGCGCCTGTGAGGCCGAATTGGCCGAGGCCATTCAGGCTGATCTTGACGCTGGGCGCTTGCCTGATTTCTCAGCCTTGCGCGCACGCTTCAGGCCAGAGGCAACACCCATCCCAAGCGTCATTGTCGAACTGGCGGCGCTCAATACCTATAATGAATTGACCGCTCTCAGCACGCCACAGCCGCGCCTGGGCGCAGAGATCGCAGCATGACGGCCAAGCACAATAATGTAGATGCAGCCCGGGTCGAATTGCTGCTCAGCGAACTTCGCCTGCCGGGCGTCAAGGCCATTTGGCCAAAGCTCGCCGCGGTTGCCGATAAGGAGGGCTGGCCCGCTGCGCGTTTCCTTGCCGCACTTGCCGAACACGAGGCAGCCGATCGAGGCCAACGGCGCATCGCGCGCCATTTGGCAGAGGCCCGTCTGCCCGCGGGAAAGTCCCTTGCCACTTTCGATTTCAATGCAGTGCCGGTGATCTCCAAGGCAAAGGTCATGGCGCTGGCGGCGGGCGATCTATGGCTCAAGGCTGGCGCCAACCTGCTGCTATTCGGCCCGCCAGGCAGTGGCAAAAGCCATCTCTCGGCAGCGCTTGGCCTTGCCTTGGTCGAACAAGGCTGGCGCGTGCTTTTCACCCGCGCCTCCGATCTCGTGCAACGCCTGCAACTGGCTAGGCGCGAACTCGCCCTTGAAGGCGCCATCGCAAAGCTCGACCGCTACGATCTGCTCATCCTTGACGATATCACCTATGTCTCAAAGGATCAGGCCGAAACCAGCGTGTTGTTCGAATTGATCGCCGCACGATACGAACAGCGTTCCTTGCTGATCACGGCAAACCAGCCCTTTGGCGAATGGGGGCGCATCTTTCCAGATCAGGCCATGACACTCGCCGCCATCGACAGGCTGGTGCATCACGCTACCATCCTTGAAATGAACGTCGAAAGCTACCGACGCAAAGCAGCCCTGGAACGCAAGCGCGGACCAGGCCGTGTGCCAGCCTTCGCAACACAAAACGAAACACAGGCCGATAGCGGCTAAAGGGAACGAGCAAAAGTTGATTGACGCTCCGCGTCAATCAACTTCAGCCCCAGCGTCAATCAGGCATTGCAAAAACCAAAAATAGCGACAATCATCCCAAAATCCAGCCGCGCAATCTCATCCTGATTGTCGCGCTCATCGCATCCTGATTGTCGCTGTATACGTCTTCGTCCACTTCGGCTTTCAGTGCGGTTTTGAGCTTTTCGAAGGGGTCCTTACCGCCCAGGAAGTAGGCGTGGTGTTGAATGCCGCTGAGAAGTGACCCGGTTTGGGGTGAAGTTGCTGCTGAGATTTGACCCATGTTCGGACGCTAGCCTCGGCCCTTTGGGCGGGGGCAGCTGGAGTGTTGGACATGGCTTTATTGAGC
>JADCGF010000025.1 GCA_020249145.1 Roseomonas sp. | reverse complement strand
GGGCAATGACCGCATCGCGGTCGGCGATCTGTCCTTTATCCGTGTGGATGGCGGCACCGGCACGGATACGCTGGCGCTGACAGGTTCTGGGCTTACGCTCGATCTGGCGGCGATTGCCGATACAAAGCTGCGGAGCATCGAAGCAATTGACCTTGGCGGCAACACACTTCGCCTGACAGCGCTTGAGGTAGTGAACCTTTCCGAGAGCACAAACACGCTGCGCGTTACCGGCAGCACCGGCGCAACGCTGACCTTTGACGATACCGGTTGGGTCCGGGGCGGAACCGCAGATGGCTTTGTCACCTTCACAAAGGGACAGGCGACCACCAGGGGTCAGGCGACGCTTGAGGTGCAGAGCACTATCCAAATCCTTGTAGACAGTGTTGCGCCTGTTCACCTTGCAGATATTGCTGCTGGCACGGGAGGCTTTGTTATCTATGGGCGGGATGTTTTCGACGCATCCGGCCATTCTGTTGCCTCGGCGGGTGACATTAATGGCGATGGCTTCGACGATGTTATCATCGGAGCTCCTTATTCCTACGGTGCCGGCAACAGTAAACCTGGCGCCGGCGAGAGCTATGTCGTGTTTGGCAGGGCCAGCGGCTGGGGTGCATCTGTTGATCTGGCCGATGTTGCGGCCGGCGTCGGCGGCTTTGTTATTTATGGCCAAGATGGTTACAGGATTTACAATGGACGCGGATATATGGGTGATAAGTCCGGTTTTTCAGTGACATCAGCGGGAGATGTAAACGGTGACGGTTTCGATGATTTGCTCATCGGGGCCTTCGGTGGTGATGGAGCAGGTAACGAAAAGGATGTCGCCGGCGATAGTTACGTGGTGTTCGGTAAGGCAAATGGCTGGGGTGCTCCGATCGATCTTGCCACTATTGCCGCAGGTCGTGGTGGTTTTGTAATTTATGGTGAAGATGTTTATGATGGCTCCGGCTTTTCGGTTGCTTCGGCCGGAGATGTTAATGGTGACGGCTTTGACGATCTGATCATCGGGGCTTTTCGGGGCGACGCGGCGGGTAATACGAAATACAATGCTGGCGACAGCTATGTGGTGTTCGGCAAGGCATCTGGCTGGGCAGCGGCGATTGACCTTGCCGATATCGCCGCCGGCACGGGTGGCTTTGTCATCCATGGGCAGGATGGCGGTTCTCTATCCGGGTTTTCGGTAGCCTCGGCTGGGGATATCAACGGCGATGGCTTAGACGACATCATCATCGGAACATCGGGTAGCGGCAAAAATTCAGGTCCTGACGCCTATGTGGTTTTCGGTAAGGCAAGTGGTTGGAGTGCTGCCATTGACCTGACCGATGTCGCTGCAGGCAATGGCGGTTTCGTTATCCACGGCGAGGGTACCTACGACTTCTCAGGCCGATCTGTGGCCTCCGCAGGTGACGTGAATGGTGATGGCTTCGTTGATCTGATCATCGGAGCGCCCCTGGCTAACGTGGCCAACAATCTCACGGAGCGTGCCGGCAACAGCTATGTGGTGTTCGGCAAGGCGTCTGGCTGGAATGCTTCCCTTGACCTGACAGATATCGCTGCCGGCAATGGCGGTTTCGTGATTCATGGACAGGATGTAGGCGATTGGAGCGGCTGGTCAGTCGCTTCAGCCGGAGATGTGAATGGCGATGGTTTCGACGATCTGGTTGTTGGGACTTTTGCCAAAGGGTACAGCTACATAGTATTTGGCAAAGCGAGCGGCTGGGGGGCGTCGATTGACCTTGCCACTATCGCCGCTGGCACGGGCGGCTTTGTTATTCACGCGCAAGACATCGACGATGGGTCGGGTTCTTCAGTTGCCTCGGCCGGAGATGTGGATGGCGATGGCTTTGATGATCTGATCATCGGGGCGCGCGGTGGCGACGCGGCGGGAAATGCGAAAAGCAGTGCCGGCGAGAGCTATGTGATTTTTGGCCGTGACTTTACGAGTACCGTGACCCATGCGGGTACGGCTGCCGCTGATGCGCTGACTGGCACGGGCAATGCGGATGTTATCGTCGCGGGTCAGGGTAACGACACACTGGTCGGCCATGGCGGCGCTGACGCACTGGAAGGCGGCGCGGGCAATGACCGTATCGCGGTGAGCGATCTTAGCTTCCTGCGCGTGGATGGCGGCAGCGGGACCGATACGCTGGCGCTGACAGGTTCTGGGCTTACGCTCGATCTGGCGGCGATTTCCGATACAAAGTTGCGGAGCATCGAGGCAATTGACCTTGGCGGCAACACACTTCGCCTGACCGCGCTGGAGGTGCTGAACCTTTCCGATAGCTCGAACACGCTGCGCGTGACCGGCAGCACCGGCGGATCGCTCACCTTCGACGATAGGGGCTGGATTCGGGGCGCAATCGCAGATGGCTTTGTCACCTTCACCAAGGGCCAGGCGACGCTTGAGGTGCAGAGCAGCATCCAAATCCCTGGTGGTGGCATTACGCCCATACATCTGACCGATATTGCTGCTGGCATGGGCGGCTTTGTTATCCGCGGCGAATTTTTTGATGATAGGTCTGGCTTTTCTGTTGCATCTGCCGGGGACATCAACGGCGATGGTTTCGTTGATCTGATTATCGGCGCCCCCGGTGCAGCTCCGCCATTTCTGGCTTCCCGACAGGGTGGAAGCTATGTGGTGTTCGGTAAGGCTTCTGGATGGGGAACTCCCATTGATCTCACCGACATTGCTGCTGGTACTGGTGGTTTCGTAGTTGATGGCCACAACGGCGGCGCATGGTCTGGCTTTTCTGTGGCCTCGGCGGGTGATTTGAATGGGGATGGCTTTGCTGATCTGCTGATTGGGGCGCCAAGGGGTTACTCGCATTCCAATACCCCAGATTCTGCTTCGGGAGCGAGTTATGTGGTGTTTGGCAAGGCTGCCGGTTGGGGGGGGCGCATTGATCTTGCCAACATCGCCGCGGGCATGGGCGGGTTTGGTATTTTCGGTCGTGATTCAGGCGATGGCGTCGGTTATTCGGTTGCCTCAGCCGGGGATGTGAATGGCGATGGTTTTGACGATCTGATCATTGGGGCTTGGCGAAGCGACGCGGCAGGCAATCTCAAGAACTATGCCGGCGAGAGCTATGTTGTGTTCGGCAAGGCGAATGGCTGGGGTGCCCCGATTGATCTTGCCACCATTGCGGCAGGCAGCGGCGGTTTCGTGATCTATGGCGAAGATGCATTTGATCAGTCGGGCCTTTCGGTGGCTTCTGCTGGCGATATCAATGGCGATGGCTTTGGCGACCTGATTATTGGGGCGCCCTATGCCGATGCTGCAGGCAATCTGAAGGATCGAGCGGGCGAAAGCTATGTGGTGTTTGGTAAGGCTTCCGGCTGGGGCGCGCCGATCGAACTGTCCGATGTTGCGGCCGGCATTGGCGGTTTTGTCATTCATGGTCGCGATGGTGGCACCCCAGGGGGTATTTGGGGCGATCAATTCGGCGTTTCGGTTTCTTCGGCTGGTGATATCAACGGCGATGGTTTTGGCGACCTGATCATTGGGGCGAATCTCGGCGGCGCTGCGAGTAACCTGATTGAAGCCGCGGGAGAAAGTTACGTCGTGTTTGGCAAGGCCGCCGGCTGGGGCGCGACCATTGACCTTGACGCGATCGCTGCAGGTGACGGGGGTTTTGTCATCTATGGCCGGGACATCGTTGATGGGTCTGGGGGTTCAGTGGCCTCGGCTGGGGATGTGAATGGCGATGGTTTTGATGATTTGATCGTGGGGGCGGCTGGGGGCGACGGTGCTGGCAACGCGAGGCCCGATGCCGGCGAGAGCTATGTCATTTTCGGGAAGGGTTCCGGCTGGGGAGCGCCGGTTGATCTCGGTGCCATTGCCGCTGGCAATGGAGGCTTCGTGATTTATGGCAATCAGTCCAACGGCCATTCGGGGCGCTCGGTAGCCTCCGCAGGGGATCTCGACGGGGATGGATTTGACGATCTGATCATCGGGGCGCCGGACAGCCCAGTAAGTGTTTACTGGGCCTTTATGCACTATGCTGGTGAGAGCTACGTTGTGTTTGGTCGGGACTTCACGAATACCGTTACCCATGCCGGCACGGCTTCGGCTGATGCGCTGAGCGGCACGGCTGGCGGGAATG
>JADCGF010000024.1 GCA_020249145.1 Roseomonas sp. | reverse complement strand
CTTGTCAATCTGATCATAGGCCGTGAAGGTCGCCCCACCCGCCTTCGCCAGAACCTTGGTGATCGCCGCCGTCAGCGACGTCTTGCCATGGTCCACATGCCCGATCGTCCCGATGTTGCAATGCGGCTTGTTCCGCTCAAACTTCGCTTTGGCCATGGCCTTTTCCCGCTACCCTCATTGAACCGTTCACGAAACAACCCCGCACGCCCGCTGGAGCGGGTGACGGGAATCGAACCCGCACAACCAGCTTGGAAGGCTGGGGCTCTACCATTGAGCTACACCCGCGCCGAGGCGCTGTTCCCAACCCCCCTGCCCGCGCCTTGGCGCGAACCAAGACCGACAAGGGCTGATATGGAGGGGGTTGGATTCGAACCAACGTAGGCGCAAGCCAACGGATTTACAGTCCGTCCCCTTTAGCCACTCGGGCACCCCTCCACAGCCGCTCGCCCGAAACCGGGGCTGGCGGGAGCGGGCGGACTATCCGCATTGGCGCTTGCCTGTCAACGGATGAGGCGGAAAAACAGCCCAGGTTTTCATTCTGGCGCGCTCGGCGCATCATGGGGGAGATGCAACGCCCCCCGAAGCGGCCCCCAGGCCGCGCCCGCCCGCAAGGCCCCGCCCCGCAAGCCCCGCGCCGCCCGCGCTTTGAAGAAGCTGCCGAAGCGCCGCGCGGGCGGCGCGGCCCGCAAAGCCGCTTTCAGGAAGCTGAGGCCCCGCCGCCCCGTGGCCGCCGTGGCGCTGGCCCCACCCCGATGGAAGCCGATTCCCCAGCCCCGCCGCGCCCCGGCGCCGGTGCTGGTTCCGGCGCCTTTTGGCTTTATGGTGAACACGCGGTGGCCGCGGCCATTCGCAACCCCAGGCGCAAGAACAGGCGCCTGCTGGTGACGGAAGACGCGGAGAAAAGCCTGCGCGCCGCGCTGAACCGCCCCTGGCGCCTGCCACCGGAACGCATTGAACGCCAGCGCTTCGGCACCTTCCTGACGGAAGATGCGGTGCATCAGGGTGTGGCGCTGCTGGTGGAACCTTTGGAACCAGTCGCTTTGGAAGATGCCATCGCAGCTTCCGATAGGCCGGTGCTGCTGCTGGACCAGGTGACGGACCCGCGCAATGTGGGCGCAATACTGCGTTCGGCTGCCGCTTTCGGCGCGGCTTGCGTGGTTTTGCAGGATCGCCATGCGCCGCCGGAGACTGGTGCGCTGGCCCGCGCAGCATCGGGCGCGCTTGATATCGTGCCGGTGGTGCGGGAAGTGAATCTGTCCCGCGCCATTGCCAGCCTACAAAAATCCGGTTTCTGGGTGATGGGATTGACCGGGGATGCTTCCCGCACACTGGCCGAAGCGAAGCCGCGTGATCGGCGCGTGGCTTTGGTGCTGGGCGCGGAAGATACCGGGCTGCGCCGCCTGCAACGCGAAACCTGTGATGAATTGGTGCGCCTGCCCATTACGCCCGCCATGGAAAGCCTGAATGTGGCGGCGGCAGCGGCGGTCGCGCTTTATGAAGTGATCCGCGAAGACTGAGGAAAAATCGGGGGAGTCGCCTCCCCCGATCTGACGTTATTTTTCTTTCGCGGCGATGATGGCGCCGGAAAGGCTTTCCGGAATGCGCTGAGTCCAGCGCCCGCAATCCACCTGCGTCACAAAATCCAGCACGGCGCGGTTGAAGGCATCCGGGTCTTCCAGATTCATGGTGTGGCCGCATTTCGGCATCACCAACAAAGCGCTGCTCATGATGCTGCGCTTCAGGAACAGGGAAGGTTCCAGCGTGGGGTCATCCTCATCGCCGGCGATCACCAGTGTTGGCACCTTCATCTGCTTGAAGCCGGCTTCAAGATCAAACAGTGATGGCCTCTCGCGCTGCACACCCTGCATCGTGAGCGCTGATCCGTCGGTTGAATGTTCTGCAAGCTGGGCCTGGAATTCCTTGAAGCCGCGCGGGTCTTTTTCTTCGAACACCAGGCGCGTTGGGCCGCGGGAATATACATCGGCCATCTTGTCCATGCCTTCGGCGCGGATGCGCGCGGCGGTGGCATCAACCTCGGCCCGGAATTGATCGCGCTTGCCGGGAGCAGCGCCATAGCCAACGCCGGCGGCGACCAGGCTGCGCGCGAGTTGCGGATGGCGAAGGCCCAAATGCAGCGTGGCAAAGGCACCCATGGAAAGCCCCACCACATGGGCCGACGCCAGATTGAGGCCCTTGATCACGGCGGCAATATCATCCGTCGCGCGGTCCTGGCTGTAGGAAGCTGCGGAATTGGGCACGGCTGATGGCGGATAGCCGCGCGCATTGAACACCACGCAGCGATAGCGGCGGGAGAAAAACCGCATCTGCAATTCCCAGGAACGCGAATCGCCCGCGAATTCATGAACGAAAACCATGGGGGTGCCGCTGCCGGCTTCCTCATAGAACAAGTCAACACCGTCATCGGTTCTCAAAAAGGGCATGGGATCATCCTGCTCGGGGTTGTGATTGGCCGCAGAATGGGCGCGACGTGGCGGCCCGTCCAGCGCTTGACAGGGAGGGGGGCAAGGCGCATCTGCAATTAGGACCTTGATGGTCCGGATTGCAGGAGGGTTGCCCGCGTGCTGCGGCTTTCAAAGCTGACCGATTACGCCGTTGTGGTGCTGACGCGGCTGGATGACGCGGCGGAAGGCGGCGTGCTGACCGCCCCGGTCCTGGCCGGCGCCACCGGCCTCGCGGAGCCAACCGTGGCCAAGGTCTTGAAAATATTGGCTCATGCCGGGCTGGTCGAAGGCCGCCGCGGCGCGCTGGGTGGCTATCGGCTGACCCGCCCACTGGCTGACATGCCCCTGATTGAGGTGATCACCGCCATGGATGGTCCCATCGCGCTGACAGCCTGCGTGGATAATTCCTTCGGCGTTTGTGAATCCGAAAGCGCCTGCCCCGTGCGTGGGCGCTGGGACCCGGTGAATGAGGCGATCCGTCGCGCGCTTACCGGCATTTCCATTGCTGATCTTGCCGGCCCGCCTGCCGTGGTGCCGCACCCCGAACCCGCTTCCCCCATTTTTGCTGCTGAGTAGAGGCTGACCATGCCCGCCGTTACCGAAACCATCGAAACTGTCCAGGCCGTCACGGATTCCACCTATAAATGGGGGTTCGAGACGGATATCGAAATGGAATTCGCCCCCAAGGGGCTTTCCGAAGACATTGTGCGCTTCATCAGCGCCAAGAAGGAAGAACCAGCCTGGCTGCTGGAATGGCGCCTGCGTGCCTTTGCCGCCTGGCAGAAAATGGAAGAACCGCGCTGGCCAGCGGTGAAATATCCGCCGATTGATTACCAGGATGCCTATTACTACGCCGCACCGAAGCAGAAGGTGGGGCCGAAGTCGTTGGATGAGGTGGATCCGGAACTGCTGCGCACCTATGAAAAGCTCGGCATTCCGCTGAGGGAACAGGCGATTCTGGCCGGTGTGGAAGGTGCTGGTGAGACACCCGCCGATTCACGCATGCCAATTGCGGTGGATGCGGTGTTTGACAGTGTATCGGTTGCCACCACCTTCAAGGATCGGTTGGAAAAGGATGGCATCATCTTCTGCCCGATCAGTGAGGCGGTGAAGACGCATCCTGAATTGGTGCAGAAATATCTGGGCTCTGTCGTGCCGCAGGGCGATAATTTCTTCGCCGCGCTGAATAGCGCTGTCTTCACCGATGGCAGCTTTGTGTACATCCCGAAGGGCGTACGCTGCCCGATGGAGCTTTCCACCTATTTCCGCATCAATGCCAAAAGCACGGGGCAATTCGAACGCACGCTGATCATCGCTGATGCGGGGTCTCATGTTTCCTATCTGGAAGGCTGCACCGCGCCGATGCGCGATGAAAACCAGTTGCATGCGGCGGTGGTGGAGCTGGTGGCGCTGGATGATGCCACCATCAAATACAGCACGGTGCAGAATTGGTATCCCGGCGATGCCGAGGGCAAGGGCGGCATCTATAATTTTGTGACCAAGCGCGGCGCCTGCCGTGGCGCGCGGTCCAAAATTTCCTGGACGCAGGTGGAAACCGGTTCCGCGATTACCTGGAAATATCCTTCCTGCATTCTCCAGGGCGAAGATAGTGTTGGCGAATTCTATTCAGTCGCCATCACCAATAACTATCAGCAGGCGGATACCGGGACCAAAATGTTCCATATCGGGCCGCGCACCAAATCCACCATTGTCTCCAAGGGCATCAGCGCCGGGCATGGGCAGAATACCTATCGCGGGCTGGTGCGGATTGGAGCCAAGGCGACCGGCGCGCGTAATTTCACGCAATGCGATAGCTTGCTGATTGGGGATTTATGTGGCGCGCATACCGTGCCCTATATCGAAAATCGCTGCCTGAGTGCGAAGGTGGAACATGAAGCCACCACCAGCCGCATTGCGGAAGATCAGCTTTTCTATTGTCGCCAGCGCGGGCTTTCGCAGGAAGATGCGGTGGGGCTGATTGTGAATGGTTTCTGCCGCGAAGTGCTGAAGGAATTGCCGATGGAATTCGCGGTGGAAGCGCAGAAGCTATTGCAAATCTCGCTCGAAGGGAGCGTTGGGTGATGTTGGAAATCAAGGGACTGACCGCAGAGGTTGATGGCAAGCCCATTCTGAAGGGCATTGATCTTGTTGTGCCGCAGGGTGAAGTGCATGCCATTATGGGGCCGAATGGGTCGGGTAAATCCACCCTTTCCTATGTGCTGTCCGGCCGCGATGGTTATGAGGTGACGGGCGGCACTGCGCTTTTGCATGGCCAGGATTTACTGGCGATGGAACCGGAAGAACGCGCTGCCGCCGGCGTGTTTCTGGCGTTTCAATATCCGGTGGAATTGCCCGGCGTGGGCAATGCGACCTTCCTGCGCACTGCGCTGAACGCCATTCGCCGCGCCAAGGGCGAGAGCGAATTGGATGCCATGCAATTCCTGAAGCTGGCGCGCGAACGCATGAAAGCACTTTCGATGAATGATGAAATGCTGAAGCGTGGCGTCAATGTCGGCTTTTCGGGCGGCGAGAAGAAGCGCAATGAAATTCTGCAAATGGCGCTGCTGCAACCGAAGCTCGCCATTCTGGATGAAACCGATAGCGGGCTTGATATTGATGCGCTGAAGATCGTGGCCGATGGCGTGAATGCCATGCGCGGGCCGGATTTCTCCGCGCTGGTGATTACGCATTATCAGCGGCTTTTGGATTACATCGTGCCAGATCGCGTGCATGTGCTGATGGGCGGGCGCATTGTGCGCTCGGGCGGGCCGGAATTGGCGAAGGAGCTGGAAGCGCAGGGCTATGGCGCAATCCAGGCCGCGGCGTGACAGCGGCACCACAACCAGGCGCGGCAGGCTTCCTCGCGCGCTATCAGGGTCTCAAGGATCATCTGCCGGGCGCGCGCCTGCCATGGCTCGCGGCGCTGCGGGCGGATGCGGCGGCGCATGTGGCGGCGCGCGGCTTCCCGACACGGCGTGTTGAGGCTTGGAAATACACGGACCTTTCGCCGGTGGCGCAGGCGGGTTTTGCCGAGCCACTCACGGCCGTTGCCGGCGCGTTGACGCTGCCGAAGCCGCGCTGCGCGGCGCGGGCAGTGTTTGTGGATGGGCGCTTTCGCGCTGATCTTTCAGCGTTGGACGGGCTTGCCTATGGTGCTGCTTCTGTGGCGCAGCATTTGGATGCGCTGGAAGGGCGCTTGGGTGCGCTGACGCCCTTGGCCGAACACCCCATGACAGCGCTGAATACGCTGATGTTTGAAGATGGGCTGTTGCTGGATGTGCCGGCGGGTGTGGATGCCGGGCATTTGGAATTGCTTTCCATCGCGGTTGATCCGGGCCGGCCCTTCGCTTTCCATCCGCGCCATGTGATCCGCCTTGGGGCGGGTGCAAAGCTAACGCTGCTGGAAAGCGCCATCGGTGGCAGCGCGCTGTATCTGCACAACCCAGTGTTTGAAATTGACCTCGCCGAAGGTGCCGTGCTGACGCATGGGCGCGCGCAAGGTGAAGGCGATGCGGCGTTTCATCTTTCCATGATCCATGCGCGCATCGCTGCCGAGGCGCGTTATGATACCATGGCGGTTTCTGCCGGTGCGCGGCTTACGCGCATGGAAATCCATGCCGCGCTGACTGGCCCAAAGGCTTCCTGCCACATGAACACTGCGCAATTGGCGGCAGGCCGGGCGGTGGTGGATACCACCACGGCGCTGGACCATGCCGCGCCGGATTGTGCCAGCCGGCAAACCTGCAAGACGGTATTGGCGGGTCAATCGCGCGGCGTATTCCAGGGCAAAATCCTGGTACGGCGCGAAGCGCAAAAGACCGATGGCTATCAGATGAATCAGGCGCTGCTACTTTCCGAAGATGCGGAGATGGATAGCAAGCCGCAGCTTGAAATCTATGCCGATGACGTGAAGTGCAGCCATGGCGCGACCATTGGCGCCTTGGATGCGGATAGTCTTTTCTATCTGCGCTCCCGCGGCGTGCCGGCGGATCAGGCGCGGTCCATGCTGGTGCAGGCGTT
The DNA here is from genome assembly GCA_020249145.1 of Roseomonas sp. Taxonomy (GTDB): domain Bacteria; phylum Pseudomonadota; class Alphaproteobacteria; order Acetobacterales; family Acetobacteraceae; genus Neoroseomonas. The sequence continues at coordinate 59,376 of JADCGF010000024.1, read as the reverse complement.
CCTTCATGAAGCCTTTGAAGGGCTGGAAGATGATACGCTGCGTGAAGCCCTGACCGCCGCCGTGGATGGCTGGTGGGTCCGGCATGGGGCGGCATCATGAGCTTTGATGTCCAGCGCATTCGGCAGGATTTCCCTATCCTGTCGCAGCCGCAGCATGGCAAGCCGCTGGTCTTTCTGGATTCAGGGGCGAGTGCGCAGAAGCCCCGCGCGGTGATTGATGCCATGACGCGCTGCATGGAAACGGCTTATGCCAACGTCCATCGCGGCGCCTATCGGCTTTCCGAAGTGGCGACCGATGCTTACGAAGCCGCCCGCGGTGCGGTGGCGCGCTTCATCAATGCGCCGGATGTGCGGGAAGTGGTTTTCACCCGCAACAGCACGGAAGCAATCAATCTGGTCGCCCATAGCTGGGGCCGCGGCGTGATGCGTCCGGACCAGGCTGTGCTGATTTCCGAATTGGAACACCACGCCAATATCGTGCCCTGGCAAATGCTGCGCGATGACCGCGGCAACCTGTTGCGCGTCTGCCGCGTGACGGATTCCGGCGAATTGGACATGGAAGACCTGGCCGCCAAGCTTGCTGATGGCAAAGTGGGGCTTGTTGCTTTGGCGCATATGTCCAATGTGCTCGGTACCGTCACACCGGTTGAACGCGTGGTCGCTATGGCGCATGCGCATGGCGCGAAAGTGCTGCTGGATGGTTCTCAGGCGGTGGTGCATCGGCGAGTGGATGTTGCTGCCATAGGCTGCGATTTCTACTGCTTCACCGGCCATAAGCTATATGGGCCGACCGGCATTGGCGTGCTGTGGGGGAAGCTTGAACATCTGGATCGCATGCCACCCTTCCTGGGTGGTGGCGATATGATTGAAAGCGTGAGCTTCGAAAAATCCACCTGGGCCAAGCCCCCGGCGCGGTTTGAAGCCGGCACGCCTGCCATCATTGAAGCGGTTGGCCTCCATGCCGCGATTGATTACGTGACCGGAATTGGCATGCCCGCCATTGAAGCGCATGAACGCGCCTTGGTGGACCATGCCATGCGGAAACTTTCGGATGTGCCGGGCCTCACGCTGCTTGGTCGTGCGCAGGATCGTGGCGGTGTTTTCGCTTTCGCGCTCGACAACGCTCATCCGCATGATCTTTCCACGCTGCTGGATCGCGCAGGGATTTGCATCCGCGCCGGGCGGCATTGTGCGGAACCGCTGCATGCGCGCTTTGGTCTGGAACAGGGCACGGCGCGCGCTTCCTTCGGGCTTTATACAACGTCGGAGGAAGTGGATTATCTGGCCGGCGCGCTGGTGAAAGCGCGGGAGTTCTTTGCATGAGCGGCGGTGATTTCTTTGGCGATTTGCGCGATTTGTATCAGGAAGTGATCCTGGATCATGGCCGCAAGCCGCGCAATTTCCGCCGCCTGGAAGATGCGGACCGCTCATCGCGCGGCGATAATCCCATGTGCGGTGACCGCATGGAATTGTTCCTTAAAATGACGCCGGATGGGCATATCGCCGATGCCGCGTTTCAGGGCCGCGGCTGCGCCGTTTCCATGGCCAGTGCGTCACTGATGACGGAAACCGTGAAGGGCAAAACGCCGGAAGAAGCGCAGGCGCTGGGTGCGGCCTTTCGTGATTTGGCCATGACAGGCCAATGCCCCACCTGCGCGGCTTCGCTGGAAGGCGCCATGGAAAGGCTGACGCCATTATCCGGCGTGCATGAATTTCCAAGCCGGGTGAAATGCGCAACCCTCGCTTGGCATACGCTGAACGCCGCCCTTGCCGGCGCGAAGGAGGCGAGCAGTGAGTGAAGACACCACCAAGACCGAAACACCCGTGCACGCTGCCTGGACCCCAGAAGGCGAGGTGAAGCCGCCCGCGCAGGCGGTTTCCGAAGACGCCGTGATTGGTGCGATTTCCACCGTATTCGACCCTGAGATTCCGGTTGATATCTATCAACTTGGCCTGATCTACGCGATTGAGATTGGTGATGATGGCAAGGTGAAGGTGGAAATGACGCTGACCACGCCATCATGCCCTTCCGCGCAGGAATTGCCGAACCAAGTGGATGAGGCAGTGCGCGCATTGGACGGCGTTTCTGAAGTGTTGGTGGAAGTGGTGTGGGACCCGCCCTGGGATCATTCCCGCATGAGCGAAGATGCGCGGCTCGCGCTCAATATGTTTTGAGGTGATGGCATGAATGCAACCATTGAAGCCAAACCCGCACGGCGCGCTTTGCCGCCGCTGATGTCGCTCAGCGATGGCGCGGCAGAACGGTTGCGCGCGCTTTACGCCAAAGGTGATCAGGGCAAGTTCCTGCGCATTGCGGTGAAGACGAAGGGCTGTTCCGGCCTAGCCTATGACCTTTCCTGGGTGGATGCGCCAACGGCGGGCGATGAAAGCGTCACCGACAAGGGTGTCACGGTGCTGGTGGACCGCAAGGCGACGCTGTTCCTGATTGGCACCGTGATGGATTATGAGGTGAAGACCATGTCAGCGGGCTTCACCTTCACCAACCCCAATGAAAAAGGCCGTTGCGGCTGCGGGGAAAGCTTTCACGTCTAACTGCGTGTTAGATGGCGCCTGACCAATCCGCCGCGACGAAGCGGTAGCCGCTGCCTTCCTTGGCCAGATAGCCATTGGCGGGGAAGGGGAAATGATATGCAGTAATGCGAATTCTATCGTTTGCCACACGGTCAAAAATGCGCCGCCGTGAGGCTTCGGCCAATACCGGATCGAGATCGAAAACGAGGTGAAAATCTGGCCGGCGCGCGAATAGTTCAGGCCGGTTGCTGGTATCAGCCAAGAACATCATCTGCTCTGCGCCATCGGCGATGTGATAGGCTGTATGGCCTGGTGTGTGGCCATAAGCCGCGACGGAACGCACGCCTGGAATCACTTCAGCATCAGGCCCAACCCGCCGCATACGTGCTGCGTAAGGCGCAAGACGACGCGCGCTATTGGCAAAAAATACGCGCTGGCCTTGAGGGGTGCGTGTTTCATTCGATGCATCGCCCCAAAACGCCATCTCGGCTTCCGGCACGATCACTTCAGCATTGGGGAAGGCTGCTGCGCCTTCAGCATTCAGCAGGCCATTTATATGATCGGGATGGAAATGGCTCATCACCACGCGCGTCACTTTGGCGGGATCAATGCCGGCGGCGCGCATATTGGCAATCATGCGGCCATGGGTGGCACCCGGGGCAGTCACGCCATTGCCGCTGTCGAAAACCACCAAATCCCGCCCGGTATCGAGAAAGGTGATTGTGATGGGAATGAACAGCCGATCCGTGGGAAGAAAGCCATCACGAAGTGCAGCCTGTACCTCTGCCAACGGGGCATTAACAATGGTGCCTTCAACCGGGCGCGCAAAAAACCCATCATGCACGGTGGTGACGGTGAAGGACCCAACCTTGAAGCGGTAAAAGCCGGGTACTGGCGATGCTTGCAAAGCTGGCGTCTGGGCGTACAGTGCCCGCGCCACAAAGGGTGAGGCCAAAAGGGGAGCAGCCACAAAGAGACTGCGACGCCGAAAACCGCTCATTCGTGGCTTCCTTTCTGGGTTGAAGCGTCAAACCGGCCTTGATCAAGGGAATCAGAGGCAGCTATTAAACCCATCACAACTGCGTCGCAACGGAAATGTCCCCATCGTGCAGGATTCTGCTCCGCCTCAACCGCCTAGTCTTCTCCGGCAATTCATCAATCGCATGACGGGGAATGGCCCTTCCGGGGGGGGCGCGCAAGGTCTGTTTTATCTCCGTTCCGAAGTCGCGCGCTTGCAGGCTGCTGTGAAAGGGCTTCACTCCGGCTATGGCAGGCGTGACATCGCTTCGGTCAAGGCCCTGATCGAAAGCGCCTATCGGCGTGATTTTGAAGCAGCCATGCGCGATAGGATACACACCGTCCCCCTGCCTGACGGGACAGTGCTTTGCCGCGTGCTTGGACGCTACAAGATGTATGTGGATGCCGAGGATACCTCTCTTGCTCCGCATTTGATGCTGGAAGGGTTTTGGCAATATTGGATTACCGCATTTTTGTGCAGAAATCTTGATCGCGGTGAGACGGCCTACGACCTTGACGCAGGTTATGGCTACTATGCCCTGCTGATGAGTGAATTGGTGGATGCGCAAGGGCGTGTGGTTGCCTTGGAATACAATCCCTGGCTCTTCCAACTCTTGCGGCGTAACCTGTCCCTGAATGGTCGAGACAATATCGTTGTTGCGCATCGCGTCATCGCCGCGGGTCAGGCCGCGGCTGCGAAGGAAATGCCGGTTTCTTTGATGGGGCCTCCGGCAGTTGCGAATCAGGCTGTTCAGTTTCGTCGTGATAGTGCGGCCAGCTGCATCGCCCCGGCCATGACCCTTGATGGGCTAGAGCCAGGGGCGGCTGACCTCGTGCTTGTATCTGCAACTGCCCTGGAACAGAATGCGCTGCGGGGAATGCAGGGCCTCATGGATCGCAGCCCTTCCTTGAAAATCATCCTCGATTTCAGAGCTGATCGCTGTGCTAATCCTCGCGAAGCGCTGGATGGTTTGGCAGCACGCTACCCGCTTCGGTTCATTGATCATGACGGTCACGCAAAGCCAACAACGGTCGAAAAAATTCTGGACCAAGGCAGCCTGAGCCTTTTTCTCTCACAGATTGAGCCGCGTTGAGGTCTGCTACCGCAGAACGCATGAGATCGTAACCGCACGGGATGCAGTGATGCTGGGAAGCTCGCGGAGAATTCGGCGGAGCAGGTTGCGTTCAGGGCCAGCAATACGTGGAAGATTATGGGCGCCCGTAACGCCGAAAAGGGTCAGCAGCCATGCATCCGGCGATGCTTGTGGCGCTACTGCCAGATCGCGGCTGCTGGGCTGCACAAGCACGATTTTCCCGGCAGCAGCATTTTTCGGCGCCGGCATTTGGGGGCCTTACAAGTTGGGCTGCGGGAAGTGACATAACCTCATGCGCGCAGCACGGCGCCGGTTGCCTTACTGACCGCCGCGACAATCTTTTCCGCCACGGCTTCAATTTGTGGGTCGGTCAGCGTCGCATCACGCGGCTGGATAGTCACTTGCAATGCAAGGCTCACCTTGCCCGGAGGCAACTTATCCCCGGCATAGCGGTCAAACAGCGCAACATCGGTGATCAGTATGCGTTCCGCCCCGCGCGCGGCGCGGATAAGCGCCTCGGCGGCCACGCCCTCATCCACCAGGAAGGCGAAGTCTCGGCGCAGCGGCTGGAAGGAAGGCAGATCGGGCGCACCCTTCTTGCGGCGCTTCGGTTCCGGGATGGCATCCAGAAATACCTCAAACGCGACGGCAGGGCCTGGCAGGTCGAGTGCGGCCAGCACGCGCGGGTGGATTTCACCAAAGCGGGCCAGCACGGATTTCGGCCCTTGCCGCACCTGGCCGGAACGGCCCGGATGATAAAAGCCCGGCGCATCGGCAGAGACGGAAAGCGCTGCCATGGGCAGGCCGAGCGCGGCCAGCACCGCCATGGCATCGCCCTTGGCATCCAGCGCATCCACGCCGCGTGACGCTTCCGCCCAATGGCGCGGCGTGGTGCCATGGCGCACCCCGGCGGCGACCGCAGCTTGGCCTTCCGGCGTCACATCCTGATAGGCAGCGCCGATTTCGCACAGCGCCACATCGGCAAAGCCGCGCGCCGCATTGCGCCCCGTCGCCAGCAGCAGCGATGCCACGGGCGTTGGGCGCATCTGGTCCAAATCCTCCGCAATCGGGTTTTCCAGCCTCAGTGCTGCGGGTGTTTCCCCGAATAGCGCGGCGGTCTTGGATTCCATGAAGGCGAAGGTCACTGCTTCCTGCATGCCGCGCGCGGCCAGCACCCGCCGCGCCAAGGATGCCCGCGCCTGTTTCGCGGTGAAGGCGGGCGGCGGGATGATGCCGCTGACGGGCAGCGATACGGGCGCGATGGTATTCAAGCCGCGAATGCGCAGTACTTCTTCAAGCAAGTCGCATTCAGGTTCTATTTCGGCGCAGCCTTCAGCCGCCGCCTTGGCGCGTTCAGGTGACAATTCAGGCGCCTGTGCCAAGGCGCCCTTGCCTGCCACATCATTGCGCCAGCTTGGCACATTGACGGTCACGCGCGCCGCATCCCGCGCCGCCACGGAGAAGCCAAGGCTTTGAAAGATTTCAACGGCGCGATCCGGCGCCACATCATCGCCGCCATAGCTTGCGAGCCGTTCAAAACGCAGTCTGGCCTGGCGCTGCCAGGCGGGTTCCGGCCCGGCGCCGACCACTTCGCTGGCCTCACCGCCGCAAATTTCCATCATCGCTTGCGTGGCGAGGTCCAGCGCCAAGCGCGGCAAAGCCTGATCCACGCCGCGTTCAAAGCGCGCGCGCGCATCGGTGCGCACATCATGCCGACGGCCCGAAAGCGCGATGCGCACGGGGTCGAAAATCGCGCATTCGATGAAGCATTCGGTGGTGGCTTCATCGCAGCCCGTCGCCTCACCACCGATAATGCCGCCAAGCGCTTCCGGCCCGGCTTCATCGGCGATGATGCCATCTTCTGGTGTCAGCGCGTAGGTCTTGCCATTCAGCGCCAGCAGGCTTTCGCCTTCACGTGCCATGCGCATCGTCAGCGTCTTGCCCTTCACCTTTGCCACATCAAAAACATGCAGCGGGCGGCCAAGGCCGTAGGTGAAAAGATTGGTCACATCCACCAGCGCATTGATCGGGCGCTGGCCAATCGCCACCAGCCAATCCTGCAACCATTTCGGCGAAGGCCCATTCTTCACACCGCGAATGGCGCGGCCCAGCACGACATCGCAGGCACGCGGATCGGCGATTTGCCAGGTCAGCGGCGAAGGATAGGCGGGCTTGATCGTGGGTTCAGGCAGCGGCTTCAGCCGCCCCAGCCCTGCTGCGGCCAAATCACGCGCCACGCCGTGGACGGAAAGCGCATCGCCGCGATTGGGTGTCACGCTGATTTCAATGATCGGGTCATCCAACCCGGCCCAGCGCACATAGGCTTCACCGAGTGGCGCTTCCGCCGGCAGATCAACAATGCCGGTGTGATCATCGCCCAGGCCCATTTCGCGCGCGGAAAGCATCATGGCTTCCGATTTCACGCCACGAATTTCGCCGGCCTTCAGCGTAATGCCGGTGCCGGGAATGAAGGCGCCAGGCAAAGCCGCCACCCCCTTCATGCCCGCGCGCGCATTGGGCGCGCCGCAGACCACGGAAAGCAGCTTGCCATCGCCGGTATCAACCTTCAGCGCGCGCAGCCGATCCGCATTGGGGTGCTGTTCGGCTTTCACCACATGGGCAATGCGGAAATTGGCCAGCGCCGCGCCGCGATCTTCCACAGCTTCAACTTCAAGCCCGATGGTGTTCAGCGCGGTCAGAATCTCATCAAGCGTGGCCTGCGTATCAAGATGCGCCTTCAGCCAGGAAAAGGTGAATTTCATGGCGTCACACTCCTTCCACCAAGGATGGCGGGGAAAGCGGATCGGCGCCGTAATGGCGCAGCCAGCGGATATCAGCTTCGTAGAAGGGACGCAGATCGGGAATGCCGTGTTTCAGCATGGTGATGCGTTCAATCCCCATGCCGAAGGCGAAGCCCTGCCATTCGCGCGGATCAATGCCGCAATTGGCGAGCACTTTCGGATGCACCATGCCAGAGCCCAAAATCTCCAGCCAGTCACCGCCCTTGCCTAATTCGCCGGTTTTGCGGCTCCAGCCGATATCCACTTCCATCGAAGGTTCCGTGAAGGGGAAATAGGAAGCGCGGAAACGCACCGGCAAATCGGCAATGCCGAAAAAGGCGCGCAGGAAATCAATCAGGCAGCCCTTCAAATGGCCGAGATGGATGTTCCGATCAATCACCAGCCCTTCCACCTGATGAAACATGGGCGAATGCGTCGCATCATGATCGGCGCGATAGGTGCGGCCAGGTACAATCACGCGAATGGGCGGCGCTTCGGTCAGCATGGTGCGGATTTGCACAGGCGATGTATGCGTGCGCAGCACAGGCCGGCGCCCATCTACGGCGGGCACATAGAAAGTATCATGATCCTGCCGCGCCGGATGGTGATCCGGAATATTGAGCGCGCCGAAATTATGCCAATCGCTTTCAATATCGGGGCCTTCCGCCACCTTGAAGCCCATGGCGCCAAAGAGCGTGGTGAGTTCTTCCATGGTGCGCGCAATGGGGTGAATGCCACCTTCTGCCGCCGTGCCGGGCGCGAAGGAGCGCGGCGGCAGAGATACATCCATGCGTTCAGCGGCCAGGCGCGCATCCAAGGCGCGGGCTTCCACCACGGCGCGTTGCGCTTCCAAAGCTGCTTCAATCGCGGCTTTCACCTGGTTCAGCGCGGCACCGCGTTCCTTGCGCGCTTCCGGCGCCACGGCACCAAGCCCTTTCAGCAGCGCGGTCAGGCTGCCGGATTTGCCAAGCACGGCAACCCGCACCGCATCCAGCGTGCGCGGGTCGGCGGCGGCGGCAATCGCGGCTTCGGTTTCGGCCCTAAGGGCGGCAAGATCATCGGTCATGCGGGCAGGTCCAAATGAACAAAGGGCCGCATCCCCGGCTAACCAGGAAGCGGCCCTTCCGTGATGCTGGGTCGCCGCCCCGGATCACCGGGGCGGGGGTAATCAGGCGGCGCCGGCCGCCTTCGCCTTTTCCACCAGCGCCGCGAAGGCCGCCGGTTCGTCAAAGGCAAGCGCCGCCATCACTTTGCGGTCCATCTCAATCCCCGCCGCCTTGATGCCGGCGATGAAGCGGGAATAGGTCAGGCCATGCTCACGGACGGCAGCGTTGATGCGCTGGATCCAAAGACCGCGGAAGTCGCGCTTCTTGTTGCGACGGTCGCGATAGGCATATTGCAGCGCCTTTTCCACCCGCTCCAAAGCGGGGCGGTAGGCGGTGCCGGATCTGCCAACATAGCCTTCCGAAAGCTTGAGAATTTTCTTGTGGCGGGCGTGCTTCGTAACGCCGCGTTTTACACGAGCCATTCTGCGTCCCTCCCTTTACCGGTCCAGCCCATAGGGCAGCCACTGCTTCACGGTATCACCATCCTGCTTATCCAGCACGAAGGTCCCGCGGTTCTGGCGCTTCATCTTGGACCGCTTGGCGGACAGCATGTGCCGCTTGAAGCCACCGCCCGCCTTGACCTTGCCGGTCGCGGTCAGACGGAAGCGCTTTTTCACGCTTGATTTCGTCTTCATCTTGGACATTTGGCCCTCCTATGGGGTCGGCCCTTCCGCTTTGCACCCATTACTGGGGCCGCACCATGCGGCGGGAAGGGGGTTCCGGCCGGGCATGTCCATGGGGCCACGGCGCGGGAGGCGGGGCTATAGCGCCGCAAAGTTTTCCACACAAGACCCGCCCCGGGGAAACGGAGATTTCACCTTTATGGGTGTTTAATGCGCCCGTGATCACCCGGCGGTTTGGCCGCCCTTTGGATTCAGGACGAAGTCTCATGTCGCATTCGCAAGCGGATACGCTGCCGGACCCGGAAGTGCTCAGGGCCGCTATGGAGCCCCTTTTCGGCGATTTGCGCGCCTTTATGGACCGCCGCATTTCCGAAGTGAGCGCCGAGGTATCCGCCAGCGTACAGCTTCTGGGCATGAGCGAGGAAAACCTGGCCAGCCAGATATCTTCCGTTCATGAAAGAATCGCTGGCATGATTTCCGCGCCTCAGCCGGGCAATCGCACGTCCGGCCAGGAACTTGAGGCGGTGGTCCAGGCGACGGAAGCAGCCGCCAATACCATTCTGGAAGCCGCTGAGGCCATTCAGGAATGGTTGGAAAAGGGTCCTGGCAGCCCGGATGCACTGCCGGCCATCACCGAAAAGGTGAATGCCATTTTTGAAGCCTGTTCCTTCCAGGATTTGACCGGCCAGCGCATCCGCCGCGCCATCCGTGACTTGCAGCAGGTGGAATCGATCCTGGAAGACATCCTGCCCGAAAACGCCCAACCCGGCCCCAATGCCTCCCGCCCCAAGGTGGAGTTGAAGGGCGTGGTGCAAACCGTGGCGGACCCGAAACAGGCTGGCCCCGATCTGGCACAGGATGAGATTGACCGGCTGCTGAACGGGTAAAGATTAGGTCTATTCAATAAGCGGGTTCCGGTTCGGCGCGGGGAAGCCTAGAGCGATCCCCGTTCACGGGGGTACGGGAACCGCTCTAAACCTTTGTCTGGTCGCATTTTCCGAGCCGCCAAGTGATTCCACTTGGCTTGAAAATGCTCTATATCTCCGCCCATGTTTTCCTTCCGCAAGATGCATGGGCTCGGCAATGATTTCGTGGTGCTGGATGGCCGCGCCGCGCCGCTTGGGCTGACATCGGCCCAGATTGTGGCGCTGGCGGATCGCCGGCGTGGCATCGGCTGCGACCAATTGATCATTCTGGAGCCCCCGCCGCCCGGCGCCGATATTTTTATGCGTATCCATAACCCGGATGGTTCGGAAGCCGGCGCCTGCGGCAATGCCACGCGGTGCATCGCTTCCCTGGTCGCTGCGGAAACCGGCAAGGCGCGGGTGGTGGTGCGGACCATTGCCGGCGATTTGCCGAGCGAGGCGATGCCGGGCGGGATGTGGCGGGTTGATATGGGGTCGGCACGATTAGGCTGGCAGGATGTGCCGCTCGCGCGGGAGGTGGATACGCTGCATCTGCCGCTCGCTTTGGGCGGTGTCGCTGATCCCGCCGCCTGTTCCATGGGCAATCCCCATGCGACTTTTTTCGTGCCCGATTTGGATGCGCTGCCGATCAATCAGATCGGCCCGCGCCTGGAACATGACCCGATTTTCCCGGACCGCGCCAATATCGGCTTTGTGCAGGTGATATCGCAGGATCATTTGCGCCTTGTCGTTTGGGAACGCGGTGCGGGGTTGACGCTCGCCTGTGGTTCCGGTGCTTGTGCCACGATCGTCAATGCCCATCGTCGCGGTCTGACTGGGCGTGCGGCGCGGATTTCCATGCCGGGCGGTGATCTGTTCATGGAATGGCGCGCGGATGGCCATGTAATGATGACCGGCCCCTTCGCCACTGCCTTCATCGGGCAGGTTGATCCCAGGGCACTGGCCGGATGAGCACCTTGGAAGCACCCCGCCTGCTCAGCTTCGGCTGCCGGCTCAATACCTATGAGAGTGAGGCAATGCGCTACCTGGCCAGCAAGGCCGGGCAGGGCAATGCCATCATCGTCAATACCTGCGCGGTTACGGCGGAAGCTGAACGCCAGGCGCGGCAGGCGATCAGGAAGGCGCATCGGGATAATCCCGGCGCGCGCATCATCGTGACCGGCTGCGCGGCGCAAATCGCGCCTGATAAATGGGCTGCCTTGCCGGGGGTGGAGCGTGTGATCGGCAATGCCGAGAAGCTGAAGCCCGAAACTTGGGCCGCTTTGGATGCGCCGCCCGCACCTGTCAGCGACATCATGGCCGCGCGGGAAACCTCGGCCCATTTGGTGACGGAATTCGCTGGCCGGGCGCGCGCTTTCGTGCAGGTGCAGCAGGGCTGTGATCATCGCTGCACCTTTTGCGTCATCCCCTTCGGGCGCGGGCCGTCACGATCTGTCCCCATCGGCGCCATTGTCGCACAGCTTCGCGCCTTGGTGGCTGCGGGGTATCGGGAAGCGGTGCTGACGGGCGTTGATGTCACTTCCTACGGGCCTGATCTGCCGGGCAGCCCTACGCTTGGGCAAATGATCCGCCGCGTTTTGGCCCTCGTGCCGGAATTGCCACGGCTGCGCTTGTCATCGCTCGATCCCGTGGAAGTGGATGAAGACCTGTGGCGGCTGATTGCGGAAGAACCACGCCTGATGCCGCATTTGCATCTTTCCTTGCAGCATGGATCGGATTTGATCCTGAAGCGCATGAAGCGGCGGCATTTGCGCGCGGATGCGATTGCGTTGGCTGAAAAGGCGCGGCGGCTGCGGCCCGATATCGTCTTTGGTGCTGATCTGATTGCGGGTTTCCCGACTGAAACCGAAGCGCAATTTCAGGAGAGTCTTAGCCTTGTGAGCGCCTGCGATCTCTCTTTCCTGCATGTCTTTCCCTATTCGGAACGCCCAGGCACGCCGGCAGCGCGCATGCCACAAATGCCGGTGCCGCAGCGTCGCGCACGGGCGGCGCGATTGCGGGAAGCGGGCGCGGCGGCGGCGGCGCGCTATTACACGGCGCGGCTGGGGCAGGAGGAGCAGGTTTTGTTGGAACATCCCGATCGCGGCCATACGGAATATTTCGCGCCACTGCGCTTGCTGGGTAGCGCGGGGCAGCCGGGTGAAATCCGCCGCCTGCGCGTGACCGGCACCGATGCGAATGGGCTTTTGGCGGAAGCCGCCTGATGGCACTGCGCGACTTCTTTGGTCGTTTGCGCGGTGGTGCGCCGCAGCCAACGCCAGAAACACCCAATCCGGATCCGCCCGCGCCGGTGGCCGAAATCCCGCCGCCTGAACCAGAAGCACCACCCGCAGAAATCACGCCGCCTGAGGCAGAAGCGCCCGCCAAAACCGGCTGGTTCGCGCGGCTGAAGGCGGGGCTTTCGCGTTCCACCGCCAAGCTCACGGACAGCGTCGTCTCCCTGTTGCACAAAAGGCGACTGGATGATGAGGCGTTGGAGGAGTTGGAAGAAACCCTGATCACAGCCGATCTGGGTGTCGCGGCGTCGCGCCGGATCGTGGAAGGCTTCCGCCGCACGCGCTTCGGCAAGGAAGTGACCGATGAGGAAGTGAAGGCAGCGCTGGCGGATGAAATCGCCGCCATTCTGGACCCCGTGGCGCAGCCCATGGAAATCATCCCCGCTCGCGCGCCGCATGTGGTGCTGGTGGTGGGTGTGAATGGCACGGGCAAGACCACCACCATCGCCAAGCTAGGCCGCCATTACGCCGAACAGGGGCTGAAAATCGGCTTTGTCGCGGGCGATACCTTCCGCGCCGCCGCGGTGGAGCAATTGCAAGTCTGGGCCGGGCGGACCTCCGCAAGGTTTTTCGCACCCGCCAAGCCTGGTGCCGATGCGGCGGGGCTGGCTTTTGATGCGCTAACTGCGGCGCGCGCTGATGGGCTAGATTTGCTATTGGTGGATACTGCCGGGCGGTTGCACAATAAATCTGCGCTGATGGAAGAACTCCGCAAAATCATCCGCGTCATCAAGCGCGTGGATGAAAGCGCGCCGCATTCCGTGCTGCTGGTGTTGGATGCCACCACCGGGCAGAATGCCGTACAGCAGGTGAAGGTTTTCAAGGAAATGGTGGATGTCACCGGCCTTGCCGTTACGAAGCTTGATGGCTCCGCCAAGGGCGGCGTGGTGGTCGCGCTGGCGCAGGAATTCGGCCTGCCGGTGCATGTGGTCGGTGTCGGTGAAAAGGCCGAGGATTTACGCCCCTTCGCGGCGCGGGATTTCGCGCGCGGGCTGATGGGGCTGGATTAGACGGTTTTGTGCTGCCTGTCTGATCGAACAGGGAATGATAGGGGAAACCTCGGATGCGTGATTTTGACGAAAACTCCATCACCGATGCCGTGCTTCAGCGCCTGGCGGGCGCAGAGGACCCCCGGCTCCGCCACATCGCGCAAAGCCTGGTGAAGCATCTGCATGCTTTCGTCCGCGATGTGGAGCCGAGCTTTGAGGAATGGCAGGCGGCGATCAGCTTCCTGACACGCATCGGCCAGATGTGTGATGGCAAGCGCCAGGAATTCATCCTGCTATCTGATACGCTTGGCGTTTCCATGCTGGTGGATGCGATCAATCACCGGCAGCCGGCGGGCGCCACCCCCACCACGGTGCTCGGCCCGTTTTACGTTGAAGGCGCGCCGGAATTGCCGCTGGGGGCAGAGGTTGCGCGCGCCATGAAGGGCGAAGCGCTGCATGTGTCTGGCCGTGTTTCAACCGCAGGCGGCAGCCCCATTGCGGGCGCCATCGTGGATATCTGGCATTCGGATGAGGATGGCTATTACGATGTGCAGCGCGCTGATCAGCCGGATGCCAATTTGCGCGCGCGCTTTCGTACCGATAGCGACGGGCGTTTCCATTTCTGGACCCTGACACCCACTTCCTACCCCGTGCCGGATGATGGCCCGGTGGGGGAATTGCTGCGCGCCACGGGCCGGCACCCGATGCGCCCGGCGCATGTGCATTTCATGATTGCGGCACCGGGGCATGAAACCCTGGTGACGCATGTTTTTGTCGCCGGCGATCCCTATTTGGATAGTGATGCGGTCTTTGGCGTGAAGCAGGAATTGATCGCCGAATTCACGCAATACCCTCCCGGGAAGGCGCCCGATGGCAAGGTGATGAATTCAACTTGGCGCAAGCTTGCCTATGATTTTGCGCTCAAGCGTCTTGGGTAGGGCGCGGTAGCTCTGGGGTGGCCCTATTGCGTGGTGCTGCCTGAAACCCCTGCCGGTGCGGCGGTGCGCCCGCCATCCACGGTGTATTCGCCGCCCGTCATATTGCTGGCAAGGTCGGACAGCAAGAACAGCACCAGATTGGCCACTTCCTCCGCCGTGCCGTAACGCCTGAGCGGTATCCCCGCGGCGTAGCGTTCCTCAACACTCTTGGGATTATTGGGCGACACCTGACGGGAGACTTCTTCGATCATGCGCGTTGCGATCGGGCCGGGGCAGACAGCATTCACGCGAATGCCATTCGGCCCGACCTCACCGGCCACGCTTTTTGTCAGCCCATTCACCGCATGTTTGGAAGCGGAATAGGCCGCCATGCCAGGTGAGCCCACTAGCCCCGCGATGGAGGCTGTATTCACCACCGCGCCGCGCCCGGCCGCGATCATCACCGGCAGAACGTGGCGCAGGCCCAGAAACACGCCCTTCACATTCACGGCCATGATCTGGTCGAAGACGGCTTCCTCATATTCCGCGAGCCGCGCGACGCGGCCTTCAATGCCGGCATTATTGTGGAAGCAATCAATCGCGCCAAAGAGATCCAGCGCTGCCTTCACATAAGCCGCGACATCAGCGGATTTGGTGACATCAGCGGTGCGGAACAGCGCTGATGCGCCAAGGGAAGCTGCCAGAGCCTCTCCAGCGGCGGCATCGCGGTCCACAATCACCACCTTGCCGCCACGCGCGACAAAACCGCGCGCCACTGCCGCGCCAATGCCATTGGCGCCGCCCGTCACAATGCCAACCTTGCCTGAAAAATCCATGGTGCGTTCCTCCTGCCCGGGCGGTTACTGCCGCCCGCTTCGCATCATGCTTGCGCCGCTTGCCGGGAAAGACAAGCGGCGCAGGGACTTTAGCCCGCCGCCTTGGCTTCCCGCCGGCGCGCCGTCAGCACAAATTCCGTATAGCCATTGGGCTGTTCGCGGCCCTTCAGCACCAAATCGCAAGCGCCCTTGAAGGCCGGGCCGTCAAAAGCCGGCGCCATGGGGCGATAGGCCGCATCCCCGGCATTTTGCCGATCCACCACGCCCGCCATGCGCTTCATGGTTTCCATGACCTGCGCTTCGCTCACCACGCCATGGCGCAGCCAATTGGCGATGTGCTGGCTGCTGATGCGCAAAGTCGCGCGGTCTTCCATGAGCCCGACATCATTAATGTCCGGCACCTTGGAACAGCCAACGCCCTGATCCACCCAGCGCACCACATAGCCCAGGATGCCTTGCGCGTTATTGTCGAGTTCCGCCTGCACATCAGCCGGAGACCAATTGGTGTCGCGCGCCAGCGGCACGGTCAGAATATCATCCAGCTTCGCGCGCGGGCCGCCCTTGGTGATTTCATCCTGCCGATTGGCAACGCTGATCTGATGATAATGCAGCGCATGAAGCGTCGCGGCTGTAGGCGATGGCACCCAGGCCGTGGAAGCCCCCGCCTTGGGGTGGCCCACCTTTTGGTCGAGCATGGCCGCCATGGCATCCGGCATGGCCCACATGCCCTTGCCGATCTGCGCGCGCCCGCGCAGGCCGCAGGCTAGGCCCGTATCCACATTCCAATCCTCATAGGCCTTGATCCAGGCCGCGCCCTTCATGTCGTTCTTGCGAATGACGGCGCCCGCTTCCATGGCCGTGTGGATTTCATCGCCGGTACGATCAAGGAAGCCCGTATTGATGAAGACCACGCGATCCTTGGCAGCCGCGATGCAGGCTTTCAGGTTCACCGTGGTGCGGCGTTCCTCATCCATGATGCCCATTTTGAGCGTGGCGCGCTTGAGGCCGAGCGCATCTTCCACACGGGCAAAAAGCGTATCCGCCCAAGCCACTTCTTCCGGCCCGTGCATCTTCGGCTTCACGATATAGACGCTGCCGGCGCGGGAATTCAGGCGCTTGCCGCGAATATCATGAATGGCAATCACCGACGTGCAGAAGGCATCCAGAATGGTTTCCGGCACTTCCGCGCCATCCAGCTTCACCGCATCAATCATCATATGATGGCCGACATTGCGCACCAGCATCACCGAACGGCCATGCAGCGTGATCCCGCCACCTGCCGGGCGCTGGAACACGCGGTCCGGGTTCAGGCGGCGCACCATGGTCTTGCCGCCCTTCTCAAAGCTCGCTTCCAGATCGCCACGCATCAGGCCAAGCCAATTGCGATAGACAGCGACCTTGTCTTCCGCATCCACGGCGGCGACGGAATCCTCGCAATCCTGAATGGTGGTCAAAGCGCTTTCCAAAGCAACATCGGCAATGCCCGCCGGATCGGTCTTGCCAATCGGGTGCGCGCGATCAAATTTCACTTCGATATGCAGGCCGTTATTGACGAATAGCAGTGAAGACACCGCATGCGGCTCTCCCAGGAAGCCCACGCATTGGCCAGGCCGCGCGAGGCCGGTTTTGCTGCCATCCTTCAGCGTGACTTCCAGCGCGCCGCCTTCAATGCGGTAGCCCGTGGCATCGGCGTGCGAGCCCTTGGCGAGCGGCACGGCGCTATCCAGCACGCCACGCGCATAGGCAATCACCTTCGCGCCGCGTTCCGGGTCGTAGCCCTTGCCGGAAGCCGTGCCGGGAATGGCATCCGTGCCATACAGCGCATCATACAGGCTGCCCCAACGCGCATTGGCGGCATTCAGCGCATAGCGCGCATTGGAAACCGGCACGACAAGCTGCGGGCCTGCCATGGAGGCGATTTCCGCATCCACATCGGTAGTGGCCACCGTCACTTGCGCTGGTTCCGGCAGCAGATAGCCGATTTCCTTCAGGAAGGTGGTATAGGCGGCCTGATCAATCGGCTTGGCCGGGTTGGCTTGGTGCCAGGCATCAATCTTGGCTTGCAGCGCATCGCGCTTGGCCAACAGCGCGGCATTGGTCGGCACCATTTCACGTAGCGTGCGTTCCATCGCTTCCCAGAAGCGGGCAGGCTCCACCCCCGTGCCGGGCAAGGCTTCGGTTTCGATGAAATTCTTCAGAATGGGGGCAACGAAAAGCCCCTTTGGTGCAGACATTGGAACGCTCCCGAACAAGGGACGGGTCTTGGCCCGCCCGTAGAATCCGATGGGTTCCATAAAAGGAAAGGGGCGGCGGGGCAAACCGGGCGGGGGCTTGCGGGAAGCGGCGGGCGGCGCAAGGCTGTGGGGGCAAAAATACGAGGAAACCGCATCATGGCCTATACCCCTCCGCGTCACACTTCCCAGCATTGGCATGTCACGAAGCCCGCAGCCTCTGGCCGCAAGGGCATGGTGGCGTCCCAGGCGCGCGGCGCGGCGGAGGCAGGTGTGGCCATTCTGGAAGCCGGCGGCACGGCGGCGGATGCGGCGGTGGCCACGGCTTTTGCGCTGGCCACGCTGGAACCCTGGAATAGCGGCCTGGGCGGCATTGGCTTCGCGCAGGTGATGGCGCCCGGCGGCGCGGCCGAGACCTTTGATTTCGGCCCGGTTTCCCCGCGCGGCTTGAAGCCTTCCGCCTTCCCCATGACGGGCAAGATGAAGGCGGATTTATTCACCTGGCCGGAAGTGCTGGAAGACCGCAATGTGCATGGGCCGCTTTCCTTCGCCATACCCTCAGCGGTTGCCGGCTATATGGAATTGCATGCGCGCCATGGCCGCATGCCGATCAAGGATGTGTTGGCGCCAGCGGTAGCGCTTGCGAAGCGTGGCCTGGCGCAGGATTGGTTCACCACGCTGAAAGTGGCCAATTCCGCATCCGTGCTGAAGCTGTATCCGGAATCCGCGCGGATTTACCTGCCGGGCGGGCTGCCGCCCGTGGCGCCGTATCAGGGCGCGCCGGGCTTCTTCCCGCAGGGCAATCTGGCGGCCACCTTGGAACGCCTGGCGCATGCCGGTTTGGCTGATTTCTACACGGGCGATATCGCTGCCGCCATCGCTGCCGATTGCAAGGAAATGGGTGCCTTCGTCAGCGCCGAGGATTTGGCAAACTGCAAGGCACGCGTGCTGCCGGCGCTGGAAGCCGAATGGCGCGGCAAGCGGCTTTTCCTGGCCAATGGCCTGACCGCAGCGCCCACGCTGGTTCGCGTGCTGGAAGGGATGAAGGGCGCGGATTTCTCCGGCAAGGCGCCCTCCACCGCGTGGTATGCGCAATTGGCGCGTGTGCTGCGCGCTGCCTATGCGGAGCGGCTCGCAGGGCTTGGCGATGCGGAACCGAAAGCGGCCGAGTCCTGCACTACCCATCTGACGGTTGCTGACAAGAACGGCATGATGGTCGCCATGACCACCACGCTGCTGTCGAGCATGGGCAGCCGCGTGGTGCTGCCGAAATCGGGCGTGCTGATGAATAATGGCGTCATGTGGTTCGACCCTCGGCCCGAGGCGAAGAACACTATCGCCCCCGGCAAGCGGCCTTTGACGAATATGTGCCCGGTGATTGCCGCTGAGGGTGGCAAGCCCGTGATTGCTACGGGTGCATCCGGCGGGCGGCGCATTATGGCCTCTGTCTTCCAGATGCTGTCCTTCGTTGCCGATTTCGGCATGGGGCCAGAAGCGGCGGCGCATCATCCGCGGCTTGATGTCTCCGGCCCTGAGGGTATGACCGCCGATATTCGGCTGGGCGCGCAAACCCTGGCGGCGCTGGCGGCGGAAGACACGGTGACGGAAGTGGAACACGCCGTGCTGCCGGTGAATTTCGCCTGCCCCAACCTGATCCAGATTGGCGCGGATGGGCTTCGCACCGGCATTACCGATGCCATGAGTCCCTGGAGTGCGGCCATCGCCGAAGCGTAAATCACAACAAAGGAAACGCCCATGAAACATCGTCATTTGCTGCAAGTGCATGAACAGGCGAAAATTCTCATGAAATGAACAAAGGAGAGTCGCGTGGAGGATAATCAGTTAACGCACCCAGAGCATTGCGTGCAACAGCAACTTGAGGCCTACAACGCGCGCGATATTGATGCCTTTATGCGGTGGTGGGCGGAGGATTGCTGCTATTTCGGTTTCCCGGATCAGCTTCTGGCCAAGGGAATTGCAGAAATCCGGGAACGGCATCTCATTCGCTTCCGTGAACCAAACTTGCACGGGCGTTTGATTACGCGATTATCCGTGGATAACCTTGTGATTGATCAGGAGGTTGTTACGCGAACCTTCCCGGAAGGTCCTGGCGAGGTTGACGTGATTGCCATCTATGAGGTCGCAGGAGGGAAGATTACCAAGGCTTGGTTCAAGATGGGAAAGCCTAGGCTCCAGAATTCCTGAACGTGAAAGGTGAGCGGGTAACACACTGATTTAAGCCGCCCGCTTCCCTTGTATGATGCGCCAGATGCTCTCTGGCGTGATCGGCATATCCACATGCGCGACCCCCAGAGCATCACACACTGCTGAGATGATGGCGGGCGGCGCACCGCAAGCGCCGCCCTCACCAGCGCCCTTCACGCCAAGATCATTGGATGGGCACGGCACCACATTCAGATCAAGCGTGAAGGAAGGCGCATCACCCGCGCGCGGCATGCAGTAATCCTGAAAAGTCGCGGTCAGGAATTGGCCACTTTCCGGATCGTAACGCGCATGTTCCAGCATGGCCTGGCCAATGCCGGCCATGATGCCACCATGGCATTGGCCATGCACCAGCATGGGGTTAATCGGCACGCCCACATCATCCACCGCTGCGTAATTGGCGATGGTGACTTCACCGGTTGTCGGGTCAATTTCTACCTCGGCAACGTGACAACCATTGGGGAAATTGCATTCCGTGTCGCGCGTGTAAGTCAGTTGTTCATCAAGCCCAGGGGTTTCGTCGGGCGGCAGGCGCGCTGGGTCATGCGCGGCGGCGATCACTTCTTGCCAGCTTGTCGCGATATCCGTCCCCGCCACGCTGAAGCGGCCATTGAGGAATTCGATATCCGCAACGCCCGCTTCCAACAGATGCGCCGCGATGCGTTTGGCCTTTTCAACGATAAGCGTCGCTGCACGGCTGGTGGCGACACCGCCCATTTGTGAGGACCGAGACCCACCCGTGCCGCCACCCTTCGCCACAACATCCGAATCCCCTTGGATCAGATCAATGGCATCGAAAGGCAGGCCAAGCTTTTCAGACAGAATTTGCGCAAAGGCCGTTTCATGCCCCTGCCCATGGCTGAAGGTGCCAACCGTCAGCTTCGCGCGCCCTTCGGGCGTCAGCGCCACGCGCGCCCATTCAAAAGGCTGCCCGCCCGAGGCTTCGATGAAATAGCCAAGCCCAATGCCGCGTAGCTTGCCGCGCTTGGCGGCATCCGCCCGCCGCGCCGCGAAGCCATCCCAATCGGCAAGTTTCATTGCCATATCTTGGGTTTCTGCGAAACGGCCGGAATCAATCACATTGCCGGCGACATTCTTGTAGGGGATTTGATCAGGGCGAATGTAATTGCGCCGGCGGATTTCATCGCGCCCAATGCCGAAGGCCGCGGCACCTTGGTCAAATAGCCGTTCCAGCACATAGGCAGTTTCCGGACGTCCCGCGCCGCGATAGGCATCGGTTGGCACCGTATTGGTAAACACGCAGCGTACCTGCACATTCAGCGCCTGAAGGTCATAGACCGTGCCATTGATGCGCCCGCCCGCCATGGTGGGCACGCGAGGGCCGAAATCCAGCAAATAGGCGCCCATCGCCGCCAAGGTGCGGATGCGAACGCCAATTGCTTTGGCATTGTCATCAAAAGCCATTTCGGCATGCGTCACGTGATCACGCCCATGCGGGTCTGACAGGAAGGTTTCTGTCCGTCCAGCGCGCCATTTCACCGGGCGGCCCAAGCGCCGCGCGGCCCAAAGCACCATGGCACTTTCGGGAAACAGCTTGCCGCGCAAACCGAAGCCGCCACCCACATCAGGCGAAATGACTCGAATTTTTTCAATCGGCACGTTGAAGACCAGCTTGGCGAGATTATCGCGCACCTTCACCGCACCTTGCGAAGGCGAAACCAAAGTCCAGCGTTCCCCATCCCATTCACCAAGCGCCACACGCGGTTCCATGGGGTTGCCGACAATGCGGTTCTGCACCAGGTCAACCGTGACAACGCGTGCGGCCTTGGTAAAGGCGGCATCGGCTTCCGCTTCGCGCCCGCTATCCCAGTGCACGCAAAGATTGCTGCCCTGTTCTTCCCAGATCACCGGCGATGCGGGATCAAGTGCTGCGCCAGTTTCGGTGATGCTGGGCAGGGTTTCGTAATCCACTTGAATAAGCTCAGCCGCATCCATCGCCTGATCGCGGGTTTCCGCGACAATCAGCGCCACCGGGTCACCCACATAGCGCACGCGTTCAGTTTGCAGGATATGGCGCGTGGGGGCGAAAAGCGGCTTGTCCTTGCCGGGGACTTCCACCTGCACGGGCAAGGGCTTCAGCCCATCAGCAATGGCATCATGCCCGGTCAGTACCGCCAGCACGCCGGGGGCCGCGCGCGCTTCGCCGACATCCATGGAAAGGATACGCGCATGCGCATGCGGGGAACGTAGCACCACCGCATGGGCCTGCTCAGCGCGGTCCAGATCATCCGTATAGGTGCCGCGCCCAGTCAGCAGCCGAACATCTTCCTTGCGCCGTACCGGCTGACCAATGCCAAATTTATCCATGACCTACTTCCCCATTACTTCGTGCAAAGCTTGTTCAATGCTGGTGATGCGCGCAACCGGGCGCAGCCCTTTAATCGCCGCCTGATGCACGGCTGATGAAAACGCCGCGCAGCCATCTTCCAGCACTGTCACTTCAAATTCCCGCACATGCGCGCCGCGCACGGTGGAAGCCACACCACCATTGGTGACAATGCCGGCCACCAGCAGCGCGCGAATGCCTGCCTTGCGCAAGGCCCATTCCAGGCGCGAATTCCAAAACGCGTCATAGCCAATTTTCTCGACCATCAAATCAGAAGGCGCCAATTCATCCACCAAAGCCTGCCCCCAAGATGCCGGTGCGAAATCCCCCTTCCGCAAAAAGGGCCGCATTTGTTTCAGGTGTTCCGCAATGAAGGGTTCGCCGCCCTTGCCAGGCACCAAAGTGAAATGGGTGGAGGCGATCCAGCCGCCCTTCGCGCGCATGGCCTGACACAGCTGAGCCAACCGCGCGGGCAGTGCCGCAATGGTGGCATCGCTTTGCCCACCGCGGGCATAGGCGCCCTTGGGGTGGATGAAATCATTCTGCAAATCGCACAGCAGCAAAGCAGTTTCGCTGATAGGAATGGCGCCGGCCATGGTCACGCCCTTTCGATAATCAGATTGCCGAAGCGATCCACCCGCGCCACCAGGCCAGGGTCAACCACCACAGTCGCATCGGGTTGTTCCAATATGGCGGGGCCGGGAATCTCGGCCTCCATCGGTAATTCAAGCCGCGCGTAAATGTGTGCCTCATGCCAGGCGCCATCGAACCAAACCTGCCGCGCGCCACGCGTTGCTTTTTCCAGGCTTGCGTCAGGCCCCGGCGCGAGCGCCGCCAGATCAAAAGCCGGGCGCCGACCAATCGCGGCGCTGCGTAGGGAGACGATGCGCACCGGAAGTCCAGGCAACAAGCGGCTGAAGGCGCGTTGATAGGCGGCTTCAAAGGCGTGGCGCACAATCTCTCGCGTCACACCCGTGCTGCCTTCCTTCACCGTCACCGGCAACGGCACGGCAACCGTATGCGTCTGCCCCGCGTAATGCATATCCAGGGTGAAGAGGGTTTCGATGCGCTCCACCGGCAGCCCCGCCTCGCGCACCACGGCAATAGCGGCGCTTGCTTCGCGCACCAGATGCGCATCAAGCGCCGTAGCATCCAAACTATCCAAATCCAGGTTCAGCGTGCGCACCTGATCATGCCGCACATCGGCGATGATGCAGCCAAGCGCAGAGGTAACCCCCGGAAAGCGCGGCACGAGCGCCGCCTTCAGCCCAACCTCGGCCAGCAGCGCGCCGACATGCAAGGCACCACCGCCACCGAAAGGCAGCGCCACAAAACGCGCCGGATCAAGCCCGCGTTCGATGGAAACAAGCCTGATGGCGCCCGCCATTCTCGCATTCGCAACACGCAGAATAGCCTCAGCCGCCGCCATGGCATCCAAGCCAAGCGCTGCGCCGACATGCTTTTCAATTGCTGCCTTGGCCGCCGCAACATCAAGGCTTGTAAGTGCACCACCTATGGGCCGCGCGGCATTGATGCGCCCGAGCACAAGGTTTGCATCCGTCAACGTTGGGCGATCATTGCCTTGCCCATAGCATACCGGGCCAGGGCGGCTGCCCGCGCTTTCCGGCCCCACTTGCAGCAAGCCACCACGATCCACCGCCGCGATGGAACCACCGCCTGCGCCAATCGTGGTGATTTCGATCATCGGAGAACGGATCACCATGCCGAAATCAATTATCGCCTGCGCCGCTAATTCCATCTGCCCATCGGCAATCAACGAAACATCGAAGGAAGTGCCGCCCAGATCGCAGGTGATCACATGGCTGAAGCCGGCAGCCTTGGCGATGGCGCCCGCCGCAATCACCCCCGCCGCCGGGCCGGAAAGCGCGGTGCGTGCGGGAAAGCGTCGCGCCGTTGCGGTGGACATAATGCCGCCATTGGATTGCACAATATGGAAGCGTCCGCCGAAACCTTCCTGCGAAAGGGCACCTTCCAACTTGCCGAGATACCCCGCGACCAATGGCTGCAAATAGGCATTCAGCGCGGTGGTGGAAGCGCGTTCAAATTCGCGGATTTCCGGCAGGATTTCTGAGGATACCGAAACATGCGGATTGGGCCAGATGCGCCGCACTGCCTCTGCCGCCCGCTGTTCATTGGCGGGATTGGCGTAGGCATTGATGAAGATGATGGCGCAGGCTTCAGCACCTCCGGCCAATAACTGCCGCGCTGCTGCTTCCACCGCCGCGATATCAACAGGCGTGTGGATGCTGCCATCGGCGAGGCTCCGTTCCGGCACTTCCAGGCGCAAATCACGGTCAGCTATGGGTTGGAAATCACCCCACAGGCCCCAGGTGTGGCGTCGATCTCGGCGGCGCATTTCCAGCACATCGCGAAAGCCGGCGGTGGTTATCACGCCAAGCTTGGCGCCCTTCCTTTCCAGTAGTGCATTGGTGCCAACCGTGGTGCCATGCACCACTGCCGCCATGCCCGCCGCGCCGCCCAAAGCGCGCAGACCGGCGAGGAAGCCTGAAGCCTCATCGCCGCGCTGGCTTGGCACTTTCGCGGTTTGAAAGCGCGCTGTCGCTGGGTCAAAGAGAAACAAATCAGTGAAGGTGCCGCCGACATCAACGCCAACAATCGCGCCGCTCATTGGCCACGCCCTTCGTAATCACGCGTGGCGGCTTCCGCGCTGACATAGCCAAGGCGAATATCGCGCGCGATGGCGTGTTGCGGTCGTGCGGCGGGATCACCCCAGCCGCCGCCGCCAGGTGTTTCAAGCCGCACACATTCACCCTGCGCGATGGAAACGCCGACAATCTTGCTTGCCATGGGCGGGGTTTCACCTGCGCTGCCCCAGGTGAAGCGATTAAGCGCACCCGCCGCGCCGCCCGCCACGCCGAAGGGCGCGAAACGCCCGCGCTCACCCAGCAAGGCGACTTCCGTGCGGCCCGGGGCGAGCGCCTCAATCTCATACACCGCGCCAACACCGCCGCGATGCTCACCCGCGCCACCACTATCGGGGCGCAGCGCCCATTGCGTGAACATGACCGGATAAGCGGCTTCCAGAATCTCAACCGGCGGAATCGTCGCGGTGGAAATCGGGTTATTCGCATGATGCAACCCATCGGAGGCAGGGTTGCCGCCAAGCCCGCCGCCGAAGAAGGAAAACATTACCCAGCGCGTGCCGTTCTCTCGCTGTCCGGAAAGTGCCAGCGCATTGATGGTGCCAAAAGGCGCGGCAGTCGCGGTGGCGGGGCGCGCCTGGCCAAGCGCGCCAAAGATCACGCCAATCAGGCGGAGGATGGTTTCCGTATAACCTGCCACGGGGCGCGGCGCTTCCGCACCCAGCAGCGTGGTCGGCGGCGCGATGACTTCCACCGGGCGCAGCACGCCGGCATTGGCCGGCACGTCGGGGAAAGCGTGTTTCAGCGCCACATAACAGGCCGCCACCGTGGTCGCGATGGAGATATTGAGCGGCCCGGCGCAAGGCGGCGAGGATCGCGACATATCCAAGGTCAGCCGATCTCCCGCAATGGTCAGGTCCAGCGCTATGCGCAGCGCCTCATCCTTCACCCCGTCATTATCCAGGAAATCATCAAAGCTGTAGCGCCCATCGGGAAGGGCGGCGATTTCAGCGTGCATCAGCGCCTCTGCCCGGTCCGCCAATTGCGCGAAGGCCGCGGCGATGCGCGCATCGCCATAATCATCCAGTAATTCAATCAGCCGCTTTTCGCCAAGATCGAGCGCATTTAATTGCCCGTTCAGATCACCCCAATTGGATTGCGGCACGCGGGAATTGGCGGCCAGAATGTCCAGAATATCCTGCTGCATCTGCCCGGCGCGGATCAGTTTTACGGGCGGGAAACGCACGCCTTCCTGATGGCTTTCCGTGGCGCGCGGATTGTAATTGCCGGGCACATTGCCGCCGATATCCAGCCAATGGCCAACACTCGCCACCCAGCAGAACAGCTTGCCAGCGCGGAAGATTGGCCGCACCAGGCGAAAATCATTCAAATGCGTGCCGCCATCATAGGGGTCATTGAATAGGAAGGTATCGCCTTCCTGCAACCCACCTTCCGCGGCCACCTTGCGAATGACGGACCGCACGGCGAAGGACATGGCGCCGACGAAAATCGGCAAGCCCTTCGTGCCCTGTACCAAAGTATCGCCGGTAATCGCATCATAAACGCCATGGCAGGCATCGCGCGCTTCGGCGATGATGGGGTTGAAGGCGCTGCGATAAAGCGTTGCATCCATCTCATCGGCGATTTGTTCCAGCCGGCCCTTCAATACTGCCAAGGTCACGACATCAAGGCGCGCGGGCGTTGCTTCGTTCATTTCACAATCCAAGATAGCTGCGGCGCAATTCGGGGTCAGCCGCGATATCTTGCGCCGCACCGCCGAGCGTAATCACGCCATTTTCCAGCACATACGCCTGATCCGCGACTTCCAAGCTTTGCGCGACGTTTTGTTCCACCAGCATGATGGTCAGACCATCCGCATGCAGGCGACGGATCAGCGCGAACATTTCTTCGACCAGCAAGGGCGAAAGGCCGAGCGATGGTTCATCCAGGATCAACAGCCTCGGTTCCGCCATCAGCCCGCGCCCGATGGCGAGCATTTGCTGCTCTCCGCCCGAAAGCGTGCCGGCCGCCTGGCGGGTTCGCTCCGCCAGACGCGGAAAAATGCCAAAGACGCGTTCCAGATTGCGCGCACGATTGGCCCGCGCGCGGCGATAGGAACCAAGTTCCAGCACTTCGCGCACATTCAGGTTCGGGAAAATCTTGCGCCCTTCCGGCACATGGATCAGGCCAAGCGCCACGATTTCCGGCGGCGAAAGCGCGGCCAGGCTTTGCCCAGCGAAGCGGATTTCCCCACCACGTGGGCGCACCACGCCGCTGATGGTCATGTTTAGTGTCGTCTTGCCCGCGCCATTGGCGCCAAGCACCGCGACCAAAGCACCCTCCGGCACGGTCAGATCAATGCCGCGCAGAATCAGGGTTTCGCCATAGCCCGCTTCAAGCGATTTGATTTCAAGCATGGGCGGCCAACCTTTGCGCAGCCCCATGGCCCAGATAGGCTTCAATCACTGCGGGATTGCCCACCACCTCAGCCGCCTCGCCCGAGGCGATGATGCGCCCGCCAGAGATCACATGCACATATTCGCAAAGGCTCATTACCGCCTGCATCACATGTTCAATCATCAGAATGGTGACACCGCCGGCGCGAATATCCTGAAGCACCGGTAGGAAGTCGCGAAGCTCAGAGGGATTCAACCCCGCCAAAACCTCATCCAGCAGCAATATGCGCGGGCGGGTCGCAAGGGCCCGCGCCACTTCAAGCCGTTTGCGTCCGGCAACCGTCAGCGCCGCTGCGGGTTTGTCCAATTGCGGGCCAAGGCCGAGGCGCTGCCCCACTTCTTCTGCCAGCGCCAAAGCATCGCGGCGCTTCGGCAAGCGCAAAAAGGCGCCGACAGCGATGTTTTCGCGCACCGAAAGCCCAGCAAAGGGCTGCACAATCTGGAAGGTGCGCGCCAGGCCAAGCTTTGCCAGATCATGCGGCTTGCGCCCGGTGATCTCCTCACCATCCAATAACACCAAGCCAGCGCTGGGCTGTTCAAAGCCTGCGATCATCGCGAAAAGCGTGGTCTTACCGGCACCATTCGGGCCAATCAGCCCGGTGATCGAGCCTTCCCGCACATCAAAAGTCGCGTCAGACACTGCGGTCAGCCCGCCAAAGCGCTTGGTCAGGTCGCGCACTGCGAGGAAAGCGGGGTCTCGCCCTTGGCCTGTCATGGCGCCTCCTTGCCGCGCCAACGCGCCGCGAGCAGCCCTGGAATGCGATGCAAGGGAAAGCGCACCACCAAAATCAGCAGCACACCGAAAATGATCAGATCAAGGCCGGGGATTCTGCCGATCAGCATTTTGGTGCCCTCGCTTAGGCCCTGCAGGATTAGCGCACCGATTAGCGGACCGAAGACTGTGCCAGCACCGCCAATGATGGGCGCTAGCAGCGCTTCCACGGAAATCCAGGTACCGAAGGCAAGGTTGCTGTCAATATAGAGGAAATACTGCGCGTAAAGCGCACCTGCCGCGCCGGTGAGTGCAGCCGATAGGCTGATGGCACGCAGCTTCACCGCCAGGATATCCACGCCAAGCGCCGCCGCCGCCGCTTCATTTTCGCGCACCGCCACAAGCTGCGCGCCAGTGCGGCTTTTCTCCAATGCCAGTGTGATCAGCATGGCGAGCGCCAGTAGCACCGCGCCCAGGATCAAAAAGCTCGACCGATTGGCGAATTGCAGATTGCCGGCGCCGAGATTGAGGCTGATGAGCAAACCCGCCGCACCGCCCGTGATCTCGGTCGCATTGGCCATGATGCGCAGTACTTCCGCGAAAGCCAGCGTGACCAGCGCGAAATAGGAACCCCGCAGCCCGGCGCGAAACACCATGGCGCCAATCGCATAACCAAGCAGCGCAGCGGCGGCGATGCCGAAAGCCACCGCCGGATAGGCATTCACGCCAAAGCGCTGTTGCAGAATGGCACTGACATAAGCGCCCATGCCGAAAAACGCCGCATGCCCGAAGGAATACTGCCCGCCATAACCGCCCAGCAGATTCCACCCCTGCGCTGCAATCGCCAGGATCAGCGTAAAGACCAGAAAGTTCAGTACGACATTGCTGGTGACGAATAGCGAAATCAGCACAGCAGCCACCAGAAAGCCCAATATGGGCAGGGTTTCGCGGGCCGTCATGCGCGCGCCCCGAACAGTCCGGTTGGGCGCAGCAGCAGCACCAGAATGAAAATCAGGAAAATCCCGATCTGGCCAAGGCTATCGCCGAAATAAAGCCCGCTCAGGCTTTCCACCACGCCGATGAACAGCCCCCCCAGCAGCGCCCCCGTCACGCTGCCCATGCCGCCAAGAACCACGATCGTGAAAGCCACCAGCACAAAGGCATTGCCGACACGGGGCGAGACATAGAAGGACGGCAGCAAAAGACAGGCCGCAATGGCTAGACAGGCCGTGCCGATGCCAAACGTCACCGCATAGATATGCGCAACATCAATGCCAACCAAGGCAGCGCCTGTGCGTTCCTTGGCCACCGCGCGAATGGCGCGGCCCGTATCTGTACGTGTCATCAGCACATACAGCAGCACCGCCACCAGCAATGTCGCGCCAAAGCCGATCAGCCGCGGGAGAGAAAGCAGCACATCGCCAAGTTCCACCATGGACATGGCATAGGGCAGGCGGATTGTCATAGTATCGGAACGGAAAATCGCCAGCATGGCGTTTTCGATGATGATCGAAAGGCCGAGTGTCACCAGCAGCATATTAGAATCATCACCACGGCTTGCGGGGCTGATCACCAAGCGTTGCACCAGATAGCCGAGCACAAAGAAAAACCCCGCCAGCGGCACCATGGCCGCGTAAGGGTCAAGCCCAAAGGCGCCATGCGCGACGAATGCCGCATACATGGCAAGCGTCAGCAGCGCGCCATGGGCGAAGTTGATGATGTGCAGCACGCCGTAAACCAGCGTGAGGCCAAGCGCCACCAGCCCATAAACGGCCCCCATCAGAAGGCCGTTTGCCACAGCCTCCAGCAGAATTTCGGGCGGGTAGCCCATATCAGCCGGTGACTGGGAAGACCGGCTGGGCGTCCGCAAAATCGCGCGGGAAGATCACCTTGATATCGGCGTTCTGCACTTGCGTATTCACCGGCCTGCCGCCCTGGTTCTGACCATTGACGAATTGCGTCGGCCCATAGGGCATGATGTGGCTGTCAAAGCCAGCTCCCGTCGCCGCAAGCGCCTGGATCAGCGCACCACGATCCGCCCGGCCCGCGCGTTGCAGCGCATCAGCAAACAGCATCACGGCGGAATAATTCAGCGGCACATTGTAAAGCCAGAAGCGATTTTGCGCTTCCACACGCCGGCGCAATTCGGCGGTCTTTGGTTTGCGCGGATCGGCCCAATGGTTGCAATCCATCACCAGATTGGCCGCTTCCGGGAATTCCCGCACGAAGCGGAAATTGGAAGCCGCGCCATTCAGGATGCAGTAAATCCCCTTCGGGCGAATGCGGCGCTGCTGCAAGGTTTGCGACAGCAACACGAATTCCGCGTAATAGGATGAAGGGATAATCAGATCCGGATTGAGTGCGCGAATACGCAGCGCCACATTGGACATGTCACGCGAAGGCGTCGGGTGCGCGATCGTCTCCAGCACCTGAAAGCCGCGCTTGGGCAATTCGGCATTCAACAGCCGCGCCATGCCGGACCCGAATAGCCCATCCTCATGCACAATCACGGCGCTGCGCGCAGGCTTGCCGGCAGCGTCATTGATCGCGACCAGATTATCCAAGGCCGTCGCGGTCACCGTGCCAAAGCCTGGTCCGAAGCGGAAAGTATTCGTCAAGCCGCGAGAGACGATCTGATCGGATACGCCGACATCCACAATATAGGGCAGATCATAGCGCGATGCGGCCTGGGAAGCGGCAAGGCAGATCGGGCTCGCGAAGCCGCCCACAATCGCCAGCACGCCTTCCGCCTGCATTTTCTCAACTTCGGCCACGCCACCATCGGGGGTGGAGCGCGCATCGCCAAACACCATTTCAATGGGCGCGCCGCCCAGCGCCCTGATGCCGCCGCCGGCATTGATATCGGCGATGGCAAGCTCTGCCCCCAGGCGGCCATATTCGCCATCCTGCGCCAGTGCGCCGGTCACGGGCTGGATGATGCCAAGCTTGACGGCGCGCGGCTGCGCCTGCGCAATGGCGGGTGCCGCGAGCATCGCTGGGGCGGCCAGCAGCACCTGGCGCCGGGAAAGGCTGAGATAAGACATTGAAGACTCCCCTGTTATGAGCCGAAAATGGTCATGCCCCAGGCTTTGCCAATTGGCCAGAGGGAAGATGAGCCGGAAATCCTCCAAAGCCAGTGTGATCGCGGAGGGGGATGGCCGCGCATGATCACCGCAGCCGACAGTAAGCGCCGCAATATGGCGCTGTTGGTGGGCGCGATTGTGCTGACGCTTTCCGTCTGGTTCGCTGGCACCGCTGCGGTGCCGGCGCTGCTCGCTGAAGGGTTGATTGCGCCAAGCCGCGCCGCCTGGCTGACCGCTTCTGTCCAATTGGGCTTTGTCTTTGGTACCTTGGTGAGTGCGGTTTTCTCGCTGGCGGATCGGTGGCCGGCGCGGCGGCTATTCCTTGGCTGCGCAATGCTGGCGGCGGTGGCGACCCTCGCGCAAACCCTGGTGGCGCCGGCGGGAGGGATGGCATTGCTGCTGCGTTTTGTTGCAGGCGCGGCCATGGCGGGGGTTTATCCGGTGGGCATGAAGCTCGCTGCCTCCTGGGCCAGGGGGGATTTGGGGCTGCTGATCGGCCTTGTGGTTGGCGCGGTGACGCTGGGTTCTGCGCTGCCCCATGCGCTGCCATCCCTGGTTGGGGCTTTTGATTGGCGCGCGGCCTATGCCGGGGCAGGGGTGCTGGCGGGGCTTGGGGGGGTGCTGATTCTGGGCTTTCAGCCGGGGCCTTTGCTGGGCGCGCGGCCACCCTTTCGCCCGGCTCAGATGCTGGAAGCCTGGCGCAATAAGGGGCTGCGCTTGGCCAATCTGGGATACCTTGGCCATATGTGGGAACTTTATGCCATGTGGGCCTGGATTGGGGTTTTCCTGGCCGCGGTGCTGGAAAGCCCTGCCATTGGTCCCTGGGTTTTTGCCGTGGTCGCCGCCGGGGCTTTGGGCTGCATCCTGGCGGGGCTGGCGGCGGATAGGTGGAATCGCGCCAAGGTTGCTGGTGCCTGCATGCTGGCTTCGGGTTCCTGTGCGCTGCTGATCGGCCCGGCCAGCACCTGGCCGCTGCTGGCGCTGGCAATTGCTTTTATCTGGGGGCTGACGGTGGTGGCCGATTCCGCGCAGTTTTCGGCCTGCATCGTCAGCCTTTCGCCGCCGGATTACGTCGGCACCATGCTGACGGTGCAGACCGCGCTTGGCTTTTTGCTGACGGCGGGGACGATCTGGGCCTTGCCCCGGGCCATGGAAATGCTTGGCATGTCGGCGGGTTTTGCGCTTCTTGGCATCGGGCCGCTGCTGGGCGCTGTGGCAATGTGGCGGTTAGCCCCCTTGCTACCCCGCCCGCGCTAAGATGGGCGTTTGACTTCCGGCCCTGCTGCCTTATCTCCGCCCTAGAAATGCAAGGCGCTACTCCGCGCCCGCACCCCCGGGACCATCATGACTGACACGCCGCTTTCGCTGATCCGCAATTTCTCGATCATCGCCCATATTGATCACGGGAAATCCACGCTTGCCGACCGGCTGATCCAGCAGACCGGCGCGCTTACCGCGCGCGAAATGAAGGAACAGGTCCTGGATAACATGGAGCTGGAGCGGGAGCGCGGCATCACCATCAAGGCACAGACCGTGCGGCTTAGCTACCCCGCCAAGGATGGCAAAACCTATGTGCTGAACTTGATGGACACGCCCGGCCACGTGGACTTCGCCTATGAAGTCAGCCGGTCGCTCGCCGCTTGTGAGGGTTCTTTGCTGGTCGTGGATGCGTCCCAGGGCGTGGAGGCGCAGACGCTGGCCAATGTCTATCAGGCGATTGATGCGGGGCATGAAATTGTGCCCGTGCTGAACAAGATTGACCTGCCGGCGGCGGAACCCGATCGCGTGAAGCAGCAGATCGAAGATGTGATCGGGCTTGATGCATCAGACGCCGTGATGATCAGCGCCAAGACGGGGCTGAATATTGAAGGCGTGCTGGAAGCCATTGTGGAGCGCCTGCCACCGCCCAAGGGCGATGCCGCGGCCACCACCAAGGCGTTGCTGGTGGATAGCTGGTATGATGCCTATCTTGGCGTGATCATTCTGGTGCGCGTGAAGGATGGGCATTTGCGCAAGGGCCAGCGCATTCGCATGATGTCATCCGGTTCGGTGCATACCATTGAACAAGTGGGCGTCTTCAACCCGAAACTGGTGCCGGTGGAAAGCCTTGGCCCGGGCGAGATGGGCTATCTGACAGCCGCCATCAAAACCGTGGCCGATACCAATGTTGGCGATACCATCACGGATGATCGCAACCCGGCCACGGCGCCCTTGCCGGGCTTCAAGCCTTCCATCCCTGTGGTGTGGTGCGGCTTGTACCCCGTTGATGCCGATGATTTCGAAAAGCTGCGTGAATCCTTGGGCAAGCTCCGCCTGAACGACGCATCCTTCCATTATGAACCGGAAACCAGCGCGGCACTTGGCTTTGGTTTTCGCTGTGGCTTTCTGGGGCTTTTGCATCTGGAAATTGTGCAGGAAAGGCTATCGCGTGAATTTGATCTGGACCTGATCGCGACCGCGCCTTCGGTAGTTTACAAGGTCCACAAGACGAATGGCGAGATGTTTGAATTGCACAATCCCGCCGATATGCCTGATGGCAGCGTGCTGGATCACATCGAAGAACCCTGGATCAAGGCCACCATCATGTTGCCCGATGATTACCTGGGCGCGGTGCTGGCCCTTTGTAATGAACGGCGTGGGCAGCAGGTGGAACTGACCTATGTGGGTTCCCGTGCCATGCTGGTCTATCGCATACCGTTGAATGAGGTGGTGTTCGATTTCTATGATCGCCTGAAGTCAGTCTCCCGCGGTTATGCTTCCTTCGATTACCAGATGGATGGCTATGACGAAGGCGATCTGGTGAAGATTTCGATCCTGGTGAATAACGAACCGGTGGATGCGCTGTCCTTCATGGCGCATCGCAGCCAGGCGGAACGGCGCGGGCGGCAGATTTGCGAAAAGCTGAAGGATCTGATCCCGCGCCAATTGTTCAAAATCCCCATTCAGGCGGCGATTGGCGGGCGCGTGATTGCGCGTGAGACGATTTCGGCGCTTTCCAAGGATGTGACGGCAAAGTGCTATGGCGGCGACATATCCCGCAAGCGCAAGCTTTTGGAAAAGCAGAAGGAAGGCAAGAAGCGCATGCGGCAATTCGGCAAGGTGGAAATCCCGCAAAGCGCCTTCATTGCCGCGTTGAAGATGGATGGCTGAGGGGCGATCAGTCCGCGAAGCTGCTGGGCTGGCTACTGGTAAGGCTTCCAAAACCAGGAAGGGCGTGATCTGCTGATGTAAATCACGCCACACCAGGACAGGCCAGACATGACCAAGCCCCCCATCGCCCGCACCCCAATCCCCGATATCGCCGCCCTGCCGGAAGATATTCGCGCGCGTATCCTGAATGTTCAGGAAAAATCCGGTTTTGTGCCAAATGTCTTTCTGATGCTGGCGCATCGCCCTGCGGAATTTCGCGCCTTCATGGCATATCACGATACGCTGATGGACAAGGCCGAAGGGCTTTCCAAGGCGGAACGCGAAATGATTGTGGTGGCCGTTTCATCGCGCAATCAATGCCAATATTGCGTGGTGGCGCATGGTGCCATTCTGCGTATCCGCGCCAAGAATGCGCTGATCGCGGACCAGATCGCAGCCAATTGGCGGAAGGCCGATCTCTCGCCCAAGCAAAAAGCTATGCTGGAATTCGCGCTGAAAGTGACTGATCGCGCGAATGAGGTGAATGATGCGGATCACGAAGTGCTGCGCGAAGCCGGCTTCGATGATGAAGCCATCTGGGACATTGCCGCCATCGCGGCCTTTTTCGGCATGTCGAACCGCTTGGCCAATGTGACCAATCTGCGCCCGAATGACGAATTCTACGCCATGGGCAGGGGCTGAACCTATGACCGAAACGCGCTTCGAACGCATGACAGCGCCGGAATTGCGTGCGCTGGCTGAACGCAATGCCGTGGTGATCCTGCCCGTTGCAGCGCTGGAACAGCATGGGCCGCATTTGCCGGTTTGGACCGATAGTTTCATCGGCCATTCGGTGGCCATCCGCGCTGCTGAGTTATGCGCTGATTTGCCGGCGGTGGTGCTGCCGCCCATGTGGATGGGCCTGTCTGAACATCACTTCCCCTTCGGCGGCACGATCAGCCTGGATTACGCAACCTTTGCCGGCGTGCTGCGCTGCGTCATGCGCTCCCTGCTCGCGGATGGGTTTTCGCGGCTGATGCTGTTCAATTCCCATGGCGGCAATGCTGAACCTTTGGCCGTTGCATCACGCGAAATGGCGCATGAATTCGGCGTGCCGGTACTGACTACCTCCATCACCCGCGTGGCACCGAAGGAAATCGCAGCGGCCCTCAGGGCGCAACCTGGCATCCAACACGCCTGCGAGGGCGAAACCAGCCTTTGGCTGCATCTTGATCCCGGGCAGGTGCGGATGGATCAGATTGCCAATTCCGTGTCGCCCGGCAATTTCGATGCCTCTAGCCAAGCCTTGATGCGTTTCTGGTCTTTTGCTGAGCGCGCACCGGTCACCGGTGTGCTTGGCGATGCCCGCGCGGCCACAGCGGAAAAGGGCAAGGCAATTTTCGAAGCCATGGCGGCGGGGCTGGCGCGGGAATTGCGCGATACCGCGCTTTGGGCCAAGCCTGACGCGGTATGGACCCCTGGCCGCGCCCAGGGACCGCGCTGACAGAAGAAAGGGAAGCTTCACATGAGCCAGGACACCGCCGAACACATCCTCGCCACACGCCGCGCCAAACAGATTCTTGCGCCGCTGGGTGCCGCCGCCCCCGCGACGCCGGCCGAAGGCTATAGACTGCAATATCAAGTGGCGACCAAGCTTGGCGCCGTGCCGCCGGCCGGCTTCAAGATCGGCGCCACCACCAAGCAGATGCAGACCATCCTCGGCTTGACCGGCCCGGCTGGTGGTTTTGTGCCGAAGGAGGGGCTGCGTTCTACCCCCGCAAGCGTCCGCTTCGCCGATTTCCTGAACCCCGGCGTGGAATGCGAAGTGGGGCTACGGCTCGGCCAGGATTTGCCCCATGGCGCCCATACGCGCGAAAGCGTTGCCGCTGCGGTGGCCGAGGTTTTCCCGGCCATTGAAATTGTCGAAAAGCGTTATGGCGATTTGGCGGAACTCGGCACACCAAGCCTGATTGCGGATCAGGTCTTCCATGCCGCCGGCGTGCTGGGGGCGCCGGTTGCGGATTGGCGGGCGCTTGAACTGGGCTCGACTCGCGGACGCATGACCGTAGCGGGCACGATTCGCGGCGAAGGCGTTGGCGCTGATCTGCTCGGCCACCCCATGGAGGCTTTGGCCTGGCTAGCAGGTTCCGATTGCGCGCGTGAATTTGGCGGGCTGCGGGCGGGGCAGGTGGTGTTTCTAGGGTCCGTCACGCCGCCCATTTGGCTGGATGGCCCCTGCGATGTGCTGGTTGAATTCGACACGCTTGGTAAAGTTGCCTTGAGCTTCACCTGATAGGTCTACTGGGCGCGGTTGCTGAACGCCGCGCCCGAAGTGTCAATTAATCGCAAATAAATTTCTCGAATTTACCTTTTCGCTTACCTCTTGTTAACTTATCCCAGGCTAAACCCATTCTCAGCGCTTAACACGCCCCGACCTTGCCAAAACGGCTGTGTGAATGGACCAAAACCATGCAGACCGCCGATTGGAAGTTGCTTCCTGACGAAATTCAGCTTGTGCTTTCCCGCGAAGCCATGCGCCGCGCTGCCGATACGCTCGCCGAACACGCTGAAATGCTCGCCGCCGAAATGGAAGATGGCGCTTTGCGCGATCGCGGCGGCCCCGATGCGCTCAGGCTTTTCGCCGCGCTGGTGCGCACCACGCATGATGAAGGCTTTGGCCAGGTTGGCCACGCCTGATCATCGCCTGATCAGATTGTAGCGAATACGCAGGTCAATCTCGATTTCGTTTGACGTCGCGCGCTTGAATGGTGGCAGCTTGGCGCCACGAAAGACGGATTGCGAATAGTGGTTGAGCGTGATGGAACGCGATGCGGTGCGCAATTCGACGCGCTGCACCGTGCCATCAGGGGCGGTGAAGATGCGCACCGCAACCAACCCTTCTTCGCCCAGTTCAGCGGCATCACGCGGGTAGCGTAGATTAAGCGCAAGCCAGCGATAGAATTCGCGCTGCCAATCATCCGCATCATCCGCGCCGCGAACTTGCAGATTGGGAATACCAAGCTGCGAATTGCCCACCGGTGGCAGCGTGAAATCCAACTGGTTACGCGCCCGATAGCCCTGCTCCCCCAATCTGATAGGCGGCAGGTGTGACAGATCAAGCGGCGGGCGTGGTTCCTGGGCAGGGCGTTCC
Organism: Roseomonas sp.; assembly: GCA_020249145.1. Lineage (GTDB taxonomy): Bacteria > Pseudomonadota > Alphaproteobacteria > Acetobacterales > Acetobacteraceae > Neoroseomonas. Next base: position 22,324 of record JADCGF010000024.1, on the reverse strand, counting down.
GGTCCCGCGCGCTGTGGTGTCTCGGGCTGGACCGGCAGCGGGGCAGGGCGTGGCGGCGGCGTGACCGGCCGCGGCGCTTCAGCCATTTGCGGTGGTGCGGGCGGCGGAGGTGGCGGTGGCGGTGGGGCTGGTGCTTCGGCCAAAGGCCGCGGCGCCTGGGGCCTTGGCGGGATCGGGACCGCCTGAGGGATTGGGGTTTCTGGTGCAGGCGGCGCTTCCGGTGCGGGTGGCGCAGGGGGTGCTGGCACCGCCATGGCGCTCGGCGGGGGCGGCGGCATAGAAGCCGGCGCCGGTGGTGGGGGTGAGGGCGGCACAGCAACCGGCGCCCCCGGTTCCAGGGAGCCCTGGAAAACAATATCGAAACCCTGTTCTTCAACCTCCAGCGCCCCTTGGCGCGGCGCTCGGGGATCCAGTTCCAGGAAAACCACCGCCGTGAACAATAGATGCGCCAGGACCGATGCCAGGATGGCGCGAGCACCCAAGCTGGGCCGTTTCGGACCGCGCCAGCCAATCGGGCGCCGACCCTTTGCCATGGGCGTGCCGGGGGGGGGCAGTTTTGGTTCGGCGCGGCGCATGACGGGGGCGAAAAGGTCCTGACAAAAGAAACGGCGACTCGGTTCCAGGCCGAGTTGCCGAATGGGTGCACTCTGCTACATCAATCCCGCGCGCCGGGTTAGCACAGGGGTAGTGCAGCTGATTTGTAATCAGAAGGTCGGGGGTTCAAATCCCTCACCCGGCACCAGTGACTTCAACGGCTTATGCTAAAAATAACGCGAAATCAAAAGATTTGACCGTCTCCGTGGCCCCAAAGCGGACCCAAACCGCTTGTTTTAAACGCCATGAAAGCCTGGTCAGTTTCGGTTCCGCTGGACGCCTTCCAAGCTTACTCAATCGCCTACCACGAGGGCAGCGTCGTGGTCCGGTCGCTGCTGTCGGTTCAGGGCAGCAGCGTGAATCGGCCCACCAAATATAGGGCTAGTGGTGCGCGGGGGCAGTTTTGGATCGGGAAAGGTTAGCATGAATCGCACCAGTAGCGGGCTTCGCCCTTACGAGAGGATGCGGACCTTGTCGCGGGCGGAATGGAGCTTGCGCGTAGCGCGGCGAATACTGCGGACCAGCTTTTCGGTCGGCACCCGTGTGGGTGGGCGGAGGATTTCTGGCTTAACCTTAATCGCCTTGGGGTTCAGACGAGCAGAAATTCCTCCGTTGCTCACGTCGCCACCTTCATCACATAAGCGCCGATGCAGGACAGTTATGACGGGGAGACGCAGGCGCAACCTCGGAACTCGGCCCTGATGATCTGACGTTGGCCTCTCACGCCGCGCGAAATTGATATTGATCATGGAATGCCTGCGCAAGGCCGGCAAAGGATCAGTCCATCAGGCTGGACCCCTTTGCCGATGAAAGGACAGACATGTTCTCATCCATTCGCCTTACGCTCCGCACCCTGGGGGTGCTTGGCTTGGTCGCACTGGCTGGTTGCACCGTTGCGGCGGTTGAAGGCCTCAATATCGCCCGCGATCAAGCCGCCTATTCCGCCCATATAGATGCGGCGCGCGCCGGCCATCCGGCAGCGCAATATCAGGTCGGCAATGCGCTCTGCTGTTCACTGACCGAAGGTTCCGGCCCGTTTTACAATACACCGCAAGCGGTTTCCTGGCTGTGCCGCTCCGCAGCGCAGGATTACGGCCCGGCTGCGTTTCGCCTGGGTGAGATCTATTCCGGCACCACGGTCAAGGGTGTGCGGCTGGCGCGAGAGGCAACGGGCCTCGTGACCGGCCATATGACTAGCCGCCCCGTCGCCTATGGCTGGATGAGCCGCGCGGCAGCGCTGAACCAGCCACACGCCGCGCAAAAGCGCGATGAGATTTGGCAGAATATGAGCCCCGCAGAGCGTGAGAAGGCGCAGCAAATGGCCAATGGCCAGGCGCCGCTTTTGTGCGAATGGCAGGAAGTGGGACGTGCGCGGTGATGCGGGGCGCAGCCTTCCCGAAGGCAGGAGACCATGAGGCATGACCCCGCGTGAGGTGATAGAATGCCCCCATTGCGGGGAGGCGACGCAGGTGAACCGCCTGCCGCAGGGCTGGGCTTTCTGTTCCTGCGCGGCGCAAAAACCCTTGTCTCCGCCGGGTGATGGCGGGAATAAGCTGAACTTCAAGGAATAGGATACGCTGATGATCTTACCGAGACTGGCCTGCGGGCTTGCCGTCATGCGCCTTGGGGGCGCCGCCGCGCTTGGGCTCGCGGGGCTTGGCGCGCTTGGCCTTGGCGCCGCCTATCTGCTGCGAAGCCGCATGAAGCAAAGCACGGATTGGGTGGAGGAAAACCGCAAGCCCGCGCCTGATCTGCCGGCTGATCCTGCATAGGCGTCGCTACAACCGCCAGCCGCTATGCATGGCGACAATGCCGCCCGATAGGTTGCGATAGGAAACGCGTTCCAAGCCCGCGCGGCGCATCATGCCGGCCAGCGTTTCCTGGTCCGGGAACATGCGAATGCTCTCGGCCAAATACTCATAGGAAGCGCGATCCTTCGCGACATATTCACCAATCACGGGCAGCGCCTTGAAGGACCAGGCATCATAAAGCGCGTCCAAAGCCGCGACCTCAAGCTTTGAGAATTCCAGGCAATGGAAGCGCCCGCCGGGGCGCAGCACGCGCCACGCTTCGGCCAGCACCGCATCCTTGTCGGTGCAATTGCGCAAGCCAAACGCAATCGAAACCCGCTCCACACTGCGATCAGGGAGCGGAATGCGTTCCGCATCCACGCACATGAAGGAAAGCCCGCTGACCAGGCCACGAGACAGCGCCCGGCCCTGCGCCACTTCCAGCATGGCAGGGTTCACATCCGTCAGGATCACGCGCCCCGCGCCGCGTTCCATGGCCAGGAAGGAGATATCTCCGGTGCCCCCCGCAAGGTCGAGCAGCGTATCATTCGGCCCGGCGCCAATGGCATTGACGAAAATGCGTTTCCAGATGCGGTGCACGCCAAGCGACATGAAATCATTCATCACGTCATATTTTGGCGCAACGCTTTCAAACACGGCGCGCACCATCCCGGCCTTTTCGGCCTTGGGGATTTTGCGGTAACCGAAATCGGTCTCAGGGGCGGCGTTGTTCATAGGCGCATCATAGGCGCTGGGGCACGGAAAGGGGAGGGGCCATGCCCGAATTGCCGGAAGTGGAAACCGTAATGCGCGGCCTGAAGGCAGTGCTGGAAGGTGAACGCATCGCCTGGGCCGAAACCCGGCGCGATGGCATGCGCTTTCCCTTCCCGCCGCGCCTGGCGGAACGGCTGCGCGGGCGGCGGGTACTCAGTTTCCGTCGGCGGGCGAAGTATATCCTGATGCGGCTGGAAGGCGGCGAAAGCCTGTTGATTCATCTGGGCATGTCAGGCCGCATGGTGGCGCGGCGGGAAGGTGCGGCGGTGGAGCCTCGGCAGGGTAAGCAAGGCGTGTTTTCCGATGCGCGCGGCCATAACGCCCCGCCCGAGGCGCATGAGCATCTGGCCTTCGGCACGGAAGGCGGCTGGCATATCGGCTTTGTGGACCCGCGCCGCTTCGGCAGCGTGGATCTGGTGGCGACGGATGCCGAGGACCAACACAAGCTGCTGGCTGATCTTGGCCCGGAACCGCTTGGGCCGGAAATCACCCCTGCCTGGCTTGCCGCAGCGCTGGCAGGCAAGCGCACCCCAATCAAGTCGGCACTTTTGGATCAGCGCGTGATTGCCGGCCTTGGCAATATCTATGTGTGCGAGGCGCTCTACCGCGCAGGCATCTCTCCCCGCCGTTCCGCCCATACGGTGGCGGGGGCGCGGGCAGCACGGCTGGCGCCCGCCATCAAGGCTGTATTGCAGGAGGCGATTGCCGCTGGCGGATCGAGCCTGCGGGATTACGTCCGCGCCGATGGGGAGATCGGGCGGTTTCAGGAGAATTTCGCCGTCTATGGCCGGGAAGGGGAAGCCTGCCCTGGCTGTCCGGGCCAAGCGGATTGCGCGGGGATCAAGCGCATTGTGCAATCCGGCCGATCAAGCTTTTTCTGCCCGGTGCGGCAGCGCTGAGCCTTTCCAAAGGGGGGCGAGTCAGCGCAAGAAACGGATGGCAAACCTGGGGCGGGTGAGGCACAACGTTCTTATGACACGCTTTCGCTGCCTTCCCATGGATGCCTCTGCCGCCGCGCGGTTTCGCGCGATGCGCCGCGATGATCGCGGGGGAGATATTCAAACCCAAGAGGTTGATGGGCCAGGCTTTCCTTGCCGCGCCTGCCTGCGCCTGGGCCAACCGGGTGAGGCCATGCTTTTGGCTTCCTGGGATTTGCCCCTGCCGCAGGGGCCTTACTGGACGCCTTCGCCGGTGTTTCTGCATGCCCATGATTGCGGCGGGGCCGCGCTTGAAGATGCGCTGCCGGAGACCGTGCTGGTCAATAGCATCATCAGCCTGCGCCATTACGATGCCGCCGGGATGTGCCTGTATGATCTTGGCATTGTTGTGCCGGGGGAGGAGGCGGAGGCAGCGCTGCGCGCCCGGATCGGGGACCCGCGCGTGGCTTATGTGAATATCCACACCGCGCGGCCGGGATGCTGGCTGACGCGGGTGGAGAAAATCTGAACGCCACGCTCTGCCCTGACAGGGGCAGTTTTCTTCAGGGCTGTGCTATGGCCTTATGCAGCACAACAGATGAAGGAGAACCGCCATGGCCCCTGAAATGATCCTGGTTGAAACCCACGGCAAAACCGGTCTGATCCGGCTGAACCGCCCCCAGGCGCTGAATGCGCTTTGTGATCAATTGATGATCGAATTGGGCACTGCCTTGCGCGCCTTTGATAAGGACCCCGCGATTGCCGCCATTGTCATCACCGGCAACGAAAAGGCTTTTGCGGCGGGCGCCGATATCAAGGAAATGAAGGAACGCAATTTCCCCGGCGTCTATTTCAATGATTTCATCGGCGCCAATTGGGAAACCGTGCTGGAAATCCAAAAGCCCGTGATTGCTGCCGTGGCCGGCTTTGCGCTGGGCGGTGGCTGCGAATTGGCGATGATGTGTGATCTGATCATCGCGGCTGACACGGCGAAGTTCGGGCAGCCGGAAATCAATCTGGGCATCATCCCGGGTGCGGGCGGCACGCAGCGGCTGACGCGCGCCATCGGCAAATCCAAGGCCATGGAAATGATCCTGACCGCGCGCATGATGAATGCCGAAGAAGCCGAACGCGCCAATCTGGTGTGCCGCGTGGTGCCCGCCGCTGATCTGATTGCCGAAGCGCTGAAGATTGGGGAGAAGATCGCCTCCCTTTCCGGGCCTTCTGTTGCCATGGCGAAGGAGGCTGTGAATGCCGCCTTTGAAAGCAGCCTGACAGAAGGCGTACGCACGGAACGGCGGCTATTCCTTTCCCTGTTTGCGACGGCGGATCAGAAGGAAGGCATGTCGGCTTTCGCCGAAAAGCGGAAGGCCGCTTTCACGAATCGGTAAACGCTGCTGCCCCTTGCTTCGTTTATGCGGGGCAGGGGGCAGAACCTTTGGTTGAATTAAAATAAATGTGATTTTACTCCAAGTTTTATTTGGCAAATTTCAGTCAAAAAAATTGCGCATAAAACAATAGCTTCGATGAAATCTTCAGAATTTCTTATTTTTTCAAAAATTCTCTGGCAATTTCTTTTAATCTGTATTAGTCTTAGGTTAACCAAACGGAGACCGAAGCGATGAGCGCATCCACTATCACCCTTCCAGCAACCGAAGCCAAAGCGGCGGAAATCGTTGCCTTCCCGCAGCGCCCGCAGGATCGGCTGCGCATCGCGCTGCATAAGCTTGATGAAGCGCTGCGCGCCCAGGCGCGCGCGACATCGGATTTCCGCTCCGCCATGGGGGAATTGAAGACCAAGGTCGGTGGCATGCAGGATGGGATACTCGCCTATCGTGATGCGCTTGATCGTACCGCAACCCAGATTGATCGCGCCGTGAAGAAGGCCAAGGAATTGCAGGAAACCGCGCGCCGCATGTCGCCACATGGCTGAAGCCAGGACGGGCGGGCACATCGCTCGCCCTAATTTTTTATAGTTTCACACTGTCCCAGACCCAGCCGCGCTTGGCGCGATCCGCAGCCTGCCAGGCGGCGATCTGATCCTTGAGTCGCAACGTCAGCGCAATATCATCCAGCCCTTCCAGCAGCGCATCGCGCTTGCGCGCATCAATGCTGAAGGGGATTTCAGCGCCTTCCGGCGTCATCACCACCTGACGCACAAGATCAATCGCGGTATGGCGCGCACCCTGGCTTGCTTCGGTTTCGGTGGCGATTTGCGTCACTACTTCCTCGGGCAGGGCAATCGGCAGCAGGCCGTTCTGGAAGCAGTTATTGTGGAAGATATCGCCGAAGCTTGGCGCAATCACGCAGCGAATGCCCGCCCCCATCAGCGCCCAAACCGCGCCTTCGCGTGATGACCCGCAGCCGAAATTGGCGCCGGCCAACAGAATGGGCGCTTCCCGATAAGGCGCCTTGTTCAGCACGAAATCCGGATTTTCCGAACCATCGGGCAGAAAGCGCAAATTCTCGAAAGCATAAGGCCCAAGCCCGGTGCGCCCGGTGCCGACCAGGCGCTGGATGCGGATGATCAGATCCGTATCTACATTGTTGCGCATCAGGGGCGCTGCGGGGCCGGAGAGTTTCGTGAATTTTTCCATGATACCTGCCCCCCTTTTACGCCGCGAATTGCCGCACATCGGCGATCTCACCTGCCAAAGCCGCTGCCGCCGCCATGGCGGGAGAGGCCAAATGCGTCCGCGCCCCCGGCCCCTGACGCCCAACGAAATTGCGGTTCGATGTGGAAACGCAACGCGCGCCAGGCGGCACGGCTTCTCCATTGGCGGCGACACATAACGCGCAGCCAGGTTCGCGCCATTCGAAGCCGGCGGCGGTGAAGGCAGCGTCCAGCCCTTCCGCTTCCGCTTCGCGCTTCACGCGTTCAGACCCCGGCACCACCCAGGCGGTGACATGCGGCGCCACCTTGCGCCCGCGCAGCACGGCGGCGGCGGCGCGCAAATCCTCGATACGGGAATTGGTGCAGGAACCGATGAAGACCCAATCAATCTTCGTGCCCGCAATCGGCTGGCCGGGCTGCAAATCCATATAGGCCAGGGCCGCTTCAAAAGCAGCGCGGCGGATCGGATCAGTTGCCGAAGCAGGGTCCGGCACATGGCCCGTGACAGGCAGCACCTGTTCCGGACTGGTGCCCCAGGTGATTTGCGGCGCGATATCCGTCATGGTGATCACAAGATCAGAGTCAAACACTGCATCCGTGTCGCTTGGCAGGCTGCGCCACTGCGCCAGCGCCGCATCCCAGGCCGCGCCCTTGGGCGCGAAGCGGCGGCCCGCGAGCCATGTGTAGGTCACATCATCGGGGGCGACCATGCCCATCTTCGCCCCCATTTCAATGGAAAGATTGCAAAGCGTGAGCCGCCCTTCCACCGAAAGCGCGCGCACTGCGGAACCGGCATATTCCACCGCATAGCCCGTGCCAGCACCGGTGCCGAAACGGCCAATGGCATGCAGGATCATGTCCTTCGGTGTCACGCCGGCAGGGGCCGCGCCTTCAAAGCGAATGCGCATGCGCTTCGGTTTTTTCTGCGGCAGGGTTTGTGTGGCCAGCACATGGCGCAATTCTGATGCGCCAATGCCGAAGGCCAAGGCGCCAAGCCCGCCATTGGTGCAGGTATGGCTATCACCACAGACAAGCGTGGTGCCGGGCAGCACAATGCCAAGCTCTGGCCCCATCACATGCACAATGCCATTGCCATCCTGACCGAGATCGAAAAGCCTGACGCCGGTTTCCGCGGCGCGCTTGCGCAGGCCCGCGATCAGCTCTCCGCCCTTTGGGAAGCTTTCCGCCGTGCGGCCAGGCGAGGTCGAAACCGCATGATCCGGTGTGGCGAAGACAAGTTCAGGATGCGGTACGGCATAGCCTGCTTCGCCAACTTCCTGCAGCGCGCGCCCGCCGGAAAGGTCATGCAGCAACACGCGGTCGCAATGCAGCAGCGACCAGCCGGAACCGAGATCCGCAATCACATGCGGGTCCCAAATCTTGTCGAACAATGTCGCGGCCATGCTGCTTCCCCTGATTCTTGACTAAGGCGCCAGTCGCGCCGCACCGTCTGACCCTATCACGCCGCGCCGAAGATGCGCGGTCAAGCCAGGGGAGGGTGACATGGTGGGAATCACGCGGCGCGGGCTTGCAGGCTTTGGTCTTGCTGCGCCTTTTCTGGCGCGCCCCAGCTTCGCGCAGGGCAGTTATCCGGATCGGCCCGTGCGCATGATTGTGCCCTATAGCGCGGGCGGTGTTGCGGATACCATTGCACGCATCATTCAGCCGAAAGTGGCGGAACATCTCGGTCAATCCTTCATCATCGAAAACCGTACCGGCGCTTCTGGTTCGATTGGCGCCATGGCGGTCGCGCAAAGCCCCGCTGATGGCCACACATTTTTGTTCGAAGGTGCGACCTTCGCCACCCTGCCTTTGGTCAGCCGCAGCCTGCCGATAGACTATACCACGGCTTTCATTCCCGTGGTGCAGGTCACAACCCAGCCCTATATGCTTGGCGTGCGCGCGGGCTTTCCGGCGCGAGACCTTGCGGGGTTTGTAGCGGAAGCCAAGCGCCGGCCCGGCGAAATCACCTATGGCACGCCTGGGGTCGCGCATATCGGCCATTTCATGGGCGAATTGCTGCAATTGATGGCCGGCATCAAGCTGGAACACATCCCCTATCGCGGCGGTGCCGATGTGGCGCGCGAATTGGCGGGGGGCAGGTTGGATGCTGGCCTGATTTCCTTTTCAAGCCTGAAACCCGCCGTGGAACGCGGCACCACATTGCTGGCGAGCACGGCGGCGGAACGGCAGGCCAGCCTCCGCCAAATTCCCGTGATTGCTGAGACCTATCCCGGCTATGATCTGGTGTCCTGGACAGGGTGTTTTGCCCCCGCCGGCACGCCGGAAGCCGCGCAGAATCGCTTTGTCGCCGCCATTCATCACGCGCTGAAGGACCCTGCCATTCAGGCGCGGCTGGAAGCGACCGGGGCGGACCCGGTGATATCCTCCCCCGCCGCCTATCAGGCGGTGATTGCCAAGGACCGCGAAGTCGCGCGGCGCATTGTGGCCGCGACCGGGCTTTCCATCGGATGAATCGCGTGATCGCAAGAAACCGCCCCGGAACCAGGGCACTGGAGTAGCCAATGAACCCCTTTCCTGATCTGCAAGCCTTCAAGGTCAGCATCAGCAATCACGTCGCAACGGTGATGATCACGCGCCCGCCCGTGAATGCGCAAAACAGCGCTTTTCGCGATGAAATCACGCGCATCTTCGATGCTTTCCACGAAATGCCTGAAGTGCGCGCGATTGTGCTGACGGGTGAGGGGCGAAATTTCTCTGCCGGCGCTGATTTGAAGGACAGGCCCGATGTCACGCGGCCTGGCGCCTTTCCGCGCCATAACCGGCTGGTGCGGGCCGGTTTTGATTGCGTGATGGAATGCGGCAAGCCGGTGATTGCCGCGGTGAATGGTGCGGCGATTGGCGCGGGCTGTGTGCTGGCTTTGGTCTGCGATATCATTGTGGTGGCGGAAGACAGTTTCATGTCCATGACCGAGGTCGAGGTTGGGCTTGCCGGCGGTGTGCGCCATGTGCTGCGCCATTTTGGCCAATCCAATGCGCGGCTGATGCTCTACACGGCGCGGCGTTTTTATGGGCCTGATCTATTCCGCATGAATGTCGCTTCCGCCTGTGTGCCGCAGGATCAATTGCTGGCGACCGCGCAGGGTATTGCGGCGGAGATTGCGTCCAAGGTGCCGCTGGCGGTGGAAGCCGCGAAGCGCGGCTTCACGCTGACGGAATATCTGCCGCTGTCAGAAGGTTACCGTTACGAACAGACGCAAACAGCGGCGCTGTCGCGGACAGAAGATACGCGCGAAGCGCAGCTTGCCTTTGCCGAAAAACGCAAACCAGTTTTCAAGGGGCGGTAGCCTTTCAGCCAGGCTTGCGCGCCGCTTCATCCATCAGGTTTTGTTCGCGGCGCGCTTCTTCGCGCGCAGCCTCCGCCGCGCGATTCTCGCGGAGCTTTTCAACCACGCGTTCAGCGGCGCGTGCATCGGCCAGCATTTGCCGCTGACGATCCGTCTGCCGCTCTGCGTCTTCCTGTGCGGCCTTTGCGGCGGCGCGATCATCAAGTGCTTTTTGGATAAAGGCGCCGAGATTCGGGTTCCAGCCTTCTGAGCTTTCCTGCCGCAGCGCCTGATCGGTGGCGGCCACCGCTTGCCGCGCGGCTTCCTCGGCGGCCAGCCTTTCGGCCAGAGCACGGCGTTCCGCCTGGGCTTCCAGGCGGCGGAGTTTTTGCAGCATCACCAAAGGGTCTTTCGCCATGCGCCCTACGTAAAGCGTCACGCCCGGCCTTCCAAGCCCCAAAGGCGCCATTCGACGCAATGTGGTGCTTGGGGCATGATGGCAAAACATGAGGGAGCAAAGCATGACACGCCACACGCTTCATGTGCGCCTTGCCGAGACGCTCTATCGCATCGAACGCCCCTGGGGCGATGTGCCGATGGGGGTGGGCGCGCCTTCTGATGTTGCCTGCGATGCGGAAGGCAATGTCTATTGCCAATTGCGGCAAGACCCTTATGCGGGCGCCGCCGGCCCCGCCGTAGTGGTGCTGGGACCTGATGGCAGGCGCATCGCCGCCTGGGGCGGAGATGAAGTGGCTGATGGCCATATGCTGTCGGTCCATCCTGATGGCCGCGTTTTTGTCGTGGATCGTGATGCTCAGGAAATCATTATTTTCGATCGTCACGGCAAAAGGCTCGGCGGCATCGGTAAGCGGCACAAACCGGGCGAGCCCTTCAACGCGCCCTGCGATGTCGCCTTCGGGCCGGATGGTTCGATTTATGTTGCGGATGGCTATGGCGCTTCGGTGGTGCATCGCTTCAGCGCGGATGGCACGCCCATGGGCCATTGGGGGCGGCCTGGCGCGGGGCCTGGCGAATTTTCCACGCCGCATTCGGTTTGGGTGCTGCCCGATGGCCGCGTGACCGTGGCGGACCGCGAAAACAACCGCGTGCAGGTTTTTACCGGTGACGGCGAATGGCTGGCTGATTGGGAGGATCATCACAAGCCCATGTCAGTGCATGGTGGGCCGGGGGGTACGCTTTATGTCACGGATCAGGTGCCGCGACTTTCCCTGCTGGCGCAGGATGGCACGCTGATTGGCCGTTGCCGCCCGGTCTTGAATGGCGCGCATGGCATGTGGCTGGCGCCGGATGGTAGTATCTTCCTGTCGGAACAAAACCCGCCGCGCCTCACGCGGCTTGTGCCCGTGGCGGGCTGAGGAGAGCGCTTCATGCTGCAACATGTGGGTGGCATTGACCATTGCGTTGTGCTGGTCAGGGATTTGGACAAGGCGGCTGAAACCTTTGCGCGTGCCGGCTTTACGGTCGCGCCGCGCGGCGTGCATTCCGCCCATATGGGCACCGGCAATAATTGCGTGATGCTGGAGAAGGATTACTTCGAAATTCTGGGCGTGCTGACGCCGACCGAAGCCAATGCGAAATGGCGCGCGGTGTTGGAGGTACGCGAAGGCATGACCGCGATTGCCATGCGCGCGCATGATGCCGAAAAAGGCGCCGCCGAGGTCGCGGCGCGCGGCATCCCGACCATGCCGGTGATGCGCTTCGGCAGGCTCGTTGATATGCCTGATGGGTCGCGCACGGAAACGCGTTTCAATACCTTTCACTTGGTTGATCCTGTCGCACCTGGTTTGCGCATTTTTGCCTGCCAGCACCTCACCCCTGGCGCGACCTGGGTGCCTGGCAGCATGACCCATGCCAATACCGCAAAAGGCTTGACGGGGATTGAGGTTTTGGCCGCTGATCCCGCTGCGGTTGCCGCTTCCATCGGCAAATTGCTGGATAGCTTGCCTGAGGCGATCAGCGATGGCCTTTGGCAGGTGCGCACTGAAGCCGCGCCTATTCTGGTGCTGAATCGCGCTGCCCTTGCTGCGCGTTATGGCGCGCTTGACCTTGCTGGCTTGCCGGAAGCAGGGCCGGTGACGCTTGGCATTACGGTGGCTGACCTGGCGGCAGCGCAAGCCTGCCTGGTCAAGGCCGGCCTGCCCTTCACCGCCATTCCCGGCGACGGCATTGCCGTGGCGCCAGCGGCAGCGCATGGCGTTGTGCTGGCCTTCCGCGCGGGGTGATGCGCCCATGCCTTCCATGGACAAATTGCAGCGGATTGTCTTGGTGCTAGTGGTGATCACGGCGCTGGTGCAGGTGCTGCGCGCGCTTTTTTGAAAGGAACGACGCCATGCGCGTTGGGGTGATTGGTTTGGGCAGCATGGGCATGGGTGCCGCGCTCAGCGCATTGCGTGCGGGGCTGGACGTGACAGGCTGCGATCCGCGCGCGGCAGCGCGGGATGAATTCATCGCTGCCGGTGGCGCAGCGGTGGCGAAAGCGAGCGATTTGCCAACGGGGATGGAAGCGCTGGTGGTGTTGGTGGTGAATGCCGCGCAAACCGAAACTGCTGTTTTCGGCAACGAAGGTGCTGCGCCGCGCATGGCGAAAGGTGCGGTCATTATCTCCTCCGCCACCATGGCGCCGGATGCAGCGCGGGCCCTGGCGGCCAAGGCGGAAGCTTTGGGCTTGCTCTATCTGGATGCGCCCGTTTCCGGTGGGGCTGTGAAGGCGTGTGCCGGTGAAATGACCGTCATGGGCGCGGGCAGTGAAGCCGCCTTCGCCAAAGCCACGCCTGTGTTTGATGCGATTGCAACCAAAGTCTGGCGGCTGGGTCACGAGATCGGCATCGGGGCCACGGTGAAGGTGGTCCATCAATTGCTGGCCGGTGTGCATATCGCCGCGGCGGCCGAGGCGATGGCGCTTGGCATTCGCGCCGGCGCTGATCCCCAAGCGCTCTATGATGTGGTGACGAGTGCGGCGGGCAATTCCTGGATGTTTGAAAACCGCATGGCGCGCGTGCTGACCGGCGATGACACACCGCGCAGCGCGGTTGATATCTTTGTCAAAGACCTCGGCCTGGTGAATGAGATGGCGCGCGGCCTGAATTTCCCGGTGCCCTTGGCCGCACAAGCGCAACAGCTTTTCACCGCCGCGCGCGCCATGGGGCAGGGGCAGGCGGATGATGGTTTTGTTATTCGCGTCTGGCAGGCCATCACCGGGATTGATTTGCCGGGGGATGAGAAAAAGGGCTAACGCGCGCCCTCACGCCGCGAGCGTTGCCTCAACCGCCGCCGATACCGCGCATAGATGCCGATCCGCGCCATGCGCGCCGGTCAGCATCAGCCCAACCGGTGCCTCCCCCGGCGCGTTGCAGGGCAGGCTGATCGAACAACGATCAAGGAAGTTTCCGACACTCGTATTGCGCAGCAGCAGCATATTGATGCGGTTGTATTCCTTCTCATCCTCCACTTCCGCGATGGCGGGTGGGATCAGCGGGCAGGTCGGGCAGATCAGCGCATCAAACGGCGCGGTACGCGGCGCCACACTTGCGATAATGCGCGCGCGCGCATTGACCAGATCAATGTAATCCGCCGCCGACATGCCTTCTCCACGGCGGATGCGTTTCAAAATGCGCGGGTCGTAGCCATCGGCTTTCTCGGCAATCAGGCGGCGATGCCAGGCCAGAGCCTCGCTTGCCGGGAAACCGCCAGCAGCGGTCACTTGGGGAATCTCCGCCAATTCCGGCAGATCAATTTCAATGATGCGCGCGCCAGCAAGTGCAAGCTTGCGCAAGGCCATTTCGAAAGCGGCGGCGACATGGCCATCCATGCCATCGGTCAAATAGGTGCCGCGCGGCAGGGCAAAGGTAAGGCTTTGCATCGCGGGTGGGGCAGGGGGGGTGGGCGCTTCCTCACCGGCCATGAAGCCATCAATCAGCGCGCAATCGGCAACGCTGCGCGCCAGGGGCCCGGCGGAATCAAGAGAAGGCGACAAAGGCAAAATGCCCGTAATCGGCACCCGCTTTGCCGTGGGCTTCCAGCCGACAACACCGCAAAGCGCCGCAGGGATGCGGCAGGAACCGCCCGTATCCGTGCCAAGCCCGACAAAGCCCATGCCATCCGCCACCGCCACACCAGCGCCGGAGGAAGAACCCCCCGGCAGGCGCCCGGTGGCGCGATCCCAGGGACTTTTCGGTGTGCCGTAATGCGGGTTCACGCCAAGGCCGGAAAAGGCGAATTCCACCATATTGGTGCGGCCAAGCACGACAAACCCCGCGCGGCGCAGGCGTTGCACCGTTGGCGCATCCTCTGCCGCCGGCGCGCTGCCCTTCAGCACCACCGAACCGGAACGCGATGTGATGCCCGCTTCGCCATACAAATCCTTGACGCTGATTGGAATGCCGGCATAGGGGCTTGGCGCGCGGCCCGCCTTGCGCAATGCATCCATGGCATTTGCTGTGGCGCGTGCCGTTTCCGCGTGAACCACCATGAAGGCGCGGGCACCCTCGCCAGCGGGATCGGCGATGCGCGCCAAGGCTGCTTCGACCAAAGCGGCGGCGCTGGTGCGCCCGGCGGCAAGCGCGGCGGCGGCTTCAATCACGGTTGTCGGCATGGGGCGGTATCCGGTGTTGAGAAGGGTTGCGGCGGAAATCATGGCCGGAAGCGCGGCCAAGGCCAATCCTTACCCAGTTGGAGCCCTTTTGCATTGACGGGCGCGCGCCCATCCGGTCAGGATCAGCCATTCACACCCAATAACAGGGCGGCCAGGACCGCCCGGCTGGAGGAGACATCATGTCCTTGCTCTCAAAACCCCGTCGCGGCGGCTTGCTTGGTGCCGTGGCCGCGGCTGCGCTTTCGCTCATGGCTTTCGCGCCGGCGCAGGTTTCGGCGCAGGAATGGCGCGGCTGGAATATCCACGCCGCTGATTATCCCAATGGCCGCGGCATGGATCGCTTTGCGGAACTGGTCGGCCAGCGCACCAATAACCGCATTCGCCTGCGCACCTTCCATTCCGCGCAGCTTGGCCAGCAGGATGAAGCCATTCAGCAGATGCGCCTTGGCACGATTGATTTCGCCAATTTCAATCTGTCGCCTTTGAACAATTTGGCACCTTCCACTGCCATTCTGACTCTGCCCTTCCTGTTCCGCGATGTCGGCCATAGCCACCGCGTTGTGGATGGCGCGATTGGGGAGGATATCGCGCGCGATCTGGAAGCGATCGGGCTCATCACTCTTGCCTGGTATGATGCGGGGGCGCGCAGCCTTTATACGGTGCGCCCGGTGCGCACACCCGCCGATGTGCGGGGCATGAAAATCCGTGTGCAGACCTCAGACCTTTGGATTGACATCATGCGCGCCATGGGTGCCAACCCAACGCCGCTGCCCTTTGGTGAGGTCTTTACCAGCCTGCAATCCGGCGTGATTGATGGCGCGGAAAACAATTGGCCTTCCTATGAAAGCACGCGACATTTCGAAGTGGCGAAATTCTACACCACCACGGAACATTCCAATGTGCCAGAAGTGCTCGTGGTCAGCCGCCAACGCTGGCAGCGTTTGAATGAGGCTGAGCGCGCCATTCTGCGCGATGCGGCGCGGGAAAGTGCCGTGCTGCAACGCCAGCTTTGGGCAGAGCGCGAAAAATCCTCTCGTGATCGTGTGATTGCGGGCGGTGCCACGGTGATTGAGGTTGCGGATCGCGGCCCCTGGCAGGCGCTGATGGAACCCGTCTATGCCAAATATGCCTCGGCGCCGCGCATGGCGGATCTACTCAAGCGCATACGTGAAACGCGGTGAGCCTTGAAGAAACGCGGCGGCGCGGTGATTTGCCCGCGCCGCTCGCGGTTTTTGCGCGCGTCTTGGATGTGCTGGCCGGCGTGACCATCGCGCTGGCCGGCACGGCCTTGGTCGCGTTGGTGGTGATGATGGGCTGGCTGGTCTTTGGCCGTTATGTGCTGAATGATACGCCAACCTGGATCGAACGCGGCGCGACACTCGCCATTCTGTGCATCGCCATGCCAGTGGCGGCGGTGGGTGTAAGGGAACGCTTTCATCTTTCCGTGCTTGGCTTGCGCGAAGCCCTGCCGGGTGCCTTGCAGCGCTGGATGGCCCTTGGCTGCGATGCGCTGGTCGGCGCCTTTGGCCTTGGCATGGCGATCTGGTCCTGGGAATTGGTGGAAATGGTACGGAATTTCCGTATCCCCTTGCTTGGCATCAGCCAGGGCTGGACCTATGCGCCGATGGTGCTGGGTGGGGCGTTGGTGGCACTTTTCGCCGTGGAGCAGGTGTTGCGCGATATCTTCGTGCCCGAAGCGCCGGAAAAACGCGGCCCCGCCGCAGCATTTTTGCAATAGGCAGATGGAACCCGGCCTTCTTCTGATCTTCGCGGTATTCGCGCTAAGTGTCATGGCCGGGGTGCCGGTCGCCTTCTGCCTTGGCATCGCCGCCTTGGCCGGCTTCATTTATGAAGGGCTGAACCCCGCCGTTGTCTTCCAGCAAATGGCGAGTGGCATGAGCATCTTCTCCCTACTCGCCATTCCCTTTTTCATTTTCGCGGGCGAGATCATGCTCCATGGCGGCATTGCGCGCCGCTTGATCGCGCTTGCTTCCGCTTGCGTTGGCTGGATGCGTGGCGGCTTGGGGATGGTGGATGTTTCAACCTCCATGCTGTTTGGTGGCATTTCAGGTTCAGCGGTTGCGGATACTTCCGCCACCGGCACCATCCTGATCCCGGCGATGAAGGCCAAGGGGTATGGGGTGGATTACGCTGTCTCGCTCACCGTCACCAGCAGCATTGCGGGCATTCTGATTCCGCCCAGCCACAATATGATTCTCTACTCGCTCGCGGCGGGTGGTGGCATTTCCGTGAGCGCCTTGTTCATCGCGGGCATTGTGCCCGGTATTGTCATGTGCCTTTTCCTTGGCATCGCGGCCTATGTCATGGCGGTGCGGCGCGGCTATCCTTCAGAAGGTTGGGCGGGGTTCCGGCATTTGTTCTGGACCTTAATTGATGCGCTGCCGGGGTTGCTGACCGCCGTGATCATTCTGGGCGGTGTGCTGTCGGGCGTTTTCACCGTGACGGAAAGCGCTGCCTTTGGCGCGATCTGGGCGCTGGTGGTCACATTGCTGGTGTATCGCAATCTTTCCTGGCCAGATTTTGTTACTGCGGTGAAGGCCAGTGTGCGCACTACCTCGGTCGTGTTTCTGCTGGTTGGCACGGCAACGGCTTTCGCTTGGCTGCTGGCCATGTATCGCCTGCCGGAATTGCTGACGGATGGCATGCTTGCCATCAGCGCCAACCCCATCGTGATCCTGTTGATGATCAATGTCTGTTTGCTGTTGCTTGGCTGCGTGATGGATATGGCGGCGTTGATCCTTATCACGACGCCAATTTTCCTGCCTGTGGTTACCGCGATTGGCGTTGATCCTGTGCAATTCGGCATGGTGATGATGATGAATCTTGGCCTCGGGCTCACCACGCCGCCGGTGGGCGCTGTGTTGTTTGTGGGTTGCGCCATCGGCCGAATACCCATGGAACAGGTCATGCGCACCATCTGGCCTTTTTACGGCGCCATATTGCTTGCGCTGGTGCTCACCACCTATTGGCCGGCCATGTCGCTGACACTGCCGCGCCTGCTGCTTGGCTATGGAGGCTGACGCCATGAATGCGCCCGCGAAACCTATATTGCTGACCGGCGCTTCCGGCGCGCTTGGGCGTCACCTGACGCAAAGCCTGGGTGCGCTTGGCTGGGCTTTGCGCCTGACGGATATCGCGCCCTTCCCGGATGCGCTGCCGCCATCCGCGCGCTTTGTGCAGGCGGATTTGAATGATGGCGTGGCGTTGCTGCGTCAGGCGGAAGGCTGCGGCGCCATTCTGCATTTTGGCGGTGTGAGTGTGGAGCGCCCGTTTGAGGAAATCCTCGGCCCCAATCTGCTCGGGCTTTATCACGTGTATGAAGCCGCACGGCGCGAAGGCGCGCGTGTGATTTTCGCCAGTTCTAATCACACCATCGGCTTTCATGAACGCCCGCGCGGCAATGATGCGAAGCTGGATGCGGATTGTGCGTTCCGCCCCGATGGCTATTACGGAATCTCTAAAGTCTATGGCGAGATGATGGGGCGGATGTATTGGGACAAGCATGGGGTTGAGAACATCAACCTCCGCATCGGTTCCTGCCAGCCGAAGCCGCTTGATCGGCGTATGCTGTCCACCTGGTTGTCCTATCCTGATCTTACGCGCTTGATTGAATGCTGCGTCCTGGCCGAGAAAGTCGGTCATGCGGTGATTTGGGGTCAATCCAACAACCCGACCGGCTATTGGGGAGAGGATCACCGCGCACGCATCGGCTGGGTGCCGCAAGACAATGCCGAAATCTGGCGCGCCGAGCTTGAAGGCATTACGTCCGATCCGGTTTCAGAACGCTACCAGGGCGGCGCCTATACCGCCATTGAGTATTCCCGCAGCGCGCCATCACCGCGGGATCACTTCGCGCCGGAATGAAGCTGCATCATGGTGATTGGCAGGCGCTGATCTGCCCGGAACAGGGCGCGGCTTTTTCAAGCCTGCAGTGGCATGGGCATGATGTGCTGGTCCCAAAGCCTGAGGGTGCGCGCCATCCGGGCAGCTATGGCGCCTTCTGGATGCTGCCCTGGGCTAATCGGCTGGATGGCGGGCGCATCGCAGGACTCGCTATGCCGATCAATCGCGCAGAGGAAGGCACCGCCATTCACGGGCTGGCGCGTGATCGGCCCTGGGAATTGGTAAACGCTGCGTCGGATCAGGTGGTTCTGCAACAACAACTGACCTTCGCGCCTTTCGACTACACGGCGAGGCTTACGGTTTTGCTTGATGTCCATGGCGTCCTAATGGAGATGATCTTGCGACATGAAGGCGCAGCACCCGCGCCCTATGGCATGGGCTGGCACCCCTGGTTCACCCGCAGCGCTGCGACATCGCTGCATCTGAACGCCACGCAGCGCGCCAATCACAATATGCGCGGGTTGCCGGAAAACGTCACACCCTGCACCGGCATCGCAGCTGATGAGGCTGGGCTGATCGGACTCGACAATTTCTTTGCCGGCTGGGATGGCGTTGCGCGCCTCGTTACACCCGCTGGCACCATCACCCTCACCGCCACAGGCGATTTCGCCGCAGGCGTTCAGGTCTATGCGCCACCCACCCAGCCCGTGATCTGCGTGGAACCCGTCAGCCACATGCCCGATGCGCCCAACTGCCCGGCGCTTGGCGCTGCGGCACCCATGCGGCTGCTGGCAATGGACCAAACCTTATACGGCACAATACGCCTAACCGCCGCCTGATCTGGCCCTGATGCGCGCATCATGGCAGAAGGCTCTCGCATTGCAGCGTAACTGGATATTGACCCATGCCGCTTTCTGAACCCGTCGAGCGTAATCTGCTCCATCTGCGCGACATCCAATTGCGCGGCTATCAACGCAAGGACGGGCTTTTCGATATCGAAGCCCATCTGGTGGATACCAAAAGCTACGGCTTCAACAATGAAGGCCGCGGCTGGATTGAACCTGGTGAGGCTTTGCATGGCATGTGGATCCGCATGACCATCACGGAGGATTTTGAGGTGCTGTCCTGCGAAGCCGCATCCGATTTCACGCCCTATGATGTCTGCCCGGCGGCGGCGCCCAATTTCGCGCGCCTCGCGGGCCTCAAGATCGGGCCTGGCTTTGTGCGCGCAGTGAATGAACGGGTCGGTGGCATCCATGGCTGCACGCATTTGCGCGAGGTGATCGGCCAAATGGGCACGGTTGCCTTCCAAACGCTTTACCCCGTGCGCCGCCAGCGGGAACGCGAACAGGCCGAAGCGCGGCGCGCCGCCGGAGAGGTGGTGGATGAGAAAAAGGTCGGGCCGGCATTGATTGGCACCTGCATCGCCTATGCGCCGGATAGCCCGGTCGTGAAGCAGCGCTGGCCTTGGTATCAGCCGGAAGAAGCGGAATAGCTTTCGCGCAACCCGCCCCCGGTTGACCGCATGGCGCCACCACGCCAGCCTGCCCCATCCAATCCATGAAGGAGCATAAGATGTCCGACGATCAGGCGCTGTTCGATAAAGGTTTACCCATCCGCCGTGCGGTATTGGGCCCGGAATATGTGGATTCGTCCATGGCGAAGGCCGATGAATTCATGATGTCCTTCCAGCGCGCCACCACCGCCTGGGCCTGGGGCTGGGCCTGGGGCGACCCAACGCTGGACCGCAAGACGCGTTCTCTGCTGAATCTGGCGATGCTGACGGCACTCGGCAAAATCCCGGAAGTGAAACTGCATGTGAAGGGCGCGCTGAATAACGGCGTCACCGTGGATGAAATCAAAGCCACTTTGCTGCATGCCACGGCCTATTGCGGCATCCCCGCCGGGCTTGATGCCTTCAAGGCCGCGCATGAAGTATTGATCGCCGAAGGCGCCATTCCGGGGAAGAAGTGATGTCGGCTGCACTTAAGCGCATCGCCTTCGCCGGCATCGGCAATATGGGTTGGCCCATGGCGGCCAATCTGGTGAAGGCCGGCTTTGACGTGACGGTATGCGATGTGGTGCCTGGCCGCGCCGCATCCTTCGCCTCGGAAACCGGTGCGAAAGCCGCTGCAACGCCGGCAGAGGCCGCCGCCGACGCCGATTGCGTGGTGATGATTGTCCCCACCAGCAAGCAGGTTGGGGAGGCGGTGGAAGCCATGCTGCCATCGCTCAAGCCTGGCATGCTGGTGATTGACATGACCTCTGGCCAGCCAGGCCGCACGCGGGAAATCGCGGCGATGCTGGCGGGCCATGGTGTTGCGATGATTGATTGCCCAGTTTCGGGTGGCGTGCCGCGCGCTAAATCGGGCCAGCTTGCCATTATGGTGGGCGGCCCGGCAGCAGAGATTGATCGGGCAGAGCCCGTGCTGAAGGCGATGGGCACATCCGTCTATCGCTGCGGCAATATCGGCGCCGGTCAGGCGATGAAGGCGCTGAATAACTTGGTCTCGGCTGGCGGTTATCTGATCGGCATTGAAGCCTTGCTGATCGGCCAGCGCTTCGGGCTTGATCCGACGACGATGGTAGATGTGTTGAATGCCAGTTCCGGCATGAATAATTCCACGCAGAAGAAGTTCAAGGAATATGTGCTTTCCCGGCGCTTCGATGCTGGGTTTGGGCTTGATCTGATGGTGAAGGATCTGTCCATCGCCCTTGAAGTGGGACGAGAGACAACAACGCCCGCGCCATTCTCAGCCTTGTGTCGGGAGATGTGGCTTGCCGCATCAACATCACTTGGCCCGGGTGTTGACCACACCGCACTCGCGAAAATGCTGGAACAAATGACCGGCACGGTACTTGGGGGGAACAAGGAATCATGAATTGGGAAGTCTATGCCATCCGCTATGGGCGGCATGAACGCACGGCGCAGACGAATTTTCTGCTGCCCGTGCCCGATGCGCATGAAGCGATGCCGCTTGATTACTTCATCTGGTTGCTGCGTGCGCCGGATGGGCAGGAAATCGTGGTGGATACTGGCTTTGATGAGGAAACGGCTGCTGGCAGAGGCCGCACTATCGCGCGCAATGTGCGCGATAGCCTGAAGGCCATGGGCACGGATGCCGCCAAGGTATCAGACGTGATCATCACGCATTTGCATTATGATCACGCGGGTTCGCTTGGCATGTTCCCCGGTGCGAAGTTCCATTTGCAGGAACGCGAAATGCATTTCGCAACCGGCCGGCATATGTGCGTGCACGCCATCCGCCTGCCCTTCGAAGCCGCTCATGTGGTCGCCATGGTGAAGGCGCTTTATGCGGATCGCGTCGTGTTCCATGATGGTGACGGCGAGGTGGCGGCGGGCGTTTCCGTGCATCGCGTCGGTGGGCATTCGGATGGCTTGCAAGTGGTGCGCGTTGAAACGGCACGTGGGCCGGTGGTGCTGGCCTCAGACGCCATGCATTTCTATGCGAATGCACTGAGCGGCAATCCCTTCCCGATCATTTACGATTTGGGGGCGATGGCGGCGGGCTGGCGCGCGGCGAAGAAGCTGGCGGGGGGCGATGATAGCCGTGTCATTCCAGGGCATGACCCGGATGTGCGGCGGCGCTTTCCGCAAGTGCCGGGGCAGGGGGGCGAGGTTGTGGCGCTCCATCTGCCGCCGAAGGATTGAACAAGCCGGGTGCCTGACAACGCTTAGGGTATGTTGCGTTCACATTCGTTCACGGGATCGCTCTAGCAGGCTGCTGAAAAGCTACCATTGAGTATCGCGATTTTGCCGCGCGCGCATGTTTTCAACGCTGCTTTCGCCTGAATACAACCATTTTCAGTGATTTTTTGGCCCTGCCGATACGCTTGGGACGGAGTCCGGG
>JADCGF010000023.1 GCA_020249145.1 Roseomonas sp. | reverse complement strand
GAGGTAGCCGTTTTCAAAGGCCGGGATGGTTTCAAGCCTGGTGCCGAAGGCCAACGGCAGCGTCAACAGCGGGCAATGCAAATCGAATTCTGTTGGCGCTTCATTCTGGCCGATCACGGTGATGGCCGAGTCGAACTCCTTGAGCAGGCGCAGCAACGGATCTTGCACGGAAAAAGCCACCTTGGCACCTGCGGCTGCAGCGAGCAACGCATAGCGCGCGAACTGGATCGTATCGCCAAGCCCCTGTTCCCAATAAATGTAAAGACGCTGATCCTTGAGCGGCTGCTTGCCCCACCATAGCGGTTTTGGATATTTGCGTGCGGCCAACGTCTTGTGGCGGAGGTTCCGGTGCTCGTAGGCGAGCCATCCATCCTTGAAACGCCCCAGCACCAGCAAGGCCAGGGCGCGGTTCCATAAGGATTCCCTTTCATCTGGCTGCAGAGTCAGAGCATGATCATAACTGACCATTGCTTCTTCCAGCCGATTCAAATTGCCCAGCGCGAAACCATAACCCCGGTGAGCGGATGCATCTTTAGGGGCAAGGGTTAGGGCGGTCTCAGCCGCCAGCAGGGCTTTCTCCGGCTGACCGAGTAAAATCAATGTAGTTGAGTGCCATATATGAACTTCAGCGAGTTCGGGATTGATCTTTAGAGCCCGGTCAATGGTGCAGAGACCGTCACTTGGCCGGCCAAGCGCAAGCAGTGCCTGGGTGCGCGCAATCAAGGTAGAGGTATCATCGGGCTTCCCGAGCAGCGCTGCCTCCGCGGCTTCCAAGGCTTCGGCGGGACGCTGCAATATGCACAAGACCAGGGCCTTGTTCACCAAAAAGGCGGGTGATCCTGGGCGCAGGCTCAGCGCCTTTTCAAAGCCAGCCAGTGCATCCTCAAGCTTGTATTGATCCATCAGTGCGCAGGCACGATCATTATGTGATTCAGCGTTATCGGGATTCAATGCAATGGCACGATCAAAAGCGGCAACAGAATCCTTCAGCCGCTTCATGCGCATCAAGGCGACGCCACGATTTTGGTGGGCATTGGCGGCCTTTGGGTCAAGCGCTATCGCGCGGTCAAGACTGGTGAGAGCGTCTTCATGCCGGTTGAGACGCATCAGCGCGCTACCGTGATTACTCTGGGCGGCGGCATGGCGAGGATTGATCTCCACGGCCCGACGGATGAGGGCCTCGCCCTCTTCAAAATGCCCCATTTGTGCGGCAGCGATTCCCGCGAAATGCAAGGCATCAAAATTGCGAGGGTCGAGTTTCAGTATTGACCCAAAGGCGGCCCTGGCGGCAGCGAATTCGCTCCGTTGGAGCAGTGCGATCGCCTCGGCAAGTTTTCTAGAAATGGCTCGGGATGGCTGCTTCATGTAGTGCACCGGGCAAGGGATCGGAGGCTTCGAAGGGGTTCGTCAGATGCCCTTTATGGCGCCCCGACTCGGGAAAATGGTTAACAGGTGTTCAACCGCTGCGTTTTCCAGCGAATAACTGGCGGGGGAAAACAATGAGGCACCGAAGGACCGCCGCATTTTCGCGTCAAGCGGTTTGAACTGTCTTGCTTGTCTCCCGCCACCTTCCGCGCCAGGGTGGGTTATGATCCCCGATATCCCCGCGCCTGGTCAGGCCGCGACGCTTAGGCCCGGCCTGCGCTGGCTGCGCTTTCCCCTGCCCTTCCCGCCGAGCCATGTGAATGTCTGGCTGCTGGAAGATGGGCCGGGTTGGCTTGCCATTGATTGTTCCATCGCCAATGACGCCGCCCGCGATTTATGGCGCAAAGCCTTGGGCGGGGAAGCCTTTGGTGGGCGCCCCTTGCGGCGCCTGCTGGTGACGCATTTCCACCCCGATCATGCCGGGCTGATGGGATGGCTTGCCGAACATCACGGAATTTGCCCGCTGATGACCAAGATCGAATGGCTGCAGGCCCGCGCGCTATTCTTCGACACAGGCGTGGAGATGGTGGAACATCAGGCGCGCTTCGCCGAAGCCGCCGGCGCGCCGGCTGAATATGCTGATTTTATCCGCGCGCGTGGCCCGCTTTATGTGAAATCCGTCTCTCCCTTGCCGCGTGTTTTTGAAGCCATCTCCGATGGGCAAAGCCTGATGATTGGCGGGCAGCCTTGGCTGGTCATCACCGGCCAGGGCCATGCGCCGGATATGGCCTGCCTGTTCAATGCCGAAGCGCGCATATTGATCGCCGCCGATCAGATCCTGCCGCGCATTTCGCCCTATATCGGGCTCCATGCCGGTGAGCCCGCTGCGGATCCGCTCGGCGCATTTCTGGCATCGCTGGATCGCTTTCGTGTGCTGCCTGAAGATACCCTTGTGCTGCCTTCGCATGGGGAGCCCTTCCACGGGCTCCATGCGCGGCTTGATTGGCTTGCCGCGCATCACGCGGAACGGCTTTCGTTGCTGATGGATGCCATGGCCGATAGCAGCGCGCATGATCTGCTGCCGGTGCTGTTTCGGCGCCCGCTTGATTTGCGGAATCTTGGCTTTGGGCTTGGTGAAACACTCGCCCATCTGCGCCGCTTGCAGGTGATGGATGAAGCCGTGGCTGAACCGGATGCCGCTGGCGTGATGCGCTGGCGCCGCGCGTAAGGAGAATGTGATGACCCCGGATGAGATGATTGCCGCCATTCGCGCCGATGCGCGCTTTGCCGCTGCCTCTGCCAAGCTTGCGGCGGATCACGCGCGCATGGTGGAAGATTGCATCACGCTCACGCAAATCCCCGCCCCACCTTTTGCCGAAGAAGAACGCGCACACGCCTATCTTGCCATGCTGCGCGACCATGGGCTGGAAGAAGTGGAGCAGGATGAGATTGGCAATGTCATGGGGCTGCGGCGCGGCTTCGGCAATGGCGATATTCTGGTGATTGCCGCGCATCTGGACACGGTGTTTCCCGCAGGGACAGATGTGCGCGTGAAGCGCGAAGGCACCAGGCTTTTTGCGCCGGGCGTGAGTGACGATACTTGGTCGCTTGCCGTCAATCTCGGCTTTTTGCGCGCTTTGGATGCCGCCGGCATTCGCACGCGCCAGGATCTGCTGTTTGTGGGTGATGTTGGCGAAGAAGGCCTCGGCGATTTGCGCGGCATTCGCCATCTTTTCACCAAGGGTCGGCATCGCGCGCGCATTCGCGGCTTCCTGACCGTGGATAGCCCGCAGGTGGAAGGCATTGTCAGCGGCGGTGTCGGTTCCAAACGCTATCGCGTGACTTTCCAGGGACCGGGCGGGCATTCCTATGCCGCTTTTGGCTTGGTGAACCCCATGTATGCCATGGCGGAAGCCGCGCGCAGCCTTGCCGCGGTGCAGGTGCCCGAAAGCCCGCCCACCACGCATTGCGTGAGTGTTGTCTCTGGCGGTACCTCCATCAATGCCATTGCCAATCGCGTGGTGATTGAGGTGGATTTGCGTTCTGCCTCAGCCGCCGAACTCGCCAAGCTGGATCGGGCGTTTCTGGACATTGTGGATTTTGCGGTGGCAACCGAAAACGCCGCACGTTCCACGGCGAATGGCGCAATCACGGCGGCGATCACGCCCGTGGGTGATCGCCCGGCGGGGGAAACGCCGGCAGGCAGCCCAATCCGCGCCCTGGCGGCGGCGGCGGTTTCAGCCGAAGGTTATCGGCCAAGCTTCGAATGGTCTTCGACGGATGCGAATATCCCGATGTCACTTGGCATTCCGGCGCTGAAGATTGGCGCGGGTGGGCGCGGCGGGCGTGCGCATTCGCTTGATGAATGGCTGGATGTGGAACCCATGGAGGCCTTGCGCGGCATGCGTTCCAGCCTCGCCGCCATTCTTGCCATCGCCGGCATGGAGGGCATTGGCTGAAATCCTGGCGGGGTCCGGGGACGAGGGCGACGCCCCCTTTTGTTTTCTCACTTCACAAGCGCCGCTGGTCGGGCCATCACATCTCCATCATGACCGCTGCCGCCCCCCTTCTCCCCCCCGAACGCGCCGCCCAGCTTGCTGCCGAGTTTGGCCTGAAGCCCGATGAGTATGAACGGGTGCTCGCCATTCTGGGCCGCGCGCCACGCCTGGCCGAACTCGGCGTCTTCAGTGTCATGTGGTCGGAGCATTGCTCCTATAAATCCTCGCGCGTTTGGCTGCGTGAATTGCCAACCAAGGCGCCTTGGGTCATCCAGGGGCCGGGCGAGAATGCCGGCGTGATTGATATCGGCGAGGGGTTGGCCGCGGTTTTCAAAATGGAAAGCCACAACCACCCTTCTTACATCGAACCCTATAATGGCGCGGCCACAGGTGTTGGCGGTATTTTGCGTGATGTCTTCACCATGGGCGCGCGGCCGATTGCCAATTTGAATGCGCTGCGTTTTGGTGGGCCGGACGCGCCGCGCATGAAGCGCATCATTGATGGTGTGGTGCGGGGCATTGGTGGTTATGGCAATTGCGTGGGCGTGCCGACCGTGGGCGGCGAGGTGAATTTCCACCCGCGCTATAATGGCAATCCTTTGGTGAATGCCATGACGGTTGGCATTGCGCGCGCTGATCGCATTTTCACTGCCAAGGCCACGGGTATTGGCAATCCCGTGGTTTATGTCGGTTCCAAGACTGGCCGCGATGGCATCCATGGCGCCACCATGGCGAGTGCGGAATTCAGCGCCGATTCGGAAGAAAAGCGCCCAACGGTGCAAATCGGCGACCCCTTCGCCGAAAAACTGCTGATCGAAGCCTGCATGGAATTGATGGCGACGGATGCCATTGTTGCCATTCAGGATATGGGCGCGGCGGGGCTGACCAGTTCCAGTGTGGAGATGGCCGGCAAGGGCGGCATGGGCATTGAACTTGAAATGGAGGCCGTGCCGCAGCGCGAAGAAGGCATGTCGGCTTATGAGATGATGCTCTCAGAAAGCCAGGAACGCATGCTGATGATCCTGAAGCCGGGCCGAGAGGCCGAGGCTGAGGCGATTTTCCGCAAATGGGAATTGGATTTCGCGGTGATCGGCAAGCTGACCGATACCGGGCGCATCGTGATCCGCCATAAGGGCGTGCTGGAAGCCGATATTCCGCTGGCACCTTTGGAATCCGAAGCACCGCTTTATCGCCGACCAGTGGCAGAAACGCCGAAGCAGCCGGTGCTTGAAGCTTCCGGCATCCCTGACCCGATCGGCATTGCCCCGGCGCTGTTGCAGTTGGTGGCCTGCCCTGATTTGTGCTCGCGCCGCTGGATTTGGGACCAATATGACAGCCTGGTGAATGGGCAGACCGTGCAGCGCCCGGGCGGTGCGGATGCGGCGGTGGTCAGGATTGAAGACCATGACCGCGCGCTTGCCATGACCACGGATTGCACGCCGCGCTATTGCTTGGCGGACCCGGAAGAAGGCGGCAAGCAGGCAGTGGCGGAAGCCTGGCGGAATATCACCGCCGTTGGCGCTTTGCCGCTTGCGATCACGGACAATATGAATTTCGGCAATCCGGAAAAGCCCGAAATCATGGGGCAATTCGCTTCCGCCGTGCGGGGCATGACGGCGGCGTGTATCGCGCTGGATTTTCCGGTCGTCTCGGGCAATGTGTCGCTTTACAACGAGACCGAAGGCCGGGCGATTTTGCCAACGCCGGCGATTGGCGGCGTGGGTGTGCTGGAAAAGGCAGATCAGGCCATGGGGCTTGCCATGCCGGCCAAGGGCGATCTGGTGCTGATTGGTGAAAGCCAGGGCTGGCTCGGCCAATCGCTGTGGCTGCGCGAAATCGCGGGGCGGGAAGAAGGCGCGCCGCCACCCGTGGATTTGGCCGCCGAGCGTCGCAATGGGGATTTTGTGCGCGGGCGCATCCTGGGCGGCGAGGTGCTGGCCTGCCACGATACCGCCGATGGCGGCTTGTTGGTGGCGCTGGCGGAAATGGCGATGGCGAGTGGCGTAGGCGCGCTTCTTAACGCCGGGCCTGATGGCCTGCCCGCCCATGGCTTCTGGTTCGGCGAAGATCAGGCCCGCTATGTGCTGGCGGTGGCCGATGGCGCTGCGCTGCTGGCCAAGGCCAAGGCGGCTGGCGTGCCGGCGCGGCTGATCGGCACAGCCGGCGGGGGGGACTTGGTTCTGCCGGATGGCACTGCCATATCGGTTTCGAAGCTGGCCGCCGCCCATGAGGCGACGCTGCCGGCGCTGATGGGGGAGAATTAGCAGCCATGGGCATGCAGGCCGCGGAAATTGAGGCGCTGATCAAGGCAGCGCTGCCGGATGCGGAAGTGACCATCGAGGATTTGGCCGGCGATGGCGATCATTACGCCGCGAAAGTCGTCTCCTCGGCCTTCAAGGGCTTGCCCCGCGTGCGGCAACATCAGATTGTCTATGCTGCGCTTCAGGGCCGCATGGGGGGAGTACTTCATGCGCTGGCCTTGCAAACCTCTGCCCCGGAATAGGAACCCAGACCATGATCAACCCAACCTTTGAACGTATCGAAGCTGATATCAAGGCGAACCCCGTGGTGCTTTTCATGAAGGGCACGCCGGTGTTTCCGCAATGCGGCTTTTCTGCCCGCGTGGTGCAAATCCTGTCCCACATGGGCGTGCCCTTCAAGGGCGTGAATGTGCTGGAAGATATGGAAATTCGTGAAGGCATCAAGGAATTCACGAATTGGCCGACCATCCCGCAGCTTTATGTCGGCGGCGAATTCGTGGGCGGCTGCGATATCATCACCGAAATGTTCCAGTCCGGAGAGCTTTCCGGCCTGCTCAAGGAAAAGGGCGTGGCGCATAAGGCCGACGCCTGAGCCTTCGCCAACCTGAAACGAAAAACGCCACCTGATTAGGTGGCGTTTTTTATTCAGCCGGCAGATGAGCCGTTGCGTGGCGCGCGGTTGCGATTGGCCTTGTTGCCGCTGCTGCTGCGATTCTGCCGATTTGCCTTCTGGCCTTGGGAAGCACTGCGGTTGCGCGTGGATTGGCTGCGCTGCGTTGTGCTGGCAGCAGCTTCCGTACCATCAGCGGCGCGGCGCGGCGCCGCATCAGCCGGGACTGCGCTGGTCGCGAAAACCAAGCCGCCAATAGCAGCCAGAAGCAAAAACTTCTTCATCATGAAATGTCTTCCTATTTCTCGTGCCGAATGCCCGGCACGATTCGCCCGCTTCAGGCGGATACCACCGGCCATAGCGGCGCCCCCTTCTCCGTGAACTGACATAAACATGACGTTTTCGTCATTTATTCGCGCGCCCAGTGCTCATTCCCCACTCGCCCGCGCTTTGGCTTCCTCCGCGCTGCCAATCCCGCCATTTGCCTTGGACCATTGCACAGGGTCTTCCAGGAATTTCCGCACTTCCTTAAGCGCGGCTTCACTGAAATAGGGGCGCTCTCGGCAGACCTCCAGCACATCCCACCAGGTGCACAAATGGTGCAGGTTCAGCCCCATGCCCTTCATGGTCTCAAAGGAACCGGGGAAGACGCCGTAATAGAAGACAACAAAAGTATGATCACAAATCGCGCCGGCATCACGCAAGGCATTGGCGAAACGGATTTTGGAAGCGCCATCGGTGGTCAGGTCTTCCACCAGCAGCGTGCGCTGGCCCACCGGCACTTCGCCTTCAATCAACGCATTGCGCCCAAAGCCCTTCGGCTTTTTCCGCACATAAGCCATCGGCGCCAGCATCCGGTCCGCAATCCAGGCGCCGAAGGGAATCCCCGCCGTCTCGCCACCCACCACCACGTCAATCGATTCATAACCGACATGCCGGCCAATCTTTTCCACGCCCAAATCGCAAATCCGATTGCGCGCGCGCGGGAAGGAGATGATCTTACGGCAATCAATATAAACAGGGCTCTTCCAACCGCTGGTAAAGGTGTAGGGCTCTTCCGGGCGGAAATTCACCGCCTTGATTTCAAGCAGGATGCGCGCGGTGGTGAGCGCCGCGTCGCGGTCCCAATCGGAGGCATGAAGGGCGGGCATGGATAGGGCTCCTCTCTTTCCGGGCTTTGGTAATGCGCTGGGGCGGCGGCGTCCATGACCCCGCCCGAGTCGCCCCGAATTTGGGTGCTGGCCGACCCGCGCGCGGGGACGGCGGCACAGGCTTTGGGCATTGCCGAAAGGCTGGGTGAACCCTTCCGACGGGTGGATTTGGCCTGGGGGGCGCTGGCGCGGCTGCCTTTGCCCTTGCCCTCCCTGGCGGGGCTGACACAGGAAGCCCGTGCTGCTTTTGCGCCCCCTTGGCCGGCTTTGGTGATATCGGCGGGGCGACGCAGCGCGCCGGTGGCGCTGTGGTTGAAGCAAAAAGGCGCGCGGCTGTTGCATTGCATGCGCCCTGGCTTTGGCGCGGCGCGCTTCGATTTGCTGGTGATTGGCCGGCATGATGCGCCGAAGCCCGCCGCCAATATCCTGCCCATTCTGGGCGCGGCGCATCGGATGTCGCCCGGAAGGCTGGCCGCCGCGAGCGGGGAATTTGCGGCTCTCGCCGCCCTGCCCTCACCGCGCGTGGCGCTGCTAATGGGTGGGCCGCCGCGGGCCGAGGGCATGGACGCGGCTGTGGCCGGCGCCATCACCGCCAAGGTCGCGGGGTTTGCGGGCAGCGTGCTGGCCACTGCCTCCCGCCGCACCGGGCGCCCAGCGGAAGAAGCCATGGCGGCAGCGCTGGCCGGGCATCCGCATAGGCTGTTTCGCTGGGGCGATGCGCCGCCCAATCCCTATGCCGGGTTCCTTGCCTGGGCGGATCAGGTGGTGGTGACGGGGGATTCGGTTTCCATGCTCTCGGAAGCGCTTGCCACCGCCGGGCCGGTTTTCATCGCCGATCCCGGCGGGCTTGGGCGGCGCCATAAGCGCCTGGCGGAAAGCCTGATTGCGGCAGGGCAGGCGCGGGATTTGGCCGTCGCACCAGCGCCCTTTGCGCGCGCGCCGCTTGATGAAGGCGGGCGCATCGCCGCCGAGATCCGCCGGCGCGGCTTGCTGGGCTGAACCGGGGATTCATGAGGATTTCATACTGCCAAAGCGCTGCCGCAGGTGATCTGCGCAGAAACTGATCTATGCTGCGCTCAATCCCATAAGGTGCCGCCATGACCCGCAGCCTGAGCCTTGCCTTTTCGCCCCGCTTCATCTGCCTCAGTTTGGCATGCCTGGCAGCGCTCGGCCTTGGGTTGGCGCTGATGATCGCACCAGGCTTCTGGACGGGCTTGAGCTTTATTGTGGCAGCCGCACTCAGCGCGCTTGGGCTCCGCGATTTGTTCCACCCAACCCATGCCATTTTACGCAATTACCCAATCGCTGGGCGTCTTCGGTTTCTCATGGAAGAAATCCGCCCTGAAATGCGGCAATACTTCTTCGAAGATGAAAAGCACGGCACACCTTTCAGCCGTGACAAGCGCGCCATTGTCTATCAGCGCGCGAAGAAGCAATTGGATAAGCGGCCCTTCGGCACACAGTATGATGTCTATGACACGGGCTTTGAATGGTTGCAGCATTCGCTGGCTGCCCGCGCACCGGCGCATGAATTGCCGCGCATTCTGATCGGCGGGCCGGCCTGCACGCAGCCCTATTCCGCTTCACTATTGAATATTTCCGCCATGAGTTTCGGATCATTATCCGCCAATGCCATTCGCGCCTTGAACCAAGGCGCCAAGCGCGGCGGATTTGCGCATGATACGGGCGAAGGCGGGCTTAGCCCCTATCACCGCGAAGCGGGCGGCGATCTGATTTGGGAAATCGGTTCCGGTTATTTCAGCGCGCGCAATCCGGATGGCAGTTTTTCGCCGGAACGCTTCGCGGAGGTTGCTGCGCTCGATCAGGTGAAAATGGTGGAGTTGAAGCTCAGCCAAGGTGCCAAGCCTGGCCATGGCGGCGTGCTGCCCGCTGCCAAGGTTAGCGCAGAAATCGCCGCCACGCGCGGTGTTGCGATGGGCCAGGATTGTGTCTCCCCGCCTGCGCATAAGGCCTTTTCCACACCGATTGGAATGATGCACTTCATTGCGGAGATGCGGCGGCTATCCGGCGGCAAGCCTGCGGGCTTCAAGCTTTGCATCGGCCATCCATGGGAGTTCCTCGCCATTTGCAAGGCGATGATTGAAACTGGCATCGCGCCGGATTTCATTGTGATTGACGGCGCAGAAGGCGGCACCGGCGCAGCACCCTTGGAATTCATGGATCATGTCGGCATGCCGTTGCGTGAGGGTTTGAGCTTCGCCCATAACGCGCTGATCGGCATTGGGCTGCGCGATCAAATCCGCCTTGGCGCCAGCGGCAAGATCGCGAGTGCCTTTGATATGGCGCGTGCCTTGGCCTTGGGCGCGGATTGGTGCAATGCGGCGCGCGGTTTCATGTTCGCCATTGGCTGCATCCAGTCGCTTTCCTGCCACACGGATCACTGTCCAACCGGCGTTGCGACGCAAGACCCAACCCGCCAACGCGCGCTACGCGTACCGAACAAGGCGCCGCGCGTGCATCAATTCCATGCCGCGACTTTGGAGGCGCTGAATGAATTGGTTGCCGCCGCAGGGCTTTCGCACCCGTCAGAATTGCGCGCGGAACATTTCAGCCGGCGCATTGCGCCAAGTATCGTCAAAAGCTATGCTGAACTTTACCCGCCCTTGGCGCCAGGTGCGCTGCTGACCGGCACGGATGATCCGCGCTTTGCTGAGGCCTGGGCCATGGCGGATGCGCATGGCTTTGCCCCGCGCCGCGCGTGATGCCGCTTTGGCAGCGCTTGCGCCTTTGGGCGCGGCTGGTTTTGCGCGATGGGTTGGCGCTTTACGTCGCGGCGCGTGACCCGCGAACGCCTTGGCTTGCAAAGCTGCTCGCCTTGGTCGTTGCGGCCTATGCGCTTTCACCGATTGATCTGATTCCCGATGTTATCCCGGTGCTTGGGTTTTTGGATGAGCTGATCCTACTGCCCATCGCCATTGCGCTGATCGCACGCCTCATCCCGGCGAACATCATGGCAGAAAGCCGCGCCGCTGCGGAGCGCATGGTCCAAAGGCCGCGCAGCAAGGCGGGGGCGGCCATCATCATCGGGATTTGGGCCTTGGCGCTTGGCGCCTTGGCGTGGTGGGCGTTGCGCTGACCCGATGATCGCCGCCGGCTTCAAGGAATAGAGGACGGAAATTGATGCAGCCCATCCGCGCCAAGCGGCAAGGGCACAAGCTGCTGCACGGCGGCAAGCGGCAGCGCGCCATAAAGATGCGGAAACAAGCCCGGGCGAGAGCCGCCGCTGGCCGCTTCCCATTTCAACGCCGCACCCAAAGCAGCCGTTGAAACCTCCACCATCAGCAAATCTGCAATACCCGCGCGATGCTTGGCAGCACTGGCGCGAAGCTGTGCCGCGGTTGAAAAATGCAGATAACCATCGCGCCGATCATCCGCGCTACCATGATAGGCACTGACCTGTTCGGCCACGCGCCAATCAGCAGCACGCACCAGGGTGTAAATCAGCTTTTCCATATACTGTGCATAGACGATAACGCCTGCCTGGCAAAGCATGGGTTAAACCCGCGACCTTGCTGCTTTACCTTGCGGCGAAATCGCCTAAGCTTCGGGCAAGGCTGCGCCTTCGGGCAGGCGCGCCGGCATTTCCAACGCTGCCCGAAGGTTCTTCTGATGCATCCGCTTCCGCTTGCCGGTATTCGCGTTGTCGAATTCTCCCACATGGTGATGGGCCCCACTTGCGGCCTGATCCTGGCTGATCTGGGCGCTGAGGTGATCAAGATCGAACCGCCCGGCAAGGGGGATCGCACACGCTATCTGGTGGCCTCCGGCACGGGCTTCTTTCCCGCCTTCAGCCGCAACAAGAAAAGCGTGGCGCTGGATACGGAAAATGCCGAGGATCTGGAACTGTTACAGCGCCTGATTGATACGGCGGATGTGGTGGTGGAGAATTTCCGCCCCGGCGGCCTGGCCGCAAAGGGCCTGGGCTATGAAGCGCTTTCGACGCGCAATCCGCGGCTGATCTATTGCTCGCTCAAGGGGTATCTGCCGGGTCCTTATGAAAATCGCACTGCCTTGGATGAAGTGGTGCAGATGCAATCGGGGCTGGCTTACATGACCGGCCCGCCTGGTCGGCCCTTACGCGCCGGGGCGCCGGTGAATGACATGATGGGCGGCATGTTCGGCGTGATTTCGATCCTTGCTGCGCTCCGCCAACGCGATGCCAGTGGGCGCGGCCAATATCTGCAAGCGGGGCTGTTTGAAAACGCGGCTTTTCTGGTCTCCACGGCCATGCTGCAACAGGCCATCACCGGCAAGGCGCCAGACCCGATGCCGGCTGGGCGGCGCGCCTGGGGCGTTTATGATGTGTTCGACACCGCCGATGGTGAGCAGATTTTCATCGGCGTGGTAACGGAACGCCAATGGGAAATATTTACCCGCGCATTGAATGAACCCGCGCTAAGTAATCCGGATTACGCCAGCAATACGGAACGCGCCAAGCGCCGCGAAACCCTGATCCCGCTGGTGCAATCCTTCCTGAAGACGCGCAACGTGGCAGAGCTTGAGGAAATGTGCGCGCGTGCCGGCCTGCCTTATTCACGCATCGCCAAGCCTTGGGATTTGTTCGAAGATGCGCATCTGCTGGCAAGCAGCGGCTTTCATGAAGTGACGCTGAGCGATGGCAGCCGCGCCAAGGTGCCGGCGCTACCCATGCAGTTCGGCGCGGACCGCCTGCCCTTGCGCCATGATTTGCCAAGCCCTGGTCAGCATAATGCGGAGATTCTCGACCCGCTGCGAAAAACATAGGGCGCCTGAAAAACCCCACAGCATTTCAACCCAGAAGGATAGCCACCATGCCGATCTACGCGCTTGACGATCTCATTCCCCAGACACCAGGCGAGGGCCGCTTCTGGGTGGCGCCGGATGCGCATGTGATGGGCAATGTGATCCTGGCCGAAGATGTGGGGATTTGGTTCGGCGCCGTTCTGCGTGGTGATAATGAACCGATCAGCATCGGCGCGCGCAGCAATATCCAGGAAAGTGCCATGCTGCATGCCGATACGGGTTTTCCTTTGACGGTTGGCGCGGATGTGACGGTTGGGCACCATGCCATTCTGCATGGCTGCACCATTGGCGATGGCGCATTGATTGGCATGGGGGCCACCGTGATGAATGGCGCGCGCATTGGTGCGGGCAGCATCGTCGGCGCTGGCGCCTTAGTGACGGAAGGCAAGGAAATTCCCGAACGATCCCTGGTGATGGGCGCGCCGGCCAAGGTGATCCGCGCGCTTGATCAGGACACCACCGCGCGGCTTTTGGCTTCAGCCGCGCATTACGTGGAAAATGCGCGGCGCTTCGCGCGCGGCTTGCGCCGGATTGATTAGCGCGATTGCACCCTGCGCCTCAGCTTGCGTCTATCTGCAAGCCTTCGCGCTTGATCACATCGCCCCATTTCACGATTTCGCTGGCGACGAAAGCGCCGAATTGCTGCGGGCTGCCAATCATCGGTATGCCGCCCAATTCTTCGAAGCGCTTCACGGTTTCCGGCATGGCGAGCATGGCCATCACATCGGCATTGATGCTGTTGATTATCTCGGCCGGCATGGCGGCCTGGCCGAAAAGGCCGAACCAGGTATTCACTTCGTAATTCGCCAGTTCCGGCATGGTTTCGCGCATGGCGGGCACATCGGGTAGGGCCGGATGGCGTTCCTTACTGGTCACTGCAAGCGCGCGCACGCGCCCGCCCTGGATATGGCCCATGATGCCGGTCAGGTTATCAATCAGGAAAGTGACATTGCCCGCCAGCAATTCAATCTGCGCCGGGGCGGAACCGCGTGTTGGCACATGAATGGCCTGCGCATTCAGCATTTGCAGGAACAACACCGGCGAAAGATGTGTGGATTGCCCCACACCGGTTGAGACGTAAGGGATTGCGCCCGACCTGGCGCGCAGCATGGCGGCCAGTTCCGCGACATTACGCGCCGGGACATTATTGTTCACCACCAGCACATTCGGCCCCGCAATGGTGCCGGCGATGGCCGAGAGTTGTTCTGGCCGATAGGCCATATTGCGGAACAGGGAATAGGCGATGGCTTGCGGGCCGATATTGCCCATCAGCAGGGTCAAGCCGTCGGGTCGGGCGCGCACTGCTTCGGCTGAACCGATGGTGCCACCAGCGCCGGTGCGGTTTTCCACCACCACCGGCGTGCCCCAGCGCGGCTGCAGGAACTGCGCGAGCAGCCGGCCCATGATATCCGTGGTGCCACCCGCCGCGGCGGGGACAATGATGCGCACCTGCCCCGATGGGCGCCAGGATTGCGCGCGGGCGATGGCAGGCGCGGCAAGCAACGGCAACGCAAGTGCGGTGCGGCGGGAAAGTTTTGTCATGGGGGTCCTCCCAGAAATATCGTCCGCAGAATGCCGGTTATGGGCGCTCAGGGAAAGACGCTTGTTCACCCCTGGCGGAGCGCCGCCATAACCCGGGCCAACCCGACCTCCCAAGGCGGCAGCGTCACGCCGAAAACGCGGGCAAGCTTGCCATTATCCAGCCGGCCATCCGCTGGGCGTTTGGCCTTGGTTGGGTAATCGGCGGTGGTGATGGCATGCACCTTCGGGCGCGGCGCGCCATGCCGGGCGGCTTCGGTGAAAATCGCCTCGGCAAAGCTGTGCCAATTGGTGAAGCCGCCGCCGGTGGCATGATAGGTGCCGGCGAAATCATCGCGCCACCCTTCGCCCCGGATGCGCACCAGAATTGCGGCAATGGCATCTGCCAGATCGGGCGCGGCGGTTGGGCTGCCCCATTGATCCGCCACAACGCGGAGTTCGGGGCGCTGTTCCCCAAGCGCCAGCATGGTGCGCAGAAAATTCTTACCCTTGGGCGCGAAAACCCAAGCCGTGCGGAGCACAATGCAGTGCTTATTGGCCGCCTGCACCGCCCATTCCCCGGCAAGCTTGGTCCGACCATAGGCACCAACTGGATTGGGCGCATCACTTTCCAGATAAGGCGCGCCCTTCAAGCCATCATAGACATAATCAGTGGAAATCTGGATGATCGGGATGCCCGCATCGCGCGAAAGCTGCCCGAGCAGGGCTGGCCCCAGCGCATTGGCGCGAAAGGCGCCCGCCTCATCATCTTCCGCCGCATCCACTGCCGTCCAGGCGGCGCAATTCACCACCGCATCGGGTTTCAGCGCGTGGAACGCTGCGGCTACCGTTTCGGGCTTGTCAAATTCAAACTCCGGCTGGCCGACCAGCAGCGCTTCAAAACCCTGCGCGGGCAGCGCAGCTTCAAGCCCTGTTGCCAATTGCCCGCCTCGACCGGTGACGAGGATGCGGCGCATCACCAAGTTCCTTTCGGGAAGGGTGGCGAAATATCGGCAAGGCGCGGCGCTTGGCGGTCCTTGTCAGACAAGATCGGGTGGCGCACCGGCCATTCGATGCCAAGCGCCGGGTCATTCCAGGCAATACCGGCATCGGTTTCCCGATCATAATAGGCGTCAACCTTATAGAGCACTTCCGTATCTTCTTCGAGTGTCACAAAACCATGCGCGAAGCCCGCCGGTATCCAAAGCTGCTGCCAATTCGCCGCCGATAATTCGCACGCCACATGCTGGCCATAGGTCGCTGAGCCTTCGCGAATATCCACCGCGATATCCAGAATGGAACCGCTCACCACGCGCACCAGCTTGCCTTGTGCCGCAGGCGGGCGCTGGAAATGCAGGCCGCGCACCACGCCCTTTTGACGCGACAGGGAATGATTATCCTGCACGAAATCAGCGGTAATGCCATGCGCGGCCAGCGCACGGCGAGAGAAGACTTCGCTGAAGAAACCACGCTCATCCCCAAAGCGTGTCGGTTCAATCAGGATCAGGTCAGGAATGGCAAGGCGTTCAACCTTCACGCCAGCCGCCCCTCTGCCAAGTCCCGCAAATAGACGCCATAAGCTGTTTTGCCCAAACGATCTGCCTGGGTGCGCAAAGCGGCCGCATCAATGAAGCCCATGCGGAAGGCGATTTCTTCTGGGCAGCCCACTTGCAGCCCTTGGCGTTCTTGTACCGTCTGCACGAAAAGCGCCGCCTGCAACAGGGAAGCTGGTGTGCCGGCATCAAGCCAGGCGCAGCCGCGGCCCAATTGCTCGGCGCGCAAGGTGCCATCCGCCAGATAGACCTTGTTCAGATCGGTGATTTCCAATTCGCCGCGCGCGGAGGGCTTGAGGTCACGCGCCATTTGCGTCACGCGCTCGTCGTAGAAATAGAGCCCGATCACCGCCCAATCGGATTTCGGCTTTGCGGGCTTTTCCTCGATGGACAGCACGCGCCCGGCGGCATCGAATTCCGCAACACCATAGCGTTCCGGATCGGCCACGCGATAGCCAAAGACAGAAGCCTGGCCATTTTGCGCATTGCTCGCAGCGGCTTTCAGGCTTTCCACCAGCCCTTGACCATAAATAATGTTATCGCCCAAAGCCAAAGCGCAGGCTTGGCCGCCAATCCACTCCGCGCCGATATGAAAGGCTTGCGCGATGCCATCCGGGCTTGGCTGTTCCGCATAGCTGATGCGAATACCAAACTGCGCGCCATCACCCAGCAAGCGCTTGAATGCCGGCAGATCAGCCGGTGTTGAGATGAGCAGAATATCCTTGATGCCCGCCAGCATCAGCGTTCCCAGCGGGTAATAGACCATGGGCTTGTCGTACACCGGCAGCAATTGCTTGGAAGCCGCCAGTGTCATCGGGTGCAAGCGCGTGCCGGACCCGCCGGCAAGCAGAATACCTTTCATGCTTTCACCCCCCCAAGCCTTTGGCCCGCATAGCGCTTATCGCGGATCGGGCGCCACCAGGCTTCATTGTCCAGATACCAGCGAATGGTCTGATCAAGCCCGGCCTCAAAATCATAACGCACCTTCCAGCCAAGGGCGGCTTCCGCGCCGCTGGGGTCCATGGCGTAGCGGAAATCATGGCCCGGGCGATCCTTCACATAGGTGATCAGGCGCTCACGCGGGCCGGTGGGATCGGGGCGCAGACGGTCCAGCGTGCGGCAAATGGCCTGCACCACTTGCAGATTGGTGCGTTCCTGGCGTGGGCCGATGCAGTAAGTCGCGCCCGGCACACCGCGCATCAGCGCCAGCACCAAAGCTTCGGCGTGATCATCCACATGAATCCAATCGCGGATGTTGGAGCCATCGCCATAAACAGGCAGCGGGCGACCTTCCAAAGCATTCAGCGTGACCAGCGGGATAAGCTTTTCCGGAAATTGCCACGGCCCGTAATTATTCGTGGTGTTGGATACAAAGGAAGGAAAGCCATAAGTATGCTGCCAGGCGCGCACCAGATGGTCTGACGCGGCCTTGGAAGCGGAATAGGGGCTGCGCGGATCGTAGCGCGTATGCTCATCAAAGGGCGCGTCATCCGCGCTTTCGAGTGAGCCGAACACTTCATCCGTTGAGACATGGTGGAAGCGGAAATCCGCCTTCGCGCCGGCCTCAAGCGCTTGCCAATATTCCCGCGCGGCTTCCAGCAGCACCTGGGTGCCGACAAAATTGGTGCGGATGAATTCCGCCGGCCCATCAATGGAACGATCCACATGGGATTCGGCAGCCAGATGCATCACGCGCGCAGGCTTGAAGCGGGCGAAGGCATCGCGCATTGCCGTCGCATCGCAAACATCAAGCGCCAGATGCTGATGGCGCGGGGATTTCAGCCAATCGCCAAGTGATTCAGGACTGGCCGCATAGGTCAGCTTGTCAATATTCACAACCGTGGCGTCGGTACTGGCCAGCAGATGCCGCACCACCGTCGAGCCAATGAAGCCCATACCACCTGTCAGAAGAATGACCATGCAGTGCCCCACTCAGTAAGGATATCCGAATGCACCATCATTCGGAACATCCCTTTATGTCAGGAGCAAGGCCGAAGTCAGCCTGCCTTGCTTCAGGTATTCATCGCGTCGAAGAAATCCTGATTGGTCTTGCTGTATTTCAGCTTATCCAGCAGGAATTCCATCGCATCCTGTGTGCCCATCGGGTTCAGAATGCGGCGCAGCACCCACATCTTGGAAAGCGTGCCGCGATCCACCAGCAATTCTTCCTTACGTGTGCCGGATTTGGTGATGTCAATCGCGGGGAAGGTGCGCTTATCGGAAAGCTTCCGATCCAGCACAATTTCGCAATTGCCGGTGCCTTTGAATTCTTCGAAGATCACTTCATCCATGCGGCTGCCGGTATCAATCAGCGCCGTCGCAATGATGGTGAGAGACCCGCCTTCTTCGATATTGCGCGCCGCACCAAAGAAGCGCTTCGGGCGTTGCAGCGCATTGGCATCCACACCGCCGGTCAGCACCTTGCCGGACGACGGCACAACGGAGTTATAGGCGCGGCCCAGGCGCGTGATGCTATCCAGCAAAATCACCACGTCGCGCTTATGTTCCACCAGGCGCTTGGCTTTTTCCAGCACCATTTCGGTCACTTGCACGTGGCGGGTTGCCGGTTCATCAAAGGTGCTGGCCACAACTTCACCACGCACGGTCCGCGCCATATCGGTCACTTCTTCCGGGCGTTCGTCAATCAGCAGCACCATCAGGAAGACTTCGGGATTATTCGCCGTGATGGATTTGGCGATATTCTGTAGCATCACGGTCTTACCCGTGCGCGGCGGCGCCACAATCAAGGCGCGCTGACCCATGCCGATCGGCGAAATCAAATCAATGACGCGATGGGTATTATCCTTGGTCGGCCCCTTGGCGACGCTTTCAACCTCCGGATTTTCCATCTTGAGACGACGGTTCGGATAAAG
This sequence comes from Roseomonas sp., assembly GCA_020249145.1. GTDB lineage: Bacteria > Pseudomonadota > Alphaproteobacteria > Acetobacterales > Acetobacteraceae > Neoroseomonas. Next base: position 87,648 of record JADCGF010000023.1, on the reverse strand, counting down.
TGGCGTCAGGTTATCGAAGTTGATCCGATGGCGCAGGCTTTCCGGATCTTCGAAATTGATCGCATTGACCTTGAGCAGGGAGAAATAACGCTCCCCATCCTTGGGTGCCCTGATCTGGCCTTCCACCGTATCGCCGGTGCGCAAACCAAAGCGGCGCACCTGGGCGGGGGAGACATAGATATCATCGGGCCCGGGCAAGAAATTCGCCTGCGGGCTGCGCAAATACCCGAAACCATCGGAAAGGATTTCAAGCGTCCCTTCCCCGAAGATCGCCTGATCATTATCGGCGAAGGTCTTCAGGATGGCGAACATCATATCCTGCTTGCGCAGCGATGATGCGTTTTCGATCTGTAATTCCTCAGCGAAGGCGAGGAGGTCCGCGGGGCTTTTCGCCTTGAGTTCTGAAAGATGCATTTGGTGCCTTGGCGTTCCGTGAGGCTTGAGAAATCGGGACCCGAACCGCGGCGCCACACGCCCAAAGGGCGGCTTGACCGATGTTGCCGGATACGGGCCACACAAGGCGGCGTATCCGTAAATGTCCCGTAAACGGGTAGAAGGGGAATGCGGAAGCGCCGGATGTGAAACGGCGGGTCCGCGAAAGGAAGGACCTCTTACTTTATGGAGTCGAAGGCTCTCCGTCAACGGGTGGTCAGAAGGGCTTCACGATCACCATGATGACAATCAGGATCAGCAGCAGCGTCGGCACTTCATTGGCGATGCGCCAGGACCTTTCACTACGGGTGTTCCGGTCTTCGGCAAAAAGCCTCCGGGCGCGGGCCAAATCCATGTGAAAGGCGGTCATGCCCAAAAGCCCGAAAAGCTTGCCGTGCCACCAGCCGGCGCGCCAATCCACCACGCCCGGCGTCAGGATCAGCAAGAGCCCAAAAACCCAGGAAGTGATCATGGCCGGGTTCATGATGGCGCGCAGCAGGCGCCGTTCCATGGTCTTGAACAACTCCCCCTGAGCGGAACCGGGCGCCTGCTGCGTGTGGTAGACATAAAGCCTGGGCAGGTAGAAAAGCCCCGCCATCCAGGCGAAAACACTGATCAGATGCAAGGCCTTGGTCCAGGCATAAAAGGGCGCGAGGGCTTCGATCACCATGGCTTAATCATCCTTTCCGGCGGGGGCGGGTAGCAGGCGTGGATGCGGGCCATCTTCCAGCCGCCAGCGCGCCAGCACCGCTTCCCGCACGCGCGCACGCACCACCTTGCCCTGCGCATTGCGTGGCAATTCAGGCAGCACCAGCCAGGCGCGCGGTCGCTTATGCTTGGCGAGGTCCTCGGCCAACGGGATCGCCGCTTTCTCCCAGCCTTCCGGCAAGCCCTCAGCCACGGCGATGATGACCTCACCCCAATAATCCGAAGCGAGGCCCAGCACGCAAACCGCGCGGCCTTGGGTGGCGGGTTCCAGGGTGGTTTCGATCTCGGCGGGGTGGACGCGGTAGCCGCCGGTTTTCATCACATCCGAAGCCCGGCCCGCCAGCCGCAGCCGGCCTTGCGCATCAAGCGCGCCCAAATCCCCGGTGCGATGCCAGGCGCCGGCGGGGCGTGGCACAAAGCCATCCGGGCCGATCATGCCGATATTCATGTGCCGGGCACGCAGCCAGATATCGCCGGAATCACCCGCTCGCAGGGGGGCGCCGGCTTCGTCCCGGATGGCGATTTCAACGCCCGTGGCCGGCCAGCCGAGATTGGCGCCAAGCCCATCATCATTTTCCGCCATGGCGGCGGCGACATCGGGGCCTTCCAGCACGGTGATGGGGTTGAAGCATTCACTCATGCCATAGGTCACGCGCACCACCGGGCCGAATTGCGCCGCGGCGCGGGCGTAAAGATCGCGCGTCAGGGTTTGCGTGCCGCAGAAAATCACCTTGAGCCCTGGCACGGCCTGGCCCGGAAACAGCGCCAGCAATTTCGCCAAAACCGTCGGCGGCGCGAAAATCGCCGAAAGCGGCGCGGCCAGCACCGGCGCGATGCGATCAGCGCGCACGCCGTCCTGCAAGACAACCTCTCCGCCGTGATCCAACCAGGCATAGGTGATCAGCGCCGCGCCATGGGTGAAGGGGGTCATCAGCAGCACACGTTCACCGGGTTCGGGCGTGAAAGGCAGCACGGCGCGTTGCAGGATATTGGCGAGGTACCGCCCGCCATGGCTATGCAGAATCGCCTTGGGCTTGCCTGTGGTGCCCGAGGTGAAAATGATCCGCCCCCAGGCATCGGATGGCACAGGGGGTAGCGGCGCGGCGCTGTCATCCGGGGCGATGTCTTCCAAGGCGAGCGGTTCAAACCCAAGCCCCGCAAGCCGCGCGCAAGATGCTTGCGGCGCCACGATGCGCTTGAAACCAGTCAATTCCGCATACCAGCCCAATTCCGCAGCGGTAGACCCGGTATTGCACGGCGTTTCCGCAACACCCGCCATGGTCAGGCCATAGCTCACCCAGGGCGCATCGCAGCCATTGGGCACGAAGGTCGCCACTGGCTGGCCGGGCTTGAAACCCTCCGCCATCAGGCGCCGCGCCAGACCATGGGCGCGGGCGGAAAGTGCCGCATAGGTAATGCTGGCGTCATCATCCGTGATCGCGATCCGCGGGCCGAATCGCCGCGCGAGGGTCAAAAGGTCCGAAGACCAGGGAATACCATCCTGCATGGCGGCAAAGTCTCGCCTGCCGGGGCGTGCGTCAATGCAGGGCTTGATTGCTGGGCGTGGTTCGGGCGGGATGGGGTGAAGCAATAGGGACATCGCCATGGAATCGCTCAGCTCACCGACCTTGCCGCAAGGCATCCGCGCCCGCTTTCTTGAAGGCATTAATGGGCTTCGCGTGCATGTGCTGGAAGCGGGGCATGAAACGCCCGGTCGGCCTTGTTTGTTGTTGCTGCACGGGTTTCCGGAACTCGCCTATTCCTGGCGGCATGTGATGCTGCCGCTTGCGGCGATGGGCTATCACGTGGTGGCGCCGGATCAGCGCGGCTATGGCCGCACCACGGGGGCCGAGACGGATTATGACGCGCCGCTGGCGCCGTTTCGCCTGACCAATCTGGTGCGCGATGCGCTTGGGGTGGTCGCTGCCCTTGGCTACCGGGAAGTGGCGGCGGTGATCGGGCATGATTTTGGCTCGCCCGTCGCGGCCTGGTGCGCGCTAACGCGCCCCGATGTGTTTCGCCGCGTTGCCCTGATGAGCGCGCCTTTCGCCGGCGGGCCGGATTGGCCGAAGCCAGGGCAGCAAACCAGCGGTTCTTCCGCCATGCCGGGGCTGGATGAAGCTTTGGCCGCGCTGCCCCGCCCGCGCAAACACTACCACGCCTATTACGCGACGCGCCCGGCCAATGCCGATATGATGGGCGCGGCGCAGGGGCTGCATGCCTTCATGCGCGCCTATTACCACCACAAAAGCGCTGATTGGGCCGCGAACAAACCGCATAAGCTGCGCGATTGGTCAGCCGAGGAAATGGCAAAGCTGCCCACCTATTACGTGATGGACCGCGCCGAGACGATGCCGGAGACTGTCGCGCATGAAATGCCAAGCGCGGAGCAGGTTGCGCGCTGCGCCTGGATGACGGAAGCGGAAATGGCGGTTTATGCCGAAGAATATGGCCGCACCGGATTTCAGGGCGGGCTGAATTGGTATCGCACCCGCTTCGCACCGGAAGTGAATGCTGATTTGGCGCTGTTTGCCGGGCGCAGCATTGATGTGCCTTCGGTCTTTATCGCGGGTGCGGCGGATTGGGGCGTATTCCAGGCGCCGGGGGCGTTCGAACGCATGCAGGGCATTGCCTGCACGCGCATGGCAGCAGCACATCTGGTGCCTGGCGCCGGGCATTGGGTGCAGCAGGAACAACCAGCGCGCACGGTGGAACTGCTCAAGGAATTGCTGGCGCGTGAAGCGTGACCGGGCTTTCAGCTTTCACTAGGCTTGGTAGATAGGCGCCATGAAGGACGCCGCCGATGCCGCGCTTGCCGCGCAATATGATGCCTATCCCTATCCAGAACGGGATCCTCGGGATGAGGCCAAGCGCCTGATCATCGGCAGCCCAAGCCATTTGCGCGAAGTGGATCATTGGATTTTCGGCGCCTGCCGGCCCGCCTCCCAACCCTTGCGCGCCCTGGTGGCGGGTGGGGGCAGCGGCGATGCCACGGTGATGCTGGCTCAGCAAATGGCGTCCGCCGGGCGGGCCGGCGATGTCACTTGGCTGGATCGTTCGGCGGCGGCCCGGCGCGTGGCAGAAGCGCGGGTGGCGGCGCGCAAGCTGGAGAATGTGATTTTCCAGGAAGGCTCTTTGCTTGATCTACCGGGCAGCGGGCTTGGGCCTTTCGATTACATTGATTGCTGTGGCGTCCTGCATCACTTGCCCGATCCGCTTGCGGGGCTGAAGGCGCTGGTTTCAGCCCTGGCGCCTGGGGGTGGCTTGGGCCTTATGGTCTATGCGCCGCATGGGCGCACCGGGGTTTACATGGCACAGGATGCGCTACGCCTTCTGGCGCCGCCCGATGAAGCGCCGGCAGCGCGGGTAGAGGTGGCGAAGCGCCTGTGGCGGCAAATGCCAGAAACGGCGTGGCTGAAGCGCAACCCCTGGATCACGGATCATGAAAAGGGCGGCGATGCCGGGCTTTATGATTTGCTGCTCAATCCGCGTGATGTCGCCTTCACGGTACCAGCCTTCAATGCGCTGATCGCTGCCGCGGGTTTGCGGATAGTGTGTCTGGTGGAACCGCTACGCTACGACCCGCTTTCCTATCTTTCCGATCCCAAGCTGCGCCCACGGATCGAAGCAATGGATGTGGTGCAACGCGCCGCTTTGGCCGAGGCGATCACCGGCAATATGGGCGTGCATATCGCCTATTGCGTCCGTGCCGATGCGCCCGTGATCAGCGCGCCTTGGGATGATCCCGCTGCTGTGCCGTGTCTGCGGGAATTGGATGGCGCGAAGCTTGCCGCCAGCATTCCGCGCGATGGCGTGTTGCGGGTTATCTTTGATGGCCTGACCGTACCGGTGCCGTTGCCTCGGCTGGCGGGCGCGATTCTGTCGCGCATTGATGGCAAGCGCAGCATTGGCGAGATTGGTGATGATCTGGCGCGTAACGGCACAGCGCGGGAGGTTTTTGCGCGGGAATTCCAGGTGCTGGTGGCCGCAATGGAAAAGACGAATAGGCTGCTGATTAGCGCCCCGTGAAATTCGGTTTGCGCTTTTCAAGGAAAGCCGCAACCCCTTCGCGCCGGTCTTCCGTGCCGCGTGTGGCATCCTGTTCCACCTCGGCCAACTCCACTGCCTCTGATAGATTCTGAAACGGCGCGAGCGTCATCTGCCGCTTGATCACGCGCATGGAACGGGGTGAGCAATTATTCGCGAGATCAGCCGAATAGGCTTGCACCGCCGCGTGGAAGCCATCCGCCGGCAACACGCGCACCAGGCCCATACCAGCGGCTTCTTCCGCCGCAATACTGCGGCCTGAAAGCAAAAGATCAGCGGCATTCATCGGCCCAATCAGGCGCGGCAGTATCCAGGCGCTGCCATGTTCCGCGACCAAACCTCGCCTTGCAAAAGCCGTTGAAAGCTTGGCGCCCGCCGCCATGAAGCGAACATCGCAAAACAGCGTCAGGCAGAAACCAACCCCCGCCACCGCACCATTGATGCCGGCAATCACCGGCTTGCCGATATTGAGCATATAGGAATAGCGCCGCGCGAAATCCTCGGTCGGCGGCGCATCACCGGGCGGGGGCGTCACCCCCGCATAAATCGGGCGTTCCGCGCCGCGCGTGGCGATGGCGGAAACATCCGCGCCCACGCAAAACCCCTTGCCGGTGGCGGTCAGCACAATGGCGCACACATCCTCATCCGCGACAGCCAGCGCGAAAGCCGCGCGGGTTTCAGCTTCCATCACGGTTGACCAGGCATTCATACGCTCTGGCCGATTGAGCGTGATGGTCGCGACGCGATCCGCAACTGAGTAGAGAATTTCGCTGAAGGCTTCGGTCATTTCTTTGGTGTCTTTTCGCGCTGTTTTTCCCAGGCGGCATCATCCCAGGCGAGCATTTCCCGCACACCGGCCCGCGCGCCGCCCAGATAACGCCGCCCGCCATCAATCACCACGCATTCGCCTGTGATGTAGCCAGCATTTTCGGAAACCAGATAGGCGGCGAGGTCGGTGAGTTCCTCATGCTTCCCGGCGCGGTTCAACGGCACATCACCATGATCCAAACCACCGGGGCGGAGCCGCGCCACAGCGGCCTCGGTCGGGAAAGTGCCCGGCGCAATAGCGACCAGCCGAATGCCATGCCGGCCCCATTCGACTGCCAGGCTTTGCGTCATCGCCAAAACACCGGCCTTGGCCATGGCGGATGGCACGGTAAAGGCAGCGCCCTGCAAGGCGGAAAGCGTCAGGATAGACAGCACCACGCCGGGCTGCCCGGCATCAATCCAACGCCGTCCGACGCCCATGGTGCAATAGGCCGCGCCATGCAGCGTGGTGGCCAGCACTGCATCCAAGGCGCGCGCGGAAAGCCGATGCGTCTGTGCCAGGAAATTCGCCGCTGCGTTATTCACCAGAATATCGGGCAAGCCTTCGGCAAAGACGGCATCCAGCATCGCGTCCACAGCGGCGGCATCACGAATATCGCAGGCATGGACTGCAATATCCGCGCCAGGGATTTCCGCGCGCAAGGCCGCCGCGGTTTCCTGCAACACCGCCAGCCGCCGCCCACAAATCGCGATGCGTGCGCCCAATTGCAGATAGCGCCGCGCAATGGCGCGCCCCAAGCCGGTGCCGCCACCGGTGATCAGCGCGCGCCGCCCAGCAAGCAGCCCCGGCGCGAACAAGGATCAGGCGCCCTTATAGGTCGGCTTGCGCTTTTCACGCATCGCCGCCAGCGCCTCCTTGTGGTCTTCCGTGGTATGCGCCACCGCCTGCATGGCGGAAGACATTTCAAGCACTGAATCAAGCCGATTGTTCCAGGCTTCCCGCAACAGGCGCCGCGCCATACGCACGGCATGGGGCGGATTGGCGGCGATGCGCCGCGCCAGCGCACGCGCCGCATCCAGCAATTCCGCATCCGGCACTACCTGAGACACCAGCCCATAAGCCAGCGCCTGATCGGCTGAGAGCGCATCGCCGGTCAGCGACATCTCAGCCGCCTTGGCGAAGCCCACCACGCGCGGCAGCAACCAGGCGCCGCCATCGCCGGGGATGATGCCAAGCTTCACGAAGCTTTCGGCGAAGCGCGCGGATTGGCCGGCAATACGCAAATCGCACATGCAGGTCAGGTCACAGCCCGCGCCCATGGCCGGGCCGTTCACAGCCGCGATGACGGGGATTTCCAATTGTTCGAACATGCGCGGCAGGCGCTGAATGCCGTGGCGATAATAGCCGCGCGCCTGGGCGGGGGTACGTTCGGTGGAACCACTCGCAGCTTCACCCATGCGGCGCACATTGCCGCCGGCGCAAAAGGCGCTGCCGGCGCCGGTCAGGATCGCAACCCGCGCTTTCGCGTCCGCATCCAGCTTCATGAAAATGGCGATCAAGGCGTCCTGCGTTTCAGGATCAAGCGGATTACGCGATTCGGGTCGGTTCAACGTGACCAGCGCGATGTCATCGGTGATTTCAACAAGTACGGGCGCTTCCATGGGGCATTCCTTTCCAGATGGCCGCAGGATGGAACGCCAGGGCCGAGGCGGCAAGGCAAGGCGAAGCCTAGGCTGGCGGCGCCAGCACCTTATCCCGGTAGTTGCACGAAGCCCGCGCCGGGCAGCGCCAGCATTCCGGCGCCCGCGCCTTGCAGATGTAGCGCCCATGTAGGATCAGCCAGTGATGCGCATCGCGCAGCAATTCGGGCGGGCAGCGCTTGACCAAGCCCTCTTCCACCGCGCGCGTGGTCTTGCCGGGCGCCAGACCGGTGCGGTTACCCAGCCGAAAGATATGCGTATCCACTGCCATGGTATTCTGCCCGAAGGCGACATTCAGCACGACATTGGCGGTTTTCCGCCCGACGCCGGGAAGGGCTTCCAGCGCAGCGCGGTCTGATGGCACCTGCCCGCCATGGCGTTCCGCAAGCTGCGCCGCCAAAGCCGCCACATTGCGCGCCTTGGCCTGCCATAGCCCGATGCGGCGGATAAAGGGGCCGATGCCTTCCGCGCCCAGCGCCGCCATGGCAGCGGGGGTGGGCGCGGCGGCAAATAGCGCGGGCGTGCATTTATTCACCGCCGCATCCGTGGTTTGCGCGGACAGCACCACCGCCACCAGCAAGGAGAAGTGATCCTGGTAGAAAAGCTCGGTCTCCGGCGCGGGATTGCCTTGGGCCAAGGCGCGGAGGAATGCGCCGGCTTGGTCGCGCGCCATCAGGCGGGCGCGGCGGGGCGCGCGGGCAGAACCGTGATCGGGCTTGGCTTTGGGCATGGTGTTTCGGCACCATTTTGACCTAAGTTAGGCCCCGATGACACCCCCCAGAGAAACCGTTCTGTTCGAAGCGATCTCCACCCCACCGCAGAGCTTTACGGTGCGGGGCTTTCGCGTGCTCGCGGGGTTGTTGATTCTGGCGGCGGCGATTCCGGCGGGTATCTTCTTCGCCCTTGGCGCCTGGCCGGTGTTGCCCTTCATCGGGCTGGAAGTGGGTGCCGCGCTGGCGGCGCTGCTATGGCATGCGCGGGCGTCGCGCCGCGTCAGTGAAATGGTGCTGCTGACCGATGCCGGGCTTTCCATCCGCCATGTGGATCATCGCGGGCGGGTGGTGCGCAGCGTCTTGGATGCCTATTGGGCGAAGGTTGACTGGGATGAGGCCGCGCCGCGCGGCGGGCGCCTATGGATCAAAAGCCGAGGCCGCGTTTTGGAAATTGGCCGGCATCTTTCCGCGCCGGAAAAGGCCGAATTGGCCGAGGCTTTGCGCGGCGCGCTCGCCCGCGCAAGGCGGCCGGATTTTGATAATCCGCAACTCAGAGAGCTCTAACGCCGCACCCGCTCCACCCCGCCCTGGCGCGCATGGCCGCGCAGCGCCATGCAGTCGAAATAGGTGCGGCGTTGCGTTGCAATGATCTCATTGCGCACGCGTTCTTCCTGCGCCTGGAACCCAATGAAAATACTATGCCGCAAATCCCTGAGCGCCGGGTCGCGCCGGGCTTCTTCCCGACACGCCGCTGCATCTGCGCTGGTATCGGGTGGGAAGATATCTTCTCGCGATTGCCCGGCGCAGCCCGCCACCGCCAGAACCACAAGCAATGCCGCCGCAGTCTTCATGATACCAACCAATCCTCGATCAGCCGGCGCGCGATGGAATCAACGCGCGGCAAGGAAAATCCGAGCTGCTCATGATTGCGCAAATCATCCCGGCTGAACCAGCGCGCATCGCGCAATTCTTCGGGATCAATGGTGATTTCCTCGCTCAGCCCCTCGGCATGGAAGCCAAGCATAATGGAAGATGGAAAAGGCCAGGGCTGGGATGAATGGTAGCGCACCGCGCCAACCCGCACGCCAGTTTCTTCCTGAACTTCTCGCTGCACCGCTTCTTCCAGGCTTTCGCCCGGTTCCACAAAGCCGGCGAGCGTTGAATACATGGTGGTATTCGGGAAGCGCTGCGAATGACCCAACAGGCAGGAATCGCCACGCACCACCAGCATGATCACGGCGGGGTCGGTGCGCGGGAAGTGCTGGGTATTGCAGGCCGTGCAGCTCATCGCATTGCCGGCGCTGCGCGGTTCACAAACGCCGCCGCAAACGCCGCAAAACCGGTGCTTGGTGCGCCAATGCATCAGGCCGCGCGCATGGGCCAGCACGCTGGCTTCCCCGGGCGGCAGCAGCCCGGCCACCTGGCGCAGATCAGCAAATACGCCCAATTCCGAGGGCAGCAGGGGAATCGGGTCATCCGCGGTGGAACAATCCACGGCAAAGACCTGCCGGCCTTCCCATTCACCCAGCCAGGCCCAGGGCCCGCCCGCCATGCGGAGCGCGCCGGCGGCCTCCCCCGTCAGCAGAACGGCTTGGGGGGCGCCTTCGGCCACGCCACGCATCAGGCTGCGGGCGCGCCAGACGGGGGCGAAGACCGTATTGGGATCGGCAAGCGCCGCTTCAATGAAGGCGGCGTCTTCGCGGCGATGGGAAGCCCGGTCTAGCGGGCTGCCCGTATAGGCATTGGGTCGGCTGGCGGGGATCGAAAGCATGGGCATGAACCTGCCACGCGGCACGGCGCGCGGCAACCAAGCCCCCCCATTGGCATTGGGGCATAGGGACATGATATGGTGCTATCGGAAGGTCGGCGGTGGACGGGCTCCTCGCCAACCCGGTCAGGTCCGGAAGGAAGCAGCCGTAACGGGTTCTTGTTCGGGTCGCTTGCCGGCCTTCCACCTTTTTCGAGAGACCGCCCGCGCCATGGCTTCCGATATGTTCGGCTCACCGCTTCCCGCGCCTGGCGATGACAAGCCAGAAGAAGCGGGCCTGCCCGAACCGCCGGCGCCAGAAGGGCCGGGACTTTTCGGCGACCCAACGCCGCCTGCACCGCCGCCCGCCCCGGTGGCGAGGCCAGCCGAACAGCCGGGCTACCGCGTATTGGCGCGCAAATACCGGCCCACGAATTTCGATGATCTGATCGGGCAGGATGTGCTGGTGCGCACGCTGCGCCACGCTTTTGCCCAGGGACGCGTGCATCACGCTTTTCTGCTGACCGGCGTGCGCGGCGTGGGAAAAACCACGACGGCGCGCATCATTGCGCGTGCGCTGAACTGCATTGGTGTGGATGGCAAGGGCGGCCCCACGGCGGACCCTTGCGGGGTTTGCCCGGAATGCAAGGCGATACTCGCGGATCGTCACCCGGATGTGGTGGAATTGGATGCTGCTTCCAATAATAGCGTGGATGATGTTCGGGAATTGCGCGAAGCGCTGCGTTTCCGCGCGAGCCAGGGGCGGCAGAAGGTTTTTATCCTTGATGAATGCCATATGCTGTCGGGTGCTGCCTTCAACGCCTTTCTGAAGACGTTGGAAGAACCGCCATCCGGCGTGACTTTCATTCTGGCGACAACGGAATTGCGCAAGGTGCCGATCACCATTCGCAGCCGGTGTCAGACCTTTGCGCTGCGCCGCGTGCCGCAGGATAGCTTGGCACAGCATTTCGCGCGGATTTGTGAGAAGGAAGCGGTGACGGCGGAAGCCGATGCACTGGCCATGATTGCGCGCGCCGCCGATGGTTCCGTGCGTGATGGGCTTTCCTTGCTGGATCAGGCGATTGGCCAATCCGGTGCTGCCGAAGTGCGCGCCGAAGCGGTGCGCGATATGCTGGGCCTGGCGGACCGCGCCATGATCATTGATTTGATGGAAGCGCTGATGGGCGGGGATATTGCCGCAGCCCTTGGCATCATGGATCGTGCGCATGAATTGGGCGCTGATCCCTTGGTGATTTTGCAAGATTTGGCGGAGCTTTGCCATTTGCTGACGCGATTCCGTGCAGCCCCCGCGTTGCGCAAGGATGGGTCTCTGCCAGAAGCCGAACGCGTGCGCGGTGCTGCCTTGGCACAAAGGCTTTCCGTTCCGGTGTTGGGCCGCACCTGGCAAATGCTGCTGAAGGGCATTGGCGAATTGCAGCTTGAAGGCGCGGATCGTCGCGCTGCGGCGGAAATGGTGCTGATCCGCATTGCCCATGTGGCCGATATGCCAACGCCGGGTGATTTGGTGAAGCGCCTGACCGAAGCGGGGGAAATAGGTTCCGCGCCTCGCCCAACGCCTGGTGGCGGCGGCGGCAGCTTGCGCGCGGTGGCCGGCGGTGCGCCGGTGCGTGCCGAAGCAGCGCCAAGCCCGCCCGTGACCGCGCTGGCGCAGCCCAGCACCTGGCAGGAAATTGTGGCGCTGGCTTCCGGCATAAAGCCGCTATTGCATGCGCAGCTTCGCCATAGTGTGCACCCCGTGCGCATTGCGCCGGGGCGGCTTGAAATCAACCCTGAACCGGATGCGCCGCGCGATTTGGCCGCGCAATTGACCGCGCTTTTATCTGAGGCCACCGGCCAGCGCTGGACGGTGATCATCAGCCAGGAAGCCGGTGCGCCGACGCTGGCCGCACAAGGCAAGGAAGCGGAGGCGGATCGGCTTGCAACTGCGCGCGCGCATCCCTTGGTGCAGGCCATCCTGGCGGCCTTTCCGGGGGCGACGATTGAAGCGGTGCATGATGGCGCTGCTGATGCCTATGGCTTGTCGCGCAATGCCGCCCTGACCGATGATGATGCGCGCGATTTCGCGCCGCCCGATGCCGAACCCGCTTACGGCGATGATGAAACCCCTCCCGATGATTTTTAGGCGAAAGAGACCATGAAGAACCTGGGCAATATGTTGAAGCAGGCGCAGCAGATGCAATCGCGCATGCAGGAAATGCAGGCCAAGCTGGAAGCCACCGAAGTGGAAGGCCAATCCGGCGGCGGCATGGTGGTCGTGCGCCTGACCGGCAAGGGTGATTTGCGCCGCGTGACCATTGACCCTTCGCTGATGAATGCGGATGAACGCGAAGTGCTGGAAGATTTGCTCGTCGCCGCCCATGCCGATGCCAAGCAGAAGGTGGAAACGACCATGGCGGCCGAGATGCAAAAGGCGACCGCGGGTATGAATCTGCCGCCAGGCATGAAGCTGCCCTTCTGAGGCTGCGCGCAGCCTGATGCTGCATAACGACCCGATCGAGCATTTGATTGCGCTACTCTCGCGCCTGCCTGGCCTTGGTCGGCGCAGCGCGCGCCGGGCCGTGCTTAAAATGCTGATGGACCCTGATAGCCAAATGCTGCCCTTGGCTGCGGCGCTACGTGATGCTGCGGCCGCCGTCAAACCCTGTGAGGTTTGCGGCAATCTGGACGCCATCTCCCCTTGCGCCATTTGCCGTGATCCGCATCGGGATAGGAAGCTGGTATGTGTGGTGGAAGGGGTTGCGGATTTATGGGCTTTGGAGCGCGCCCATGCGCATCAGGGGCTTTTTCACGTGCTGGGCGGCATGCTCTCCGCGCTGTCCGGCACTGGGCCTGAGGATTTGGCCATCCAGCCGCTGCTCGCCCGCATTGAACAGGGCGATGTGGCAGAGGTGATCCTCGCTTTGCCCGCAACGGTCGAAGGTGCGACTACCGCGCATTACGTGACGGATAGGCTGAAGCCTTTCGGCGTTGCCATCACGCGGCTCGCGCAGGGCGTGCCGATTGGTGGCGCCTTGGATGTGCTGGATGATGGCACTTTGGCGGCGGCGTTGAAGGCCAGGCGGCCCTTGTAAAGCGCTGACTACCGCGCGGGCGTCACATCCTGGGCGCGGGTTCTTTCATCCACGCGCGAATCATGGGCGAAGCCGCGGCGCATCGCCCAGATATTCTTCTGCAAATGGGTGGAGATGATGCCGGCATCTTCCACCACCACACGTGTTGCCTGGCGCACCAGGGCTTCACGCTTGGTGGGGTCCAATTCCCGCGCGGCGGTGGCAAGCAGCGTATCAGACTCGGGGTTGGAATAGCGCCCGCGATTGACCGAACCTGTGCCGCGCGCGCGGTCAAAAGTTGCGGCAATGGAACGCAAACCTGCCATGGGTTCACCGGTGGAACTGCCCCAGGAAACCAGGAATACCGAAAATTCCTGACGCGATGCCTTGGCGATGAAACTGGCATAGGGCGCCACATCCACCTGGGTGCGAATGCCAATGCGGGTCCACATCTGCCCAACCGCTTGCGCGATACGTGCATCATTCGGGTAGCGATCATTCGGCCCGTGCAGGGTCAGGCGGAAGCCATTAGGGTAGCCCGCTTCCGCCAACAACTTCTTTGCCAGATCAGGATCAGCGCGCGTGGCCGCCAGTTCCGGCACATAGGCAAAGCCACCTTCCGGCATCACTTGGCGCGTGGCACTCGCCGCACCTTCCATCACGCGCGCCACAATTGCCGGGCGATCAATGGCAAGTGACAACGCGCGCCTCACCCGCACATCTTTCAGCGGATTGCGGTCGAAAGGCTTGCCATCATGATCCGTGATGAAGGGCGTTGGCCCATCGCGCATATGATCCAACGCGAAATAGATGAAGCGCATGCTGTCTATTTCACTGAGTGCAATACGCTGATCACGCCTAAGGCGTTCAATATCCGATGTCGGCACCTGATCAATGATGTCTATGTCACCCGCCAGGAGCGCTGCTGTGCGGCCCGCATCATTGGTGATCATGCGGTAATCCACGCTCTGCCAGGCGGGGCGACCGCGCCAATGGCCGTCAAAGCGCTGCAAATCAATGCGATCGCCCGAACGATAAGCCATCATGCGATAAGGCCCGGTGCCAATCGCCGCGCGGCCCGCGTTGAAATCCTCGGTCGTCGCGCCCTGATGTGTTTCACGGTCGAGCATTGGCACTTGTGCCAAGTCCGTAGGCAGCAAGGGCGCCGGGCCATTGGTACGGAAGCGCAGCGAATGGGAGTCAATAATTTCAACGCCCGTGATGGCTTGGGTATAGGTGCGGAAAGACCCTGGGCTATTCAGCACTTGCGGAATGCGTTCCAGCGTGAAGGCTACATCTTCCGCGGTGAAATCCGATCCATTGTGAAAGCGCACACCGCGGCGGAGCGTGAATTCCCAGGCATCCTCGCCCACCGGCTTCCAGGATTCCGCCAAGGAACCTATCAACCGCGCCTTGGCATCCGTTTCCAACAAATTGTCGAACACCATTGAAGCATAGGCGTTATTGGGCGAGATATTGTGGAAATGCGGATCAGCCGAGGTGATCTGCGCCCCCACCCCCATGCGCAGATTCTGCGCCGTGGCCGGCATGGAAGCGACAAGGGCGGCAAGCAGCAGGCGCTTCATGGCGGTGCTTCCTCAGCTTAACAAATAAGCCGCGCCGGAGCGGGCGCAGATGGCACGGATATGCTTATCCAAAGCGGGCGGCACGGGAATGCCGTGTTTCAGCCGGCGCTGACGTTCCGCTTCTTCCGGATCGCCCGCCACCAGCACGGGCTTGGTGGGATCAGCCGCTGGGGTTTCGTGCAATTCATCAATCACCGCGTCCAGATCGGCTTCGAATTCACCCGGCGCGCGGAAGGCACCAGGGTCAATCGCCATGAAGAAATGGCCTATATCATCGGGATCATTCGGCTTTTGCGTGCGGTTGCGAATGGGGGAGAAAGAAGAACCCACCAAAGTGCCTCCCAGAATATGCACCATCATCGCCAAGCCATAGCCTTTATGGCTTGCCATCTCAGGAGAACCGCCGAGTGGCGATAAGCCGCCTTCCGGTTCTTCATGCAAAATCTTCATGCCGCGCTTGGCATCTGTGATCGGATTGCCCGCACCATCCACCACCCAGCCAGCCGGCATGGCGCGTTCATTCAAATCATAGACCTTCACCTTGCCCGCTGCCGTGGTGGTGGTCGCCATATCCAGCACAAAGGGCAGATTGCGCCCGGCAGGTGCTGCAAAGGCGATGGGATTGGTGCCCAGCACCGGCTTCGCGCCGCGGGTTGGCACCATGGTCACGCCGCGCGTGGCGCTGGTGACCAGGCCAATGGCGCCACGCCGCGCCGCAATGCGCGCATAAACACCCGCCGCGCCGAAATGATGCGAATTGCGCACACCCACCACGCCAAGCCCGGCTTCCTTCGCCATATCCACAGCCAGATTCATGCCATAGCTGGAAACCGGATGCCCAAGCCCAGCACCGGCATCAATCAACGCGGTGCAAGCGGTGCGGCGTTCAATTTTGGGCCGCGCATTGATCTTCAGCTTGCCTTCCTGCCAGCGCTTTTCATAGGTCATCAGCATGGAAATGCCGTGACTATCCACGCCGAACAGATCGGTTTTCGTCATGGCTTCGGTGGTGGTGGCGGCCAGGTCTGGTTCCATTCCCCAAGATAGCAGAATGGCTTCAATCTGCGCGCGGACCTTATCAGCGGCGACATCCATGGTGCTGCCCCTTATGACGCGCTGGCGCGCAGGAAGGGATTGGTCAAATGGCCAATGCCCGTGATTTCAATATCCACCACATCGCCGGATTTCACATCGGGCGAAACGCCATCCGTGCCCATCCAGATCACATCACCGGGATAGAGCGTCACATACCGCGTCATCGCCGCAATGAAGACTGCGGTGGAAAACAGCATATGGCCGGTTTCGAAAGTGGTGGTGATTTCCCCATTCAGCCGCACATTCGTACGCGCTGCTTCCATATCGAATTCGGTTTCAATCCATGGCCCCATGGGCTTGAAGGTATCGGTATTCTTGGAACGCCAGAAAGTGCGGTCGCTTTTCTGCCAGGTACGCTCACTCACATCATTGCCGATGGTCCAGCCCATGATGCAGCTTAGCGCCTCGGCCTCTGACAGGTTCTTAGCCTTCTTGCCGACCACGGCGACAAGCTCGCCTTCGTAGTGAATCTTTTCGGTCGCATCGGCAGGGATGATGACGGTCTCCCCATGGGCGATCAGCGCATTGCTGGCGCGGTAGCCCATATCGGGTTTGGTCGGAATATTCGGCACTTCGCCGCGCTTTGCCGCGCCTTCCTTGACATGCTCAACATAATTCAACCCGGCACAGTAGAAGGTGCGCGGGATCACCGGCACTTCGATTTTCGCAGCCGCCAGATCATGCTTACGGGATGTTTTTTCATAACCATCAAAAGGGCTGCCCTGCACTTCCAGAATGCGGTCACCTTCCAGAATGCCATAGCGGGTGCGGTCTTCGGCGGTGAAGCGAATCCAACGCATGATTACGCCCCTTAGGCTGCCAGCGCGCGCTGGATGAAATCAGATTGGAACACGCGATCCGCCATGACCTGGCAGCGCTTCATCAGGCGGTGTTCATTCGGCCCGTAATCCGGCAAAGCGTTATGCAGCGTGCCAAGATTATCCCAAATTAGCACATCACCTACGGTCCACATATGGGTGTGCAGGAAGCGCGCTTCCAATTGATGCGCGAAAAGCCTTTCCAAAACCGCATCACTTTCGGCTTCCGAAAGCTCATTGATGCGGATCGCATAGCCAGGATTGCAATACAGTACCTTCCGCCCGGTAATCGGATGCGTCATGAATACCGGGTGCACAGAAGGCGGGCGCTTGGCGCGTTGCTCCGCTGTCAGCGGCGGGCGGGTGCTGCCGGGGCGCTTGCACATATTGTCCCAGAATTTGTTGAAGTCATGCGTCGCGGTCGCGTTGGCGAGCTTTTCTTTCAGCGCTGGGTCCAGGGTTTCATAGGCCGCGTGCATATTGGCAAAAACGGTATTACCGAGCGGCTTACCGTCGCGATGCGGCACCTGATGCGCGTTCAACACATTCACGAAGCCCATTGTGTCGCGATAGGACATGTCCGTGTGCCAATCCTGCCCGGCATCCGCCAGACCAATCGGCTCCCCGTTTTCCACGATATTCGACAATATGCCCACTTCCGGCACATTGGCATCCTGGAATTTGCCGGTCAGCGAGGTTTGAATACTGCCAAAGCGCAGCGAAAAATCACGAAGCGCCGCTGGTTCCAGCAATTGGCCCGGAAAGCGCAGCACGCCCCTTTCGCCGAGCGCGCGCAGAATGCCAGCAAAATCCTTATCGGAAAGCGGCTTCGACAAATCAACGCCGGTGATGGTCGCACCCAGCACGGAATCATTATTGGTGACAGTCAGCATGGCATACCCCTTCTGCAATAGGGGTCAGCGTTCGCCGCGCGGCGATATACGCCTCGGCGTTACGTTTCCCCCGGCTTTGTCTCTTGGTGGGGATGCTGGCACCGCTTGGCCGATGCCGGCAAGCCCAGAGGCTTGGCGATCTGCCCGCAAGGGCGCATCCTGCCGCATGAGAAGGGGGCAAGCGCCATGCGTTTTGCGGGTCAACAAGTGGTCATCACCGGCGCTGCCGGGATTTACGGGCGCGGGCTGGCGGAGGCCTTTGCGCGGGAAGGCGCGCAATTGCTGCTGACTGATGGCGATGCCGGCGCACTTGCTGCTTTCGCCAATACGCTGCCGCCAGGGCGCGTTGTGCTGCACCCCGCTGACCTTACCGATGATGGCGCGCTTGATGGGCTGATTGCCGCCGTCACCAGCAAGGGCGCGCCGCAGGTGCTGATCAACAATGCCGGCATTTATCCCTTCATCCCCCTCATGGATGTGACCGGCGCAGAATGGGACAAGATCCTGGCCGTGAATACGCGGGCACCTTTCCGCCTGATGCAGGGCATTGGCCGCGCCATGGCCGCGGCTGGGCGCGGTTCGATCGTCAATGTCACCTCAGCGGCGGCGGAAGTGCATCGCGGCAATGGCGTGCCCTATGGCGCTTCCAAATGTGCGCTGGAATATCTGACGCGTGCCTTCGCGCTGGAACTCGGCCCCACAGGCGTGCGGGTGAATAGCGCGCGGCCAGGCTTTGCCGAGGGTAGTGCCGGCAATCCCATGCCGGGCGGCTATGCGGAAGCAATCCGCGCGCGGTCGCTGATGGGCGCGCTTGGCACGCCGGCGGATTTCGCCAATGGCGTGATGTTCCTGTGTTCGGACGACGCCCGCTTCATGACCGGCTCGGTGCTGGATTGCGGTGGAGGTGGGCATATCAATCGCCGCGCTGGTGCCGCAACCGCGGCGCGCGGCTGAAATGTTGTATTGAAAAGGGAAGAAATCATGATGGATCAGATCAAGGCGCAACTGGCGCCAACGGGCGTTTTGCGCGCCGGCATCAATATGGGGAATTTCCTGCTGGTCACCAGCCGCGCGGAAAATGGCGATCCCGCCGGCGTCTCGCCCAGCATGGCGCGTGCCATTGCCGTTGCGCTTGGTGTGCCCGTGCATTACGTGCCCTTCGCCCGCCCGGGCGATCTGGCCGACGCGGTTGATGGCAATGTCTGGGATATAGGGCTGATTGGTGCTGAGCCGCAGCGCGCGGAAAAAATCGCCTTCACCGCTGCTTATGCGGAAATCGAGGCAACCTATATGGTGCCGCCCGGTTCCCCCATCACAAGGATGGAGGAAGTGGATCGCCCCGGCAATCGCATCGCGGTGACCGCGCGCGCCGCTTACGACCTTTGGCTGGAACGCAATATCCATCAGGCGAAGCTGATCCGTTCCGCGACGCTTGATGCCGCGTTTGAGCAATTCGCGGCTGAAAAGCTTGAAGTATTGGCCGGGCTGCGGCCCAAGCTGCTCTCCGACATTGAAAAAATGCCCGGCGCGCGGATTCTGGATGGCAAATTCACCGCCGTGCAGCAGGCCATTGGCACATCACGCCGCAATAGCGCCGCCGCCGGCTTTCTGGCGGAGTTTGTCGAAAAGGCGAAGGCTTCCGGCCTGGTCGCGCGCTTCATTGCCGAACATAAGGTGCGCGGGCTTTCGGTGGCGCCGCCGGCCTGATCAGCCTTGCCGATGCAACTGAGCGCCGGGCGATGATGCCAACGCCGCCTTTTGTTACAATACGGCGCATCTCCGGCAGCCGTATTGTATCTTGACGCATATCAATGCTGGTTTGGTCTGCCAGCGATACCCACATGAAGCGGCGGTAGGGTTTTTCTCCCTGCTGCCAAAACCAAACAAACGCCATCGCGGGAAAGTGCCCCGGAAGATGCGCGATAGCCGGAGAGACCTTAATGAGCTTTACCAGTATTCTGACCCATCTTGACCCCGCCGGGGCTGCGGCAGCAGAAGCCGCAACGGCAACACCTCTTGCCCTGGCGGAAGCCTTTTCCGCCCATCTGACGGCCCTGATTTTTCCGATTGATAGTGCGCTCACCGCGCCCTCACCGGCGGATGATGCGGCGCGGCAAGCTGAAGACCGCGCCGCTGACGCATTTGCCGCAGCGGCGCAGCGCCGCGGTGTTGCGTATCAGACCAAAAAGCGCACCAGCTTCGCCTATGGCAATGGGGAAGCCTTTGCGGATCATTTGCGGGTCAGCGATCTGGCAGTGCTTGCCCAGGAAGGCGCACCGGGCATCGGCCACCAGATCCTTCAGCAGGCGGCGATTTTCGATTCCGGACGGCCGGTGCTGCTGGTGTCAAAGGCGCGGCCCTTGTCGGGCATGCCGCGACGCATTCTGGTGGCCTGGGATGCAAGCCCGGCCTCCGTTCGGGCCATCCATGCCGCGCTTCCGCTGATACGGGGCGCAGATGAGACCATTATCGCGACCGTGAGCGATGACAAGGAAATCCGCCCCGGACAATCCGGGATTGAGCTTACCCATCTGCTCGCCCGCCATGGCGGCAAGCCGCGGTTCATGGCCTTGCAGCGCGGCAGTGGCGGTGTTCTGGAACGCCTTTTGGCGGCGGCAGCGGATACGGAATCGGATATGCTGGTGATGGGCGCGGTGCGGCATTCACCGCTGCGCAACCTGGTGCTGGGCAGCGCCACGGCGGAAGTCTTGGCCGTCGGGCCACAGCTTCCAATGCTGCTTGCCGCCTGAAAAGGGCGAACGGCATCCAGGCACGAGGGGTTTTGGAAAAGGGGCGGCGCAAGGTTGCCCCGCCCC
Organism: Roseomonas sp.; assembly: GCA_020249145.1. GTDB lineage: Bacteria > Pseudomonadota > Alphaproteobacteria > Acetobacterales > Acetobacteraceae > Neoroseomonas. The sequence goes on along the minus strand of JADCGF010000023.1, from coordinate 67,253 downwards.
GGTCGGCTGCGTATCTAGAGTTTCTCATGGTCACCCTGATTCGCCTTTTGCCGCTTTGCCTTGCCCTGCTTGCCCTGCCCGCCCTGGCGCAACAGCGCCCGGCGGCGCCTGCACAAACCCCCGGCCCGCGCCAGCTTGGCACCTTCCGGGATTGGACGGCCGCGACCTATCAGGATAACGGCCAGAAAATCTGCTACGCCTTCACCCGCGCCAGCAAGACAGAACCGAACCGCCAGGGGGTAGTGCTGACCGTCACGCATCGCCCGGGCGGGCGCGATGCGGTGGCGATCACTGCCGGCTATGCCTATCCGCGCAATGCGGAGGTTACGGTCGCGATCGGCCAGACTGATTTGCCATTCTATACCGGCGGCAATTCCGCCTTTGCGCGTGATGGCGCGGCGGCGGTGGCCGCAATGCGCGGCGGCAATCGCGCCACGGCACGCGGCCCCGCCGCCGGCGGGCGCGGCACGGCGAATGACCAATTCAGCCTGGCCGGGTTTTCTGCGGCCCATGACGCGATTTCCCGTGAATGCCCGGCACGGCGATGAACAGCGCTGTCCTTGACCTGAACGAAGCCGAACGCGCGCGCATAATGGCGAAGGCCGCGGCTTTCGCCCCGCCACCCGCGACGCTGGCAGATGGCAGGCGCGACCTTGTTGGCCTTTCGCGCGAGGAATTGGCCGCGGAAATGGTTGCAATGGGCGAAAAGCCCTTTCGCGCCAAACAGCTTTGGCATTGGCTTTATCATCAGGGTGAGACCGATTTCGCCCGTATGAATACCATCGCCAAGCCCATGCAAATGAAGCTTGCGGAACGGTTCGTGGTGGGCCGCCCGGAAGTGGCAACGCAGCAGGATAGCGCGGATGGTACGCGCAAATGGCTGTTCCGCTTTCGCGACAAGCAGCAGGTGGAAACCGTCTATATCCCCTCAGCCGATGAGGATCGCGGCGCGGTCTGCATTTCAACGCAAGTTGGCTGCACGCTGTCCTGCCGCTTCTGCCACACTGGCACGCAGGCCTTGGTGCGCAATCTGGGGGCGGCGGAAATCGTTGGTCAGTTTATCGCGGCGCGCGATTCCTATGGCGAATGGCCGAGCCCCAAGGATGGCACGCCGCGCCATCTTTCCAATATCGTCGTCATGGGCATGGGCGAGCCGCTTTATAATTACGAGAATGTCGCCAAGGCGCTGAAGATCGTGATGGATCATGAAGGCATCGGCCTTTCGCGCCGGCGCATCACACTTTCCACATCTGGCGTTGTGCCCATGATGGATCGCTGCGGGGCAGAGCTTGGCGTTGGTTTGGCGGTTTCCTTGCATGCGGTTACGGATGAATTGCGGGATGAGATTGTGCCGCTCAATCGCAAATACCCGATTGCCGAGCTTCTGGCAGCTTGCCGGCGCTATCCCGGCGCTTCCAATGCGCGGCGCATCACTTTTGAATATGTCATGCTGCGCGGCGTGAATGACAGTGAGGCTGAGGCGCGGGAATTGGTGCGGTTGATCAGCGGCATGCCAGCGAAGGTGAATTTGATCCCGTTCAACCCCTGGCCAGGCAGCCCGTATAAAACCAGCACATCGGAAGCCATTCATCGCTTCGCCGATATTCTGAATGATGCGGGCTATGCCAGCCCCATTCGCCGCCCGCGCGGGCGTGATATTCTGGCCGCTTGCGGGCAGTTGAAGACGGAGAGCGAAAGAAAGCGGAAGGCTGCGACTTAGTTTTCCAATTCGCTATCCCAGTACAAATAATCCCGCCAGCTCTCATGCAAATAATTCGGCGGGAAGGATCGTCCATTTTCCTGCAATTCCCAGCTTGTCGGCTGGCGCGGCGTCTGGCGCCGGGCAGGTTGGGATGGTGAACGGCGTTGTGGGGTTTTGTGCGGCTCAGGAACAATGTTTGGATCGCTTGCTCACGTAACCACTGCGTGGGAACAAAAATACCTGAGGAATACCTCCCGGAGTGAATGTCTAATTTGAAGTATCACGGCGACTTCGCGCTTAAGCGACTAAAACCTGCTAAACGCGCGTAAATTCTCACTGTCAACTACTTTGACGGTATATTCAAACGCTTCCAGTCTAAGGAGTAACAGTGCCAAATTTTTGCCAACTGTAAAGGTTCCGTCCGCGTGCTTAAATTCAAAGGTGATGACTTTGGGGCGGAGCTTAAGAAAAGGGAATGTCTGTAGCAGAATACAATCATAGCCTTCAGTGTCGGTGAAAAGATAGTTCAGCCTAGTGATACTAAATCTGTCTATGAGGTCCTGGAAGGAAATTCCCAGGACTTCTATTTTTTCAACATGCTCCTTGAAGTCAGGACTGTGCTGAACCGCGTGGTCCGCTCTTAAAGAACCAAGCTGATCGCCCCAACCTGCCACCGTATTGGCCTCCGGCTTTGGAGCAAAAAACTCCTGCGGACCAGAAGTTGGAGAAATGCAGGCCTGCAAAGGGAAAACATTCGGCACGCCTTTGAATGTGCCTTCAAGCTGAGCAAAAAGATATGGTATTGGCTCAATAAGAATGACAGGGCCTTTATCCTTGCAAGCAAGGATGTCATTTCTCAGCTTCGCACCGTTATGGGCCCCAACGACCAGCAATTCAACATGCATTGGAATCAGCCATTTTGTTTATACGTTAGCCTCACGGCGAAACGGCCACTTGTCAAGTCCTTGGTAATTTTATTTTCTTAGTGTAAACGGCCAATTTCAAGCCCAGTGCGATGAACGACCTCGTAGCAGGCGCAATGGATAACCTGGGGCATTTGCGCGTTGAGTGACTTTTCATCCTGGCAGGAATCAGCGCCTGATCCGCGAAGATTGGAGACATCTTGGCTTGGCGATTAGTGCCGGGGAATTTCGCGCAGATCAAGAAGAACTTTTGGATCGCTTGCTGACGCAAGGCCTTGCGACAGCCTGAGTAAGGAACGCACTGTCCAGGGCAGAATCTTGCGTTCTCGCGTGAGGTACTAATTTTCCAATTCGCTGTCCCAGTACAAATAATCCCGCCAGCTCTCATGCAAGTAATTCGGCGGGAAGGATCGTCCATTTTCCTGCAATTCCCAGCTTGTCGGCTGGCGCGGCGCCTGGCGCGGGATCATCTGGCATTCGCGCGGCAGGCGATTGCCCTTGCGCAAATTGCACGGCCCGCAGGCGGTGACGACATTCTCCCAGGAAGTGCGTCCGCCGCGGGAACGCGGGATCACGTGGTCAAAGGTCAAATCCGGCGTGGGATAGCCACCGCCGCAATATTGGCATTCAAAATGATCGCGCAAAAACACATTGAAGCGCGTGAAGGCAGGGCGCCGCGCGGCGGGGATGAATTCCTTGAGCGCAATCACGCTGGGCAGGCGCAGCGCCACCGATGGCGAATGCACTTCCACATCATATTCATTCAGCACGGAAACACGGTCCAGAAAGACAGCCTTGATAGCGTCCTGCCATGACCAAATGGACAGAGGAAAATAGGAAAGCGGACGGAAGTCCGCATTCAGAACCAGCGCGGGATAGGCATTCGCCCCCGCGAAGTGACCGCCATCTGGCAAGCCTCGCTCCTTCCAGCGAGGCGCCACATCATTCAGGGGCTCTGCCCGGCGGAAGGGCCCCAGATATAGTGGCGCCGCCGCGTATTCACGAAACTCATGACATGCGCTGCGCCGCGCCGCAAGCCATCCGGGGCAGGTTTCATCCGGCTGTCATCTTGCCAAGGCTGCGTGCCAGAAGCGCGGTGCCGGCGGCCAACCCGGCATCATCCAGCCCATGGCCCAGATCAGTCCGCAGCAACAGTTCATGGGGTACACTTTCTGCCTGCAATAGCCGCGCAGCCTGGCGGCTGGCCATGGCGGGCACCACCTCATCCGCTTCGCCATGCACCAGCAGCACGGGCGGGCGGGCGGCGATTTCGGCGGCGAAGCTTTCTGGCCCCAAAAGCGCGCCGGAATAGGCCAGGATGCAGGCAGGGGCGGGCACCGCACCGCGCAGGCCCGCGAAAAGCGCCACCATGGCCCCCTGGCTGAAGCCCATCAGCGCCAAACGGTCTCCGCTAAGGCCTAGTTCTGCAAGCTTCGCCTGGGTGAAGTCGCCAAGGATGCCGGCGGCGTGGCGCAGCCCAGCCTCCATCCGCGCTGGGGTGCGGTCCATGATGTCGAACCATTGCCGGCCATAAGGAGCGCCCTGGAAGGAAAAGGGCGCATGGGGGGCGATGAACAGGGTGCGGGGCAGGGCTTCCGCCCAGACCGGGGCCAAATCAATCAGGTCAAAGCCATCGGCGCCGACGCCATGCAGCAGCAATACCAGCGAATCGGGCTTGCCGCCCGAAGCAGGGCCATATTGCGGGCCTTCCAATGCTGCCATGTGGGAATCTCCCCTTGCCTGAGGTGTGTACTGCCCGCTACCCGGCAGACGCCATGGATGCAACGCCCGAAATAACCCGCTTCGCGCCAAGCCCGACGGGATTCCTGCATCTGGGCCATGCCCGCGCCGCGCTTTTCGCCTGGCGCCGCGCGCGCGCAACCGGTGGGCGCTTTTTGCTGCGGGTCGAGGATATAGATACCACGCGCTGCCGCCCGGAATATGAAACTGCGCTATTGGAAGATTTGCGCTGGCTGGGACTTGATTGGGATGAAGCCCCCCGCCGCCAATCCGCGCATTTCGCTGAGTATCGCGCAGCACTGGATGGGTTGGGTTCGCGCGGCCTGACCTATCCCTGCTTTTGCACCCGCGCTGATATCGCGCGCGAAGTGGCCGCCGCCGGTGCCGCGCCGCAAGGCCCGGATGGGCCGCTTTACCCGGGGATTTGCCGCGAATTGCCGGAGGCGGAGGCCGCACGCCGAATCGCCGCCGGGCAGCCCTATGCGCTGCGCCTGCACATGGCGCGCGCTTGTGAGGCCGTGCCTGGGCCATTGCAGGTGCATGAGGAAAATGAGGGCTGGCATGCATGCCAGCCAGAGGTTTTCGGCGATGTTGTGCTGGGGCGGAAGGATGTGCCGGCATCCTATCACCTTTGCGTCACGCATGATGATGCGCTGCAAGGCGTCACGCTGGTGACGCGCGGTGATGATCTGAAGCCGGCGACGGATTTGCATCGGCTGCTGCAAGCGCTGATGGGCTGGCCTGCGCCACGCTATGCGCATCACGCGCTGATGCACGACGCGACAGGGCGGCGATTGGCAAAGCGCGATGGCGCGGAAAGCCTGCGGGCGTTGCGGGAGAGGGGGCTGAGCGCAGGTGAAGTAAGGGCGATGGCGGAGGCGGTGTGAAAATTGATCATGTTTCGCTGACCATTTTCACCACTAGCTTCTAAGTGATCCAGTCTATCGGCATGACAAACCAAGAAAAAGCCCGGACAGGTCGGCATCCGGCAGCGCGCCAAATATCGCCGCCAGCACGGCGATCAGGATGGCGAAGGCAAATATCGCTTCCACAACATGCGCAATCCACCAAAGCGCGGCACGCTCAGCCGCATTGCGCAGGCTTTCTTGCCATGGGCGCGGTGTGGGGCTGTCAGTGCCGTGGCCTTGGCGGTTAGTCATCATCCGCCTCCGCCGGCTCGTGCACGCGGCAATCCACGATCAGCAGGGATTGGTCGCTGCGTAGCCCCGCGCGCAGCCAGGCTTCGGCAGCGGCGCAGGTTGGGTGGATCATGCGGCCCTGCTCACAGAACATTTCGAATGGGCCGCAGAGCAGAAAAAACATGATGAAAACCGCGCCGGTCATGCGAGTTTCATCGTTGCGAAGAGACGGCGCATGGCCAGAGGCAGCATGAAGATTGGGAAGACGCTCATGGCGAGGAACAGCTCGACGCCCGGATGCGCCGCAAGTAAGGGCGCGGCGGCCGCCCAGACGAGGGTGATGTTGCGGTTGCCGCTGACCAGGCCGATGGTAAGCGCCCGCCGACGGTCGAGCGCGGCGAAAAGGAGCGCGCCAAGCACCTGCAGCCCCGCATTGGCCACGAAGCCCAGCGCCAGGAGCGCGGCTGCATGTCCCGGCGCGGCGAAGATGTGCCCGCCCATCCCATGCATTGCGCCGATGGCGACCGTGATCAGGCCGATCACGGAGATGCCGGTCATGGCTTGCGGGTTCGCCGCCACCCAGCCGCCGGCAAAGCGCCGCAGTGCCCAGGCCGCCACCGCCGCCCCGCCCACGATAAGCGCCAGCCGGGCCGCAAGCGCGACCTGGTCAATCGCGAGTTCGGCGCCGGCCAGCGCCGCGGCCAGTGGCGGCAGGTAGAAGGGCGCGGCGAGTGAGGCCGCGACGGTTGCGAGCAGCGCCAGCGGGGCGCTAAGTCCGAGCATGGCAGCGATCGCCGCCGCGCTGCCGACCGGGGGCGCCAGTGCGACGAGTATGATCCCGATGGCAAGATCGGGTCTGGGTTCCAGCAGCGTAACCAAGCCATAGGCTACAAGCGGCACGCCGAACATGGACCAGGCGAGCATCGTGATCAACGCGCTGCGATCGGCGGCCTCGGCGCGGAATGCCGCGGCGTTCACCTTGAGGAAGGCACCCAGGGTGAAGACAAACACCGCCAGACCCATCAGCGGCTTTGCGAGCTCGGCGAGAGGAGGCATCGCAAGCCCGATGACGACGCCGCCACAGAGCAGCGCGGGGCCGTGCCGGCCTGCCGCCGCCAGGATGGTCAGGGGAGTATGTGTCGCCATGGTCTGTCTCCGCTGGGATGCCGAAAAATCCCCCGCGTGCCCTGCGACAAGGCTGGGGTCCTCCGAAGATGTTCTGAGAGTTCCTCGACACGGCCGCTCCGCTTGAGTTTCGCAGGGGATGGGGGGCGGGAACGCATCGGCTGTAGCGGCCTGACTTCAGACGGAATCCTGGCAGCGACCAGCCCCGCCTTGGTGGTCCGCCTTGACTGCAAGCGCATCGGCTCATCGATTGCCGAGCTGACCGAGAGGCGGAGTTTGGCGGAGCCGACCGACCGGCTTGGCGGGCTGATCGTCTCCCACAAAGGAGGCCGGGGGCGCACCCCGTGAAGAGCAGAGTAGGCAGCGCGCCGTTCATCAGGATCTCCTGCGGCGGGCGGTGATGATGGTGTGCAAAAAGATGCGCATCACTTAGGCCCCCCGGCTATGCTGAAGCTCGACAAGGCCGTGGCCGGGATCAGGCCAAAGGCGCCGAGCAGCATGGGAAGGGCGATGGCGGCGATGAGCAGCGCGGCGACGCCGCGAATGAGCCCTTCCCGGCGTTGCACGAAGCGACGCATGGTGGGCCGTGCCATCAGTGCCGCGCATAGGGTCCAGAACAGGGCCGCAGCCCCGGTGATGATCAGGATGATGGCGAGGTTAGATTTCCCTTCGAGGGCCGTGATGCGCCCGATTGGGACCAGGGCGGCGGCGAAATAGGCGATGGTGACGGGATTGCTGGCGGCGGTGGAAAACCCGGCCAGAAAGAGCGCCAAACCCTGGCTTGGCCGCAGTGGAGGGCTGACGGCCTGATTGCCCGCGAAATTGCGTGTGCGGGAGATTACCCAGGCCACCGTCAGCAGCATGCCGCCCGCCAAGAATTGCAGCGCGGGGGAGAGTGTTTCCACCTGCATCAATTCGCTGACGGCGAGTACAAAGCTCGCGAGGCCGCCGACGCCGAAGGCGATGCCAATGATCATCGGGAGCGCAATGGTGAGCCCCTCCAGCGCCGCGACGGTGCCGATGGCCACCATATTTGGCCCGGGTGAGGCCATGATGAGCAGGTAGCCCAGCATGAAGGCGCCAAGTTCAGGGGGCATGGGGGGCATTCCTGGCTGGCAGAATTTGGACCTGATCCCCTCTCGCACCCGCCGGGCGCGGAGGGCTTGATGGGCTGAATTTGGCTGCCGACATGCGTGATGGTCCGTCCCGCGCCGGGGTAGTCCCGACGCGGCCAAACTGCCGCCAAGGCCGCTTTGCAGTCCTCAAATCGGTCTCAAGAAAAGCTAAAGCTTTTCTCAAATCGGGCCGGAGGTTGCGCTGCCCTGAAGATCGGCGCGGGTGAATATGCCGGTTTGGAACTGCCGCTGATCCAGGGATTTCAGGGAAATAGAAGCACCGACTGGGGCATCGGGCATCCGCGGGAATCGGCGCCGGCTGGGTTCGGGGCGGATGGCTGAACATCGCGTTAAGAACCACCGCGAAACGCGCCCCGGCGCATCCTTCATTTGGAGGATGCCGACGAATTATTCCGAGGCAAGCAGCAGGCATGGACAAAACACTGCATCCATGTGTTCATAAATCCGCCAGAACAGGTGACCCTGAAGATTCCCGCCGGGTCTTCAGCCGGACTCATGTATTTTTGGCCAGAAAATCCAGCTAACCAACTCGACCGACCCGAAAGGATTGGCACGAATGCGTTTACTCGATGATCAAAAATACCTCAGCGCAACCATTGGCCGTATTTACGATTGCGCCCTGCGGCCGGAGCTTTGGCAGAATCTTGTCCTTGATCTCCAGGAACTGATTGGCGGCTGCCGTTCGATGATCCAGGTCATCTCCCCCGGCGGTCAGCCTCTTCTTGTGCAATCGCAACATGGCCTTGGGCCAGACGACCCAGCAGCACAATACTCATCAATTAACCCACTGCTTCCTTATGGGCTTACCTGGCCATTCGACAAGGCCTTTCGGGCGTCCAGCGATTTTGGCACGGAACGCTTGAGAGCGACGCGTTACTATAAGGAATATCTAGGTCCTAGAAATCTTCACGATATCGTCATGTTTCTTGTAACACGCGACGTTGGTGCCTATGGCATTTGGGCAATCGTCACTGATGACAATAGGGGGGGAATCACGGATCAGGAGGCGGCGGGTCTTGAACTGATAGCCCCGCATATTCGCCGTGCGATCGAGATTTCAACCGTACTCGGCGTTCAGCGCGTGGCCGCGGATACCTACCGCACCGCCCTTGATCAATTGGGTGCGGCGGTCATGATTATTGACGCGGCGGGCCAGACCGTCTTCGCCAATTCGGCGGCCGATGGCCTATTGGAAAAGGGTCACCCCCTTCGCCGTTCTGGTTCACGCCTGCGCGGTTCGAACGCTGCAAATGATGAAGTTCTGAGGAAGGCCATTGCGGCAAACGGCGGCTTTGAAGCGCTGATCACCGGGGAAGGCGATAGCGAATGGTTGCTGTTTGCGATTTCCTTGGATGATGTTGACGCGGATATCACTGGTCGTGGCGCGCGTTCAACGCTGCTGGTGCTGCGGGAGCCGCGGGCAGAAAGCCATAATCCCGTGGCCATTGCGGCGCGCGTCTTCGGGCTTACGCCGGCGCAAGTTCAGGTGCTGGCGTTCCTTGCGCAAGGCCATGCGCCAGAGGTTATCGCTGATCTGATTGGCATTTCTTCGACCACCGTAAGAAGCCATCTTTCTGAATTGTTTCGCCGCACAGGTACTGGGCGGCAGGCAGACCTACTCGCCCGGACATTGTCTCTGGCTTCCCCGCTTCGTGGTTCGACCGAGGTGGAGGGGGCGTCTCAGTGATCCGTCTGCTCGGAAGCTCTTGGCTGCAAATTCAGCGCTTAGGACTAGTTTGCTGTGCCTTGGCCTGGTTCACTTTGCCGGCTCATGCCTCCGAAGGCGGCTTTGTTGCTGGTCCGCTTGGCGGGTCTGATCTGCGTGCCGCGCTTTCGCCGCCACCTGGAACCTATCTTCTGATCATGCCGCTTGCTGGAAATGTTGTGGATTTACGCGACAGGGATGGCAACAAAAGCCCCTTGGACTTCAGTGGCAGTTCGGTTGGGGCCGGCGCTGCGCTGTACCATGTTTTCGAAGACATGGTCGCTGGTGGGCGGTTTGGTCTAGGGGTGACGGGGGCTGTGGCCAAAGCGTGCATCAGGATCAACGCCCTGAACCGTTCCCAATGCCAGACAAATTTCACTGATACCTTCATTGAGGGTTTTTGGTCCCGACCGATTGGTGAGCTTGGGCTATCCGGTCCTGCAGCGGACGACCCGCGCCGGCAGTATATTCCCTATGGTTTGACGTTGGGCATGAGCCTTGGCGCGATGCTGCCCACTGGCGCCTATAGCCCTGAGGATTTGGCGCCCTTGGGCTCGAATACGCCGGTTTTGGTGCCGAGCTTGGCTGCAACTTGGATCAGCCCACCCTGGCTTGGGGATGGCACGGAGTTGAGCACACGAATTTTTTACAATGTCCACGGGCGCAACGACAGTACAGGCTATCAGGCCGGCGATATGTTGGTGGTTGATTGGGCCGTGACTGAAAGGATTGGCCGATTTCAATTGGGGCCGGCCGGAACCTATGCCACGCAAATCCAGGATGATCGGCAGAATGGACGGAACCTGGGCAGTACGGAAGTTGTTTCGGTTGGTGGCGTGATTGCGGTTGATTTGCCCGAACTTGGCATGTTTTTGGCGTTCAAGGCCTTAAGGGATATTGAGGCGCAATACCGGGTGCGCGTGGACCGGGCGATCCTGCGCATTGGAATGCGGTTCTGATTCGGCACCTCTAGCAAAGGTTTGGCGGTAGCAATGCGCCCTCATGTTTGCAAGACAGTATTGGCTCCGCGCCAAGGCGGGTTTTGTCCACGAGACCTACCCCGGCTCCCCCATCGCCGGCGTGCCGCCGCATCTTTGCATCAGCGCGAAAACTTCCTGCACCGCAGCTTCAATTGCCGCCAGATCAGTACCCTTCGCCACCACGGCCACACCACCGCCGCCACCCTGGCGGTAATAGGGGTAGGAACCAAGGTCCAAATCAGCGTAGCGCTGCTGAATGGCGGAAAGCCCTTCCGCGATGGCGCCTTCAACCACGCCATGCGCATGCACGCTACGCGACAGAATGGGCGGGCCACCTTGCAGGCGCGGGGCAAGCGCTTCGAACATGGATTGCATGATGCGCGGCACACCCGCCATCACATGCACATTGCCAATGGTGTAGCCTGGCGCGATGGAAACCGAATTCTCGATCAAAATCGCGCCGCGCGGCATGGTTGCCATGCGTTGCCGCGCCGCGTTGAAATCACCGGGCGGGTTTTGGCGGGCGTAATAGGATTCCAGCGCATGCCAGGCTTCCGGCTGTGGTTCCCACGGCACGCCAAAGGCGCGCGCGACGCATTCGCTGGTGATGTCATCATGGGTCGGGCCAATGCCGCCGGTGGTGAAGACATGGTCGAATTTGGCGCGTACTTCATTCACCGTATTGATGATCACGTCCGGCACATCGGGGATCACGCGCACTTCCTTCATGGGAATGCCGATTTCGCCCAGCCTTGTCGCCAGGAATTGCAGATTGGCATCCCGGGTGCGGCCGGAAAGCACCTCATTGCCGATGATCAGCAGGCAGGCGGTTGGGTTCGGCATGGGTCTCTCCTGAGTATGCAAGGTAAGCTCAAAGGAAATCGCGCAACATGGCAACCAGGGGGATATCGGCGGGCGGCATGGCGTAATCGCCAAGCCGTGCCGGGCGTACCCAGGCGAGTGCTTGGCCTTCCATCGCCGTCACCTGGCCCTGCCAACGCCGGCACAAATAAAGCGGCATCAGCAGATGGAATTTTTCGTAAGTGTGGGACGCAAAGGTGAAGGGCCCAAGGCAGGCAGCGCTGACATCAATGCCCAATTCTTCATGCAATTCACGGATCAGCGCTTCTTCCGGCGTTTCGCCCGGTGCCACCTTGCCGCCCGGGAATTCCCACAAGCCGGCGAGTGGTTTGCCTTCCGGCCGGCGCGCCAGCAGCACGCGGCTTTCGGGATCAATCAAGGCCACCGCCGCCACCAGCAGCGTCGGCTTGCCGGAAGCAGGCGCGGCCATCACGGGCACTGGCGCCTCAGCGGCGATGTCCATCCGCGTGGCGGCAAATAGCCGCACCGGCATGGCCCCACCGCGCGAAACAAACTCCTGACTGCCCGCGCCGCTTTCCTTGAAGCCGATCCGCCGCAACACCGCCGCCGAGCGTTCATTATCCACAAGCGCTGAGGCCACCAGCCGATCAATATCCAGATTAGCGAGCGCCCAATGCGCCAAGCGCCCTGCCGCTTCCGGCCCCAAGCCCTGGCCCCAATGGCGCCGGCCGATCCAATAGCCAAGCTCAGCCTCTCGCGGGTTCTTCGCATCCAGCGTCAGGCCAACACAGCCAAGCAGTGCTTCCGTGCCATCCTCCATCCGCGTTACCGCCAAATGCCAGGCGGTGCCGGCAGAAATTTGCGCGCGGGTGGAAGCAATCCATTCATCCGCAAGATCGCGCGGATAGGGAAAGGGCACGCGGGCCAGGGTTTTCGCCACTTCCCAATCATTCACCAGCCGATGCAAGGCAGCGGCATCATCAGCTTGCAAGGGGCGAAGCGAAAGACGCTCAGTTACCAGCGGTACAAAATCATTTTCCATGGCAGCGCTGCGGCGCGTCAGCTCCGGTAACTGCCATTGATGTCAATATAGCCACGCGTCAGATCGCAGGTCCAAACCGTGGATCTGCCCTTGCCAAGGCCGATATCCACGGTGATTTCCACTTCGCGCCCCTTCATATGCGCGACCACCGGCGCTTCATCATAGCCATCCACCACGCCGCCATTGCGCGCCATCCAGACGCCGCCGACATTGACGGAAAGCTTGTCGCGATCCGCGGGCTCACCCGCCTTGCCGACGGCCATAACAATGCGGCCCCAATTCGCATCTTCCCCGGCAATCGCGGTTTTCACCAAGGGCGAATTGGCGATGGACATGGCAATGCGATGCGCGGAACGCGCCGTGGTGGCGCCCGTCACATTGATCTGGATCAGCTTCTGCGCGCCTTCACCATCACGCGCCACCATCAGCGCCAATTCCATCAGCACTTCATTCAAGGCGCGCGCGAAATCCTTCAACACCGCGCCACCTTCCGCCGGCACGCGGGGATGCTTCGCCGTGCCAGTCGCGAAAACCATCACCGTGTCGGAAGTGGAGGTATCAGAATCCACCGTCACGCAATTGAAGGAACGATCAACGCCCTTCTTCAGCAGCGCTTGCAAGGCAGCGGCGGGGATTTTCGCATCCGTTGCCAGGAAGGACAGCATGGTCGCCATATCTGGCGCGATCATGCCGCTGCCCTTGGCGATGCCGGCGATGGTGACCTCAGTATCCCCGATGCGCGCCTTGCGGATGGCGCCTTTCGGGAAGGTATCGGTGGTCATGATGGCCTTGGCCGCGCCCTGCCAATCACGTTCCGCCGCGCTGTCAAAAACGCGCGGCAGGGCTGCGATCAGTTTCTCGGTTGGCAGTTTTTCGCCAATCACGCCGGTGGAAGCCAGGAAGATTTCCTTGGGCTTGCAACCCAGAATCGCGGCGGCGGCCTTGGCGGTTTCCTCGCATGTCTGGCGCCCGGCGCGGCCGGTAAAGACGTTCGAATTGCCGGCTGTGACCACCAGGCCGCGCGCCTTGCCGCCGGGCAGCGCGGCGCGGCACCAATCCACCGGCGCACCAGGGCAGCGATTGCGGGTAAAAACGCCCGCCACTGTGGTCCCGGCCGGGAAGGCCATCACGGTCACATCATCGCGATCCTTGTAGCGAATCGCCGCACGGCCCGATGCCACGCGCACCCCCGGCACCGCCGGCATGGCAGGCAGCGGCAAAGCGAGTGGCGAGGTGGGGATATCATGTCCGGCCATGGGTGTTCTCCAGCATCAACGACGTGTCGGGGCGGCGGGGCGGCCCGCCGGGGCGGCAGGGGCAGGCGGTTCCGCCGCATCAATCGCGCGGGGGGTCGAGCCATCCAGGTTGAAGCGCTCGATCTTGGCGGACGCACGGGCATTTTCCACCAGGGCATTGATTTCGCCCTCAAACAGGCGCTGGCGCAGCGCCTCCCGCGCTTCTTCGAAGCTTGGTGGCGCTGAGGCACGGCGTTCATCCACACGGATAATGTGCCAGCCAAAAGGGCTGCGCACCGGCGCGGCGCTTACTTGCCCCGCCGGCAGTGCAAAGGCGGCTTCGGCGAATTCCGGCACCATATCCCCGCGCTTAAAGAAGCCAAGATCGCCACCTTCCCGCGCGCCAGGGCCGGCAGAGCGGCGCTGCGCCACGGCGTTGAAATCGGCCCCGGCGCGGATTTCGGCCAAGGCTTCGCGAGCTTCGGTTTCTGTCGGCACCAAAATATGGCGGGCGCGCACTTCTTCTTCCGCCGGGCGGGCGCGGATCTCGGCCTCATAGGCGGCGCGGATGCGTTCCTCCGTCACACGCCCGGCCAATTCGCGCGAGAGATAGGCCTGCTGCAATTCCTGTTCTTCCGCGCGACGGATGCGCGCACGCACAGCCTCATCCTTATCGAGCCCCGCGCGGCGGGCGGCGGCGGCCACGGCACGCCCCGCAATCATTTGATCCAGCAGCAAGGGATAGAGCATTTGCGGCGGCGCGCCGCGCAATTCCTCGGGCAGTTCCTGGGCCGCATTGGCAAGGTCTGAGAAGCGGATTTCCTCCCCATCCACCTTGGCCACAATGGGGTCAGCCGGCGGGGCCGCCGGGGCGGGCTGGGTCAGGCCGGGCTGGGCAAAAGCCACCCCCAGCAGCAGCGCCAGGGTGGCGCGAAGGGGGGCAGAGGCGGCAGGGCCGCGCGAATGGCGCATAGGGGCTGGTCCCAAATCGGTGATCGGCCCGGAACATGGCCGAAGCGCCCCTTCCCCACAAGGCGCAAGCGTTGACCCGCCCCCCGGGGGAGCCTATCTCTGCGGCCAATCCGAAACATGCTTAAGGCGCTGCGGCGCCGCGACCGGGCGCCCGCCCGCCGGAGACTGACGCCCCAGATGTTTGCCCGCCTTGCAGCCGCTATTTTCGGCACCTCCAACGACCGCGCCTTGAAGCGCTATCAATCCCGCGTGCCCGCGATCAATGCGCTGGAAGCGCGCATGCAGGCGCTTTCGGATGAGGCGCTGGCGGGGCAGACCGCATTGTTCCGCGAAAGGCTGGCCAAGGACGAGACCCTGGATGCGCTGCTGCCGGAAGCCTTCGCCACCGTGCGCGAAGCATCCCGCCGCGTGCTAGGCTTGCGCCATTTCGATGTGCAGATGATCGGCGGCATGGTGCTGCATGAAGGCAAGATCGCCGAGATGAAAACCGGCGAAGGCAAGACGCTGGTGGCGACCCTGCCGGTTTATCTGAATGCGCTGCCCGGCAAGGGCGTGCATGTGGTGACGGTGAATGATTACCTGGCGCAACGCGATGCGGAATGGATGGGGCGAATCTATCGCTTCCTGGGCCTTTCCGTTGGCGTGATTATGCATGGGCTGACGGATGATCAGCGCCAGGCGGCCTATGCCTGTGATGTCACCTACGGTACCAACAACGAATACGGTTTCGATTATCTGCGCGACAATATGAAGTATCGGCTGGAAGATATGGTCCAGCGCGATTTCGCCTATGCCATCGTGGATGAGGTGGATAGCATCCTGGTGGATGAAGCGCGCACGCCCTTGATCATCAGCGGCCCCACCGACGATACTTCAGACCTTTACCGCCGCACCGATGAGGTGATGAAGGAGTTGGTGAAGGATAAGGAAACCTATGAGAAGGACGAAAAGCAGCGCGCCGTGAGCCTGACGGAATTGGGCGGCGAAAGGGTGGAAGAATTGCTCCGCCAATACGGCCTGCTGACCGAAGGCAATATGTATGACACGGAAAACGTGTCCCTGGTGCATCATGTGAACCAGGCGCTGCGCGCGCACACGCTTTTCGCGCGCGATGTTGAATACATTGTCCGGCAGGACAAGATCATCATCATTGATGAGTTTACCGGCCGCATGATGGAAGGCCGGCGCTATTCCGATGGCCTGCATCAGGCTTTGGAAGCCAAGGAACATGTGACGGTCCAGCCGGAGAATCAAACGCTGGCTTCCATCACCTTCCAGAATTACTTCCGGCTTTACCCGAAGCTGGCCGGCATGACCGGCACGGCGGCGACGGAGGCGGATGAATTCGCCGAAATCTACAAGCTGGATGTGGTGGAAATCCCGACCAATGTGCCCGTGGCGCGGCTTGATCAGGATGATGAGGTCTATCGCAACGCCGAAGAAAAATACGAAGCCGTTGCAAAGCTGATCGAAGAAGCCCGCGGGCGCGGCCAGCCTTGCCTGGTGGGCACCACCAGCATCGAAAAATCCGAATTGATTTCCAAACTGCTCAAGGAAAAGAACATTCCGCATCAGGTGCTGAATGCGCGCTACCATGAACAGGAAGCGGAAATTGTCGCGCAGGCCGGGCGCGCCGGTGCGGTGACGATTGCGACCAATATGGCGGGGCGCGGGACGGATATTCAGTTGGGCGGCAATCTGGAAATGCTGGCACGCCAGGAAGCCAAGGCATCCGAAGGGCCTGAATTTGAAACCGCTTTGGCGCGCCATAAGACCGAGGTGGATGTGGCGCGGCCCATCGTGCACCAAGCCGGTGGACTTTTCGTGATTGGCACGGAACGCCATGAAAGCCGGCGCATTGACAATCAGCTCCGCGGTCGTTCGGGCCGCCAGGGGGACCCAGGTGCCTCGCGCTTCTTCCTTTCGCTGGAAGATGATTTGATGCGCATCTTCGGGTCTGACCGGATGGGCGGCATGCTGCAAAAGCTTGGCCTGAAAGAAGGGGAGGCAATTGTCCATCCCTGGATCAACAAGGCCCTGGAGCGTGCGCAGAAAAAGGTGGAGGCGCGGAACTTCGATATCCGCAAGAATCTGCTGAAATATGATGATGTGATGAATGACCAGCGCCGGGAAGTTTATGCCCAGCGCCGCGCCTTCATGATGGCGAATGAAGTCGCCGAAACCATCGCGGAAATGCGCGAAGAAACCATCACGGACATCGTCGCGCGCGCCATTCCGGAAAACGCCTATCCCGAGCAATGGGATCTGGAAAAGCTGGATCGTGACGTCAAGGAAATTCTGAACCTTGATCTGCCGGTGGCCGATTGGGCGCGGGAAGAAGGCATTGATGATGATGCGGTGCGCGAACGCCTGATGCAGGCGGCGGCGCAGGCTTACGCGTCCCGTGCGGCCAATGTTGGGCCGGATATCATGCGCCAGATCGAAAAATCCCTGCTGCTGCAGATTTTCGATCAATCCTGGAAGGAACATCTGCTTTCGCTGGATCATTTGCGCCAGGGCATTGGGCTGCGCGCCTATGGCCAGCGTGACCCGCTGAATGAATACAAAAGCGAAGCCTTTCGCCTGTTTAATTCCATGCTGGAGAATCTGCGCGAACGCGTGACCAGCCTATTGCTGCGCATTGAAATCCGCCCGGATGCACCCCCACTTGCGCCGGAAGGCATTGGTGTGTTTGACATGCGCCACCCGGACCCCGCCCTGGCCGGGGCGGAGATGATGGAAGTGGATGGCCCGCCGATGACCGCGCCCATCGGCACGGCAGCGCCGCGTTCCTTACCCGCAGCGGTGGACCCGAATGACCCAAGCACTTGGGCAGGTACGCCGCGCAATGCGCCTTGCCCCTGCGGCAGTGGGAAGAAGTTCAAGGCCTGTCACGGCCGGGTTTGAGGCGTTTGCTGGTCCATTATTCCCATGTGGTTCGCAAAGGCTTTAGGCAAGCGCTTCCGGGGCAAGGACCCTTTCATTTCGCCATGCCGCGCCCTCACCAGCCTCGACCACGACCCGGAACTGGGTAAGCTCCGGACGTTTATCTGCCTTGATGAAAGCGCTTGAGCGGCTTTCCTTGTCGCGCTATGCTCTGACCATGATCCTCGTTGGCCAGTTCGACTCTGCCTTTGCGCGGCGCGTGGCGGTGACGCTCAATCACTACCGCATGCCTTACACGCGCAATCCGATCTCGGTGTTCCGCGACATGGAGGAGATGCGAAAGATCAACCCGCTGGTGCGGGTGCCTTCGCTGATTCTGGAATCGGGCGAGGTGTTGATCGACTCCTCCGCCATCATCGACCACTTGGACGAGATCGCGGGACCGGCCCGCGCGCTGACGCCACCGCTTGGGCCAGAGCGGCGCAAGGTGCTGCAGGCGGTGGTGCTGGCGCATGGGTTGATGGACAAGTGCGTTGCGCTGTCCTTCGAGCGACTGTTCCACAGCGACAAACACATCAACCGCGACTTCGAGAAGCGGATGATGCAGCAGATTACGGCCGCCCTCGACAAACTGGAGCATGACTGCGGCGCGCCTTGGTTCTTTGACGGAAAGATGACGCAGGCCGACATCACTGCCGGCTGCCTCATCGGCTACATGAAGATGCGCGTGCCCGATATGTTTCCGGCGGACAAGTATCCGAAGCTTCACCACCTCGCGCTCCATTGCGAGGCCACAGAAGAGTTCGTGAAGGCCCGCGCCTCGCCCGACGAAACGGTGCCGGGCCAAACGCAAGATTAGTCGGCTATAAGCCCGATCTTCCGGCAAAGGTCAGGCCGGCCAAGAACTACAAGGCTTGTCACGGACGGGCTTAGAGCGTTTTCCAGCCAAATAGGGGCGCGGCAAAAAATCCGCGTTGACATACCTTCAGGCGAACCACTAGCGTCTGTTACATGGATGAGACTTGCCTCCGCAACGCTAACCGACGCCGTCGCTGCTTTTCAGCGGCGGCTTCCGTGGCTGCGTGCAGACAAGCCCCTCCCCGGTGAGGCCCGCCCCGTAGCGGTCCACCGCCGAGGCGGCATCAGCCCGCATCTTTGAACCCCCGCAGCCCCTGGCCTCGGGGGTTTTTCTTTGCCCAGATCACAGGAAAACACCGTGCAAAACAGCGACTCCGCCCACCCCGATCCTTCACAAGCATCTAAAGATGCCGCACACAAAACAGTGCGGCGCGCCACCATCGCTGATGCGGTGACCGTCCGCGAATTGACCCGCGCGGCCTACGCGAAGTGGGTGCTCCTCCTTGGGCGCGAGCCGCGGCCGATGACCGCCGACTATGACGCGGCACTGCGCGACCACCTGATAGACTTGCTACAGGTGGACGGCGAAGCTACGGCGCTGATCGAAATGGCGCCAAAGGCTGACCACCTGCTGATCGTCAACGTCGCGGTCGCGCCAACCTACCAGGGAAAGGGCTACGGCAGTGCATTGATGGCGCATGCGGAGGAGGTCGCACGAACCCTCAATCTGAGCGAAATGCGACTCTACACGAACGCGCTCTTTGCTGAGAATCTGCGCCTCTATAGCCGGCTTGGCTACCGGGTGGACCGCGAGGAACAGCATCCGCAGTTCGGCGTCGCCGTGCATATGAGCAAGCGCCTCGGCGCCGCAGCCGACGAGCACTCCAGCAACAGGACATCACCATGAGCATTCGGATTGGCATTGTCGGGATCAGCGGTTTTGGCGGCGGCGAGGCGATGCGCCTGGTCGCGAACCACCCGGTTTTCGAACTGATCTACGCCGCAGGCGAAGGCAGCGCCGGCAGCCGCTTGGGGGACCGCTTCCCCGGTGCGCCAGCCAAACTGGCCGAAATGGTGATCGAGAAATGGGACCCTGCGATGCTACCGAAGCTCGATGTGCTGTTTGCCTCGCTACCCACGGGCAGTTCAGCCGAGGCGCTGGCGCGTGTCCCCAAGGGCGTGAAGATCGTCGATATCGGCGGCGATCACCGCTATGTTGAAGGTTGGGCCTATGGCCTGGCCGATATCTGGCCGGCGCAGATCGCGGGTCAGACCCGCATTGCCAATCCCGGCTGCTTTCCTGCGGCGACGCTTACCGCGCTGGCGCCATTACTGGCCGAAAAGCTGATCGAACCTGGCAACATCGTCATTGACGCCAAGACCGGTATCTCCGGCGCTGGTCGGGGCGGCGCCGACAGCAGATTCGGCTATGCCGAGAGCAATGAGAACCTAGTGCCCTATGGTCTGCTCAAGCACACCCACATGCCCGAGATGGCGAGGACGATTGAGCGGCTGAGCGGCAGTAGCGCCGCTGGGCTGGTTTTTACGCCCCATCTGGTGCCAATGACCCGCGGCATACTTGCGACCATCTACTGCCGAGGTCGTGCTACCACGGACCAGTGTTTGGACGCGGCGCGGCGCTACTATGCTGGGCGGGCCTTTGTTCGCGTGACCGACAAGCCACCGCAGACCAAATGGGCGACCGGGTCGAACCTTGCCTTCGTCAGCTACGCGGCGGACCCAGAGCGTAACTTGGTGATTGCGATGGGCGTCGTGGACAATCTCGGTAAGGGGGCGGCAGGCCAAGCGGTGCAGAACGCGAACCTCATCTGCGGCCTGCCGGAAACTGCGGGGCTGGATGGCGTGCCTGTTTGGCCATGAGGTACGCCAAGCGCATACGCCAAACGCCCGACGTGCCCCGCGTCAGGCTACGCATTTCGCGCTATAGACGAACACGGAAGTTCAGAGGTCGGGCACTGCCCGGAAACGTTGCATGAAATTGGCCCGTAATGGCCTGATTGCCCTGATGCTACTGGTGCTTGCTGCGCCCGCTGATGCGGCTTGGGAATATACGCGCTGGGGCATGAATGAAGCGCAGGCGGTGACCGCATCGCGCCGCGCGGTGCGCAGCCTGCCGCCAGCCGAACGGCGGATGATGGATGCGCGGGTGGAATATCGCGCACGTGGCGTCTTCAGCGTGGAGGGGCTGCGCATGAATATCGCCTTTGGCTTCGATACAGAAACCGGCGGTTTGGCGTGTGTTTCAGGCCGTGGCGCTGCGGCGCAGGGCGATGTGCTGCGCCAGCGCTTGATCGCGCGCTTCGGTCCGCCGGAGTTTGATGATCAGGACCCGCGCAGTGGTGAACAAGATATCGGCTGGACCACACCGGATAAGATTGACCTGGTGATCACCTCGGCAGGCTTTACCCTGCTGCATTGCGCGACGGGCTACTGAGCAAAGCCATCAGCGACGCAATGGAAGCTGACCTATCCAACGCCCATAGCGCCGCAATCTGCCCTTCCACATCAGTCGTAGTGCCACCGACCGCCGCATTGGCGCGGTATTTGGCCGAGAGTTCGTCATCACTCAGCGGCCGTTCCGCACTGCCGCGCGGATGTTCCACATAAACTTGGTGCGTGCTTCCATCAGCAAGCGTGACGGTCACGCGCGCTGCACCGCGTGGCAGGTTGGCATCGCATTCCGCCAGCACCTTGGTGCGAAGCGCCGCAAGGGCAGGGTCTTGCACCGCTGGCATCTCAAAATCCGCCACATCCGCGCGGCCAAGCAGCAGCGCAATGGCGGCGCAGTGATGGATGCTGACGCGCGTGTCGCGTTCATTGCGCACTTCTCGATCCCCGCGCGCCAGCAAAAGCGCATCGCCGGCAACCGTCACGCGCGTGATTTGCGCCACCGCCGCGCCAAGCTTTTCGCGCAGCGCCAGGCAAGCATCAATCACCGCATGAAACACGATCCCCGCCGCATAGGGCTTATAGGTATTGCGCGCGATTTCCCAGCGCTGGCCGAGCCCTTCGGTGATTTCGGCCAGCACGAGTTCATCACCCATCGCACGCGCCCAGCCCAGCGGCCCTTCAATGGCGCGTGGCGCGGCACGATAACCGCGGGCGGCGAAGCGCGCGGCCAATATGCCATTGCGCGCTGCATTACCCACGCCGATATTCTTCGCGGCAGTCGCCAAGTTTTCCACGATGCTGCCGGATTGGCTGGCGGCGATGCCAAGCGCATCCGCAGTCTGTTCCACTGATAACCGCATGAGCCGCGCCGCTGCTGCGGCTGCGCCGAAGACTCCGCAGCTTGCGGTGATATGCCAGCCCCGCGCGTAATGCCCAGGTGAGACCGCATTGCCGATGCGGCAGGCAATTTCCGCGCCCAACAGAAAGGCATGCAAAACCTCGGCCCCGCTCGCACCGGTTTCCTCGCCAAGCGCAAGAGCCACGGGGGCAACCGGCGCGCTTGGGTGGATCACGGTGCGCAAATGCGTGTCATCATAATCCAGCAGATTGGACGCAATGGCATTGACGAAAGCGGCTTCCATCACGCCAAGCCTGTCACGCTGGCCCAGCACCGTGGCGCTTGGCTTGCCGCATGCATCGCGCATGATTTCAAGCGCCGTGATCACCGCCGGATCACGCGCGACACCCAAGGCGCAGCCCACGTGATTGAGGATGGAACGTCGCCCTTCATGCCGCAGCACTTCCGGCAGGGCTTCAAACCGTGATTCGGTGACGAAACGCCCCAGGATTTGCGTGGCCGATAATGCTTCACCCATGGGGCGTATCCTTCGAATTAGTCAGCAATCTCACGCGCCATGACACGCGCCGGCGCGCCATCTGACCCGGTAATGGCAAGCGCACCGAAGATGAATTCCACACGCTTGCCGGCAAGCGGGCGGGGTCCGCGCAAATGCTCACAAATCAGCACGCCGTCACGAAGCAAGCGCTGATGCACGGGCCAGGTAAAACCCTCAGCCGGGCGGCGATGTACGGGCAGATCAGGGGTTGGGAAATCACAGGCGAGCAGTTTTACTTGTTTCGCTACAATCCAATCTGCTGCTGCCAAACTTAGGCACGGATGTGCATCATAGGCGGGCGTATTGATGTGGGGCGATGAACCGGTATCCAGCGCCAGAATATCGCCTGGGCGCAGCAATGGGCGGGCCGCTTCCAGATGTTCCGGTTCAATCAGGCTATTGGGCGGCAGATCGAAACGCCAGACAACGCCAGGGCCATTCCAGCGTTCCAGCGGCACTTGTTCCATGCTCGGCCCATCGCTGTAGAAATGGCAGGGCGCATCAACATGCGTGCCGGTATGCACAACCATCTCAAAGCTGGTGACGGTGAGCGGATCTGCCGGCAGACAAAATAGTTTCTTTACCTTGGGCGGGCCGAAGGTGGGCACGCGCGGCATGGCCTCATCTATCGGGTGCGTTAGGTCCAACCACGGGCCGAGCGGTTTGGTTTCCTGTCGGGGAGGCAAGGGCATCCAACCACGCCAGCCAAGCCCTCGTTCCTTTGCCTTGTCGCACATCGTCTTTCCCTTTCTTCACACGGCGCGGAGCCAACCGCCATCCACATCCATCAGCGTGCCTTGCACATAGCTGGCACGATCACTGACCAGGAAGCTGACAACCTCGGCTATTTCCTCGGGTGCGGCGAAGCGGGTGATGCCGGCTTCGCGCGCCAAATCCGCCGCTGCCGCCGCATCATCCGCACCCAATTCCTTGGCGCGCGTTTGGATGCGATGCGTCAGCCGATCCGTATGGATATTGCCGGGATTGATGAGGTTGACGCGCACGCCATCCGCCACGCCCCGATCCGCCAACGCCTTGGTGAAATTCATGAGCGCGGCATTGACCGAACCACCAATGGTGAAATCCGCACTCGCCAAGTGCCCGCCGACGCCACCTATGTTCACAACGGCGCCCTTGGCCTTGCACAAATGCGGCCAAGCGGCGCGCGCCAAGCGCACGGCGCCAAACAGCTTCAACGCATAGCCATCGGCCCAATCAGCATCGGAAAGCGTCAGAAAATCGCCGCGCTTGGTCGCACCTGCGCTATGGACCAGAATATCCAAAGCGCCGAAGCGCTGAATGGCGGCGGCCACCGCTGCTTGAGCCGCTGCATCTTCGCGTAGGTCTCCCGGCACCAGCACGCAATCCGTGCCGCAATCGGCGGCTACGTTGCGCATATCGGCTTCACTGCGCGCCAGCAGCACCAGTTTCGCGCCATCACGCGCCAGGGTGCGGGCAATGGCGGCGCCAATGCCGCGGCTGGCGCCACTCACCAAGGCAATCTTGCCAGAAAGCGGCGCGCTCATTCCGCGGTAATCCCGGCTTCGCGAATCACCTGGCCGTAGCGCGCGACATCAGTGGCGATCAGCGTGCCGAAGGCCTCCGCGGTGCCACCCACAACTTCCGCGCCTGAATCAAGCAGTTTCTGGCGCATCTCTGGCGCGGTGATGATGCCGCCAATCACCGTGTTCAAGCGCTGTGCGGCAGCCGGCGGCATGCCGCGCGGTCCGACAATGCCGTACCATTCGGCAATTTGATAACCGGGGATGGCGGCTTCCGCGATGGTGGGTGCTTCCGGCAGGAAGGGCAGGCGCTGCGCAGCGGTCACACCCAGTGCGCGTACCCGGCCGCCGCGCACATGCGGCAGCGCAGATGTGGCATTGGCGAACATGATCGGCACATTGCCGGCCATGAGGTCCGTCAGCGCCGGCGCGCCGCCGCGATAGGGCACATGGGTCATGTTAAGCCCGGTGGCGAGGCGAAACATCTCACCGCTGATATGCGTTGAAGTGCCGGTGCCGGAAGATGCGAAGGCGAGTGGATTGGTCCGGCCCCAGGTGATCAATTCCGGCACCGTGCGTGGTGGCAGGTTGTTGTTGATGCACAGGATATTGTGGACATCAGCCACATGGATCAGCGGCGTGATGTCGCGCACCGCATCAAAGGGGTGGTTCTTCACCAAATGCGCATTGGCGGCGTGGGTGCTGATGATGAAGCCAAAGGCATGGCCATCAGGATCGGCGCGCACAATGGCTTCCGTGCCGATCAGCCCCGCCGCCCCGGCGCGGTTTTCGATAATCACGTTCTGGCCAAGCGCTTCCTGCAAGGCCGGCGCGATCATGCGCGCGACGATATCCGTGGTGCCGGCGGGCGGCCAGGGCACAATGAAGCGAATGGGTCGCGTGGCTACCCAGGCGCCTTGCGCGCGCGCGATGCGCGGTGCGGCAAATGCCGCGGTCGCGACAGCCACAAATGAACGTCTTTTCATGACGGCTTTCCTCCACTCTTCTGAGGGCATGGTGACCGGGAGCGCCGCATCTGTCCAGCACGAGCGCCGCTTTCCCTCGCACGCAAGCGGGGCAATACTCAGCACTTCGACATAAGGGACGGAACGGCATGGCCAAGGGCGGCGGTTTGCTTTGTGTGATGAATGATATTGCACCGGAATGTGATCGGTGCGATTACGAAGCCTGGTATCAACGGGATCATGTGCCGGATCGCATAGGTATTCCCGGCTTTCAGCATGCGCGGCGCTATCGCCGCCTGAATGGCCCGCATGCTGAGTTTCTCACCTTTTATGAAACCGCAACGCCCAATGTACTGTGTTCCGCGCCTTATCTGAAGCGGCTTGCGGAGCCGACGGATTGGACCGCGCGCATCATGGCGCATTTCCGCAGCATGTCGCGCAGCATTTGTCGCGTGGCCTTGGATGAAGGGCAGGCGGGCGCCGGCGGCATACTCGCACTGATGGCGCAACAGGAAGCACCAGCGGCGGGGCTTGAAGTACAATTGGCAGCAATGCTTGAACAACCGGGTGTGACGCGCGTGCGGATTTGGCGCGCCGATCCAACCGTGACCATGTCGAGCCCTGAAGAAAAACTGCGCCCCGGCGGCGATGGGTCCTTCGGCACGATTATCGTGGTTGAAGGCACGAACGCCGAAATGATCAATGCAGCGCTCGCGGCGCAGGGGGTATCGGACCCTGCCACTGTCTACAGCCTGATTTATGCCTCACCTGAAGCGCCCCGGAAGGAAGAAACAGCATGACCACGCGCGCCCTTGCCGAATTTACGGCCGGTATCAAGCCTGATGCTTTGCCGCCAGAAGTCATGCGCCAGGCGGCGCGGCTAGTGCTGGATGCGCTGGGCTGCGCCATGGCGGCCTGGACGGAAGATGCGGAAAAATCCCGCGTGGCACGAGACATCGCGGCGCTTTATCCCGGCGCCCCCGGCGCACATGTGATGGGAACGAAGGGCACTGCGGTGCAGCCCGCTTTCGCCGCATTGGCCAATGGTATCCTGATCAATGCCGCCGATAATGATGACACACATAAGCGCGCCTTGTTGCATGTGGGCTCCGTCATGGTGCCAACCGCGATCGCCCTGGCCGAAGCGCGCGGGCTTTCCGGCAGCGCGATGCTGGCGGCGCTGGTTGCGGGATATGAGGTTGCGGTGCGTGTCGGCATGGCGGTGATGCCGACGCATTATCGTTTCTGGCATTCCACCGCGACCAACGGGACTTTTGGTGCCGCAGCCGGTGCCGCCCATGCCATGGGGCTGGATGCGGATGGCGTGCAACGCGCGCTCGGCCTGGCGGGAACGCAGGCGGCGGGGCTGAATACGTTCTTCGAATCCGGCGATATGACGAAATCCATCCATCCAGGCAAAGCTGCGCTGAATGGCATTCTGTCCGCGCAAATGGCAGCCCTTGGCGCCACCAGTCCACCCGGCATTCTGGAACACCCGAAGGGCTATCTGGCGGCGTTTTCGCTGGAACCGAAAGCCGAGGCTTTGACCGCCGGCTTGGGAAGCGAATGGGAAATCCTGCAAAACGGCTTCAAGTATTTCCCTTCCATCCTGGCTAGCCATTCACCGATTCAAGCGACACTCGCCATCACGGCCAAGCATAAGCCAGACCCGAAGCGAATTGTGTCCATCACCAATGAAACTTACAACACGGTGAAATCGCATTTTTCCAACAAGGATGTAACTTCCGTGATGGGTGCGCGGGTTTCCGTGCCCTATTGCATTGCTGCCGCCGCGGTGGATGGTGAACTCACTCAGCGCCAATTCGCGCCCGCCAGGGTGAATGATGCGCTGATCCGCCAGGTATTGGCGCGGACGGAAGTGGTGCCGGATGCGGAACTGAATAAGCTCTATCCCGCGAAGTTCCCCGCGCGCGTGACGATCACGCTGGATGATGGCACGAAGCTGACAGAAACTGTGCTGCTGCCAAAGGGCGACCCTGGCGCGCCACTTTCCGATGATGAATTGGAAGCGAAATACCGCGACAATGCCGAACCGCTTTTGGGTAAGGCCGGTGCCATGGCGCTGCGCGATGCGATCTTGCGGCTGGATAGTGCACCAGATGTGGCAGAGTTGGTGCGCGCCATGCGCCCCAGCTAATTTCTAAGCATAGCGCTTCAAAATATCGCGCATGGCCGGTGCCAGATCGGGCCTGGCCAGCGCGAAAGCCACCTGTGCTTCCAGGAAGCCAGCCTTGTCGCCGCAATCAAAGCGGCGGCCCTGATAGCGCAGCCCATGAAAGGGCTGCGTGCCGATCAGCTTCGCCATGCCATCGGTCAATTGCACTTCACCGCCCGCGCCCTTTTCCATGCGCGCCAAATGCCCGATCACTTCAGGCATCAGCACATAGCGGCCAATGATGGTCAGGTTGGATGGCGCTTTTTCAATCGGCGGCTTTTCCACCAGGCCTTTCACGGAAACCAGCCGCCCGCGATCTTCCGCGACATCCAATACGCCGTAGCGATTCACGCGGTCACGCGGCACTTCCTCAATCGCGACAACATTGCCGCCGGTTTCGCGATAGGCCTCCGCAAGCTGCGCCGTGCAGGAAACCGCACATTGCATCAGATCATCGGGCAGCAGAATGGCGAAGGGATCATCGGCAATGAAGGCCCGCGCACACCAAATGGCGTGGCCAAGCCCCATCGGCACTTGCTGACGGACAGAAAAGACATTTCCGGGCAGCACCGCATCAGCGCGCAGTGCCGCCAATTCCTTCTCCTTCCCGCGTTCCGCCAAGGTGCGTTCCAGCTCATAGGCAATGTCGAAATGATCTACCAGCATTGTCTTGCCGCGTCCGGTGATCAGGCAGATCTGTTCAATTCCCGCCGCGCGCGCTTCTTCCACCGCGTATTGAATGAGCGGCTTGTCCACGATGGGCAGCATTTCCTTCGCCATGGTCTTGGTGGCGGGCAGGAAACGCGTACCAAGCCCGGCAACGGGCAGCACGGCTTTCTTGAGCGGCTTCAACGGCACAGGACGATTCCCCTGGATTGGTCTATTACCGACCTTATGCCGCGAAAGCCGGGCATGATTAAGGCGGGTGCTGGGGCTCAAAACACCGAAAAGCGTTCTTCCAGAATGTGGCGCCGGGGCACGCCAAGCGCGGCCAAGCCCTGATGAGCGGCACTGATCATGGGGCCGGGACCGCAGAGCAGGAAAACCCAACCCTCCCCCGCGGCCTGCGCGGCTTCGGCCTGGATCAATGCGGGCGTCATCATCCCTGCGAAGCCCGTCCAGCCAGGCGGTGGTTCTTGCAGTACATGGTGCAGATCAAGCCGTAGGCGCCCGGTAAGCGTGGCCAATTCCGCCGCTGCCATGATTTGCCCATGATGGCGATTGCCATACAGCAGGGTGATGGGACGGGTTTCGCCACGCGCCGCAGCCTCTCGCAAAAGGGACAGCATGGGCGCGAGCCCCGCGCCGCCAGCCATCATGAAAATGCCGGGCTCCTGCCGGCCTTCCAGACACAGCGCGCCATGCGGGCCGTCCACATAGGCGCGCGCGCCCATCGGCAGCGTGCCGATCTGGCGCGTGAAATCGCCAACCTCCTTGATCAGAAAGCGCAAGGCCTTCCCATCCGCGGGGGCTGAGGCGATGGAGAAGGGATGCTCGCGCACCGAAAAGGCCGAACAATTCAGGCGCAGCCAAGCGAATTGCCCGGCGCGATAGGAAAGCCCTGCATGGCCATCCGGTTCCAAAGTCAGCGACCAAAGCCGATCCCCCGCGCGTTCCAACCCCGCAATGCGCCAAGGGCGGCGCTTCAGGCGCCAGGGCCGCAGCAGATAAACCGCCACCAGGCTGCCCAAAGCCAAGAACAGCAAGAACGCCCAATAGGCCATCAGCGCCGGGGCGGCAGAATAGCGCCCGGCCAAGATGGCATGATGCAGCGCAAACCCCGCCAGCAGCGCAGCGCCAAGCCCGTGGCTGACCCGCCAGGTTTCATAGCGATAGGGCAAATCATCGCGCCTAATGGCCGTGAGGATCAGCAAGCCCAGCAGCAACCAGGCCAAAGCACCGGAAATGAGCGATGCCGCATCCAAGCCCAGCACCAGCGCGCCGGTAGGATCATCCGGGTGCTGAAAGGCTGCGCCGCTTGGGCTCAGATAAAACAACGGATGCAGCAGCGCGGCGATGGTCAGCACTTGTGCAAACATCTGATGCCAGCGCAGGCTACGATCCATGCCAATGCCAGCGCTGATCACGCGAAACCTGCCAGAGAGCAGAAATTCCAGCAAAAGCGCCGCAGTCGCCATCATGGCAATGGCGCTGGAAGCTTCTTCCACCCATGGCCGCGCGGGGCCGATCAGCCACCAGCCAAGCGCGACCGGTAGCGCGACCAACAGGGCATAGGCGCCAAGGATCACAAGGGTGGGCAGGGCGGATCACCTTTCATCACGCGCGCAGCCTATCATCACACGCGGCCTACGTCTTGGTTTTGACGCATGCGCTGATCGAGCCTTGAATGTTTTGAAGCTTAATGGCCACACTGATGATGTGAGGGTTTCACATGCGACTCGCCCCGTTATTTGATCCCAGCGATTTCCACATCGCGCCCGGTATCACGCATCTTTGCGCGGCGGGGGAAACGCCCTTTCTCCGCCAGCACGACGCCGCCTTTGCTGCCTATGCCGCCGATAAATCGGATGGCCCCGCCGGGCGGCATCGGCAGGAAGCCATGATGGAAAGCGCCCGCGCCCGCGCGGCGTGGTTGTTTCATTTGGCGCCCGCCGATATCGGCTTCGTGTCGTCCGTGGCTGAGGGTGTTGCCATGGTGGTGGAAAGCCTTGATTGGCGCGCGGGCGATACGGTGCTGGTGGACCCGGATGAATATCCATCCGTCGTTGCACCGCTGACCTTGCAGCGCCAACCGCAGATAACGCTGCGCTTCGCCAAAGCGGCAGACCCTGCCAGCTTCGTCGCCGCGATTGATGGCACCACGCGGATGATCGGCGTCAGCGCCGTATCCTTCCTGAATGCCGCGCGGCATGATTTGGTGGCTTTGCGCGCGGCAGCGGATAAGGTAGGCGCATTGCTGGTGGTAGATTTCACGCAAGGCGCCGGCTGGATGCCGCTCCATGCCGATATCGCGGATTTCGCTTTCTCTGCCTGCTATAAATGGATGTTGGGCTGCACTGGTGTTGCGCTTGCCTATTGGAATCCCGCGCGCCAGCCAGGCTGGGTACCGAGCACGGCGGGCTGGCATTCCATCGCCTCTATGGGGCGGCCGGATTGGTCGGAAACGCCCGCGCTGCTGCCGGGTGGTGCGCGCTTCACGCGGGGCAATCCGTCGCATCTTGGGCTTTATGTTTTGGATTCAGCGCTGCGTTATCTGGAATCCCATGCGCCTGAGGCGAATGAAACCCATGTGCAGCGGCTGACGGTGGGGCTACTGGAACGCTTGAAAGCCGCCGGCATCCCTTCCACCACACCGCCCGATCCGCGCTGGCATGGCGCCAGTGTTTGCGCGGAACACCCCAAGGCAGCCGCGATTGTGGATGGCATGGCACGGCGCGGTGTGCTCGCCTGGAATGGACGCGGGCGCATCCGCATTTCCTTCCATGGCTATAATGGCAGCGATGATTTGGACCGTGCTGCCGATGCCCTAATTGCCGAATGGCGTGCTGCGGGTGCAAGCTAAACGATAACTGATATCAGGAGGAAGCGCCGATGCGCATGAAAGCCGCCATTCTGTTCGAACAGGGCCTGCCGCGCCCCTATGCCAAGACTCGTCCTTTGGTGGTTGAGGAGGTGGAGCTTGACCCACCTGGTCCCGGCGAAATCCTGATTGAGGTTGCCGCCGCCGGGCTGTGCCATTCCGATCTTTCCACCATTGAAAACCAGCGCCCGCGCCCCCTGCCGATTGTGATTGGCCATGAAGGGGCCGGCATTGTGCGCGAATGCGGGCCGGGCATCACCGACCTCAAGCCCGGTGATCACGTGATCACGGTTTTCGCTTCTTCCTGCGGCACCTGTCGTTACTGCGCGCGCGGTCGGCCCAATATCTGCCCGAGTGGCAATGCGGCGCGCGCGGCGGGGTCGCTGGTGAGTGGTGCGAAGCGCATAAAGCGCTTGGATGGGAATTATGTGAATCACAATAGCGGCCTGTCCCTATTCGCGCAGTTCGCCGTGGTGGCGCGGCGTTCCGCAGTGAAGATTGATAAGGACATCCCGCTGGATGACGCGGCGATTTTTGGTTGCGCGGTGATGACCGGCGCTGGCGCCGTGATCAATACCGCGCGCTTGCAGCCCGGTGAGAATGTCGCGGTTGTGGGCCTGGGCGGCGTTGGCATGAATGCGCTTTTCGCCGCCGTGGCATCGGGCGCGGATCGCATCATCGCGGTTGATACCAACCCGAAAAAGCTGGAACAGGCCAAGGAATGGGGCGCGACCGATGTCTTCCTGGCCGGCAATGATGATTGCGCGGCGGCGGTGCGTGATGCGACCGATGGCGGCGTTGATACGGTGATTGAAACCGCCGGCACCATCCCAGCCATGCAGCTTGCCATTGCCATTACTGCGCGCGGCGGCAGCACCATCAGCGCTGGCTTGCCGAATGTGAATGCTTCGGTCTCCTACCTCCATGCGAATTTGGTGTCGGAGGAAAAGAGCATTCGCGGTTCCTATATGGGATCATGTGTCGCGGAACGTGACATTCCGCGCCTGCTTTCGCTTTATCGGCGCGGCAAGATGCCGGTGAATAAGCTGAAAAGCGGCGTGGTAAAGCTGGAAGAAATCAATGAAGGATTTGATCGGCTGTCAGATGGCACGGTGCTGCGCCAGATGCTGAAGCCGAACGGCTAAATGCTACCATCCTTGGCGGGCAGGCGGCTGAAGATCGCGGCCCGCCAGGAAATGGGCAAGGCGCCCGCGAAGCGCGCCAGCATATAGGTGGGCCAAGGATAGGCGATGCGCGTCTTGCCGCGCGCGAGACCGGCCAAGGTGCGCCGCGCGGCTTCATCCGCATCCATCAAAAACGGCATGGGAAATTTGTTGCGCGCGGTCATGGGCGTTCGGACATAGCCGGGGCAAATCGCATGCATCCGAATGCCGCGCTTGCGTTCCGTGGCATCCAGCGCTTCCGCCCAGCGCTGGACCGCAGCCTTGGTGGCGCAATAGGTCGGCGCGCCCGGGGCCGCCACAAAAGCCGCGACGGAAGAAACCACAGCAATGCGTCCGCGCAGCCCATCCGCGCCGGGGGTTTGCGCCGCCATGACCTCCAGCGCCGGCAGCGCCGTGTTCAAAACGCCAGTAACATTTGTTTCAAAAAGCAAGCGCGTTTGAGAAGTGGGTTCCGTGACGCCCCCGGTACCGGCAGAAATGCCGGCATTAGCAATCACCAGATCAAGCCGCCCGGCGCCCGCGATCCAGCCCGCCATGGCTTCCGCATCGCATACATCCATAACGCGGGGCAGCACTTCCGCCCCCTTGGCGCGGCAGGCAGCGGCGGCCTCTTCCAGCCTGGCAGCATCGCGGCCAGACAGATGCAGCACCACCCCAGGCGCGGCGCAGGCTTCCGCCAGGGCGCGGCCCAGGCCGGATGAGGCGCCGGTGATCAGCACATTTCGCCAAAGTGCTTGCATATCATTTCTCCTGGGGCAAAAACGACGCATG
Source organism: Roseomonas sp. (assembly GCA_020249145.1). Classification (GTDB taxonomy): domain Bacteria; phylum Pseudomonadota; class Alphaproteobacteria; order Acetobacterales; family Acetobacteraceae; genus Neoroseomonas. The sequence continues at coordinate 35,040 of JADCGF010000023.1, read as the reverse complement.
GCCCAGCTTGCATCCATGACCGGTTTCGCCCGTGCCGATGGCACCCTGCCCGACGGAGCTTCCTTCCTGTGGGAAGTGCGCAGCGTCAATGGGCGGGGGCTGGATTTGCGGCTGCGCCTGCCCAATGGCTTTGACGCGGTGGAACCCGCGCTGCGCGATGCGGCGGGGAAGGTCTTCAAGCGCGGCAATATCTCCGCCACCTTGAACATCAAGCGCGAGGAAAAGGCGGGCCCCCGGCTGACGCCAGACCCCGCCGCCCTGGAACAGGCCCTGCGCCTGGCGCTGGATTTGGCCGCGCGGATTCCGGGCGCCCCGCCGCCCCGGGCCGAGGCGCTGCTGACCCTGCCCGGTGTGCTGCGCGCCGAAAGCACGGAATTGGATGAAGCCGCCGAGGAAGCGCGCCGCGCCGCCGTGGCCAAGGGTTTCGATGCCGCGCTGAAGGGCCTCGCCAAGGCGCGTGCGGCGGAAGGGGCAAGGCTTGCGGAAATTCTGACCGTGCTGATTGATGAAATCGCGGCCTTGGTGGCACTGGCGCGCGATGCGGCTGCGGATCAGCCCGCGCAGCAAAAGGCGCGCTTGCTGGAAAGCCTCACCGCGCTGTTGGAAGGTGAGCGCCGCGTGCCGGAAGAACGCCTGGCCGCCGAGGTCGCGCTGCTCGCCGCCAAATCCGATGTGCGGGAGGAGATTGATAGGCTGAACGCTCATATCGCGGAAGCGCGTACCCTGTTGGCTTCCGGCGATGCGGTGGGGCGGCGGCTGGAATTCCTCACACAAGAATTCGTGCGCGAAGCCAATACGCTGTGCAGCAAATCCGCGACTGTGGCGCTGACGCGGCTTGGGCTTGATCTGAAAGCCGCGATCGAACGCCTGCGCGAACAAGCGGCGAATGTGGAGTAAGCGCCCATGAAACGTCGCGGTGTTTGTCTGGTGATTGCGGCACCCCCAGGGGCGGGCAAAACCAGTGTTTCCCGCGCGCTTTTGGAAAGCGAGGCAGATTTGGCGCTTTCCGTCAGCGTAACCACCCGCGCGCCGCGCCCGGGGGAAGTTGATGGCGTGCATTATCATTTCCGCGACATGGCCGAATATCACGCCATGATTGCGCGCGGTGATTTGCTGGAACATGCAATGTTTCTGGGCCGCGGCTATGGCACCCCGCGCGCGCCGGTGGAAGCGGCTTTGGCCGAAGGGCGTGATGTGTTGTTCGACATTGAATGGCAGGGCCATCGGCAGTTGAAAACCAGCATGCCGGCCGATGTCACCAGCATTTTCCTACTGCCGCCGAGCATGGCGGAGCTGGAGCGGCGGCTGCAACTGCGCGGCCAGGATGGGCCAGAGGAAATCGCCAAACGCATGGTGGCAGCGCGGGAAGAAATCGCCCATTGGGATGAGTTTGACCACGTACTGATCAATCAGGATTTTGCCGCAACCGTGGCAGCGGCGCGCGCCGTGCTGCATGCCGCGCGTAGTGAGCGCCCCCGCCTATCCAGCATGGCGGGCTTCATCAAAGGCTTGCTCGGCGCGTGAGCATTGTTCTTGGGATTGTTCTGCCGGTTTTTGCGATTATCGCGCTGGGCTATGCCGCTTCGCGCTGGCGCTTTGTGGATGATGGCGGCTTTCGCGGGCTGAATTTCTTCACCTTCTCCATCGCTTCGCCCTGCTTGCTATTCAATGGCGGCACTTCTGGCCATGAAGGCGGCGGGCCGGCGGCCTTCGCGTTTTTCGTCGCCTCCATGCTGATTTATGGCATTGCACTGTGGCTGGGCCGGGCGCGGCTGCGCCAGGGCATTGGTGCGGCGGGGCTATTCGCGCTGAATGCCAGCTTCGGCAACACTGTTATGCTGGGCATTCCGCTGATCACGGCGGCTTTCGGTCAGGCCGGGCTGACCATATTGCTGGTGATCCTCGCGCTGCATTCGATGGTGCTGCTGAGTGTCGCCACCGTGGTGGCGGAAATTGGGCTGCATAGCCAGGCGCCGCTGTCGCGCGTGTTGCGCGCCACGCTGCTGGGTGTGCTGCGGCATCCGATTGTGATGGCGGTATTCCTGGCCTTCGTGTGGCAGGCGCTTGGGATTCCCGTGCCGGCGCCAATGCGGCGCGTGCTGGAGTTGCTCGGCGGTGCCGGGCCGCCACTGGCACTATTCTGCCTTGGCGGGTCGCTCGCCGGGTTTTCTCTGGCCGGTGCGCGGGCGGAGGTTGGTCTCGCCAGTTTCCTGAAACTCGCGCTGATGCCGGCCCTCGCTTGGGGTGCTTGTTGGGCGCTTGGGCTCTCACCCCTGGAAACGGCGGTCGCGGTGGTGACATCAGCGCTACCGACTGGCGCCAATGCCTTTCTGCTGGCGCGGCGTTATGACACCGGCGTGGGCGCTTCCGGTGCGACGGTGCTGCTTTCGACGCTCATCTCCATAGCAACGCTTTCCGTATTGCTCGCTTACTTCAAGGCGTGATCATTCCGCCGCAGTCATGGCCGCACGGCGGCGGCGTGCGAGCCGCCATTCCTGCCCAATAGCCATCACCGCCGTCAGCAGCATGAAGCCCGCCGTGGTGATGAAGATCAGTCGCGGTTCTCCCGCTTCCAGCAACCAGCCATAAAGCGGCGGTCCCACCATGCCGCCGATATTGAAGCCTGTGGAAACAATACCGAATACCGCCCCCGCCTGCCCTGGCGGTGCGGCGGCGCGCACCAGCATATCACGCGATGGCATGATCATGCCGGTGAGCAAGCCGGAAGCGATCATGGCGGCAATCAGCGCATACCCCTGGAAAGCGCCATTGCCGACCAGCAGCATGAGCGAAGCCGCCGCGATAAAGCCGAAAGTCGCCACCAGCCCATGGCGTTTGGTCCAATCCGCAATATAGCCGCCGGCCAAAACGCCAATCGCGCTCGCGAACAGATAGCCGGTTAAAGCCCCATTCGCGAGTTCCAGGGTCATGCCCTGCGCCACCCAGGCCGCGACCGAGAAACTATGGATGCCGCCATTGGCAAGTGCCAGCATGATGAAGAACACCATCATCGCCATCACTGCCGGGGTCAGCACACGGCGCACGCCACCTGCTTCGGCTCCGCGCTGCGCGGCGGCTGCCGGGCGGGGCTTGGCCGCGTCGCGCCGCGCGGCAAATATCAACGGTATCGCCACCAGCGGGCCAACCAGGCCGCCGGCAATCATCGCCCAGGACATGCCACCCAGCGCAGCCACACCCAGCATGAAGGCGGGCGCAATCGCGCCCCCCAAAAACCCGCACGCCGTATGCAAGGAAAAGGCGCGGCCCACACGGCCTTCACTGATATCCGAACCCAACACCGCGTAATCCGCCGGGTGATAGACGCTATTGGCAAGCCCAGCCATGGCGGCGGCCACCAATAGCATGGGCCAGCTTGGAAAAAGCCCAAACAGGATGAAGGCGGAACCACCAAACATCAAAGCTGCCGCCAGCATTTTGCGCGGGCCAATCCGGTCCACGACAAAGCCCATCGGCGCCTGCGTAAAGGCCGAGACGATGTTGAAAAGCGTCAATGCCAGGCCGAGTTCGATATAGGAAACATCCAGCGCTTCGCGCAGCAGCGGAAACAGCGGTGGCAGGATCAGGATATGCAAATGGCTGACGAAATGTGCGGCACAGATTTGCGCCAGCGTGGTTCTTTCAGCCGCACTCCAACCCGATGCCATGGTCAATGCGCCTCTGCCCAGGAATGACCCTGCCCGACTTCAACCGAAAGCGGCACGCGCAAAGTGGCGACCGATTCCATGATTTGCCGTACGAGCGCTGATGTTGCTTCAACCTCAGCCTCCGGCACCTCGAACACTAATTCATCATGCACTTGCAGCAGCATGCGCGCCTTCAGCCCCGCATCGCGCAAGGCGCGCGGCAGGCGTACCATGGCGCGTTTGATGATCTCGGCGGCCCCACCCTGGAAGGGGGCATTGATCGCTGCGCGTTCGGCGCCAGCGCGGCGCACCGGGTCACGCGTCGCGATATCGGGAATCCACAGCTTGCGGCCAAAGGGGGTGCGCACAAAGCCATGGGTACGCGCTTCTTCCTTCAGCCGTTCCATTTCCTGCCGAATACCCGGATATTGCGCGAAATAGGCATCAATAATCGCGCGGCCTTCGCCGGGTGGAATGCCAAGGCGGGTCGCCAGGCCAAAGGCTGACATGCCATAAATGATGCCGAAATTGATCATCTTGGCGCGGCGCCGCGCTTCCTTATCCACCTTGTCGCGCGGAATGCCGAAGATTTCGGAAGCGGTGCGGGCATGAATATCCTCCCCACCCGCGAAGGCTTCGCGCAAACTTGGCACCTCCGCCAAATGCGCCAGCAGCCGCAATTCAATCTGGCTGTAATCCGCAGCCAGCAGCACATTACCCTTATCGGCGATGAAGGCGCGGCGGATGCGCATGCCTTCTTCGCTGCGGATCGGGATATTCTGCAAATTGGGATCGGTTGACGAAAGCCGCCCGGTGGAGGTGATGGCCATCTGATAGGAAGTATGTACGCGCTTGTCAGACCCATCTATCTGCGCGGTGAGCCCTTCAACATAGGTGGATTTCAGCTTGGCTAATTGGCGCCATTCCAGCACCTTGCCGGCCAATTCCACGCCCTGGACACTGAGTTCTTCCAACACCGCCGCATCAGTGGAATAGGCGCCGGTCTTGCCCTTGCGCCCGCCGGATAGGCCCATTTCGTCAAACAGAATCTCACCCAATTGCTTGGGCGAGCCAACATTGAAGGCACGGCCCGCAAGCTTATGGATGGAAGCTTCCAGCACCGCGAGGCGCCCCGCGAAATCTTCGCCAATCCGCGCCAATTCCGCGCCATCCACCTTCACGCCGGCGGCTTCCATATCGCGCAAAACGGGGATCATGCGGCGTTCGATTTGCTCGTAGCTCACCAGCGCCCCATCAGCGCGTAAACGCGGGCGCAGCAGCAGCCACAGGCGCAGCGTCACATCCGCATCTTCGGCGGCATAGGCCGTGGCCTTGTCCAACGGCACTTCGCTGAACAGCATCCGGGCTTTGCCGGTGCCAGTCACCTCATCAAAGCTGATCGGCTTATGGCCCAGATGCAAAACCGAAAGTTCATCCATGCCATGGCCATGCCGACCGGCTTCCATGGCGTAGGACAGCATCATGGTGTCATCAATCGGGCTGATCTCGGCAAAGCCGCCATTTTCCGCCCGCCCCATGACTTCCAGATCATATTTCGCGTGCTGGAAAACCTTGAGCACGGCAGCATCGGTGAGAAGAGGGCGAAGCAGCGCGAAGGCTGCTTCCGACGCAATCTGTTCTGGCGCCGGGGCGGCCAGCATATCGCCCGTGCTGCCATGGCGGATTGGCACATAGCAGGCGCGGCCAGGGGCGATGGCCAGCGAGAAACCCACCATGGTGGCGCGGCGCGCATCCAGGCTATCGGTTTCCGTATCCACGCCCACCACGCCCGCTTCTCGCGCCAGCGCAACCCAGCGCGCCAAGCTGGCTTCATCCGTCACGCAATCATAGGGGCCAAAAGCCACCGCAACATTGGGTGCTTCTGCTGCGGGTGCATCGGGCGCTGAGGCGCGACTTGCCGCGCGATGGGGTGCGCCATTCGCCTCGCCAAAACCCATCCGCGCCAAGATGGAACGGAAACCCTGCGCGCGCAGAAAGGCTTCCAGCTTGCCATCGCCCGGCGCCTTGGCTTCCAGCGCAGCAATCTCCAGCGGCAGCGGTGCATTTTCATCAAGGGTCACCAGCCGACGCGATATCCGCGCCATTTCGGCATTTTCCAATAGCGCTTCGCGGCGCTTTGGCTGCTTGATTTCCGCAGCACGCGCCAGCAGCGTATCAAGATCACCATATTCGGTGATCAATTGCGCTGCCGTCTTAATGCCAATCCCCGGCACGCCCGGTATATTATCCGTCGCATCGCCGGCGAGCGCCTGCACATCCACGACCTTTTCAGGGGCGACGCCGAATTTTTCCATCACCTCCGGCGCGCGCAGCGGCTTCTGCTTCATGGGATCGAGCATCTGCACCGCGGGGCGGATCAGCTGCATCAAATCCTTGTCGGAAGACACAATCGTGACATGCCCGCCGGTGGCTTCAAACGCCTTGGCATAGGCAGCGATCAGATCATCCGCCTCAAAACCTTCCTGTTCGACGCGCGCGACACCAAAGGCATCGGTCGCATCACGGATCAGGCCGAATTGCGGCACCAATTCCGGCGGCGGGTCCGGCCGATGCGCCTTATAGGCGGTGTAGATTTGGTTGCGAAACGTATGCCGCCCGGCATCGAACACCACTGCGATATGGCTGGCCGCATGACGCAGGAGGAATTGGGACAGCATATTGGTGAAGCCAAACACCGCATTCACCGGCGTGCCATCCGGGCGCGTCATTGGCGGCAGCGCGTGATAAGCGCGGAAGATATAGCCCGAACCATCCACCAGAATCAGATGGCGTTCGCCGGGCTTGGTTTCCGGCAGGCCCTCGGCCCCCGCAATCGCCTCGCTCAAGGCTTTGCCATGCGGGCGGGCCGCTTCGGGGCCGGCGCCATCTTCAATGGCCATGATCCTCGCCAGCGCCTTCGGCCAGCGCATAGGTGATGGAACAATAAGGGCAGGTCACATCATGCCCTTCAATATGCAGCCAAATGCGCGGATGGCCGAGCCCGCTGGCCGCTTCCCCATCACATGCGATTTTGCGGCTATGGACAGTAACGCGCTGTTCGGGCGTGACACCCACCACGGGCTTCGGGCCATAGCCGGTCATTTGCTGGTCGCGCATCTGGGTCCTCATTTGGCAGTGCTTGGTCTAATCATACCGGGCCAGCGGGTGATGGACCAGCCTTGCCCGGCACCCTATCTGACACTCATGACCATGAAGCCTGTCATAACGGGGCGGAGGGCGCTTCTGGCCGGCTTGGCGCTGGCCGGCTGCGCCGAGGCCCGCGCGCCCATGGGGCCGGTGGTGACCAGGCCCGCCGTGCTGGATGACGCGCTGGTCATGGCCGATGGCTTGCGACTGCCTTTGCATGCCTGGCGGCCAGAAGGCCCGCCGCGCGCCGTGATGCTCGCCTTGCATGGCATGAATGAATATGGCCGGTCCTTCGCGGAAGATGCCGCACCCTGGTTCACTGCCGCCGGTGTGACGCTTTACGCCTATGACCAGCGCGGCTTTGGCGGCGCGGCGCCGCGCGGTGTTTGGCCGGGGCATGAGACCCTGGCGCAAGATGCCATCACCGCTGCCGGTTTGATGCGCGCCCGCCATCCTGACCTACCGCTATTCATGATGGGCGAAAGTATGGGGGGCGCGGTGCTGGTGCTGGCCGGCAGCAAGGCCGCCATGGCGGATGGGCTTGTGCTTTCCGCCCCGGCCTTGCGTGGGCGGACCAGCCTGGGTTGGCCGATGCGCTGGACATTGGATGTCATGGTGGCGCTGACGCCGGGGCTGGAGCTTTCCTCCAGCGCGCCGGTGTTTCGCCCGACCGATAATCTTGACGCCTGGCGCCGCTGGTCCCGCGACCCGCAGTTGATCAAGGCAACGCGGGTTGATGCCGTGGCCGGCCTGGTTGATTTGATGGATGCCGCCACCGCCGCCCTGCCGCGCTTCACTGCGCCCGCTTTGGTGCTCTACGGCGCCAAGGATGAATTGGTGCCACCCAAGCCGATTCGCGAGGCCCTGGCCCAATTGCCGAGGGGTGCCGCCCAGCGCGTGGCCTTTTATCCGGAAGGCCACCACATGCTGCTGCGCGATTTCGGCGGCGCCGCGGTGGCCAGCGATATCCTGGCCTGGATGGGGAATCGCGACGCACCCTTGCCGAGCGGGGCGGATCAGGCGGCGGCGGCTTGGCTCAGTTCTGCTTGAGCGGGCTTCCAATCCTGGCCATGCATGGCATGGTGGGGATAGTGATATCAACGAGGGAAGCGAAACCATGCCCGTCAATGGCCTTGGCCCCTATGATGACAGCAATATCTTCGCGCGCATCCTGCGCGGTGAAATCCCCGCGAAGAAGGTGCATGAGGATAATCATGTGCTCGCCTTCCATGACATCGCACCGCAAGCGCCGGTGCATGTGCTGGTGATCCCGAAAGGGCGCTATGTCTCGATTGCTGATTTCAGCGCCAGCGCAACGCCGGATGAAATCACTGGCTTCTGGCGCGCGGTGGGCCAGGTGGCGAAGGGCCTGGGGCTGGAAGCGGATGGGTATCGCATGCTGACGAATATGGGCATGCATGCCGGGCAGGAAGTGCCGCATTTCCATGTGCATATCTGCGGCGGCCGGCCGCTAGGCCGCATGATCGCCCAAACTTGAGAATAAGCAGAGGAAGCGTGATGTTCGATACGATTATTGTGGGCGGCGGTTCTGCCGGTTCCGTGCTGGCGCATCGGCTTTCTGCGCGCGGCGGCCATAAGGTGTTGCTGTGTGAGGCTGGCCCTGATGCGCCGCCCGGTGAGGAAGCAAGGGAAATCCGCGACAGCTACCCCGGCACGGCGTATTTCGATCCGCGCTTTCATTGGACCGAATTGCGCGTGCATACGCAGGTTGTGTCCCACAATAACCCGCAGGAACGCCCGCCCTTGCGCAAATATGAACAGGCGCGGGTGCTGGGCGGCGGTTCTTCCATCAATGGGCAAATGGCCAATCGCGGCGCGCCCACGGATTACAATGAATGGGAAGCACGCGGTGCGACAGGTTGGAATTGGGATGCGGTGCTGCCGTATTTCAAGAAGGTCGAGCATGACCTTGATTTCGGTGGCCCCTTTCACGGCAAGGAAGGGCGCATAAAAGTCCGGCGTATCATGCCCAACCAGTGGAACAACCACGCCAAGGCCGCCGCCAAGTCTTTCGCTGCTGCTGGCTTCAAGCCCTTGGAAGACCAGAACGGGTTTTTTGAGGATGGGTTCTTTCCGATCACCATTTCAAATGCGGAAGAACAGCGCGTTTCCGCCGCTATGGGCTATCTGGACCGCGAAACCCGCGCGCGCGAAAATCTGACGATTTCCTGTGAGACTCAGGTAAAGGAATTGCTGTTTGAAGATCAGCGCTGCATCGGCGTGGTGGCAGTGGTGCGCGGGCAGGAACAACGCTTCATGGGGCGCGAAATAATCCTATCCTGCGGTGCCATCCACTCCCCCGCGCATCTGCTGAGATCGGGCATTGGACCCGTGGGGCATCTGCGGAACCTCGGCATTCCGGTCCGCAAGGCCTTGCCAGGGGTTGGTCAGGGCCTGATGGACCATCCTTCCATTGCGCTGTCTTCCTTTTTGAAGCGCGGCGCGCGGGTAGATAATCAAACGCGGCGGCATATCCTGCTTGGGCTGCGCTACTCCTCCAAGCTGGAAGGCGTGCCGGCGGGTGACATGTTCGCGGCGGTCGTCAGCAAATCCGCCTGGCATGCGGTGGGGGAGCAAATTGCTTCCATGCTGCTTTGGGTGAATAAGACCTATTCTGAGAGCGGGCAGTTGAAGCTTGCTTCCAGCAATTGGCGTGATGAACCGGTTGTTGAATTCAATCTCTTGTCAGACAAGCGCGATCTGGACCGGCTGATGAGTGGCTTTCGCATGATGGCCGCGATCCAGATGAGTGATGAGTTGGGCAAGGTTACGGATAATCATTTCCCCGCCAGCTATAGCGACCGCGTGCGCAAGCTTGGCGTGGTGAATGACAAGAACCGGATGCTAACCAAGTTGATCAGCCTGTTGCTGGATGGGCCCGCCTTTCTGCGAAGCTATTTCATTGATCGCTTCGTGGTGGAGGGTTTTCGCCTTGATCAGGTGCTGACGGATGATGCGGCCTTGGAAGCCTTCATCCGCAAGGCGACGATTGGCGTTTGGCACGCTTCCTGTTCCTGCCGCATGGGTAGGCCGGAAGACCCGATGTCGGTGGTGGACCCGAATGGCCGGGTGAAAGGGATTGAGGGGCTGCGGGTGGTGGATGCGTCAATCTTCCCTGTGGTGCCCTGCGCGAATACAAATTTCCCGACGCTGATGGTGGCGGAAAAGATTGCGGATGCCATTATTGCGGGGGAGTGAGGGGGTGGTTTTGAAACAGTCCAGCCGGGGTCAAAGGGTTACAAATGAACAAAGATGAGCGAGAGCAGGCGCGCGCCTTCGCAAGCCTTGACTATGAGGGGTTCCGCCAGCTTGCCCAGCGCACTGACCTTAGCCGGTATCAACGGATCGGATTTCCTGATTCGCTCCGCGCAGGGCGGGAGAGCGAGATTTTTCAGGACATTTGCGCAAAGCTCCCCCTGCTTGATCAGGGCGAGGAACTCACGGTCCTTGATATCGGCCCGGGATGCAGCGACCTTCCGAACCTGGTCATTGATCACTGCAAAGCCAGAAAGAATCGCCTGATATTAGTAGATTCGCTTGAAATGCTGGCCGATTTGCCGGAAGGAGATGGGATCGAAAAGATTGAGGGTCCTTTCCCCCAATGCGCGCCACTGCTTGGGGGATTGCAGTGCGCCACCGATGTGATCCTGTGCTATTCTGTCCTTCACTATGTTTTTGCGGAAGGTCAGATATTCGGCTTTTTGGATGCAGCGCTCAAGCTTCTGCGGCCCGGCGGGGGGATGATGATGATCGGCGATATACCCAATGCGTCCATGCGTCGGCGGTTTCTGGCAAGTGCGGCAGGCGCCGCGTTTCATCGCGCCTATACCGGAAGCGATGTGCCGCCAGACCTAGGTTTCAATCAGGCGGCTGAGGGTGAAATGGATGATGCCGTTCTCATTTCCCTGATTTCTCGCGCCCGTGCCGCTGGTGTGGATGCGTGGATTCTTTCCCAACCTCCCCATTTGCCTATGTCCAATCGCCGCGAAGATCTCATTTTAAGGAGGCCGTGATGCTTTCCAGCAAGCCGGAAAAGAGGAAAAATCTGGTCCTGGTGGGGGACAGCGCCTTCGCCGAGATCGCGCATGAGTATTTCGATTGGTTCAGTGATTACCAGGTTGTCGCCTTTGCGGTGGAACGCGCCTTCCTACGCCAGCATGCGCTGCGCGGTCTGCCCGTGGTGGCACTGGAAGACATGCGGGAAGAATATCCGGCGGCGTCGCATGATGTTCATGTCGCGATTGTCTACACGCAGCTCAACAGGTTACGTGCACGCTTGGTGCGGCAGGTTTCGGCTATGGGATATTCCCTGGCTTCCTTCATCAGCCCTGCCGCCTTCATTGCGCCCAGCGCGCGGATCGGAAGGCATTGCTTTATCTTCGAAAACAATGTGATCCAGTCTTTCGTAAGTATTGGCGATAATGTCGTGCTTTGGTCCGGCAACCACATCGGCCATCACAGCACCCTTGAAGATAATGTCTTCATTTCATCGCATGTCGCGCTTTCAGGATTTTGCCGCGTGGGTGCGCATAGTTTCCTTGGCGTCAATGCTGCCGTAGGCAATAATCTGACGGTGGCAGCGGATAATTGGATTGGCCAGGGGGTGGCGATTTCCCGTGATACGGAACCGGGACAGATGTTCAGGGCGGCCGAGCAGGAGGCGGCGAAAGTAGGGGCGAAGCGGTTCTTCAAGATAAAGGATGACGAGGTTTCGGATCCGGGATGAGGTGGCGCAAGCTTGGCCTTCTCTGGGCGCCTGATGGAAGGCTTCCCTGGGCCCATTCCCACGCGGGCCAAGGCCCTGGAGGATGTTACGCAACGTCTTACCAGCGCGCGGGACTGGGCCCAGTCGCAAGCCGATGCCTGGGAGGCCCGGGCAGGCGAACTGGAGGTGAAGTATCAGGAGGCCATCCGGCCGAAGGGCTTTGTGCACTGGCTCAGAACCCGCCTGGGGGTGTAGGCGTCAGCGCCGGGCGGCGCTTCTCAGCGCGGCTAGGAGCGGGGTCGCCGTGGAACCCCCGGTATCCCGCGCGGGCCGCCGCGCCAGCCCGAAGCCGGACCGGCCGAACTGGTTGCCGTTGTAGAAGAGATACTCCCAGTCGCCCGTGCTGCATGGCGCGCCGAAGCAGGTCATCGACGACTCCCACTCCTCCGTTGGGCCGGGTAGGAGGGTACGCCAATGCAGGGCGCCGGCCTCCATCCTGGCCTGCTGCAGCTCGTAGCCGGTCTCGGCTCGCCGCGAGATGATCAGGCTCGCCCCCTGCGCCTCCTGCCAGAGTACAGGGCGTCCCCATCCGATTTCTCCTCGCGAGAGATCCGGATCGAGCAGGGAGGACATCGCTGGCGCGTCCCAGCGATAGCCATCCGCCGACCAAGTCTCGCGGAGGCTGTAAGTGGGCAAGCGCTTGCCGGACGCGCCGTCAAAGAACTCGCCGCCGCCGATGTAGAGCATCCGCCAGCCTTCCCCGTCGGGGAACACGAAGGGTGCTGTGCGGAAGAAGCGCTCTCCGGGTATCGCCTGGAGGATCTGCCCGTCGCCGTGCCGCCGGAAGGACAGGCCGCCGTCGTCGCTGAGCGCTAGTCCCGCGAAGAGCCTGTAAGGCACCTCGGCCGAGATGCGCTGCCAGCCAATGTAGTAGAGCAGCAGCCGGCCATCCCGCGCGACGATCTGGCTGGGGTTGACGCCGTGCTCGTCGAAGGCTCCAGCCGGGCCGAGATGCAGCACCGGCACGGGGTCGAACTCCAGGACGCGGCGGGGATCGTCGCGATCGAGATCTACCCGGAAGATGCGGCCCTGCAGGTCGTCGTCACAGGAAGTGACGAAGACACGGATGCGGTCGTCCAGCACTAACGGCGTGGGCAGCATGGCATGGCTGCGCATGACCCCTGTGCCCGGCGCGGCGAAGACGAGGCCGCGCCTTTCCCAGTCCTGGCTGCTCATCGCCGTTCGCCGCTCCTAGCTTCCCATTGCGCGAGATCGAGGCGGAAGAAGTCCTGTACGATTCCTCGGGCCCCAAAGCCTTCCTTGAACTCAGTTAGCCCGCGGTTCAGGTAGGTACCCTCGTCCTCGTTTGAGTTGCCGAAGTCGAAATAGCGGGCCTTGTCACGGAAGAGGTCAAGAAGCGTCGAGAAGAGGATGTCGAGCGCGCCGCAGCCGCGCGCCTCGTCGTCCGACGCAATGTATTGCGCGTGGATGGTTTGGCCGCAGAGGAACAGCAGCGTACCCGCACAGAGGGTTTTGCCCTCGTAGACCGCAAAGAGCCGGATGTTCTCCGGGAAGCGGCTCTGCAGCAGGTGCAACTCCTCGGCAGAATGCACTGGCCGTAGCCCGTGACGCGAGGCGAGGTTGCCGGCCAGCAAGCCCCAGAAAGCGTTGATGTCCGCGCTCTCGCGCACGACTAGCCCCGTCTTCTGCGCCTTCTTCGCGCCGCGGCGGCGACGCTCTTGGACCGGCGCCTGGGCAACGAGGTCCACGGTCTGGGTCATGTCTCGTCTGTAGAGAGCGGCTCCGTGATAGAAGAGCGCGTAGCGATCCTCGTCGGCCGGCATGCGGTGATAGATGGGTGGAACCGCCTTGTAGACGATCTCCTCCGCGCCCTGGGCGCGGCAATGCGTAAACCACGCGGCGAAGATGTCGAGCGCGAGCGGAGCCAGCATGGTCTCATCGCAGATCATCCCGCCATAGGAGAGTCCGGCGTGGCTGGTGATCCGCACGCTGGATCGATTGGCCGGGAACAGCGCAAGCAGACGGCCGCCAGCGTCGGTGACCAAGGCGGACGCATCGACAAACCGCTCTGAGTGGTAGTCCATGAAGCCGCGCATGAACAGGAATGTGCCGTTCTTGCTGCGCGCGATGAACGCGTCCCACGCCGCCCGATCCTCCGGTGCGTAGGGCCGGACGATTAGCTCAACCATCCGACTTGACGCGGAAGAACCGCCTGGCGCCTACGGCCGATTTCGGGGTGCTCTCGGCGCGATACATTGCGTCGGCCTCGGTGTCCTTCGTGATTAGCGTGCCGGGGCCGATCCAGTTATCAGGGCCGATGCTGAGCTGGTCCGCAAAGGTCGCGTTGACTCCCAAGAAGCTGTTGCGCCCCACGCGGCAATGGCCGGAGACGACGACATGCGACGCAATGAAGACATGGTCCTCGATGACGCTGTGGTGGCCGATGTGGTTCCCGGACCATAGGATCACGTTGTCGCCGATGGTGCAGAAGGGCTGCACAACGTTGTTCTCAAAGATGAAGCTGTTCTCCCCCACGGTCACGTTCCGCCAGACCGAGGCGCGCGGACTCACATAGGTGGCGAGGCCGTAGCCGCGCGCCCTCATTTCGGCGCAGAGGCGCGCGCGGGCACGGTTCAGCTCGCGGTAGGTAAGCGCGACGAAGGCGTCGTGCGTCTCCGCCTGGCAGTGTGCGGCCAGCTCTTCCAGGACGTGGACCGGCCGGCCCAGCAGAGTATCGCGCCGGTGGAAGGCGGCGCTCACGGCGAAGGCCGCGACGTCGTAGTCGCCGGCCTCCTCGAAGAGCTCGCAGGCCACTTCGGCGAAGGAACTGTCACCGACGATGACGAGCTGGCGCTTGGGGGTACGGGCCAAGGTTAGGGCCTCCTGATCAGGATATCTTCCCGACGGTTCACCATTGGCAAGCCGGAGCCTTGAGGCAGCACAAAGGACTGGAAGCCAGCGGCGCGGGCGCGCGCGAGAATTCCCAGCACCACTGCGTCGTCGATCTGTCCGGGCTCGGGCGCGTTGAAGCGGTAGTCGGGCGCGGGCTGCCCTGCGTAATGCTCGGCGTGATGCGTGCGGCCCGCCGGGCTCGCGAAGAAGCGCTTTCGCATGCTGACATTGGGGATGTCGCCGATCAGCAGCCCGCCCGCCACCTCGTCCAGTAGCGTCAGGGCCGAATCGATGAAGCGGTCAAGGCTGGCTTCTGCGAAGACGTACTGGATCACGCTGTAGACCAGGATGGCATCGAACGGCCCGGCGTCGCGCAGGGCTGGCAGGCAGGCGGGGAAGGGGCCCTCAACTTTGCGGATCAGCGGTCCGTCCGCCAGCTGGGCGAGGATCTCGGGCCCGTCCACCAGAGTCAGATGCTGGCCAAGCTCGACGGCCCGGCCGACGATGCAACGGGATAGGTCGCTGCAGCCAATGCCGATATCCAGGATTCGGGCGCCTTGCCGCATGAAGGCGGGAAGCTTGCCGTCGATGTCCGCCAGGATCGCCTCGCTCCGCCCCGCGCGGAAGGCGTCGGGAAAGCCCGCCTTCTCGTTGCCGGACAGCTGCGCCTGCCCGGCCCTGTGACGAAACGCCTCGTAGCCCGCGACGTCGTAGCCAGGACTCTTGCTCACGACGCGCCCCGCACCCTCAAGGCCCGCCCAGCATAGCCAGGGCTCGCTCCAGGCGCTTGGCGACAGCATCCACTTGTCTATCCTCCATTTCGGGCCAGAACGGCAGGCTGAGCACTTCCGAGGCCGCGCGCGTTGATTCCACCAGACCCGAAGTGCAGTGGCTGTCCTGGTAAAGCCGCTGCAGATGTGGCGGCGTCGGGTAGTGCACCAGCGTGCTGACGCCCAGCTCGGCCAGCGCTAGCTGTAGCTCGTCCCTCCGGCGGCTGCGGATAACGTATAGATGCCAGACCGCTTCCGGATCCACCTCCGGGCGAACGATGCTAGGTAGTCCTGCGAGCAGGGCGTCGTACCGCCCGGCGAGCGCGCGCCGGCGCTCCGTCTTCGCGGCGAGGAGGGGCAGCTTGGCGCTCAGGAAGGCGGCTTGAAGATCGTCCAGCCGCGAGTTCACGCCGCTCTCGTCATGCCGGTACTTGATGATGGAGCCGTAGTTGCGGAGTCTGCGGATGCGCTCGGCCAGGGCGTCGTCGTCCGTGGTCACGGCGCCGCCATCGCCGAGCGCGCCTAGATTCTTCGTAGGGTAGAAGCTGAAGGCCGCAGCGCGGCCGAGCCCGCCGACGCGGCGTCCGCGATGTGTGGCGCCATGCGCCTGCGCGGCATCCTCGATCAGCGGCAGCCCGTGCTCGCCTGCGACCTCTGACAGCGCGTCCATCGCTGCCGGGCGGCCATAGAGATGCACGGCCATGATGGCCCTCGTGCTCGGAGTGATGGCCGCCCGCACGAGGGCGGGGTCGAGATTGAAGCTCGCGGCATTGACGTCGACGCCGACTGGCCTGGCGCCGCACTGGCTGACCGCGAGCCAAGAGGCGATGAAGGTGTGGCCGGGTACGATCACCTCATGGCCGGGCCCGATGCCGAGCCCGCGCAGGATGAGGGTGATCGCATCCAACCCGTTGCCGACGCCGATGGCGTGACGCACGCCGCAGAAGGTCGCGAATTCCGCCTCGAACCGAGCGAGATGTTCACCGAGGATGTAGTGGCCCCCGTCGATTACGGAGGCCGCGGCGCCGAGGAGATCTGCGCGGATGTCACGGGTCGCGCCGCCAAGATCGTAGAAGGGGATATCCTGCATGGGTCTAGCCTGTGGCGCCCTGCTGCGCAGCGTAGGAACGGAAGTCCTCGTAGGAGCGGATATAGTCGGCCTCGTCATAATGCATGGAGGCCAGCACCAGGCACACGGCGCCGCCGGAGAAGTCGTCGATCTCGCGCCACACACCAGGCTCGACCAGGAGGCCGCTGTCTGGGCGCTTGAGCATGAAAGTCTCGCGGCGCTGCCCATCTTCCAGGCGAATCGTGAAACTGCCGGAAAGCGCTAAGAAGAGCTGCCGGAGCTGCCTGTGGGCATGGCCCGCCCGGACCGATCCGCTTGGCACGTCGTAGATGAAATAGACGCGCTCAATCTTAAACGGCAGGTTCGTCTCGCTTTCGATCACTGTAAGGTTGCCACGCCGATCAGCGATCTTAGGCAGATCGAAGGTTTTCCAACGAATCGTTTGAATCACCGTCCGTCGCTGAGCCCTCGGCCGCGCTGGTGTATCCATTGAGCCACGAACCCTTCCTACCCCGATTCACACTTCCGTGAAGCCTACCCAGATCCATTTTTTTTGGAAAGTCCTGCGCTGCCCCTTCACAGGACTTGTGCGGATTCCCATGACTTTCGCCCATTAGCACAAGTCACTCAATTTCGGATGGCAACCCACGAACCAGAGATCTTTCTAGTTCTTATTGATCAAGCGAGCAGCCCCAGTCTAACAGAGTCCGCCTTCCACTGGATAGTGGTTCGCCTGGGCCGCTGCCGTCTTGCGTTCGCCGCGGGGATGTGAGGGAAAGTTAGTGGTGATTGCGACCACCATGGTTAACGATCCCACGTCTTGGGAAGCGGGTCATGCAAATATGCGCTCTCTGCTGCGATACTTGGCCCAGTCCGGGATAAATGCGTTCACGATCTTCACGACATTTCTTGTTCTTCATGCCCCGCGCCGACATTGCGGCAAGTCGGTGGCTGGTTCAGAGCATGATTTCGGGGCGGGGCACTTCGTGCGCCGCGCGCTCGGTTTCTATATTGCGGGAAAGGGGCGCGACCTGCGCCCCCTTGTTCCCGTCTATGTCAGCCAGTCCCCGGGCACGGTTCCGTCGCTGCGGCACGGGCGGACGTTGGTTGCGGCTCCCCTTGTCGGCCTTCGGATCTTCTTCGCTAATATATTGAAGGTTCAGGGATTTTTTTCCGATGCCGAGGATCTCTACGAGGTCCTGACACAGGACGGATCGTCCTGCCCGCTCGCGCTGACTGGCCTCGGCGACCTGCTGCTGTTGCGGGCAGGCTGGAACCGCGAGCGCGAGCCCTATCTGGCCGGCGGCATACTGCTGGACGTCCTGGGCGAAGGTCGTTCCCTGGGCCAAGCAGGATCCTACTCCGACGCGATTCGGGTGTTGCAGCAGGCGGTGGCCCTCGGCGGCGGCGCGGACAGCCAGTGGCTGCTCGCGATGGCGCTGCTGGGCGCCGGACGGCACAGCGAGGCGGTCGCAGCACTCGAGGCCTATCGTGTGTTGGCACATGAGATCCCCGGCGCGCTGGGCGCCGACTTCCAAGTCAGGCTGGCCCGCGCCCGCCTAGGCCTGGACGGCAACGCCGCCCTGGAGGACTACCGCTCCTACCTGGGGGAGTGGTCGGGATGGATACGCGTCGACCGGCTCGACCTGGAGTCGGAAGCGGAACACGTTGCGCGGACGGGGCTCGCCGACCCGGCCCGCGTCGAAGAAGCGGCCTTGCAACTCAAGTCCAAGATCATCCTTTCGAGCGCGACCAGGTTCTTCAAGAATGTGGCGACCTTTCCCGCCTCGGCAGCGAAAGTAGTCGAGGATGCTGAAATCCTTCCGGGCCGCGGGGTCATCGCCGGCGGGGAGCGCCTGCTGTCCGGCTCATTCCCGATCCCTCCGGTTCACTGGCCGCTCTTCTCGCCCTGCCTTATCGCCCTGTCCGATCGCGAGGCCATCGTGTCCCGCAGGAGCGCGGTGAGGTTCGAGGTGGAGAATTGCATCTATATCGGCAGCAACGACAACTATTATCACTTCATCATCGACGAAATCGGAAGATTGGCCGCCATCGAGGATGATCCGCGATTTGCGAGCAATCCGATCCTGATCGACGACCGAGCCCGGCTTTGGCAGCGACAGCTTCTGGTACGCCTCGGAATCCCGCAGTCCCGATTCAAGGTCGTCGACTTCACCGTGTCGCTTCTGGCGCGCCAACTCGTGCTGCCTCCGCTTCTCTCCAGGAACATGATCGCGCATCCCAAGGCTGTGCAGTTCCTGCGGCGGCGCCTCGCGCCGGAAGCAGATTCGGCATCGCCGGTGCCCGGGCGGCGCCTCTACCTCGCGCGCCGGAGCCAGGGGATCCGCGAGGCCCGGCTGCTGAACGAGCGCAGCCTGATCGAGCGGTTCAAGCGGGCGGGCTTCTCCGTCGTCGATACCGGCTCCATGAGCCTCGGCGAGCAGATCGAGCTGTTCTCCGGCGCCGAGGTTATCGCAGGTCCTGGGGGGGCGGCCTTCACGAACATCCTCTTTACGCCGAAGGAAGCCCGGATGCTGACGCTCGCGCCCACGGGCGTTATCTGCGAGACCTTCACCAGCATCGCGCACATTATCGGCCAAAACGCCTGGTGCTGCGCGGGCGTGAGCTACGCCCGCCCCCATCCGCAATGGTTCTGGACGACCTTCGACTTCGAGATTAAAGAGACCGACATCGATCTTGCTTTGGAGCAGGTCCTTTAGGCCCATACAGGATACCCGGAGCTTGGGCGCCTAACTTGGTGGGTTGGTCGGGCCAGGGGAGGGTGGGCATGCAGGAGCAGCAATCTTTTGAGGCCTATGGAGTCACGGACCGCCTGCCCCAGGCAGACGCGATCGACGAGGCTGTGGCGGAGCTGCGCATTAACGGTGTCACGACGCTGGCCAGCGGACTTTCCGCCGATTTCATCGAAATGCTCAGGCGCGGGCTGGACGAGGTCTACACGGTTCAGGCTGCAGAAATGGGAGGCGAGGAGAAGCTCCTCAGCATGAACGACGCTGACATCGCCCGATGCATGCTGTCCTATGACCCAAACTACCTGACTGCGGCGACGGCACCGCCTCTCCTCGAACTGACCCGCCGCTTCATCGGCCCGCAGTTCGTGCTGCTGATGCAGAACGGAATCTTGAACCGGCCGGAGCGGGAGAACTACCAGGCCAAGTGGCACCGGGACCTAAACTATCAGCACTGGACCAGTTCCAAGCCGCTGGCCATGAACGCGCTGCTTTGTCTCGACGGCTTCACCCTCGAGAACGGCGCGACGCACGTCCTGGCCGGAACCCAGCATGTTGCGTCCTTCCCGACCGACGCCTTCGCGCGTGCGCATGAGCGGCAGATCACAGCACCCGCCGGCTCCTTCCTGATCATGGACGCAATGATGTTCCACCGCGCGGGCATCAACCGGTCGAAGAAGGTGCGGCGGGCGGTAAACCACGTGATCGGCCTCCCCTTCATGGCGCAGCAGGTCGACATTCCCAGCGCCATGGCTCGCCGCGGTCAGCGCGTGCCGGCTGATCCGGCGATCCGGAACTATCTCGGCTACCGATGGTCGCCGGCGGCGGACGCCGTCGAGTGGCGTTCACGACGCCTTCCCGCGTAATGAGTCCGCGAGGTCGCGACATGCTGATCGGACTCTATGGCGCCGGCACGATGGGGCGGGCGATCGGCCGCGCGGTAGACTTCCCTTTCACCTTCGTTGACGACACGCCGAGCAAGATCGGCACTATGATCGACGGTCACGACGTGGCCAGCTTCGCGGAATTCTCGCGTGCCCCCGAAGCGACGCGGCGGCTGTACATCTGCATCTACCAGCCTGGCTTCTCCTATCTGAGGAAGCGGGACGAGCTTCGGCAGGTGTGTCCTTCCATCGACGTCCGACCGTTCACAGAGATCTTCCAGTCGCCGGTGGCGGACCGGCTCCTCCCCTACCTATTCTTCGAAAAGGCCGAGGAACTCCGCTCCAAGCTCCCTCGCTACGAAAAGGTCCGGGGGCTGCTGGAGGACGAGCTGTCGCGCCGGACACTGGATGGCCATATCAGGTTCCGGCAGACCGGACGCTTCGAGGAAATCGTCAGTACGCCCCGGCAGGACGTGCCCTTCCTGCGAGAGGTGCTGTCGCCCGACGTCACCTATGTGGACGGCGGCGCCTTCGATGGGGACACGGCGGAGGACTTCCTCGAACTCGCGTCCGGGCGGTTTGGCCGCATCCATCTCGTCGAGCCCGATGCGCGGAACCTGGAGCGGGCGAAGCTGCGGTTCCAGGGCCGCATCGATCCCGATCGGATCGCATATCATCCGACGGCGATCGGCACGCGCCACGGCCTCGTTGGCTTCAACGCGCTAGGCTCGGTGGGCTCCGCTGTCGACGAGGCGGTAGACGAGAAGGTTCGGACAGTCCCTCTATCGGCGTTCGGGTCAGATTCGCAAATGTACATCAAACTCGACATCGAGGGGCTCGAGATCGACGCGATCGCGGCGGAACTGGATTTTCTATCGTCTTGCCGTCCCTTACTGGGGATCAGCGTGTATCATCGCCCCGACGACCTGCTGGATGCGGTGAAGCTGATCCAGACGGCCAGTCCGGAATATCGCCTCTACCTGCGATGCCATGGGGAAGCGGGTGAGGATCTCTTGCTCTACGCGATTTCCTGACGTCTGCCCGGTCGGATGCCGATGCAAAGCTACCAGGCGATGACTTGGCGCGAGAAATCTGGACCTGTCGCGTATTTATGCCGCTCCGATTTCTCGTTTGGGCTGCCTGGCGATCGAATGCCAGGGGGGTTTTCCCTCCCAATGCTGAATGCCTTCTGCTCGGGTTGTAGAAGCGCTCGATGTAGTCGAACACATCAGCTCGGGCTTCGTCTCGGGCGCGGTAGACTTTGCGGGCTGTGCGTTCGGTCTTCAATGACGAGAAAAAGCTCTCCATCGCGGAATTGTCCCAGACGTTCCCGGCACGGTTTATCGAACAGGTGATGCCGTTATCGGCCAGCAGGTGCTGAAACTGTTCGCTGGCGTATTGCGATCCCTGGTCCGAGTGATGAAGCAGTGCGTCGGCCTTTCCGCGACGCCAGTGTGATCGTCCCGTGACCGGTTGGACGGGCCGCCCACGCGTCCAATTCATCCGACTGTTAGCTGCCATCCAGCAAAAGCGAGCCATCAAAGCGCAGCACAACAGCATGGCGCTTGCGAGCCAGGTGTCTCCGCTTGGCGTAAATCCCTTCAGGCGTTAAATTCGTAAAAGCTGCTATCTGCTTCAAGCGCGTTCAGCAATATCAGTTCCAGCATCTTGGTGATGAATTGGTCCAAACCAAAACGCTCCTCCGCTTTGGCGTAGACGTCATCGAGCATCATCTGCGTTCCGGCCGGATCCTTGGCCATTTGGCGAATCTCGGCAAGGCGAAGGTCCACGGCATCGGGAAACACGGGATCGTTAATGGGGACGGATTTATAGCTTGGATAGATACCCAGGCTTTCATCGCGTGCCTGCGAAGAATCTGTCAAGGTGAATGACTTGGAAAGGAAGGCCACCAAGATGCGATCATGCGAACCGGTCAATGTGCAAGGTGCCGTATTCGCCAGAATGCGGCTTCTTCCATAAAGCTTGTTCAGTTCATGGGCCGCGATGGGTCCATGGAAGACCGCGCGGGAGTTCGCTTGCTCCAGATGCGGCCATTGTCCAAAAATATGCCCGCCATGCCGCATGATCTGTCGCGCCATGCGATCAGCCCTGACTGCGCGCACATAGGAATCGACAAGCCAACAACTACGCATGAAAAGCGCCAGGCGATTTCCGAAATGGACTTGGTGTTCAGCAAAGGCATCCGCGACGATTTGCCCAATGGTGTCTTTCTGCCCGGCCAATGCAGTTTGGGTGGCCTGTTCAACCACATCTCGGATCAGCCTTGGTAAGTTGGCCCAACCTGCTCGGATGGTTTGCGGGTCAGCGCCCGTCTTCACAAAGACAAGTTCCAAATCGCGCTTATGCCAGGGTGTGGCACTGGCGTGCGGATTGCTCGGGTAGCCGGGCGGAAGGACGGTTGCGATATTCTTCCCCTTCATGAAATGGGTGTAGAAATCCGCGAATTCCTTCACGCCATACAGGAAAAACTTTCCTGGGCCTGATGTACTATGCAAGTGCGGCGCCTGATAAGGCGCATCGCCCATGATGCCGATGAATGGGATTTTCAGTTGCGTCCAAAGATTGCCCGATTCAAGGGCAAGGCTCATGCCGATGCCTTGATGGCTGAAACAAAAATCAGGCCTGCCCTGTTTCA
This sequence comes from Roseomonas sp., assembly GCA_020249145.1. Taxonomy (GTDB): domain Bacteria; phylum Pseudomonadota; class Alphaproteobacteria; order Acetobacterales; family Acetobacteraceae; genus Neoroseomonas. The sequence goes on along the minus strand of JADCGF010000023.1, from coordinate 12,481 downwards.
GCCGCGCATCCAGCTTCGCCGGCCAGCCTTCCTGCAATAAGTCAATGGTTTCAACCGAAATGCCGAACCGCGCCATGCGATCGGCAATGCATTGGGTCCACCAGGCAAGAATGCCGTTGGCATTTTGGCCTACAAACGCAATCGCGGAAAGATTCGTCATGTTGCGATTCAACCCTCTTAATTGGCTGACATTATCTTCACAACCAAGGAAGATAAAGCTTTACATTGCAAGACCGCGTGGCGCCTAAGGTACAACATCCGGATAAACCCCCCCGTAATACCGCCGCAGTTCCGCAATCTGCCCAGGTGGCGGCTGGCCATAAGCACCGCGCCGGCTGGTAAAGCGCCCACCCATGGCGCGCCTGAGCTTAACCGCCGCCTGCCCCTGCTGCACTAGCGCCAATGGCCCGCATAGCACCGGCGCACCGCGCGCAGTTTCATGCACGCCCGCTTCAAACAGCAGCACCATCGCCACACCAACGGCGGGGATCACCACCTCTGCCCCGCGTGCCACGCAATCCTCGGCGGCCTTGTGGAATTGCGCCAGCACGGAATCGCGTACGGGGCCTGGCGAAAAAGCGGCTTCCAGATCGGTCAGCTTGGCCACATCCATCCGCGCCGTCGCGGCCACCCGCCCGGCCAGGCCATAGCCGCGGATATTCTCAGCAACGCGCGCTTCGTGCTTGTCGTTCGAAAACACAATGCCGATGGATGCACCCATCTGGCAGGCGGTCAGCAGGGCGGTTTCGCATAGCCCAAGCACCGGGATGCCGGCGATTTCGCGCGCAATCCGCAGCCCCGGGTCCACGATATTGCCGAGTAAGACGCCATCGAAACCCTCGGCCTCGGCCCGCGCCACGTTTTCCAGCACCTCACCGGTTTCGATGAATTCCAGATAGCGATATTGGTCGCCAATGCCGCCGCGCTTTTCGATGCCATGAATGGCGATTTCCGTGCCCGGATCGGCCCCGGCATCCAGCACGCGCCTAAGCGCCTTGGCATAGGTGGGCCAGGCATCTGGCCGGGTCAGGGATTGGTACCAAAGCTTCATTGCAGCCCCCCTCATGTCCAGGATCATAGCGCCCGATTCCCCGCGCGGCGTCCACCCCAGCCCCTCGCCCACGCCCCGATTCCTCTGATATAAGCCGCCATGATCATGACCCTGGCCGATATCCTGGCGCCAATGCCGCCAGAGCGTTTCTTCGCCGAGTATTACGACCAGCAGCCGCTGCATCTGCCGGGCGCTGCCGAGAAATTCGCCCATGTCTTGGATTGGGCCGGCATCAATCGCCTGCTTGGCATGACGCATATCTGGTCCGAACGCAGCCTGAAGGTGGTGCTGGACAGCACCACAATCCCCGCCGCGCATTATAGCCAAAGCGCCATGTCGCGTGATGGCGCCAATTCTTTGCAACCGATCCCCGCCAAGGTGCAGGAATGGGTGGCGCGCGGTGCTTCCGTGGTGATGAATGATGTGGATAGCCTGACACCTGACCTCGCTGGCGTTTCCAATGCGCTGGAAGGTGCCGGCCTCGGCAAGGCGCAGGCGAATGTCTATATTTCCTGGCAGAGCCATAAGGCCTTCCACGCGCATTATGACACGCATGATGTCTGGGCCGTGCAGGTGGAAGGGGAGAAGATCTGGAACATCTGGGAAGGCCGCGCCGAATGGCCTGTGGCGCACGCAATCTTTCGCAGCCAGGGCCAGGAATTTCATGAAAAAGCCAAGGGCGCGCTCCGCTTCAAGGCGCATCTGAAAAAGGGCGATCTGCTTTATCTGCCACGCGGCTGGTATCATGATGCCTTGGCCGAAGCGCCCAATTCCGTGCACATCGCCTACGGCGTGCATGCCGCCATGGGCGTGGATTTCATGGGCCTGCTGACAGAGCGCGCCTTCCATGATGCGGAGTTTCGCAAGCCCTTGCCGCGGCAGGATGGCTCAGCGGGGGCGAAATACGCGCTGACGCAACGCGCCGCTTTGCTTGGCCAACGCATCGGCGAATGGTCGCGCGATCCAAAATTCCTGCAAGCCGTTGAAAACTTCCTGGCGCAGTATCGTTATGAACGCGGTGGCTATGATTTGCTCGCGGCCCGTGGTGCGGCGCCGGCATCGGAAGCCGGCGGCGCCCAGGTTTTCCGCGTGCGCCCCAATGTGAAAACCGTCCGCCGCGGCGCGGATTACGGGCTGCGCACCGAAATGGGCGTGCTGGCCATCACCGCGCAGGAAGTTGAACCTGCCGCCTGGATCATCACCCAGCCGAGCATTACGGAGGCCGCGCTCGCCCTGGCCTGCCCCGGCGCCAATACGGCGGCGCTGATTGAAAAGCTCCGCGCGGCGGAGATTCTCCTGCCCGCATGATCCGCCTTACCTTGCTGGCGCTTGGCATCACGCTTTTCGCACTGCCCACGCTTGCCCAGCCACGCTTTTCCTGCGTGGGGGCCGAAAAGCTGGAAGACGATGTGTTTTCCATCGCCTTCCCGCGTGGCAGCGCCGTTATCCCGGAAGCCGCGCGTTCCCCACTCGCGGCGGCCATCGAAGCCGCCTTGGCCGAACCGGATCGCAATATCTGCATTCTGGGCCACGCCGGGCAGGAAGGCGGGGCCACAACCTCCATCCAATTGTCCGCGCAGCGCGCCCGCGCCGTAACCAATGCCATGGCGGAGCGCGGCATTGTGGCGGAACGGCTGAGGTCAGAGGCGCGCAGCGCGCAATTCAGCCCGAGCGTTCGCGCCGCCGAGCCCCCATCACGGACCGTCACCATCGTGCTGATGCCGCCCCCGTAAGGCGTTGAGGGGCTTGCCCCGTCACCCGTGCGGCGCCAGAAGAGGGGCAGGAATAACAGGGCCGATTCGCGCCCAATGCCAAGGAGAAACGCCGATGTTGTCGCGCCGTTCCCTATTCGCCGTCGGCGGTGCTGCCCTTTTGCTGAATGGCTGCGCGCAGGTCGCGCCGGAAGGCGGCCCTCCGCTGATGGATCTCATCGGCAGCGATTCAAATCTCTCCAGTTTCCGCGCCGCGCTGCGCAGTTCTGGCCTCTCTTCCGAATTGTTTGACAGGCCCGGCATTTACACCGTTCTCGCGCCCACCAACCTTGCCTGGTCAGGCGCGCCAGAGCGTATTCGCCGCGGCGAGCATGATGCCCTGCTCAGCCTGATCGCGGGCGGGCGGCTGAGCCTTGCAGATATTCAGGCGCGCGGCGGACGTATTCGCATGTTGAGCGGCGTTGAAGTGCGCGTCGTGGGCGGAACAGCTGCCAGTCCACGCATTCAGGCGGCACGCCCGGGCCAGGCGCCTTCTGGTGCTTCGGCCAGCATTATCCGCGCCAATCTGATGGCGAGAAATGGCGTGGTGCATGTAGTGGAAGGCGTGCTGCTGCCCACGTGATTGGGCGCCGCTGCGTCCTTGGCGGGCTGCTTCTTGCGCCGGCATTGGCCTTTGCGGCCAGTGCCGCGCGACAAATCTGGGTTGTCAGCAATGGCTGGCATAGCGGCATCGTGCTGGCCCGCGCCGATGTGCCTGAAAGTGTCATCCCGGAAATTGCCGATTTCCCCCAGGCGAGGTTTTTCGAATTAGGCTGGGGAGATGCGGAATTCTATCCGGCGCGGGAAGCCGGTGCCTGGCTTGCCTTGCGCGCGGCCTTTCCTGGGCCGGCGGTAATGCATGTCGCCGGGCTTTCTGATCACCCGGCGCGCATCTGGCCCAATGTCACCATTCTGCCATTTGCGGTGGATGCGGATGGGCTCCGCCGATTGCTCGATTTCTTGCGCCAAAGTTTTGACCGCGCAGGCGCCGGGCGTGCAGAGGTAAGGGCACGCGGCATCTACCCCTTCAGCCTATTCTACCCGGCCACAGGGCGCTTTCATCTGTTCAACAATTGCAACAGCTGGACCGCGCAGGCACTGACCGCCAAAGGGCTTGGCGCATCACTTGGCGGGGTGAATACGGCGGAGGATCTGATCAGCCGCATCCGCCCTTTTGCGATGGCGGAATAATTCAGCCCTTCTTCCCCTCACCAATCGGCGCGGCATCGCGTGTCATGCCGGCGAGCACTTCCGCCACATGGCGCACCTTCACCGAAGACCCTTCGCGCTTCAGGCGCCCGGCCATATTCAGCAGGCAGCCCATATCGCCGGCCAGCAGCGTGCCCGCGCCGGTTGCCTGGACATCACGGCATTTATCGGTGACCATGCGCACGGAAATATCGGGATATTTCACGCAAAAAGTCCCGCCAAAGCCGCAGCAGATTTCCGGTTCCGCCAATTCAATCAGGCTGAGCCCTTCGACGGTTTTGAGCAATTTGCGCGGCTGCGCTTTCACACCCATCTCGCGCAGGCCCGAACAGGAATCATGATAGGTCACGCTGCCATCCAGCCGCGCCGCGACCCTTTCCATGCCCATGACATCAGTAAGAAAAGACACCAATTCATGCGTGCGCGCGGCCAGCGCTTCAGACTTGCCGCGATAATGCGGGTCATCATCAAACAGCGCCGGATAGTGATGCGCGATCATGCCCGCGCAGGAACCGGAAGGCGCCACCACATAATCATAGCCCTGGAAGGCATCTACCACTGCGCGGGCCAGCGCCTTGGCATTGGCGCGGTCCCCGGAATTATAGGCGGGCTGGCCGCAGCAGGTCTGGCTTGGCGGCACCTCCACCTGGCAGCCCGCTTCTTCCAGCAGCTTGATCGCAGCAAAGCCAACATTGGGCCGATAGAGGTCCACCAGGCAGGTGACAAAAAGCGCGATGCGCGGACGGGCTTGGGTCATGGGCGGAGTTTAGCCTTGCCGATGCGCGCTGGCGATATGGCCGGCGTCAATTCAGGCGCTGGCGCAATTCGCCGGCTAGCGCACGTACGCGGGCAGCCGCTTCGCCTTCCGGCACCAATTCCAGGAAGCGATCCAGGCAGCCCAAGGCAGCGCCAATCCGTTCCAGCCTTTGGTTCATCAGCCCCGCTTCGCGCCAGAGCGCGGCATGGTCCGGTGCCAGGCGCAACATGTCTTCAGTGGCGGAGAGCGCGGCCTTCACATCACCGCCGCGCAAGCGCCGGAGCTTGATGTTGTTTTGCAGGCGCAGCAGCACTTCGCGCCGCGTCATGGGGCGCAATACGCCCGGGCGCAATTCCGCCTTTTCGCCTTCCACGCGCTTGATCAGCGCGCGCAAATCCTGCGCTTCCAGAACCTTGCCGCCGGCAAAGATATCCAGAATGAGCTTGCCCTTGGGCCCTTCCAACGCCAGCAGGAAATGGCCGGGGAAATCCACGCCAAAAGCGCCCCATCCGGCAGCATCAGCGGCATGCAGCCACAAGATGCCAAGCGCCACAGGCAGGCCGCGCCGGCGTTCCACCACGCGGATCAGATTGGCATTCGCCATATCCTCATAGGTTTCGGAATCGCCCTGATAGCCGAAATGCCCATGCAGCGTTTCCGTAAGGATCAGCCTTCGCGCTTCCAGATCGCCGGCATCGGCCTTGGCATCCATGCTGGCGGCTTGCACCACCTTGCGCGCGATATCGGAAAAATGGGCCGCCACCTTGCACCAATCCGCTTCCGGCGCATCCACCCGGGCCAATTGCAGGGCAACGGTCGCGATATCAAGCTCCAGATCCGGCAGGCTGCCGGCGGCTTCGATGGCGCTTCGGGGTTCAGGGGCATGGGTGATCGTCATTAGACATATTTTTACGTCTTCTTCAGGAAGGATCAAGTTTTATCAGCGCAGCAGCAGCGGTAGCATGGAATCCAGGCGCAAAAGCCCCTCCCCGGTTGCGCAAAGCCGGCCATTTCCACCCCAAAAGAGGTAATCCTCATCCAAACAGGCGGCCAGCATGGCGGGGTCCACAACCTCGGCGAAGGCAAGCCCGGCGCGGGTTTCGATTCGGCTGGGGTCTATGCCTTCCGTGAGGCGCAGCCCCATCAGCATCGCCTCCCGCCCCGCTTCCGCAGGGCTCAGGGTTTCCACATCCACCGCCGCATGGCCTTGGGCTTCCACCAGGCGCAGCCATTCTTCCGGCGCGCGATGGCGCCGCGTGGCTTGGATGCCGGCCTCGCGCAACATGCGCTGATGCGCCCCGGCGCCAATGCCCAGATAATCCCCGTAGCGCCAATAGGCCAAATTATGCCGGCTTTCCGCACCTGGCTTGGCGTAATTGCTGATTTCATAGGGCTTCAGGCCAAAGTGCGCGGCTTCTTCCGCCGTTGCCAGATAAAGCCGCGCCGCATCATCTTCTGCCGGCAGCGCAAAGGCGCCGCGACGATAGAGCGTTTCAAACTGCGTGCCCGGTTCAATCGTCAATTGATAAAGCGAGAGATGATCCGCCGCCAAGGCCAAAGCCTGACGCAATTCCGCCCGCCAGGAAGCTTCCTGCTGGCCAGGCCGCGCATAGATTAAGTCAAAGGAAAGCCGCGGGAAGATACCTCGCGCGGCTTCCAAAGCGGCAATCGCCTGCGCCACATCATGCTTGCGGCCCAGGAAGCCCAAAGCCTCCACGTTCAGGGATTGCACGCCAAGGCTTGCGCGATTGACGCCCGCATCCCGAAACGCCGCCAGCTTCGCAGCCTCCACGCTGGTCGGGTTGGCTTCCAGCGTGATTTCCATATCGGGCAGCGGGTCGAAGAAACGCGCGGCATCCTCGATCAAGGCCGCGACCGTTTCCGGCGCCATCAGGCTTGGCGTGCCGCCGCCGAAGAAAATGCTGGCGAGCGGACGGCGGCCCATCAGCGCCGCTTCATGCGCCAATTCACGGCGCAGCGCGGCACGGAAACGCGCTTCATCCACTCTGTCACGGACATGGGAATTGAAGTCACAATAAGGGCATTTGGCCGCGCAAAACGGCCAGTGAATGTAAAGTGCAAGCGGTTCCACGTGGGATCTTTACGCTATTCCAGCTTCACGACGGAAGCTTCCACCGCCGGGTGAACCTCAATCCACCGCGAATACCGCGTCAATCTCTACTGTCGCGTCAAGCGGCAGTTGCGCCACGCCAATTGAGGTCCGCGCATGCCGGCCATTCTCACCCCAGAGCGCGATGAAAAGCTCCGAACAGGCGTTGATCACCTTGGGATAATCGCCCATGCCGGGGGCCGCGGTCACGAAGCCGCGCACCATCACCACCTGGCGGACGCGGCCAAGGTCGCCACCAAGTGCCGCGCGCAGCGTGGATAGAAGTTGCAAGCCAATCGCGAGCCCGCCCGCACGCGCGGTCGCAAGGTCCACATCCTTGCCATAGACCCCGGTAGGGTGGGGAATACCGTCGCGTTCGCAGATCTGGCCCGCGAGGAAGATCAAATTGCCCTCCCGCCGCCACAGGATGAATTCCGCCACGGGTTTGGCCGCAGGCGGCAGGGCATGACCAAGGGCGGTCAGGCGGGAAAGAAGGTCGGCGTCAGTCGGCATGATAAAGCATCCCCGATAGGTCACGCAGAGCGCGTATCCGTCGCCGGAGGCGCATGGCCTTGCAGCCGGCATCCGACGCAGAAAAACACGCTGCGACAAGTGATCATTACATCAACTTTGCACGCGTGAAACCAAGCGGCAACGCAGGGCTTTCACCTAAACGGCCTATCTTTTCTTCCCGCCCACCCTTTGGATGGAGGCAATACGCAAAGCGGCCTTGCCGGATGCCTTCGCGATTTCATTGTCCTGCGCTTCAATTTGCTTCTCCGCCGGGAGGTCACCATCAAGCCCGCCGAGCAATTCCGCCGGCACCTTGCGGTTGGAACGGCGGCTGCCATCCTCATAGATCACATCAAACAGCACGAAGCGCGCCTGGGTTCCTGGCTTATTGGCCATGGTGTTCTCCTTCAGTCTTTGCATCTTTTCCAGTATTGGCTTCGTCATCTTGCGGATCTTCGCCCGATTTGCGCCGCGCCACCGCTTCCTTGAGCGCTTCCAGCTTCGCTTCCTTGCGCGCCTGCTTGGCCCGGTTCACATCAGCCCGGTTCTGCCCGTAATTCGGTTTGCGCGCCATGCCGCTTCTCCACACATGAAAAGGAAACGGGGCAGCAAACGCCGCCCCGCCCCAGAAATCACGGCGCGATCAAGCGCCGCAAGCCAAGATCAGATCTTGCGCAGATTGCCGGCAGAGATCTTGCCCTGCTGGCCCTTCTGCAATTCAAAATCAATCTTGTCGCCTTCATTCAGGCCTTGCAGGCCAGAACGCTGGACATCGCTGACATGGACGAAGACGTCCTTGCTGCCATCATCGGGTTGGATGAAGCCATAACCCTTGGTGGCGTTGAACCATTTCACGGTGCCGGTTGCCATGCTGTTTACTCCGGTTGAGAAACTCCGTCGCGCGGGATCGCGCAACGGGCCGACCATCGCTACAGCCCAACCATGGGAAGGCACGGGAAGCAGGTTTGAGGGGACTTGCCAAACCTTCACAGGGCCGGGCCGGAACGCCCAAACCGGACGAGGTGACAAGCGGCATATGGGCCTTTCCCAAGCCAATCGCAAGTTTTTCCTTGAAACACGCGAAAATAACCCCCGCTATTCCAACCAATGCCGCGCCGCAGTGATGACAACACCGTTGGACCGCCCGCCCGCGAAGGTCTCAATCCTTGAGGCATAGCCCTGCGCCACAATCATCGCACTTGGCAGATCAATCGCAACCCGCCCGGCCATTGCAATCCGCGCCTCCTGCCCCGTATTGCCAAGCCGGCCAGCCAATTCCACCGCGCAGATGGCAACCAGCACCTGACGCGCTTCGATCCGCGAAAGCCCCTCGGCGCGGCAGGTCACGCCGCGCGGGTTATCGGGCACCGGCAATTCAAACGTCGCACCAGCAGCGATGCGCCGCGCCGTCAGGCTCCAGCTTTCAAATTGCCGTCTCCAGGGAAGCAGCGCACCATCACGCGCCGCATCGGGCGGGTCATGCGTGAAGCTTGTGATGTTGCCATCATCCCGGCGCAACACGGCAAGCCTTTCACCGCGCAATACCTCTGGCGCCAAGATAAGGCGCGTCGCGCGCGCCGGCGCATCACGTTCTACGCCCGCGACAGTCAAGCAGTCGCGCCGCGGCGCGCGGTCCAGCCTTTCCCATTGCTCGCGGCAGAGCTTCCGCCACGGCCCCCAAGCTGCGCCGCCAATCGCCACCGGCGCCGTGGCCGGCGTGACGGGCGCACTCAGCGGCAAGGGGGGCGCCACGCTGCGCCAATCCGGCGCTTGCGCATCAGCGCTCGCACCGCAAAGGCTCAGCGCAAGCAACAGAAGGCGCAGCACGCGCTAAAACGTGCCCGGCGTCGGGATGGCATTGATGCCAAGGCTGCGCGCCGTATCCGCCAAGATATCCCAGGTGGTGCCATCCACCGGAATGCCGCCCGCAAGCCGCGCCGCGCGTGTGGCCCTTTCCTTCTCCCCGGCCACCAACACCGGCTGGTCGGGGTCAGCGGGTGGCGATGCCTTCACATGCGCAATCACCGCCGCCATTTCAGAACGGAAAGCGGCCAAATCGCCAAAGCGCGCCGGGTCAATCACAAAGGCCAACCAGCCATTGACGATGCTGCCATCCTTATGATGATGCGGCGCGGCGGTGACACCACCAATCAGCGCCCCGGCCAGGATTTCGCACATCAAGGCGAGCCCATAGCCCTTATGCCCGCCAAAGGGCAGCAAAGCGCCGCGCGGCTGGTCCCGATACAACACACCCGGATCATTGGTGGGCTTGCCCTTGGCATCCACCAAAGCGCCATCCGGCACCGGCTTGCCGGCATTGAAGGCAACGCGACACTTTCCAAGCGCGATGGCCGCCGTGGCGAAATCCAGGATCAGCGGGTGTTCGCCATCGGCCACCGCCGGCACCGCGACGCAGACCGGATTGGTGGACATGCGCCCATCACTCCCGCCGAAGGGCGCCACCGCGCCGGGGCCGGAAACACCATTGACGAAATGGACCGAAATCATCCCCGCCCGCGCCGCCTGTTCGCCATAGGAACCAATGCGCCCCAGATGATGCACATTCTTCAACGCCATCACCGCATGGCCATGCTGGCGCGCGGCATTGATTGCCCAATCCATGGTGATGCGCCCGATGCGCTGGCCATAGCCCATCTTGCCGTCAAACACGGCAAGCGATGCATCCTGCCTCACCGCTTCCGGCATGGCGCCGGCATTGAGCTTGCCGGCGCGGAGATTTTCCACATAGCGCACCAGCAGCATGATGCCGTGGCTGTCATGGCCTTGCAGATTCGATTCCAGCAAATGATCCGTCACCATCGCCGCTTCATCTTCGGCACTGCCCCCCGCGCGGATCATGGCATGCACCAGGCCGCGCAGCGCGGCGGGATCAACACGGAGCATCGGGGCGGCTTTCATGATTCCCTCCAGGGGCGGCGCTGCCACAGGCCGCGCAGGTCTTTTTCATTGCGTTCGACTTCGGCGCGATAGGCATCGCCGATCAGCGGCGCCAAGGGCAGGCCCAGGCGTTCCGCTTCCTTGATGAAATTCGGATCAGACAAGGCTGCACGGAAGGCGGCTTCCAGACGGGTGCGGATTTCCGCCGGCAAGCCCGGCGGCGCCACAATGCCGCGCGTCGCACCACTCACCAAATTGAAGCCCTGTTCGCCAAAGGTGGGCACATCCGGCGTGCCCCCCCAGCGCTTGGCGGCGGCTTGGCCTAGGGCGCGAATCTTGCCATCGCGCAGCAGTGCCAGGCTTTCACTCATGTTGAAGGCGCCAATGTGCAAATGCCCGCCAAGCAAGGCGGTGGAAAGCGGCGCCATGCCATTGAAGGGCGCGTGCGTCATGGGCGGCACGCCGGCCATTTCCTCAAAGGCGATCACCAGCAAATGATCATCGGAACCTATACCGGTGCTGCCATAGGAAAGCTGCCCCGGCCGCGCCCTGGCCGCCGCCACCAGATCAGCCAGGTTGCGGAGGGGCGAATTGGCGGCAACAAACAAGCCGCCCGGGTCATCCACCACATTGGCGATGAAGGTGAAATCCAGCGCCCGATACCTGGTCTGCCGTTCCATGGGATAGGTCACCAAGGCGGGCACGGAAGTCGCCGCCAGCGTATAGCCATCGGGCGCGGCGGCAAAGGCTACTTCCCAACCAAGCTGCCCGCCCGCGCCGGCCCGATTCACCACCACAAAACGCGCGCCCGGCAATTGCGCCTGAAGCCCCGGCAGGATCATGCGTGCCATGGTGTCCACCCCGCCGCCGGGCGGGAAGGGGACAATGATTTCAATGGGCCGATCGCCCGGCCAGGCGGCATGGGCAAGGCGCGGCGCGGCCAAGGCGGCGCCCGCAAACCCGGTCAGGATATGGCGACGTGACAGCATGGTGGTTTCTCCCGGTTTGTTGGTTTTCAGGCAATGGAGTGCAGAAAGCCCGCCAGTTCCTCGCGCCAGAAGCGCGCCTGGCCGGTGGTGGCATGGCCGGCGGTCTCAGCGCTGCCGGGGATCAGCAATAGCCGCGCATTGGGGATGCGCGCCATGGCCGCCGCCATCAGCCCGGTCTCATGCGGGTTGCGTTCATCATCGGCGGAATTGATCGCGAGCACCCGCGCCCGGATGCGCCCGAGCAGCGGTTCCGGGTCATAATCCCGCGATGCCTCATACATATAGATAAGGTCATTGGCGTCCGCGGATGCCGGCTGGGCCAGGCGCTGGTCCAGGATGGCATCCGCTGTCGCGCGGGAGGGGGCCGATTTTTGCAACGCCTGAGACCCGCCATTGGTCGCGATATTGAAGAACAGGAAGGCGAGCGAAAGGCAAGCCGGCTGGCTGCTGTAATTCCCCGCCTGATAGGTGGGGTCTCGGCGGATGGTTTCGATCATCATGCGCCTAAGCATCCAATTCCGCCCGGACATGGCGGTGGGCTGGGCCGCCATGGGCACGATGGCATCCATGAAATCCGGATGGGTCACCCCCCAAAGCCAGGCCAGCATGCCGCCCATGGAATTGCCAATGACCAGCCGGACATGGCTGACCCCCAGCCCTTCCGTCAGCAGCCGGTGCTGCGCCGCCAGGATATCGGCGTAGTTGAAGCGCGGAAAACGCGCCTTCAGCCCATCTGATGGCTTGGAGGATTTCCCCGCCCCCAGCGCATCCGGGATAATGATGTAATGCTTCGCCGCGTCCAAAGCCTGACCCGGGCCGAAAAGCTGCCCGGCAAAAGCCGGCGAGACCATGCTGCGCGAAGACCCCGCCGTGCCATGCAGCACCAATACCGGGGTACCGGAGGGCTCACCAATCGTCAGGTAGCCAAGGCGGAGTTCCGGCATCACTTCCCCGGTATGGAAGCGGAAATTCCGCGCAACCCAGGTCGCTTCGCGGGGTTCGGGGTAAGGGGCAACGGGTGCGGGGCTGGGGGCAGCCATGACCTGATCCTTGCGCGTGGTGTGTCCCGGCAGCCTAGCAGGCTGCTGAAAAGCTACCATTGAGTATCGCGATTTTGCCGCGCGCGCATGTTTTCAACGCTGCTTTCGCCTGAATACAACCATTTTCAGTGATTTTTTGGCCCTGCCGATACGCTTGGGACGG
>JADCGF010000022.1 GCA_020249145.1 Roseomonas sp. | reverse complement strand
TTTTGCCCATTTGAATTGGTTTCAACCTCTCGGTACCCGCCATCACTGGTGGCTTGTCCCGTCAGCGTACTGACCAATTGCCCTTCATTATTGTAGTTGCGGGTAACAGTAACACCGCTGGCGAAGGTGACTTCTTCAGTGCGGTAGAAGGCTGATCCACCGCCCGCGCCGGGGTCTATTTCCACCGCAAGGGTGGCGCCGCGCGCATCCGTGCCGGTAAATTCAAAACCGCTGCCATCCGGATTGGCGTTGATTTCATAGGCTTCGATATCAAGGGCGGGTTGATTGCGCGAGGTATCGGGGGCGGAAAAATCCTCCGCTTCAATCGCCACCAGCGTCGGGCGCCCATCATTGCCGCTTACCGCGCGGTAGTATTCCGCATCACCGCCGGGCCTTTGTTGCGCGATATCCACCTGACCATCGGTGGAACGGAAAACGGTGGTAGTGCTTTGCAGTTCTGGTTCCGCGCCATGAACAGCGAATCTAGTGACAACTTCCTCACTGCTCCCATCTTCGTAGTCAAATGAGAAACGTACTTCAGACCCGTCTTCATTTGAATCTATTTCGATGGAATCTGGGTTGATGCTAGAGTCTTCATTACAAAGGTTATGTACACGGACATCATCCGCGACATAGGTATGTAACCCTTGTACTTCGAAGTTATAAGTGCACCAGCCATCCTTCTGCTGGGGCGCAAGGGCAGCCGTGCCGGACGTTCCGAAAACCCACTCGGAACCATGTTCAAAGAGATTTTTCGAGACTTCGGAGAACTCGTGAAACAGGGATCGCGTAAAAGTTTGCTCCTCCGCGGCGGGCATAAGCGATCCGGAAGCGGCCTTTGATCTAACCACATGCCTTGCGTCGCCAGGCGCGTCGGCTTCCACCGCATTGGAATTGAGTAGTGCGGCGACATAATCTGGAATGAACGGTTGATCAGCGGTGTCGCGAATAATCCAATCCCGCTGCATCGGTTTATCAAAGGGTGTACTTCCCGCGGGCCACTGGGCAGCTTCCAGCAAGCTACCGTCGCGGCGCAATAATGATCCATCTGCCGCTATTGAAACGCCGTTTTCTGCCAAATAGGCTGCGAAGCTTTGAGCACCGGATGAGGCCTGATCTGCCCCGGACAGCAATGGGATCCCCGCACGCAGCGTGACAAAAAAAGGTGTGCCGGAAGTCTGATCCGCAATACATACCCTGATCGGTGTATCCTCCACCGAACCTATTTTGGCGCCGGTGCGCGCACGGATAGCGGAGCCATCAGCATGCAGCAGCATACCATCGCGCAGCAGGATTTCCGCGATACTCTCAAAACGGCCATCATCCGTCAGGCAGATATGGCCAGGCGTGATGCGCAGGCCGCGCAGGTCAATAATGCTTTGTGTGACATTCCGATAAAGGCGCGTAACCGGCCGTGGTACAAGTGCGCCGCGGCCTTGATCCGCTGTCGCATCGAACGCCATAACCAGATCACCAATCATAACATCTTCGATTGGCTTGGTTCTTCCATCGGCCAGCAGAATGGGCGTGCCAGCAAGAAAACAAGGGGAATTGGCTAGAGGCGTCAAGAAATTTTGCAAATTTTCTCGAGTCTCGCGAAGACCTGAATATATGGACGCGAGATTGCCCGCAACACGATCTGTTGCTTCAGCTGAAAGTGAGAGCAGCTGCCTGGAACCAATAATCGTACTCGCAGCAAGTGTATTTTCTGCCGCCCAAGCCTTTTGGGATAGTGACAGTTCCGAATAAAAGCCAGGATCAGTTTCGAAGCCGAGGATGAGGCCTCCCGCACTTGAAGGAACCGCACCGGCCCAGTTAGCACGGTCCTCGATCCCGAGAGAACGAAGGCCGTTTGTTGCATCAATTAGCGAAATAGCACGCAGACTCTGGACGGCGCCGCCATCCTGTACGAGCTCTCGCGCAAATGCGTTGCCAACTGCGTTGGAGGAGGCTTGCATTTCCGGGCCATACATGGAAATGACACTTCCAGTCTCTCGAGCAACTGCAACCACATTATTGGCACGCACGAAATCTGTATTTACATTACGAACACCGGTGTTCATCTCAACCGCAAACTGTATCCAGCGGAAAGAGTCACGATCCGCGGCGTTCGGGATATTATTGATACTGAATTGTGCGCCGCCGTACTGGGAACGAATGTCACCCAAGACAATCTGGTAAATCTGCGCTACGCGCGTTGGCTCACTGCTCAAGCTTAACCGTTGGACGTCAGCCAGAGCCGTCTGAGAAATTTGCAGGGTCATGGGCTATTCTCCCCGGCGCCGGTCACGGCGAAGCCATCAATCAAAACTCGCAGCCCTTCGGCGATCTCACGCCAACGTGGCATCAGCGCCGGGCGGAATTGGATACGCCAATCAGCACCGGCCGTTGAAAAGTTCATATTACACGGAAGGCGTTCCCACTCCGGTACTCCCGCGCAGCCAACCTGAACAACCCAACCATCCTCGCCAAAATGAACGAGATACTGGTGTTGATCAGGATATCCTAAGAGCCCGTATTCACTTGGCACCAAGAGGTCGCGATCCCGCAGATACCAAGTCAGGTTTGGCTCAATCGGTCTTACTGGGTCCTTGTAAAAGAACTGTACGATATCGCAGCGCATCAACGCATGTCCACCGAAGCAATCCATATTCTCCCTGGTTGCGCCCGAAAATTCTGGAAGTGTCGCTATACCCATGAAGCCGGGGCTATCCTTTATCATCGCCGCCGTAACCCAATGCGTCAGATAGTTGCGCGGGACTACCAGCCTCACGCTTCGGTCATTAAATGCGATGCGGTAGCGTTCAAGTGAGGGCTGTTCAATAAACCCACGATGCTCGGTCACAACACGCTCAGACATTCTGGGCTGCGCCATGCTGGGGGCCAAGGGTAGCATCAGCACCAACGGGGCAAACACCATCATGCGTAAGCGCCGCCACCCAGCGCCTGACCCTGCCTTGTTTGCCCTTGGTCTCATCGGCGGCTACCATTTGAAAACACTCCGTGACCTCTAACTGCTCAAACCAAGTCCAGCGCATGACCTGACGCAGTGCGGCAGGCCTCGCAGGTCTTGATCTGGCGTATGGTGTTTGACGTCTGACAGAAAACCGGCGCGCAAGGCTTGTGCCGCGCGGTGCGGCCTTCTTCACGGGTAGCGTGGCTGTTGGGCGGCTGGGTCATTCTTCGCCCCATGTGCCTGGCGTAGCCCGTCCTACGAAAGCACCGTTCATTCTGTCTGAAACCGTCTGAGAGCCTGCCATGTCAGGCAACAGGCAAGCCCCAGTTGCTGCCACAACCGCCACACGGCCAGAAACCAGCGCGTGCAAAGCGCCCTGCGGTGCTACTTCCATCAAGGGTGCTGTACCGTTCAGCATATCCCACTTCTCCCAGCTCGGCGCTGTTCTCATGCGGCATGCGCAACCAAGGGTCCATGCCGCCAAACCCTTCACATATTGATAACTGATAAACACGTTAAGGCACCAGTTGATTTCGCCCTTCTGGAGCCGCCCGTTACATTAAATCTGCGTAATTTATTGCACCGCAAAACCGGCCTGCCATGGCAGCCAGCGCCGCCTAGCGTTTGGCTTATCCGGGCTTCGCCCAATAAGGCCGCCTCGCCGGGGCGGAAGCGGCCATGGCCGCCCGGCTGCGGGGGCTTTCAGGCCGCGGGCGCCGGGGCGGCGCCTGGCAGCGCCTTGGTGGCGAAGGCTTCTTCGGCCTCACGCGCCACAGTCTTGGCATCATTCAGGCTTTGCACGGCTTCTATCCGCACCAGCAGCCGGTCCTTCAGGCGTTCGGTCTGGTCCAGGATTGCCTCCGTCACCTCGGCAGAACGCAGCAGCAAGTCGGCGGCTTCCGCAAGCGTCAGCCCGCGCGCTTCGGCGTAAATGCGCAAGGGGTCGAAATCAACGCCCATGCCCGG
>JADCGF010000021.1 GCA_020249145.1 Roseomonas sp. | reverse complement strand
TTCTGGCAAAGGCTGCGCGAGGATATCGCGAATGCGCCGGTGGAAAGCCAGATAGCGGAGACTGCCACGCCGATTATCGCGCCAAACCCAGACCCACCGCCACTGATGCGCCGGCCCGGTTGGCTGGCACCGCGTGGCGGTTGGCTGCGGTGATCACTTTCGGGACGCCGAGACCTCCATGCAGCGAGAAAGGGGTGGTTAGCGATACCAAAAATTGGTATATCTTGGCACTAGCCAGGAGGTAGGTCATGCCGCGCAATACGTCAGTCTCAATCGGCGACCATTTCGCCAACTTCATCGATGTGCAGGTTCAATCGGGCCGCTATGGCTCCGCCAGCGATGTCGTTCGGGCGGGCCTCCGTTTGTTGGAGGAGCATGAGGCGAAAGTGAAGGCCCTTCAGGAAGCACTCATTGTCGGCGAGGAATCCGGCAAGCCGGTACCATTTGACAATGGCGCGTTCCTCAAGCGCATGCGCAGCAAGCATGCCAGGTAAACCCCGGGCTTGTTTGCTGTCACCCAGGGCGGAAGCGGACCTCGAAGAAATCTGGCTCTACACATACAAAAACTGGTCGATTGAGCAGGCGGACGGCTACCACGCCGCCATCGTTGATGCTTTCGATGATCTTGCGACAGGCAGAAAAACCGGACGGATTGTCGATATTCGGGACGGCTACTTCAAATACGCGGTCGGCTCCCATCTTGTATTCTATCGCCTCACTGAGCGGGAACTTATTGTCGTTCGCGTGCTGCATCAGCGCATGGATGTCGGCCGCCACTTGTAACGGAATGACGGTGGCGGCGTTCGCGTGAAACATCGCGAGCTTCAGGGCAGATGTTTGGAAAGGTAGAAGCGCCTTTCCCCGACGCCCGGTTCGGTAAACTTTTTATCAGCGAGGAAATCATGAGTAACGGGGAACTCCACGCGCGCGAGCGCGAGGATCTGGCGCTGCATGTCGAGCGCTGCGCCGAGCGCTACACGGCGGTGCGCGCGGAGATCTGCGGCTTACGCAAGCAGACGCGCCGGATTGAGGCTGCCATCTGGGGCATTGTCGCGGTGCTTATCGCGCTTGGCGCAGGTGGCGCGCAGATCCTGCCGATCCTGCGCGCCCTCTCGCGCGGTGCGGGCGGGTAAGGCGCTGTGGATCCTGCCACTCTCGCCTGGGCGCTGGCGCAGCCCGCGGGCAGCCGCGCTGCCGTACTGGCCTCCGCCTATACCGGCGGCGTCACGCGTGTGGCCTTCGAAGGTCGCACAGTGGAGTACCGCAGCCTGGATGAATTGGCCCGCGCCATTGCAGCGCTTTACGGCGCGGAGAACGCTGCATCCCGACGGCCGGGCGTGACCCTGGCACAGTTTTCTTGCTGAAATCAAAATTACATCAACCCTGCGGAGCAATAAGCTGGACGCTCGGAAAATAGCTCCGATAACGGCGCGCGTCGCGCGTAAGCAGCGGCACTCTAGCTACCGCAGCATGGGCCCCGATAAAAAAATCTGGCAGTACACCAGAACGGGTGCCACCCTCCGCACGGTAAAGCTGGAAAGCCTTCCCGGCCAGAAAAAGCGCCTCACGCGGGATAGGCGCCACTTCCACTTGCGCGGCAGTAATCGTGGCATCTACTTCCTCAACGCGCAAAAAACTGACAGACAGCTCGGCATAGACCACGTCGTTGATCAATACTGGCCCGCGCAGAGCGGCGGCTTCAAGCTGGCGTTGCGACCAATCCGCCCAGGTCCGATCATTTGTCACCAGATCGAGCAGGATATTCGTATCAACCAGCGTCACCTCAATTCTCGCCGCGCGTGAGCGCCATGATTTCGTCGGTGCTCATGCCGGCGCTTGCGCTGCCGCGCAGCTTAGCAAAGCGGCTTGGGGGGCGGGCCTTTGCGGTACGTCCACCAAGCTTGCTCAACATGACGCGCCCATCATCGGCGACTTCGAAGGCCACGCTGCTGCCCGGCTTGATGCCGAGTAGGTCGCGTACCTGCTTCGGGATGGTGACTTGACCCTTGGTCGTGACGGTATTCGCCATGTTCTGCTCCGGTAATACCTGACTAGACTCGAAGTCTTACTTAGCGTCTCGGCGCTCGCTTTTCCACCCCAATTATCGAGACCACCATGCCCCAAACCCAACACTGGCAAGCAGTGTCGTGATTGATGGCGCGGAACATCTCGGGCGCGACGTTCGATCTGGCGGCGGCGACGCTGTCAGTGGGGGTGATAAAGCGGCGGGTGCCGTCATGCTGGGGCGTACCTTTGTCTCCCTCACCACGCCGCTCGCACGGGCGCTGCGATCCGCTGCAATACCTCCGCGGCGGCGCGAGCACCGGCATCTATCGCGCCCGCCAAGTAGCCGGGCTCGGTCGCACTGGTCTCGCTCCCTGCGAGCGACATGCGATCCCGCCACGCGCCGCTCACCCAGGGCCCGTGCTGCGGCACGGGATGGGCCCCGCCGTGCCGGTCGTCCGCGGTCGCTGTGAAGACCTCGGCAGTCCAGTCCATCAGCAGCGTCGCCGAAGGGCGTTTGGCCTCGTCTCCGAACAGCCGCACGAGTTGATCAAGGCAGGCGCGGGTCAGCAGCGCCGTACCCGCCGCCTTGCGCCGATCTGCGTCGATGCCAATAAACCCAAACAGCGCCGCCGCGCCCGAAGCGGTTGTCGCGTTGTTGAATGCCGCCGAGAGCTGACCCGGGTTTGCTGCGCAGATTTGACCCGGGTTTTGGGGATGCGGGGTTTTTTGATCCCGTCAGGTGGGCTGTGGTTTCCTTTCGCGATGGG
>JADCGF010000020.1 GCA_020249145.1 Roseomonas sp. | reverse complement strand
GCGCCAGCGCATCAAGCGCAAAACCATCCAGCACCGCCGCTTGATGCATCAACAAAACGCAGCTTAACCTATCCCGCTGATGGGCCAGATACTCCGTTACACAGCACGCCAAGTGGTCTCAAATCATTTGACGACGGACAGTGGCGATTGTTGACGTGCCGTAGAATGGCATTGCGGAAAGCCACAAGATTTCAACAATGGCCGAAGCCTATGAGATGAATTGCGCGCCGCATAATTTCTATGGCCATCTTTCAACGCTGATGAGTGCGCATTTTTGTGCATCAATTCCGAATTTTCGGATCATGGAAATTGATATTGATGATGTGGCCTGGAAGGATGATCTGGTGACACATCCGCCTATCATCCGTGACGGAGCCTTGATTGTTCCTGATCGGCCAGGCTGGGGCGCGGATATCAATGAGGAAGCGTTACGCACTCATCCACCACGCAACCCGCATCCATAAGACTGGCCTTGTTTCATCCCCGATTGATTTCACCCGTCAGCGGGCTTGGGTGCTGTTCCATGCCGCGATGACGGATAATGTGGGGTCCGGCCGCCTTCTCGCTGCCGGCCCGTTATGGTCGGCCTTGATCAGGGTGGTTGATGCTGGTCTCACATATGGGGTGTCGGGGAAGGGTCATTTGCATCCGTATCGGGTTGATGAAACTGCGCGTTCGGTTGCGCCTCCATCTCTCATCTGTCTGGAAGCAATGAACGTCAAGGCGAAGCAGGCGCAGGGGCGCGTGGTGGCGAAAACATCCAGACAGCAGCCGGATAGCTGACCCAAAAGCGAAATTGTGCGACCCATTGCTGTTGGGTCTGCGCGCGCCACCGTCACGTCGCTGGCAGCAGACCCTGAAAAAATATATCGCACTGTTCCACAAATCCGCACTGTCAATTCCCTGGAAACCATCCGTGAAGTACGCGCAGGAAGGCCGGAGCACATCTTTCAAATGGGACCAACACATGTTCAGGTTGGTTCCAGTAAACCAACGCGCACGGAAAACACTTCAATTGCGCCAGGGCCGCATGTCGGGATAGCCGCTCACTGCCCAGGCGCCATCAACCAGCAGCGACGCGCCGGAGATATAGCTGGCATCTGCACTCGCCAGGAACAGCGCCGGTGCGGCGATTTCCTCCGGTTGCGCGGCGCGCCCTTGCGGGATGCGCTCAATGAAGGCAGCGTGAATTTCCTTATTGTCAAATAGGCGTTTGGTCAGTGGTGTCTGAACAAGTCCTGGAAGTATGGCATTGACCCGAATGCCACTTGGCGTCAGTTCCAGGGCACCGTTTTTGGTCAGCATTTCAACCCCGGCCTTGGCGGTCGAATAGGCTGCCCCGGCATGCATCGGAACATGCGCATTCAGGGAAGCGATATTCACCATCGCGCCATGCCCCTGCTTCAGCATCGCTTGGGCCGCATGCTTCATGGCAAACATCACGCCCTTCAGACAGAGATTGATGGTGAAATCCCAATCAGCTTCCGCCATTCGCGCGATATAGGCGTGCCTATTCGCACCAGCGACATGAAAGCTTGCATGCACGGCGCCAAAACGGTCCAGCGCGGTGGCGAATAAGCGGGCCACGTCTTCCTCTTGCGTGACGTCGCCGACAATGGCGATGCCCGCATCAGCCAACTCTGCCGTCAGCGCCGCGATGCGTTCGGGGTTGATATCATTGGCCACAACCCTGCCACCTTCCTGGACGAAACGCCGCGCAATCGCGAGGCCAATGCCCGAGGCGCCGCCAGTGATGACCGCTACCTGATCCTTGAAACGCATATGCATCTCCGTGATCCTTTCTTATTGCATTTCAAGGGCAGCAATTTTTCTGCCATCGCCGCAAAAATGAAACGCGGTTGATCTCAGCGCCGCCCCGCCGCCGCCATGATTTCCGCGCGGCGCTGAATGGCCCAGCCATAATTATCCGGCCACATCTTCGCACCTGGATCACAACCCAGGCTCTCGGCGGCCTTCAGCGTCCAATACGGATCATACATCAATTCGCGACCAACCGCGATCAGATCAGCCCGGCCTTCCTGCAAAATCGCCTCAGCCTGATCGCCCGCGATGATCACGCCAACCGCCATGGTTTTCACATCAGCATCGCGGCGCACGCGCTCCGCATAGGGCACCTGGAAGCCGGGCGGGCGTTCGGCTCGGCTGCGCAAGGGCTGGCCCGAATCATTGGCACGGAAGGCCGGTCCGCCGGAAATCCCGCCCGCCGAGCAATCCACCACATCAACGCCGCGCGCCTTCAATTCCTTGGCCAGCACAACGGAATCATCCAGGCTCCAGCCCTCGGCGGGGCCATCCACGGCGGAGATGCGGAAGAATAGGGGCAGATCAGCCGGCCAGGCGGCGCGCACCGCTTCGGTCACTTCCAAGGCAAAGCGCATGCGCCCGGCCAAGTCGCCGCCATAACGGTCATTGCGCTTATTCGCGATGGGCGAAAGGAAAGCCTGGATCAGATAGCCATGCGCGCCATGGATTTCGAGTACACGAAACCCTGCCTTGGCGGCGCGCGCGGCAGCGGCGGCGAAGGCTTGCACGGTTTCCTGGATTTTCGCTTCCGCCATGGCGGTTGGCGCATGCCAGCCCGGGCCCACCGGCTCCGCTGTTGGCCCAAAGCATTCCCAAGGCGGCGAACCCGTCGCCGCATCTTCGGGGCGGAGCGGCGCGCTGCCCTTCCAGGGCGGCTGCACGGAAGCCTTGCGCCCGGCATGGGCAATTTGGATGGCAGGCACAGACCCAAAGCCGATGATGGCATCCACAATCGGGCGATAGGCTTCCACCTGCGCGTCATTCCAAAGCCCGCAACAGCCATGGGTAATGCGCCCTTCCGGCGCCACTGCGGTTGCTTCCGTGAAGATCAGCCCTGCCCTGCCCCGCGCCACGGCGGTCAAATGCGAAAAATGAAAACCATTCGCAAGCCCATCCTTGGCCGAATACATGCAAAGCGGCGAAAGTGCCACGCGATTGGGCAGCGTCACGGAACGCAGCGTGATGGGGGTGAATAGCAGGGGCATGGACATGCAGGGCTTCCTTTGAAGGGCGCTTCCAGTCCAGTCTGGTTGACTGGCGCGGGGCGTCAAGCCTTGGCGGATCGCCCCAAAGCGCCATTTGCATTGCCGTGGAGCTATTGAAGGACCCCACCATGACAACAAGACGCGCTGCCCTTGCCGGGCTTCTTGCCTTTCCCGCCTTGGCTTCCGCGCAGGAAACCTGGCCTGCGCGCAGCCTTCGGCTGATTTCGCCCTTCCCGCCGGGGGGCGCGGCCGATGTGCTGTCGCGCAATATGGCCGAGGAACTGACACCGGCGCTCAGGCAATCCGTGGTGGTGGAAAACCGCACCGGGGCGGGTGGTTCCGTTGGCACGGAAGCGGTGGTGCGTAGTGCGCCTGATGGCTATACGCTGCTGATGGGCTCTACCGGGCCGCTTGCGATCAATCCTGCCCTGCTGCGGCTTGCCTATGACCCGTCACGGGATCTGGTGCCGATTGCCATGATCTCAACGGTGGCTTCCGTTCTGGTGGTGCATCCTTCCGTGCCAGCGCGCAATTTGGGCGAATTGCTGGCCATGGCGCGGGCCAAGCCGGGTGAATTGAATTACGGATCAAGCGGCACTGGCAGCGCGCAGCATTTGTTCATGGAATTGCTGAAGCAAATGACCGGGGTTGACATCACGCATGTGCCCTATCGTGGCACCGGCCCCGCCATGGTGGATACGATCGGCGGGCGGCTTTCCATGATGTTCGACACAATGCCTACTGCGCTGCCGCATATCCAGGGCGGGCGCGTGCGCGCCATCGCGGTCACCACCGCGCGGCGTGATCCCGCCTTGCCTGATGTACCCACCATCGCCGAGGCCGGAGTTCCCGGCTATGAGGGCATTGGCTTTTACGGGCTGATGGCGCCAGCCGGCACGCCAGCTGCCATTGTTGATCGGCTGCATCGGGAAGTGAATGCATCGCTCGCCCGCGAAGCCTTCCGCGCGCGGCTGGTGGCCCAGGGCACTGAACCCGCCCCCATGACGCAGGCAGCCTTTCGGGATTTCATCGCAACCGATCGCGAAAGATGGGCGCGCGTGATCCGCGATGGGAATATCCGGGTGGATTGAGCGGGAATGCGTTTTGGGGCGAGCCCAAGTGAACCAGCACCAAGGATGAGTGTGCGGGAAACATCCCAGGCTTTGGAACCAGCCCCTTAGCCATACGGTGTGAGAGGTTGCGGATCGCGCGGCCCGAATTTCACCATGCAGCTAAATGTGCATTTCATCTTGGGCACCAAACAGGGCGATTTCCTGGGGGCGGAAGACGAGGTGATGCGCGTGACGCAGTCCGTAGTCTATGTGCGCGGGCGTCTGAGCGCTGACGATAGGCTGATTGCCCATGCGGATGGCGTGTGGAACCGGTTAGGGGTGTGGCAAGCGCAGCCGTGCTCAAGCACACCATGATGGCCATTCTGTAAGCTATGGCTTGATAGGCGTCAGGCGGCGCCTTTCGACCAGCAGCCTCAATTCTTCCTTATGGCCTATGCGTAATTCAGTCAGGCGCTGTTGACAATTTTGATCGATGCGCCCGCCGCAGGCTCCGCGTGCTTTCTCGTAGCGCTGTTGAAAATCTGCTCGCGCTTCGGCGCGCCGCGCCTCGTAGAATGCAGTACGTGCGTCAACGCTGGGAAAGTTTGACGGCCATAGCACTACCTTAATGCTGTCTGGATAGCTCACAGCCGCGCCAGAGGCCAGGTCCGTCGCAAGGCCGACGACCCCACCAATCAAAAGATTTCCCGCGGTCATGGCCTGGAAGCTCGCGGATGCTAACCTGCTGGTTGCCTGGTGATCGGCCCTTTCGCATTTGACCAAAAGATCATACCGAGATTTGCTGATCCGCACCGTACCTGGTGTTGGATTGACCGCGCCAATATTGGAATCATTTCGCTGTAATAAACAGGTTGCTCCTGCCGGTTCGCTTTCCACAAGAATTGTTTGTTCAGTACCTGTTGTGACTGTGGCGCACGCACTGAGAAAGGCCAGTTGGCTGAGAAGCAAGACTTGGCAGATTCGCTTGAGCATGGGCATCCCTCACTAGTTTAAGCACCTCACCATTCCGTCGGCAAAGGTCTGATTGCCCGTGCCTACGGGGTGTGGAAGTGGTTGGTGGTGGCCTAGGCGTCTATGCTACCACGCCAAGGCTAGCCTTCAGGTGCCGGTCGCTGTAGCGACGCGGCGTTCTTCAAGTCGACGGATTTCCTCCTGTTCCTGAAGGCGTAGCTCACGAACGCGTTGCAGGCAGTTCTGGTCTGTCGAACCGCCGCAGGCGCCTTCTGCGTTTTGAATTCGCGCCGCGAATTCAGCGCGGGTCTCCGCCAAGCGCCCCTCAAAAAAAGCATCGCGTGCCGCTGCAGTCCGAAAGCTGCGCGGCCAGAGCGCGACCTTGACTGAATCGGGATAGGTAATGGCGGCGCCGGAAGCAAGATCAGCAGCCAAACCAATGACACCACCAATCAAGACATTGCCAAGCGTCATGGCTTGGAACCCTGCAGTCACGGTGCGGCTTGTCGCCTCATGATCGGCCTTTTCGCAATTCACCAAGATATCATTGCGCGACTTGCTGATGCGGACGGAACCAGGAGTCGGATTGACCGCGCCGATATTGGCGCCTTGCCGTTGCAATATGCAGGTCGCGCCGGCGGGGTCGGTTTCCACCAACAGGGTATGATCGGTCCCGCTTGTTACGGTTGCGCAACCGGAGAGTGTCGCTATCGCAAGCAGCAGCAGCAGCAGCAGCGGCAATCGGCTAGAACGCTTCATTGGATGCCTTTCCCATAGAATAACTTTCCCGGAATTTCATGCACCATCGCAACCATGTCATGTTCTCGCAATACCTGATGCGCCGCAAGGTGCCCGATTGATCATGCCGCGCCAGCCTGTCAGACTTGTTCACGGCCAGCCACATAGGCCCAGCAAAAACGCCACCGGGAGAAACCCATGCTCAACCGCAGAACCCTCCTTGCCGCGCCGCTGGCGTTAGCCACGTCCCGGCATGCCATGGCGCAATCCGGCGCTCCGTGGCCCATGGGCCGGCCGATCCGCCTTGTCGTTGGCTTTCCACCCGGCGGCTCCGGCGATTTCCTCGCCCGCACACTCAGCGAACCGCTCGCCCGCGAATTGGGTGGCGCCACCATCATCGTGGATAACCGCCCCGGCGCCGGTTCCAATATCGCCGCCGAACATGTCGCCCGCAGCGAAGCGGATGGCTATACGATTTTGCTCGGCGGCAACTTCACCCATGCGGTGAACCCCGCCATGTATCGCCGCCTGCCCTTTGATCCCATCAATGATTTCACACCGATCTCGCGCGTGAGTGATCTGCCGCTGATCATCGCCGTGCGCGCCGATTCCGGCATCAATAACCTTGCCGATCTAGCCACACGCATGGGCGCGCAACCGGGCCGCTGGAATTACGCCACGCCGGGGATTGGCACGCCAAGCCATCTGGTCGGGGCCAAGCTGGCGAAAGTCACCGGGCAGGACATCACGCATGTGCCCTTCCGTGGCGGTGCCCCTTCCCTGCAAGCCGTGCTGGCGGGTGATGTGCAAATCCTGGTCGGCACACCGCCCGTTGCCTTGCCGCAAATCCGCGCCGGCACGCTGAAAGCGCTGTCGCTCAGTACGCGCTTGCCATCGCCCGTCATTCCCGATGTGCCCGGCAGCGAAGCGGCAGGGCTGCCTGCGCTGGATATCACCGGCTGGTGGGGGGTCTGGACCGCGGCGCGTTTGCCCAACCCGATCCGTGACCGGCTATTCAGCGCCTTTCGCGCCGTGCTGTCGCAGCAGGCCGTGCAAGCGCGCTTCGCGCAGGAAGGGCTGCAAGCGCTGCCAAGTGAAAGCCCGGAAGAATTTGGCCGTTTCGTGCAGGCCGAAATGCCGATCTGGGCCGAGATTGTGAAGGATGCCGGCGCCACGGCGGAGTAAAACGCCCCCTACCCTTCCCCCGCCGGCCGGCCTGTCACGTAGCGCCAATGATGCCAAAGCAGCCGCGCCGCCATGGACCGCCAGGGCCGCCAGGCGCTGGCAAGTGCGGCCAATTCCTTGGGGCTTGGCCGTCCCAGCAAGCCGCGCAGCGCCGCCAGCGATGCCGCCAGCGCCAAATCACCTGAAGGGAAAACATCCGGCCGATCCAGGCCGAACAGCAAATGCACCTCTGCCGTCCAGGGGCCGAAGCCGGGGATGGCAGAAATGGCGGCCACCGCCGCCTCATCTGGCAAGGCGGCCAAGCCTTCCGCCGAAAGCTGTCCACGCGCAAAAGCCTCGGCCAGGCCGCGCGCGTGAAGCAGCTTTGGCCGCGATAGCCCGGCCTGCCGCAACGCCTCATCACTCAGCTCCAGCAGCCCCTCGGGCGTGGTCGCCCCCGGTAAGGCCGCAAGCCGGCCCCAGATCGCGGTGGCAGCTTGGTTGGAGATCATCTGCCCGCAGAGGCTCCGCAGCAGCCCAGGAAAACCCGCCTCGCGCCGCCGCCAAGGCAGGACCCCGGCGCGTTCAGGGATGGAGGCGATCAGCGAATCGCGTTCTGCCAAGTCCATCAGCGCCTGGGCCGCCCAGCCGGGCGCATCGGCTGCAAACATCGCAGCGGTGGCGCTAGGCTTTGCCGCCACGCAGCAGGGCCAGCTTGGCGAAGGGATTGCGCAGCGCTTCCTCGGGCGCATCGTCCAGCCCCACGGGCAAATGCGCGCCGTCAGCGCGGGGATAGGGGTTGAGCGAAAGCGACAATTCCTCAGCCAAAGCCTCGCCCAAATCGAAATGGCCGGTCGCATCGGTCTCGATCTCGTCGGGCCCATCCGGGTCTTCGGAGGGGGCCGCCTCGGGCGGCAGCACAACCAGGCAGAAGGGCTTGTCCAAATGCTCGGTCACCGGCTCAAGGCTAACAACGCAAAGCTGCATCGCTTCGGCCCTGATCCGCCCGATCAGCAATAGGCCCCCGCCCGGATAGGGTTTGCGGGTGAAGCGGGCACTGAAATGGCGCAGGGCTTGAATGCCGAAGCGTTCCGCAAGGGCGGCACATTCCAGTGGGGTGGCTTCCAGCACTTCCCCGACCCCTGCCTGGGGCGGATCCGTCAGAAGCTGCCGACGAGAGAATTCAGGCAGCATCGCCAATGGCTTCCGGCGCCAGGAACTGCGCCTGCCCGCTGATAAGCTTGGCAAAATCCTGGGTTTGCAGGTAATCTGCTTGGGCCAAGGCAATGCGCGCGAGGCGCTGAGCATTGGGGCCAGCTTCTTCCGCGCGCCAGACATTGCGCGCAAGCGCTACAGCCATCGCCGCCTGGTCCGCACTATCAAGCGCGGCTTCATAGGCAGTGGCGCGGCCGTGAAACGCCTCCCACAAGCCACGCACGCGCTTGCCCACCACCAGATCACTCACGCCCATTTCGCGCAAATTGACATCCATATCGGAAAACATGGCGTCAAATACGGCCTGTGCCAAAGCGGGGCCGCGCGTATCGGCATCGCGCCTGACGCGCCGGACCAGCAGCGCGGCATGCAGATGGATGAGGTCCAGCCGGCCTTCCACCGAATCGCGCACACCAAGATCAGTGTAGAAATAGGGCGTGCGCGCGGCGGCAACGGCCGCGCCGTAAAGGGTGAAACCCGCTCTTTCGTGCGGCGGGCGGCGCAAGGTGCTCAGCAGACCCATTGTTCCTGTTCCAAGCCTGAAGCTAGCGGTTGACCCCGAAGGCTCAGCCTGTCTATCGAAGAGCATGGACATGGGTCCGGAGCGGCGAATGGTCAATCTTGAACAGGGTATCTTGGGCTGGGAACCGCGACATGGCTGAAGAATTACGCGCCAAGCGCCGCTTAAGCGCCCTGGTAATGCTGGCCGCACTCGCGCTTGGCGCCTGCGAAAGACTGGCCCCGCCGCCGGTGCCGCGCGGCAATCGGGTGGATTCGGAAAGGCTCTCCCAGATCAACAAGGGGGTGCAGACTCGCAGCGATGTGCTGGCGCTTCTGGGCCCGCCCACGGCGCGCGGCACCTTTGACGAGGAGAATTGGTTCTATATCAGCGGCCATACCCAGCTCATGCCCGGGCGTTATCTGGAATTGCGTGACAGGGTGGTGGTGGCGATCAGCTTCGACCGCCGCGGTGTGGTGCAGGATATCCGTCAATTGCGGCCGGAGGACGGGCGGGATGTCGGCATGGTGTCCCGCGAAACCCCCGTGCCGGGAACGGAGCGGAACCTGATGCAGGCGCTGTTCGGCAATATCGGCAGGCCCAGCCTTGGCGATGGTGCCACGGGCGGGATGAACAATCCGGCACGCATGAATCGCCAATGAGCCGTGTCACGCGCTGCGATGGGCCGAATAGCGGGACGTTACTGCCCGCCCAGCAACAGGGCTGATAGGCTCGGGGCAAGCCCCTGCGTCACGCGCCCCCGGGGCGGCGCATAGGACCCGCTTTGCGCCCGCGGCGGATTGAGCGCCACCAGCGCTTCCGCAAGTTTCACCCCGCAGCGAATGCCGTCGAACAGGGGCAAGGCCGCCCGGCCGGCCAAACGCTGGTCAAAGCCCGCCAGAGCCGCGCCGGCCAGCACCACGGAATCGGCCCCCTGCGCCGCCAGCCCTTCCACCGCGACGCGGAGCTTTTCGGCAACGCCTTCCGGGTTGGCGAGTGCTTCCTGCGGCGTCGCATCCAACCCGGCAAGCGCCGCAAGCCTTGCTGATAGCCCATGGCGCGCGATCAATTCGCGGTAGGGCTCGACATTGCCGAAGGTGATCAAGCCAAAGCGGCCCCCCATCATGCAGGCGGTCAGCGCCGCCGCTTCTGTCATGCCCAGCACCGGGCAGGGCATCAACTGGCGTGCGGCATCAAGCGCGGTGTCGAAGCTCACGGCCAGCAATACCGCATCAACCTTTCCGGCGTGTTCCGCCAGCACTTCCAACAGCGCGTGACCGGCAATGATATTCTCCACGCGCGTCGCGATCACGGCAGGCCCGAAGCGCGGTGTTGCGCCGATGATCTCGGTGCCTGGCGCGGCAGCCGCGCGCGCCACTTCGGCGCAGGTTTCGGTGATGGCTTCGGTGGTATTCGCATTGGCAACCAAAAGGCGCATTGCTGTCTCTCCGTTCTCGGCGCAGCTTAACAGCAAGCCCCTGCCCTGCCGAGTTGCCCCCTTGCCCTATCTGCCGCGGCGCCGCAGGCTTCGGGCGTGATCATTCACAGGACCCGGAAAAACCATGCCTGACGCCTCCGCTGCCCTCGCCCTGCCTTTTGAAGCTGATGACATCCTCGCCCGCCTGATGCGCTGGGCGGCCTGCGAAAGCCCGACCTTCGATACGGGCGCGGTAAATCGCATGATGGATGTGGCGTCCCGCGATTTGGCGCTGCTGGGGGCCCATATTGATCGCATCCCGGGCCGGATGGGGCTTGGCGATTGCGTGCGCGCGCGCTTTCCGCACCCGGCCGGGGATGGCGCACCGGGCATTTTGGTGATGGCGCATCTGGATACCGTGCATCCCATTGGCACGCTGGAAAAACTGCCGATCCGGCGCGACGGCAATCGCTGCTATGGGCCTGGCATTCTGGATATGAAGGGCGGCACGGTGCTGGCGGTGGAAGCGATGCGCCAGATCATCGCGGCGAAGCTGGCGACACCCTTGCCCGTCACGATTTTGCTGACCAGCGATGAGGAAATCGGCAGCCCGTCCACCCGCGACCTGATCGAAGCGGAAGCAGCACGACATAAATTCGTCCTTGTCCCCGAACCCGCACGCGCTGATGGCGGGGTAGTGACAGGGCGCTATGCCATTGCGCGCTTTAATCTGAAAACCACGGGCCGGCCTTCCCATGCCGGCGCAAGGCTTGCGGAAGGGCGCAGTTCCATCAAGGAAATGTGCCGACAGATTTTGGCCATTGAGGATATGACAACTGAGGATTGCACCTTCTCGGTCGGCGTCCTGCATGGCGGGCAATGGGTGAATTGCGTTACCACAACCACGCAAGCCGAGGCGCTTTCCATGGCCAAGCGCCAGGAAGATTTGGATGCGGGTGTCGCGAAAATGCTGGCGCTGCGGTCTTCCACCAATGATGTGCAATTGGAAGTGACACGCGGCGTCACACGCCCGGTATGGGAGCCCGATGCGAAGGTGCTGGCGCTGTATCGCCATGCGCGGGAGATTGCGCAGGCAATCGGCTTTGACATCAACCACCAATCAAGCGGCGGTGGTTCTGATGGCAATTTCACCGGCGCGCTTGGCATCACCACGCTGGATGGCTTGGGCGTGCAAGGGGCGATGGCGCATACGCTTGAAGAACATGTGCTGATAGACAGCCTGGTGCCGCGCGCCAAGCTGATAGCAGGGCTGCTGACGACGTTGAATTAGCTTCCCATAAGCTCCTGCAAGTTATCATCCGAGGCTGGGCGCGTGCCAGCCTCACATTCATGGATCATGGCGACCAGCCGCGCGATAGTGGGGCAGGCAACACCATGGCGCGCGGCAATGCCCAGGACAGGTGCGATTTGCGCATCCACTGGCGTGCGGCGCCGGCGCACCCAAAGGTCGCGCCAAATGCCGGAATGGGTTTTCGCATTCGGCCGATTGAATTCCACCATGGCGGCAATGGAAGCCGCTGCCGAGGCTTCAGGTGCATCAGGCGCAAAAGCTGCCGGGTCAAAGCCGTTGAAGCTGCCGACCGTCACACCCTCGGCACGGGCCACCGCCATGGCTTCCTGACCAAGGCGCCGCCAGAGCGGCAGCAATTCCGGCCGCGCCAAAGCATCGGCAATGCCCTTCTCGCCAAGCGCCTGCGTATAGAGCATGGAGCTATAGGCGATCTTGCCCCAGAGATAGCCCCAGATATTCTCTGTCATGATCGCATCGGGTTCGAAATGATCACGCAGCATGCGATGCAGCGCGGCAAGGCGCGGTGTGATCGCGCCATTTAATTCACCGAGCACCAGCGCGCCGCGCCCGCCATAGATGATCCGCCCCGGCGCCAGCCAATCGGCGCTGAAATTGACGAAGCAGCCAATGGTGCGCGCCTCACCCAGAATGGGTGCGATCAGCGCTTCACATAGCCCGTTTTGCAACGAAACCACATAGCCATCCGGTTCCAGATGCGGCGCAATGGCGTGGCAGGCGGCTTCCGTATCCTGCGCCTTCACACAGAGCAGCACGCGGCGAAAAACGCCCTTCAGCGTGGCGGGCGTATGGGCGGGGGCGGAGATGCGGTGCGGATCAACCGGACCTTCAATGGTAAGGCCCACCGCCGGGTCTCGGATCGCCGCCACATGGTCTGCCACGATATCCACGAATACCACGGCATGACGCGCACGCACCAAAGCCGCGCCGATGGTGCCGCCAATGGCGCCCGCGCCCCAGATCAGGATCGGGCCATGATCCACGGCGTCTCGGATGGCGCGTTGTTCGGCTGCACTTGTCATTGCAATCTCCCTGTTCCACGCAGGCTGCCGCAAAGCGCCATCCCTTGCAAAGCTCAGGGCAAGGTCGCAGGGTGAATGCGCAACCCTTCGCGGAATCACGCGCTTGCCCCAGAACCATCCCTGCCGCCCATGATGCCGCACTGGAATAGCCTGCCGGGCAATCTGCGTGGTGGGGTGCTGATGAGCCTGGCTGCCATGCTCTTCGCCGGGGAAGCGCTCGCGATCCGCTATATGAATGAACGCGGCATCCCGACCGCGATGCAGCTTTTCGCACGCTCCTTCGGGCAATTGCTTTGGGTCATGCCCTTGCTGCTGCAGACTGGGCTTGCTGTGTTTCGTACCAATCGGCGTGGGCTGCATATCCTGCGTGGTGCCGCCAGCCTACTGACCTGGGGTTTCTATTTCCTGTCCTTTGTTTTCCTCGATCTCGCCACCGCCACCGTCCTTTCCTTCACCAATGTCATGTTCACAACGCTGCTGGCCGGGCCGATCCTGAAGGAGCATATCGGCACGGCGCGCTGGATCGGCACCATGGCGGGGTTTCTGGGCGTGGTGCTGATGCTACGCCCGGGGGCAGAGATTTCCTTCATCGGCGTAGTGCTTGCCTTGGCGTCAGCCGCCAGTTGGTGCGGCATCACGCTCACCAGCCGTATGCTAGCGCAAACGGAGCCAAATGAAACCGTGCTCGCCTGGGTTGGCGTGGTGACCAGCCTTGGCATGCTGCCCTTCGCGATTTCCGCCTTTACGCCGGTCAGTGCCTTTGATCTGCTGTTTCTGCTGGCCTTCGCCATCACCACGCCGGGGATCATTTGGCTGCTGACCTCGGCCTATCGTGCGGGGGAGGCATCCGCCGTCGCGCCCTTCCAATATTTGCGCCTGCTGCCCGTGGTGGGATTTGGTTGGATCTTTTTTGGTGAGGTGCCCGATCCCTGGACCTGGCTTGGCGGCGGTATAATCCTGGCCGGCGCGCTGGTCATCACCATTGCCGAGACGCGGCGCAGGAATTGAGCGGAGGACATCATGGCCGAACCCATCGCAGTGGATCGCATCGAAATCACGGTGCTGGTGGATAATGTCACCGATAGCCTTTCCTCGACACCGAGTTTCGTGACCCGCGAATGGATACGCCTGCAACGCCAGGGCATGAAACGCACCATGGGTGGTGCGCTCTGCTGCGCCAATCACGGGCTTTCGCTGGTGGTGCGCGCTGATGTCGCCGGCAAATCTCGCACGGTGCTGTTTGATGGCGGCCCGGTGGATTATGCGGTGGAACGCAATGGCACGCGGCTTGGCGTGGATTTCGCGGCGATCGAGGCCATGGTGCTGTCTCATGGTCATTGGGATCATGCGGGCGGCCTGCCCAAGGCTATTGAAATGACTCGCGCGGCCAATGGTGGGAAAACCGTGCCGCTATACCTGCACCCAGGCATGTTCCGCGAGCGCGGCAGCCGCCAGGCCGATGGTGGGGTTTTCCCGATGGATAGGGTGCCGCCGCCCGAAGGCTGGGCAGCGATGGGTGCGGCGCCCATGGTGGTGCGCGATGAACACATTATCGCTGACGGCTTTTACGTAAGCAGCGAAATTCCGCGCACCACGGCATACGAGACCGGCCTGCCCGGCCAAGTGGCCCGCGATGATGAAGCAAGCCCCTGGTCGCCCGATGAATGGCTGACGGATGAACGCTTCATGGCGGTGCATTTGCGCGGCAAGGGGCTGATCGTGTTTTCTGCCTGCTCCCATACCGGCATTGTCAATGTGCTGCATGCGGCGCGGCGGCGCTTTCCCGATGTGCCGCTTTTCGCTGCGATGGGTGGCTTTCATCTTTCCGCCACCAATGAACGCGTCATTCCGGAAACCGTGCGAGACCTCGGCGGTTTCGGCCTGACCTATCTTTTCCCCGCGCATTGCACGGGCTGGCGCGCGGTGAATGCCTTGGAACGCGAATATGGGGAAGCGATGGTGGTGCCCGCCGCAGTTGGCAAGACCTTCACGCTGGTGGCCTGACGCCGCATGATCTTGGCCCTTCAGGCGCTGCCGCTGCTGTTGTTGATCGGGCTGTTGTTTTCCGGGCGCGTGGCGGCCGTACCGGCGGTGCTGGCTGCTTTGGGAGCCGCGATTCCTGCCGCGTTTGTATCGCTACCAGGCAATATCGCCCTGCCCGGCTTTCTTGGCGAACAGGCGCTGCGCGGCGCCTATTTGGCCTTGCAACCGATGGGCGTGGTGCTGGCGGGGTTGTTGTTCCATTCTGCGGTTTCGGAAGCTGGAGCAAGCAAGGACGCACAAGCCGCAACACCGCGCCGCATTTTTATCGCAACCCTGCTGGCAGGCTGCTTCCTGGAAAGTGTGACGGGTTTTGGCGTAGGCGCGGTTTTCGCGTTGGCCAGCCTGCGCGTCATGGGGATTATCGGCGCGCCGGCAGGGGCCATGGCGCTGCTCGCGCTTTGCCTGATCCCTTGGGGTGGGCTTGGCCCCGGCACCTTGCTGGGCGCAGCGCTGATCGGCCTGCCGGCGCAAGGCATTGCCACCATCACTGCGCTGCCCAATGCGGTTTGGCTGTTGGTATTGGGGCCGGTGCTTTGGCGGCTATGCGGCGCGGCGGGGATTACGGTGCCGGCGGGCGAAAAACGCGCACAAATCACTTATCTGCTGCTGGTGGCGGCGCTGCTGGTGGCCTGCCATTGGCTGCTGCCCTTTGAAGTGATTGGCGTGATCGCCACCGGGCTGCCTTTGCTTTTCGCGCTTTGGCGACTTGATCCGCCGCAGCATGGCGCTGCCTGGCAGAAGGCGCTTGCGCGTTTGGCACCTTATGCCCTGCTGACGGTGGCGCTTTTGGCGGCCCGCGCCGTGCCAAACCCGCCCGCCTGGCAGCCCTTCGCCGATTTGCCGGCCTTTCCCATCACCCATGTCTCATTGGTGCTTTTGGCGGTGGCGCTATTGCTGCTGGCGCGACGGGCTGGTGCCGTGGCCTTGGCGCAGGGCGCCATCAAGCGCGGTGCTAGGCCAGCGCTGATCATGCTGCTTTACGTGCTGTTGGCGCGTTGGATGGGCGAAAGTGGGGCCACTGCTTTCCTGGCGCGGGAAGCGGCGGCGGCGCTGGGGCCTTTGGCACCCTATGCCGTGCCGCCGCTTGGGCTGATGGCGGGGATGGTGACGGGCACCAATGTTGGGTCCAATGCCGCGATGATGCCGGTACAATACAAGCTTGGCTTGGCGGCGGGGCTGCCACCCGCCTTGGCGCCTGGGGTGCATAATTTCGTGGGGGCAGCCGGTGCTGGCATGTCCTTCGCCGTCACGGCGATGATTTGCGGCTTGCTGGCCGATGGCACCAAGCCCTCCGCGCTTTGGCGGTTGTTATGGCCATCCCTGGCTGCCGTGCTGATCATTGGTTGGGCGGCGATGGCCTTCTTGTCTTGAGGGCTTGCATCCGGCGCCAAGGCCGCACAGTTTGGGGACAAGAAACTTTGGGAGGCTGATGATGTCGCATTTTACCCGCCGCGCCGCCTTGGCGCTTTCCGCCGGCATGCTGGCAGCGCCGGTTGTTCACGCCCAGGGCGCCTTTCCGAACAAGCCCCTGCGCATCATCGTGCCCTTTCCGCCTGGTGGCGTGACCGACATCATGGGGCGGCTCGCGGCCGAGGCCATGGCGCGGCATTTGGGCCAGAACATCGTGGTGGAAAACCGCGCCGGCGCGGGCGGGAATATCGGCGCCATGGCCGCCGGCCAGGCGGAACCCGATGGCTATACGCTGTTCCTTGGCACCATGGCGACACAGGGGGTGAACCCCATTCTTTACCCTGATCCGCGCTTTGATCCGCGCAAGGCTTTTGTGGGCGTGGGCATGATGGCCGATATGCCCAATGTGATGTCCTGCCTGCCGCGCCGCTATAACCCGGCCAATGCGCGGGAAGCCATTGCGCGGGCCAAGGCCGAACCGGGCAAGATGACCTTCGGGACGGTCGGCAATGGATCATCGGCGCATCTTTCGCTGGTGATGCTGGAAAAGCTTGCCGGTCTTGATTTTGTGCATGTGCCCTATCGCGGCTCCGCCCCAGCGGTCGCCGCGATGCTCGCGGGTGACTTGGACCTGTTGTTTGATGCCTCGGCGACCTCCGCCCCGCATATCCTCCAAGGGTCCATGAAAGGGCTTGCCATCACCATGGATCGGCGAATTGGCAGCCTGCCCAATATCCCGACCCTTCAGGAAGAAGGGGTGGCGGGATATCATTTGAGCGTCTGGAACGGTGTTTTCACCCAATCACGCGTGCCGGCGCCGATCCTGGCCCGCCTGCAGGATGCCTTCAACAAGGCGATGGATGAGGCGATGCTGAACCGGTTGCGCGGGCATCATACCGAACCCCTGCTGATCCCGACGGCTGAATTGCAACCATGGCTGGATCGCGATGCGGAACGCTGGGGCCAGGTGGCGCGTGACAGCGGCATCAAGATTGACTAACCGGGGCTCTAGCTTCACGGGATTCCCCATCCAATAACCAACCAAAAGACAAGGAGACATCATGTCCGTTTTTCGTCGCATGACCCTGGCCGCCGGGCTGGCCGCGCCGCTATTTGCGCTGCCGGCGCTGGCGCAGCCGCAAATCACCATCCAGCACGGGCTGCCGCCCAATAGCCACACCGGGCTAGGCGCCACGACGTTCAAGGAAAATTTTGAGCGCCTGACCAATGGCCGCTATCGCGTGGTCACGCAGCGCAACGACAATGAACGCGAAATGATTGAAAGTGTGCAGATCGGCACGCTGGATTGCACCTTCACCTCCACCGGGCCGGTCGGCAATTTCGTGCCGGAAGTCCGCATTTTCGACGTACCCTTCCTGTTCCGTGATGCCGCCCATGCGCGCGGCGTGCTGGATAGTGAAATTGGCCAAGCCGTGCTGGCGCGCTTCCCGGCGCGTGGCCTAGTGGGGGTGATCTGGACCGAAAACGGCTTCCGGCATTTGACGAATTCCAGGCGTGAAGTGAATGCGCCGGCGGATATGCGTGGCCTTAAGGTGCGCACCATGGAAAACCAGGTGCATATGCGCGCCTTTTCAACCCTTGGCGCGCTGCCCACGCCCATGGCCTTCAGCGAATTGATCCCCGCCTTGCAGCAGGGCACGGTGGATGGACAGGAAAACCCGATTTCGGTGATTGTGGCGAACAACATCAACCAGGTTCAGAAGTTCATGACGCTGACGAACCATGTCTATTCGCCATCGGTCATGATCTGCAATCCGGGCATGATTGGCCGCCTGTCTGCCGCTGACCGCGCCCTGTTCCAGGAAGCCGCGCGCGCCGCGCAAAAGGCCAATCGGGACCGCGTGACGGCAGATGACGCCAGCGGCGTAGAAGAACTCCGCCGCCGTGGCATGACGGTAATCACACAGGTGGATACTTCTGCCTTCCAAACTGCTCTGGCGCCGGCCTTCGCCGAATGGGAACGCACGCTGGATGCGGCAACACTGCGGCGCATTCGCGAATGGAAGCCGAACTGATCGGCATCCTTATCGGCGCCTGATGGATTCATTCCATCAGGCGCAGCTTTACCGGCGCGGGTCGCGCGCCATTGCTCTCGGGAAAGCGCGATGAATGCAATGAATACCCTGCCCTTGCAGGTGACAGGTGCCGCGACACTGCTGACGCTGGTTTTTGCCTTCTGGCTGAAATCCGGCGATGGGCTCCGCGCACGTTTGCGCGCCGGCGTGCTGACGCTGGACAGGATCGGCACCACCATCGCCGCCATCGTTGCCTGTCTTGCCTTGGCCGTGGCGGTCTTTGCCGGGCTTTGGCAGGTCGTGGCGCGGTTCGCGACCGAAACGCCCTCTGTCTGGTCTGAAGCGCTTGTCCGCACCGCGCTGATCTGGATGGCGTTCATCGGCCTTGCGGTCGCCATTCGTGCCGGCGCGCTGGTTTCGATTGACATTGCCCATCGCTTGAGCCGCGGTGCCGTACGCGCCGCGCTGGAAGGCATGACGCTTGCGAGCATTCTTTCCATGCTGGGCGTCATGTTCTGGTTCGGCTGGAGCATGGCGGAACGCGTAAAGTTCCAGGAAATGGCGGGGTTGGAGGTTTCCATGGCCTGGGGCTATGCCGCCATTCCTTTGGGCGCGATCTTCGCCATGCTAGGGGCGGTTGCGCATTTCCTCGACAGACGCAATGAAGAATTGGAGTCCGCGGTATGAGCGGCACCATGTTGACCGTGATGCTGGTGCTTTTTGCCGCCAGCATCCCCGTAGCTATTGCGATTGGCCTTGCCGCCATTATCGGCATTCATGGCTTCACGAATTTCCCGCTGGTGGTGGTGGCGCAACAGCTTTTTGTCTCGCTCGATCGCTTTCCGCTGGCGGCCATTCCCTTCTTCATCCTGGCAGGGAATCTCATGGAAGTCGGCGGTATTTCGCGCCGCTTGGTGGAATTCGCGCGCTCTATTGTCGGCGGCATTCAGGGCGGGCTGCCGGCGACCTGTGTGATTACCTGTATGATCTTCGCCGCCATCAGCGGCAGCAGTGTTGCGACTACCTTCGCGATTGGCGCCATCATGATCCCAGCCTTGGTGCGCGCGGGCTATCCCGTGCCCTTCGCCGCGGCTTTGCAAGCAACAGCGGCTGAACTTGGCGTGATCATCCCGCCATCCATTCCAATGATCCTGTATGGCGTGACCACGCAAACCTCGATCCCTGAGCTTTTCATCGCCGGTTTCGGTCCGGGCTTTCTGATTGGCGGTGTCTTGATCGCGACAGTGCTGATCTGGTGCCGGATTACGGGCTGGGGCAAGCAGGATGGTGTGGGGCGGCTTTCCTTCTCGGTGGCGACCCGTCAGGCGAGCTTCGCCTTGCTGATGCCCTTTGTCGTGCTGGGCGGAATTTATGGCGGGGTTACCACGCCGACCGAAGCTTCTGTCATCGCGGTGGTTTATGCGCTGATCATCGGGCTTTTCGTGCATAAGGAAATCGCCTGGCGCGACCTGTTCCCCATTTTCAAGAAATCCGTGATCTCCAGCGCCGTGATCATGTTCATCATCGCCTGCGCGGCGGTGTTTTCCTGGCTGCTGAACCGACAAGGCGTGCCGGATATTGCGGCGGAGTGGATCGCGACAAGCTTCGATAGTTCCAACCTATTTCTGCTGGTGGTCAACCTGTTCCTGTTTGTGGTCGGCATGTTTGTGGAAACATCCGCTTCCATCATCGTGCTGGCGCCCATTTTGGCGGAAGCGGCGGAAAAGCTTGGCATTGACCAGGTGCATTTCGGCACCATCATGGTGGTCAATCTGGCGCTTGGCATGATCACGCCGCCCTTTGGCGTGAACCTATTCGCTGCCGCGCAAGTCGCGCGCTGCGGCGTTGACCAGATGATGCGCTATTTGTGGGTTTTCATCGCCGTGGTCTTTGGTGCGCTGATGGTCATCACTTACGTGCCCTGGATCACGCTCACCTTGCCGAAGCTCGTCTTCCGATGAGCCTCGGCACGCCGGAGGCTTTGCGTCACCTCCGGCGTGATGCCGTGCTGAAGCGCGTCATCCGCCAGGTGGGGCCGTTTACGCTGAAGCCGGTGCAGCGCCAGCCTTATGAGGCGCTGGTGCGCGCCATTGCGCACCAACAAGTGCATGGCCGCGCGGCGGAAGCGATTCTTGGCCGCTTCATGGCACTTTGCCCTGAGCCCGGCTTTCCCGCACCGGAAGCCGTGCTGGCCTTAACACCTGAGGCGATGCGCGGCGCGGGGCTATCGGCGAATAAGGTGCTCGCCATTCGCGATATTGCGGAAAAAGCCGCGCTGGGTGTCATCCCTGATCGCGCGGCGGCACGTCGGCTTTCGGATGACGCGCTGATCGAAAGGCTGGTCGCGCTGCGTGGCGTGGGGCGCTGGACGGTGGAGATGCTGCTGATCTTCACCCTTGGCCGCGCCGATATTCTGCCCGTGGATGATTTCGGCGTGCGGGAAGGCTACCGGGTTGCGGCGGGCCTGACCGAACAGCCAAAGCCAAGGGTTCTCGCGGAAATCGGCGAGGCCTGGGCGCCCTATCGCACCACCGCCGCCTGGTATTTGTGGCGCGCGGCGGATTTGGCGAAGGAAGGCGGCTTCAAGGCACCGGCGGCGATTTAGATATGCAGCGCCCGCCCATCCACCGCTAGCGCGGCTTCCTTCACCGCCTCATTCAATGAGGGATGCGCATGGCAGGTGCGTGCCACATCCTCCGCACTCGCGCCGAATTCCATCGCCAGCGCCAATTCGGCAATCAACGTGCCGGCATGCGGGCCGATGATATGCGCGCCAAGGACTTTATCTGTCGCCTTATCGGCGAGGATTTTCACAAACCCATCCATATCCCCCATGGCGCGCGCGCGGCCATTCGCGGTGAAGGGGAACTTCCCGACCTTATAGGCCACACCGCGCGCCTTGAGCTGTTCTTCCGTCTCACCCACCGAAGCCACTTCCGGCCAAGTATAAACAACGCCCGGGATCGCGCCGTAATTCAGATGCGGCTTCTGCCCAGCCAGCATTTCGGCCAGTGCCACACCTTCTTCTTCCGCCTTATGCGCCAGCATCGGCCCGGTGATCACATCGCCAAGCGCGTATATGCCCGGCACATTCGTGGCGTAATGGCCGTCCACCTTGATGCGGCCACGCTCATCCAAGGCAACGCCCAGCTTATCCAGCCCAAGCCCGGCCACATAAGGCCGGCGCCCAATCGCCACCAGCACGACATCGGCGGTGAGTTCTTCCGCTGCACCGCCAGCCGCGGGTTCCAGCTTCAGCGTGACGCCCTTCTTTGACTTGGTGGCACCCATCACCTTGGTCTTGAGCTTCGTCTTGATGCCCTGCTTGGCCAGGATGCGTTCAAACGCCTTGCCCACTTCCAGATCCATGCTGGGCACCAGGCGATCCAGGAATTCCACCACCGTCACTTCGGCGCCCAAGCGGCGCCAGACGCTGCCCAATTCCAACCCGATATAGCCACCGCCAATCACCACCAAATGCTTCGGCACAGCGGCCAGTTCCAGCCCACCGGTAGAAGTCACGATCTGCGCTTCATCCACTTCCACACCCGGCAGGGGAATGCTCTCACTCCCGCTCGCGATCACGATATGCTTGGCAGCGTAATCCTTGCCGACGACGCTGACGATGCCGGGCGCCTTGATGCTGCCCTCGCCCTTCAGCCAAGTGACCTTGTTCTTGCGGAACAGGAATTCCACGCCCTTCACATTGGCGCCCACCACCTCACCTTTGCGCGCCTGCATGCGCGCCAGATCAAGTTTCACCGCACCCACGCTCACGCCATGATCGGCAAGCTTATGCTGCGCTTCCTCATAATATTCCGAGGATTGCAGCAAAGCCTTGGAAGGGATGCAGCCGACATTGAGGCAAGTGCCGCCCAGTGTTTCGCGCTTTTCCACGCAGGCGACCTTCATGCCAAGCTGCGCCGCGCGGATGGCGCAGACATAGCCGCCGGGGCCGGCGCCAATCAGGATAACGTCAAAAGCATCACTCATGGTCAGGCATCCTCAACCCTTGTCTTTCTGGGACCATGTTTGGACCGGTCAGGCGGGGCGATCAAGCCATGGAATTAGGGCTTGGGTTTAGCGTGATTTTCTGCATATCCTGATGCCAGAAAGTGGCGCCGATAAACGCGCGCTCGGGAGGAAGCATCATGACCACAAACACCGATATTTCGCGTCGTGCCCTGCTGGGCGTAGCTGGCGCTGCCTTGGCAGCACCGGGCCTTGCCCTGGCGCAGGGGCGATTTCCAGAACGCCCCATCCAGCTTGTGGTACCCTGGCCCGCTGGCGGTTCCGCGGATGCGCAGTTGCGGTCCATCTCGGAACTGGTCGGCAAGGCGCTCGGCCAGCCCATGGTAGTGCAGAACCGCCCCGGCGCCGGCGGCACGCTTGGGCCGCTCACGGTTGCGCAGCAGGCGCGGCCGGATGGCTATACGCTTACGCAAATGCATCTTTCCGTGCTGCGCCGGCCCTGGATGATGCGGACGCCGGGCTGGGACCCGATTGGTGATTTCACCCATATCATTGGCATGACGGGCTGGCTGTTCGGCACCGCCGTCAAGGCCGATAGTCCGCTGAAATCCTGGCAGGATCTGATCGCCTATGCGCGCGCCAATCCGGGCAAGCTGACCTATTCAACCAGCGGGATTGGCACAACGAACCATCTGGCCATGGAATCCATTCAGGAGATCGAGAAAATCAGCCTGACCCATGTGCCCTTCCGCGGCGCCAATGAAGGGGTCACCGCCGTGCTTTCCGGCCAGGTGGATATGATCTGCGATAGCTCCACCTGGGCACCGAATGTCGAAGCCGGCCAAATGCGCGCCCTTGCGGTATGGAGCGCGGAACGCGCCCCACGCTTCCCCGCCGTGCCGACGCTGAAGGAACTTGGCTACGACATGGTTGTTGCCTCCCCCTATGGCGTGAGCGGCCCCAAGGGCATGGACCCGGGCATTGTGCGCGTGCTGCATGATGCCATGAAGGACGCGCTGTTCAGCCCCGAGAACACGACGATCCGCTCGCGGTTTGATATGCCGCTGGTCTATCAGGACACGGAAAGCTATCGGCGCTTCATTGTTGAGCGCGTAGAATATGAAAAGACCATGGTGCGCCGCCTTGGTCTGACGCTGGATGGCTGAGGGCAACGCCATGGTGAAGCTTCATCGCCGCGCGGCGCTTGGGCTTGGCGCCAGCCTTTTGGCCGCACCGGCCCTGGCGCAGGGCCGCTTTCCCAATCGGCCTATCCGCTTCATCACCCCCTGGCTGCCGGGCGGATCGCTCGATGCGCTTCAGCGCAATATGTTCGAAGTGCTGCGGAAGGATCTTGGGCAACCCATTCTTTCTGAAAATATGCCAGGCGCGCGGGGCACACGCGCCGCAACCTTTCTGGTCACGCAAGGTGTGCCAGATGGCTATACGCTGGCGCATCATCACCTTTCCGTGCTGCGCCATCCCTTCCTGACCAGGCAGCCAAGCTGGGACCCGGTGAATGACTTCACCTACATCATGCAGTTTTCTGGCTTCACCTTCGGCACGGTGGTGCGCACCGATAGCCAGTATCAGCGCCTGTCAGATGTTTTTGCCGAAGCGCGCCGCAAACCCGGCGAATTGACCTATTCCACCAGCGGCATCGCCACCACCAACCATATCGCGATGGAAGATTTGCTCCGCCGCGAAAAGGCGGAAATGACCCATGTGCCCTATCGCGGCGCACAGGAAGGTGTCACCGCTTTGCTTGGCCGGCAGATCACCATGGTCGCCGATGCGCAAGCCTGGCGCCCCCAAGTGGAGGCCGGCGAATTCCGCCTGCTGAGTGTCTGGACGCGTGATCGCCTGGGTGGCTTCCCCAATGCGCCAACACTGAATGAGCTTGGCTATGACATGGTGGTGACGAGCCCCTATGGCGTCGCGGGGCCGCGCGGCATGCCGGGAGAAATTGTCGAAATCCTACACAACGCCTTCAAAAAAGCCTGGGAGGATGAATCATCCCAGGCGGTGGTAAAACGCTGGGACATGCCGCGCGAATATCTGAATACCGCGGATTACCTCGCCTTCGTGAAGG
This sequence comes from Roseomonas sp., assembly GCA_020249145.1. Lineage (GTDB taxonomy): Bacteria > Pseudomonadota > Alphaproteobacteria > Acetobacterales > Acetobacteraceae > Neoroseomonas. Next base: position 48,142 of record JADCGF010000020.1, on the reverse strand, counting down.
CGCGCGTTGAATATGAACGCGAATGGGTGGCGCGGTTGAATTTGAGCATAGACTGAAAGAAAAACGGGAGGGCTCTGCCCTCCCGCGCCCACCCGCCAAGGGGCGACCCCCCCTTGGATCCCATCTTCAAATATCCAGCATCAACCGACGCGGGTCCTCGACGCTTTCCTTCACGCGTACAAGGAAACTCACCGCTTCCTTCCCGTCCACAATGCGGTGGTCATAGGACAGCGCGATATACATCATCGGGCGGATTTCGATCTTGCCAGCCACCGCCATGGGGCGATCCTGGATCTTGTGCATGCCAAGAATGCCCGATTGCGGCGGGTTCAAGATCGGCGTGGACATGAGCGAGCCATAAATCCCGCCATTGGTGATGGTGAATGAACCACCAGCCAATTCTTCCAGCTTCAAGGCACCATCACGCGCACGCTTGCCGAATTCGCCGATACGCTTTTCAATTTCGGCAAAGCCCATCGTATCGGCATTGCGCAGCACCGGCACCACCAGGCCCGAAGGCCCGCCCACCGCAATGCCCATATGCACGAAATTCTTATAGACGATCTCATCGCCATCAATTTCGGCATTGACCGCCGGGAATTCCTTCAGCGCCGCGATGCACGCCTTCACGAAGAAGGACATGAAGCCAAGCTTCACGCCATGCCGCTTTTCAAAGGCATCCCGATATTCTGCCCGCAGCGCCATGGCGGCTGACATATCCACCTCATTGAAGGTGGTCAGCATCGCCGCGGTATTCTGCGCTTCCTTCAAGCGGCGCGCGATGGTGGTGCGCAAGCGCGTCATTTTCACGCGTTCTTCACCCGCTTCCGGCGGGCGGGAAGCACGCGCGGCGGGGGCGGGCGCCGGCGCGGCGGCGGGCTGCGCCAGATAGGCCAGCACATCACCCTTGGTGATGCGCCCATCCTTGCCCGTGCCCGCACCCATCGCGGCTGCGCTGGCACCGGTTTCGGCGATCAACTTGGCAGCAGCCGGCATCGGCGCATGGCCCGAAGCGGCAGCCGGCGCAGGCACAGGTGCAGCGGCGGGCTTGGCGGACGGCGCGGGCGCTGCGGCAGGCTTCGCCCCAGCGGCAGCGCCGGCCTGGATGCTGCCCAGCACGGCACCAGGGAGTACTTCCGCCCCGGTATCAGCAGCAATGGCGGCAATAACGCCAGCAACCGGCGCATTCACTTCCACCGTCACCTTATCGGTCTCAAGCTCCACCAAGGGCTCATCCGCCGCCACGGCATCGCCCGATTTCTTGAGCCAACGCGCAACCGTGGCGGAAGAAACGCTTTCGCCCAGAGTGGGCACGACAATATTGGTCATTGCTCGATCCGTTCCAAAACCAATACGCGTCAGCCCGCCAGGGCCGCGCGCACCAATGCTTCCTGTTGATGTTGATGCACTTTCGCAAGGCCGGTGGCAGGGCTTGCTGCCTCCTCCCGGCCCACGTAATCTGGGCGCTTCGCCTTGATGTTCAGCGTCTTCAACACACCTTCAATCTTGCGATCCACGAAATTCCAGGCACCCATATTCTCCGGTTCTTCCTGGCACCAGACCACATCCGCATTGGGATATTGCGCCAGTACCGGCGGCAGGCTGATGCGCGGGAAGGGATAAAGCTGTTCCATCCGCACAATCGCGACATCCTTGATGCCCTTGTCGCGGCGTTCCTGCAGCAGATCATAATAAACCTTGCCGGTGCACAGCACGACGCGACGGATTTTCTTGGGCGGCGCGATCTTATCCACCTCATCAATCACGTGCCGGAAACCGCTGCCGGGGCCGAATTCCGACAGGCTGCTGATGGCAAGCTTATGGCGCAGCAGGGATTTCGGCGTCATCACCACCAAGGGCTTTCGGTAATTCGCCTTCATTTGCCGGCGCAGCGCATGGAAGTAATTGGCCGGCGTGGTGAAGTTGCAGACGCGCATATTGCGTTCCGCACAAAGCTGCAAATAGCGTTCAAGCCGCGCCGAAGAATGTTCCGGCCCCTGCCCTTCATAGCCATGCGGCAACAGCATCACCAGGCCCGACATACGGAGCCATTTTGTCTCACCCGAGGCGATGAACTGATCGATGATCACCTGCGCGCCATTGGCGAAGTCACCAAACTGACCTTCCCAAAGCACCATCGTCTTCGGGTCCGCCAGCGAATAGCCGTAATCGAAGCCAAGCACACCAAATTCAGCGAGCAGCGAATTGAAGGCTTCAAACTTCGCCTGTCCGGTGCGGATGTTATTGAGCGGCGTGTATTCCGCCTGGCTTGCCTGATCAATCAGCACCGCATGGCGATGGCTGAAGGTGCCGCGCTGCACATCTTCGCCTGACAAACGCACGCGATGGCCTTCCAGCAGCAGGGAGCCGAAAGCAAGCGCCTCACCTGTTGCCCAATCAATCCCCTCGCCCGTGTCAATCGCCTGGCGCTTCTGTTCCAATTGCCGCGCGATTTTCGAATTGACGCCGAATTCCTTCGGCACACGGCAAAGCGCTTCACCAACTTCCTTCAGTATTTCCGGCGCGACGGATGTCGCTTCAAGCTGCTCCGCCTCATCCGTGGAACCAGCGGGCTTGAGGCCGGACCAATGCCCTTCCAGCCAATCCGCCTTGTTGGGGCGGAAGGATTGCGAAGCCTCAAAGGCTTCCTCAAGCCGCGCATTGAAGGCATCCAGCATCGCCTTGGAGGATTCAGAAGGCACCGAGCCTTCCTGCGCCAGCCGTTCCGCATAAAGCGTGCGCGTGGTGCGCATTTCGCGAATGCGGTTGTACATGAGCGGCTGCGTGAAGGCCGGTTCATCACTTTCATTATGGCCGTGGCGGCGATAGCAGACGATATCCAGCACCACATCCGCGCCGAACACCATGCGGAATTCGGCAGCGAGCCGCGCGCAGAACACCACCGCTTCCGGATCGTCACCATTCACATGCAGGATTGGCGCCTGCACGGATTTCGCCACATCGGTGCAATACAAGCCTGAATAGGCGTGCAGCGGCACGGTGGTGAAGCCGATCTGGTTATTGGTGACGATATGCAATGTGCCGCCGGTGCGATAGCCAACCAATTGGCTCATCGCCAGCGTTTCATAAACAACGCCCTGCCCGGCAAAGGCCGCATCGCCATGCAGCAGAATGCCCATCACGGAACGCCGGCCTTTGATATCGCCCGACATATCCTGCCGCGCACGCACCTTGCCCGCCACCACCGGGTCCACCGCTTCCAAATGCGAAGGATTGGGTTGCAGCGAAAGGTGAACCTTATTGCCGACAATTTCGATATCGGTGCTGGTCCCCAGGTGATACTTCACATCGCCCGAGCCCCCGGTATCATCCGGATTGCTGGAATTGCCTTTGAATTCCGAAAACACCTGCGTGAAGGATTTCTTAACGACATTGACCAGCATGTTCAACCGGCCACGATGCGCCATGCCGATGGCGATTTCCTTGGCACCCTGCTTGGCTGCGGTTTCAATCGCTGCCTGCACGGCGGAAATGGTGGTTTCGCCACCTTCCAGGCCGAAGCGCTTGGTGCCCACGAATTTGCGCGCGCAGAAGGCTTCAAAGCCTTCCGCTTCCGTCAATTGCTGCAGGATTTGATTCTTCTGCGCGGTATCGAAAGCGCCATTCCAGGGCGCACCTTCAATGCGGCGCTGGATCCAGGATTTCTGATCCGGGTCCTGAATATGCATGAATTCCACGCCGATCGAACCGCAATAGGAAGCGCGGCAGATGGCAAGGATATCACGCAGGCTGGCCGTTTCCTTGCCCAACACGAAATCCAGGAAGATTTGCCGATCCCAATCCTCATCCGTGAAGCCATAGGTCTTGGGATCAAGCTCAGGGTGAGGTTTCGGCACTTGCAGGGCGAGCGGATCAAGCCGTGCTTCCAAATGCCCGCGCACACGATAGCTGCGGATCAGCATCAGCGCGCGGATCGAATCCAGCACCGCGCGGCGCGTGGCTTCCGGGTCCGCCGCGCCTGGCTTGGCGCCCTTGGCGGGGGCAGGCTTTTCAGGTTCCGGCCCAAAAGCGCCGCGAATACGTGGTGCCCAGGAAGCGCCGGAGGCATCCGTCAGCACCGCTCGGGCTTCATCATTCAGGGAAGCGAAAAGCTCCGCAAAGCTTGGGTCCACGCTTCCGGGATTTTCTGTCCATCTGGCGTAGAGATCAGCAAGATAGGCAGCATTCGCCCCCGTCATCGCGGTTGCGATAATATCCACTCCGGCCATCAACCTTCTCCCTTCCGCCTGGGCTGCCCCGTTCGGGGTTTGGCGGATGTGTTCTTGTGGTGCCGTGCAGCGCCCCGGCACCGGGGCAGAGGGCTGCAAGCATAAGGCCTTAACGCCCGCTGCGGCAGCCCCCAATTCTAGTTTTGGGCGAAATCAGCCACCAAGCGCCTTGACCATGGTGGAGCCTAGCGCAGAAGGACTATCCGCAACGTGAATCCCAGCGGCTTTCATGGCGGCCATTTTCGCTTCCGCCGTATCCGCCCCGCCAGAAATCACCGCCCCGGCATGGCCCATGCGCCGACCCGGAGGGGCCGTGGCGCCGGCGATGAAGCCCACCACCGGCTTATTCGGCTTGCCGGGGGCGAAATTCTCTCGCTTCAGGTATTCGGCGGCCAGGATTTCGGATTGCCCGCCAATCTCGCCAATCATGACGATGGATTTGGTATCTGGGTCGGCCAGGAACATCTCCAGCACCTCGATGAAGTCCATACCCTTCACCGGGTCACCACCAATGCCAACGCAGCTTGATTGGCCAAGCCCGGCGGCGGTGGTTTGCGCCACGGCTTCATAGGTGAGCGTCCCGGAACGGGAGACGATGCCAACCGAACCAGGCTTATGGATGTGGCCCGGCATGATGCCGATTTTGCAGGCGCCTGGCGTGATCACGCCCGGGCAATTCGGCCCAACCAGGCGGGATTTGGAGCCATCCAGCGCGCGCTTCACCTTGACCATATCCAGCACCGGAATGCCTTCCGTGATGCAAATAATCAGCGGCACTTCCGCATCAATCGCTTCCAGAATCGCATCCGCCGCGAAAGGCGGCGGCACATAGATCACGGAGGCATTGGCGCCGGTCTTGGCGACACATTCAGCCACGGTATCAAACACCGGCAGGCCGATATGGGTGGTGCCGCCCTTGCCGGGCGTGACACCGCCGACATAAGTCGAACCATAGGCAATGCCCTGTTCGGCATGGAAGGTGCCCTGCGCCCCGGTAAAGCCCTGGGTCATCACGCGGGTATTGGCGTTGACAAGAACAGCCATGGTTCAGGCCCCCTTCACAGCAGCGACGACTTTCTTCGCCGCATCAGCAAGATTATCGGCGGCAATAATGGCAAGCCCGCTATCGGCCAGGATCTTCTTGCCCAAATCCACATTGGTGCCTTCAAGCCGCACCACCAAAGGCACCTTCAACGAAAGCGTCTTGGTCGCTTCCACAATGCCCGTCGCGATCATGTCGCATTTCGCAATGCCGCCGAAGATATTGACCAGAATGGCCTTCACATTGGAATCGGAGGTGATGATGCGAAACGCTTCCGTGACGCGCGCCGCAGTAGCCGTGCCGCCCACATCAAGGAAGTTGGCCGGGCTGGAACCATAAAGCTTGATGATATCCATCGTCGCCATGGCCAGGCCCGCGCCATTAACCATGCAGCCGATCTCACCATCCAAAGCCACATAATTCAGGTCATTCTTGACCGCGTCGAGTTCTTTTGGGTCCATTTCCGTATCGTCGCGCAGCGCTTCAAGATCCTTATGGCGGAACAGGGCGCTGTCATCGAAGGATACTTTGGCGTCGAGGGCGACAATCTCACCAGCGCCGGTCACGACCAGCGGATTGATTTCAACAATCGCGCAATCAAGTTCAACAAAGGCGCCGTAAAGCGCCAGCACAAACTTGGTGAAGGATGCAACCTGCTTGCCCGTCAGCCCAAGGCCGAAGGCGAGCTTGCGCGCATGAAAACCTGAAACCCCCGAAGCCGGGTCGATCGCGACCTTCAGGATTTTCTCGGGGTGGTTTTCCGCGACTTCTTCAATTTCCATCCCACCTTCGGTGGACGCCATGATGGTCAGGCGCGAGGTCGCGCGGTCCACCAGCAGGCCCAGATAAAGCTCTCGCGCGATATCGCAGCCATCTTCCACATAAACGCGGGACACCAGCTTGCCGGCAGGGCCGGTCTGCTTGGTCACCAGCGTCTTGCCGATCATGGCATCAGCGGCGGCCTTCACATCGGCGGCGGATTTCACCACGCGCACGCCGCCCTTGCCGTTCGGGTCTTCCATGAAGCGGCCCGCGCCGCGACCACCCGCATGGATTTGTGATTTCACCACATAGACCGGGCCAGGGAGCTTGGCCGCTGCCGCGGCGGCTTCCTCGGCATTCCAGGCGACATGGCCTTCAAGAACGGCAACGCCATAGCGGCGCAGCAATTCCTTCGCCTGATACTCATGAATGTTCATGCAGGAAGCTCCGGTAAGGATACGGAAAGGGCCGGGCTTGCTGCCCGGCCCCTTTAGGGATCAGCCAACCAACTTGCGTGACGCTTCGATCAATTCCTGCACCGCAGCGCAGCTTTTATCGAAAGCGGCTTGTTCAGCCGGATTCAGTTCAATTTCAACAATGCGTTCAATGCCGCCCGCGCCAATCACCACCGGCACGCCGACATAAAGATCCTTGATGCCATATTGGCCAGTCAGCCAGGCAGCGCAGGGCAGCACGCGCTTCTTGTCCTTCAGGTAGCTTTCCGCCATGGCAATGGCGGAAGCCGCCGGCGCATAGAAGGCGCTGCCGCGTTCCAAAAGCTTCACAATCTCACCACCACCATTGGCGGTGCGCGCCACGATGGCATCAATCTTTTCCTGCGTGGTCCAGCCCATCTTGATCAGATCAGGCACGGGAATGCCGGCCACGGTGGAATAGCGCGTCAGCGGCACCATGGTATCGCCATGCCCGCCCAGCACGAAGGCGGTGACATCTTCGACCGAGACATTGAATTCCTGCGCCAGGAACAGCCGGAAGCGCGACGAATCCAGCACGCCCGCCATGCCAACAACCTTGTTGTGTGGCAGGCCGGATTTTTCGCGCATCACCCACACCATCGCATCCAGCGGGTTGGTGATGACGATCACAAAGGCATTCGGGCAATGGTTCTTGATGCCTTCCGCCACTTGGGCGATCACGCCGGCATTCTTCGCCACCAGATCATCGCGGCTCATCCCCGGCATGCGCGGGAAGCCAGCGGTGACAATCACCACATCGGAACCGGCAATGGCGGCATAATCGCCCGTGCCGACCATGTGCGAATCAAACCCATCCACCGGGCCGGATTGCATGAGGTCCAGCGCCTTGCCCGCGGCAACGCCGGGGAAGACATCGAACATCACAACGTCGCCAAGTTCCTTGAGACCAATGAGGTGAGCCAAAGTGCCGCCGATATTACCGGCGCCGACCAAAGCAATTTTCTTGCGGGCCATGTCGCTTCCTTAAACCTTGCCTGGAAAACGCCAGACTCCTAGCCCCGAAGCCTCCGCCCGGCAAGGCGGGCGGCGTTCAGGCTGGGCTCTGCCCGCCCAGATGCGGCAGGGCCAGATATTCCTGGCTTTGCATTTCGGTCAGCCGAGAGGCCGTGCGTTCGAACATCGCGGCATTGGTCCCGCGTTCATAAAGCTGATCGGGGCTGGAAGCCGCACTCGCCACCAGCTTGCAGTGGTGTTCGTAAAGCGTGTCGATGCAGGTGATGAAGCGGCGCGCCTTGTCGAAATTCTCCGGCCCCAGGCGGGGGATGTCATCGACTACCAGGCTATGGAAGGACTGGGCAATGGCCAAGTAATCCGCTGGGCCCAGGGGCTTGCCGCATAATGCGTTGAAATCGAAGCGCGCCACGCCCCGGGCGGCTTCCGGCACTTCAATCACCCGGCCGAGCAGGGGCAGTTCCATGGGCGCCCCCCTTTCCTGGCCGGTCAGTTCCGCAAAAGCAGCATCCAGCGCGGTTTCGGACCTGCCATCGGCGGGGACATGCCAGGTGGGCAGGCTTCTGATCCTTTCCCGCCGGTAATCCCGCGCCGCGACCAGGGGCCAGACCTCCACATGCTGGTTGATGAGCGCGATGAAAGGCAGGAAAGCGTCCCGCCCGGGCTGGCCCTTGAACAGATCATCCGGGGCGGTGTTTGACGTGGCAACAATCACGGTCCCACGGGCGAAAAGCGCCTCAAACAGCCGACCCAGGATCATGGCATCGGCGATGTCATGCACCTGAAACTCGTCAAAGCAGAGCAAAGCGGCATCGGCGGCGATGGAATCGGCCAAGGGCGGGATGGGGTCCGCGCTATCGCCATGCACCTGCTTCCAGCCATGGATGCGCCGATGCGCCTGCTGCATGAAGGCGTGGAAATGCAGCCTTTGCTTGCGCGGCACCTCCGCCACGTCAAAGAACAAATCCATCAGCATGGATTTGCCGCGCCCGACCTCCCCCACCAGATAAAGCCCCTGGGGTGGGTCCGGACGCGGGGGGGCGGCGCTGCGGCCCAGAAGCCGACCCAAAAAACCCTGCGGCTTGGCGGGCGGGTCAAGCGGCGCCGGGTCGTAGCCGCGCAATGCCTGCCAGAGCGCCTGCAAGCGCCCAATGGCGGCTGCCTGGGCGGCATCGGGCGCGATTTCCCCGCGCGCCAGCAGCGCCGCATAGCGCGGCTCCGGCCCCTGGGCGGCGATGGCGCCGGCTGATTGGCGTTGCTTTTCGATCTGCATAGGGGGGCGCTTACCCTGATGCGTCAGCCGCCACAATCCAGGCGCCATTGATCGGGCATGGCGGAGGATTTAGTGACGGATTAGCATTTAAGGCACGAAGCTCATGACCCGTTCTGTTGCTCTACTCTATGCTGCTGATGGCTATGTATCTGAGGGCCGCGCCATGCTTGGCCGGCGAGTCGCTGGCGATAGCTTCCTGAATGGCCTGCTGCGCCATGGCGGGCTGGAAAGCCTGGTCGGGCTTATGCTGAATGACCGGGAAGCAAAGGGCTTTCCAGCAGAAATCCGGGCCCGCGCGCCCAATATCACGGTCAAGACCGCAAGCGTTGAGGCAGCGCAGCCGGTGATCGAAGCCGGTACGCTGTTCCTACCCGGCCCCGGGCTGGATACCTACGCCTATTGGCGCCGCAGGCTCGGCAATCAGCGCGCCTTCAGCCTTTGTGGGGTGACGCATACAACCTCAACCGACCGGGTGATGGAGGCCCTGGCCCGTGGTCTGACCGCGCCGGTCCAGCCCTGGGATGCGATCATCTGCACGTCCCGCGCGGTGCAGAGCATGGTACGGCGGCAATTGCAGGAAAATGTGGCCTATCTGCAAAGCGCTTTGGGGGCGACGCGGGCGGGAGTGCCGATGCTGCCCATGATCCCGCTTGGCGTGGAGTGCGATGCCTTCCGCCGCGACCCTGCCCTGGGTGCTGCCTATCGCCAGGAATTGGGCATCCAGGCTGAGGATATCGCCATTATTCTGGTGGCACGCCTGTCCAATGCGACGAAATTCTCGCCTTTGCCGATGTTTCTCGCCCTGCAAAAGGCAGCCGAACGCAGGGGGCGGAAGCTCCATCTGCTGTTGACCGGCTGGATTGAAGGTGATGGCTCGCGCCCCGCCTTTACCGATGCCGCGACGCAAGCCTGCCCGGATGTGAAGGTGCATCTGCTGGATGGCCAGAATGCCGAGATTCGCACAAAAGCCTGGGCGGCGGCGGATATCTTCACCCTGCCGGTGGACAATATCCAGGAAACCTTCGGCCTGGCGCCGGTTGAAGCCATGGCGGCGGGCTTGCCCGTTGTGGTGACGGATTGGGATGGCTTTCGCGATACGGTGGAAGATGGCGTGACGGGGTTTCGCATCCCAACCATGATGGGCGGCAATGGCAATCCCATTGCCATGCGCTACCAAATGGGGGCAGATGACTACAACGCCTATTTGCGCGCAACCTCTCAGGCCATTGCCATGGATATCGGCGCGGCGGCGGATGCCTATTATCGGCTCGCCGAAGATGCGAATTTGCGCCGGCAGATGGCGGAAGCGGCAAGGCTGCGCGCTCGGCGCATGTATGATTGGTCCGCCATCATTCCGCAATATCAGGCGCTATGGGATGAACAGGCGCGCATTCGCGCCAAGGCAGCGGAATTCGCGCCACTGGTCCCTGGGCGCCAAGTTGCGCCGACGCGCCCTGATCCCTTCATGCTATTCGCCGATTATCCAACGAATCGGCTGGACCCGAAGCAGCGCGTGACGCTGGTGCCGGGCGCAAATCTTGACCTGTTGCGCCAGCGCGCGGCCATACCTGGCGCGGTTTCTCGCGGTTCATTGCTGCCTTCCCTCAATGGCTTTCAAGTGATGCTGGAACGCTTGGCGCAAGGCAGCATGACGGCGGGTGAATTGGGTGGCGCCTTGCCGCCCGATCAGCGCCCGCGCGCCGCCATGGGCATGGTCTGGCTGATGAAGCTGGGGCTGATCACCATCTCGCCCGCTGAGGAAGCCAAACCCGCTTGACTTGACGCGCCTGCCATCCGGGCGTCCGATGCGCGCGCCTTGCACAACGCATGGCGCGCCTTGGGATAGAGCATGATGGCAACGCATGATCGGCACGACACCTTTGATCCAATCAGCCTGGAAATCTACTGGTCCCGCCTGATTTCCATCGCTGATGAGGCCGCAACCGGCCTGTTGCGTACGGCCTTTTCCACCATTGTCCGCGAATCAAATGACTTCGCGACGGTGCTGATGGACCGCAATGGGGATTCAATCAGCGAGAATACCGGCGGCATCGCCTCCTTCTCCTGCATTCTGCCGAAAACCACGAAGACATTTCTGGAACGCTTCCCGGCGGAGACCTGGCAGCCAGGTGATTGCGTCATCACCAATGATCCATGGCTTGCCACCGGGCATTTGCCGGATTTCACCGCGGTCAGCCCGATTTTCCACAAGGGCAAGCTGGTGGGCTTTGCCGGTTCCATTTCGCATTCACCCGATGTCGGCGGCGCGCTGTGGTCCGCCGATTGTCGGGAATTGTTTGAAGAAGGCATCCGCATCCCCCCTTCCCGCCTGTTTCGCGCCGGCAAACGCAATAAGGATTTGGTGGAGGTTCTGCTCGCGAATGTGCGCCTGCCACGGCAAGTGATGGGCGATCTGGAAGCGCAGGTGATCGCAAATGAGGTCTGCGCGCGCGGCGTGGATGAATTTCTGGGCGATACCGGCTTGCCTGATTTACAAGGGCTGGGCGCTGCACTCCATCAGCGGGCGGATGCCGCCATGCGCCGCGCCATTGCGGCCCTTCCCGATGGCACCTGGCATTCCACCCTGGAAGCCGACGGCTTTGATGAGGCGATTACGCGCATCGCCTGCGCCGTCACCATTAAGGGTGAGACGATGCATATTGATTTCGCCGGCAGTTCCAAACAGGTGGATCGCGGCATCAATTGCGTGATGAATTACACCCATGCCTATTCGGTTTATCCGGTGAAATGCGCGCTTGACCCCTTCACACCACGCAATGAGGGTTCCTATGGCGCCATTACCGTCAGCGCCCCTGAGGGTAGCATCCTGAACCCGCGCTTCCCGGCGGCGTGCAGCGCGCGGCAATTGACCGGGCATTTGCTGGCGGGGGCGATCTATAAGGCACTCGCACCCATCATGCCGGATAAGATCATTGCGGAATGTGGCGGCGCGCCCACCATGCGCGCGCTGTTCAGCGGGTTGGATGGTGCCGGGGATCGCTTCTCACAAGTCTTGTTCGCCTCGGGCGGCATGGGCGCTTCGCCGCATCGTGACGGGCTGCCAACCACCGCCTTCCCCACCAATGTCGGCGCCGGCTCGATTGAGGCTTATGAAAGCGTTGCACCCTTGGTGGTGTGGAAGAAAAGACTGCGCGCTGATTCCGGCGGCGCCGGGCGCTTTCGTGGCGGGCTGGGGCAGGAGGTGGAGATCGAAGTGCGCGCCCCGGATGAGGTGCGGCTTTCGCTGCTGTCCGACCGGCGCGACCATCCGGCGCAGGGCGTTTTGGGTGGCGGCGCGGGCGGTGCGGCGGTGATTGCCTTTGATGATGGCACGCGCCCGCACCCGAAATCCCGCACCACGGTTTCGCCCGGCACGCGGGTGACACTGCTCTACCCTGGCGGCGGCGGTTATGGAGACCCCGCAACGCGTGATCCCGAAGCATTGGCCGCAGATATTCGCGATGGCTATGTCTCCGCCGCAGGCGCCACGCGTGATTACGGAGCCAAGCCATGAGCGCCACAGCACGCATCGGCGTTGATGTCGGCGGCACCTTCACCGATTTCGTCCTGCATGATCCAGCGCGCAATCTGGTGGCGACCGGCAAGCGGCTGACCACGCCAGATGATCCATCGGAAGCGATTGTCGCCGGCATTGCACGCTTGCTGGAAGAAACCGGCCTCAAGCCCGCCGATTTGCACAGTATTGTGCATGGCACGACGCTGGTGACGAATACCATCATCGAACGCACCGGCTGCAAGGTGGGCTTGCTCACCACAGATGGCTTCCGCGATTCCATCGAGATCGGGCGCGAAATCCGCTATGATTTATACGATCTTTTCCTGGAAGCACCGCCCACGCTGGTGCCGCGCCATTTGCGCCTGGAAGTGCCCGAACGCTTGGATGTTCGAGGCCAAATACTGCTGCCCCTGGATGAAGCCGTACTAATCGCCGCCGCGCGCCAATTGGTGGAGGTTGAAAAGGTTGAAGCCCTGGCGATTGGCTTTCTGCATGCCTGGCGCGACCCGCGCCATGAACGCCGCGCGGCGGAGGTGATACGCAGGCTTTATCCTGATCTGGCCATGACACTTTCATCCGCCGTGGCGCCGGAAATCCGCGAATTTGAACGCATCAGCACGGCTTGCGCCAATGCCTATGTGCAGCCGCGTATGCAGCGCTATCTGGCGAAGCTTGAAGCATCCCTCGCCGCGATGGGCGTGACGGGGGCGCTTTATGTGATGCTCTCGGGCGGTGGCATTGCTTCCGTGCAGGAGGCGAAGGATTACCCGATCCGGTTGATTGAAAGTGGGCCGGCGGCGGGGGCCATGGCGGCATCATGGCTCGCGCAACGCGCCGGGCTGGATCAGGTGATTTCCTATGACATGGGCGGCACCACGGCCAAGATGTGCCTGATCCAGAATGGCGCGCCGGACCGTAAATTCGATTTCGAAGCGGGGCGCGTGCGGCGCTTCCAAAAGGGTTCCGGCCTGCCGTTAAAAGTATCCGTGGTGGATATGATCGAAATCGGCGCGGGCGGAGGTTCCATCGCGCGGGTTGATCCCGCTTCCGGGCTGATGAAGGTCGGGCCGCGCAGCGCGGGCGCCAAGCCCGGCCCCATCTGCTACGGGCGCGGCGGGGTTGAGCCCACCGTCACCGATTCCGATCTGGTGCTTGGCCGGCTTGATCCCGCCTATTTCCTGGGTGGCGAAATGGCGCTTGATCTGCCCGCCGTGACGCGCGCCGTGAGTGGTGATCTTTCAGCGAAGCTCGGCGTCAGTGCCGATGACGCCGCGCTTGGCATTCGCCGCATTGTGGATGAGACCATGGCAGCGGCGACGCGCATGCATATGGCAGAAAAGGGCCGCGATCCGCGCCGCTTTACGCTGATTGCCTTTGGCGGCGCGGGGCCGGTGCATGCGTGTGATTTGGCAAGGCTGCTGAAGATCAAGCGCGTGCTGGTGCCACTCGGCGCCGGTGTTGCTTCCGCGATTGGCTTTCTGGTCGCCCCACCCGCGACTGATTTGGTGCGCAGCCTGGTCGGGCGGTTGGAGAGGCTGGATTGGGCGAAAGTTGCCGCGCTTTATGCCGAAATGGTCGCGGAAGCGCGCGGGTTGTTGCTGGGCGCCGGCGCTGATCCTGCTGATATCATCTACAAACCCGCGGCGGATATGCGTTATGTCGGCCAGGGGTTTGAAATCCCCGTGCCTATGCCAAGCCTTGCGCCGGGACAGGATGATGTTGCCGCCATTGCGGAGAATTTCCTTGCTGCCTATCGCGAACGCTTCGGCCGCGCCCTGGATGGGCTGCCGATTGAAGCGCTGACGTGGCGGCTTGCCGCTTCCGCCCCCGGGCGCGATATCGCCATGGAAGGTGCGCAACAGGCCGAGGCAGGCGAAGCGCAGCGCGGCGTCAGGCGCGCGCTGTTTGAAGGCCATGGCTGGTGCGATTGCGCGGTTTATGACCGGTATCGGCTGGCGCCGGGGGCAGCTTTTGCTGGCCCGGCGCTGGTGGAAGAACGCGAATCAACCTGCGTTATTCCACCTGAGGCACTGGTTTCCGTGGACAGGCATCGCAATCTCATCATTGAATTGAGCCAAAGCTGAAGGAGGCTTCCATGCATTCCATCCATCGCCGCGTGGTTCTAGCTGGGCTACTGGCCGCGCCCGCACTACGCCACGCCTCGGCGCAGGAGATGTGGCCGGCGCGCCCGGTGCAGATCATCAATCCCTGGCCGGCAGGTGGGTCTTCCGACACCATGGCGCGGCTTTTCGCGCAGCGCTTCAGCACGGCTTTCGGGCAGCAATTCGTGGTGGATAATCGCGCCGGCGCTTCGGGCACAATCGGGCATGGCGCTGTCGCCCGCGCGCGACCTGATGGCTATACGCTGCTATTCGCGACCAATAGCACCTATGCCATCGCGCCCCATCTGATCAGCCCGCTGCCTTATGATAATCGCGCTGGCTTTACGGGCATCAGCCTGGTGGGGCGCACGCCGCAGGCGCTTTGCGTGCATCCTGGCTTGCCGGTGAATAACATTGCGGAATTCCTGGCTTATGTGCGGGCCAGGCCAGAACAGATTTCCTTCTCCTCAGCCGGAATTGGCGCATCAAGCCATTTGGCGAGTGAAATGCTGATGGCGATAGCGGGGCTCAAGATGCTGCATGTCCCCTATCGCGGTGGCGCGCCTTCCATGCAGGCAGTGGTGGCCGGAGAGACGCAAATGTCCTTCATTGATGCGGTATCTTCCCTGCCGCATCGCGCCGCAGGCACGCTGAAATTGCTGGCGGTGGGCACCGCAACACGGTCCTCCCTTTTGCCGGAATTGCCGACGCTGGCGGAATCAGGTGTGACGGGGTTTGATTCGTCCACCGATATGGCGCTGATGGGGCCGGCGGGCCTATCCAGCGTGGTGGTGGAAAGGCTGGCTGGCGCGGTGCGCGCGGCGGTGGATGACCCGGCCTTTCGCCAGCAGATGATCACACAAGGGACGGAGCCGATTGGCGATAGCCCGGCAGAGTTTGATGAGTATTGGACGCGGGAGCTCGCCAAATGGGGTGAGGTGATCCTCAGCCGGGGAATTCGTGCGGCGGGGTAGGTTCAACAAGACGTCAGGCAAATAGCTGAGCAAAATAAGGGTTTGGGTCTCCCGATTATTTTTGTTCTATTTTTGTTCTTGCCAAACCTCTAACGCTCCGGCATCTTCCTCTTGCACCGAATCGAGGCCTCAGGGCCTTGTGGCGGGGCGCTGACGAATTTTCTGGTCTCCCTGCCATAAGTTGTGGTAGTTGCGGCCAAAATCGCGTTATGGTTGAAATTACCTCAAGTTACACACCAGCATCGGGGATAGGGCATGGATAAGGGAAAAGCGCTCGACGCAGCGCTCAGCCAGATCGAAAGGGCCTTCGGCAAGGGCTCCATCATGCGCCTCGGCGCCAAGCAATCCCAGCAGGGCGATATTGAGGTTATATCCTCAGGCTCGCTTGGGCTTGACCTGGCGCTTGGCATTGGCGGCCTGCCCAAGGGGCGCATTGTTGAAATCTACGGGCCGGAATCCTCAGGCAAAACCACGCTCGCTTTGCATGTGATTGCGGAAGCGCAGAAGCGCGGCGGCACCTGCGCCTTCGTCGATGCAGAACATGCGCTCGACCCCGGCTATGCCAGGAAGCTTGGCGTGGATGTGGACAACCTGCTGATCAGCCAGCCCGATGCCGGCGAACAGGCGCTTGAAATCGCCGATACGCTGGTCCGTTCCGGCGCGGTGGATGTGCTGGTGGTCGATTCGGTCGCGGCGCTGGTGCCGCGGGCGGAATTGGAAGGCGAAATGGGCGATACCCATGTCGGGCTCCATGCGCGGCTGATGTCGCAGGCGCTCCGTAAGCTCACGGGTTCGGTTTCCAAATCCAACACGCTACTGATTTTCCTGAACCAGATCCGCCTGAAAATCGGTGTCATGTTCGGCAATCCGGAAACCACCACGGGCGGCAATGCGCTGAAATTCTACGCCTCGATCCGCATGGAAATCCGCCGCATCGGCGCCATCAAGGAACGTGATGAGGTGACGGGCAATCACACCCGCGTGAAGGTGGTGAAGAACAAGATGGCGCCACCCTTCCGAGAGGTGGAATTCGACATCATGTATGGTGAGGGCATCAGCAAGCTTGGTGAGCTGATTGATCTTGGCGTGAAGGCCAATATCGTTGAGAAATCGGGCGCCTGGTTCTCCTGCGATAGTCAGCGGATCGGCCAGGGGCGTGAAAACGCCAAGAACTTCCTGCGCGAACATCCGGATATGGCGGCCTCCATCGAACAGCGCATTCGTGGCCAGGCCGTCGTACTGTCTGAGAAGATGCTCTCCGGCGATGTGACCGAAGAAGAAGAGAAGGCGGCTGCGGAATAGCCGTCTGCGAAAAAGGCGTGACCCGGTTCACCGGATCACGCCCCCTGTCCGCTTAATCCGCGTAAGCGCCGGCGGCCTCAATGATGGGCCGCCAGCGATCCACTTCCTCGGCCACGAAGCGGCGATGGAAGGCGATGGAAGCGCGCTCATCCGAAGGTACATCGGTCAGCAGATCAGCGAAGCGCTGACGGAGCCTTTCTTCCCGCAAGGCCATACGCAGTGCGGCGGAGATGTGTTCCTGGATCGGTTCCGGCGTGCCGGCGGGGGCGTAGAGCCCATGCCAGGTGGACATGGCAATGCTGGGCGATCCGGCCTCGGCAGTGGTGGGAACACTCGGCAAGCCAGCAAGGCGCGCTGGGCTGCTCACGGCAAAAACCTTCACGCGATTATCGCGGATATAGGGTACGGTGTTCGTCGCCTGATCGCAAAGAACATCAATGCGCCCGGCCATGAGTTCGGCAATGGCGGGGGCGGTGCCGCGGAAAACCACCGTGGTTGCCTTGGCGCCGGCGGCCTGCTGCACCAATAGCCCGCAGAGATTGGCCGCGGAGCCGATACCAGCAGTTGCCAAGTTAATCACATCGCCCTTGCGGCCCAATTCCGCCATCACTTCGCGCAAATTGGCTGCCGGGAAATCGAGCCGGGTGATCACTGTCATGGCAGCGTCGGAGACTATGCCAAGCGGCGCAAAGCTGCCCGGTACCTGATAAGGCAGGCGCCGGAACAAGGTGGCACTCGCCGCCATGCCGATATTGTTGATCATCAGCGTATAGCCATCCGGGCGGGATTGAGCCAAACGCTGCGGCCCCACCACGGAACCGCCGATGGCCTCCACCACCACGGATTGGCCGATATGCTTGCCAAGATTATCGGCCACGATGCGCGTGATGGTATCGGTCGGGCCACCTGCGGCACCGGCGGCGATGATGGTAATGGGGCGGGCGGGAAAGGCCTGGGCATGGACGCTGGGGGCGGCAAGCATGGCTGCCCCGGCGACAAGAATCTGGCGGCGCTTCATGGTTTCCTCCTGCTTTGGCCGGGCGGGCCCGTTCCCTCGCCCCTGGCAGCCACGATCCTGGCAGGCCCGCGCTCTGGTGCGAAGGGGGCAGGTTACCGAAATCTCACACGCCGCCCCCCTTCAGGCTGTTTCCTTTTGTGCAAGCCTCCGTTAGCTTGACTTCAATCAGTCAAAAATTCCGCCAACCGAGCGGGGCGGAAGTTCCATCAGGGGGTACTCGCTTCATGGCGCCACTCTTGGCGTTCAGTCGCTTTGTCGACTGGATCAATCAAGGCTTCGGCAAGGTCTGCGACTGGCTTGTGCTGCTTGCCGTGCTCGTCAGCTCCGTCAATGCCATGATGCGCTACGGCTTCGACATAAGCTCCAACGCTTGGCTTGAGTTGCAGTGGTATATGTACGCCACCATCGTCATGCTCGGCGCCAGCTATACGCTCAAGCGCAATGAACATGTGCGGGTGGATATACTTTACATGATGCTGTCGCGCCGCGGTCAGATCATCCTGGATATTGCGGGCATTATCGTCTTCCTGCTGCCGGCCTGCATCCTGATTGGCTGGCTTTCCTGGCCCTTCTTTATGCAGTCCTTCCATATGAATGAATGGTCCAGCAATGCCGGCGGCTTGCTGCGCTGGCCGGTGAAATTCCTGATCCCTCTGGGCTTTGGCCTGCTGACGCTGCAAGGTATTTCGGAACTCATCAAGCGCGTGGCGGCGCTGCAGGGCCATGACATCCCCGACCTTGAAGCCCATTACGAGAGGCCAGTGCAATGATACCTTTGGAGTGGATGCCGCCCCTGATGTTTGCGGGGCTGGTGGTATTCTTGATTATTGGCTTTCCGGTGGCCTTTTCGCTCGCGTCTGTGGGCCTGTTCTTCGGCATGATTTCCATGGCGCAGGGCTTTTTCACCATAGACTTCATGCAAGCCATACCGGGGCGCATTTTCGGCAGTATTCTGGCCAATGATTTGCTGCTTGCCATTCCCTTCTTCACGCTCATGGGCGCGATATTGGAGAAATGCGGGCTGGCGGAAGATATGCTAGAAAGCATGGGGCAGTTGTTCGGCCCGATGAAGGGCGGCCTTGGCTATTCGGTCATTATCGTGGGCTTCATCCTGGGCGCCATTACCGGCACCGTGGCCGCGCAGGTGATTGCCATGGCGCTGATCACCATGCCGGTGATGATGCGCTATAACTATAATATCCGATACGCGACCGGCGTTTTGGCCGCATCCGGCACCATCACGCAGCTGGTGCCGCCTTCGCTGGTGCTGGTGGTATTGGCCGACCAGTTGGGACGGTCCGTTGGCGATATGTATCTGGGCGCCTGGGGGCCTTCGCTGCTGCAGATTGCGCTTTTCGCGCTTTACACCTGGTTCCTGACGATCATCCGACCGCAGGATTTGCCGCCGGTGCCGCGCACCCTTACGGGCCGGCCGCTCCTGATCAAATGTATGTGGGGTATTATCCCCGCTGCCGTTCTGATCTTCCTGGTGCTCGGCACCATTATGTTGGGCCTCGCAACGCCGACCGAGGCAGGCGCGCTGGGTACGGTTGGTGCCATCATCCTGGCGGTGTTGCGCAATACAAAAATGACCAAGATGGATCAGACGGCCTATGCCGCCGGCTTGATCGCCGTAGCCTGCTGTCTGGTCGCTGCCTACACGGTCGGCATGAAGACTGTGCCGTTTCGCATCAGCTTCTCCGTATTCTTTGCAGCGGTGATTTGGCTCTGCTGGCGTGCCTGGCAGGACAAGGCGCTGCATGATTTGATTGTGGAGGGCATGCGTTCGACCATGCGCATTACCTCCATGGTCGCTTTCATTGTGGTGGGCGCGACCTGCTTTTCCATTGTGTTTGCCGGCGTGGATGGCAATCTTTGGGTGGAACATGGTCTGACCAGCCTGCCGGGCGGCGTTTGGGGCTTCCTGATCGCAGTCAATCTGTTGGTCTTCTTCCTGGCCTTCTTCCTCGATTTCTTCGAAATCGCCTTCATCATCGTGCCCATGCTGGCGCCAGTGGCGCAGAAGCTGCTGACCCCGGTGGTGGGCGCGGATGCGGCGCTGATTTGGTTTGGCGTGATGCTTTGCGTGAATATGCAGACCAGCTTCATGCATCCGCCCTTCGGCTTCGCGCTGTTCTACCTGCGTAGCGTTATTCCAAAGACCATCAGCAGCGCGGATATCTATTGGGGTGCCATCCCCTGGGTGGGCTTGCAGCTTATCATGGTGGCGATCGTGATTTTCATGCCGATCACGGTCACCTTCTTCCTCGATAAACCGCACGGTATTGATCCAAGTACGGTCAGAATTGAGGTCGCGCCGCCACCCGAGGAGGATGATCTACCACCGCCAAGCTTCGGGCCAGCCAGGTAAATCCTGGCCAGCTCCTCAACGCAAAACCCCATGGCGAAACGCCATGGGGTTTTTCATTGCCAAAAAATTCAGCCACAAAAAATCCGGTCAGGTGCGACCACCTGACCGGTTCCAACAAACCAAATACGCGGCTGGATCAAATGCGATTGGCAGCCGACATCCTGTTCATGAAGCTGTCGAAACTGCCCTCGGCCACACGGAACCACGCGACGTTATCGGGACGGAAGGCCTTCAGGCTGTCCAGGATTCGCTTGAAATTGGCGTTCTGTGCCGCGACTTCATCATAATACTTCCAGCACTCATCATAACAGGCCTGCAGAACAGGTGTTGAGAAGGGCTTAAGTTGCGTACCGCCAGCCAGCAGACGTTTCATGGCCTGCGGGTTCAGCGCGTCATATTTCGGCACCATGGAGGCGGTGACGAGCCCAGCGGCCGTTTCGATCATGGATTGGTAGATCTTGGGGATCGAATTCCAGGCCCGTTCATTGATGAACAGCGTGCCGCAGGAAGCGCCTTCCCACCAGCCGGGGTAGTGATAGAAGCGCGCGACCTTGTTGAAGCCGAGCTTTTCATCATCATGCGGCCCGACCCATTCGGCGCCGTCAATCGTGCCGCGTTCCAGCGCGGGATAGATATCGCCAGCGCCAATCTGCTGCGGCACCACGCCAAGGCGGCGCAGGATATTGCCGGCAAAGCCACCCACACGGAATTTCAACCCGCGCAGATCTTCAACCGTATTGATTTCCTTGCGGAACCAGCCGCCCATCTGGCAGGCCGTGCCGCCAAAGGTGAAGGACCGAACGCCAAGCGGGCGATAGAAATCATTGATCAATTCATGGCCACCACCATTGCGGAGCCAGGAATAATATTGCCGCTGGTTCAGGCTGAAGGGCAGGCCCGTTTCGAACACGAAGGACGGGTCCTTGCCGAAATGGTAATAGGCCGCGTCCTGGCCGCATTCCACCGTGCCATTCTGCACCGCATCATAAACCTGCAAGGCGGGCACAATTTCACCCGCAGCGAAGATGCGGAGCTGGAACTTGCCATCGGACATGTCATGGATGGCTTTCGCGAACTGCTCAGTGCCGCCAAACAGCGTATCGAGCGATTTCGGGAAGGCCGAGGTATGGCGCCAACGGATTTCCGGCATGGCCTGGGCCAGCGCCGGCGTGGCAAGAGCGGTGGCGGCGACGGCGGTGGTGCCAAAGCCAGCCTTTTTGATGAAATTACGACGTTCCACTGCGGGAAGCTCCCTGTGCGAAAAGGTTGAGCAAAAACTATCCAGCGCCCTTGTCCCGAGGCTTGGAAGATGAAGCTTTTAATATGTTACGGCGTCTCAGGAAAGCCGAAAATCTTCAACCCGGACGTCAATGCCCCGATTTCACCCCGGTCGGCACGGTGGAAAGCCGATCCACCAGGGCAATGCCGATGGCGGAGAGGATGAAAATGGTGTGGATAATGGTCTGCCACATGATGCCCGCTTCGGTAAAAGCGGCATTCGGGGAACCAAGGTTGCCGGCTTCGATAAAGGTCCGCAGCAGGTGGATCGAGGAAATGCCGACTATCGCCATGGCCAGTTTGATCTTGAGTACGCTGGCATTCACATGGCTCAGCCATTCCGGCTGATCCGGGTGGCCCCTCAGGTTCAAGCGCGATACGAAGGTCTCAAACCCCCCGACAATCACCATGACCAGTAGATTGGCGATCATCACCACGTCAATCAGGCCAAGGACAATCAGCATGATTTGCTGTTCGGTGAAGGTTGTCGCTTCCAGCACCAACCGGGTCAGTTCCTTGAGGAACTTATAGACATAGACGCATTGCGCCAGAATAAGCCCGAGATAGAGAGGCAATTGCAGCCAACGAGACCCAAAGATCAGGGCGGCTAGGGGACGAAGCGGCTTGAATTCTTCGGGCTGGGCCATGGAGATCCTCGGCTGGGTAACGGCGCGGCGGACACATAGGGCGGCTTTGCCGAATTGTCAGCAGGGCAACCCCTGGTCCAGGTCGGATGAACCGGTCAAGATGAGAGCATGAAACTCTGGCTCTCCGCCCTTGGCGCGACAATGCTGATGCAATTGGTCGCCTCCTTCATGGGTCAGAGCCTGCCGGTGATCGCGCCCCTGATGATGGCAAGCACGGGGTTGGCGCCGGAACGGATCGGCAATCTTTCATCGCTGACCGCACTCGCGACCGTGTTCTATCTGATGATCGGCGGCGTCTTCCTGGCGCGCATGGGGCCGGTCCGCATGCTGCAATTGGGCACGGCCATGGCGGTGACGGCGCTGCTGGTGGCAAGCCTTGGTCAGGCTTGGGCGATATTCCTGGCTGCCTTCATGCTGGGGCTCGGCTATGGGCCAACACCGCCTGCCGGTAGCCGCATGTTGGCGGCCACTGCACCGCCCCAGCATCGTTCGCTGATCTTTTCAATCAAGCAGGCGGGCGCGCCAGCGGGGGGCGCCGTGGCAGGGTTCATCGCGGCCCCGGTTGCGCTGACCTATGGTTGGCCGGCGGCGCTGATGCTGGCCTTTGCTGTCGGGGTGCTGGCCATTCTGGTGATCCAGCCGCTGCGGCCCGCTTTCGATGCGGAACGCAATCGCGCGCAGCGGTTGCGCTTCCATGACATATTTTCAGCGCGCACCATCAGCGCCCCATTAGCAACCTTCAAACAGAACCCTGTGCTAAGGCGCGTCACAGCGCTATCGGTTGCCTTCGCCATTTGTCAGGGCTGCCTGTTTTCCTTCACCGTGACCTGGCTTGTGGAAAAGCGCAGCTTTGATCTGGTGCTGGCCGGAAGTGTTTTTGCCGCGATGCAATTCGCAGGCGTGGTGGCGCGCATTCTGCTGGGTTGGGTGGCGGATCGCACCGGCAACGCACTCGGCAATCTTGTGGCACAGGGTTTTGTGGCGGGCGGCGCTATCCTGGCCTTGGCACTGCTGCCCGCCGATGCCGGTTTCTGGCCGCTGGCGCTGATTGCCGTGCTGTGCGGCTTTTTCGGCGCTTCCTGGAATGGGATTTCGCTGGCGGAAGTCGCGCGGCTTGCGCCCGCCGGCAAGGTTGCGGATGCGACTGCGGGATCAACGATTTTCGTCTTTCTCGGCTATGTTGCCGGGCCTTCGATATTCGCCACTTTGGTCAGCCTGACCGGAAGCTGGGCCCTGCCGCAAATCCTGGTGGCAGCGCAGCTTTTGCTGGTATCAGCGCTGGTGGGCCTGACGCTCAGGAAGCCCAGCTAGGGGGGCGCTTTTCCTTGAAGGCGGCAATGCCTTCGCGCGCTTCATCGCCCGAGGCACAGCGCGCAAAGGCGAGTGCCCCGGCTTCAGCATAACCATCGGGCGAAAGCGGACCTAGGGCTGCAATCAGCTTCTTGGTTTCCGCCAAGGCACGCGGCGCGCCCTGCCGGCAATCCGCAATCACCGCCGCAACAGCCGCTTCCAACGCCGCCGCATCGGGCACCATCTGATGCACCAGGCCAATGCGGGCGGCTTCAGGCGCGTCAATCACATTGCCTTGCAGCACCATGCGCGCAGCATTGCTGCGGCCCATGCGGCGCACCATCCAGGGCAGGATTTGTGCTGGCACCAGGCCGCGCTTGGCTTCTGGCGCGGCGAAGCGCGCATCGGCTGTGGCAATGGCGATATCAGCGGCGCAAAGCCAGCCGAGCCCGCCGGCATGGGCTGAGCCCTGCACCGCCGCAATCACCACCTGCGGCAGATTGCACAGCCTGACGAAGCGCTGCCCGGTTGCGTGGTTGCGTTGCTGCGCGGCGGCCAGCCTTTCCGCCTCGGTGCCCTGAGAGCCAACCTCGGTCAGATCAAGCCCCGCGCAGAAATGCCCGCCAGCGCCTGAGAAGATGATGATGCGCGCAGAGGTATCTTTCTCCAGCGCATCAAGTGACGCATCCAAGGCAACACCCATGGCAGCCGACATGGCGTTGCGCCGATGCGGCCGATTGAGTGTGAGGCGCACCACCGGCCCTTCCCGAGTCAGGAGAACGGGGTTTTCAGTTTCAGACATGTGATGCGCCTTTAGCTGTTACGAATTCGGCCCGCGTTCCATGGAATAGGGCTGCCAACGCTTCAGCTTGGAATCCGTCAGCACGGTCGGGTTCACACAGGAAAGCGGCCAACGGCCCGAAAGCACCAGCGCGACATTCTGCCCAACGCGACGCTTGCGCGCCGGATCAAACCGCGCGGAAGCGGATGCGTTATGCGGGGAGAGAATCACATTCTGCATCTTGTGCAACGGATTATCTGGTTTGGTCGGTTCAATTTCGAACACGTCAATGCCGGCCCCCGCGATCCAGCCCTTTTGCAGCGCCTTGATCAGCCCAGCTTCTTCCACCGTCGGGCCACGGCCCGTGGTGATGAACAGCGCGTTTTTCTTCATCTGCTTGAAGTGCTTTTCCTTGAAAAAGCCGCGCGTTTCGGGGGTATCCGGCAAATGCATGGAGACAAAATCAGAACTCGCAAGCAAATCAGAAAGGCTGGCTGGCTCCACGCCGAGCGCCGACATGGTCAGTTCTTCCACGAAGGGATCAAAGGCCTTCATGTGCAGCCCAAAGGCGCGGGCGCGAATTGCGGTGGCGCGCGCCACACGGCCAAAGCCGATAAAGCCCATGGTTTGGCCCATCAGGCGCGGGATTTGCAGCAATTGCGGCCGGCCTTCACCCCAACGGCCTTCACGCACCATCCGGTCCTGTTCGATG
Source organism: Roseomonas sp. (assembly GCA_020249145.1). Taxonomy (GTDB): domain Bacteria; phylum Pseudomonadota; class Alphaproteobacteria; order Acetobacterales; family Acetobacteraceae; genus Neoroseomonas. Next base: position 23,396 of record JADCGF010000020.1, on the reverse strand, counting down.
CAGCGCCGATGCGTTGCCAGCAGCAGCATCATGGCGTGATCGGCAACTTCTTCGATGAAGGTATCAGGGCAATTCGTGACCGGAATGCCCTGCGCGGTTGCCGCCGCCACATCCACATAGTCAACGCCGACAGAGCCAAGCGCGATGATCCGGCACTTCTTGAGCGCCTTGATCATCTTGGCATTGAATTGCATGCCCTTCGCGTAAACTGCATCCGCCTGTCCGGCCTTGGCGATGAAATCCTTTTCGGTCGGTTGGCATTCGATGATCTCGACACCCATGCCATCCAGCGCTTCCAGCTCATAATCATAGCCGCCGCCGGAGGTGGTGAAGGACGCCGCCGCGGGCGTCAGGATGGTGAATTTGGCCATGTGAAAGGTCCTTTGTTGGCTTATTCCTTGACCGCGCCGGTCAGGGAGGAAACGTAGTAATCCACGAAGAAGGAATAGAAGATCGCAACCGGGAGCGACCCCAAAAGTGAGCCCGCCATCAGCGCGCCCCATTGATAGACATCGCCTGTCACCAATTCGGTCAGGATCGCAACTGGGACAGTTTTATTCTCGCTCGATTGGATGAAGGCGAGCGCATAGATGAATTCATTCCAGGACAGCGTGAAGGAGAAAATGCCAGCGCTGATCAGCCCCGGCACCGCAAGCGGCAGGGTGATCTGACGCAGGATTTGCAGCCGTGTGGCGCCATCAATCAGCGCGCATTCTTCAAGCTCATAGGGAATGGACTTGAAATAGCCGATCAACAGCCAGGTGCAGAAGGGCACCAGGAAGGTTGGATAGACCAGGATCAGCGCAAAGGGTGTGTCAAACAGCCCAAGCTGGAACACCATGGTGGCCAGCGGGATGAACAGGATAGAAGGCGGCACCAGATAGGCAAGGTAAATGCCAAGCCCAACATATTGGCTGCCTTTGAAGCGCAATCGCTGAATGGCATAGGCCGCCAGGGTTGAGCTGACCAAGGACAGAATGGTGGCGCCAACCGCGACCATCATCGTCGTCATCAGCCATCTGGGATAGGCCGTATCGAATAGCAGCAGTCGGATGTGATCCAGCGTCGGTGACGTGATCCAAAACGGATTATGCGTCTTATAATCGTAAAGCTCCGCATTCGGTTTGAAGGCGGTGATCGTCATCCAATAGAAGGGGAAAAGCAGGATGATCAGAAAGCATGCAAGCGGCAGATAGATGGTGACCATCCGCCGTGCCTTGCTGTCCCAGGCCATAGCTTCAGATGGCGGGGCGGCGCTTGCTTGTGTTTCTTCCGCTTGGGTTGTGGCGCTCATTGCTTTTTGCTCCCGGCTTCAATCATTGCTCTCACCCTGCTGCCATTTGCGCCGCGCGAGCGCGAAATAGCTGAACAGCGTCGCGAAGACGAGGAAGGGGATCATGGAAACCGCAATGGCGGCCCCTTCCCCCAATTGCCCCGCGGGAATGCCGCGCTGGAAGGCCAGCGTTGCGAGCAGATGCGTTGAATTCACCGGCCCGCCGCGCGTGATGGCATAGACAAGCTGGAAATCCGTGAAGGTGAAAATGATGCTGAAGGTCATCACAATCGCCAGGATCGGTAGCAGCATCGGGAAGGTGATGTAGCGAAAGCGCTGCCAGGCGGTTGAGCCATCCAAAAGCGCCGCTTCATAGAGCGATGGCGAAATGGTCTGCAAACCGGCCAGAAGCGAAATCGCCACAAAGGGAATGCCGCGCCAGATATTTGCTGCAATCAGAGACCAACGTGCGGGCCAGGCGGTATTGATGAAATCAACATTGGTATCGCGCAAGCCAAGTTCGATCAGCATCCAGGAAATGACAGAAAATTGTGGGTTATAGATCCACCAGAAGGCAATTGCCGTCAGCACCGTTGGCACAATCCAGGGCAGAAGGATGATGGCGCGCAGCAGCGATTTGAAGGGCAAATGATTGTTCAACAGCAGCGCCAACCAAAGCCCGAGTGCGAATTTTCCAATGGTGGCGACGCCCGTGTAGAAAACACTGAAAAAGACCGCATTCCAGAAAATGGGGTCTTCCATCATGAACTCAAAATTCTCGAGCCCAACCCAACGTCCGCTACGCCCGATGGTCGTGTCGGTAAAGGCCAGCCAAATCCCAAGCCCCAGCGGATAGGTCAGGAAGACCGCCAAAAGCCCCATTGCGGGCAGCAGACAGATGATGATCAGGAAGGGCTTCCAATCGAGCAATCTGGTAAACCAGTTCTGCTCAATCTTCGGCCTGACCCATCCGGTGGTGGTGCTGGACATTACTGGGGCTCCGGCAGGGGGCGGCCTTTACGTTGAAGGCCGCCCTTGTTTGGTTCAAGCGCGACGGAAGATGCGGCGGGACCGCCGTTCAGCCTCTCGCATCGCGGCGTCCGGCGTTGCCTGTCCGGCAGCGACAGACGCGAACATCTGCACCAGCACATATTCCGCATTGGCCTGGCCAGAGGCTTCTGAAATCGGCCCCTTATAGCCATTCCAGAACTGGTTGTTCATCGCGTCGCGGAAGATCGTGATCTTCGGATCGCTGGTCCAAACCGGCGCGGCCCTGTAGGCATTCAGCGGATGCGCCCAATAGCCAAGATTGGCATTCAGCCAGGGCTCATATTGTTCCGTTTCCATCATGAAAGTCAGGAAGGCCTTGGCCGCATTGGGGAAGCGGCTATGGCGGAACACCATGGCGTTCAGCGTCAGCGGCGCATTGGGCCAGCTATTCGCAACACCAAGCGGCATGACGCTATGTTCCGAATCATCGGCAATGGCCCGCGTGGCAGGGTCGTTCTTCAAGGCAAAATAGAGCGACACGCCATTTTGCGTCAGCCAACAGGTATTCGCCGCATAGGCCTGGTTGTTGCTGATATCGCCCCAGGCAATTGTGCCGCCATCAACAAAGGTCGGGTAGAGTTCGCGCAGGTAATTCAGCGCCGCCAGTGTTTGCGGGCTATTGACCGAAACGGCGCCGCTTTCATCGATAATGGAAGCGCCATGGCTCCACATCAGCCAATTGGCGAAGCCATTGCCATCGCCCATCGCATTGCCGAGCGCGAAGCCAGCCGGCTTGTTGATACGGCGCAGACGCCGGCAGAGTTCAAGCACGCTCGGCAGATCATTTGGCGGGGCCTGGAAGCCCACCTCATTCACCGCGGATTTGCGCCAGATCAGCGGGCCGGAAGTGCCGCCCATGGGCAGGCCGATCCAGTTATTGGTGCCGTGCCGCTTGCCGAGCTTTTCGCCGCCAAACATCCAGCCGCCATATTTCCTGCCGAGATATTCAGCGATATCTGAGACCTCAACCAGCTTGTCCACGTAGATATGCGGCGCATCGCCGAAGCCGATGATGCAATCCGGCCCTGCGCCGGTATTGGCAGTGACGGCGGTTTGCTGGTTGATGTCTTCCCAACCCACGAAATCCACGCGGACCTGCACGCCCGTTTGCTGCGTGAAGCGCGCGGCATTGGCGCGGAAGATTTCCTCATCCGGTGCTACGAAGCGCACCGGGCGCAGGATGCGCAAGGTGGCGCCATTTTCAATCGGCAGGCGCGGCGCGGCAACGCTGGCATCGCCGCGCGTCTGGATTTGTGCGAGTGCTTCCCCACCGGCGGCAAGCGCCGCCATGCCGACACCAGCACCAAGAATGCTGCGACGTGTGATGATATTTGTCATGTTCTCACTCCCTGATGTTATGTTGAACCGAAGCTAAACCCTCTGCCCTGTTGCCTTGTCGAAGATGTGGACAAGGGCAAGGTCGGGCGAAACCGCCAGCACATCCCCGTGACCGGCTGTAATCCTTTCACGAAAGGCGCCCATCACGGAAATCTCACCAATGCGCAGGGTAACCTGCGTCTCGGAACCCGTGGGCTCCACGACCTGGATGCGCGCCTGGATACCATTCGGATCAAGGCGGAGATGCTCAGGCCGAATGCCATAAACCACCTCAGCCCCTTCCCGTCCCACATGGGCAGGCGGCAGGGGCCAGCGCGTGCCGCTGCCATCAATGAATGCGCCATCCTTGATACGACCAGCAAGCATGTTCATCGCGGGCGATCCGATGAAGCCCGCCACAAAAAGATTGGCCGGGCGATCATAAAGTTCAAGCGGCGCGCCGGCCTGTTCAATGCGGCCATGGTTCATGACCACAATCTTATCCGCCATGGTCATGGCTTCGATCTGGTCATGCGTCACGTAAACGGTCGTGACCTTGAGGCGCTGATGCAAATCCTTTATTTCGGAGCGCATCTGCACACGCAGCTTGGCATCCAGATTGGACAGCGGTTCATCGAACAGGAAGACTTGCGGGTTGCGCACAATGGCCCGCCCCATGGCAACGCGCTGGCGCTGGCCGCCCGAAAGCTGGCGCGGGAAGCGATGCAATAGCTGCTCAAGCCCCAGAATCCGCGCGGCCTTCTGCACTTCCTGGTCCATCACTTCCTTTGGCGCACCAGCCAGCTTCATGGAAAAGGCCATGTTCTGATAAACGGTCATATGCGGATAAAGCGCGTAGTTCTGGAACACCATCGCGATATCGCGATCCTTGGGCGGCACCTTATTCACCACCCGGTCGCCGATGGCGATTTCACCGCCCGTGATATTCTCAAGCCCCGCCAACATCCGAAGCAAGGTGGATTTGCCGCAACCGGAAGGCCCGACCAGCACCACAAATTGCCCGTCTTCGATATCCACGCTCACGCCATGCAAAATTTGCGTGGAACCGAAGGCCTTTTTGACGTCGCGAATTTCTACTGTCGCCATACCCTATTCCTTCCCGGCCAGCGGTTCACCGCTTTTATTGGCGTGATACTTCCGTTTCCTTAGACGTGATGAATTCCAGCAGCGCGGGCGTGCCATTCTTGGTCTGTTCAATGCCGCGCTTGATCGCCGGGATGATATCCGCGACCTGTTCCACCCTTTCGCCATAGCCACCAAAAGCGCGCGCCATCGCTGCATAATCGCCGGAAATATCGGTTGAGCGATACTTCTTCGTGCTGATAGGCATGACTTTCAATTCAATCGCCATGGAGAAGTTATTGAGCAGGATTGAAAGAATGGGGATGCGTTCACGCACCGCAGTCTCAAAATCCATGCCCGTAAAGCCAATGGCAGCATCGCCCCAGACATTGATGCAAAGCTTATCCGGCGCGGCAAGCTTGGCCCCCATGGCGAGCCCAAGCCCATAGCCCAACTGCGTCGTTTTGCCCCAGCCGAGATACGTCAACGGCTTGCGGCTGACCCAGAAGGGGGAGAGCTGATCGCGCGGGCTGCCGGCATCATGGGTGATGATGGTATTGTCCACATCCACCGTCCGCCACAAATCGCGCAGCACACGATAGGGGTTGAGCGGCGAGGCATCGCTATCCGTCTTATGCGCCCAGGCTGCCAGCCATTCCTTGTCCAGCGCGGCGATTTCCTTGGCAACCGCCGTCCGACTGCGCGGCTTTTTGATGCGCGTCGCCAAGTCAGCAATCAGCCCATCCATCGTCAGGCCCGCATCACCGACCAGGCCGATATCAATCGGAATATCCTTGCCGAGGTGGTCCGGATCGAGCGTCGCATGAATGATCTTCTTGCCGCTTGGCATTTTCACGCCAAAATTCGTCTCGGTGAATGAACAGCCAATCCCAAGAATCACATCGGCATTATCCAGGAAATGCCTGACACCGCGCCGCATCGCGAGGCCACCTGACCCCAGCGCCAGCGGATGATCTTCCGGGAAGGCAGATTTGCCGCCAAGGCTGGTGGTAACAGGTGCCGCCAGCATTTCAGCCAAAGCCTGCAATTGCGGCCAGGCGCGCGCCCAATGCACGCCCGTGCCGGCATAAATCACCGGGCGTTTTGCCTTAGCCAGCATGGCCGCGGCGCGTTCCAGATCAACCGGATCAGGGCCATAGCGCGTGGCCGCAACCGGGTGATAGGCCAGCGGTTCCGGCACTTCCTCATTCCACATATCGGTCGGGATTTCGACCAATACCGGGCCGCCGCGGCCATTACGCAGCCGCGCAAAAGCACGGCGCAGGATATTGGGCACCTCAGCCGCGCTCATGATCGGTTCAGCGGATTTGGTGATGCCGCGCATTTGCACGGAAGAATTGAAATTCGGGTCCATATGCGCAATGCGGCGCGGATAGCCCATGGGCAGCACCAGTACCGGCACGCTTTCGCCGTAGCATTGCGCCACGCCGCCATAGGCGTTTTCAGCGCCCGGGCCATGCTGCATGCAGAAGGCACCAATGGTGCGGCCCGATGTCACGCGCGAAATGGCATCCGCCATATGCAGGCCGATTCTCTCCTGGCGGACCATGATCGGGCGGATATCCGCGTCCGCCGCATATTCGATCAGATGATTGACCGGATAGCCGGTGAGGATTTGAATCCCCTCACGCTTCATGATTTCCGCAATGGCCGCGCCGAGTTTCATACCGGATTTCCTCTACCCTGGCGCCTGGCGCCGCTTCATCCCACGGCACGCTCACGGTGCCTCAGGGGGAAGCCTAGGCTTGCTTCGCGCCCGGATGCAATAAGGCAATAGTCTTGCGCCCCAAGCCGGGTCCCGGCAGGCTCGCGCCTACCCCTTTGAAGGATAGCCCATGCCCATCCCCGCATTGTTTCAGGGCAGAATCGCCCTGCCGGTGATTGCCGCCCCCATGTTCCTGGTCTCCGGCCCCGATCTGGTGGTGGAAACCTGCAAAGCCGGCGTGGTGGGCGGCTTCCCCGCGCTCAATCAGCGCAGCACGGAAGGCTATGGGGAATGGCTCGCCGAAATCCGGGAGCGGACCGGCAATGCCGCCGCCCCTTTTGGCGTCAATCTGATCGTGCATCGGTCCAACGCCAGGCTGGATGCGGATTTGGCCGAAACCGTGCGCCAGCGCGTGCCCTTCGTGATCACCTCCCTCGGCGCGGTGTCTGAGGTGGTGGATGCCATCCATGGCTATGGCGGGCTGGTATTCCATGACGTGATCAATCTGCGCCATGCGCAGAAAGCCGCCGAAGCCGGGGTGGATGGGCTGATTGCGGTTGCCGCCGGCGCGGGCGGGCATGCCGGCACCTATAACCCCTTCGCCTTTGTGCAGGAAATCCGGCAATTCTATCAGGGCACCATCATCCTATCGGGTGCCATGTCCACCGGGGCGCATGTGGTGGCGGCGCGAGCGGCAGGGGCGGATTTCGCTTACCTGGGCACGCGCTTCATCGCGACCACGGAAAGCCGCGCGCCAGAGGATTACAAGCAAATGATCCTGGCGGCGACGGCGAAGGATATTGTCTATACCAATGCGATCAGCGGGGTGAATGGCAATTTCCTGAGCGCATCCTTGGAAGCCGCGGGGCTTGATCCTGCGAATTTGCCCGAATTCAACAGGGAACTTCATTTGGGCAGCAGCGAAAAACGCGCCTGGAAGAATATCTGGTCTGCCGGTCAGGGGGTGGGGGCGATTCATGATGTGCCGAGCACGGCGGAGTTGGTGGCGCGGCTAAGCCGCGAATATGCGGAAGCGATTGCAGGGTTGAATGCGGGGTTTGCTGCGTAAGCGCTACCGCCGCAGCTCCATCTGAATCGGCCCTTCCCGCTCGCCACGCGCGAATTGATCCACCATGGCATTGCCGGTCTGGCCTAGCTTCGCTGCCTCACCGGTCCAGATGATACGGCCCTTGTGGATCATGGCGGCGTCATCGCCGATCCGCCGGGCGCTTGCCATGTCATGCGTGATGGAAACGGCGGTCGCACCCAGCCGATGCACCACATCCATGATCAGCCCATCAATCACCGCGCCCATGATGGGATCAAGGCCGGTGGTGGGTTCGTCGAAGAAAATGATCTCAGGCTCTGCCGCAATGGCCCGCGCAAGGGCCACGCGTTTTTGCATGCCGCCGGAAAGCTCGGATGGGGAAAGATCGCCCACCGATGCGGCTAGGCCAACCTGCGCCAGCACCTCGGCCGCCTTATCGCGTGCCTGCGCGCGCGTGATGCGCTTTTGGGCCAACAGCTTGAAGCAGACATTTTCCCAGACCGGCAAGCTATCAAACAGCGCCCCATTCTGAAACAACATGCCGATGCGGTCATTCAGCGCTTCACGTTCGCGCCGTGGCAGCTTCAAAATATCCTGACCGTCAATTTCAATACCGCCGGCATCGGGTTCAATCAGCCCCAGGATGCATTTGATGGTGACGGATTTGCCGGAACCCGAACCGCCCAGAATCACCATGCCATGCCCGGCGCGGATATCCAGATCCACGCCATCCAGCACCTGCTTCGGCCCAAAGGCTTTTGACAGCCCGCGCAGGCGGATTTTCGGCACCGCGCCATTCATCGCGCGAAGAACATCTCGGTAATGATGTAATCCAGCGCCAGGATGAGGATGGAGGAAATCACCACCGCCGATGTCGCCGCCGCGCCCACACCCTGCGCGCCGCCGCGGCTGTTATAGCCACACCAGCAGCCCATCAGCGCAATCACAAAGCCAAAGACGGAAGCCTTCACCAGGCCGGAGACGACATCCATGGTCTGCATGAAATCCAGCGTGGCGCGCAAATATCCGGCCGAGTTGAAGCCAAGCTTCGCCGTGCCGATCAGCCAGCCGCCCATCACCCCCAGAGTATCAGCAATAATCACCAGGAAGGGCAGCGCGACGGTGCCGGCCAAAAGCCTTGGCGCCACCAAGTACTTCATTGGGTTGGTGGAAAGCGTGGTCAGCGCATCTATCTGATCGGTCACGCGCATGGTGCCGATTTCGGCGGCGAAAGCCGCGCCAATGCGCCCCGCCACCATCAGCCCGGCAATCACCGGCCCCAATTCGCGCGTGATGGAAAGCACGACAACATTCGCGACCGCCCCTTCGGCATTGAAGCGCGCGAAACCTGTATAGGTTTGCAGCGCCAGCACCATGCCGGTGAAAAACGCGGTCAGCGCCACAACGGGCAGGGAGAAATAACCAATCTCGATCACTTGGCGCAGAAACAGCCGGCCATAGAAGGGCGGGCGAAACAGGTGTGAGACGCCTTCCAGCGCAAACAGCACCACGGCGCCAACGCCCTGCAAGGCGCCGAGCACGGCACGGCCCAAGGCGGCGATGGGGTTCAGTATCGCGGCCAAGCTCAGGCCAGCCCATAGGCGCGGCGATAGCGATCACCGAGTGAGGTCAGGATTTCATAGCCAATCGTGCCGGCCCGCGCGGCCAGATCATCGGGCGAAGGCGCGGCGCCGCCGATCAATCGCAGCACATCGCCTGGGGCGATGCCTGGCGCATCCGTCACATCCAGCGTGATTAAGTCCATGGAAACGCGCCCCACCATGGGCAGGATCATGTCGCGATAGGCCGCGACACCCTGCCCCGATAGGCATCTCAGGTAGCCGTCCGCGTAGCCGACGGCAATGGTGGCAATCCGGCTGGGCCGCGCCGCGACAAAGGAAGCGCCATAGCCAACGCTGGCGCCGGCGGGGATGTCGCGGATTTGCAGGATGGGCGCTTCCAGCCGGACGACTGGCAGCATGGGGTTGGGCGCCCCGGGTGTGGGGTTGATGCCGTAGAGCGCGCAGCCTGGCCGGGCGAGGTCTGAGGCATAATCCGCCCCTAGAAACAGGCCGGATGAATTGGCGAAGGACCGAGGCAGCCTGGGCAGCCCCGCGCAAGCGCGGGCGAAACGCGCTGCCTGTTCCGCATTGAGCGGATGGTCCGGTTCATCCGCGCAGGCCAGATGCGACATGACATAAAGCAGATCGAGCCCTGCCAGCAGGGAGTGATCGTCCGCCAGCCGCGCCTGTTCCCCCGCATCCAGCCCAAGCCGCGCCATGCCGGTATCCAGATGCAGCAAGGCATGTTGCGCCCTGCCCGCGCTGCGCCCGGCAGCGGCATGGGCCAGCACATCGCCAAGGCTGTTCAGCACCGGCACCAGCCCAGCGTTTTCATCAGCGCCGGGGGCAAAGCCATCCAGCACGGCAATCATCGGCCCGGCGCCAAGGGCCGCGCGCAGCGACATGCCTTCTGAAAGATGTGCTACGAAAAAATGCCGGCAGCCGGCAGCGTTGAGCGCGCGGGCCACCGGCACCGCCCCCAGCCCATAGGCATTGGCCTTCACCACCCCCGCCACGGCACTTGGCGCGGCGCGTGCGACCAGGTCGCGCCAATTCGCGACAATGGTCGCCAGATCAATGTGCAAAACCGCAGAAGGGTCCATCATGCGGAATCAGGATCAGCCGCCATAGCCATCATCATGCTGCATTTCCAAATCGCCAAAGCGCGTGAATTCCGCTTCGAAGAATAGTTTGATGGTGCCGGTGGGGCCATGGCGCTGCTTGGCGATGATCAGTTCCGCCTTGTTATGCGCTTCTTCCATATCCTTTTGCCACTTGTCCAAGGCGCCCTGGAATTTCTCGCCATTATCATAGGAAAGTTCCTTTGGTGCGCGCTGGGCCAGGTAGTATTCGTCACGATAGACGAACATCACCACATCGGCATCCTGTTCGATCGAACCTGATTCACGCAAATCTGAAAGCTGCGGGCGCTTATCTTCCCGGCTTTCCACGGCGCGCGAAAGCTGAGACAGCGCAATGACAGGCACCGATAACTCTTTCGCCAAAGCCTTCAGCCCTTGGGTGATCATGCTGATTTCAAGCACTCGGCTTTCCGGGCGTGTGCCGGCGGCGGGGCGCATCAATTGCAGGTAATCCACCACAATCAGATCAAGCCCTTTGGTGCGCTGCAAGCGCCGGCAGCGTGTACGTAGGGCGGAGATGCTGATCGCCGGCGTGTCATCAATATTGAGCGGCAGGGAAGCCAATTCGCGGCTGACTTCCAGGAAGCGGTCAAAATCACGCTGGCTGATCTCGCCACGCCGGATGCGATCGCCGGAGATGCGTGATTCTTCCGCAAGCAAACGTGTCGCCAATTGATCCGCGCTCATTTCCAGGGAGAACAGCGCAACCCCGCCCTTGGGCACCGCATTCGGGTCGGCTTCCTGGGCGCTCCGCAGCACGGATTTCGCCGCGCCAAAGGCGATTTTGGTGGCAAGCGCGGTTTTGCCCATGCCGGGGCGGCCCGCGATGATGAGCAGATCGGAAGGATGCAGCCCGCCCGTTTTCGTATCCAAATCACGCAAACCGGTGGGCAGGCCGGAAACCCCGCCCGGCGTGGAGAAGGCCTTTTCGGCGTGTTGCACAGCGATGGTCAGCGCGCGCTCGAAGGTCAGGAAGCCCCCCTCACCCGCGCCGCCTTCTTTCGCCAATTCGAACAAGGCCTGTTCGGCTGATTCCAATTGCCCCTTGGCGTCCAGCTCGGCCTCGGAACCAAAGGCGCGGTTCACCACCACCTCGCCCAAATCCACCAATTGGCGGCGCAGCCAGGCATCATAGATCACCTGGCCATACTCACCGGCATTGATGACACCGACCATGGCGGAGAGAAGCTGCGCCAAATAGGCAGGGCCGCCGACCTCATCCAACAAGCCGGAATGTTCAAATTCCGCGCGCAGCGTCACCGCATCGGCAAGCTGCCCCGCTTCCACACGCCGCTTGATGGCGTGGAAAATCCGCCCATGCACAGGGTCGGCGAAGTGTTCCGGCGCCAGATATTCGCCAACACGTTCAAACGCCTTGTTATTGGCCAAAAGCGCGCCAAGCAGCGCCTGTTCGGCCGCCAGGTTTGAGGGCGGGATACGCTGCGAAAGGCCGAGCAAACCGGCCCCGGGGATCGCGCCGGGCGTCGTGTCAAAACTATTCATGGCCCCTTATAGCCCAGCGCGGAGGAGTCGCCCCCTGGGGATTACGGGGATGGCGGGGAAAAGCCGCGCGCTATTCCGCAGCGCCGCGCAGCCCATCCCACCAGGGGCAGGCGCCGGGCATGAGGGTGTGGTTGCCGGGCAGCACCTGCACGGGCGCCCTTTCGCCACGCGCCGCCGCCGCCATGCGCATGTCTCGCCCCTTGGCGACGGCTTCCGGCCCCGCCCAATGCCGGTCATGGCCCCAAAGGCTCGGCCCGCTATCCATGCGCACCGGCTGCCAAGCTGCGGGTTCGATATGCCGCCCGCCCCAGCCATATTCGACCAGAAAGCCCCCCGGCGTGCGGGCATAAAAGCTCGTCATCCAATCATTGGTATGGCGGCCAAGCGTGGTGCCGATGCGGCCTTCTTCGGAAAGCGCAATGTCATAACCCTGCCCGACATCATCAAGGCTGAGGCATTCCATCATCAGGTGATGCAAGGAAGCCTTGCCGGTTTCAATCAGCGCCAAGGAATGATGCCGGCCATTCACATGCATGAAATAAGCGCGAAAGGGGTTTTCCACCCAATCGGAAAGACCAAAGCCCAGCACTTCCCGATAAAAGGGCAGCACATCCTCAATGCGCGGCACATTCAAGACGGCATGGCCCATGCCAAGCGGGCCGGTACGAAAGCCGGATATCGCACGGCCTGGGGTGAAGGGCTTTTCCGTTACTTCCGGCCCGTGAAACAGTTCCACCCGATTGCCGAGCGGGTCGGCGGTGACAATCAATTCCGCCACGCGCCGCCGCGCAGCGAGCGCAGCACTTCCCACCGCCACGCGATGCCCCGCCGCTTCCAGCCGCGCCGCCATGGCTTGTAGTGATGCAGCATCGGCCACTTCCCAGCCAAAGGCGCCAAGCCCATCATGCGCATCCGCGCTGATGATCACGCGCTGGCGCCGATCATCCATGCGGAAGGCGATTTCGGTTGCGGATTTTTCGGCGAGCATGAGGCCCAGAAGGCGCGGACCGAAACCCGCCCAGTCTTCCAGATTGCCAGCGCGGAGTTCCAGATAGCCCAATGCGGCAATAGCCATGACGCGGTCCCTATTCCCACGCGCATCATGGCGTGAAAATCAGGCATCCGCAATCTGGGGGCAGCGGCCCACCCCCAGAAGCGTGAAGATACCGCCGCTTCAGGAAAGCGTTGTCAAATCCTGGAACCAATGCTGCGCCTGGGTATAGCCGCGCACATTGCGGCCAAGTGCGCGCGGGTTGGTATCATGCACCACAAACACCAATAGCGCTTCATCCACCGCCTTTTCATGGACTTTCGCCATCAGGCGATCCACTTCGGCCTCATTAAAGGTATTGAGGGCCGTATCTATCAGCCGATCCATTTCCGCATCGCGATAATGGGACCAATTCACGCCTGTCGGCGCGATCTGATTGGAATGAAAAAAGCGAATCAGCGCATAAAGCGGATCGCTGGTGACATAGGCGACATTATTGGCGGTAACATTGTTGTTGCGCGCCAATTCGCCCGCCGCGCCCTGGCGCCAGCAAGTGTAGAGCACCTCCAATTCCACCGGGACGAATTCAACCTCGATCCCCACTTCGCGCCAGCTTTGCTGGATGAATTCATTGATCGGCATGGACAGCATCTGCCCGCTGCCGCCCGTGGCGACGATGAATTTCGTCCGCAGCGGATTGCGCGGCGTAAAGCCGGCAGCCGAAAGCAGGCGCCGCGCCTCGGCCGGGTCATGCCTGATCTTGAAGCTCGGGTTGCCAAACCAGGGGGAGGATGGGTCCACCACGCCAACGGCGGGTTTTGCCAACCCATTCATCAGCGCCACCACGCCGGCGCGGTCAATCGCCAAATTCGCCGCCTGACGCAGGCGGATATCACGCCAGGGGGAGCCTTCCAGCAGGCTCAAATGATAATTCCAGACATGCGGCGTGATGTTTTCCATGATCCGCGCGCCGGATTGGCGAAGCCGTGGGACAATATCGGGCGCCGGCGTTTCAATCAGATCCACCTGGCCGGTCAGCAGCGCATTGGAACGGGTAACGGCTTCCGGCGCGCAAACCAGCACAATGCGATCCACCTTCGCCATGCGCGCAGGGTTCCAATAGCTGGTATTGCGCAACAATTCGACACTCGCGCGCGGCACCAAGCGCCCCATGCGGAAGGGGCCGGTGCCGGAAGGTTCATTGGCGAAGCGTTCCCAGGAACGGCCAAGCTTTTCATATTGCGCCGGCGATGAAATCAGGAACCACAGCATCTGATAGGGGAAGATGCTGTCCACTGCCTTGGTGGTGACTTCCACCGTCATGGCATCAATCTTCCGCCAAGATGCGACGGAAGGCAGGCGCGGGCGCACTTGCGCGGCCTGCCGATTATCAAAATGCGGCGCCTGCGGATTGAGCACTTTTTCGAAATTCCAGATCACCGCATCGGCATCGAAATCCGACCCGTCATGGAATTTCACGCCTGGGCGCAGCCGGAAAATCCAACGCTTGCGGTCGGCTGGATCAGTCTCCCAGGCTGTCGCAAGGCCCGGCATCAGCTTGCCCGGGCGATCCGCCACATCCATTTCCCAGGCGACCAGCGGGTCATAGAGCGTATAGCCAGTGAATTGATAAGCGCCCGCGCCACGATCCGGCTGGCCGGTGGTTTGCGGAATATCGGCCATCGAAATGCCGTAGCGCAGCGTTCTTTCGCCTGCGCCTTGGGCAAAAGCCGGGCTGAACGCCTCAGGAATAAGCGGCAGGGTCAGCCCAGAAGCGCCAGCTCCCAGCAAGGCACGGCGCGAAAAGCGAGAAATGGACATGGTTTGAAGCCCCGGAATTGTTGCTCTGGGGCTTGCTGAGCAAAGTCCGTGCCGGGGCGTTTCAGTCCACGGCCACCCCGGCTGCGCGGGCCTTTTCCACCATATAGCCGCGCGCCCATTGCATTTCTTCCAGCGAGCCAAAGGCATTGGTGTAATGCCCCGTAAAGCCGCGGGCTTCGATCAGGCGGAACATATCGCCGAAATCGAAATCCCCCTGGCCGGGCACCAGATGTTCCTCATGCCCATTGCGCCAGCAATCCGCCAGCCGCACTTCACGCACGCGTTCCATCGGAATGCCCGCCACCCAGGAAGCAACACCATCGGGCATCAGATGCGCGTGATTGGCGGTGAAGGAAAGCGCGAAGGAGGGGGAATGGATCGCGTCATAACAATAGCGCCATTCTTCCTGCGTATGGGCCAGGTAATGCACTTCCGCCGTTGGCGGTTCGACATTCAGGTTTTCGAGCAACAATAGCGCGCCATGTTTTTCCGCATGCTGCACCATGCGCTGCAACCGGTCCCGACCCGCTTCCATGCGCATCGGCACATCGGCGGTGAAGTGATAGCCGGCATGAACCACAATCCATTCTGCTGCGAGCTTGGGCGCCACTTCAATATAGGCGCGCATATAGGCATCCACGGCTTCCGCCAGGAAGGGCGAATATTCCGCGACATTCACGGCGGAAAGCGTATGCAACGCCAGCTTCACACCATTGGCGCGGGCGGAAGCGACAATGGCGCGGCAGCGCGCATCATCGAACATGGTCACCTTGTTCTCGCCCGTGTCCAATTGGATATCAATGTGGCGCACCTGATTGCGCGCCGCCCATTCAATGGCGTCTTCCAGCTTCAGCTTGCGCCCAACATCCACCCCGATACGATCAATCAATGCCATGGCATGCCTCCTCTGTTTTGGCGTGATTTACAGGCTTCGGGCGGGGTGGCAAGCCTTGGCTAATGCAGGGGCAGGCTGATTGGCGCGATCTCATCGCCGCTCCGCCCGCGATAGTCCCGCCCCACCGAATCGCGCAGCATCTTGGCCTGACTTTCGGCCAGAATACCGGCAGCTTCCGCGACATTCAGCTTGGTTGGTTTGCCATCGGCATAGATTGTCTCACCCCCAACCAGCACGCGCTGCACGGCACGGTCAGCGGCATGAAACACCAAAGCGCGCAGAGGATCGCGCGGCGGGGTCATCAGCGGATGCGCCAAATCCACCAGCACAATATCGGCGGAAGCACCCACATGCAGCCGCCCAAGGTCTGGCCGCCCCAGGGCGGTGGCGCCGCCAATCGTCGCCGCGTGGAAAACGCTGCCGGTATGCGCTGCCGCAATATCCCGCGTTGCATTGCGCGCCAGAATGATGGCCAAGCGCATTTCCTCAATCAGATTATGCGGCGCGCAATCCGTGCCGAAGCCCAAATTCACGCCGCGCGCACGGTATTTGCCGAAATGGCGCAAATGTTCGCCGTAACGCGCAAAGGGGGATGGGCAATGCGCGACCGTTGCCCCCGCATCAGCAATCAGGCCGACATCTTTCGCCGTGTGCCAACCGATCGAGATATGTTCATCCACAAAAATCGCATGGCCCAGAATGCTGCGCGGCGTCAGCAGCCCGATATCAGCCGCCCATTGAATGGGGGTTATGCCATGGCGGCTGATCATCTCCCGCACTTCCACCACGGATTGCGCGATATGCGTCGTGAAAGGGCGGCCCGTCTCAGCAGCATAGGCAATGCTTTCGCGCAGCATTTCCTCCTCCACCGTGTCAATTTGTGCGGGGAAGACAATGCCGGTCAGCCGGCCCGAAGGATCGGCCTCCGCTTGCTCCATGAATTGCTTGGCGGCATCGAATTGCCGGCGCGCGTCTTCGCGGTTCCACATCCAGGTCACGGTTTGCGGCGCTTCCATGCCCCAGCGCGCTGCGGCATATCCGGCGCCGGCCCAACCGCGCAGGCCGCTTTCCGCCATGATAGAAAGCCAAGATGGGAAGGGCGGCGACAAATCCACCACGCTGGTGACACCGGCTGACATCAACTCCGCATAGGCAAGGCGCATGGCAGCGGCCTGGCCCTGCTGATCCAGCTTGAAGGCCTGCAGGCGTTCGAACAGGCCAGTCATTTGCTGTTCCGGCACGCCATGATCTTCACGCACGCCGCGCCCGGCGGGTTCTGTTGTGGGATGCGTGTGGATATTGATCAGCCCCGGCATGACCAGAAGCTTGCTGCCATCAATCACCTCAGCGCCGGCGGGCGGAGGGGCATTCGGATCATGCGGCGTGATGCCAGCAATGCGCCCATCGGCCAGCAGCACATCCCTGCCCTGGCCATAGAAATGCCCACCCGCCGCAGCGTCCCATTCGGCGGTCCAGGCGGCGTTGCGGATCAGGGTAGGTGTGGGCATGGCGGCCTCCTGGCTTGCGGATCGCAGCGAATATCGCAAGCCAAGCGCGAAGCGCGCCGCCTTTCAAGCGAAAACGCGCAACGGTTCAGGCTTCCGCGAAGGCGGGCGCGGCGCGGGCGATGCCGCCATAGGCATCCAGCATCCTCTCCCTCCACGCATAAACCGCATCATCCTGCGCCAGCAGCGGGAAGGCGCTGACACAGCGCGCCCATTGGAAGCCGCCAAAGACAATCATATCCGCATAGCCCGGCGCGTCACCGTGCAGAAAGGGCGCGGAACGCAGCGCGATCCGCAACGGCATCAGGCTATCGCGAAATGCCTTCACCCGTTCGGCACGATCAGCCGTCACGGCTTCCAGCGTCATGCCAAAGCGCTTTTCACGATCCGGCACAAAATAGGCCGCATCTTCCGGCGCCAAATGCTGCGGAATGTCGGAGACCACCAGCCGCGCAATCCCGGCATGCAACACCGCATCGCCCCAGGCATTGATGAAGCGCGCCAGCGCCCGCCCACCCGCGCCACCGAATAGCGAAGGCCGATCCGGGTAGGTATCTTCCAGATATTCGGCAATCGCCCAGGAATCCACAATGGCGCGGCCATTATCCAGCATCACCGGCACCTTCTGTGCCCCATGGGCGCCAATCGCATCCCGTTCCGTGAAGCGCCAGGGAATGGTTTCAAAGGCAAGGCCCTTATGCGCCAGCGCCAGATGGCTCCGCCAGCAATAGGGGCTGAAGCGCCGCGCCGGATCGGCACCGCAAAGTTCAAAAAGCTGAATGCCCATCGCGGAATCTCCTTTTCCCCATTATGCTGCATCCGGAAAGGAAAGACCACGGCATGACGACCCCTTTGCTGCTTGCGCTTGATCAGGGCACCACCTCCACGCGCACCATTGCCTTTGGTGCTGATCTTGCGCCGCGCGCCACGGCGCAGATGGAATTGCCGCAGCATTTCCCCTCACCCGGCTGGGTGGAACATGAGCCGGAAGATATCTGGCAAGGCGCCGTCACCACTTTGCGTCAGGCTTTGGAGAAAACGGGCGGCAGCCCCGCCGATGTGGCCGGCATTGGCATCACCAATCAGCGCGAAACCACGCTGTTGTGGGATCGCGCCACCGGGCGCTGCCTGCACCGCGCCATTGTCTGGCAGGATCGCCGCACGGCAGAGGCTTGCGCGAAGCTCCGCGCCGAGGGCCATGAAGCGCTGCTGACGGAACGTACAGGCTTGCTGGCGGACCCGTATTTTTCCGCGACCAAGCTTGCCTGGATGCTGGAAAACATCGCGGGCGCGCGGGCTGCGGCGGAACGCGGCGCGCTGGCTTTCGGCACGGTGGATTGCTTCCTGCTCTGGCGCCTGACGGGCGGGCGCGTGCATGCGACAGATGCCACCAATGCTGCGCGCACCATGTTGTTCGATATCCGGCGCGGCATTTGGGATGCGGATCTGCTGCGCCTGTTTCGCATCCCCGAAGCCATCTTGCCGGAGGTGCGCGATTGCGCTGGGGATTTTGGTGCCACCGATCCCGCGCTATTGGGTGCCGCCATTCCCATTCGCGGTATGGCGGGCGATCAACAGGCGGCCACCATTGGCCAGGGCTGCTTCGCGCCGGGCATGGTGAAATCCACCTATGGCACGGGCTGTTTCGCGTTGCTGAATACCGGCGAGGCACCGGTGGCATCGCGCAATCGGCTGCTGACGACCATCGCCTACCAATTGCAGGGCAAACGCCATTACGCGCTGGAGGGCGCCATTTTCGTCGCCGGTGCCGCGGTCCAATGGCTGCGCGACGGCTTGGGCATCGTCAAGGAAGCGAAGGAAGCCGGGGTTCTGGCCGCGCAGGCTGATCCCGCGCAGCGCGTGACACTGGTGCCGGCCTTTGCCGGGCTTGGCGCACCGCATTGGGATGCCAAGGCGCAGGCCGCAATTTTCGGCCTCACACGCGGTGCGGGCCGCGCCGAATTGTGTCGTGCTGCGCTGGAAAGTGTTGCCTTTCAGACGCGTGATTTGATCGAAGCCATGCATGCGGATTGGCAGGGTGCGAAAGAAACCGTGCTGCGTGTTGATGGCGGCATGGTCGCTTCCGATTGGACCATGCAATTCCTGGCCGATCAGCTGGGCGCGCCGGTTGATCGCCCGACGGTGTTGGAAACCACCGCGCTTGGCGCGGCCTATCTTGCCGGCATGCAGGCCGGGCTTTGCGCGCCCCCTGGTGCCGCGGGGGCAACGCATTGGCGCCTGGAATGCCGTTTCGTCCCACAAATGAATCGCGCCGAAGCGGATAGTCGTTACGCGCTTTGGCGTGATGCGCTCCGCCGCACCCTTTCGGAACAACCTGCATGATTTACGATGATCTTGGTGTGCCGCGCATCATCAATGCCTATGGCACCAACACGCGGCTTTCCGGCGGGCTGATGGCGCCGGAGGTGCTGGCCGCCATGGCGGAAGCCGCGCGCGCCACGGTGGAAATGCACCATCTGCAAGCCGCCGCCAGCCGAGAAATTGCCAAAGCCACCGGCGCGGAGGCGGGCATTGTCACTTCCGGCGCTTCCGCCGCCGTGCTGCTGGGGGCAGCCGCCTGCATGGCGCGGCTTGATCCGGGTGCGATGAACCGCCTGCCCGATACGCGCGGGATGCCCGATGAATTCATCACCACCCGCAGCCAGCGCAATATGTATGACCGCGCCTTGCGTGTGGCGGGCGGGCGCATTGTTGAAATCGGCATTCCGGATCGTGTTTCCGGCCCAGGCGTGCGCGATGCCGCGCCTTGGGAAATTGCCGATGCCATCACGGATCGTACTGCGGCGATATACTATCTGGCGGGGACGAACAGTGAACCCCCCTTGCCCGATGTGATGCGTGTGGCGCGTGAGCGCCATATCCCTGTGCTGGTGGATGCGGCGGCGCAATTGCCGCCGGCGGAAAACCTGCGCCGCTTTATCGCGGAAGGCGCCGATCTGGTGTGTTTTTCTGGCGGCAAGGCTTTGGGCGGGCCGCAATCTTCCGGTATTCTGGCCGGGCGGCGTGATCTTGTTTCATCCGCGCTGGCACAAATGCTTGATCTTGATATGCCGGAAGCGGATTTCATCGCGCCGGCAGAATTCGCGCCACTCGCGCAAATGCGCGGCCTGCCGCATCACGGCATTGGGCGTTCCTGCAAGATTGGCAAGGAAGAACTCATTGGCTTGATTGTGGCTTTGCAGCGCTTCATCGCGCAAAACCCGGAGCACCGCAGCGCGCTTTGGCAAGCGCGGCTTGAAGCGGTGCTGGCAGCCGCGAGGCATCCTGCAAACCTTCACTTTATCCCGGATGGCGCCAAGCCTGGCCTTCCCACCCTTGAATGGCGGCTGCCCGATGCAGCTACGGCCCGCGCGGCGGATGCAAGGCTGCGCGCCCATCGCCCCGCGATTCATCTTGATGCTGGGCGCATCGGCCAAGGCGTACTTGCCATCAATCCGATTGCCTTTGACGATAGCGACGCCGCGCTGCTGGGCGCGGCCATCAAGGAGTGCTTGGCGTGAGTGATCTTTTCCTGGTCGGCAATGGTGCCGGTTTTTCCGGTGATCGCGTAGATGCGCCCATTCCGGTGATGCGTAGCCTGATCAAGCGCGGCCTGCCGGCGGCGATGTTTTTTGAATGCCTGGGCGAACGTACCGTCGCACTCGCGCAATTGGAACGCCGCCGAGACCCCGAAGCCGGCTATGAACCCATGTTGGAACGCCTGCTGGAACCCATCCTGGCGGATGCGGCGCACGCAGGTATTCCTATTCTTGGCAATTTCGGCGCGGCGAATCCGCTGGCTGCCACGCGCGCTATTGCACGGCTTGCCAAGCGGCTTGGTTTGCCGGAACTCCGCATCGGTCTTGTCACTGGGGATGATGTTTCCGCCAGCATCAATCTGGATCACATGGCCGTGCATGAAGCCGATACCGGGCTTGATATGTCATCCTGGAAGCTCGTTTCCGCCAATGCCTATATCGGTGCCGCGCCCTTGGCCGAGGCACTCGCCGCCGGCGCGCAGATTGTGGTGGCTGGGCGTACCTCGGACCCAGCGCTCGCCATCGCGCCGCTGATGCATCATTTCGGCTGGCCTGAGGATGATTGGCAGGCGCTCGCCGTTGGTGCCGCGACGGGGCATTTGCTGGAGTGCGGAAGCCAGGTGACGGGTGGAGTGTTCTGGGACCCAGGCTTCAAGGATATTCCAGACCCAGCCAATATCGGTTTTCCGATCGCCGAAGTTGGCCGAGACCTTTCGCTGCTGATCACGAAGCCGGAAGACACGGGCGGCATTGTGGATATGCGCACCATCAAGGAACAGCTTTTGTACGAAGTGCATGACCCCGCCTGTTACATCACGCCCGATGTGACGCTGGATATTACGGGCGCGCATCTTTCAACCCAGGGCAAGGATCGCGTGGCCGTCCATGGGCTGCGCGGCGAAAGGCGGCCAGATTTGCTGAAAGTGACAGCCTGCTACGAAGGTTCCTGGTTGGGCGAAGGCGAAATCAGCGTGGCTGGCCCCAATGCCTTGGCGCGCGCGCGGGCAACGGCCCATGTGCTGCTGCAACGCGTGAAGCAGCGCGGCTTGGCGCGGCGAGCGCGAGCGGATTTGATCGGCGTTGCTTCCGTGCATGATTCGGATGATGGCGCGCTTTGGCGCAGCTATGCGGGGCCAGAACCACAGGATATTCGTATTCGCTTGGCGGTGGAGGCCACCACGCGCGATGATGCGGACCAGGCTTCTCGTGAAGCCTTGGCGCTGCTTTGCTGCGGCACGGCGGGGACTTCCGGCGCGCGTTGGCGCGTGACACCGCGGATACTCACGCGAAGCTTCCTGGTCCCGCGCGATATGGTGCCAACCGAAACGCGGGTTCTGCCGGCGCGGGAATGGAATTGATGAGCGACACCACCACCATCCCCCTGCATGACATCGCCCATAGCCGCGCCGGTGATAAGGGCAATCGCGTCAACCTCTCGCTCATGCCCTATGATCCGGCATATTATGATCTGCTCGCCGAACAGGTCACGGCGGAGAAGGTGCTGGCGCTTTTTCGCCATCGCGGCGCCACCGGCTGCAAGCGTTACGATCTGCCGCTGCTGCACGCCTTCAATTTCGTGATTGATGATGTGCTGGAAGGCGGCGTGAATGGCAGCCTTAATCTTGATGGCCATGGCAAGAGCCATTCCTTCCGGCTGCTCGCCATGACCATCGAAGTGCCCCACGAAAAACTCAACCGCCCTTGACGCCTTCGGTATTCACATAAAGCGAATAAAGCGACTGTGACGCCGCCATGAATAGCCGGTTGCGGTAGCGCCCGCCGAAGCAGACATTTGCGCAGCGTTCGGGCAAATGAATATGCCCGATCGGCGCGCCGGCATTGTTATAGACGCGCACGCCGTCAAATTCCGCTGTCATGCCCCAGCCGCACCACAAATTGCCATCCACATCCACGCGGAAGCCATCCGGCGTTTCGCCTGGCAGACACGCCACGAATACGCGGCGCTTGCGCAGCGTTTTGCCATTCGCGCCGACATCAAAAGCCAGAAAATTGCGCGGGTCAGCGCGGCTTTCGATGACGTATAGAATTTTCTCATCCGGGCTGAAGGCCAGGCCATTCGGATGGTTCACCTCATCGGTGACCAGCGAGATCTCCCCGCTTTGGCCATCAATTCGATAGACATTGGTATGCGGTAATTCGGGGGTGGCGCGCTCGCCCTCATAATTCGCCATCAGGCCGAAGGGCGGGTCGGTGAACCAGATGGATCCATCGGATTTCACCACAACATCATTCGGGCTGTTCAGCCGCTTGCCCTTGAAGCTATCGGCCAAAACAGTGATCGCGCCATCATATTCAAAGCGCACCACGCGGCGGCCAAAATGCTCACACGCAATCACGCGGCCCTGGCGGTCGCGCGTATGGCCATTGGCGTTGTTGGAGGGCTTCCGCCAGGCGCTGACCGCGCCGGTTTCCTCATCCCACTTCAGCACGCGGTTGTTTGGAATGTCGGACCATAACAGGCAGCGCGCATCGCCAATCCATACCGGGCCTTCGCCCCAGCGCGTGCCGTGAAAAAGGCGTTCCACGGCGGAAAGCGGCAGATGGAATTTCTTGAAGCTGGCATCCAGCGCAACAATGGAAGGGTCCGGGTAGCGCAGGCTTTGCTGCCAGCGAGGGTCTTGGTTCATGGCGTTTCTCCCTAGAGAGCCGGCTCGGTTTGTTTGAACAGTTCCTGGGCGTTTCCTAAGTGTATTCCTGCCTTGGTTAGGCCGCCATCGGGATTGATGGCAGCGCGGTGAAATTAGTCTTGGTCTTGTCGCGTAGTTTTGCCGCTCCGATTGCTCGTTTAGGCTGCCTGTCGTTCTGTCCGTCGTCAAATGATTTGAGACCACTTGGCGTGCTGTGTAACGGAGTATCTGGCCCATCAGCGGGATAGGTTAAGCTGCGTTTTGTTGATGCATCAAGCGGCGGTGCTGGATGG
>JADCGF010000002.1 GCA_020249145.1 Roseomonas sp. | reverse complement strand
TCAAGGTAGGCGGGCCCATGGTGTTCATCCATTCGGCCACCGATGATCAGAGCCGCGCCGATGGGTATTTCTACGCAGTCATCGTGCTGGCCGCGCATCGCGTGCAATCCATCGGCGATGTCTGGTTGGGCGACACGCTGGCGACCGACGCGAAATTCTCCGGCCTTGTAAGAATTGATCGCCATTTAGGCGCGGCAGACCAGGCCGCCAATGCGAATTTGATCGCCGAGACCGGCGGCAAATGGACCGCCAATCATCGCGGCTGCGGGCGTGCCTATGTCGCGGTGCGCCTCAAAATCACTGCCCAGGCCTTTCCCTCTGGCCCACCCAATATCGCAGCCCTGGTGCAGGGCGCGAACACCATTCTGGACCCGCGCAGCAATACGACAGGATGGTCCGATAATCCCGCACTTTGCCTTGCCTGGTATCTCACGGCGCCCTTTGGCTGGAAGGCATCCTGGGATGATATCGACATCCCTGCCTTGATCGCCGCCGCCAATATCTGTGACGAGCTGATCGGCACGCGCGCCGGCGTTTATGAAAAGCGCTACACGGTCAATGGCCGGGTCTCGCTTGGCGAGGGAAAGATCGCCATCACCCGCAAGCTGGTGGCCGCCATGGCGGGTGCGCTGGTGGTCTCCGGCGGGCGGTTTTTTATTCATGCGGGTGGCCCCGCGCTGCCTGTCACCACACTCAATGCCAATGCGCTACGTGGTGATGTCACCATCCAGGGCAGCCGCCCGCGGCGGGATCTCTTTAACGGCGTGCGCGCGGTCTATGTTGACCCCGCCAAAAACTGGCAACCAACCGATGCACCGCCGCTGCTCGCCGCGAATTACGTGGCCGAGGATGGGGGTGAGGCGATTTACCGCAGCATGGAATTTCCGCTGACAACTTCTGTCGCGACCGTGCAGCGCATCATGAAGGCCGAATTGGAACGCAATCGCCGCCAGCGCGAAGTGGCCTTTCCGGCCAATCTATCCGCGCTGCGGCTGCGGCCTTGGGATAGTGTGACGTTGGCACTCGACCGGCTGGGGCCCTTTCCGGCGCGGGTGACGGGTTGGCGGCTGGCGCCTGATGGCGGCGTGGATTTGACGTTGGCCGAGGAGGATCCTGCGATCTGGGATTGGGACCCGGCGGTGGATGAACGCGCGACTGGCGATAGCCCATCGGTGGTGCTGCCCAACCCGGGCGTGATTGCCGCGCCTGCGACGATCAACGTGGAAACACCAACGGGCAGTGCATTCACCGCGCTCAGCCTTTCCTGGGCGGCGGTCGGTAGTGCCTATCTGTCCGGCTATGAGCTGGAATTCCGTCCGGCCTCTGTGGCGGCGTGGCAGGGCTATGGCGGGGCGCTGAGTGCCACTGCGGCCTCCATCGCCACCAGCGAGCTGACGGCGTTCCGCCTGCGCGCCGTGGCCCGCAGTGGCGCGGTATCCGGCTGGCAGGAGGCTTCCATTCCAGGTGGCGTCACGGCAGCGGCAGCGCTTGGCATTACGGGCGGTGTGCGGCTTTCGGGGATCCTGCCGCCGGAGGTCACGCGGTTGCAGGTGTTTGAAGCGAGCAGCGCCAATCTTTCCCTGGCGGTAAAGCTGGCCACCGAACTGACAACGCTGCCCTGGGATCGCATCGGGCTCAATGTTGGTGCTGCCCGCTGGTATTGGCTGCGGTCGGTCTCGGCTGAGGGCAATGTCTCCGCGTTGATCGGGCCGGTCACCGCTACCGCAATCTAGGGTCGCAGCCATGGCCGCACGCATCGATGATCTGCTGGTGCTGGGGCAGAATATCTCCAAAACCGATCTGGCGAAGTATCTGCGTGACCGCGAAGCCGTGCTGCCCTTTGATTTCGGCGGGCTTGGTGATGGTGCGGCGAATGATCGCGCGGCCATCCAGGCCTGTTTCGATCGCGCGGCGACGGATAAGAAATTCACCGTCATCCCACCCGGCACCTGGCGCGTGGATGCGGGCGTCGTGCTCGGCGGCGGCGCGCGCGGGCTGATCATGCAGGGGGTGATCCAGTATACTGGCGCCACCAATGCGCCGGCCACCGTGCTGACGCTGGGCGATGGCGGCACCACGCGTAATGGCGAAAAGCTGTACCTCGGGCTGCAAGTGACGCGGCAGTTCCAGTCCGACTGGCTGAGTGAGAATGATATCGGCATCCTGGCGCGCAACCTGGATTCCTCCTTGATTGATCTGCGCCTGGTGTCCGGTTTCACCATCGGGCTGCGCACCCTTGGCGATGGGCGCGGGTTTGAGGATAGCACGCTGAACCTCGGGCGCATTCTGAACAATCGCTATGGCATTGATGCGCATGCCGCGACGGCGACGGCCTGGAATACCTCCATCCGATACTATGGCGGTCATTTCGCCTGTGGCACGGGCATCAACCCAGCGCTGGACCGTTTCGGCGTGCGTTTCTCACGCGGTGCCGCGGACGCCTATAACAACCACAATCGCCATGTCTTTGACGCGCCGAATTTCGAGCTGCGCCAATTAGACCCCAATGTCGCTATTCCGTTTTTGAATGAGACGAATGGCACCGCCATCATCGCGCGCAATATGCGGATGGAGGGCTGTTCGCCCTTTGCCGCACGCCACACCGCCGCCGCCACGGACTGCGAATATGATGTGGCCTGGGCGCAAAGCTATGCGATCGGCGTTGACTACACGCCTAGTGCGACCCGCGCCGGCAATGCCGTGTTCAACCGCCACCGCGCGCCGACATCGCGGCTGACGCGGTTGCTGGCGCATATCCCGAATATCCGTGCCGCCGCTTTCTGGCAGAGCAGCACGGAGATTGGCGTGGAGGGCGCCTGCATCATGGCCACTTCCACCACGGCCGAGACCACCATGGCAGCGCTTTCCTGGAACGGGCTGAACGGTATCACCGCCACCGCGCGCGGCCTGTTGCTTAATCCCAATCGCGGCATCGGCTTTGTCGTGCAGACCACCCACGCCAAGGAATTCGCGCTGGCGCATTGGTTGGTCGGCGGTGCTGATGGCGGGCGGCTTTGTCTGCGCTGCTTTGATGGCGCGGGCATTGTGCGGGAAAACATCGCTGGCGATGCGCTGGCATCCGGCACGACGCTGCAATGGGCACCGACGTCCAAAACCTGGCAGGCCGGCGCGGTGATGCAGGAGAGTGACTTGAACCGCCGCCAGACCGTGCGCTTTGGGCCGGAGGTGGCCTTTGCGCAAATCGGGATCATCGGCTTTGACGGACAGATTGAGGTGGAGGCGCTGCGGCTTTACGGCCTGCCTGAGGATGCGCCGGCAATCCTGTCAGGCTGTCCTGCTTTGCCCGCTGGTAGCAGGACGCTGATGTTTTCCGCCAGCTGGGATCTGCCGAGCATGCCACCCGGAGCGACGAGCAATGCAGACGTGACGGTGCCCGGTGCGCGTCGGGGGGATTTCGCGGATGCATCGCTCGATACCAGCAGCATTGCCTTTGTGCTGGATTGCCATGTCTGGTCGAATGACAAGGTACGCGTGACAGCAAGGAATGTGAGCCTTTCGACCGTGGATCTGCCTGCGGCCGCGCTGCATGTGCAGGTGGTGAAGCGGCGGGTGGGGTGAGGGGGGCCATGATAGTGCCAGGGGAGGACGTCGCCATCAGCCGGGACAGCCTGCCGTTGGCGTCGCGGGGGTTCAGGGTAGTGGAGAGGGTGTAACAACTTCTGCACGCGGACGTCCGGAAACCTGGCACGCCAAAACAAACCAAACACCAACAGAAAGATCATTAGATGCGATAGCAAGCCATGCATGTTTTTCACCGAGGGCCAAAAACATCAGGATGCACGATATTGCGTCACAACTGACCCGCTTGCTGGCCCCTTAGACGGCAATTTCATCTCTTCTAGGTAGGAGCATTTGACGCCGCGCGCTGCAGATGCAGTGTTGCCGCAACGCCCCCGCTAGGCGCGACGCTGATCTCCAATTTGCCGTTATGAAGCGCCGCAAGCTCGGCGGCGATGCCCAGGCCAAGGCCGCTACCAGGCTTTCGCTCGTCCAGTCGAACGCCACGCCCAATAACAGCGTCACGCTCAGCCTTTGGCAGGCCGGGGCCATCGTCGATAATGGTGACCAACACTTTGCTGTCCGTGGCAAGAACAGACACCAGGACCTTGCCATGCGCCCACTTGCAGGCGTTCTCCATCAGGTTACCCAGCATCTCGGTCAGGTCCTGCGGGTCCGCGCGTACGTACACACCACGTTCGCCTTCCACCACGATGGAAACGCCGCGATCAACAAAGATACGCCGAAGGGCATTCGCAATCTCCTCAGCGATGACAAATGGCGCAACACTCATGCCGGCATTCGCCTTGGCCAGTGCTGAGGTTCGCGCGCGTGCCAAGTGGTGCTGTACCAGCCGCTCCAATCCCGAAGCCTCTGCCCGAGCTGTTTCGATGTCTGGTCTGTCTTGATCCAATGCGTTGCGTAGCACGGCCAGTGGCGTCTTCACCGCATGCGCGAGATTGCCGACATGGGAACGCGCACGCTCCACCGTGACGCGGTTCGCAGCGATCAATTCATCCAACTGAACGACCAACGGGGCGATCTCTGAGGGGGCTTCAATCGCAAGCTGCTCGCGCCGTCCGTCACGTATCTCGGCAAGCGCTTGGCTCACGCGGCGGAGCGGAGCGAGGCCAGCGACCACCATGGCCACAACGCCGGCCACGAGGCCCATTCCGAGCAGAGAGAATGTCAGCAATAGCAGCGCGCGAAGGCGATGGATTTCCGCCTCAACCTCCGTGCGCGATAGCGCCACCGCGACATGTGCGGTTCCCGTCGCCCCGGGCAGCAACAGATCGCGCTCGGCAACGCGTAGCATCTCGTCACGTGGGCCAGACACATCCCGCAGCACTACGCCCTCATGTCCCGACGTTGCAGCCGGCAGCGTTTGATCCCAGAGCGAGCGGGATGTGGCAAGGGATCCGTCAGGCGCGGTAATCTGCCAATAGGCGCCACTAAAGGGGCGTTCGAAGTCGGCCCCTGCAGGAGCTCGGGCTACCACGACGCGTCCCTCGGCATCCGTCACTGCGGCTGCTACCGCAGCGTCCAGCAGGCCAGACAGTCGCGCATCGAAGGTGGCCTCGATCTGGCGAACCGCGATGTCGGTCACCAACCACGCAACAGCGCCAAGCCCCCCCGCAACCCAAAGGCCTGCCGCCAGGGCAAGCCGCAGTGCCAGGGAGCGCGGCCAGGTCATGCAGTGGCCAGCCTGTAGCCCTGGCCACGCATTGTCTCGATGCGCCCGTCTCCAAGCTTCTTGCGTAGCCGGCCGATCACGACTTCCAGCGTGTTGCTGTCACGGTCAAAATCCTGCGCGTAAAGATGCTCCGTGAGCTCAGTTTTGGACACGACTTGCCCTGCATGGAGTGCGAGATAGGTGAGCAGGCGGTATTCAAGCCCAGTCAGCCTGACCGCTGCGCCGCCCAGCGTCGCGCGCTGCGCGGCCGTATCCACAACCAAGTCACCCAGGATGATTTCGGGTCGACTATGCCCATGCGCCCGCCGCACCAGTGCCCGCACCCTGGCAACCAACTCGGCCATGATGAAGGGCTTGGTCAGATAGTCGTCTCCACCCGCATTCAAACCGGCAACCTTTTCATTCCAGCCGTCGCGCGCCGTCAGGATCAGGACTGGCATATTGCGCCCTGCGGCGCGCCAGCGTTTCAACACCGTCAGCCCATCCAGAACAGGCAAGCCAAGGTCAAGCACAACAGCGTCGTAAGGCTCGGTATCACCAAGGAAATGTCCCTCCTCGCCATCCCCCGCATGATCAACCACGAAGCCGGCTTCGGTCAGTGCTTCCATCACCTGCCGCGCAAGCGCCACATGATCCTCGACGAGCAATATGCGCATTAGCGACGCTCCTCGATCGGCCCTCGGCTGCGCAGTAGCGCGCCAGTCGCAGCATCAAGATACAGCTTAATCATGCGACCTGACGGCGGCAGCAGCTTGAACTCATAAACCCAGCGCCCGTCCTCACGCTCCAACTCGGTTTCGATAACGCGCCCGACATAGCGCCGCTCCACTTCTGCCAAGAGATCGGAAAGAGGGCGGACCTGCCCGTCTGCAAGCGCGGCGCGTGCCCTTTCGTGATCGCGACGGTCACTCGCTGCCGCTCCGGGGACGCCAAGCGTCAGCAGGGGCAGGAGCAGAATTGATAGAAGTAGAAGGGTTCGGCGCATGGGGACAAGATCAAGGTAATCACCTGAACCGTAGCTGAATGGGTGGCTCAGCGCCGGTTCAGGTAGAGGCAGCCAGGATGCGCCTAGTTGCGGAAAGGCCGCAACACCAAAACATGGAGACCTAAGATGAATCGCTTTTGTTCCGCCGCCGCCCTCGCCCTCACACTTACCGCCGCTGCGCCGCTGAGCGCCGCGCTAGCCTCCGCGGACGGGAACCGCCCCGACCGTCGCGCTGTGGAGTCAGTAACACCCGGCGAAGCCCGGTTTGACGCGCCCGCCGCCATCGCGGCGGTACTTGGTGCCGGCTACAGCGCTGTCAGTGAGCTCGAATGGGAGCGCGGTGGCTGGAAGGCGAAGGCCAAGGATCCGCAAGGGCGCCGCGTGGAACTCCGCGTCGACGCGACCACCGGCGCCGTTGCGCCACGTAACCGTTGAGCGGAGCGCCCAGGCGATGGCAAGCATTGTTGAGCCCCGCTCACCCGGTTTGGCAACACGCGCCATCCACTGGGCAATCGCGTTATTTGTGCTGTCGGCCTGGGTGGTCGGCAGCACGATGGAGGAACTCCCTCGCGGCGCTGCGCGCAGTCTGGCTGTGCAAATACATTACAGTCTTGGCGTCTTGGTACTTGGCTTCGCAGCGCTGCGGGTTGCTTGGCGCACCGCCGCGCCGCCGCCACACTCGCAGAAGCCGAGTTTCCAGCGTTTGGCAGCCAAGGCGATGCATTGGGCATTGGCTATCCTTACCTTCGCGGTGCCACTCAGCGGCCTGCTTGATCGCTGGGCCCGCGGGCGCGCGGTGACAGTCTTTGGCGGGCTACCGCTACCCGCCCCCTTCACCATACCCGGTGGACGCGCTTGGGGCGAAGTGCATGAGGCGCTGGCCAGCGTCATGCTGGCATTGATCGCCGTTCACGTTGCGGCAGCCTTATGGCATCAATTCATTCTGCGGGATCGAGCGCTCTCGCGCATGGTGAAGGGTTGAGCCACGCACCGGCATCCCTATGCTTTCGACGGCAGCGGGATGCGGGCGCAACAAGGTGAGCAGGTCTGGTCAAACGACAAGGTGCGCGTGACAGCGGGGAATGTGAGCCTGTCCACGGCGGATCTGCCCGCGGCGGCGCGGCATGTGCAGGTGGTTAAAAGGTGGGTTGGGTGATTGCTGATCTTGCTCACAGCCTCGCCGACCGCAATCGCCGGGCCACTTGGGGCGCGGTGAATGCGGAGGGGGAAGAAGCCGGCGCTAGCAGAGATAGCTTTCCGCTCGCGGCACGGGCGGTCAGGATGCTGGAGAGAGTGTGAGTGGGCGGCGCCATGACACAAAATGAAGCAGGCGGGCTCATCTTCCCGTTTGTTGGGGTTGCGATGAGCCAGAAATCCTCCGTTACTCAAATCGCCACTTTGGTCCCATAGGTGCTGACGCGGGACACGCCACACTATGCCGAATGCGTTCCCGCGCGCGCAGATCCTGCAGGCAGGCGGCCAATCGCCCCGCCACGTCAAACGATGCCTCGCCGGAAACAGATGACAGGCCAAGCCAAGCTAAGGTAGCTTCTACCTAGGCGGCTTATGAATTTGAATAGATAGATTTTGAAATTCAGCAGCCGAATCATAAGCGGTTTCAATGGAAGGTACCGCATCCGCCAGCTCGTTATGATTAGTGCGAGCTAGCGGTTCTACCGGCGGAACGCTTTGAGACCTGTTCGGAAACCCGAAATGCATGCGGCAACACAAGGAGAGTACCGTGGTGAAGAATCCTTTTCTAGGCACTGCTGGCGTGACACATGGGCCACCTAACGACGCTGAGTCCTACTGCAACAACGGCGACGCACCAAGGCGGCTAATATGCCGCCGGGGTGCGCTGGCGCTTGCCTTCGCACTTCCGGCCTGCAGCGCAATCGAGCGCGGCACCGCGGTTCCGGCGTCTCTGCAAGATAGCGCCACAATACCCGGCATTCCCAATGCCCGCTTCTGGGGCGATACGCAGGTGGATGCGCTGCGCGCCGAAGTATTCGCAGCACTGGAACGGGAGGCACGGCATCTCGGGCTCGCGTCAGGCCGTGACCTTCGCCGCCTGCCACCGGCGCATCTGCTCGCGCTGTCGGGCGGGAGCGACTACGGTGCCTTCGGCGCGGGCGTGCTGGTCGGCTGGACCGAGACCGGTACGCGCCCCGAGTTCAAGCTCGTCACCGGCGTCAGCACCGGCGCGCTGACTGCGCCGCTCGCCTTCATCGGGCCGTCGAAGGACCCGGTGCTGCGGGAGGTCTATACGGGTATTGGGCCCGATCAAATTTTCCGGCGGCGCGATTGGCTAAGCATTCCCTTCTCCGACTCCCTCACGGATACGCGGCCGCTGCTCGCGACGATCTCCCGCCACATGGACGCGGCCACCCTCGCAACGATCGCTGAGGAATACAGGAAGGGACGGGCGCTGCTCATTGGTACGACTAATCTCGATTCGATGAGACCCTGCATCTGGAACATCGGGGCAATTGCCGCGAGTGGGCAGCCGGATGCGCTCGACCTTGTACGCCGGATCATGCTGGCCTCTGCCTCGGTGCCGACGGTCTTTCCGCCGGTCATGTTCGAGGTTGAGTCCGGTGGACGGCGCTTCCAGGAGATGCATGTGGATGGCGGTGCGGTCGCACAGACCTTCCTCTACCCGCCAGGATTGACCCGCGCAGCGCGCGACCAGGCTGCGCTGACTGGGCGCGAGCGGCACGCCTGGGTGATCCGAAATGCGCGGCTTGGCGCAGACTGGCAGCAGACCGAGCGCGCTGTGCTCACCATCGCAGGCCGCGCCATTTCGAGCATGATCGCCTATAGCGGGCAGAATGATATCATACGCCTTCAGACGCAGGCCGAGCGGGACGGTGTTAACTTTAATCTAGCCTATATCAAGGAAGACTTCACCTTACCCTGGGAACGGCCCTTCGATCGCGGGTGGATGCAGGCGCTTTTTGAAAACGGTCGTCAGCGTGCCCTCGAAGGCCGAGCCTGGGATCATACTTCTCCGTTCCTTGCCGGCGGCCGCCGGCCGACGCGTGCCCCATAATGACCCAAGAATGGCCCGCGTAGGGAAAGCCAATATCAGCAAGACTCTTTCGTAAGTTCTTGACGTCTCGGCCCCTATCATCTCTGCGACGATCCTCATCAAGCCAAATGGAACCACTGGGTGGCTCGGCTTGGGCGATCAAACAAAGGTTTGCGTATACTCCCTGAACCAAGACGAAGGGCAAGTGCACTAAGCCAGACGCTTTATCAATCGAAGGGCGCTTGCGGCAGATCAATACGTTCCCTCAGCGCCGGTAGGAAAAATCCGCACGAAAATGAACAAACCGGCGAGGAAAAGCTGTTATGCGCAGCAGTAAACCATCATTGCGAGTCGTGAAGCCTGAGCGCACAGACTCCAAGGCGCCCGCAGCCCCGACGCCTATGTCTGATCCAGCACACCGATCACATGCCGAACACGAAGCCGTGGGCAAGGCGCTGCGCCAGACCGTATCGCGCGATAGCCATGCAAAATGGAAAAAACCCGCTGATCGCGTTGATCCCATCACCTTCCTCCAGGCTTCTGATGCTGAACGCCTGCCGGACCTGGTGCCGATACGCTGGGGCCGGATGCTTGCCTCACCCTTCGCCTTCTATCGCGGATCGGCCGGACTGATGGCCGCCGATTTGGCGAAAACACCATCAACGGGCCTGCGCGTACAGGCTTGTGGCGATTGCCACCTGATGAATTTTGGCGGCTTTGCAACCCCTGAACGCAGCATCATCTTCGACATGAATGATTTCGATGAAACGCTGCCCGCCCCATTCGAATGGGATGTGAAGCGCCTTGCGGCATCCTTCGTATTGGCTGCACGATCACTCGGCTTTTCCGATGCCAAGGGGCGCGAAGCGGCGGAGACTGCTGCCCGCAATTACAGAAAGAGATTGCGTGAATTCGCGGAGATGCATCCGACCGAGGTATGGTATGCGCGGCTGACCGCGGATGATCTGATCGAAACCTTGCCCAAGAATAAGCGCAAGGAAGTGCTGGACCGCATCGACAAGGCGCTGGACCGTTCAGGATCCGAGATGGATTTCCCGAAGCTCGGGCAAGTGGTCGGTGGGCAGCCCAGCATCCGCGATGCGCCGCCACTGATCTTTCACCCGGAAGTGACGCGCCTGCCTGCCTTCAAGGGCGTGATTGACGCGATGCTGGCCCAATATCGTCAGACCTTGTCAGAGGATCGTCGCACGCTTCTGGACCGCTACAGGCCCATGGATGCGGCAATCAAGGTTGTGGGCATCGGCAGTGTTGGCCGTCGCTGCTGGATTCTGTTGATGATGTCCACCTCCAACGAACCGCTTTTCCTGCAATTCAAGGAAGCGGCAGCTTCGGTGCTGGAACCCTTTGCCGGGGCCAGCGCCTACCCGCATCACGGCCAGCGTGTTGTGATGGGCCAACGCTTGATGCAGCCAACCAGCGATATCTTCCTCGGCTGGGTCACCGGCGCCAATGGTGTGCATTTTTACGTGCGCCAATTGCGTGATGCGAAGATCAAGCCACTCATTGAAACCTTCGACGAGGAAATGCTGACCCTATTTGCCAAAAGCTGCGGGACTGTCTTGGCACGGGCGCATGCCAAGGCCGGTGGGGTGTCACAAATCAGCGGCTATCTGGGCGCCGGGGAAGATTTCGATGAGGCTATGGGCCGCTTCGGTATCGCCTATGCGGATCAGGCAGAACGTGACCACGCGGCGCTGAAGGCAGCAGTGCGGCAAGGCAAAGTTCGGGTCATGCAGGAAGCGTGATCGCCGGGTATCGCCGATGGCTTCGTAAGGATGATTTGAAGCCTGTGTCGCGCTTGGGGGCTAGCGATGACACAGGTCTTGCCATGACGCTCTCCGGCGTTGGAAGATCACGCGTCGTGACGCAGTCCCAAACCCAGTGCTGATCGTGACTCACCCAGCGCCATTTCGGCGCCGCTTGGTTGCGCTTATCGGTGTCATGGTGCTGATCGCGCTGCCTTTCCTTATTGCCGCCCTGCTCTCCGGCCCAAGCGGCCCACGCGCGGCAGAGCCCTCGCGACAGGGCTTTGTCGGTTCCGCAACCTGCGCCACCTGTCACACAGCGGAAGCCGCCGCCTTGCAGCAAAGTGATCACGCCCGCGCCATGGCCTCGGCCACCAAGGCGAATGTTCTTGGAGATTTCTCTGGCATAACGGTCACGGATGGTCGCCATACCGCGAGCTTTCGACGAGAGGGTGAACACCACATCATCCGCACCGATGGGAAGGATGGCGTGGCTGCGGATTTCACCATTGCGGAGACCTTCGGCGTAGACCCGCTACAACAATATTTGGTGTTGTTTCCCGATGGGCGCCGCCAGGCGCTTCCCTGGGCCTGGGATAGCCGTCCGCGCGAACAAGGCGGGCAGCGCTGGTATCATTTGATGGCGGATGATCCGCTACCCGCCAGCGATCCGCTGCATTGGACTGGGCGAGAGCAGACCTGGAATTTCATGTGCGCATCCTGCCATTCAACCGGATTGGTCCGCGGATATGATCAGGCGACGGATCGCTACAACACCACTTGGACCGAAATCAGTGTGGGCTGTGAAAGCTGCCATGGACCAGGCGCGGCGCATGTAGCTTGGGCGCAGGCCGGTGCGGATAAAGGTAACCCGCATCGCGGGCTTTCAGCATGGTTTCGCGATGCTTCCGGTGGCGCCTGGCGCTTCGCCAAGGATGATCCTCGTGGCATCGCGCGTTGGGATGGGCCACCGCGCCAAGCCACCGCCGCACAGGTGGAAAGCTGCGCACCGTGCCATTCCAGATCGCGCCCGCTGGTCGCGGACCCGCTGCCAGGCCAGCGCTTTCTGGACACCCATGCACCCATGCTGCTCCAGCAGGGCGAATATCACGCCGATGGCCAAATTCAGGGCGAGGTGTTTGAGTGGGGCTCCTTCGCGCAAAGCCGAATGCAACGCGCCGGCGTGGTCTGCGCCGATTGCCACGAACCGCATCGCGGTACGCTACGCGCTGAAGGCAACGCGGTCTGCGCGCAATGCCACCTGCCGGCACGCTTTGATGTGGCGGAACATCATCGGCATCCGCCCGGCAGTGCTGGCGCGCAATGCGTATCCTGCCACATGCCGGCCGTGACCTATATGGGCGTTGATCGGCGGAGAGATCATGCCTTCAGCATTCCGCGCCCTGATGTGGCGTCGCAGATAAGCGCGCCAGATGTTTGCACATCATGCCACACAGATCGCCCGCAATCCTGGGCGGCTAGCCAGATCATGGAATGGTTCGGACCACGTCGCCGTGATGATCCACATCCCGCCTTCGCGATCGCTGCGGGACGGCGTGGGGATGCCGGAGCGGATAGGCTGCTCGCCGCCGTCGCGACCAACCGCGCCCATGCACCGATCCTGCGCGCGACTGCCATTTCCCTATTGCCCATGCCGCCTTCCCAGGCGTCGGCACAAGCGATTGGCGCGACCTTGCTGGACCCGGAACCGCTGGTGCGTGCGGCGGCGCTTCGCACATTGGATGGGCTGCACCCGCGCAATCGCCTGCACGCGGCGCGCTTTCTGGCAGATGAGACGCGGCTGGTGCGCATTGAAGCAGCGCGCGCCCTTGCCCCTGTGCCGCTTGAAGCCTTGCCAGAGGCTGCGCGCACGGCCTTCACCCATGCTTGGGCTGAATTGCTCGCGAGTGAGCGTGTCGCAGCGGAGCGGCCAGAGGCGCATGTGAACATCGCTGCCTTGCTCACCGCGCGCGGCGACATTGCGGGCGCTGAGGCCGCCTATCGTGATGCGTTGGCGCGTGAGGCGACGAACCTGCACGCCTTGGTGAATTTAGCGGATTTCGAAGCCCGGCGCGGGCGAAATCACGAAGCCGAGGCGGTGCTACGCCGCGCCGTGGCAGCGCATCCTGAGGAAGCTGAAGCGCAATACGCGCTGGCGCTGGCAATCGCTCGGCAGGGGCGTCCCGCCGAAGCGCTCGGCCCTCTTGCCGAGGCCGCAAGGCTGCGGCCCGAGGAACCGCGCTACGCCTATACCCAGGCAATCGCGCTTCATCAGTTGCGGCGCGGTGACGAAGCCGCCGCGCTGCTGCGCCTGAATATCTCGCGCCATCCGCGCCATCGCGACAGCCTGATGGCCTTGGCGACCATGGAACGAGACCGCGGGAATTTGGCGGAAGCTGAACGTCTGGCTGTTGAGGCCGCCGCTTTGCAACCCAGTGACCGGGAAGCGGCGGCATTGCTCATGCAATTGCGCGGGTTGCGCCAGTAATTGCGCGATCTCGCTTGTTTGATCGGGGCGGCACTAAGCCGCCGCGATCTTCCTGCTTTCTCAGAAGCGTATGCTGGCGCCGATGATTGGGCCAGCCATCTGAAGGCTGATATCGTTACGACCCTTTTGATAATCAATATGGATATAGCGGAAGCCGGCCGACACTGTAGCATTTTCAGCGACCTTGTAATCAAGTGTCGCGAAGGTTTGCCAAGTGAATTCCGAACCAACGCCAAAGCCGCCAACATCGCCATAAGCGGTCAGAGACAGCTTGTCATTCAGCCGCAGCACGCCCCGCGCTGCGATGACGGGATCTGCCCAACTGGTGGACGCACTTTGTGTCCTTCCCGGAAGCGCGCCGGGATCGAGTTTAAGTTCGGTATCAAACCACCAGCCGCGGATACCGCCACCAACTTCGAAGCGCCCCGCCGAAGCCTCTGCCACCGTATAAAGGCCGATGGCGGAAACTTCCACGGATTGGGTCCGTGCACTGGCCCCACCATAGGCACCATGGCCCGGCACCGGGACACCTTGCTGAAGGTTGAGATACATGAAGTCCGTAAGCAGGCTGAAATTACCGCGCCGCGCTTCGACCAACCCCATGTAGGAGAATTTCATGGTACCAAATATATCGCCGAAATCGGCGGAGAA
The DNA here is from genome assembly GCA_020249145.1 of Roseomonas sp. Classification (GTDB taxonomy): domain Bacteria; phylum Pseudomonadota; class Alphaproteobacteria; order Acetobacterales; family Acetobacteraceae; genus Neoroseomonas. Next base: position 9,993 of record JADCGF010000002.1, on the reverse strand, counting down.
GGTCTCACTTCCATGAGGATTGGTCACTTCACCGCCAAGACCAGAAAACCAGACATAGGGTGAAAACGTGAAGGTCCAAGCATCATTCTGTGGCGCGGCATTTTGTGCGGCTGCCGGATTTATCAACACGGCGGCGCCAACAACAGCTGCGGCAGCGGACAGTTTTGCTCCATAGCGTAGATTCGATTTCATGCCGGACCCCCTTCATTATACTGATCCGCACCGAATGATGCCGGACGGTAGAGTTGTCTTGGCCAGCCAAAGTCACACGAAGCTTTCAGCGCACCGCCGGTTCCTCTGGCGATATGGTTTCTGCGCCGTCTGCTTGCTGATGCGGCGCTGCACGGCACCTTGATCCGCTTGGCCAATTGTTTTCGATGGCCAAGTTTCTATTGCGCGCATCCCGCAAGTGTTGATCCACATCAAGACTGTGACGCCTTGGCGCAAATAGATTTTCCAAAGGATGTAAGTTTTTTTGCCGGCGTGGGCCCTCCCGTGCTGGCGGAGGGAATCGTGCCATGGCGCTTAGTGTTTCACCACGGTCTCGCCTGAATAGTCGCCGCCTCGGCGGTCTGCTCCTTGGCAGCGCAACACAGGGTAATCCAGAGGCGATAGTGTTAAGGGCTCTTTCTGCGCAGCCTCGGTATGTTCTTGGAACCTCCCTTGCTGGTTTTTTTTTAGCTATCTTCCTTTCCTACGCCATGCACGCAACACCAGCAGCCGCACAGCAACTTCGTGGTACGCTTGGCGCTGCCACAGCGATTGAATTTCCAAATTCGCGGGTTCTGCCTCAGCCGCCCGCGCCCTTCGCTGGCAGCATCAGCCCATCCGCGCGCGATAGTACGCCTGCATGGCCACCAACACTTGGCGCCCCGGAAGGCGCACCGAATGTTTTGCTGATCATCACGGATGATGTCGGCTTTGGCGCCCCTTCCACCTTTGGTGGAGTGATTCCAACGCCAACGCTGGACAATGTGGCTGAAGCCGGGCTGCGCTATACGCAATTTCATACCACCGCGCTCTGCTCACCCACGCGCGCCTCATTGCTGACGGGGCGCAATCCGCATTCGGTCGGCTTTGGGATGGTCTCGGAACTCTCCACTGGCTTTCCTGGCTATAACGCGATCATCGGCGCGGATACGGCAACCATTGCCGAGACACTTCGTCAGAATGGCTTTTCGACAGCGTGGTTCGGCAAGAATCACAATACACCGCCCTGGGAAATCAGCCCCGCAGGCCCCTTCGACCGTTGGCCAACAGGCCTTGGCTTCGATTTCTTCTACGGCTTCATGGGCGGCGAGACGAGCCAATGGGAGCCAGGCAATCTTTATCGCAACACCACGCGCATTCTGCCCTTCGAAGGTCGTCCCGGCTGGAACCTGACAACGGCTATGGCCGATGAGGCGATCACGCGCATCCGTGAACTGCATGAGGTCGCGCCAAACCGCCCCTGGTTCATCCACTATGCGCCCGGTGGCGCACATGCGCCGCATCATCCAACACCGGAATGGATCGCGCGCTTCCGCGGCCAATTCGACGAAGGCTGGGAAGTGATGCGCGAACGCATCTTCGCAAATCAGCAACGCCTTGGTGTGCTGCCCCCCAATGCGGTCCTCAACCCTTGGCCAGAGACATTGCCGCGTTGGGCAAGCCTTTCTGCGGATGAACGCCGCCTTTATGCGCGGCAGGCGGAAGTCTTTGCCGCCTATCTTGCCTATACCGATCACGAAATTGGCCGCGTGATCCAGGCGGTGCGCGATGCCGGACAGCTTGAAAATACGCTCATTATGTACATCAGCGGCGATAATGGCGGCAGCGCCGAAGGCCAAATACACGGCACGCCCAATGAATTCGCCTTCTTCAATGGGGTGGAAATCCCGGTGGAGCGGCAATTGCCCTTCATCAATGGCTGGGGCAGTGATCGTACCTATCCCAATCTTGCGGTTGGCTGGACCTGGGCCTTCGGTACGCCCTATCAATGGACGAAGCAGGTCGCTTCCCATTTCGGTGGCACGCGCAATGGCATGGCGCTTTCCTGGCCACGGCGCATCGCCGATCGTGGCAGTATTCGGCACCAATTCCACCATGTGCTCGATATCGCGCCAACAATCCTTGAGGCGGTTGGCATCCCGGAGCCGCGCAGCGTGAATGGCATGACGCAGCGGCCCATTGAAGGCATCAGCATGCTCTACACTTTCGATGCCGCGCAGGCGCGCGCGCCATCCCGCCGCCGGACCCAGCATTTTGAAATGCTCGGCCATCGCGGCATTTATCATGATGGTTGGTTCGCGAATACAACGCCGCCAACACTGCCTTGGCAGAGTTCGGGCCAATTGCCCGAAGATGTTGTCAATGGCTACACCTGGGAACTTTATAATCTTGCGGAAGACCCTACACAAAGCAGAAACCTTGCCGCCGCTTTCCCTGATCGGCTACGCGACCTGCAGCAGCGCTTCCTGATCGAAGCCGCACGCTACCAGGTTTTGCCATTGGATAATTCAAGCCTGCCGCGACTGATCGCGCCCCGGCCAGGGCCTTCAGCCGGGCGGCAGGACTTCATCTATCGCGCGCCTGGCAGTGGCTTGCAGACCAGCATAGCGCCTTCCTTGCTGAACCGGTCTTACCGTCTGGTGGCTGAAATCGAAGTGCCGCAAGGTGGCGCCAATGGTGTAATCGCAACGCATGGTGGGCGTTTCGCGGGTTGGGGCTTTTACCTACTCGCGGGGCGGCCTGTATTTACCTGGAACCTTCTTGATATCGAAAGGATCAGGTGGGAAGCACCAAGCGCCTTGCCGCCGGGCCGCCACAGCATTGCCTTTGAATTCCAACCCGAAGCCTCTGGCGCGCCGGTGGGCCGAGGCGGCACAGGTACGCTTTTCGTCAATGGCCAAGTAGTCGCGCGGCATGCAATGGCGCGGACGCTGCCATTCGCGGTTCAGGGCGATGAGACTTTCGATGTCGGGCTGGACACCGGATCATCGGTTGACGAACGAGATTATCGCACACCCTTTGCCTTCACCGGGCAGCTTGAGCGGCTTGTGGTGACGCTGGGCGAGTCCACACTGCCAAAGGCCGAGGCGCGACACTGAAGGCAATAAGAGGGGCGGGCTGTCGACCGGCAAGCGCGTAGCCTCCCAATGCCGCCGCCGCACCACGCGGGTGCCAGCCGAAAAACTGGTCCGCGATATTCGCCGTGCCATGCGCAAGCACCACTCCGCCGAGGGCAATATCCGCATTGTCATGGAAGGTCTCGGCTCCGAGGAACTCATTGAAAATATTCAAAAGTTGGGACCAGAGAGTTTCGCCCTTTCGGTCCCCTTTGCTACGCCATTTCCACTCTTACCAACCTGTCTCTCGCCCGAGAGCCGTCGCCGTAAGGCGCAGCTTCCCCGCCATTGTCGCGCGTGGGCTGGCGGATGCGCGGGCGCAACGAGAGCCGGAAATCACTCTCTCCGGCGCCCTTCTCTCCGAACCTGGCGACCTGGACGATTATCCAGCCAAGCTGAAAGCTGCGGAAATCATCGGATTTCTGCGCTAGACAGATGGCTAAGTTGGGGGATTTTTTGGGGGACCGAGGACGAAAGACGAGGTGTTGATTGAACTGGCCAGCCGCCTATGGGATGCCGCAGCTCCGCGCCAGCCAAGCCAGACCGCGAAGGATGCAACAGAACCTCGTCGCTGGTTTGTTAGGGAGTTGGTAACGAGGGTCTCGGGCCTACGGTCTGCGATATTGCAGCCTGCCCCAAACAAACCGAGCCTCGCACTCCGGGAGCTTCGTGCCCGTTCAGGAACCCGCCCGCTGCGAAACCGACCAGGCGGCAGCGCGTGGAAGCTGCACGGTGCGCGGCTGCCCATGTTGCCGTCCCGAGGTGCGCCGCAGCACCAAGTGCGCCAACCTGCGCGTCGGCCCAACTGCCTCCCGTTTCGTTGAGGCAGAACACGCCAACCTGTATCCCGAAGATGCCTGAGGCCGGGCGCATGAAGCCCGTATGAAAGCCGCCGGGGGAGGTGGGATCGGATACTCTGCAGATTTCGGCGGCCGAGCGGCCTGCCTGAGCCCAATCTACCTGATCGGGGTTGGTAAAGGCCCAAGGCCCGCCGGCGCTTGGCCCGATGTCGAAGCGCCGTCCAGCTGCTTCGGAAAAGCAGACTATCTCGTAGTTCGGCCCGGCCACTTGCCCGCCAGTTGCGATTCCCGCCATGAAACCACGATTGACGCACATCTTCTGCACTGCGCGTTGCACGTAGGCCCAGCGAAGACCATCAAGTGGGCCAAGCCGCATATCACGCTCTATGTCACCCTCGCTGTGCGCGATCTGAAGCGCCTGCACAGCCTGTGTCGGGTTCCAGGTTTGCGTCATGAGTTGCTCGATGGCGCCGCGCAGGGAGAAGATTGGTGCGTCGGCGCACCAGGGCAATCTAGTCACCCAGGTCCATTGGTCCTCGCGCGTGCAGCGCGAGTTGGGGAAACAGCTCACCTGCGTGCCGTTTGGTCCAGGGCACTGAATGTCCGACACGCAGTCGGACGATCCGCAGACCGCGTGCACGCCGACGAGCCGGCTAACGCCGTCAGCGCCTAGCCTGAAGCTTGGCCCGCCGCTGTCCCCACCCATCACCGACTGCGCCGCTGTGGAGGGGTATTCGAGGAGGTTTGCGAATCCCCCGGGCGGAACGGCATCGCCGTTTAGGGTTTGGCGCGTGGTGGCGAAGGTGGCGCCTCGGTAGCGGCCATCGCCCATGCTTTGCTGCGGAACGCCGAACACCACGCCCGCCCAGGTACTGATTCCACGGCCGAACACACGAAGGTCTACCCCGACGAGATCGCCTATTCCGCCCGGCTCGAACGCCCGCTCATAACCGGTTGGCGTGCCGCCGACCCGAATTGCGTCGGCGAGCCGCACCAGCGCAATGTCAAAGGTCGTCGAGGGCCTTTCCAGGCGGTTTCCCCAGGCCGAGTAGCTCGCGGCGGCTGTCCGTAGCTGCAGGCCAACCCGCGGCGTCGCTGCGTCCTCCCGCCAGTTCGCCGCGACCTGCAGCTGACCGGGGTTAGCCCGGTCCAATATCCTGTTCAGGCAGTGCGCTGCTGTCGCCACCCAGATGTTTGTCAGGAGCACACCGCTGCAATGTGCGTTGAACCCGAACCTCCGGATCTCAACGAGGCCAAACTGTTCCTGCTCCTCGGCCGTAATTTCTGGCGCGGAGGTGATGAGCGGTTGCTGCGAGCTTCTGACGTTCGCCTCGTCGGGGGATTGTGCGTGCACGCGGCCGAGCGGCATGGCAAGGCAAGACAGTGCAATCAGGACGCGACACGCGGTCGCGGGAAGACCGGCCACCATGGACCACCTCGTCGAATGCTCGCGGGACGGTAACACACGGGCGAGCATGGGGACAAGCAAAGATACTGTGTGAAGTGAAGCTGTTCCGACAGGACCCCGCCGAAACGTGGTGCACCCTCCCTCGCGCTTATGCGAGCCATTGCCTGCGCTTGCCCGTGCCAGGGTCGCCGACGAACCCCATTCGTCGTCGCACTCGTTCTCGACGTTGTGGATGCGTATATCGGCACCGTCCTGCTCACGGCGGAAGCCTCGGTTTTTCCGTATGACCGCGCGTCACTTCGCGGCGATTGTTCTACTGGGGGATTATCGACCGGCATTAGGAGACTGGCGAAGCTCGCCCGGTTGTCGCACCACACGTCAAGGTATCGGGATTCTTGGTCGGCAAAAATCAATCTGCATCAAAAACGTTCCCAACGCAGAGGGAGCCTCGATGCCAACGGAGTGTAGCCCGGCGAATGAGCCTTTCTCACCGATTACGCATCAAGTGCCGGGGTAGTTCACGCGCCACATTGATGTGGTGCGTGAAAAGCGCAAACCATTCGATATCTAGGCTCAGGACCCATTAATTGCTTGCGGCGACGCGGCGGCGTGTGATTCTGCTTCGGGCGAAGGTCCCGCCATGTCCATCCCCAAGCCACCGTTTCTGCTGACGCCAGACCAGTTGCGCCGCCTGTCACCGCACTTCCCGCTTTCCCACGGCGTGCCGCGCGTGGATGACCGCCGCGTGCTCAGCGGCATCATCTATGTGATCCGCCACGGCCTCCAGTGGCGGGACGCGCCTGCTGCCTACGGCCCCCACAAGACGCTCTACAACCGCTTCGTCCGATGGAGCCGCTTGGGTGTGTTCGACCGCATCTTCGCAGCCCTGGCCGCCGAGAGCGGCCCGCCCGAGCGCCTGATGATCGACAGCACACACCTTAAGGCGCACCGCACCGCCGCCAGCCTGCTCAAAAAGGGGCTTTTCCCCGCTGCATTGGCCGAACCAAGGGTGGGCTGAACTCCAAGCTCCACGCCGCCTGCGACGGACAGGGCCGGCCAGTGGTGCTGCTGCTCACCGAAGGCCAGGCCAGTGATCACCGCGGCGCTGCCTTGATGCTGCACAAGCTCCCAGCCGCGCGCGAACTCATCGGTGACCGCGGCTACGACAGCGGCCGCTTCCGCGTCGAACTGGCCGCACGGGGGATCGCAGCCTGCATCCCCTCAACCCGCAGCCGAAAAGTGCCGATCCCGCACGACGCTGTGCTGTATCGCCAGCGGCACCGCATCGAGATCATGTTCGGCCGCCTCAAGGACTGGCGCCGCATCGCCATGCGTTACGACCGCTGCGCCCACACCTTCTTCAGCGCCATCACACTCGCCGCCACCGTCATCTTCTGGCTCGGCCAATGAGTCCTGAGCCTAGATCAAAACACGAGCCAAGGTACGGAAGCAGTATCGCGATCGGATCAACGCACCCCCGAGCCCGCAACGAACGTCACGGGGAGTTGGGCCACTACCGCGCCATTCTGGACCGCAACGATGGTGCTCGATCCGACGGCCGACGGGCTGCGCAGTGTCTGGCAAATGCTGCCATCGGCTCGGACGACCGCATTACCAAGGGAGGGTCCTGTCGCATTCCCGAGATGAATAGACACGTTCCCTTGCGCGAAACCCGCTCCTGCCAGTTGGAACGTGTCGTCGACTTGCGTTGAACTTATAGGCCGATTGGGGCACCCCTGCTCGTTCCGCAGCAAGCCCACCATTACCATTGAGGCTGGTGCACCTGCGGCAATGACCTGGATGATCGCTTCGGCGCGCGCATTTCCATTCACAACCTGCAGAGTATGCTGACCGGGTGGTGTTCCTGGCGGAATGGTCACGGGCACCGTGAAGGTTCCCTGCGGACTCATGGACCCGGTCCCAACCTGCGTACCGCCGCTTAACGAGACCGTGAAAGCTCCGACGTTCCCACCGGCCGGCGTAGTCCGCGTAGAGGCCACTGCACTGATCGGACCGCAGGTCACAAGATCGCAATCTCGAGCGCGGAATTCATAGGCAGTGGAGGGGGTCAGGCCAGTTGGGCGAAACGCCGCTTGGCAGATTCCTTGCAAATCGCCCGGCAGTCGATCCATTCGCTTCGGGCCACCGGCCGGGCCCCACTCAACCTCGGTCGCACCACCCCCGCAGACGCCGGCATTGAGCATCTGTGAATTCACGGAGCCGTACCCACTGTGCTCAATCGTGACGGCTAGTGAAGTCGAGAAATCGGTGGGTCGCGGGAAGTACTGTCCACTGAGCTGTAATACGCCCCCTGCCTGCACACTTGGCTGCGAAGTTGAAATTTGCGGACGCGTAAAGGATGGTGTGGAGTCGGGTGAAGCATCCGGATTTGGAACTTGCAGCGTCGGTGCCATGATGCCTGCATGCATCGCCTGCAGGGCAATAAGGCGCTCACGCGGTACAATTTCGTACTCCATGGTACGAAATCCAGCTCTCACCAGATTCGAGGCTGGCCCAGCGCAGGCTGTGCCGCTGCGCAGCGGCGCAAGGGCGGCGTCGATCGGAAGAGGTATCGTGTCGACGAACCTCCCAATCGACTGCTGTGCCTCAGCAAACGTTCCCGCTGCGACGAAGCTAGCGATATTCCCAGGCACATTAGTGCCTTCAATGTATGCTCCCTGCGTAAAGACTCTGCCCGTCGGGCTTGCACTTAGGTCGCACAGGCTCCGGGTATTCAACTCGAACACAATTAGTGTCGCGAAGCGCACCCGAAAGCGTGGGTCATTTGGGCAGGGGCCACCGACCTGGTTGTTGCACGTTAACGGGGAGGTCGTCGCGAAAGAGACGGAGTTGTCCCTAAGCAAGTACCCGAAGCGCAGTGTTGGCCCGTCTCGCGACACGATCATGCTTCCGTTGGTCGCGAGATTACAGGTGACATCATAAGCCGTGACGCCTGGTGTGTTGCTTGCGGCAATCCGCCGCGTGATATTTGCGGCAATGCCTTCGGTGCCGGTGCAAGACGCCTCGCGTCGAGAGACGTTGCCGCCTGCTTCAGGGCTGTTCCAAAAGCCGTCAAACTGGGCACTCAGGGGCGTCATCAGCGTCGAATTGATGGCATCGGTCGGCATGCCGGGCACTCGCACTTCGACCGGTCGGCCGCTGTCGCGGTCAGCAGCAATGGCGGTGATCTGCATCCTGAACCCGGTTACGTCGATGGGACTTGTATAAACGGGCAGGTTGCCGGTTGGCTGCGCCGCAGCCGGAGAGCCGCTAAGGCTCAACACGACTGCACAGAGCATCGTCGCACAACCGGAACGGTGCACTTGACCTATATTGCTGAGCAATTCCGCACGTCTCATTCCCCAATTCCTTCTTGTGTGTTCATGACGGGCTTTAAGCGTATATAATCCACGCGAGCGGAGCAACAAAAATACACGCAGAGGCTAACTGGAACCGCCCCTTCCGTTCCGCCGAATACGATTCCAAAAGCCCAAGAAGCGTCATCCTTTCTGGTTGCCGACCGTCCAGGATTGCCTCCACGATGTCTGGTGCAAGAAGCGTCAGATTCAGGACTCTGCCAACATAAGCCCGGTCGACGCCCTCCGCCTTTGCGAGCGCCCGGACCGACGCGTACCGACCCTCCTCTAACATCCGGCGCCACCGAAAGGCCCGCGCCAACGCCTTCACCAGGACGGGATTCCCGCGAGTGATCGTCGCGCCGGTGCTGTCCTCACCTGCCCGCACCGGCGTCCCATCGGGTCCGATAATTTGCTTTCGTCCGCCGCGACGTCGGATCGTCATGGGGACCGTCACCGTCACGCTCGTCATGCCGCGATCGCCGGCTGCTTCGCGGCCACATCCCGAGCCAAGCCAGCGATCCCCTCCAGGTTCAGCTTGATCTCCGCTCCTGCCTCGCCGACCGTCACGCGCTCGACCAGAAGCCGAATGATCCGCTCCTGCTCCGCGGGGAATAGCTCCTCCCACAGGGGGTCAAGCCGGCCGAGCGCGTCGCGCACCTCGGCCTCGGTCAGGTCCGGCGCCTCTGCGCGTGCTGCGCGCCACGTGCCGACGATGACCTCCGGCTGGCGCAGCAGGGCGCGCACCTGCGCCAACACCACCGCTTCGATCTCACCTGCCGGGAGGCGGCGGTGCGGCGCGTCATTGGCGCCGCCCTGCAGCACCGCCTGGCTGACGTAGTAGCGGTATAGGCGCCCCTTCTTCCGGGTGTGGGTGGGGGACATTGCCCGGCCGTCCGACCCGAATAGGAGACCGCGGAGCAGCGAAGATGTCTGGCCGCGGGACCGAGCCGCACGCACGCGCGGGCTTTCCTGCAGCACGGCATGCACCCGGTCCCAAAGCTCCTGCGGGACGATGGCGGCGTGCTCGCCCGGATAGGATGTTCCCTTGTGGACCGCCTGCCCAAGATAGATCCGGTTGAACAGCAGCTTGTAGAGCGCCCCCTTGTCAAAGGGCTTACCGGTCTTGGTGACGAGGCCCTCACCGTGGAGGATCGGCAGCAGCCGTGTGCCTGAAGCCATAGCAGCGAAGCCCTCGAACACGCGGCGCACGGTTGCGGCAGCGGCGTTATCCACCAGCAGCTTGCGGTTTTCGACGCGGTAGCCAAGCGGCACTGGTCCACCCATCCACATGCCCCGCGCGCGGGACGCAGCGATCTTGT
>JADCGF010000019.1 GCA_020249145.1 Roseomonas sp. | reverse complement strand
CAACATAGCTGAACAAGGAACCAGCCACCGCATCATTGCCACGCATCGCAACCTCAACCCGAATGCGAGGACAGTGAATCATAAATACGGAAATCAGGCTACGAATTTCAGCAGCCTGCTAGGCGGTGGTCAACCCGCCAATGCCGCCCCCCAGGATGATGATGCGTCGCTTGGTCATTGCTTCGTTACCCTCACGTCGAATTCCATCCAGGGGTTCATGCCCGTTGGCGCAAGCCGCGATGCTGCGCGCGCGGGCTCACCAAGCGCGCTTAGGCAGAGCGCAGCCTCAAACGGCATGCCGTTTCGTTCAGCCAAGGCAAGGCCACGCCGAAAGCAGCGCACTGCCTTGGCTGGTGCTGCATTCATTTGCGCGGCGCGGCCTTCAAGCCAGAAGATATAGGGCTGCCCAGCGGCGATTCGTTTGGCGAAACGACGCGCCTGGAACAATGCGTCATTAGCACGCGCCTTCGATTGCGGCGTACCATCCTGCGCCATGACCTGACAGGCTGACGTCATGGCAGCAACCGCATGATAGGCGTGGCCAACGCCAAGAATATTGCGCATCAGGCCGATGGCGATATCGCATTCATGCGCGGCGCGCGAATGATCACCCGCCGCAAATGCGGCAGCGCCAATCAGGCAATGCCACATCACGCGTTCCCCCGCCGAGAGCCATTTCTCCTGAACCAGGTCAAGACGTTCCAAGGCCACGGCCGGCGAAGCGCCCGACATCAGGTCCATCAATGCGCGGGCCATCAGCGTCCAACCCCTTACCGGTGGATTGTCAAGCCCTTCGGCGAATTCGCCGAAGGGTAACAGCAGGGCCCGCGCAGCAGAAAGTTCCCCAAGCGCAAGTCGCCCATAGGCAAGCATTACGGTGCTGGTCCCGAAGCGATAATGCTCCCCGATGGAAGTGAAGATATCGGCCGCGGTTTCGGATTGCCGGATGGTGCGCGGCCAATCGCCGATGGTTGTCGCCTGCACCGCTGCAAGCAGATACGCCATGCCCTGCGTCCAGGCATCAGTGGTTTCACCAAGGGTGATCGCGCGGCGTTGATAATAATGGGCAAGGTTCCGCATGCCGCCAAGGGAAAGGGCGATAGACAGGCCACCGGAAGCAATCGCCATATCCCGCGGCGCAAGCCCAAACTCGGCTTCATTAAGGGCGACAAGCTGGCTATGAAGAATTCTTATCGGATCCCCCTGAAAATAGCCGTGTTCGGAAAGGCGCCAATGCAGCGATGAATTCGCCGCTGCCCGCGCGACAAGTTCGGGTTTGCGGTGGGGCCGCAGAAGCCGGGCGCGGAGCAACGACTGCTTGCAAATTTCCATCATGATGCCGCCGACTGTGGCGCCCCCACCTTGAGGCACACGCACGCCACATAGCCGCGCATAATCCATCAGCCACGCATGAGATGTCTCGAACTCAGATGCTTCATCCGCCGCAAGACCGAATAGTCGCGCATAGGCTCTGCGCTGTTCAACGTCAGGAAAAAGCTTCTCATACCCGCCTTGCGCTGCAACGACGCGCAGATGGGCAAGCGTGTCGAGATGCGCGGCACTCGCCAAGGCGCGCGCCGCGGCACGCAGACGCCAGCTTGCCCCCCGCGCGGGCTCGCCAGCCCTTTCCCAATGCGTCGCGAGCAAGGCGCAATGCTGGTCAAGATCCTGACGATGAATGGCTTCAGTGGCCTCGGCGGCGGCGCGGTGAAGGTTGCGGCGCTGCGCGAAAGGCCAAAGATCATAGACGGCTTCCTGGATTCGGATATGGTGAAAGGCCAGTAGTTTTCCCTCACGTTGCAGCATGCCGGAATCCTCAAGCGCCTGGATCTCCTCCTGCGGTAGGGAACCTTCCGGATGGATGGCGGCAAGCAAGGCCGGGTCCAGCGTGCGGCCAAGAACGCTTGCCACTTTCTGTACCAGTTGTTGCTCTGTTGGAAGCCTGTCAACACGATGAAGAATGACATCACGCAGCGTTTCGATGCCAGTGTCATCTCTCAGAACTGCCTCAACCTGCCGCCCATCTGGCGAAAAATGCAGCATTCCGCGTTCGCGCATCGCAAGCAGCAGCTGTTCGGCGTGCAGCGGCAGCCCTTCGCTGCGGTCATGAATGAAATCCGCCAGGCGGGCTGGTACGGCGCTGACGCCAAGGAAGCCGCGCACCAATTCCGCCGTCGCCGTACGATCCAGCCGCGAGAGCGAAAAGGTCCGTCCCGCCATGGCGACAAGGCTGCGTATTTCGGACCGTGCCTCGGCTTCGAGTGGCCGACTGCCGATGATCGCCAAAAGGCCTGGCGCACGGCGCAACAATGCGGCGATTATCTGTGCCGAAGACCCATCAAGCCATTGCATATCATCAAGCAGCAAGAGCTTCGGTGGGTCCTGCGCCGTGATGAGGCGCAGCATGATTTCCGTCACCGCAGCCGGCCGGGCGGCGCCCGATAGCGCCTGCTGCGGGCCAAGCGCTTCAAGGTCTATTGGCAGAATATCCGTCAGCGCTTCGGCACGTCCAAGCATTGCTTGATCGGCAAGAATTTCCCGCAAACGCAAAGCGATATCGGCAGGTGTCGCCTGGTCTGTCAGGCCAAGCAAAAGCGTCAGGATCGGTCGAAGGATGTAGTAGGCCGTATCCTGTTCAATGGCTTGTGCTGCTGCCGGCAGAACAAGTCGGCCTCGCTCCTGTGCCAAGCTCAGGGCTTGGGCCAATAGCCTTGATTTGCCGACCCCGGCCTCTCCCACAATCACGGCCAAGCCGCCGGGCGCATGATCCAAGAAGGCAGCAAGATGTGCTTTTTCGTCATCACGGCCAATAAGGCGGCCATGCTCAGCCAGTGCAGCCGCCGGCCCGCTGGCGCTCCTGCCAAGCAGGCGGCGCACGGGCACGGGCTCGGCGCGGCCCTTGGTTGACAGGAGAGTGGGTTCAACAAAGCTGAACCGGGCGCCGGCACTGCCGACTGTTTCAGGATCCGCCAGCACCTCAGACCGTGAGACCTGCATCAGCCTTGCAGCAAGCGACATGACAGGGCCCAGGATGACCCGAAGCCTGCGACGATCAGAGCCCACCTCACTCGTAAAGGCACGGCCTGTCGCGACACCGATACCAAAAGGGATTGACTGTGCTTCAAGCAAAGCGGCGATGCGCCGCGCGGCTTCCAGCGCACCAGCAGCATTCTGATCCAGCACATAGGGCGGCAAGCCTGCGAAGATGCCGATGATGGTGCCTTTATCGCCTTCAATCACTTCGAAAATGCCAAGGCCCAACCCTTCAATCGTACCTTGAATGAGCTGAAGCACACGGCCAAGCGGCCCACCTGCATTGGTTTCTGGCAAGAACCCATCGAGGCGCAGCAGGATGGCGGTGACAGTTCGGAATTCGGTAGACCAGCCCGAACCGGCAAGTGCTGCCCGCGCAGAGATGCCCGCGGGCAGATAGGGCGCAAGCGTAGCATCCGGGCATTGGGTTTCTGGCGGTAGCCCAATGATCTCGGGGCTTGGGTTTATGCCGGGTGCAAGCAGCACCTGATTGGGGGGGCAATCGGCCACAAGCACCCCCAAGGCGCGTAGCGGCGGGCCGGCAAGGAGAAAAAGGTTCTTGCCATTGCCCAAGGAAAGCGGCAGGGCATGCAGCGCCCCCGCAGCAACCACGATACGCTGGCGGATGGGCTTGCCTTCCAGCAGGGCGCTGAGCGCCAGCGCGGTAGCCGCGGCGCGACCGGCAGCCGGCGGCAATTCGGGCGCGTCACGCCAGACCGCGGTGATGGAATCCCCCTCCATCGCGACAATGTCCCCGCCACGCGCCGCCACAAACTCAAATACCGGGCGCAGATGCGCCGCAAGCGCTTCGCCCAGGCGTTCGGCGCCTTCTGGCCCCTCTGCCGCGTAACGATTTGCAAGACCGGTTGAATCAACGATGTCAAGCAGCGGCGCCGCGGGCGATATTGGCGCCCAACAGCGCCGAAACATAAGGCGTGAGCGAAGCGGCAATAGGCCGGGCGTCCATCAAAAGCGCCACGTCATTTGAATGGCGGCAAAATCGGCACTGGTACTGGCTGTGCCGCGGTAATTGCCGCGTACGGCATTGCCTGTTTGCGTTGACGAAAGTGCTATGGGTGCATCAGCCATGAAGCGATGACCAAGGGCGAAATCAAGCCTCAGGTTCTCGCTCAACTGCGCTTCAAGACCCGCAGCGACCCATTAGCTGGTGTTTTCCGCAAGAATGGGGCTGCGCGTCGGGGTCCGCGTTGCGGCCGCGTCATAGGCGGCGCCGGCGCGCACCGCGAGGCGTTCATTGATCTGATAACGGCCACCCTGGGTAAAAAACCATGAATCGCGCAAGTCCAAAACCGTCACTGCCTCTGGATTGGCGGGGTTGTCGAATGAAATGGTGAGGTGTTTCACGCTGCTCCAAAACGTGCGCCGCGTATCGGCAGGGCCAAAAAATCACCGAAGATGCTTGTATTCAGGCGATGGCGTCTATCGCCTTGGCGAGCCTGACATCCCGCGCTGAAAGCCCGCTTGCGTCATGGGTGGTGAGCGTAATTTCCACCCGGTTCCAGACATTGAACCATTCCGGGTGATGGTCCTGCGCTTCGGCAAGCAAGGCCACGCGCGCCATAAAGCCCCAGGCCTCAGAAAAATCCATGAAGCGGAAGCTGCGCATAATGGCATCGCGCCCTTCCACCAGCTTCCATTCTGGCAAAATGGCCGGAAGTCCGGCCCGTTCAGCAGCACTCAATTTCTCAACCATGGCCAACCCCTTCAGATCATCGCCATGCCGCCATTGACATGCAAAGTCTGGCCGGTGACCCAGCCGGCCTCATTGCTCGCGAGATACACAACGGCGGCGGCGATATCCTCGGGCAAGCCCATGCGCTGGGTCGGGATGCGCGTCAGCAGCGCGGTTTTTTGCGCCTCGTTCAACGCATCCGTCATGGCGGTCTTCACAAAGCCGGGCGCCACCACATTCACCGTGACACCGCGCGTCGCCACTTCCTGCGCCAAGGACTTCGACATGCCAATCAAGCCCGCCTTGGCGGCGGCGTAATTCGCCTGGCCGGCATTGCCGGTGACGCCCACGATGGACGCGATGGAAATGATCCGCCCCTGGCGCTTTTTCATCATGCCGCGCAACGCAGCGCGGGCGAGCCGAAACGGCGCGGTCAAATCCACTTCCAGCACCGCATTCCAATCCGCATCGCCCATGCGCAGCGCCAGCATATCGCGGGTGAAGCCGGCATTGTTTACCAGAATATCCAAGGACCCTGCCTCGGTCTCGATTTTCTCAACCAGCTTCGCCGGCGCCTCCGGGTCTGCCAAATCAGCCGGTGCCAAAATCACGCGCGCGCCAAGTTCAGCGGCGAGTGCTTCCAATTCCGCGGCGCGGCGGCCGGTGATGGCAACGGTCGCACCTTGGGCGTGCAGCGCACGGGCCACGGCCGCGCCAATGCCACCCGTGGCGCCGGTGACAAGCGCGGTCTTGCCGGTCAGATCAAACATATCTCTCATCCCTGGTTGAAGCGTTTGAACAGGAAATGCCGCGCATGCCCTGGCGGCTGATCCTCAATACTGCCGAAAAGCGCATAGCCATGCTTTTCGTAAAAAGGCCGCGCCTGGAAGGAAAAAGTGTCCACCCAAGCGCCGATGCAGCCCCGGTCTCGTGCCTCAGCCTCCAGCCGCGTGAGCAGGCCTGATCCGATGCCCGTACCACGCATATCTTCAGGCAGAAACAGCAGGTGCAGATAATACCAACCACCGAAGCACCAACCGAAAGCACCACCCAACGGCGCGTCTTCGGCCCGGCGCCTGACCACCAATGACAGCGGCTTGTAGCCAAATTGGCCGATAAACGGCGCATTCAGGGCCGATAGCCCATCCAAGGCTATCTTCGCAGCCGGATCATCCTCAATCTCCGAGAGTGTGATCTCGGCCATGATCAGAGCGACTTCAGGAAGGCTTCCAGCTCAGCCGGATTGCCGATGGCAAGGGCGGTCGCTTCCGGCGCGTTGCGCTTCATCAGGCCGGTCAGCACCTTGCCCGATCCGACTTCGACAAACTTGTCGCAGCCCATGGCGGCCATGGCGGCGACGCATTCGCGCCAGCGCACCGTGCCGGTCACTTGCCGCACCAGGAAATCGCGGATTTCACCCGGATCGGTCGCCTTGGCGGCGGTGACATTCGCCACCACCGGCACGGCAGGCGCCTGCATGATGGCCTGGGCGAGCGCTTCTGCCATGGCATCCGCAGCGGGGGCCATCAGCGCACAATGGAAGGGGGCGGATACCGGCAGCAGCATGGCGCGCTTCACGCCCTTTTCCTTGGCGAGTTCAATGGCGCGCTCAACAGCCGCCTTGGCGCCGGAAATCACCACCTGGCCGCCGCCATTGTCATTGGCGGCTTCCACCACCTCGGCCTTGTTGGTTTCGGGGTTGGTTGCGGCGGCGGCGCAAATTTCCTGCGCCAGATCAATCTCCGCGCCCAGAAGCGCGGCCATCGCACCAGTGCCGGGGGGGGTTGCCTTTTGCATGGCATCGCCCCGCAGGCGCAAAAGCTTCGCGGCGGTCGCGATATCGAAAGCGCCGGCAGCGGTCAGCGCGCTATATTCGCCAAGCGAATGGCCGGCCACCAGCGCCACGCGCGCGGCAAGGGTAAAGCCGCCTTCGGCTTCCAAGGCGCGGACCACGGCCAGAGAATGCGCCATCAGCGCCGGCTGGGCATTGGCCGTCAGCGTCAATTCTTCCTGCGGGCCTTCCCACATCAGCTTGCTCAGCTTCTGGCCCAAAGCATCATCCACTTCCTGGAAGACGTGGCGGGCAGCAGGAAAGGCATCGGCCAGGTCGCGGCCCATGCCGACAGCCTGGCTCCCCTGGCCGGGGAAGACGAAGGCGAAGGCCATGATGATAAGTCCGTTAAGGTTAAGGGTCAGGCCGCGCGAATGGCCGCGCGGCCCCGGCTTGTCAACCGCGTCAATTCATCTGGATATTCGCGTCCCGCACCACCTGCCGCCAGCGGGCGAGTTCCGCCGAAATCGTCGCCCCCAAGTCCTGGGGAGAGGATGCATCAATGGTGAAGCCCGCTGCCGTCAGGCGCTGCGTGGTCTCAGGCGCACGGAGTGCGGCCACAATCACCTCATGCAGCCGTGCAATTGTGTGGGCAGGCGTGCCCGCCGGGGCCAGAAAGGCGGACCAGGAAGCGGAAAGCACATCCGGCAGGCCGGCTTCCGGCATGGTGGGCACCTCCGGCAGGCCGGAAAAGCGCTTGGTGCCGGTGATGGCAATGGCGCGCAAAGCGCCCGAGACCACATGCGGGCGCACGGTGGCAGCGTTCAAAATGCTGGCCTGCACCTGGCCCTGGATCATGGCGGTCACCGCCGGGGCGCCGCCTGTGAAGGGCACATGCGTCGCCTCGGTCCCCGTGCGCTTCAGGAACAGCTCCATGCCCAATTGCTCGGTAGAGCCCACACCGCCCGAGGAATAGGAAGCCCGGCCCCCTTCGCGCTTCAGCCAGGCCACAACCTCGGGCACAGTGGTCGCAGGCACATCCTTGTTCACGACCAGCATATTGGGGACCGACATGGCTAGGCTGACCGGGGCAAAATCCTTCTCAGGGTCATAGCCGGGGCGGGCCATGACGGCAGGATTGATGGTCATGGTGCCGCTGGCGGCGACGATCAGCGTATGGCCATCGGGGGGTTGCGCCGCGACATGGCGGGCAGCGATGGCGCCGGTGGCGCCGGGGCGGTTTTCCACCACCACATTCTGCCCAAGGGCTGTCTGCATGGCGGGTGCGACCAGCCGTGCCACCAAATCATTCGGCCCGCCGGGCGCAAAGGGCACCACCAGCACCACCGGGCGGCTTGGCGCCCAGGTGCCCTGCGCGTGGGCCTGGCTGGCCGCCAGCGCCAAAGGCAGGCCCATCAATATGCTGCGACGATTTAACACGGTGCTTCTCCCCCTTTTTTCTTGCGGTTACTAAGCACAAAGCGCCAGGGCGCGACAGCCAGGGCTTGATCCCCCACCCCGCTTTGTGCTTTACGCCCCCCTCCCCTGCCGGGTGCAAGGCAAGTGCCCGGCTATGCCCCTATGCGCGCCCCATCCCGGGGCCAGGGCTGAGCCAGCCAAAGGGAGATCACATGCCGCTATACGAATGCGTGTTCATCGCACGCAATGATATCACGCAACAGCAGGTTGAAGCCATTGCCGACCAGGTCGCCGCGACGGTCGCCGAAGGCGGTGGCGAAGTCCGCAAGCGCGAATATTGGGGCCTGCGCGGCCTTGCTTACCGGATCAAGAAGAACCGCAAGGGGCATTACATGCTTCTTGGCCTTGATACGCCCCCCGCCGCGTTGAATGAAGCCGAACGTCAGCTTGGCCTGAATGAAGACGTGCTGCGCATGCTGACCGTGCGCGTGGAAGCAATTGAAGAAGCGCCTTCCGCTGTGCTGTCCAAGCGTGGCGGTGATGATCGGGACCGCGAAAAATCCTTCCGTGGCCCGCGCCCGGCTGGTCGCTTTGGGTCCGGCCGTGGTGGCGGACGTGGCGATGACCGCGAGGAATTCCGTGCCCGCGGCCGCGACGAAATGGATATGTCCATGGGGATTGAGGAATAAGCCATGTCTGACAATGCAGATCTGATCCCCGCCGCCCGCCGCCCCGCCGTGGGTGCGCGCCGGCCCTTCCATCGTCGTCGCAAATCCTGCCCCTTCAGCGGGAATGGCGCGCCGAAGATTGACTATAAGGATGTGCGGTTGCTGTCGCGCTTCCTGTCCGAGCGCGGCAAGATCGTGCCGGCGCGCATCACATCGGTTTCAGCGAAGAAGCAGCGCGAATTGGCCATTGCCATCAAGCGCGCGCGCTTCCTGGCGCTGCTGCCTTACGTGATTGCGGATTAGGCAGCACATAGCGGCGAAAGGGCATGGGAAAAGCCATGGAACTCAGGCGAGGCCTGTTGGATGATCCGCGTTGGCTCGCGGCGGCGATTGGTGGGATTGCTTCCGCCATCGCAGCGCTTTGGGCCATGCGCGGGCTTCCGCTGGGCTTTGCTGCTTTCTGGCTGACATCCCTGCCCATCTTCGCCGCCGGGCTTGGCTTTGGCAGTGCCTCGGCCTTTGGTGCGCTTTGTGTTGGCACCGTCATGGTGCTGATTCTGGCGAGTGAATGGCCGGCACTGATCTATCTGCTTGGTTTCGCGCTGCCGGCGCTGCTGATGGTGGCAACGGGGCTGCGCGGCGGCAGGCTTGATGCTGCCCTGCCATTGGCGTTGAGCGGCATTTGGCCGGCGCTGGTGATCCTGCTGGTGGCGGTTCTGTTGGCGGGTTCTCCCGGTGGGTTTGACGGGGCCTTGATTGGTTCGGTCAAGCAGGGGCTTTCGCGCATGGGCATTGCCGATGCCGGCATGCCGGTGGAGCAATTGGCCCGCATCATGGCACCCGCCATGGCGGGTTGGATGGTGGCGGCGCTGATCCTATGCGGGATTGGCGCGCAATCGGCCTTGGCACGGCGTGGCATGGCTTTGGCTGCAAACCCGCGCTGGTGCGAATCCCGCCTGCCGATCTGGTACGGGTTTTTGCCATCCGGTGCGGCGCTGATCTGGCTGAGTGGCATGGGCGGCGATAGCAGCCTTCCCTTCGCGCTTTTTGTGGTGTTGCTGCTGCCCTTTTTTCTGCTGGGGCTTGCCGCGGTGCATCGGCGTTCTGCCGGCCGCACCGCCCGGCCCTTCATGCTTGGCGTATTCTACGCCGGGCTTGTGATCTTGAGCGTGCCGGCCGCGATTGCGGTGACGGCCTTCGGCATTTTCGAACAATGGGGGCGGCGCAACCAGCCGCCCGGAGGCATGACATGATTGACCTGATCCTGATGCAGCGCGTGGACAAGCTTGGCCAAATGGGTGAACGCGTGAAGGTGCGCCCTGGCTATGCGCGCAATTACCTACTGCCCACCGGCAAGGCGATCCGCGCCAGCAAATCCAATCTGGAACGCTTCGAACGCGAACGCGCCCAGCTTGAAGCCGATAACATCAAGCGCCGTGGTGAGGCCGAGCGTGTGGCCGAACGCGTGGCCGGGCTTTCCGTGATCATCATCCGCCAGGCGGGTGAAAGCGGCAGCCTTTATGGTTCCGTGGTGGCGCGTGACATTGCTGTTGCCTGCACCGAAGGTGGCCTGACCATTGCGCGTGAGCAGGTGCTGCTGGGTGAACCCATCAAGGCTGTTGGCGTCAGCACCGTGCAGGTGGAACTCCACCCCGAAGTTCTGATCCCGGTGGTGGTGAACGTCGCGCGCAGCCGCGAAGAAGCTGAAAAGCAGGCGCGCGGTGAAAGCGCGGCGGCTGCCGCTCAGGCCGAAAGCCTGGAAGCAGAATTGGCCGCCGAAATGGCGGCGACTGAACAGGCCGGGTGAGTTTTTTCGGCGGTTGCGGGCGGCTCAGATCGGATCGTGTCCAGATTTTTCCATCTGAACGCAATCTGCTCTGTGCCGAGCCCAAGATTGCGGATGGAGATACGCAGAGGGCAGTTAACGTCTGCGGGGGCATAAGGAGAAGGCCGGCCTCATAGGAGGGTCTTTTTGAGATCCGGTTGCAACCGAGGCATGTGTCCAGCGCGACCCAGGGTGAGCCCCGCCTATGCCGCCGCCGCCAGCGCCACCTTTGGCTCAATCCGCCCATCATAGAGCGCGCGCCCCAAAATCGCGCCTTCAATCCCGGCACCTTCCGCGCGCAGCGCCGTGATATCTTCAACCCCCGCAACCCCGCCCGAAGCGATCACTGGCAGGCGCACCGCGCGCGCCAGCGCAGCGGTTGCTGCGACATTCACGCCAGTCAACATGCCATCGCGGGCGATATCCGTGTAAATCACGGCAGCGGCACCGGAATCCTCAAAGTGGCGCGCCAGATCGGTGGCGCTTACATCGCTCGTTTCAGCCCAGCCTTCTGTCGCCACCATGCCATCACGCGCATCAATCCCAAGCGCGACACGGCCCGGAAAGGCGCGGCAGGCGGCGCGGGCAAAATCCGGGTCCTTCACGGCGGCCGAGCCCAGAATAATCCGGCTGACCCCGGCGGCCAACCAGGCCTCAGCCGTTGCCATGGAACGGATGCCGCCGCCCAATTGCAGCTTAGCCCCCGGCACGGCAGCGATAATCGCGCGCACGGCGGCGGCATTGGCAGGCTTGCCTGCAAAGGCGCCATCCAGATCCACCATATGCACCCAACTAAAGCCGGCTTCGATGAAGCTCCGCGCCTGCGCTGCCGGATCATCGGCATAGATGGTGGCCTGATCCATCTCGCCGCGTTTCAGGCGCACCACCTGCCCGCCCTTCAAATCAATGGCGGGATAGAGCGAAAAGCCCATTACTGCGTGGGGTCGAGCAAGGCGCCCGTGGCACGCCCGCGGCCAGGTTCCAACGGCTTGAAGTAATAGCGCCCAGCCACCGTCTGGCCATTGACCCGCGCATAAAAAGGATGCGTGCCCCAATGCACGTAACCCAGCGCTTCAAATAGCGCGATAGCGGTGGTTTGCGTTTCGCGCACATCCAGGTTCAGCACGCGATGCCCCAGCGCGGCGGCGCGTTCTTCCACGCGGAGCACCAACATGCGCGCCAGACCATGGCCGCGCGCATAGGGCGCCAGATAGGCATGGGTCAGCGTGGCGCCGAAGGATTGCGCTTCATTATGGCGCGGCGGGCGCACCAATTGGGCTGAACCCACCACATGGCCATCCAGACGGGCGATGAATAATTCGCGCTCCGGGACCAGCAGCGTCCCGCGAAAATGCCGCGCCAGCGCTTCCCGCCCCTGAGGCTCCAGCCAGCCGAAGCCGCCGCCTTCAATGATGGCGGCATCCGTCGCCTCACAGAGATCGGCCAAATCGGCATCCGAAAGCTGATTGGCGAGTTCCACAGCCAGGTCATGGGTGAAGCTCATGGTCATTGCACTATTCATGGCACCCATTTCAGGAAATTGGCGAGGATACGCAACCCCACTGGGCCGCTTTTCTCCACATGGAACTGAAGCCCGGCAAGATTATGGCGGGCAATGGCGGCGGTGACCGGCTCGCCATAATCGGTGGAGGCGATCACATCCTCGGCCCGCGCCGCGCTAAAGGCATAGGAATGTACGAAATAGACCTGATCCCCGGGCGTGACGCCTTCCAGCAGCTTGTGGCAGCCCGGGCGGAAATTCAGCCCATTCCAGCCCATTTGCGGCAGGGGCAAAGGCTGGCCAGCGGCGTCCTTCGGGTCCATCAGCGCCACCTCACCCGGTAGCCAATCCAGCCCCGGGGTGGTGCCATGTTCCAACCCGCGGCTCGCCATCAACTGCATGCCGACACATATGCCAAGAAAGGGCACGCCATCCCCGCGTACGCGCTGTTCAATGGCCGCGACGGCGCCCGGCAACGCATCCAGACCGCGCCGGCAGGCGGCGAAGGCCCCTTGGCCGGGCAGCACCACGCGGTCCGACGCCAGGATATCCGCTGGATCGCGCGTGACGCTGATATCCGCCGTGATGCCCGCCTCCGCCGCCACTTTCTGGAAAGCCCGCAGCACGGAAGCCAGATTGCCCGAACCCGGGTCGATGATCACCAGCTTCATGCGAGCCCGCGCGCCAGATCGGGGCGGCGATCGGCCAGGTTCAGAACAGCGCCGTCCTCATTCTTTCCCTGCACCACGCCCATCAGGCGGAAGCCTTTCCTTTGCAGACTCCAGCGCTGAAGGTTCCGCGCCTCAAACCCTGTCAGGATTTGCAGGGCTATCAATGCCCAGGGGGAAATGCCGGAGGGCAGCACGAAGCCCATGAATGTGGCGAGTGAGAAATACAGCGCCGCCACCAGCCAAAGCCGCTTCGCCAGAAACCAGAACAGTGGAAACAGCGCCGCCAACCAGGAAAACCCTTCCCGTACCATCACCGTCCGCACGGGCTTGCCGGCCAAAGCCGGGCGCTGATGAACGGTCCAGATGCGCATCTCAGGCTTCCAGCACGCCCTTGGTGGAAGGAATGGCGCTGATCGCGCGCGGGTCCGGTTCCACCGCTTCCCTAAGCGCGCGCGCCAGGGCCTTGAAGCAGGCTTCGGCCACGTGATGCGCGTTGGTGCCGGCTTTTTGCGTGACATGCAGCGTGATGCCGGCATTGAAGGCGAGCGCGCGGAAGAATTCCTCGAACAATTCCGTATCCATTTCGCCAATCTTGGGCTGAGCGAAAGTGACGGACCAGGCAAGGAAAGGCCGGCCAGAAATATCCACCGCCGCTTCCGCCAGCGCCTCATCCATCGGGATCACGGCGGCGCCGTAGCGGCGAATGCCGCGCTTATCGCCCAGCGCCTGACGCAGGCATTGGCCGATGACGATGCCGACATCTTCCGTGGTGTGGTGGAAATCTATGTGCAGATCGCCCTTGGCCCGCACCTTCAGGTCGAACAGCCCATGGCGGGCCAGCGCAGTCAGCATATGGTCCAGAAAGCCAATGCCAGTGGCGATATCCGCGCGGCCTTCGCCATCCAGGCCAAGGGCGACGGTGATCGCGGTTTCCGAGGTCTCGCGGCTGATTTCCGCGCGGCGGTTCCAGGGCGGGGTGGTCTTCATGCAGCCTAACTACGCCCCGCAGCGGGGGGGATGCAACCGAAAGCGGGGGTGTGGTTGTCTCCGCGCCCCAGTCGCGCCATTTCTGCACCCATGACACAGACACAACACGACCCCCTGGGCTGGCACGGCACCACCATTCTTTGCGTCCGCAAGGGCGGGCAAGTGGCCATGGCGGGCGATGGCCAGGTTTCCCTTGGGCAGACGGTGGTGAAGGGCAATGCACGCAAAATCCGCCGGATTGCCGGCGGCAAGGTGCTGGCGGGCTTCGCCGGCGCCACGGCCGATGCCTTCACTTTGCTGGAACGGCTGGAAGCCAAGCTGGAACGCTTCCCGGATCAATTGGAACGGGCTTGCGTTGATCTGGCCAAGGATTGGCGGACGGATCGCTATTTGCGCCGCCTGGAAGCCTTGCTGGCGGTGGCGGATCACAAACGATCCTTGCTGGTGACCGGGCAGGGCGATGTGCTGGAACCGGAAGATGCCATCATTGGCATTGGGTCCGGCGGCAATTACGCGCTTTCCGCCGCGCGCGCGCTGCTGCCCGTGGAAGGCGTGGAAGCTGAGGAGATTTGCCGGCGCGCGATGAAGATTGCCGCGGATATCTGCGTCTATACCAATGGCAATATCATCCTGGAAACGCTGGCCGCGAGTGCGGGAGACGCACCATGACCGAAACCGTCAACCTCTCCCCGCGTGAGATCGTCTCGGAGCTTGATCGCCATATCGTCGGCCAGCAGGAAGCCAAGCGCGCAGTGGCGATTGCATTGCGTAATCGTTGGCGGCGCCAGCAATTGGCGCCGGGGCTGCGTGAAGAAGTGGTGCCGAAAAACATTCTGATGATCGGGCCGACCGGCTGCGGCAAGACGGAAATCGCGCGGCGTTTGGCGCGTTTGGCGCATGCGCCGTTTCTGAAGGTGGAAGCGACGAAATTCACCGAAGTGGGCTATGTTGGCCGCGATGTGGAAAGCATCATTCGTGACCTGGTGGAAGTTGCCATCACCATGGGCCGCGACGCCGCGCGCAAGGTTGTGCAGGCCAAGGCGGAATTGGCGGCTGAAGAAACCCTGCTGACCGCCTTGGTGGGTGAAGGCGCTTCGGGCGAAACACGGTTAAAGTTCCGCCGCATGCTGCGTGAAGGCCAATTGGAAAATCGAGAAATCGAGGTGCAATTGGCCGATTCCGGCCCGGCGATGCCGATTGGCATGATGGATTTGCCAGGCGGCCAGCCGCCGCAAATGCAAAATCTGCAGGATATGTTCGGCAAGATGTTCGGCGGGCGTTCCAAATCCCGCAAGATGACAGTGGCCGAAGCCCGCACTGCGCTGCTGAAGGATGAAGCCGACAAGCTATTGGATCAGGATGCGGTGGTGCGCGAAGCACTCGCCAATGTGGAAGCCAATGGCATCGTCTTTTTGGATGAGATTGACAAGATTTGCGCGCGCACCAGCGAAAGCGGGATGCGTGGCGGGGATGTTTCGCGTGAAGGCGTGCAGCGAGATTTGCTGCCGCTGATTGAAGGAACCACCGTCACCACCAAGCACGGGCCGGTGAAGACGGATCACGTGCTATTCATCGCCTCGGGCGCGTTTCATCTGGCGAAGCCTTCGGATTTGCTGCCGGAATTGCAGGGCCGCTTGCCGATCCGTGTGGAATTAAAGGCGCTGTCGCGCGATGATTTCCGCCGGATTTTGACGGAGCCGGAACATTCCCTGCTGAAACAGTATACCGCGCTGCTCGGCACGGAATCCGTTGCGCTGGATTTCACGCCCGATGCGGTTGAAGCGATTGCCGATCTGGCCGCGGAAATCAACGCGAGTGTGGAGAATATCGGCGCGCGGCGGCTGGCAACCGTGCTGGAACGGCTGCTGGAAGAAATTTCCTTCACCGCAACCGATCGCGGCGGCGAAAGCATTGCGGTGGATGCCGCCATGGTGCGCGACCGCGTGGCGCCGTTGGCAGCCAGCGCCGATCTTTCACGCTACATTTTATAGAAATGAGCCTCACGGTCAGCACCACACCACCGCCGCTATCAGGCCGTGCAGAGACGGAATTGCGCGCGGCGTTTGACGCGTTGGAAAACCCCTCCCTCGCCGCGCGGCTTTCGGCGACGGTGGGGACACCGATTGAAGCCCTGACCGCGCGCCTGCCAGGCCCCCTGCAAGGCGGGCTGCAAGGCGCGGTGCGTGCGGCACTGACAACGGCGATGGCGGCAGCTTTGCGGTCATCACCGGCGGCCACACCTTCTTTTTTGCCGTCATCCTGGCTGCATCGCGGGCTGGCTGCGGCAACGGGGGCAGCGGGCGGTGCCTTTGGCCTGGCTGGCACGCTGGTGGAATTGCCGGTTTCCACGACCGTTCTGCTGCGCCAAATCGCCGCCATCGCGGCGGAGGAGGGCGAGGATTTGTCGCGCCCGGAAATCGCCGCCGAATGCCTGAAGATTTTTGCGTTAGGCGGGCGCGGGCGCGGCGATGATGCGGCTGAATCCGGCTATTTCGCGCTCCGCATCGCCTTGGCCGAGGCACTTAAGGGCAGCATCGGCGCAACCGTGCTGCCGGGCTTTATTGCCGCCATCGCGGCGCGCTTTGTGGGACCCGTGGGGCTGAAGCTTTCCGCCCAGGCAGCGCCGCTGATTGGTGCCGCGGCAGGGGCCGCGATCAACCTGGCGTTTCTGGAACATTTCCGCAGCGTCGCGCGCGGGCATTTTACGCTGAGGCGGCTGGAACGCGTGCATGGCGCGCTGCCGGTGCGCGCGGCTTATGAGGCGCTGGCAGCGACGCGCGATGTGGCGTTTTCGAAGGTTTAGCCGGCTGCTGAGAAGCTATCCTTGAGCATTGCGTTTTTTGAACTCGCGCATGTTTTCAAGGCTGCTTTCGGCTGAGCCCAAGCATTTTCAGTGAATTTTTTGGCCCTGCCGATACGCTTGGGACGGATTCCGGGCGTCATGCTGCCGCCACCAGCAGCTTCGGCAGGCGAGGCAAATTGTAAGCCGCCATGGCAAGGGTGAAATGCCAGCCCACCTCGGGCAGCCCGCGATGGCGCGTGGTCCGCCCATCAATCGCCGAACGCCGCCCATTCCAGCGCATCAGCGGCTTGCGCCTGATCCGGCAAAGCCGTGACTCTCGCTTCAAACTTCTACTACTGCGCGATCATGCGCTTCTTGCTCATGTCCTTTACAGCCAAATCAGCAGCGCCATGAGCGCGAGCAGCACCGTAAACCCAAGCCCGAGACATTGCCTGAGCGAGAAATCACGCAAGCGTTCCGCAAGCGCCGCCAGCCTTTCGCGCCCGCGTGGCAATGGCCCGGAAATCAGCGCCAGCACAGGATCATGAAACCCTGCCTGCAAGCGCGCTGGCGCGGTATTGCCCGGGGGCGGCATTTCCACTTTCTCCCTTGCTGCAAGCAGAGTCTTGCCCAGCATGCGCCGCAATGGCTGCGCCATGCCGGCGGCGGAAACTTGCGTGGCGGGATCGCCAAAAGGCAGATGATGCGGCGGTGCAATGAAGCCGCAATCCCAGGCGGGGCCGCGCGCCATGCCTGGCGCCTGCCGCCGCGCGAACCAGACAAGGCCGCTGCCCAGCAGCAGCAAAAGGACAAAGACGATCAGCGGGGCATAACCCGCGCCACCTTCGGAAACCGTCACTGTCACGCCACCCAAAGCGGAAAGCCCCGCGCCCGCCCCGGTCAATAGCCGCAGCGCCGGTGCGGCAAGTTCCAGCAAAAAGCCCGGCGTCAGGCCAAAGATCACGGTCAGCATGGCGGGCAGGATCAGCGCGCTGCGCGCCATGCCGGAAAGCTCGGTCGCACCTGCGGCACGTGGGCTGCGTGGCCTGCCCAGAAAAACCATTCCGTAAAGGCGCAGCATCGCCGCGGCAGAAAGAGCTACTGCCAAAGCCGCCAAGGCAGTGGCCGCTGCCGCGCCAATCTGAAAGGCCAAATCCCCGACGCGCCAAGCCGCAATCAGCGCCTGCAACAGCAACCATTCTGAGGCAAAGCCCGAAAGCGGTGGTAGCGCCGCGGCGGCAGCGGCACCCAGCAGCACCAGGCCGGCAGTCCAGGGCATGGCATGGATCAGGCCGCCCAGCCGATCCATGCGCCGTGATGCCGCGCCATGCAGCACCTCACCCGCGCCCAGAAACAACAGCGTCTTGAACATGGCGTGGTTCAGCGCATGCAGCAGCGCCGCACCTGCCGCCACGGCCGCAAGCGCGCCCAAATCCGCCGCGCGAAACGCCAAGGCGACACCAAGGCCCAAAGTGATCAGCCCGATATTCTCGATGGTGGAACAGGCGAGAAGCGTTTTGGTATCTTCCTCTAGCGCCGCGCGCAAAGCACCCATGATGGCGGAAGCGATACCAAGCGCCATCAGCACCGCGCCCCAGAATAAGGGCTGCGCCGGGCCGGCCAGATCAAAGATCACCCGCGCCAGAACATAAAGTGCCACCTTGGTCATGGCCGCCGACATCAGCGCGCTCACATGGCTGGGTGCGGCGGGATGCGCCAAGGGCAGCCAGACATGCAAAGGCACCAGCCCGGCCTTGGACCCGGCGCCAACCACCACCAGCAGCAAGATCGCCAAAGCACGCAGCCCATCGGGTGGCGCGGCGCGCAAGGCCGCGAAACCCGCCCCCGCCGAAGCGCCAGCCGCGAGCAAGCCAAAACACAGGATCAGCGCCGCGCCCCCCAAAGCCGCGAAGCCCAGATATAGCCGCGCGGCACGGCGATTTTCCGCCTGTTCATGTTCATGCGCGACCAGCACCCATGACGCGAAGGACATGAGTTCAAAGCCGAGCACCAGCGTAAAGCCATCGGCGGCAAGCAAGGTCAGCGCCATGCCGGCGAGAAACAGCGGATAGGGCACCAGCCGCCGCGCTGCCTCTGGCCCCTTCACATGGCCGAAGGCGAAGGCCGACGCGGCCACACCACAAAGCCCGAGGATCAGCAGGAACCAGGCGGAAAGCGGATCAAGCGCGAGCCGCATCGCGCCCCAGGGCGGGCCGAAGGGCAAGGTAAGCTCCGTGGGCGCTGCCAGCAGCCCGAAAATTCCGCCCAGCGCGAATACCAAAGAAGCCAAGGCCGAGCCCGCGTAAAGCAGCCCTACGCCAAGCATCGCCCGCGCCAGCAAGGGCGCTGCCAGCGAAAGGATCGCCAGCACCGCCAAAGCAAGGGCGAGGATCATCAACACGATTCGCAGCCTCTGCCTGCCATGCCTTGAAGGCTAGGCCCGCAGGCGCCATTCGCACAGTCCCCGGGCGCTCTTTTCCGCGCTTGCGGCGCCGGCCAGCCGCGCTGGCCCAGGGCGCGCGGGCAATCCTTCTGTGCCCGGGCCGATCAATCATAGGTCACCAGCCGCGCCGCGGCTTCCCGGTCATAGCCCTTGGAGGCCAGCAAAAGCTGGCGCGTATAGGCCTGCTTCGGGTCTTCGCGGCGAAGGGTTGCGATATCCATTTCCTCCACGATCAGGCCACGATTCATCACCGCCAGCCGGTCGCACATATGCGCGATAACCGCCAGATTATGGCTGACCAGAATGATGGTCAGGCGCTGCGCGGTGCGCAGCCCGCGCAACAAATTCAGGATTTCCGCCTGCACGCTCACATCAAGCGCGCTGGTCGGTTCATCCAGCAGCAGCACCTTCGGTTCCAGCATCAGCGCGCGTGCAATGGCAACGCGCTGGCGCTGCCCGCCGGAAAGCTGATTGGGATAGCGGAAGCGAAAATTCGCCCCAAGCCCGACATCGGCCAAAGCCTTTTCAACGCGCGCGGCAATATCGCCCATGCCATGGATTTCCAGTGGCTCCGACAATGTGCGATCAACCGTGTGGCGCGGGTGGAGCGATGCGTAAGGGTCCTGAAACACCATTTGCACCAGGCGCGGCAGGCGCGCATCGCGTGCGGCCACATCAAGGCCATTGATGCTCGCACTACCAGTCCAGTTCCGATTAAGCCCCGCCAAGGCACGCAGCACCGTGGATTTGCCGCTGCCGCTTTCGCCCACCAGGCCAAAGCTTTCGCCTTCCGCCACGGCAAAGGAAATGCCGCGTACCGCATGCACCGCATCGCGGCCCTGTCCGAAGCTTACCACCAGATCGCGCACTGTAATCACCGCCCAGCATCCAGCCAGGCCGGATCGCGCGACAGGGTCGGCAATTCCGCGCGGTCATCGGCAATGCGCGGCAAGCTGCGCAGCAGGCCCTGCGTATAGGGGTGTGTGGCGCCCGCAAGATCACGCGCGGCGCGTTCTTCCATGACACGGCCGGCATACATGACCAGAACGCGATCACAAAAACTGCCGACCAGATCAAGATCATGGCTGATGAAAATCAGCCCCATGCCGCGCTTGGCCACAAGATCATCCAGGATGGCCAGAACCTGCATCTGTACCGTGACATCAAGGGCGCTGGTCGGTTCATCGGCTATCAGCAAATCGGGTTCCGGCACCAGCATCATCGCAATCATGATGCGTTGCCCCATACCGCCTGAAACCTCATGCGGGTAAAGCCGCATCACGCGTTCAGGATCACGGATGCGCACCGCTTCAAGCATTTCCAGCGCCTTGCGCCGCGCATCACGCGCGGAAAGCCGGCCATGAATACGCGCGGCTTCTGCGATCTGCTGCCCAACTGTCATGACAGGATTGAGCGAGTATTTCGGATCCTGCAGCACGAGTGATATGCGGGCACCACGAATGCCTCGCAATTGGCGCGCCGAGGCGGCCAGCAAATCAATCCCATCAAAACTGAGCCTGTTTGCTTCCATCCGCGCAGCCGGCGGCAGCAGGCGCATGATGGCGCGCCCGGTGAGTGACTTGCCGGAACCGGATTCACCGACAATCCCGAGTCTTTCGCGCCCAAGGCTGAAGGATACGCCGCGCACGGCTTCAGACCGCCCGGTTGGCGTGGCGAAGCTGATCCGCAAATCCTCCACTTCAAGCAGCGGCTTCATTTCTTCTGCCTTGGATCGAGCACATCGCGCAGCCCATCGCCCAAAAGATTGAACGCCAGACTCACGACGAAAATCGCAAGCCCCGGAATGGTCGCAACCCACCATTGATCGAGAATATAGCGCCGCCCGGAAGAAACCATGGCCCCCCATTCCGCCATGGGGGGTTGCGCGCCCAGCCCCAGAAAGCCAAGCCCGGCTGCCGTCAGGATAATGCCCGCCATATCAAGCGTCACGCGCACGGTCAGTGAGGATACGCAAAGCGGCATGACATGGCGGAACAGGATGCGTCCGGTTCCCGCGCCCTGAATACGCGCCACCGCGATGAAGTCACTATTGCGGATGGTCATCGTCTCGGCCCGCGCGATGCGCGCATAGGGCGGCCATGACGTCAGCGCGATGGCAATGACCGCGTTTTCAATACCCGGCCCCAAAGCCGCGACAAAGGCCAGCGCCAGAATAAGGCTTGGAAAGGAAAGGAATACATCGGTGATGCGCATCAGCGCGGCATCCACCCAGCCACCCAGATAGCCGGCAGCGGTGCCGACAATCAGCCCGATCGGCGCGGCAATCAGCGCGACCAGCACCACAATGTAAAGGGTGACGCGCGCGCCATAGATGATGCGTGAGAGGATATCGCGCCCGAATTCATCCGTGCCCAGCAGATGTGAGCCGCTGCCCGGCGGCAGTAATCTTTGCGCCAGATTTTGTTCATGCGGGTGATGTGGCGCAATCCAGGGTGCCAGCACCGCCACCAGGATCAGCGTGAGCACAATGGCAAGCCCGAGCAGCGCCAGGCGGTTCTGCCGGAATTGCAGCCATCCGCGATAAGCCTGACCAAGCTTCGCTTCGCGGCGGGAGCGCGGCGTTTCAGAAAGCAGCCGGGCGCGCCAGCCCTGTTCGGCGCGATCGCTCATTTCGCGCGCGGGTCCAGCAAGCGATACAGCAGATCAGACAAAAGATTGATACCGACGAAAATCAGCCCCACAACAATTGTCGCCCCCAGCACCGCATTCATATCGGCGGCCAGTAGCGCCGTTGTCAGGTAGCGGCCAAGCCCGGGCCAGGCAAAGACGGTTTCGGTCAGCACCGCCCCTTCCAGCAGCCGCGCATAAGAAAGCGCAATCACGGTCACCAGCGGGACTGAGACATTGCGCAAGGCATGCACCCAGATAATGCGTGCCTCGGAAACGCCCTTCGCGCGCGCCGTGACGATATATTCCTGATTGAACTGTTCCAGCATGAAGCTGCGTGTCATGCGCGCGATATAGGCTATGGAGAAATAGCCCAGCACCGCCGAAGGCAGCACCACATGACCGAAGGCGTTCCAGAAGACCTCCCACTCCTGCGCAATCGCCGCATCAATCAGGATCACGCCGGTGACGACAGGCACCATGTCTTCAAAGAATACGCCCAGCCTTCCAGGTCCCTGCACCCAGCCGAGAATGCCGTAGAAAACCAGCAAGCCAATAATGCCAAGCCAGAAGATCGGCACGGAATAGCCAACAAGCCCGACAACGCGTACCAATTGATCCGGCCAGCGATCCTGCCAAACGGCGCCCGCAATGCCCATGGGCACGCCAAGTGCAACACCGATGATGGTGGCAAAGGTGGCAAGTTCCAATGTCGCCGGGAAAACGCGCTTGATGTCTTCAATCACCGGGCGATTGGTCACCAGGGATTGGCCGAAATCGCCCACGGCCATTTTCTGCACATAGACCCAGAACTGCCACCAAAGGGGTTGGTCGAGCCCAAGCTCTCGCTTCACCGCTTCATAGACATCGCGCGGCGCCTGATCGCCGACGACGGCAAGCACAGGATCAATCGGCACCACGCGCCCGATGAAGAAAGTGACCGCCAGCAATCCAAGCAGCGTCAGCGCAACCTGAAACAGGAAGCCTGAGCTTTGGCGCAGGGCAATATTGGCCTTCACCTTATCCCTTGGTCGCACGCCAAAGAATTGCCGAAAGCCCGGGCGAGCTTGCGGCATAGCCGGTCAGGTTGCTACGCACGGCGACTTGCACCTGCTGCTGCGCGAATACCGCGAAGGGGGAGGTACCCATGAATTCCGCCTGGATCTGCCGATAGATCGCGGCGCGCGCATTCTGATCGCGCTCTCGCATCGCTGCTTCAGTCCGGGCGGTGAGTTCCGGGATATTCCAATTATTGCGCCAGGTGAGCTTGCCCGGATTATTCGCCCCGGGCGGGTTATGCGCGAAGCTATCGGCATTGTAGTGCGGATCGGGATAGCCAAGCCCCCAAATACCGATGAAAAGCTGATGGTTGCGCGCACGGAATTTGGCCAGCACCTGCGCGCCTGTGGCGGGCAGCACTTCAAGTGTCACGCCGCCACGGGCGAAGCTTGCCTGCAAGGCTTGCGCAACATCAAGCGATGGGAAGGTATTCGCCGTATCCATCGTCAGGCGAATGCCATTGGGGTGCCCCGCTTCGGCAAGCAAGGCGCGCGCACGCGTCGGGTCAAAGCGCCAGGGGCGTTCATTCACCTCACCCAGGATGGCGCGCGGGATGAAGGATTGATGCGGGAATACCTGACCCGGCAGCAGGTTATTCGCAATCGCGTCATAATCCACCAGATGCTTCAGCGCTTCAATCACGCGCGGATTGGACAGGATCGGGTCCCCCAAATTCGCGCTGAAATACTGGATGGTCCCGCGCGGAAATTCCTGAATGGTGATGCCGGGTCGGCCACGCAGCGCGGCGATATCCGTGGGTGTCAGATTGCGCGCGACATCAACATCGCCGCGTTCCAGCAGCAGGCGCTGGGTTGCGGCTTCCGGCACATGGCGCACAATCACGCGCTGCATATTGGCCCGGCCACGCCACCAAGCATCATTGCGGTCAAGCGTATAGCTTTCATTGGGCTGATACCGCGTCAGGCGAAAGGCGCCGGAGCCCGCTGAATTGCGATTGAGCCAGGTATTGCCGCGATCCTCGCCGGCATTTTGCAGCACAAGCTTGCTGTCCAAGACCGAAGCAATCGTCGCCGTGAACAGGTTTTGAATGAGCGTCGGCGCATAGGCTTCATTGAAGGTGACCTGCACTTCAAAATCGCCGGTCTGCCGCACAGTCTGTTCAACGTTATCCGCGGTCAGCCCGACCGAGCGATACATGAAAGCCGGCGTGCGATTGATCTGTAGCGGTCGGCGCAGCGAAAACGCCACATCCTCCGCCGTCAGCGCATTGCCGGAATGAAAGCGCACCCCTTGGCGAATGCGGAAGGTGAAGGTTTTGCCATCAGCGGAAATGGTGAAGCTTTCCGCAAGCCCAGGCAGCAATTCGGCGCTGGGTTTGGAATCATCAATGATGAAAAGCTGGTCGTAGACATTCTTCAGCAGATCGCTGCCGGTGACTTCGAAGGAATGATGCGGATCAAGCGCGACAAGATCATCAATCTGCGCGGCAATCACCAGGGCATTGCGTGGCGTTTGCTGCGCGGCTGCCTGGCGCGCACAGGGCAAGGCTGCCGCCATGATGCCAGCAGCGCCGACAGTGAAAAGGGCGCGCTTCGATACTTGGACATTCATGACGACAACTCCGACGGTTCTTGTTGATTACGGTCGCATTCTGTCAAGGCTTTTGTCAATCAAAGCAAGACATGGCCGCAGGGTGCGGCATGAGGGGGGACTACCATGATGGATAGCGCTGTTTCCTTCCTGGCCCGAAGAAGCGGCCCATCATGCACCATGCCGCCCGCGAGCATGTTCCAGCGCCGCAAGGCGAAGCGCGCTGGCCAAAGGCAGGCCGTGATCGGCACGTGCCTCATCCACCTCAGCCACCAGCGCAGCCAGGCTTCGGCCCTGCCGTTGAGCAAGCGCTTCCAATTCCGCCCAGAAGGCTCCTTCCAACGCGACCGAAGTCGCATGGCCGGCGAGTCGAAAGGAACGCTTCGTCAAGTGACGCGGCATGGCTTGTCAAAATGCATTGGCGTGAATGCGTATTCAAATATCTTATCGAAACGGCCTGCCAATACTGAAACCCTCCATAACATCCTCCTGCCTTTGTCAAATCCAGGAGAAGCAAAAAATGAAGCATAAGATCGAAACCATGGCAGGCATAGGCGCTGTCATGGGCAACACGCTGCACGCCCAAGGTGTTGCCCATTTGATCCGCTGGCGAAAACCAATGTCGGGAGGAAGCTCCCGCGTCAGAAACCCTTACTCAGCCTGTGAAGGCTTGGATTGCGGCGGCGAAAGACAGGCCGCGCTTGTTGCATGACTGACAATGCGCGCTTCATCCCTGGCTTAAGGCGATTGTCCTGGCGACGGGCGCCTTCAGTTCTTGCGCCAATGCCCAAACCCGCCCGGCATCCATGCGGGTTTCCGGGTCATTCAATAGCCGGTCAAGCTCGGCCAATTTGCGGGCCATTTCGCTATCGGACATGCGCCAACTCCACCAAGCCTGACTTCAAGCATCAGGCGGCGTGTTTATGGCCGGCAAAAACGTCCGAAAAATGGAAGGATTCAGGCCGCGCCATGGTGCGACGCGGCCACCCGATCACGCCGCAAGCCGCGCCGCGCGCACGCCGCGCATCCGCCCGCCCGGAATGGCACCCTTGATGCCCGCCGCCATATCGGCGGCCATCAGCAGGCTGTTCCACGCGACACCGGTTTCCACCCCCATGCGGCGGAACATCCAAACCACATCTTCCGTCGCCACATTGCCGGTCGCACCTGGCGCGAAGGGGCAGCCGCCAATGCCGCCCGCGGCGCTATCGATCACGCGGCAACCCGCTTCATAAGCTGCCGCCACATTGGCCACCCCCATGCCGTAAGTGTCGTGGCCATGGAAGGCAAAGCGATACCCCCAAGCGGCATGGGCTTTCTCGAACACGCGCCGCACCTGATCGGGGCTCGCATTGCCGGTGGTGTCCGCCAGCGCGATTTCCATATCGGGGTTCAGCGCCACAATGCGTTCCACCCAATCCAAAGCCTCCGCATCTTCCACCACGCCATCAAAGGGGCAGTGGAACACGCAGGAAAGGTTGAAGCGGATCAGCGTACCCTTCGGCGTATCACGCACCAAGGACGCCAATTCAGCAAAGCTTTCTTCCCGCGTGCGATTAAGGTTGGCCTTGTTGTGCCCCGCCGTGGCCGACATGAAAAAGCCGAGCCGTTCCGCGCCGCCGGCAATCGCCGCGTCAAACCCGCGCCGGTTCGGCACCAGCACGGTGCTCTCCAGCCCCGGCAGGGTTTTCGTGAAAGCCAGCACCGCCGCCGTATCCGCCATTTGCGGAATGGCCTTGGGCGAGACGAAGGAACCGACCTCCATCCGCCGGAGCCCGGCATCATAAAGCGCCTGAATGAGCGCGATTTTCACCTCGGTCGGCACGAAATCGCCGGTGATGGATTGAATCCCGTCACGCGGGGAGACTTCGCTAATGGTCACCTTGCCGGTCATGCCTGCTTCTCCTTCGCTTCGGCCAGAAGTTCCCTGAATACATGATCATTATGCGCCCCCGCCGCCGGGCCTGGCCAGCGCACCACATCCTGCGGCGCCACGCCATCAAAGCGGAAGGGTGCCGCCGGGTGCAGCACCTTGCCCAAAAGAGGGTCCGCCACTTCCATCACCCAGCCACGTTCGCGGAAATGCGGGTCATTGGCGCAATCGGCCATGTCGTAAAGCCGCGAACAGGGGACTTCGGCGGCTTCCAGAATGGCCTCGGCCTCCGCGGCCGGCTTGGTGCGCGTCCAGGCGGCGATGGCGGCGTCAAGCTCCGCCACATTGTCGCAGCGGAGCCCATTGGTGGCGAAGCGCGGCGCATCCGCCAATTCGGGCTGGCCAATCGCGGCCATCAGGCGGCGGAAGATCAAATCCGAATTACCGGCAACGCACAGCCATTTGCCATCGGCGCAGGGGTAGGTATTGGTGGGCGCTGCGGTTTTGATGGCCGCACCCTGCGGCTGCCGCACCCAGCCGAACAGCCCATATTCCGGCAGCATGCCTTCCATCAATGAAAACACGCTGCTCACCAAATCCACATCCACCACGCGGCCCTTGGCATTGGGATCACCCTTTACCGCCCAGCAGGCGGAAACCACGGCCAAAGCGCAGTAAATCCCGGCCAGATCATCGCTGATGGAAACCCCGCAGCGCGGCGGCGGCAGCCCCTGTTCGCCGGGATGGCCCGTGAGGTGCCGAAGGCCGCCCATGGCTTCCCCAATCGCGCCAAAGGCTGGCTTGTCCTTATAGGGGCCATCCTGCCCATAGCCGGAAATCCGCCCGATCACGAGGCGCGGGTTTTCCTGATGCAGCACATCCGGCCCAAGCCCCACGCGTTCCAGATAGCCCGCGCGGAAATTCTCGATCAGCCCATCCGCGCGGCGGAGCAGCGCGATCAGCTTCGCGCGATCATCCGGCTTTTTCAGATCAAGCGTGACGCTGAGTTTATTGCGCCCATGCACGCTGAACCAAACGGCATTGCCATTGATATTGCTGCCCCAACCCCGCACCGGGTCCCCGCCCGGGGGTTCGACCTTGATCACCTCGGCACCAAGGTCCGCGAGCAAGCGCGTGGCGAAAGGGGCGGCGATATAATGGCCAAGCTCCACGAGCTTCAGGCCAGCAAGCGGCAAGCGGGGGGCGGGGGAGGACATGGGTCGGGTTTAGCGGAGAATGGGCGCGCGGGAAATCGGCGCGCGGGAGTGCAGGAGGCTTAAGGCGACTGGGCGGGTTTCAGGCCCGCCTAGGGTGGTGGGGCGGCGCTAGAGCGAGCCGGCGGGAACGCTGAGCCAGGCCAAACCGGGCGTAGCCATGCCGAAATATGGAATAGCCATGGGGACATTCGTCTGCATCGTTAGGTATGCTCGCTCTTGTGAACGTCGCACCAATGTTCCCTTTACGCTGGGAATATAATTACCCCCATCGTGTAAGGTCCGGCGCCCATGCAGCACAAGGCTGAAGCTGGGTAGCTTCGTGCTGATTTGAGGCATGTTTTCCACTGCGATAGGCGCAGGATCTAAAACGGAAATCCGCAAAAGGACCATGATTTCGGGTATCAGCTCACGCATTGCTTGGCGCAGGCGAGCGTGGTTGTTAGTTTGCCAGAAAGCTATTGCATCTCCTTCAGAGGCGGCCTCGATGGGGGCTGAAAATGCGACCAAATCATACCTTAGCAACACTGGTTCTTTTTCACCAGGTTTCCAAGAGAGTTGAGTTACCAACGCTTGGATCGCGACCGAACGCGCATCTTGTGTCAGCATGCTTGAGATCTGGAAGTTTAACATGGGTTCAGTCTGAGGTGATGGCTGCCAGCTCGCCGGGCGGCTCTCAACTCGCTGGATGGGCATACGCGTTCCCCGGGCAATCTCGGCGTTCAAAGCGCTGCGGAATTGCCTTTGTAGCTCCGAGCCAACCTCAGAAGTGGGACCTAGCTGCTCTTTCAGCGCTTGTGCACTTGCGCGGCGAGTATTCGCGCGCGCATTTTCCCACCCCTGCGCAGCGCCAACCAACAAGGCGCCTACCGCGACGGCCGCAAGAGGCGCCCCAACCATCGGTCCACCACTTAAACTGGTGGCAGGACGACCCGGGTCTAAAATCACCTGAGGATCAGTTTCAATGATCGAAACAACATGCGGACGCGCAAGCTGCTCCGCAGAAATGAGATCTGGCTTGGGCGCGCAGGCCGTCACCAACGAAAGCCACAGCGCGGCAAAAACTGAACCAATGCGACGCATAAAATCCCCCCCCCCCTCAACATCAGGGCCGACAGTCCCGCAGACCTTTCGCGCCCCGCCCAACCACAAGCCTATCCAAAGAATTTCACCCCTGCAATCTTTCAAGGGGTTTTTCCGGGTATTGCCCCGCTGCCAAATCCAGGAAATCGCCACAATCGAAACCGAACAGCAATCTTTCGCCGCTACACTCATTCCTGTCGCCAGTTTTCTACGCGACTTAGTCTCTCCCATCGGCGCCGCGACTGCCACTTGGCGCCAAGTCCTGCACTCTGCCTTGGTCCAGCCTGCTGGATCACGGTAGTTTTTTGCGTGCGCCTCGCACCCTCACCCGCTGCCACCGCAGCTTCCAGACAATTGACGCGGCGGCCCGGGCGGGCGACCTAAAGGAAACCACGAATCGGAGCCCTTTGTGACGCGCCGCCGCCATCTGAATGCCGCGCCCGCATGAATGCCATGCATGACGCCCCGCGCGAAACGCTGCGGCGCGTCTTTGGCTACAGCGCCTTTCGTGGCCGGCAGGAAGAAGTGATCCGCCATGTCGCGGCTGGCGGTTCAGGGCTGGTCCTGATGCCGACCGGCGGCGGCAAAAGCCTTTGTTTTCAGGTGCCCGCTTTATGCCGACCCGGCATTGGTATTGTTGTTTCCCCCTTGATCGCGTTGATGGAAGACCAGGTTGCGGCGCTCCGCCAACAGGGTGTCGCCGCCGCCGCGCTGCATTCCGATCTGCCAGGCGATGAAGCGCGTGCCGTGCTGCGCGATATGCATCAGGCTGCGCTGAAGCTGCTTTATATCTCCCCCGAAAGGCTGACGCTGGAGACGATGCAGGCGCGGCTGGAAGGCCTGGATATCGCGCTTTTCGCGGTGGATGAGGCGCATTGCGTCAGCCAATGGGGCCATCATTTCCGGCCCGAATATCGCGGCCTTGGCGTATTGGGTGCGCGCTTTCCGCATGTGCCGCGCGTGGCACTGACGGCCACGGCTGATCCGCGCACGGTGGAAGATATCCGCCTGCAATTGGGCTTGCAGGAAGCGCCTGTGTTTCGTGCTTCCTTCGACCGGCCCAATATCCTGATCGAAGCCGCGCCGCGGGAGAATGAACGCGGCCAAATCCGC
Source organism: Roseomonas sp. (assembly GCA_020249145.1). GTDB lineage: Bacteria > Pseudomonadota > Alphaproteobacteria > Acetobacterales > Acetobacteraceae > Neoroseomonas. Next base: position 60,637 of record JADCGF010000019.1, on the reverse strand, counting down.
GCCTTGATCCGCGAAGCCGGCGGCACCGGCATTATCTATTGCGGCAGCCGCGCCAAAACCGAAAGCACCGCCGCCTGGCTGCGTGATGATGGTGTTGAAGCCATTTCCTTCCATGCCGGCATGGAAGCCAGTGCGAAGCGTGAAGCGCATCGGCGCTTTTCGCGCGGTGAGGAAATGGTAATGACTGCGACTATCGCCTTTGGCATGGGCATAGATCGGCCTGATCTGCGCTGGGTGGCGCATCTCGATCTGCCGCGCTCACCTGAAAGCTGGTATCAGGAAATCGGTCGCGCTGGGCGAGATGGGCTGCCGGCGCGCGCCTTATTGCTTTATGGCGCGGGGGATATTGCGCTGGCCCGCCATCGCATCGCCGAAAGCCCAGCGAATGACGAACAAAAGCGCGTGGAGCGCACGCGGCTTGAAGCCATGGTCGGCATTGCGGAAGCGGCCACGTGTCGTCGTGCGCTGCTGCTCCGCTGCTTTGGCGAAGAACCGGAGCGCGAAGCCTGCGGGCATTGCGATATTTGCCAGCGCCCGCCCCGGCTTTTTGATGGCACGATCGCCGCGCAGAAGATGATTTCCGCCGTGCTGCGTACCGGCCAGCGCTTTGGCGTGATGCATGTGGTGGATGTGCTGCGCGGGCGGCTGACGGATAAGGTTGCGCAATTTTCCCATGACAAGCTGCCGACTTTCGGCGTGGGGAAGGATTTGCCTGATACCGCTTGGCGCGGCGTGGCGCGGCAATTGGTGGGCCGCGGCGCCTTGGATGTGGCCGTCGAAAACCACGGAGAGCTTGTGGCCACCGAAGCCGCGCGCCCCATTCTGCGTGGCGAAGATGTGGTGATGCTGCGCGAGGATGTAGTGCAGGCCGGCAAGAAAGCGGCCCCGGCGCGCAAGGGGCCGGATGTGGCGGGCATTGGTTCCGATGACCCGGTGTTTGAAGCGCTGCGCGCCTGGCGCCGCGGCATTGCCCAGGCGCAGGGCGTGCCGGCCTATGTGGTGGCGGATGATCGCACCCTGGCCGGGCTTGCGGCGCGGCGCCCTTCCAACACGGAAGAATTGCTGGAAGTGCCGGGCATGGGGCGTTCGCGCGTGGAACGCTATGGCGCTGATATTCTGCGCATCATTGGGGAAGCGGGGTAAAAGCCCATTCAGATCGCGCTATTCACCCCAAGCCGCTTCGCGGTTTGCAGAATATTCGCCCAGGTATCCGGCGGCAGCGGCACGCCATCGGCAAGGCGTTCCGCGCGGCGGGTCGCTTCCGGTTCACCCGGCAGCAGCACCGGCGCGGCGGGGTCAGCGGGTCGCGTTTCGGAAACCCAGGCCGCATAGGCCAGCCCCATGCGTTCAAATTCCGCCTGCGTGCCGAAATGCTTGGGCGAGATGAAAATGGAAAGCATGCCATTGGCGATGCGTGAGCGTTCGGAAACCGGGCCGCTGGTGCCGCCTGCAGTCAGGCAGCCCGCCAGCATTTCGCACATGAAGGCAAGGCCGGAGCCCTTATGTTCACCAAAAGCACGAATGGCGCCCGTGCCTTTCGAAACATCGCGCGGGCCAAGCGTGTCATAGGGGCCATAAAGCGTATGCGGGTCGGTCGAAAGCCGGCCATCGGCTTCAATCAAAGCGCCTTCCGGCAAAGCCTTGCCGCCGGATGACGCCACCAGCACCTTGCCTTCGGCCACCAGCGATGTCGCGAAATCCAGCAGAATGGGCCGCCCCGGCAGCGGCACGCCGATGGAAACCGGATTGGTCGAAAAGCGCCGCTCCACACCGCCGAAGGGTGCGACCAGGATGGAGCCCGCGACATTGACGAAATGGATCGAAATCAGCCCCTGTTCCATTGCCTGTTCGGCATAGGCGCCAACGCGGCCAATATGCCCTGCATTGCGGAGAGCCGTGATGCAAACGCCATTCTCCACCGCGCGCTTGATGCCGAATTCCACGGCCTGCGGCGCCACCGTCTGGCCAAAACCCCATTTGCCATCAATCACGGCGAAGGCGCCGCCATCGGTCACCACCTCGGCAGTTTGGCCTTTCAGCACATAGCCCGCTTCCAGCCATTCCACGTAACGGGGCACGCGCACCACGCCATGGCTGTCATGTCCGGCAAGATTGGCATCCACCAAATGGCGGCTGATGCGGCGGCTTTCCGGGCCATCGCAGCCGGCGGCCTGGAAAACATTGGCGACCAAGCCATCAAGCGCTTCGGCATTAATCATCTCATAGGGGGTGCTGCCCATTAGTCCAACTCCGCAAAAGGAAAACGCGCCGAGAGCATCGCCCGGCGCGGCGCGATTACATGGCGGCGATTTTCTTCGCCTGGGGCGCCAGCAGGCGCATATAGGTCGGCGTTACCAGCATTTCGGTGATATTGGCGCGCGCTGGCATTGTTGCGACAAACAGCGCCATGGCGGCCAGATCTTCCGGCTGCAACAGGCGTTCAATATCTTCCTGCGGCACGGGTTCCGGCCGGTTCTTCAGAATATCGGTGGCGACTTCGCCGGGGCAGATGCAGCAGGAACGGATATTGTGGATGCCGTTTTCCTGATTGATGCTTTGTGACAGCGCCACAAACCCATGCTTCGCCGCCGTGTAACCCGGGCCGGACAGGAAGGAGATATTCTTCCCCGCCATAGAGGCGATTTGGATGATATGCCCGCCGCCGCGCTGCCTCATGCCCGGCAACACCGCGACCGAGGTGAAGAAAGGCGCGGTCAGATTGCCATCCACCAGGCTGCGAATGGCCTCAGGCGTCAATTGATGCAGATAGCGCTTGGGCAGATTGACGCCGGCATTATTCACCAGAATATCCGGCCCGCCGATGGAGCTTTCCACCTTGGCGAGCGCGGCGGCGACTTGTTTTTCATCAGTCAAATCAGCCGGCACAATCACCGCGCCGCCGCCGATCATTTGCGCGGTTTCTTCCAGCGGTGCGACGCGCCGCCCGGTCAGCGCAACCTTCGCCCCTTCAGCGGCGAATGAAATGGCAATCGCGCGGCCAATGCCGCTACCCGCGCCGGTGACCCAGGCGGTTTTACCTTCAAGACGTTTCATCACAGAACCTTATCAGAGGTGGGATCAATCAGATGCATCTGATCCATATGCGCAATCAGCGACAGCGGCGCGCCAACGGCAGCCGGTGTGGCCGGATCAAGCCGGGCTGAAACATCCGTGCCATTCAGCTTGAAATGCACCAGCGTTTCCATGCCCATGGGCTCGATCACTTCGGGCTTCAGCGTGACAGGCGCGGTGTTGGATTTATCCGTGGGCTTGTCATCCGTCAGGTGTTCGGGGCGGATGCCAAACAACACATCCTTGCCCGCATGCGCCTGATAGCGCGCGGTGCGTACCGCCGGCACATCCAGCACAATATCCTGCGGCAAATGCAGGCGCAGCGCGCCAGAAGCCTGTTCCAACTTCGCCGGAATGAAATTCATCGCTGGGCTGCCGATGAAGCCCGCCACGAATTTCGTCGCCGGATGGTGATACAATTCCTGCGGCGGCCCAACTTGTTCGATGATGCCGTGATTCATCACCACGACTCGATCCGCGAGCGTCATGGCTTCCACCTGATCATGCGTCACATAGACAGTGGTGGTATTCACCGTCTGATGCACTTTCTTGATTTCGGTGCGCATCTGGACGCGCAGCTTGGCATCCAAATTGGAAAGCGGCTCATCGAATAGGAACACTTTGGGGTCGCGCACAATGGCGCGGCCCATCGCAACACGCTGACGCTGACCACCGGAAAGCGCCTTGGGCTTGCGGTCCAGCAGCGGTGTGATGTCCAGAATACGCGCGGCTTCCTTCACGCGGCGATCAATTTCCGCCTTCGGGAATTTCCTGAGCATCAGGCCGAAAGCCATGTTATCATAGACGCTCATATGCGGATAAAGCGCGTAATTCTGGAACACCATGGCGATGTCACGGTCGCGCGGCGGAATGTCATTCACCACCGTGCCGCCAATGGCGATATCGCCAGAGGTGATTTCCTCCAGCCCCGCAATCATGCGGAGTGTCGTGGATTTGCCGCAGCCCGAAGGCCCGACGAGCACCACGAATTCATGATCGGCGATTTCAAGGTCAATGCCTTTCACCGCCTGAACACCGCCTTCATAGGCCTTGACGATTTTACGGAGCGAAACCTGAGCCATGTTCGATCAACCCTTGGTCGCGCCGGCGGTCAGGCCAGCGATGTAATAATCCATGAGGAAGGCGTAGACGATCACCGGGGGCAGCGCGGCCAGCAAGGCGCCAGCCGTGATCTGCCCCCAGACGAAAACATCCCCGCGCACCAGCTGCGACACAACGCCGATGGTAAGCGGCATCTGATCCGGTGTGGTGATGAAGGCCGTTGGATAGACAAAGGCAGCCCAGGAAACCGTGAAGGCGAAGATCGTCGCGGCAATGATGCCTGGCAGCGCCACGGGAATAAAAATCTTCATCAGCATTTGCGGCCAGGTGGCGCCATCAATCAGCGCAGCCTCATCCAATTCCTTGGGGATAGAGGCGAAATAGCCAATCATGATCCAGGTGCAGAAAGGCACGGTCAGCGTCGGATAGACCAATACCAACCCCCAGATGGAATTGAGCAAGCCAAGCCCGCCCACAATCTGATAGAGCGGAATGAATAGCAGCGTATCGGGCACCAGATAGGTCAGGAACACACCGGTGGCCAAAACCTGGCTGCCCCAGAAACGCATCCGCGCCAGCGCGAAGGCCGCCAGGATGGAAATCACCATCGTCAACGCCACAACCACCACGGTCACGACCACGCTATTGATGAAGAAGCCCTGAAACAGTGAATTGGTGATCAGCTCCCAGTAATTGTCCAGCGTGGGATTGCGGACAATCCAGGGATTGCCTTTTTGATCGGCAATCTCGGCGCTGGTCTTAAGGCTGGTGATCAGCATATAGACCGGCGGCGTCAGCAGAATAATCGCCGAAAAGATCAGCGAAATATAGGCCCAGATCAGCGCCCAGCGCCGTTCGGAGCGGAGAGATCCCGCCTTGCCATAAAGGCTCGGCATATCGCGATTGGTTGCCACGGTCGCGGACATTACATCTGCTCCTTATTGCGACGGGTGACGCCACGCAGCACGAAGAAGGCGCAAATGGCAAGGATTGGGAACATGAACAGGCTTACTGCGGCACCGCGTGGGATATTGCCGGAAAGAATCCCGACCTGGAACGCGTAGGACGCGAATACATGCGTCAAATCCCGCGGCCCGCCATTCGTCAGCACGCGCACAATATCGTAATTGGCGAAGGTGACGATCAGGCTGAACAGCACGGTGATGGAAATGATATTCGCCATCATCGGCAGCGTCACGTAGCGCAGGCGCTGCCAGCTTGTGGCGCCATCAATCGCCGCGGCCTCATAAAGCTGTTCCGGCACGGATTTCAGCGCCGCCAGATACATGATCATGAAGAAGGGCGCGCCATACCAGACATTGACGATGATGATGGAAAGCCGTGCCCACCATTTCTCCCCAAGCCAGGGAACGGCTGGAATGCCGAACACCTGGAAAAGCCAATTGATCGAAGAATAGGCAGGGTCAAACATCCACCACCAGCCAAGCGTGGAAAGCGCCGGCGGAATGACCCAGGGGATCAGCAACATGCCGCGCCATTTCCGCTGCCCCTTGCTTGGGATGTGGTGCAGCATATGCGCCAGCCAAAAGCCGACCAGCGCCTTCAGGATAACCGCCGTGATGGCAAAGATGCAGGATTGCCAGGCAACGGCCCAGAAGGTTTCGCTTTCGAACAAAATCTCGAAATTGCCGAGACCGGTGGGCAGCCATTCGCCTTCCATGAAGCCGGTCATGCGGCGATTGAGTGTGGAAAGGTAAATCCCGTAAGCGGCGGGATAGGCAACCAGGCCGATGATGACCACCAGCAAGGGCGCGGTCATCAGCACGGCAATGGTCGAACGCCGCCGCGCTACGCGTTGCAGGCTGGAAGCGCGCCCCGATCCGGGCGCAGAAGGCATGATTGGCGCCGTGCTGGCGTCAGCGGCCATGGTCTGAACCTTTCCTGAAATGAAAGACGGGCGGCGCAGCGCCGCCCGTCATGCGCGGTTAGCCGCCGCGGCGGATGGTATTGAGCTCGCGCTCCACCCAGGTCAGCGCCTGATCCACCGTCTCACCACCCTGCACAATGCGTGCAACCAGCTTGGTATTCAGGCCCTGGTTATACATCTGCACCGCCATGGCCGCTGGCGCGGGCGCCATGGCGATGGAGGTCTTCGCATTGTGGTGCGCGCGCACCGGGTAGTTATAGACCGAACCCACCGGCGGGCCTTCGGTTTCCCAAACCTTGAAGTCCGACATGCTGGCGAAGGGCGGGATGTCATAGCCAGCGGACCCATTGGTCTGGCGTTCCGCCTGCGGACGATCAGACAGCCATTCCAGGAAGGCCTTGGCCGCGCCCTTGCTGCGGCTGAAATTCCAGATACCCCAGAAATAGGGCAGATAGGCGGCGAAGCGCCCTTCCGGCCCGGCGGGCATCGGCACGGTCCAGCAGTTTTCGGCCACTTGCGGCGCATCGCGCTTCGCCACCGCCCAGGCTGAAGGCGGGTTGAAGATCAGCGCCGAACGGCCGGAAATCAGCGCGCGGTTATTGCCGCCATCATCCCAGGCCCAAACATCATTGGGCAGGAAGCGGCTGATCCGGGCGCACATTTCCACCGCTGCACGCAGCTTGGGATTGTTGCGCACGGTGATCGTGCCGCGTGCATCCATCATGAAGGCGCCATAGGATTCAAAAAGCGCACCCACCCAATCCACCGCATCGGTAAAGCTGCCCATGGGCAGGCCAAAGGGGACGCCGGCCCTTTGGCAGGCTTCGGCGGCGCGTGCAAAGGTTTCCCAATTCCATTGATCAGCGCCCGGGCCACGCTCATTCCTAGCCGGCCACATGGCACGAATATCAATGCCGGCATGCTGCTGCAAAAGGTCAAAGCGCACACAGGAAGGCTTCAACTGCGTGCCAGCCACGGCAGGGATGGCCACCCAAGTGCCGGCGGGCTTGCCCAGATATTCCGCCGCCGGGGTCACCGCGCCGTATTTCTGGGTCAGGTTGCGCATGACATCATCAACCGGTTCAAGCATGCGCTGGTGGTTGCTTGGCTCCCAGGCGGGGAAGGACATCAGATCATAGCCGGTGCGCGATTGCGCCTGGGCGTTGATGGTCAACAGAATCTGGTTGCCGTTGGATGTCACGGTATCCATCTGCACATCAACGCGATTGGCCTGGCCCCATTCGGCGCAAAGCTGGCGCATGATCACATTGCCATTGGGCACCCAATGGTCCCAGAAGCCGCAGCGCAGCGTCCCGCCCGTGCCTTGGGCATGGACCATGGGGGCTGAGAGCACGCCGGCTGCCGCGACCCCGGCGCCAGAACGCAAAAGCGTACGCCGTTTGATATCCGCCATCTTAGGAATCCTCCGCTTTATTCGTTGTTTGTCGCATCCCAGACCGAGGCCCGGCCAAGGCGTGCGGCAGGTTAGGCAAGGATTTGGGGCCTTTGCAACCGGTATTGTGATGGGCGGGCCTGGCCCCGGGCTGGCGCGGCGGCCCAAACTCGGCTTCAAACCCCCTGACAGGCCAAAAGCAGGATAGATGGCATGACCTCTTCGCTCCGCGTCGCGGTCCAGATGGACCCTATTGAGACCATCAATATTGATGGCGATTCAACCTTCGCCCTGATGCTGGAAGCACAAGCGCGGGGCCATAAGCTTTGGCATTACCATGTCCGGGATTTGGCGCTGCGCGGCGGGTGCGTCACCGCTTGGGCGCGGCCCATCACGCTGCGGCGCGAATATGGCAACCACTTCACCTTGGGGGCAGAGGTGGAATTGGACCTTGGCCGCGATGCCGATGTGGTGCTGATGCGCCAGGACCCGCCCTTTGACATGGGCTACATCACGGCCACCCATATTCTGGAACATATCCACCCCAAGACGCTGGTGGTGAATGACCCGGCCCAGGTGCGCAATGCGCCGGAAAAGCTGTTCGTCACCCATTTCCCGGATTTGATGCCCGTGACGATGGTGACCGCTGACCGCCGCCGCATCGCGGCCTTCCGGGCGGAACATGGCGACATCATCATCAAGCCGCTTTTCGGCAATGGCGGCGCCGGTGTGTTTCACCTCCGCCCCGATGATCCGAACATGAATGCGCTGGTGGAGCTTTTCACCGAACGCTCGCGCGAACCGCTGATGATCCAGCAATACCTGCCCGCGGTGCGTGAAGGTGATAAGCGCATCATCCTGGTGGATGGCGTTGCCATGGGCGGCATCAACCGCGTGCCGGCGGCGGGTGAGGCGCGGTCCAATATGCATGTCGGTGGCCGCCCGGAACCCACCAAGCTGACCGAGCGAGAGCTGGAAATCTGCGCGCGCATCGGCCCGGAATTGAAGGCGCGCGGGATGATTTTTGTGGGCATTGACGTGATTGGCGGCTACCTCACCGAAATCAACGTCACCAGCCCGACCGGCTTGCAGGAATTGGCGCGGTTTGATGGTGTGCATCTGGAACGCGCCATTTGGGACGCTATTGAAGCGAAAAGGCGCTGAGATGCTGAAGCTTTGGGGCCGCACCAATTCCATCAATGTGAAGAAGGTGCTGTGGATGCTCGATGAAATCGGGCAGCCTTATGATCGTGTGGATGCTGGCATGGAACATGGCCGGGTGAATGATGCGGATTACCGCGCCATGAACCCGAATGGCCGCGTGCCCACGCTGGAAGATGGCGATTTCATCCTGTGGGAATCCAATAGCGTGCTGCGCTATCTGGGGATGAAATACCAAAGCCCGCTTTACCCGGCGGACACGGCAGCGCGCGCTTCGGCGGATCGCTGGATGGATTGGCAGCTTTCCACGCTTGGCCCCGCTGAGCGCAATCTGTTCTGGGGCCTGGTGCGCACGCCGCCTGAGAAGCGCGACATGGCGCAGATTGAAGCGGCGGCGCAGGCCGCCGGCGAATGCTGGGCCATTCTTGACCATTGGATCAGCAAGCATGGCGGCCCGTATCTGGATGGCCCAACCATGACCATCGCCGATATTGTGCTGGGCTGTTACGCCCGGCGCTGGTTTGGCCCTGAAGTGCGCTTGCCGGGGATGCCTGAATTCCCCACCCTGGCGCGCTGGTATGCCAAGCTTGGCGAAAGGCCCGGATTTCAACGCTGGCTGGCGCCACCGCTCACCTGAAGGAGAACCTTATGCCCGGCTATCTGATCGCAAACCTCAAAGTGACTGACCCAGAGGGTTTTGAGCGTTATCGCGTCGGCGTGCCGGCGGTGATCGCGCAATATGGTGGGCGCTACGTTGTGCGTGGCGGCACGATGGAAAAGCTTGAAAATGCCGATGGTTTTAACCGCATGGTGGTGCTGGAATTCCCCAGCCTGGATGCTGCCCGCGCCTTCTATTTCAGCCCGGAATATGCGCCGCTGTTGAAACTGCGGATTGAAAGCACGGATAGCCAGGTGGTGCTGGTTGATGGGTATTCTCCGTGAAACCCGTGAACGACTCAAAAAAACCGCCGAAATCACCCGAATCGCCTTGATCCCGCCATGGTGTCGCGGAAATGTAACATCCCATGAGACCACTGATCGGCATTTCCTGTTGCATCAAGCCTTTCGGCATTTTCGGCACGCCCAATCACGCGGCGTCTGACAGCTATGTGCGCGTGGTGCGCGGCCCGGTGGGCGGCACCCCAGTACTGCTGCCGGCGGCGGGTGAAGAAGCGGCGCAGGATTACCTTGCCCATATCAATGGCCTGATCCTGACCGGCAGCCGGTCCAATGTCTGGCCTGGCCATTATGATGGCCCCCCCCATGCCGAGGGTACGCCGGAAGATCAGGACCGAGACGCTACCACCCTGCCGCTGATCCGCGCCGCCATTGCGGCGGGTGTGCCCTTGCTCGCGATTTGTCGCGGCATGCAGGAATTGAATGTGGCACTCGGCGGCAGCCTGGATCAGCGCGTGCAGGATTTGCCCGGGCGGATGGATCATTCCACGCCATCAGATCAGAAAATCCCGCTGGTGAGGACCGGCAAGGCGCATCTGGTGCGGATTGATGGCGCCGGAGCCTTGGCCGCGACTCTGACGGCATCTTCGCGTAACGCGGCGCAGCTTGCGGTAAATTCGCTGCATAATCAGGCGGTGCAGCGTCTGGCGCCGCGCCTGGTCGCGGAAGGCTGGGCACCGGATGGCACCATTGAAGCAGTGCGCGTTGAAGGCGCGCGCGGCTTCGCGATTGGCGTGCAATGGCACCCCGAATATGACTGGGAGCGCGATGCCGATAGCCGCGCGATCTTCGAGGCCTTTGGCCGCGCCGCCGCCGCCCATGCCGGGGCAAGGCTCGCCGCCGCGGCGGAGTGACGCGGTTTCTTAACACGGCGATTTGCGTTTTGGGGCTTTGCTTTTTCGTCCAAATGTTCTAGAAAATCTTTGTCGGCCATGGCTTTGCCGGCGGTCGCGATACCGGCATCCCCTGCCGGCTCGCCCGACCTTTCCGATCGGAAAATACAAAGTAGCGCCCGGTCACCCCCCTGACCGGGCGTTTTTGTTTGGGCGGAATCTCGCTGCCTCAGACAGATGCACCGTCACGCTCACATGACACGCAAAGCCCTGGCCCCGCCTTCCGGCAGCCCTCGGCTGGGGGTATAGCGGCATGGAATAGCCGAAGGAGTCGCTCGGATGGTGTCCTATGTCTTCCCGCCCCCGCCTGTCGCCGCGCTGCCAATCAAGGGCAGTGACGCGCTTTTCCCGGTGCGCCGCATTTTCTGCGTCGGGCGCAATTACGCTGAGCACGCCATCGAAATGGGCAGCGACCCAACCCGCGAACCGCCCTTCTACTTCGCCAAACCGTCGGATTCCGTGGTGATCAATGGCGCGGATATGCCCTACCCTTCCGTCACCAAATCGCTGCATCATGAAATGGAATTGGTTGTCGCCATTGGCCGCGGCGGGCGCAATATCGCGGTGGCCGACGCGCTTTCCCATGTTTGGGGCTATTGCGCCGGCTTGGACATGACCCGCCGCGATATCCAGAATGAGGCGAAAAAGACCGGCCGCCCCTGGGATATGGGCAAGGGCTTCGACAAATCCGCCCCCATGGGCCTGCTGGTGCCCGCCGCTGGCGTGAACCCGGCCAAGGGCAAGATTGAGCTCAAGGTGAATGGCAAGGTCACGCAGACATCCGACCTTTCAAAGCTGATCTGGTCCGTCCCCGAAGTCATTGCCAATTTGTCCGAACTGGTCGAACTCGCCCCCGGAGACCTGATCATGACCGGCACGCCGGAAGGGGTCGCTGCCGTGGTGCGCGGCGATGCGCTGGAAGGCTTTGTTGAGGGCGTGGGCGACATCCGCACCAATATCATTTGATCCGCGCGCGCGCCTGAATGGCCAAGGATCGCAGCCGTTTCGTTTGCCAGGCCTGTGGGGCGGTCAGCCCCAAATGGCAGGGGCGCTGCGATGCCTGTGGCGACTGGAATACACTGATCGAGGAAACCGCCGCCCCGCGCGGCCCCGGCCCTGCCGCCAAAACCGCCGGCGGGCGCCGCGTTGAATTTGTCGGCCTGAAGGGCGAATCCGCGCCCCCGCCGCGCATCGTGACCGGCATTGCGGAGCTTGATCGCGTTTTGGGCGGTGGCTTCGTGCCGGCCTCCGCCGTGCTGGTGGGGGGCGACCCCGGCATCGGCAAATCCACCATCCTGCTGCAAGCGGCGGCGCGCTTGGCCTCAGCCGGGCGACGGGTTCTGTATATCTCTGGCGAAGAAGCGGTGGAGCAGGTCAGGCTGCGCGCCGCGCGGCTTGGGCTTTCCGATAGCCCGATGGAATTGGCCGCCGCTTCGGCCTTGCGCGATATCGGCGCCAGTCTGGAACAGGAAAGCGCTGCCGCACTGGTGGTGATGGATTCCATCCAGACCGTTTGGTTGGATGCGCTGGATTCAGCACCCGGTACGGTGGCGCAGGTGCGCGCTTGCGCGGCGGAATTGATCCGGCTGGCCAAGGCTCGCGGCTTTGCGCTGGTGCTGGTGGGGCATGTGACCAAGGAAGGCACTTTGGCCGGGCCGCGCGTGCTGGAACATATGGTGGATGCGACGCTCTATTTCGAAGGTGATCGCGGCCATCAATTCCGCATCCTGCGCGCGGTGAAGAACCGCTTTGGCGCGACGGATGAGATCGGCGTGTTCGAAATGACCGATCGCGGATTGGTGGAAGTCGCCAATCCATCGGCGCTATTTTTGGCGGAACGGCGCGGCAATGTCTCGGGCTCCGCGGTCTTTGCCGGCATTGAAGGCACGCGGCCTGTGCTGGTCGAAATACAGGCGCTGCTGTCGCCTTCTTCGGGCGGGTCGCCGCGCCGGCAGGTGGTGGGCTGGGATTCTGGGCGGCTTTCCATGCTGCTGGCGGTGTTGGAGGCGCGTTGCGGCATGAGCCTTGGCCAGAATGACGTTTATCTGAACATCGCCGGGGGCTTGCGCATCACCGAACCGGCAGCGGATTTGGCGGTGGCGGCGGCGTTGATTTCGGCGGCGACGGATCAGCCCACGGATTCAGGTGCGGTGTATTTCGGCGAGGTCGGGCTTTCGGGCGAGGTGCGCCAAGTATCCCAGGCCGAATTGCGCCTGCGGGAAGCGGCCAAGCTGGGATTTTCTGGTGCCAGCCTGCCGCGCCGGGTGGCGCGTGGCGGCCGCACAGCGGCGGCCCCGGAAGGCATGGGTCTATCGGAAATCGGCCATTTGGCCGATCTGGTGGCCCGCTTTGCGGAAAAGACTCTGCCAAAAAAAGCCAAGACGTGACGCGCCTGTCCACGAGGGCTATAGGGACGACCGATGAATTGGGTTGATATCATTCTGCTGGGGGTGATCGCCCTGTCGGCTATTCTCGCCTTTTTCCACGGCCTGGTGCGCGAAGCGCTGGGCGTGGCGGGGTGGGTTGGCGCGGCGGTGGTGGCCCTGCTGGCGCGCAAACAGGTTCAGCCGTTTCTCGATCCCTATTTCACGCCGCCCTGGCTTGCTGAAGCGATTGGCGCGGGCGTGGTTTTCCTTGTCGCGCTGGTGGTCTTCAAGTTGATGATCAATGCGGTTGCGGATCGCGTGCAGGATTCGGCGCTGGGCGGGATTGACCGCGTGCTGGGGCTGCTTTTCGGCGCGGCGCGTGGCGCTTTTCTGTTGGTGGTTGCCTATATCGTCGCGGGTTTGTTGCTGCCGGGGGATCGCTGGCCGGAACCGGTGCTGGAAGCGCGGTCCCTTCCGCTTCTGTCGCAGGGTGCCCATATGCTGGTGGAAGCCATGCCGGCGGAATATCGCCCGCGCCTGAATGAACCACCCTTGCCACGCTCGCCCACGGTTGAAGAATTGCTGCGCCCCCCCGCGCGCAGCCGGAATTGAGGTTACCCATGCAGCGTGTCGCAGAATTCGAGGATGACAAGCCGCATGAGGAATGCGGCGTCTTCGGCGTGTGGAATGGTGGCGACGCAGCGGCACTGACCGCGCTTGGCCTGCATGCGTTGCAGCATCGCGGCCAGGAAGCAGCGGGAATCGTGACACTGGATGAGGCCGGGCTATTCCACGCCCATAAGGGGCTTGGCCTGGTTGGCGATAATTTCGGGGAAGCCAAGGTTATTGCGTCGTTGCGCGGGCCGCATGCGGTGGGGCATAACCGCTATGCGACCACGGGCGAAACGGCGCTGCGCAATGTGCAGCCGCTTTATGCGGATTTCGAATTTGGCGGTTTTGCGGTGGCGCATAATGGCAATCTGACCAATGCCTTTGCGTTGAAGCGCGCCCTGGTGCGGCGCGGCTGCCTCTTCCAAAGCACTACGGATTCGGAAGTTTTCATCCATCTGATCGCGATCAGCCTGTATTCGACCGTGATTGATCGGCTGATTGATGCGCTGAAACAGGTGCAAGGCGCCTATTCGCTGGTCGCTTTGCATAATGGCGCGTTGATTGGGGCGCGTGATCCTCTTGGTGTGCGCCCGCTTGTCTTGGGGCGGCTGGCCAATGGTGGGCTGGTGTTGGCGTCTGAGACCTGCGCGCTGGATATCGTGGGCGCAGAATTTGTGCGCGACATCGAAGCGGGCGAGTTGGTGGTGATTGACGATAGCGGGCTGCGCAGCATCAAGCCCTTCAGCCGCATCGAAAGCCGCTTCTGCATTTTTGAGTATATCTATTTCGCGCGGCCTGACAGCGTCATGGAAGGCACGCCGGTTTATGAAACACGCAAGCGCATCGGCGCGGAATTGGCGCGCGAAAGCGGTGTGGCGGCGGATTTGATTGTGCCCGTGCCGGATTCCGGCGTGCCGGCGGCGATGGGCTATGCGGTAGAAGCCGGCATCCCGTTTGAACTTGGCATCATCCGCAATCACTATGTCGGGCGCACCTTCATTGAACCCACGGATCAGATCCGCAATCTGGGCGTGAAGCTGAAGCACAGCGCCAATCGCGCCATGTTGCAGGGCAAGCGTGTGGTGCTGGTGGATGATTCCATCGTGCGCGGCACCACCAGCCGCAAGATCGTTGAAATGGTGCGCCAGGCGGGGGCGACGGAAGTGCATATGCGCGTCTCCTCCCCGCCCACCACGCATTCCTGCTATTACGGCATTGATACGCCGGAACGCGCGCATCTGATGGCGGCCAAGCATGATATCGCGGAGATGGCGCGCATCATTGGCGTTGATAGCCTGGCCTTTATTTCGCTGGATGGGCTTTATCGCGCTTTGGGGCAGCCCGCGCGTAACGCCGCCAAGCCGCATTTCTGCGATGCCTGCTTCACCGGCGATTACGCGATTCCGCTGACGGATTGGACGGATAACTCAGACCGGCAGCTTTCCCTGCTGCAACCGGCGGGGCAATGAGCATGGCGGATTTGGATGGACGCGTTGCGCTGATCACCGGTGCGTCACGCGGTATTGGCGCGGCGCTGGCGCTGGAATTGGCGAAGCTTGGCGCGCAATGCGTGCTGGTGGCGCGCACCCAGGGCGGGCTTGAAGAAGTGGATGACGCGATCCGCGCCGCTGGCGGCAAGCCCGCGACTCTGCTGCCCTTTAATCTGCAAAAGGCCGAAAAAGACATAGACATGATCGGCCCTTCCATCGTGGAGCGCTTCGGTCGGCTGGATATTCTGGTGCATAATGCAGGTGCTTTGAACAAGCTGACGCCGGTTGCACATATTGATCCTCGCGATTGGGCGGAAGTGATGGCGGTGAACCTGACCGCAAGCTGGCGCCTGATCCGCAGTTGTGATCCGCCTTTGCGCGCTTCTGATGCGGGGCGTGCGGTGTTTGTCACAAGCGGGCGGGTGCTGCGGCCCCGCGCTTATTGGGGCATGTATGGCGCATCCAAGGCGGGCATGGAGCATCTGGTAATGACTTGGGCGCAGGAGGTGGAGGCCACGCCCTTGCGCGTGAACCTTGTTGATCCTGATATTGTCGCCACCAAAATGCGCGCCGCTGCCATGCCGGGCGAGGACCCTTCCACAATCCCGCAACCTGCTGATGTCGCGCCTGGCATAGCGACGCTTTGTCTGCCCAGTGAGACGCGCCATGGCGCGCGCATATTGCTTGAGGGATAGTGGTGTCATGAGGCTTCCACGCCGGTTCCTGCTCTGCCTTCCGCTGCTGCTGCCCGGTGCGGCCGCTGCACAAACTGCTTCGCCTCAGGCTGCGCGCATCACAGCCGGCAGGGCCGCCATCTCCGCCGCCAATGGGTCGCGTTGGGCGGAGGCGGAAACCTATGCGGCCGCTGCCGATCCCTCGGTCCCCAAAATCGTGCTGTGGATGCGCCTTACGCATCGCACTGCGCCGGCCACAGCGGCTGAACTCGTCGGCTTTTTGCGCGATAATCCGGATTGGCCGCAGGTGGATACCATCGCGCGTCGCGCTGAGGCCGCCTTTGGTGGGCCAGCCGATGATGTGCTAGCGGTCGCGCATTTTAATACCTTTCCGGCACGGACGCTCTCAGGCGCGCTACGCCATGCAGAGGCACTGACACGCAGCGCTCCTGCCGCCCCCAGTCAATCGCAAGCATCCAATTTGTTGGATATGGTCAGGCGTGGGCCCAACCAAACGCGCGTAACGCCGGCGCAACCGAATGCCGAGGCAGCCGCCGATGCTGATGGTGAAGCAGGCGCTCGACGTGCGCTTCGTCGTGTTTGGGTGGAAGCACCTGGCGATGCGGCGACTGAAGCCAGGATCATGGCGCAATTTGGCCGATTGCTGACCGCGGATGATCATCAACAACGTTTTGATCGACTGTTTTTCGCACGCGACATGGAAGGCGCTCAGCGCGCGTTGGAACGCATGAGTGGCGTGTCACGTGGTTCCGGCCAAATCCGGATGCGTTTGGCGGCGACACCAGAGGAGACCCAGATTCTTCTGCGCCCGCTTGACCTCGGCTGGGCTTATGAAAGGGCGCGTCTGCTGCGCCGCCGTGATCAGGACGCCGATGCGGCGGCAAGCTGGATTGTGGCGGAACCCTTCCAGGCAAACATGGACCCCGAAATCGCGCGCTCGGTCTGGGCGGAGCGGCAAATCCTCGCGCGCAAATTATTGCGCTTGAACAACGCGAAGGATGCGCACCGCATCGCGGCCTTTCACGGCCAGCCCCTGGGCAGCGATGGCCGGCAAGAAGCGGAATTCCTGGCGGGTTTCATCGCGCTGCGCTTTTTGAATGATCCTGTTCTGGCGCAGCGGCATTTTGTGGCGATGGCGCTTGGCACGCGTTCGGTGATCACTCGCGCCCGCGCGCTTTATTGGGAAGGTAGGGCGTTGGCGGCGCGTGGGGCAAGTGGCACCGCGCGCGAACGCTATACGGCAGCGGCACAATTGCCGACTGCCTTTTACGGCCAGCTTGCGGCGCTGACCATGGGTGAAAGCCAGGAGGCCCTTGATCAGCGCCTGCGCGCACTTCAAACGCCGCCGATTGATCAAAGACTTGCCCAGGAATTCGCGCAGCGCGAATTGGCGCGCGTGGTGACGACGCTGGCGGAACTTGGTGAGACGCGCCGCACACGCGTATTTCTCATGCGCTTGCAGGCAACATCATCCGATGCACAGGACAGGCTGCTGACAGTGCGGCTGGCCAACCATATCGGCCGGCCCGACCATGCCGTTTGGGTGGCGCGGCGATCCGCCATTGAAGGCGATGTGCTACTGCCGGAAGGCTGGCCCACACCTTTCCGTGTGCCTGTCACGTCACCCGAACCTGCCTTTATTCTCTCGGTCACGCGGCAGGAAAGCAATTTCGATACGGAAGCGGTCAGCAGCGCCAATGCGCGCGGGCTCATGCAATTGCTGCCTTCCACCGCCCAGACTGTCGCGCGTCGGCTTGGCATGAATTTCCGCGCGGAAATGCTAACGGCGGACCCACAGGCCAATATCAGGCTTGGCGCGGCCTATCTGGATGAAATGCTCGGGCGCTTCGAAGGGTCGCTGGTGATGGCAGCCGCAGCCTATAATGCCGGGCCGCGGCGCGTGGATGAATGGCTTGTCACCTATGGCAATCCTCTGCGGGGTGAACGCGATTTGCTCGATTGGATGGAAATGATTCCCTTTACCGAGACGCGCAATTACGTGCAGCGCATTGTTGAAGGCGCGGTAATTTATCGCGCGCGCCAGAACCCGCCGGCCAATGCGCCGCACCCCATGGCAAGCTGGCTTGCCAGCGCGAAATAAGCGCATGAATCTGCCCTTGTTGATTGCGACGATGGGCGGCGTTGGGCGGCTGAACCCCGCGCCTGGCACTTGGGGGTCATTGGTGGTTTTGCCTGTGGCCTTGCTCGGGCCGCTTGCTGCGGTGCTGCTTGCACTGCTGGTTACGCTGATCGGTTTTTACGCCGTGCGCAAAGTACTGCGCGACACGCCCAATCAAGACCCCGGTTGGATTGTGGTTGATGAGGCAGCAGGCATGCTGATAGCCCTGGCGGGCTTGAGCCTGGGGGCGAGCATCTGGGGCGTACTGATTGCCTTCGGCCTGTTTCGCATTCTCGATATCCTGAAACCCTGGCCGATTTCCTGGGCGGATCAGCAAAAGGGAGCTTTTGGTGTCATGCTGGATGATATTGTCGCGGGTGCGCTGGCCGCCCTGGCGCTGATCCTGGCGCGCCCCCTTCTGCCGGGAGTGATCTGACCCATGCTGCCTGAGGCCACTCTAGATCAGGCGCGCAACCTGCTTGCGCAGATGGATGCCAAGGGAATGACGCTGGCAACGGCGGAAAGCTGCACCGGCGGGTTGATTGCCGCCGCACTGACCGCAATTGCGGGATCATCTTCTGTCGTCATGGCGGGCTTTGTGACCTATTCGAATGATGCAAAGCAGAAAATGGTTGGCGTAGGCCCAGAAAGCCTGTCGCAGCACGGCGCTGTCAGCGCGGAAGTGGCGCGCGCAATGGCGGAAGGGGCGCGTGCGCGTGCGGGTGTTTCACTTGCCCTTTCCTGCACCGGCGTTGCGGGACCAGGTGGTGCTACACTAGGCAAGCCGGTGGGTTTGGTGTTCATAGGCTGCGCACGCGAAGGCGCGCCCACGCTGGTCGAACGCCATGTCTTTCCAGGTGACCGCGCTGCGGTGCGTGAAGCCACCGTGGCGGCGGCGCTTGGCCTTGCGCGGCGCAGTGTAACGGGCCTTTGATGACCTGCTTGCAGCGCCGGGATACTGGCCGCAGGATGGGTGCAACACAGAAGAGGTGGGGGAAGTCAGGGCTTGGGTACGCTGCACGCCCAGCCATTCCTCTGCCGGTGCTGTGCTGACACCGCATGAGGAGACTTCCCATGGCTGCCCCGCCTTCCGCTCGCCGCGACCGTATCAACCCGGATTTCCCCAAGCTGGTGGAGATGACCCACCAGTACGTTTATGGCGATGTCTGGAAACGGCCTCAGCTTTCCAAGCGTGATCGTTCCATGGTGACGATCGCCGCGCTGGTCGCAATGGGCTGGCAGGATCAATTGAACAGCCATATCGCCCGCGGCCTGACCAATGGGCTCTCGCGCGAGGAAATTTCAGAAATCATCACGCATCTTTCGATGTATTCCGGCTGGCCTTCCGCCATGACGGCAGCGCATGTCGCCGTTGATGTATTTGAAGCGCAGGATCAGGCGAAGAAGGGCTGATGCAATGAAAGTAGGTTTTATCGGCCTTGGCACCATGGGCGCCTTCATGGCCGCCAATCTGCAAAAGGCCGGCTATCAACTGGTAGTGCATGACATCCGCCGCGAAGCCGGCGCCAATCGGCTTGCTGCCGGCGCCACTTGGGCGGAAACACCCAAGGCTG
The DNA here is from genome assembly GCA_020249145.1 of Roseomonas sp. Taxonomy (GTDB): domain Bacteria; phylum Pseudomonadota; class Alphaproteobacteria; order Acetobacterales; family Acetobacteraceae; genus Neoroseomonas. Next base: position 41,355 of record JADCGF010000019.1, on the reverse strand, counting down.
TCGCTGAGCAATGCGAGGTGATTTTCACTTCTCTGCCTGGCCCCAAGGAAGTGGAGCCGGTGATTTTCGGCACCGATGGCATTCTGGCAGGGGTGCAAAAGGGCGCAGCCTATTTCGACCTTTCCACCAATTCCCAAGCGCTGATGAAGCGCATGGCCGAAGCACTCGCGACCAAGGGCGCCCATGGTTTTGATGCGCCCGTCAGCGGCGGGCCAAAGGGGGCTGAGACCGGCAAGCTCGCCATTTGGGTTGGTGGCGACAAGGAAGTTTTCGACAAATACAAGAAGGTGCTGGATGCCTTTGGTGACCAGGCCGCCTATATCGGCCCAATCGGCACCGCGACGGTGGCAAAGCTGGTGCACAATATGGCGGGTTACGCGATTCAAACCGCCATGGCCGAAGTGTTTTCCATGGGCGTGAAGGCGGGGATGGACCCGCTTAATCTCTGGAAGGCCGTGCGCCAGGGTGCCTTGGGGCGCAAGCGCACTTTTGACCGCATTACCGATCAATTCCTGGTGGATAAATATGATCCGCCCGCCTTTGCGCTGAAGCTGGCGCATAAGGATGTGACGCTGGCGGTGACGATGGGCCGCGAATTGAATGTGCCGATGCGGCTTTGCCAATTGACGCTGGAAGAAATGAATGAAGCGTTGAATCGCGGTTGGGAAAACCTTGACAGCCGCGTGCCCATGAAGCTGCAATTGGAACGCGCGGGTGTGTCAATCAAATGCGACCCGGGGGCAGTACAGGCCGTGTTTGATGCGGATGAGGCGCAGTAACGCGCCATGAGCTTGCTGATGCAACAGCCGGGGCGGATGGGGTTGCGACCGAACATGGCCTCGCCCACTACGAAGAACGCACCAAGGGCAGCAGGGCCGCCATAGTCACGGCAGCGATGGCGATCAGCGCTGGTGGGCGCGCGCATGAGCATTCGCGCTGGATGTTTTTTGACCGCTTCATCCCTGGCCACGCGCAACTGGTGAAACGGGTGAAGCTTCATGATCGGGGGACGATGGGGCATATCAATCGTCGCGGCGCGTTATTGCGGTGCATAGTGCTGTTCTGATTGACCGCATTTTCCAAGCCGCCAAGCGATTCCTCTTGGTTTGAAAATGCGCTAAACTCTGCAATTCAAACACAGGAGAAAAACGATGCTCTATGAACTTCGCATTTATCACTGCCAGCCCGGGCGCCTGCCCGATCTGATGAAGCGGTTTGACACCATCACGCTGAAGCTCTGGGACAAGCACGGCATTCGCCAGGCCGGTTTCTGGACCACGCTGATCGGCGATTCCAACCATAGCCTGACCTATATGGTGGCGTGGAAGTCGCTGGCGGAACGGGAAGAAAAATGGGCGAAGTTCCAGGCCGATCCGGATTGGATCAAGGCGCGTGCGGAAACCGAAGCCAATGGCCCGTTGTTGACCAAGGTCACCAATGAAATCTTGCAACCGACGTCATTTTCGTCGGTCAAGTAAGAACTACGCACGCCAAAGGCGGGTGAGCGCCCGAACGGGCGCCGCCGCTTATGCGGCGAAGCCAAGCGCGCGGATGCGCGCGCCGGCGCCTGATGGCGGATCGGTGACGATCCGCCAAAGATAACGCAAGCCAAAGGCTTGCGGGGGAAGACTATTTCCCCCCGCCCACCCCATGCTGTTCGCGCACGGCATGGAAGCGCAGCATGGGCCATTCTTCTTCTGCGCGGCGGCGGCGCCAATCGCTGCTGAAAAACGCCACCAGCGCGCCATCATGGTCTTCCGCGACATCGCGCCGATTGGCTTCCGCGAAGCGTTCCAGCGCGCCAGCCTCATCGGAGACAATCCAGCGCACCTGTTCCCAGGGCGTGGCATCAAAACCGGCCGGCACGCCATATTCCACCTTCAGCCGACTTTGCAGCACATCCAACTGCAATTGTCCCACCACGCCGACAACAGGCGGGGAGCCATCACGCGGGCGGAACAATTGCACCACGCCTTCCTCCGCCAATTGATCAAGCGCGGTGCGCAGCTTCTTCGCCAGCATCGGATCATCAAGCCGGATATGGCGCAGGATTTCCGGCGCGAAGGAAGGCACGCCGCGAAAATCCAAGGCCTCTCCTTCCGTCAGCGTATCGCCGATGCGGAGTGTTCCGTGATTGGCAATGCCGATCACATCGCCGGGCCAGGCTTCTTCCGCCACCTGACGGTCTTTGGCGAAGAAAAACAGCGGCGCATTCACCGGCACCTGCTTGCCGGTGCGGCTTTGGCGCAGCCGCATGCCCTTGGTCAGCCGCCCGCTGCATAGCCTCACAAAGGCCACGCGGTCGCGGTGGTTGGGGTCCATATTCGCCTGGATCTTGAAGACAAATCCCGTGAGTTTTTCCTCACCAGGTGTGACCAGGCGCTGATCGGCTGGGCGCGCACGCGGTGGCGGCGCATGGCGTGCCAGCCCATCCAGCAAATGCGCAATGCCGAAATCACGCAGCGCAGAGCCGAAAAACACCGGCGTCAAAGACCCTTCCAGAAAGCGATCCGCGTTGAATTCGGGATAGCCGGCGCGGGCCAGCAGCACTTCCTCGGAAAGCGCCAAAGCCCGTTCATCGCCAACCAGCGCGGCAAGTTTCGGGTCTTCCGGCGATTCAAGCTGGATCGGTTCGGCACCTTCCGCGACAGGCAGAAAACGGTCAGTGGCCAAATCATAAACCCCGGCGAAGTCGGCGGCACGGCCCACCGGCCAGGCGGCGGGTGTCGCATCAAGCGCCAGCAAATTCTGGATTTCATCCAGCAATTCGAAAGGTTCGCGCGCTTCGCGATCCATCTTGTTGATGAAGGTGATGATGGGAATATCGCGCATGCGGCAGACTTCGAACAATTTGCGCGTTTGGCTTTCAATACCCTTCGCCGCATCCAGCACCATTACGGCGGCATCAACGGCGGTCAGGGTGCGGTAGGTGTCTTCGGAAAAATCCTCGTGACCTGGCGTGTCCAGCAGGTTGAAGACCACGCCATCACGCTCGAACGTCATGACGGATGTCGCCACCGAAATCCCACGATCCTGTTCAATCTTCATCCAATCCGAACGCGTGCGCCGCGCATTGCCCTTGGCGCGCACTGCGCCGGCCAACTGAATGGCACCACCCTTCAGCAGCAGCTTTTCCGTGAGCGTGGTTTTGCCCGCGTCAGGATGGGCGATGATGGCAAAGCTCCGCCTGCGGGCGGCTTCTTCGGCAATGCGGGCGGCGGGGATGGCGGTATCAGACATGATGCGGCGTGGGTTAGCATCAGAAGCGGCGCTTGTCGCGCGGCCCTGATCAGGCGGCGTGTTTCTTCAGCCAGGCGCGCAGCGCGTCGTTGACGCGGGTTTGCCAGCCGGGTCCGGTGGCGCGCAGGCGCTCCAAAAGATCCGGGTCCAGGCGCAGCGTCACTTGGCGCTTTGCCTGTGGCAGAGGCGGGCGGCCTCGACGGATCAGCCGGGCGCCGTCGTGGATTTCCGCCTGGGTGAAGAATGCGTCGGTCAGCGGCGGCGGGTCATCTGGATCAACCCAAGTGCTGGCGCCAGCGGGTTTCTTCTTCGGCATGGGCGTGCCTCATGGAAATGATGCGGCGGGCCGCGCCGCGCAGAGTCCAAACCAGAACCACCAACCGGCCCAGCAAAAGCTCGGCGGTGATGAAGCGATTCTCACCATAGTCGCGCCGCGTATCTTCAAGTGTGGCGTGCAGCCCGGCGAAAATCAGCGCCGCATCGGCAAAATCCAATCCCCGTTCAGCCAGTGTTCTGGCGCGCTTTGCGGGATCATAGGTGATGCGCATGGAATATATGTAGCTACAATAATTCTGCAAGGCAATATGCCGTTACAAGCCTTACCAGCCGCCGTCCTTCGGGCTATCACCCCGCCCATGATCCCCTCCAATATCCCCCCCGCCGCGCTGGTCACGGGCGCCGGCAAGCGGCTTGGCCGCGCCATGGCGCTCGCGCTTGCTGAGGCCGGCTTTGATGTCGCCATTCATTATGCCGCGAGTGTTGAAGATGCCGAGGCGACGGCGACCGAGATCCGCGCCCTGGGCCGCCGCGCCATCACGCTGCGCGCCGAACTCGGCCAGGAAGCGGAGGTGGCGCGACTGATCCCGGAAGCCAGCAAGGCGCTCGGCTCGCTCGGGGTGCTGGTGAATAACGCCTCCACCTTCGAACGCGATGAATGGCAGGATGCGACGCGCGAGTCCTGGGATCGGCATATGGAGCCCAATCTACGCGCGCCGTTTGTGCTGACGCAGGGCTTCGCCAAGGCGCTGCCGGATGCCGCGCAGGGCTTGGTTGTGAATATGCTGGATCAGCGCGTCTGGTCGCTGACGCCGCATTTCGTCTCCTACACCGTGTCCAAGGCGGGGCTTTGGGCGCTGACGCAAAGCCTGGCTCTGGCCCTCGCCCCGCGCATTCGGGTGAATGCGATCGGGCCAGGCCCTGCCTTGCCCAGCCCCCGCCAATCCCAAGAACATTTTGACCGGCAGGCGCAAGCGACGCCGCTTTCACGGCCAACCAGCCCGGCAGAAGTGGCGCGGGCGCTCATGGCGATCCTGTCACTCCCGTCCATGACAGGGCAGATGATCGCGCTTGATGGCGGGCAGCATTTGCAATGGTCACCCTCCTTCGGGCAGGAACCCTTGGAATGAGCTTCGCCCCCAATGCCGCGGCCGGGCTGCGGCTGGTTTTTGTACGCAACCTGGAAGTCCAGGCCCTTCTTGGCGTCTATGCGCATGAGGAAACCCGCCCGCAGCGCGTGATCCTGGACCTGGAACTGGCGGTGGAAGACCAGGAAGCCCCCGCAGCCGAAGGGCCGGATCGGCTTTCCCGCGTGGTGGACTATGCGGCGGCAGCCGAAACCGCGCGGCTTATTGCCACTTCCGCCCATGTGCGCCTTGCTGAAACCCTGGCCGAGCGCATCGCCATCAGCCTGCTGGAAGACACCCGTATACGGCAGGTGAGGGTGGGGGTGACTAAGCCGGACGCGATGCCCGGTAGCATCAACGTCGGCGTTGTCATTGAAAGATCACGATTTTGACATCACCGGCGCTGCGGATTGTCCACCGCCCAAAAACCGCGTCCAAAAGCTTTTTGCGGGTGATCGGAAAATCCCCCCTTGACGGCAAAGCGGGATTGCGACTCAGGATAAAATCCAACTAAAACAGATAGTTAATTTGTTACAGCCGGGCCGCTACAGAACCGGACAATGGCTCAGAATCATTATGTAACATAGCTTTAACCGAATTGTCTTGGCGGCTTCCCACAGGTTTATCCACAAGTTTCGTGGACAAATTCGTCCCCCTTTTGCCATAAGCCAAGAACCATGACCGAAACGCCGCCCCCCGCCCCGGAAAGCCCCTCCTTCCAGGGTCTGGCGGTGCTGGAAGCGGCCCTGCCCACGCTGCCGACCTCCCCCGGCGTCTATCGCATGCTGGATGAGAAGGGAGAGGCGCTTTACGTCGGCAAGGCGCGGTCACTCAGAAAGCGCGTCGCTTCCTATACCCAGCTTGGCCGCCTGCCGGAACGCCTCAGGCGCATGGTGTTTGAAACCCGGTCGCTTGAAGTGGTGACTACCGCGTCCGAGGCCGAGGCCCTGCTTTTGGAAGCCAATTTCATCAAGCGCTTCCGGCCGCGTTTCAACATCGTGCTCCGGGATGACAAATCCTATCCATGGCTGGTCATCACGGAAGATCACCCCTTCCCGCAAATCGCCAAGCATCGCGGGGAAAGACGGAAGGGCGCATCCTATTGGGGGCCTTTTGCGTCCGTCTGGGCGGTGAACCAGACCATCAATGCACTTCAGCGCGTGTTCCTGCTGCGATCCTGCCGGGATACGGTTTTTGATACCCGCACGCGGCCTTGCCTGCTGTTTCAAATCAAGCGCTGCGCCGCGCCCTGCGTGGACCGCATTTCGCAAGCCGATTACGCCGCGCTGGTGGCGGAAGCGAAGCAGTTCCTGTCTGGCGAAACACCTTCCATCCAAAAGCGCCTTGCCACAGAAATGGAAGCAGCGGCGGCTGATTTGCAATTTGAACGCGCAGCCGCGCTTAGGGACCGTATCCGGGGGCTCACGCATATTCAGGGCAAGGATCGCGTCAATCTGGATGGCATGGGCGATGCGGATGTGATCGCTTTGCATCAGGCGGCGGGGCAAAGCTGCGTGCAGGTATTTTTCTTCCGCGGCGGGCGCAATAACGGCAACCGCGCCTTTTTCCTGAGCCACGCCAAGCAGGACCAAAGCGCTGAGGAGGTGATGGGCGCCTTCCTCGGCCAGCTTTATGAGGATTTGCTCCCGCCGCCTTTGCTGCTGCTCTCCCACGATCCCCCCGAAGCGGCGCTGATTGCGGAAGCCTTGGCCATCAAGGCCGGGCGGCGCGTGGAATTGCGCCGGCCCCAGCGCGGTGAGAAACACGAAGCCTTGGAACATGCCGCGACCAATGCGCGGGAAGCCCTGGAACGGCGCATGGCGGAAGGCACGGCTCAGGCGGCGCTACTGGAAGGCACGGCAAGTCTTTTCGGCCTGCCTGGCGCACCGGATCGGATCGAGGTTTACGACAATAGCCACATCCAGGGCGCCAATGCCTATGGCGTTATGGTGGTGGCGGGGCCTGCCGGCTTCATGAAGCAGGGCTACCGGAAATTCGCCATCAAGACCGCCGCCACCAATGATGATTTCGCCATGATGCGCGAAGTGTTTGAACGCCGCTTTGGCCGGGCGCTCCGCGAAGACCCCGCCCGCGCCGGCGAAGATTGGCCCGATCTGGTGCTGATAGATGGCGGCGGCGGCCAGCTTTCCGCCGCGCGGGAAATCATGGCGGGCCTTGGCCTGGATGATCTGCCGCTGGTCGCGGTGGCCAAGGGGCCGGACCGCGATGCTGGGCGCGAATGGTTCCACATGGCGGGTCGCGAAGCCTTCCAGCTACCCCTGCGCGACCCGGTGCTGTTCTATATGCAGCGCCTGCGGGATGAGGCGCATCGCTTCGCCATTTCGGCGCATCGCGCCGGGCGGTCCAAGGCGCTGACCCGGTCTGAATTGGATGATGTGCCGGGCGTGGGGGCAGCGATGAAGCGCAAATTGCTGAACCATTTCGGCTCGGCCCGCGGGGTGCGGCAGGCGGGGCTGGCGGATTTGGAAGCATGCCCGGGTGTGGGGCCCGCCTTGGCCAGGCGGATTCACGATCATTTCCACCCGAATGCGGCGCTTGGCTGAATATTGCTGCACAAGGGTGCCAAAAGGCTGCGTTCCGGGTTAAGGGAAGGGAAATGCCGACCGACCTGCCAAATCTGCTGACGCTTTCACGCATCGCTGCCATACCGCTGCTGGTGGTGCTGGCTTCGATCAATACGCCGCAGGCGGATATGGCCGCCTGCATTGTGTTTTCGCTCGCCGCCATCACGGATTACTTCGATGGCAAGATCGCGCGCGAACGCGGCGCCGTTTCCGGCTTTGGCCGCATGCTGGACCCGATTGCAGATAAGCTTTTGGTTGGCGCGGCGCTGATGCTGCTGGCAGGTTATGGGCGGCTTTCCGAGGCAGGGCTGTTTCCCGCCATTGTCATTATGCTGCGCGAAATCCTGGTCTCGGGCCTGCGGGAATTCCTGGCCGAATTGCGTATCGGCCTGCCGGTGACGCCACTCGCGAAATGGAAGACCGGGTTTCAGATGGGCGCGCTTGGCACTTTGCTCGCGGGCGATAGCGGCGCGCCGGTGATCGGGCTTGGTTTTTTGCCGGTTTCGCTGATTGGCGAGGGCATGCTTTGGGCGGCGGCGGTGCTGACGCTGATTACCGGCTGGGATTATTTGCGCGCGGGGCTGAGCCTCGTGCAGGCGGAAACGCCTTCCAGGCGCGATGAATCGGTGAAACCGCCAGGGCAGTCTTGAGTCTCAACCCTGGGCAGCGCATCTTAAGCAAGAAAGAGGCGGGGAAAGCCATGCGACATTCTGTTTTGCTGATTGGGGGAATGCTGGCGCTGCAGGGCTGTGGGCCGAATTGGCAGCCAAGCTGGAATACCAGTCGGAATGCTGCCATCCCTTCCGTGGATAGCCTGACGCTGCGGCGCGTGACCAGCGGGGACACAAGCGCTGAAGTGTTGCGCACGGAAAATCTGGATTATGCGGCGATGCGCGCGCCCGCGACGCCCGCCACGCAAATGACGCCGGATGATGCGCTGCGTCTGCCCCCGCCACCGCCGCCGTTGCGCGTGACACCGCGTGCCAGCAGTTCTACCCCACCGCCCATGGCATCCGTGCCGCCGCGTGCGCCTTCGCCGCCGGCCGCAACACCTTCCGCCATGCCATCCGCGCCGCCCCCGCGGGTTGAAGGCAGCGTGATTCCCGCCACGCCTGGCCAGCCAGCCGGGATTGTCGCCGGCGGCAATGACCGCACGCAGGTCTTCAACCAGCCCGGCACGGCGGGCGGCGGCATAGCAGTGCGTGATGGCGGCACCACCACGATTATCGGGCCGGGCGGGCGCATCACCTCGGTGCCCACACCGCGCTGAAACGCCATGCGGGTCCTTTATTTCGCCTGGCTGCGCCAAAAGATCGGCGTTGCGGAAGAAGACGTGGCGCCACCGCCCGAGGTGCGCGATGTGGCGGGCTTGCGTGATTGGCTCGCGACCCGCAGCCCCGGCCATGCGGCGGCCTTCGCCGATGCCAAGCAGGTGCGCGCTGCCGTCAATCAGGATTTCGCCACCCCGGATCATCCCGTGGCCGCCGGCGATGAGATTGCCTTCTTCCCGCCCGTGACCGGGGGCTGAGCCATGGCGCGCATTCTGGTGCAGGAAGCGCTGTTTGACATGGCGGCGGAAAGCGCGGCGCTGACCGCGGGCCGGATTGATGTTGGTGGTGTGGCCAGCTTTTTGGGCGTCTGCCGTGGCGATGATGGCCTGAGCGCGCTGGTGCTGGAACATTATCCCGGCATGACGGAACGCGCCCTTGGCCGCATCGCCGCCGAGGCTGAGGCGCGCTGGCCGCTGACTGGCTGCACCGTGATCCATCGCATGGGCCGGATATTGCCCGGAGAGCCGATTGTGCTGGTGCTGACAGCTTCTGCGCATCGTGCCGCCGCGCTGGAAGCCTGCGCTTTTCTGATTGATTGGCTCAAGACTAAGGCGCCCTTCTGGAAGCGCGAGGAATTTGCGGATGGCGCGGCGCGCTGGGTGGCTGCAAAGGATGAGGATGACGCCGCCGCTGCGCGCTGGTCGGCGAAACAGGGGTGAGGGTCGGCGCGGCGGTATTGACCGGGGCCTTATTGTTGATCTGGCCCGCCTTCTTCAACGGTTACCCGCTGCTGTTCAGCGATAGCGGCGGCTTTCTGCATCAAACGCTCGGGCCGCTGATGTTGTGGGACAAGCCTTTTATCTATGGGCCATTCCTGCATGCCTTTCATTGGCGCATCAGCCTTTGGGGGCCAGTGATCGCGCAGGGCCTGATCCTGTCCCATCTGTTGTGGCTGACGCAGCGTGTGATGCGCGGCGATGCGAAGCCGCTTTGGCATATCGGGCTTTGCGCCTTTGCCGCACTGGCAACCGCGGCCCCCTTCAGCGCCGCGCTGCTGATGCCTGATGTTTTCGCGCCGATTGTTGTCTTGGGCTTGTTCCTGCTGGGCTTTGGTGGTGGTGCGCTGACACGCTTTGAACGAGGCTATCTGGTGGCGCTGGTGGCACTCGGTATTGCGGCACACCTTGCGCATTTGCCGCTGGCGCTTGGGTTATGTGTTGTCGCGCTGCTGCTGCGCTTGTGGCGTATGCCGGTGCGGCTTTTGGCGATGGTGCTGCCGGTGGTGATTGCCGTGGCCGCGCTGCTTGCCACCAATGCCATCGGCCATGGGCGTGTTGCGCTTTCACCCTATGGCTCGGTTTTTATGCTGGCGCGTTTGCAGGAAGATGGCCCGGCAAGCGCGGTGCTGAAGGCGCGCTGCCCTGATGCGGGCTGGTATCTTTGCGCCTTCACGGATCTGCTGCCCATGCCGGCCAATGATTTCCTCTGGGCGCCGGATAGCCCGGTGAACCGCGATGCGACAGGGGCGCCGCGCTTTCTGGGTGGCATGAAGCTGGCGCCGGAAGCGGGGCAGATTGTGGCTGAGACACTCCGCGCTGACCCACTTGGTGTGGCCCGCGCGATGGCCGGGAATATGCTGGCGCAGCTTGGCAGTTTCGGCATAGGCGACACCTTGGACAATGCGCACTTCGCGATGGCGGTGCGCCCGCGTATCGAACAGGGTTTTTCGGCCCATGAATTGGCGGCTTTCGATCAGGCGCGGCAGACACAAGGCGTGCTGAAGGATGCGCTGATGCCGTTCAATCCATTCCATCTGCTGGTGGTGGTATTGGCGCTGCCATTGCTGGTCTGGGTGGGCTGGCGCGGGCAGGGGCATGCACTTGCATTCGCGCTATTCCTGCTGGCGGCGGTGCTGGGCAATGCGCTGATCTGCGGCGGGCTTTCCGCGCCGCATCCGCGCTATGGCGCGCGGATCATGTGGCTATTGCCGGTGTCGGCTTTGCTGTGCTGGCCGCGCAAGCGAAAGGCGTGACCGAAGCTCGGCAAATTCACCGCCCGCCGCATTGACATGATCGAGTGCTGTGCCGAAACGATGCACCTCAGCTCCCGGGCGCATCCCCCATATCCTCAGGCCGGCATTGGCCGAGCACACGCAGCTTGGCGGCCAGATCGCGCAAAGCAGTGCGCAGCCCTTCCTCAAGCACGGGGTGATAGAAGGGCATCGAAAGTGCCTGTGGCACGGTCATCCGCTGCTGCACGGACCAGGCGAGCAGATGCGCCATATGCTCCGCCGCCGGGCCGAACATCTCCGCACCAAGCAGCGTACAGTCGCGCGCATTGGCATAAACGCGCAGTAAGCCCTGATTGCGCCCCATCACGCGGGCACGGCCCTGATTTTCAAAGGAGACCTGGCCAATGGCATGGGCCCCGGCGGGAAGCTGATCATAATGCAGGCCGATCATGGCCATTTGCGGATCGGTGAAAGCGATGGCGAGCGGCACCCGGCGCGTCGCACGCTGTACCCCAGGCCATGCCACGGCATTCGCGCCGGCAATCCGCCCCTCGTCCGATGCCTCATGCAACAGGGGGATATGGCCCGCCACATCGCCGGCGAAGAAGATCGGCCCATCCCCACATTGCGCCGTCTGAGGATCAATCACGGGCAGCCCCGCCTGATCCAGCGTCAGACCGGTCGCCTCCAGCCCGAGGCCCGCGATGTTCGGGCGCCGACCAGCGGCGACCAGGACATGGGTGAAAATTTCGTCCCTCTCAGTGCCATCGGCTTCCCGCCAGCGCAGCGTCAGGCCACTGGCGGCAGGCGTCGCGGCCAGCATCGCGGTCCCAAGCCGCAGGTCCAGCTCAGTCGCAAGATCCCGCCGCGCCACTTGGGCAACCTCGGGATCGGTAAGTGGCCCGACTGCGTCGAAAGGCGAAAAGAAGGCAACCCGCACACCCAGCCGATGCATGGCCTGGCCAAGCTCCAGCGCAATGACGCCGGTGCCAATAACCGCGAGGCTTTCCGGCAGGTCAGGCAATTCAAAGACCGTGTCGCTGGTCAGCACATGCTCGGCCACCGTGTCAAAAGGCGGCGGCAGGAAGGGCGCGCTGCCGGTGGCCACGACCACCGCACGCGCTTCAACCCGCGTGTGATCATCCACCTCAAGCGTGGTAGGGCCAGTGAAGCGCGCCCGGCCAAGCAGCCGCTGGTCTGGCGGGATCGCCTCAGTCCCCGCGACGACGAAACCAACGAAACGATCGCGCTCCCGCTGCACCCGGGCCATCACCGCCGCCCCGTCAATGCGGGCGGTCGCGGGCAGGCCAAATTGCGCCGCGCCTGTGATCACATGGGCCGCCTCGGCCGCGGCGATCAGCAGCTTGGAGGGCATGCAGCCCACGCGTGCGCAGGTTGTGCCATAGGCGCCACCCTCGATCATCAGCGGGCGCCCGCCCTGTTTTTCAACCTCGCGCCGCGCATTCAAGCCGGCGGTGCCGGCACCGATGATCGCGACATCAACCTTGCGGGTATCCATGCTGGGTTCTCCTTGCGGGTGGGCTGTGAGTACGGCAAGCGAGTCAAGGTTCGGGCTTTCCGGCGATGCGCAAGCCTAAGCACTCGCTACCAAATGCCATGTCCTCCGGCAATTTTTTGATGATTTTTCGCTGCGGTAGGGTCTGGAGTTTAACTGACCTCGACCGACCTTTGATCGCCACAATAAAGCGCCCTAAGGCCACTTCACCGTCGGCGGCATGGACATCAGAATGGCTTCCACATTGCCCCCGGTTTTCAGGCCGAAAATCGTGCCGCGGTCATGCAGCAGGTTGAATTCCACATAGCGCCCGCGGCGGATCAGCTGGTGTTCGCGCTCAGCCTCGGTCCAGGCTTCATGCATGCGTTTGCGGATAATGGCGGGATAGGCTTGCAGGAAGGCCAGCCCGACATCGCGGGTGAAGGTGAAATCCGCGTGGGTCCCCTTGCCCGGCGTGCGATCACCCAGCCAATCATAGAATATGCCGCCAAGCCCGCGCGGTTCGCCGCGATGGGGCAGAAAGAAATACTCATCGCACCATTTCTTGAAGCGCGGGTAATAGGTCTCATCATGCTTGTCGCAGGCGCCCTTGAAGGCCGCATGGAAATCCGCCGCATCCGCCTGGGCTTCCGGCGCTTCGGGCTTCATGGGCGTGATATCCCCCCCGCCGCCGAACCAGGCATTCCGGGTCACGATGAAGCGCGTATTCATATGGGCCGCCGGCACGCGCGGGCTTTGCATATGTGCCACCAGGGACACACCTGTCGCCAGAAAGCGCGGGTCTTCCTCGGCGCCCGGAATTTGCTTGCGGAATTCGGGGGAGAATTCGCCAAACACCGTGGAGACATTCACCCCCACCTTTTCAAAAACGCGCCCCTTCATGACGGACATGACCCCGCCGCCGCCTTCCGGCCTTTCCCAGGCGGTACGGGCGAATCGCCCCGGCGGCAGGCCGGTATGGGGGCCTTGGGCCAAATCATCCTCAATCGCTTCAAAGGCGGCGCAAAGCCGGTCCCGCAATTCCTCAAACCAGGCGCGGGCTGGGGCGACAAAAGGATGGCCCTGAGGGCCGACGGCGGTTTTTTCCATGTCAGACTTCCAAATGTTACACCGGGGCGCATTTACACCTTGCAAACCGTCCTTCTATAAGACCCCGTTTCCTGGCGGGTCCGGTTCTCGGTACCGCTGTTTCATGATGAGCATTGCACCTTTTGGGTGCGAACCTAAATCGTGCGGCGAAGCGGAGCCCTCGGCAAGAGGGGGCGCCCGCCGCAAGGGGATGTTGAGGATGGCTGATACCGGACACGTGGCGACCGACGGGGCGCCCCGTCGTGATTTTCTGATGCTGGCAACCGGCGCTTTTGCCGCTGTGGGTGTGGGTGCCATTGCCTGGCCCTTCATTGCATCGCTTCAGCCGGCGAGGGATACGCTGGCGCTGGCGACCACCGATGTTGATCTGGCGCCGATCACGGAAGGCCAGGCAGTGACCGTGATGTGGCGCGGCAAGCCGGTTTTTGTGCGCAGCCGCACGCCCAAGGAAATTGAGGAAGCGCGTGCGGTGGCGGTGAATGCCCTGCCTGATCCTGCGACCGACCAATCCCGCGTCCAGCGGGAGCAATGGCTGGTGCTGATTGGCATCTGCACCCATTTGGGCTGCGTGCCGAGTGGCCAAAGGGCCACCGATACGCGCGGTGAATATGGCGGCTGGTTCTGCCCCTGCCACGGCAGCCATTACGACACATCCGGCAGAATTCGCAAAGGACCGGCGCCCCGGAACCTTGACGTTCCGCAATACGCCTTCACATCCGACACCAAGATCAGAATCGGTTGAGGATAGAAAAACATGTCAATCGGCTTGCACAATAGCGAATTCAAGAATCCGGTGGTGCGCTGGATAGACCAGCGCTTGCCGGTGTTCACCATGATGCAGAAGGAATACGGAACCTTCCCAACGCCGAAGAATTTCAACTATTTCTGGAATTTCGGTGCGCTGGCCATGGTCACGCTGATGATCATGATCGCGACGGGCATTTTCCTGTCCATGCATTACGCCGCGCATACCGGCCTTGCCTTCGACAGTGTCGAACGCATCATGCGGGATGTGAATTTCGGCTGGCTGATCCGTTATGTCCATATGAACGGCGCCAGCATGTTCTTCATTGTGGTTTATATCCACATCTTCCGCGGCATGTATTACGGCTCCTACAAGGCGCCGCGCGAATTGCTGTGGATTCTGGGCGTGGTGATCTTCCTGCTGATGATGGCAACTGCCTTCATGGGCTATGTGCTGCCTTGGGGCCAGATGTCCTTCTGGGGTGCGACCGTCATCACCAATTTGTTCAGCGCCTTCCCGGTGGTGGGCAATTACATCGTTGAATTGCTGTGGGGCGGTTTCAGCGTGGACAATCCCACCCTCAACCGCTTCTTCAGCTTGCACTACCTGCTGCCCTTCGTGATTTTGGGCGTGGTCTTCCTGCATGTGGCCGCGCTGCACATCACGGGGTCAAATAACCCGCTTGGTGTTGAGCCGAAGGGCCCGCAGGATACCCTGCCCTTCCACCCGTATTACACGGCGAAGGATAGCGTGGGCTTGGTGGTGTATTTCATCGTCTTTGCCGTGCTGGTCTTCTTCGCGCCGAATTACCTGGGCCATCCGGACAACTATATCCCGGCCAATCCGCTGGTGACACCGCCGCATATCGTGCCGGAATGGTACTTCCTGCCCTATTACGCGATCCTGCGCGCGGTGCCGGACAAGCTTGGCGGCGTGCTGCTGATGTTCGGTTCGATCCTGATTTGGTTCGTGCTCCCTTGGCTCGATCGTTCTCCGGTGCGGTCCATGCGCTTCCGCCCGCTGGCGCGTTTGTTCTTCCTGCTCTGGACGGCCAATTTCCTTGTGCTGCTCTGGGTTGGTGCGAAGCCGGCGGAAGGCACCTATGTGCTGATCGCGCAGATCGCGACTGCCTATTACTTCGCCTATTTCCTGGTGATCCTGCCGCTGCTGGCGAAGTTTGAGCGGCCCTTGCCGCTACCTGAGAGTATATCCCGCCCCGTTCTGGGTGGGGGGCCGTTGCCCATGGGCGCGGCAGCCAAGCCGATGGAGAAGGCCTGATCATGTTGCGTGTTTCCTTCAAGGCCCTCGCCCTGGCTATTGGCCTATTCGCCGCTGCCCCTGCCCATGCGGCGGGGGAAGCCATCCCCATACCGGATCGGAAATTCTCCTTTGATGGGATTTTCGGCACTTATGATCGCGCGAGCGCGCAGCGCGGCTTCCAGGTTTACAAGGAAGTCTGCGCGGCCTGCCACGGCATGCGGCTGCTCTCCTATCGCAATCTCCGCGAATTGGGGCTGACCGAAGCGCAGGTCGCCGGGATTGCTTCCCAGTTTGAAATCAAGGATGGCCCGAATGATGAGGGCCAGATGTTCGAACGCCCTGGCCGCCCGGCGGATCGTTTCCGCAGCCCATTCCCGAATGATGCCGCGGCGCGCGCTGCCAATAACGGGGCCTTGCCGCCGGATCTTTCGGTGATGACCAAGGCGCGGGCTGGGGGTGCGGATTATCTGTTCGCGCTGCTGACTGGTTATGAAGATCCGCCCCCTGGTGTCACCGTGATGGATGGCATGCATTTCAACCGCTACTTCCCAGGCAATCAGATCGCCATGGGTCCGGTGCTCAACCCCGATCAGGTTGAATTTGCGGATGGCACCAAGGCGACGGTTGAGCAGATGGCGCATGATGTCAGCACCTTCCTGCAATGGGCCGCTGAGCCGGAATTGGAACAGCGTCGCGCCTTGGGGGTGAAGATCATTATCTTCCTGACGATCCTTGCCGGGCTGACCTATGCGGTGAAGCGCAAGATCTGGGCTGACGTTGAGCACTGATCGCTTCTGAAGCGCTGTGAGCAAAGGCACGCGTCCCGTCCGGGGCGCGTGTTTTTTTATGGCCGCGCGGCTTCCGCGCAATGGCTGTTTCCATCGTTGCGCGATCTTTGCTAGTGGCTAGCCCATGGAGCAAGCCGAACCCGTCCTGCGTTTGAAGGTGCAGGTGACTTTCCTGCGTATGGATGCGCCGCCCACGAGCCCCGCGCCGGCCTTGCCTGGCGATGCGCGGGTGGAACGCGTGCGGCATTGTTCCGTGCCCTTCTATCGCTACCTTTACGATACGGTTGGTGCGCCTTGGCTTTGGTGGATGCGCCGTATTGCCTCAGATGCTGAATTGGCCGGCCTGCTGGCACATCCTTCGGTCAGCCTGCATGTGCTGATGCGCGATGGCGAACCAGCAGGGTTTTATGAGCTTGATCATCGCGCCGGGCAGACGGCGAATCTCTCCTATTTCGGGCTAATGCCCTGGGCGATTGGCACGGGCCTAGGGGCGGCTTTTTTGCGCCATGCGGTGGATGCGGCCTGGCAGATCGGCCTGCCCGCCCTGACGGTGAACACTTGCAATGCGGATCACCCCCGCGCGCTGCCTGGCTATTTGGCCGCAGGCTTTCGGCGGCTGCGGGCGGTTGAGGAAGTTTGGCCGGTGCCGCTTTCCCTTGGCATGGTGATCCCGCCGCATTTGGCACGCTTGCCTTAGCCCTGCGTGTTTCCAGGAGAGGCATATCGGCCTTAAATGCTGGCGGAGGAAGAACCGCCATGAACATCGCCTCGCGCCGAGTGCTGCTCGGTTCCGCGCTTGCCTTGCCCTTCATTACCCCCGCCACGGCGCAGCCTGCCTGGCCAGACCGGCCAGTGCGGATCATCATTCCCTTCGGCGCGGGCGGGCCGATTGATCTGGTGGGGCGGCTTTTGGCGGAGCATTTGAAGGAAAGGCTCGGCCAGCCCTTCATTATTGAAAATCGCCCCGGCGCTGGCGGCAGCATTGGCATTCATACCCTGGTGCAGTCACCGCCCGATGGCACGGCCTTCGTGCTGACCAGCGCCTCGCTTGCTTCCGTCCCCGCGCTTTACCCGAATAGAGGGCTGGACCCGCGCACCGCCTTGGCGCCCGTGAGCCTGGTCGCGGATATTCCAACGGCGATGGTGGTGCGCGCGGCGTCCCCCTACCAAAGCGTGCAGGATGTATTGAACGCGGCACGCGCCGCGCCGGGGCGGCTGACCTTTGGCAGCGGCGGGGTTGGTTCTTCCAATCATTTGTCTGGGGCCTTGTTCGCGCTCGCGGCCAATCTTGACCTGACCCATGTATCCTATCGCGGCGCGGCCCCGGCCATGACCGCGCTTTACGCCGGCGAAATTGACATGGTGTTCGCAAGCACGGTGGAAACCCTGCCGCATGTGCAGGGCGGGCGCGCGCAGCTTTTGGGCGTGGCGGGGCCGCGGCGCCTGCCGGCACTGCCGGACATACCCGCCATCATTGAAATCGTGCCCGGCTATGTCGCGCTGAATTGGTATGCCATCGCCGCCCCGCGCGCGACGCCGCCCGCCATCATCGCGCGCATGGCGGAGGTACTGGGCAGCCTGCGGGACCTGCCCGATGTGCGCGCCCGCTTCGCCGCCGCTGGCACCACGCCCTTGCTGACCGGCCCGACTGAATTGGCGGCTTTGCTGAAATCCGACGTACCGCAGTGGCAGCGCGTGGTGGCGGCAACAGGGATCAAGGTGGAATAAGATGTTCCTTGCCGCCGTATTGATCACCGGTTTAGCCTTCACCTGAAAACAATAACGCCCCGCGCCAAGCCGCGCGGTTGGGGAGGATCAGCGCATGAGCCATTCCGCCTTCAAGGCCGCGCGGGATTTCCTGCTGGCGCAGCGCGGCGATTACGCGACTGCCTATCGCGATTTCCGCTGGCCGGAACTTGGTGATTTCAACTGGGCACTCGATTGGTTCGATGCTGAATTGGCCCAAGGCCCGCAGGGCCAGCAATTGGCGCTGAAAATCATCGGCGACGGCGCGGCGGAGCGCAGTTTTGCCGAGCTTTCCACGGCCTCCAGCCGCGTCGCCAATGGGCTGCGCGCGCTGGGCGTGAAGCGCGGGGACCGCATTCTGCTGATGCTCGGCAATGTTGTGCCGCTGTGGGAAGTGATGCTGGCGGCGATGAAACTCGGCGCGGTGGTGATCCCCGCGACCACGCTGCTGGCGGGCGATGATTTGAAGGACCGCTTTACCAGAGGCCGCGCGCGCTTTGTGGTTGCCAATGCCGCCGATGCGCCGAAATTCGCGGGGCTTGAAGATGGTGTCACGCGCATCGCGATTGGCGCCGCGCCGGCCGGTTGGGTGGCCTATGAAACCCTGCAACAAGCCGCCGAAACCTTCACCCCAGACGGCCCGACCAAAGCGACTGATCCGCTTCTGCTCTATTTCACCTCAGGCACCACGGCGCGGCCCAAGCTGGTGCTGCATAGCCATCAATCCTATCCGGTGGGGCATCTTTCCACCATGTTCGTGCTGGGGCTTCGGCCCGGCGATGTGCATTTGAACATCTCCTCACCTGGCTGGGCGAAGCATGCCTGGTCCTGCCTTTTTGCACCCTGGAATGCAGGGGCTACGGTCTTTATCGCCAATCAGCCACGCTTCAATGCGCGCGGCATGCTGGAAGCGATTGCCGCGAACGGCGTCACCAGCCTTTGCGCCCCGCCCACGGTTTGGCGGATGTTTGTGCAGGAAGACATGAGATCTTTCCGCACCGCGCTCCGCGAAGTGGGGGGTGCGGGGGAACCGCTCAATCCTGAAATCATCGAACAGGTGCGCTATGCCTGGGGGCTCACCATCCGCGACTTCTTCGGCCAGACGGAAACCACGGCGCAGATCGGCAATCCGCCGGGCATGGCACTCAAGGAAGGCTCCATGGGCAAGCCCTTGCCGGGCTATCGGATTGTGTTGCTCGACCCCGATGACAAGCCGGCTGAGGAAGGGGAGGTCTGCATTGCGCTCAACCCCGCGCCGACCGGGCTGATGATGGGCTATCAGGGCGATGATGGCGCCATCCTGCCGGCGGGCGAGACCTTCTACCGCACCGGCGATGTCGCCAATCGCGATCAGGATGGCTATTTGACCTATGTCGGGCGGGCGGATGATGTGTTCAAAGCCTCCGACTACAGGATTTCGCCCTTCGAGTTGGAAAGCGTGCTGATCGAGCATGAGGCAGTGGCGGAAGCCGCTGTGGTGCCGGCGCCGGATGCCATGCGCATGGCGGTGCCCAAGGCCTTCATCGCGCTGGCCCCAGGCGCTGAGGCGACCCCGGCCACCATGCTGTCCATCTTCCAGCATCTGCGCGGGCGGCTTTCCCCCTTCAAGCGCGTGCGGCGCCTTGAAGTGAATGAATTGCCGAAGACCATTTCCGGCAAGATCAGGCGCGTGGAACTCCGCCAATTGGAGGAAAAGCGCTTCGCCGCCGGCATCAGGCCTGAGGGGGAGCATCGGGAGGAGGATTTCCCGGAACTCCGCCACGGTTGAACCAGCCCCCGCTTGCCCCCGCGCGCTTGCGGGGGTTTATTGAGGTGAATCCCGGAGATACCCCGATGAACGAGATCAATGTCCCGCGCCCGAATAATCTGGACGCGTTCTGGATGCCCTATTCCGACAATAAGTATTTCAAGGACCGCCCGCGCATGCTCGCCCGCGCTGAGGGTATGCATTACTACACCCCGGAAGGTCGGGAGATTCTGGACGGTACCTCTGGCCTTTGGTGCTGCAATGCCGGGCATGGCCGGCGGGAGATTGTGGAGGCCATCCAAAAGCAGGCGGCGATCATGGATTTCGCCCCCGCCTTCCAGCTTGGCCACCCCATTGCCTTTGAAGCCGCTTCGCGCGTGGCGGATATGACGCCGGAGGGTATGGACCGGGTTTTCTTCACGAATTCCGGCAGTGAAGCCGCCGATACGGCGCTGAAAATTGCACTCGCCTATCATAAGGCGCGGGGCGAAAGCTCTCGCGTGCGCTTGATCGGGCGCGAACGCGGCTATCACGGCGTGGGTTTTGGCGGCATGTCGGTGGGCGGCATTGGCCCCAATCGCAAGCAATTCGGCGCACTGCTGCCTTATGTGGACCATCTGCCGCATACGAATCTGCCGGCCAAGAACAGCTATTGCCGGGGCGAACCGCCGCATGGCGCCGAATTGGCCGATGTGCTGGAAAACCTGGTGGCTTTGCACGGGGCGGAGACCATTGCCGCTGTCATGGTGGAACCCGTGGCGGGTTCAACCGGCGTGTTGGTGCCGCCCGTGGGCTACCTCAAGCGGCTCCGCGATATCTGCACCAAGCATGGCATTCTGCTGATTTTTGATGAGGTCATCACCGGCTTTGGTCGCCTCGGCGCCAATTTCGGTGCGGAGCGCCTGGGCGTGGTGCCCGATATCATGACCATGGCCAAGGGGCTGACCAATGCCGCCGTACCCATGGGGGCGGTCGCCGTGAAGAACGACATCTATGATGCCATCGTGACCGGCACAAGCGCCGGGATCGAATTCTTCCACGGCTATACCTATTCCGGGCATCCCTTGGCGGCGGCGGCGGCGATTGCCACGCTGGAATTGCACCGCGCCGAGGATTTGCCGGGCCGGGCGCTGGCGCTGGAACCCTATTGGCAGGATGCGGTGCATTCGCTGAAAGGCTTGCCGAATGTGATTGATATTCGCGATGTCGGGCTGATTGGCGCGGTGGAATTGGCGCCGCGCCCCGGCAAGCCCACGCAACGCGCGCTGGATGTGTTCCGGCGCTGCTTTGATGATGGCGTGCTGATCCGCGTGACGGCGGATATCATCGCCATGTCGCCGCCGCTGATTTGCGAAAAGCCGCATGTGGACAGGCTGATCAATACCTTGGCTGAGGCGATTACGGCGGAAGCCGCTTGATTCGAAACCGGGCGGGGTGACCTCTGCCCGGCTTCGCCCCATATAGGGGCCAAATCCTTTTGACGGAGAGACAAACGTGAGCGACACCGCCCGCGCCCCCGTGCCCGTGACTGTGCTGACCGGCTATCTTGGTGCCGGCAAAACCACGCTGCTGAACCGCATCCTCACCGAAAATCACGGCCAGAAATTCGCGGTCGTGATCAATGAATTCGGCGAATTGGGCGTGGATAATGACCTGGTCGTGGATGCCGATGAAGAAGTGTTTGAGATGAACAATGGCTGCATCTGCTGCACGGTGCGCGGTGATCTGATCCGCATCCTGGCCGGGCTGATGAAGCGGCGCGATAAGTTTGATGGCATTATCGTGGAAACCACGGGCCTCGCGGACCCTGCCCCGGTGGCGCAGACCTTCTTTGTTGATGATGATGTGAAGCGCGCGACAAAGCTGGACGCAATCGTGACCGTGGTGGATGCCAAGCATTTGCCGGCGCGCCTGACAGATTCCACCGAAGCGCAGGAACAGATCGCCTTCGCCGACATTATTGTGTTGAACAAGATGGATCTGGTGAGCGAGGCTGAAGCAGCGGAAGTGGAAAAGAGCATCCGCGCCATCAACCCCTATGCCGAAATCCGCCGCGCCACGAAATCCGATGTGCCGATCAGCGCCGTGATCGGGCGCGACGCCTTCAACCTGGAACGCATTCTGGAACGTGAGCCGGAATTCCTCTCGGGCGAGGATGATCACGAACATGATTCAGAAGTGAACAGCGTTTCCTTCGAAGTGGATCGACCGATTGATCCTGAGCGTTTCAACGCCTGGATCACGCAGGTGCTGTCCAGCAAGGGGCAGGATTTGCTGCGCACCAAGGGCATTTTGGCTTATGAAGGCGATGATCGCCGCTTCGCCTTCCAGGCGGTGCATATGATTGCCGATGGCGATTTCATCAGCCCCTGGAAGGAAGGCGATCCGCGGCGCTCAAAACTGGTATTCATCGGGCGCGATCTCAATCGCCCCTGGCTGCGGCGCGGTTTTGAAGCCTGCCAGGCTGGCGAGGATGAGGCGAAGATCAACGCCGAAATCGCGCGTTGGAGCCCCCCCGGCGCATGAGCGGTGCAGAATATTTGCTGGATAGCCGGGGCGTTTCGCAAAGCCTCGGCGCCTGGGTCGCGGGGCTTGCTTTTGGCCATGAAGGCAAGACCTGCATCTTCGGCACAACCGATGGCATTTTGCATCGCGCGCTGATCGCCAAGCCCCAAGAAGCCTGGGCGCAGCATGAAGCGCATCAAGGCGCGGTGCTATCGCTTTGCGCCGATGGCAAGGATGGCGTGATTTCCGGCGGCGATGATGGGCGGCTGATGCGCTTGGGCGCGGATGGCACCCTTGCCGAATTGGCGCGTTATGGCAGCCGCTGGGTGGACCATGTCGCCGCGCATGAAAGCGGGCTGCGCGCCGCCGTGGTGGGCAAGGCAGTCCACTTGCTGGATGGCGCGGGGGCCGCGCTGAAATCACTCGCGCATCCAACATCGGTGACGGGCATTGCTTTTGACGCCAAGGGCAAGCGCATCGCCGCCAGCCATTACAATGGCGCTTCGCTGTGGTTTGTTGCGGCGAAGGAAGACAAGCCGCGTTCGCTTGAATGGAAGGGCAGCCATATCGAGGTTGAGATCAGCCCGGATGGTACGCATGTGGTCACCGCCATGCAGGAAAACACCTTGCATGGCTGGCGCCTGGCGGATGGCCAGCATATGCGCATGGCGGGCTATCCGGCCAAGACGAAATCCATCGCCTTTACCGCCAAGGGGCGCTGGCTGGCGACATCGGGCGCGGATTGCATTGTGCTTTGGCCGTTTTTCGGCGGCGGGCCGATGGGCAAGGCGCCAACCGAATTGGCCGGCGGGGATCAGGCGCTGTGTACGCGCGTGGCCTGCCACCCGCAGCAGGAAGTTGTGGCCGCCGGCTTCGATGATGGGCTGGTGTTGATTGCTGAGGTCGCCAGCGGGCGTGTGGTGCCTGTGGCGGCCCCGGGCCGAGGCGCGGTTTCCGCGCTGGCCTGGAGTGATTCCGGCACGCATCTGGCCTTCGGCACGGAAGCAGGTTTCGCGGGGCTGGTTGACCTTTCGCGGCGCTGAAAACTGCCCTTCATTGACACGCATTTGCAACCTGATCGGGGCTGGAAATACCCCGCACCCCTGTGCTTGAGTGCGCCAATTCAGGCAGGAGAAGCGCCATGGCCGCACGCGATGAAGATGATGAGGAATTCGATCTGGGCATCAGCCTGGAATCGGTCGCCGCCATTGTGGATGCCGCGCGTGCTGTCCAGGAAGGTGAGGAAAGCGGCGCGCTATCCCGCGCGGATGAGGATGAAGAAGGCCTCGACGCCGAAGATGATGAAAACATGGATGAGGATGCTTTGCGCGCCTTCATCAGTGAATTGAATGAAGATGAACAGGCTTCCCTGATCGCGCTGGCCTGGATTGGCCGCGGCGATTATGATGCGGATGATTGGGAAGAAGCCCGCACCCTGGCGCGTGAACGCAATATGCGCGACCCGGCAACCTATTTGCTTGGTATCGAAATGCTCGGCGATATGCTGGAAGAAGGGCTGGAAGCGCTGGGACTTTCGCTGGAGGATGTGGAGGGCTGAACAGAGCCCCCCAATATCAACGTCGCCCCCCGCCCAGAATACCGCCAAGGCCGCGCAGCACATCCTGCACCGGCGAAGGCAAAGCTGGCACAGAAGGCCGGGGGGCTTCCTGCCCCGCTTCTGGCGCTGCACGTGGCGCGGGCACCGTACCCTCCGCGCCAAGCCGCGCGATGCGGAGAGGCTCGGCGCAATCCGCTGCCGCGTTGCGGTCACTGCCGCCCAACAGATTGCCGATCGGGTCTGTCGCAATCCGTCCGGTCAAGGTATCAGCCAGCAGCCCAGCCGCAGTTTGGCCAATCGCCGCCCCTGACGCCACACCGATGCGCGGTGCTGCCAGCGTGCCGCCAAGATTGACCGGGGCGCGCAAGCCAAGGCCAAAAACGCGCAGATTCGTATTCAGCCGCCCATTCACGCTTTCATCGCGCAGATTGATGCTCGCCTGACCTATGATCTGGCCAATGGCACTGTCCATGAATAGCGTGCGGCTTTGCGCCATGCCCTGTTCCGCCCCGAAAGCCAATGCCACGCAACGCAGGTCAATCGCGCCGAGCCTTTGCGTGTTCGGGGCAAGCAGTGTCAGCACTGTGCTGAGCGCATCCATGGCCTTTCCCTGTTCCAGCCGGGCATTGATCATGGCCACGCCAAATTCACCATTGAGGCTGGCGGCGATGGCACGGGTGGTGGCGCCGACGCCGCGCAGATCAGCGGCAACTTCCCCCTGGCCGCGCAAGCCAAGCCCTTCCAACAAACCACTCAGCGCGGCCAGATCAAGCCCGGCACCTTCGGACCGCAGCCTGAGCGCGTATTGCGCGGGGTTCGTCGCCGCATTCACATTGACCTGCCCGGCAAGCCGCCCCGCCGGAAGGGTGAGGTTGAAGGGTGCGAGCGCCAGCGCACCATTGCTAAGGCGGAGCTGCGTTTGCACCGCAATTGGCGGCAGGCCGCCGGAGGTGACGCCGCGGGCGGCCAAGGCCAATTCGGCATCCAGCGCCATGAGCGACGCCACGGGCAAGGCGATATCGGGAATGACCCGGCCATCGCCCGCTGCCGCTGCCGGGGCTGAAGCTGCGGCGGGCGCGGGGCCTGGGGCTGGTGCAGGGTTCAGCGCATCCAGATCAAGCCGCGTGATATCAATCCGCCCGGCCAGGCTGGGCCGCCCCGCCAGGCCAAGCGTCAGCGCGGCGGTGGCCGCCAGCGCGGGGCTGGTCAGTTGGAAGCGCGACAGGCTGATGGATTGCGGGTCGCGCCATTGCAGCCGCGCCGTGCCCCTCAGGCCGCGGGGCAGGCCGGGAAAGCCGGCAAGCGCCGCCGCATCAGGTACATCCATGGTCAGATCGAATTGCCCATCGGCCAGCGCCTGCGGGCGCGCCACGGCGCCGCTGAGTGTCACGCTGGCATCGCCGGAAGTCAGCCGGGCTTCCATCGGCAATGGGCCGGTGAAGCCATAAGGCAGCTTCCCGACCGGGCCTAGATTTGCCTCAAGCCGGGCGGTGCTGCCGGCGCGGGTGAAGGCGCCGGTCAGCCGCGCCTCGCCATCCGGGGGCGCGACCAATTCAAGCGCTTCAAGCCTGAGGCCGGGCAGCAGCCAGCCAAGATCACCCGCGCCGGCCTTGAGCGTTATGGCGCCAAGCGGGGGCAGCGTGCCGGGGGCAAAGCCGAATAATGGCCCGGCGGTGCCGGTAAGGGTGAAGGCAATGCCCTTGAAGCGCCATTCGGCGGCCAGATCGCTGGCGCTGGTGGCGCTGATATTGCGGATGGTCAGGGCGGGGATTTCGATATCCCGCCCGCCAGCCAGAATGATATGGGCATCGCGCAGGCTGACCCGCCTGATATGCGGCATGGCGCTGGCCTGCCGGGGCGCCGCCGACGTAGCGTGGGCATCCCTGGCGGGGCGTTCGGTGGCAGGCAGCGCCCAAAGCGCGGGGGCCAGGTGAAGCTTGATCCCCTCCGCCTCCACACTGGGCACTTCAATGCCGCCGGAGAGCAGGGAGAAAAGCGATACCGTGGCGGCAAGGCGCGGCGCTTCCAGTCCAGGTTTGTCGGCGCCCAGCGCGCCCAGCGTCACATCGCGCAATTCCAGCTTGGGAACCAGGCCGAGTGCTAAGCCAAGCCCGCCGATGCTGGCACGGTAGCCGGTGGCGCTTTCAATCGCGGCTTGGATGCGCGGCGTGAAGCGGCCGGATTCCAAGGCCGCGCGCAACGCAAAAACGCCGCCAATCAGCAGCAGGAAAAGCAGCGCAAACGCGCCCGCCAGGTAGCGCGGCCAGCGCCGCGCCGGTTTCAGCGCAGATGCCGACATGGCGGGGTCTTCGGGCGATCAAAGCCAAGCATGGCGAAGGTATCCTTCATATGCGCCGGCAAGGGGGCAGCCAGTTCCAGCGTGCCACCTTCCGGATGCGGCAGGCGCAAGGCGCGGGCATGGAGATGCAGCGTATTGCCGAAGCCTTCCAGATGCGCCGCCTGGCCGCCATATTTGCCATCACCCATGATCGGGCATTTCAACGCTTCCGCGCAATGCACACGAAGTTGATGCGTGCGGCCCGTCAGCGGGCGCAATTCCAGCATCGCCGCCTGACGCTGCGCGGAATCCACCACGCGATATAGCGTGACAGCGCGCGTGCCCTCACCATCCGCGACCCCGGCCACGCGTTCACCGCGCTGCCCGCCAAGCTTGGCAAGGGGCAGGTCAATGCGGCCTTCCAGCGGATGGGGGCGGCCAATCACGACGGCCCAATAGGTTTTTTCCGCATCCCGCCCGCGAAAGGCGGCGGCCAAACGGGAAGCCGCCGCCGCCGTGCGCCCCAGGATCAGAACGCCCGATGTGTCCTTATCCAGCCGATGCACCAGGCGCGGACGTTCCTCATAGCCGAAGCGGAGCGCATCCAGCATGCCATCCACATGCCGCGTAATCCCCGGCCCGCCCTGCACCGGCAGGCCCTGCGGTTTATCAATCGCGATCACGGAGGCATCGCGGTAGATCACCATGCGTTCAATCGCCGCCGCATCCCGGTCCGATACCGGGCGAGCGGAGGCCGGTTTGGAGGCTTCTGCCGGCATGGGCGGGATGCGCAATTGCTGGCCGGGCTTGAGCCGCGCATTCGCTTCGACGCGCGCCCCATCCAGGCGGATTTGCCCGGTGCGCAGCATTTTCTGCAGCGCGCCCTGGGTCAGGTTCGGGAAATGCCGATGAAACCAGCGATCGAGCCGGATATCGGCCTCTGCCGGGGCGATGGTGCGGAGAGTAACAGGCATGGCTTTCCGTAACAGGCGGGGCGCCGTTCTGAAAGCGGCAAATGCGGGGCGCGATTTCGCTGGTTCCATCACCCTTGGTTCTGCTTTATGGAAAACGAAAACCAATTCGGGGAGGGTTGCATGACCAAAGCAGCACATTTTTCACTCACGCGCCGCGCCCTTGGCGGGCTTGGCCTTGGCTTGGCCGCGACAGGCACTGCCCGCGCGCAGGATATGGCCGGCAAGACGATTGAATGGATCATCCCCTTCGCGGTGGGTGGCGGTTCCGACGTTTGGGCGCGCTTCCATTTGCCGCTGCTGCAACGGCACATGGCCGGCAACCCGACCGTGGTGATCCGCAATGTCACCGGCGGCGGCAGCATCAATGGCGCCAATCAATTCGCGCAGCGCACGCGGCCAGATGGCCTCACTATCATGGGTACTAGCGGGTCCACGCAATTTCCCTATCTGATGGGTGATCCGCGCGTGCGTTATGATTACCGCGCCTGGAGCGTGCTGATGGCGAGCCCAACCGGTGGCGTTTTGTATGTGCGCCCGGAATTGGGCGTGCGTGGGCCGGCTGATCTGGCGAAGCTGCAGGCCGCGCAAGGGCTTCGCTTCGGCAGCCAGGGGCCGACTTCCTTGGATATTGTGCCTACTCTCGCCTTTGAATTGATGAACCTGAATGTGCAGATTGTCTTTGGCATGCAGGGTCGCGGCCAGGGGCGCCTGGCCTTTGAACGCGGTGAAACGCCGATTGATTACCAGACATCCTCTGCCTACACGAGCCAGGTTCTGCCTTTGGTCCGCGAAGGCAAGGCCGTGCCGCTGTTTTCCTATGGCATCATGAATGCCAATGGCGATATTGTGCGCGATCCGAATTTCCCGGATTTGCCGACCTTTCCGGAATTCCTGAGAGCCGCCACCGGCAGGGACCCCTCCGGCCCGGCCTGGGATGCTTATCAGACACTGTTCGTGGCGGGCTTCGCCGCGCAGAAATTCGTGGTTGTGCCGAAGGAAACGCCGCGCGCCATTCAGGATTTGTATCGTGCCGCCTTCACCCGCATTTTCGCCGATCCGGAATACAAGGAAAAGCGCGGCGCGGTGATTGGCGAATATGATGAGGTGGTGGGCGAGGCCGCTGAGAAAGCCTATGCCGCCGGCACCGTGATCAGCGAAGCGACGCGCGAATGGATCAAGGAATGGTTGCTGCGCCGCTTCAACCATCGCCTAGGCTGATCAACGCAAGGGCAGCGCGGGAACAGGAGTAGGGCTGAATGCTTGACGCGCTGCTGATGGCGCTGACCGCGCTCGCAAGCCCTGAACGCCTTGGCTATATGGCGCTTGGCGTTCTGATTGGTTACGCGATTGGCGTGCTGCCGGCGCTGGGTGGCTTGGCTGGGCTTTCGCTGGTGATGCCCTTCATTTACGGGCTGGATCAGGTCTCGGCCCTTGCCATGCTGGTGGGCCTGGTTGCGGTTGCAGCAACTGCGGATACATTCAGCTCCATCCTGATGGGCATACCAGGATCATCGGCTAGCCAGGCGACGATTCTGGATGGCTTCCCCATGGCCCGACGAGGAGAAGCCGCGCGCGCCTTATCGGCATCCTTCCTGGCTTCCATGATTGGCGGCCTGATTGGCGCGGTGATTTTGACCGGCGCGGTGCTGATTGCACGGCCCTTGATTCTGGCGCTTGGCACGGCAGAGCTTTTCATGCTGGCGCTGCTTGGCCTTTCCATGGTGGGCGTGCTGGCTGGCAAAAGCTTCGCCAAGGGCCTGATTGCTTGCGGCATGGGTTTGGCGCTTGGCACGGTGGGGACAGCGCCGGCCACGGCGGAATATCGCCTGGATTTTGGGCTGATCTATCTTTCCGATGGCCTGCCCTTGCCCGTTTTGGTGCTGGCGATTTTCGCGCTGCCGGAAATCATTGATCTGGCGCGCGGTGGTGGCACCATTTCCCGCACGGCGGAATTGGGGCGCGGCTGGTTTGATGGCGTGCGCGACATCATGCGCCATTGGTGGCTGCTGCTGCGGACTTCTTCCATCGGCTCCGTGCTTGGCGCGATCCCTGGGCTTGGCGGTAGCGTCACCGATTGGATTGTCTATGGTCATGCGATTCAAACCGAAAAGAATGGCCAGTTCGGCAAGGGTGATGTGCGCGGCGTGATTGCCGTGGAGGCTTCCAATAATGCGCGCGAAGGCGGCGCTTTGGTGCCGACGCTGTTTTTCGGCATTCCTTCTTCCGGGTCCATGGCGGTGTTTCTGGGCGGGATGACGCTGCTTGGCATTGAAGCCGGGCCGGCGCTTGTTGGTTCCCGCCTTGATCTGACCTATGCGATTATCTGGTCGCTCGCGATTGCCAATGTCATGGGCACATTGCTGTGCTTCGCCACATCGCCCCTGATTGCGCGGCTGACCACGGTGCGTTTTGGGCTGCTGGCGCCCTTCATGATGATGGTGGTCTGCTTCGGCGCCTTCAACAATAACCGCGAATTGGCGGATTTGCTGTTGCTGCTGGGGGTCGGCTTGCTCGGCTTGCTCATGCGCCGCTTCGGCTGGCCGCGCCCGCCCTTCGTGGTGGGCTTCGTGCTGGCGCTGCCGATGGAAACCTATCTGTATCAGGCAGTGCAATTCTATGGCTGGGATTTCCTGACGCGGCCCGGCGTGATGATCATTGCCGCGCTGATCGTGGTGTTTGCCGGGCTTGGCATCCGCAAGCGCCGGCTGGCCGATACGGAAGAAGATGGCGGCAGCAAGGATACGGGCAAGCGCCAGCCTCAGGCGGTTTTCGCCGTGATTCCGGTGGCGCTTTTCGCCGCGGTTTTCGTTGACGCCATGCGCCACAGCTTCCTGGGCGCGGTCTTCCCGATGATGATTGCCGGCGCCATGCTGCTGATCAGCGTGCCTGTATTGTTGCGGCTGAATTTTGGGCGCGTCGGCGGTTCGCTATTCCATGACGCGGAAGCCAAGGCGAGGCCGGAAGATGGCAGCTTCTGGGCGCATCTTGGCTGGGTGATCGGGCTTGTCGGGCTTTCGGCTTTGGTCGGCTTCCTGCTGGCCAATACGATCTTTTTCTTGGCCTTCTTGCGCTATGCGGCGCGATGTTCCTGGCGGCTTACGCTGCTATTGACCAGTATTGCGACCATTGGGCTGATCTTCGTGGCGCAAATGCTAACGCTGGATTTCCCGCAGGGGCTGTTACAGCATTTCCTCGACCTCCCCTGGCCTTTACGTTGACGGATAGAATGATGCAGAAAGCCATTCCCTGTACGCTGATGCGTGGCGGCACCAGCCGCGGCCCCTATTTCCTGCGCCATGATTTGCCGGAAGATCGTGAAGCGATGGGGCGCGTATTACTTGCCGCGATGGGCTCACCCGATGCGCGCCAGATTGATGGTCTGGGCGGGGCAACAACGCTCACCAGCAAGGTCTGCATCGTCTCCCGCGCGGCAGCCGGTGAGGTGCAGCAGGTGGATTATCTATTCGCGCAGGTTTCCGTGGATCGTGCCTTTGTGGATTGGGGGCCGACCTGCGGCAATATGCTGGCGGGCGTTGGGCCTTTCGCAATTGAAAGCGGGCTGGTGACAGCCGAAGAAGGCGAAACCCGCGTGATGATCCGCGCGGTGAATACCGGCGCGCTGATTGAAGCTGTGGTGCAAACGCCCGGCAAGCGCGTGAATTATGAAGGCGATACCGCGATTGCCGGCGTGCCCGGCACGGCTGCCCCCATTGTGCTGAATTTTGCCGATGCGGTGGGTGGCGCGACCGGCAAGCTGATGCCAACCGGCAATGCCATTGATGTGATTGATGGTGTGGAAGTGACGTGCCTGGATGTCTGCATGCCCGTGGTGATTGCCCGCGCGCGGGATTTCGGCAAAACCGCGCGTGAGACCGCCAAGGAATTGGATGCGGATAAGGCATTCATGGCGCGGATTGAAGCCATTCGCCGCAAGGCGAGCCTGGCCATGGGCATGGGCGATGCCGAAGGGCGCGTCATGCCGAAATTCGCGATTATCGCTGAACCGGCGGGTGATGAGGGCGGTGTGGCCGCGCGCTATTTCACGCCGCTTGCCTGCCATGAAGCCATGGCGGTGACAGGCGGGATTTGCATCGCAAGCGCTTGCGTGCTGCCCGGTACGGTGGCGGAAGGCATCGCGAAAATCACCGGGGCTGACCGGGAAACCGTGGTGCTGGAACACCCAACCGGCAGCATGGAAGCGGTGATCTCCACTGTCCGCGCTGCCGATGGATCGCGGGAAGTGATTTCGGGCGGCACGCTGCGCACCGCGCGGCGTTTGATGGCGGGCGAGGTTTACGTCCCC
This sequence comes from Roseomonas sp., assembly GCA_020249145.1. Classification (GTDB taxonomy): domain Bacteria; phylum Pseudomonadota; class Alphaproteobacteria; order Acetobacterales; family Acetobacteraceae; genus Neoroseomonas. The sequence goes on along the minus strand of JADCGF010000019.1, from coordinate 10,336 downwards.
GCCCGCGCTTGGGGTTGAGGTGATGTCACCCCGTCAGGGCATGACCTTGCAGGGGAGTGCGCTATGGCAAGCCTGACCCGTCGCGGATTTGGCTTGGCTGGCATGGGGGCGGCGCTGGCAAGTGCCGGCGCGGTGCGCCCGGCGCGCGCTTCCTGGCTGGGCAATTTGTTGCCGGGTGACCGCGGCATGACTGACGCTGGCGGCGCAAGGCTGAAAAAAATTGCCGGCGTTGATTTGCGCAGTCAGGGCGATGCGTTTTCGTGGTCTGTTTCAACCATGGCCTGGAGCCCAGATGGCAGCCGCCTAGTGGCGGTGAATGGGCTCGGTAACTTCCTGAATGTTATCGATGCATCCACTTGGCGTCTATTAGTGCGATTCCGAATTATGAGTGCGGATAGACGCCGGACTTTCGGTTTTTCCGCGAGTGGCAGGGAATTGATCGCATCAAAAAGAGTCGAGCCTGGCAGTGATGAAAACCCCCCTGCGTTTTCGGTTTTTGAGATGGATACAGGAAGGATAGTTCGCGAGTCTCAGCTACTACCAATTTCGATACCCGAACTACAGGGTAAACCTCAAGAGCTAGCTCTGCAGCAGCGGAGAGGCGATCAAAAGTTGGCGGTCTCTCCTGATGGGCGTTTTGTCTTCCTTAGCTTTGAGGTGAGGGGTCCTGGCCCTAATCAGTTTGCATATGTCTTTGATGGACATAATGGACAGCTCGTTGGAGCAAGCCGGAGTCGATCGTGGTCCGTACCTTCGATAAGCCTGGATAACCGACTTGGAGTGACGACTCTATCGCCCCAGGCGAATGTAGTTCCTGATGAAGTTACCATTTTTAGCCTTCCGGAACTAAAAAAATTATTGAGTTTTCAAGCCCACCCTAGAGGTGTTGAATCCCTCGCGTGGTCGCCCAATGGTGAACGTTTGGCAAGCGGTTCGAGCGCCACTGTTCCCCCACGCGAACCTGAACCCATCCGGGTTTGGGACAGCGCAACGGGAACGAAAACAGCAGGGTTTTTGGGCGAATTTGAACCGATTGCTTATTTGAATTGGCATCCAAGCGGACAGTTTTTTGTCACTTCCTCGGCCAAAGGCACAGGAGAGCGAGGCGCCTTGGTACAGATTTTTCCAACAAATGGCGGTGAGGCCATTTATCGTCATTTTGCGCCTGCTGGCGTTGTGATTACTGGACCCTGCTTCTGCCCGCGCACCGGCCTTCTGGCGTGGCATGATCGCGGACAAATACTCATCCACGAAATCCAGGGCCTCTGACGCGTCACCGCACAACAAACTGCGTCCGCCCTACACGCACCAAAAGGGCCAAGCGTCCCCGCTTGGCCCAAGCGCGCCCTATCCCGGCTGCTTTGCGCTTAGAGTAGATCGCGTTCAGATGGTTCCATCTGAACGCGATCTGCTCAAGAAGAATTGAAACGCGCGCTTCAATCCCACCCCACCGCGCCCGGCATCTCCTTCACCGGCTGCGCAGCCTTCAGCTTCGCCAAATCCGGCACCGGCCGGCAGCGGGCCGCATCACCCGCAAAGGCTTCCTCAATCGCCGCCGCAACCCCCAGCACCAGCCTATCCCCGCCGCGCGGCCCAACCACCTGTAAGCCGAAGGGCATGCCGTTCCGGTCCAACCCCATCGGGATGGAAATCGCAGGATGCCCACAAAGCGTCGGGTAATAGGCCAGCGCCAGCCAGTGGAAGTAGGTCCGTGTCGGCTTGCCATCAATCTCGGCGGGAAAAAGCTCCTTCCACGGCCGGGGAGAGATCGTAATCGCCGGCGTGATCAGCACATCATGCGCGGCAAAGAAGCCCTGCCAGGCGCGGTACATCTTGGTCTGCGCCGCGGCCGCGCGGGCGTAGTCATCCAGGCTATAGCGCAGCCCCTCTTCGACGTTGGCGCGCACATTGGGCCCGACATCCTGCGGGCGCGTGCGACACTTCTCAAGGTGGGAGGTCAGGAAGCCCGCGGCGCGCAGCACCTCAAAGGCTTCATCACCGCCGGCGCAATCCGGGTGTGCGGCTTCCGCCGCGCCGAACATCGGCGCGATGGCGCCGGCACGGTCAGCGAAAATCGCGCGGATATGCTTTTCGGTTGGCGCCATGCCGAAATCGGGGCTGAAAGCCAGACTCAGGCTCGCAAGGTCATAGCGCGGCACCGGGAAATAAAGGCTCGGTTCTTCGCGCACATAGCCATCATGCAAGGTGTAGGCGAGCGGATCGCGCCCATCATCGGATGCCATGGCCGATAGCAGCAGGCAGACATCCGGCACATTGCGCGCCATGGGGCCGAGCACCGGCAGGCCGGACCAGCCATGGGCACGCTTTTCGGAAGGCACCAGGCCCGGTGAGGGCCGATAGCCCACAATGCCATTGAAGGCGGCTGGGTTGCGGAGCGAACCGCCGGTATCGGAACCGGAGCAGATCGGGAACATATTGGTGGCCAGCGCAACACCCGAACCGCCCGAGGAACCAGCCGCAGATTTCATCGGATCAAAGGGATTGCCCGTCACGCCATAGACGGCGTTGCGCGTATTGGCCCCTGCGCCGAATTCCGGCGTATTGGTCTTGCCGGCGATGATAGCGCCATTGTCGCGCAGATTGGCGACCATGCCGCAATCCGCATCGGGGATGAAATCGCGAAAGATCGGGCTGCCATAGGTGGTGCGCAGCCCCTCGGTTTCTTCCAGATCCTTGATGCCGATGGGCAGGCCATGCAGCGGGCCCAATTCATCACCGCGCATCACGGCGGCTTCGGCTTCCTTGGCCACCGCGCGGGCGCGGTCCTCGTCCAAAGCCACCACGGCATTCACCGCATGGTTCACCTCACCAATGCGCTTCAGGCAGCTTTCCAGCAATTCAACCGGGGAAAGCTTGCGTCGCCCGATCAGGCGGCGCGCTTCAAGGGCGGTCAGGTCACAAGGTTCGGTCATGGGCGTTTCCTCAGCTTTTTCTTGAAATTGCGCGGGTGCGGGTGATCAGTAGCCCATCGCGCAGCCATCCTTGCGCGGGTCAGACCCACCCACCAGGCAGCCCTTTTCATGGTCAATGAAAATCGCCTGACCGCCGCCATGGGGCTTGTCTATCGCCTCACACACATGGCCAAGGCGATTCAGCTGATCAATTACGGCACCACTAAAGCCGCGTTCCACCTGCACCTTGCCGTCCTGCGGCATCAGGCGGGGCAGATCAATCGCTTCCTGAATATCGAGGCCGAATTCGAAATAATTGGTCAGGAAGTAGCTATGCCCCATCGGCTGATAGCGCCCGCCCATCACGCCATAGGGCATGATGGCGCGGCCATTCTTCATCACCATGCCGGGGATGATGGTATGCAGCGGGCGCTTATTGGGCGCGATGCAATTCGGATGGCCTTCCTGCAAGCGGAAACCAAACCCGCGATTTTGCAGCATGACGCCGGATTTTTCCGCAAGGATGCCGGAACCGAAACTCTCGAACAGAGAATTGATGAAGGAACAGGCATTGCCATCCTTATCCACCACGCAAAGATAGACGGTGTCCTTGTGCTTGTTGAGATCGCTCTCACCTGGCGCGGGCAATTCCGGCAGCGCCGCATCATCGCGGATGAGCCTGGCCAGGCGCTTCAGGTAATCCGCATTCAGCAGCTTTTCGACCGGCACATTCACTTGCGCAGGATCGGCCAGGAAGGCATCGCGGTCCCGATAGGCCATGCGCGCGGCTTCGATGTGACGATGCAAGCGCGTGACGGAAAGCGGCCCACCTTCGGGTGTGGGCAGATGGGCGAGTGTGCCCAGGATTTGCAGCGCATGCAGGCCGGACCCATTGGGCGGGCATTGATACACCTCCATCCCACGCCAGGGGATGGAAATGGGGGTCACGAATTCCGCGACGCTTTGGCCATTGGCGAAATCTTCTTCCGTATGCAGCCCGCCCGCTTCACGCAGCGTCGCCACAATATCGGCGGCCACTTCGCCCTGATAGAAAGCTGCCGCGCCACGCGCCGCGATGGCGCGCAAGGTCTTCGCCAATTCCGGCTGGCGGAAGCGCGCGCCAAGCTTGGGCGCTGCGCCGTTAGTCAGGAAACGCCGCGCCGATGCAGGGTTTTTCAGCAATTTGTCAACGGAAGCTTCCCAATCCGCGGATACGCGCGGCGTGATGGGGAAGCCTTCTTCGGCATAATGGATCGCCGCTTGCAGGATGCGATCAAGCCCGAGCTTGCCATGGCTGCGGTTCAGCAATTCCCAGGCCGAAATCGCGCCCGGCACCGTGACGGAATGGGCCGAGGTGTTTTCCAGCTTGGTCGCACCGGTGGCGCGCAGCGCCTCGGGCGTCGCGGCGCCTGGCGCGCGGCCAGAACCATTCAGCGCAATCACCGTGCTGCCGGCGGGGACGTAAAGGCAGAAGCAATCCCCGCCAATGCCGGTCGATTCCGGTTCGATCACGCATTGCACGGCGCAGGCGGCAATCGCCGCATCCATGGCATTGCCGCCGGCGCGCAGGATTTCAAGTGCGGCGAAAGTGGCTTGAGGCATGGAGGTTGCGGCCATGCCGTGGGTGCCATAGGCGGGGCTGCGGCCAGCAAGGTGAAGATCACGCATCGGGTCAGGGCTTCCATAAGGTGCAGTTACAGCCCCCCTCATGCCCCCTCTGGCGCTTCGGGAAAAGCCCCAGGGGCGGTTTCACCCCAGGCGAATCTGCATTAAAGCCCTGTCATGGAACCCGCAGCCAGCCTTGATGAATTTCACCGGATTGATATCCGGGTCGGCACCATCCTGACCGCTGAGCCCTTCCCGGAGGCGCGCAAACCCGCAATCAAGCTGAGTATTGATTTCGGGGCAGAGATCGGCGTGAAGCGATCCTCAGCGCAATTGACCGTGTATTACACGCCGGAAGCACTGGTGGGGCGGCAGGTGGCGGCTGTGGTGAATTTCGCCCCGCGCCGCATTGCGGGCTTCATGAGCGAGGTTCTGGTGCTGGGAATGCCGGATGAGGCAGGCGCGGTTGTGCTGCTTGGCCCCGATCACCGCGTGCCGAATGGCGGAAGGATGTTTTGATGGCGCAGAAATATTACACGGTGTCTTGGGACCAATTGCACCGCGATGCGAAGGCTTTGGCGTGGCGGCTTTTGGAACGCGGCCCCTGGCGCGGCGTGGTCGCCATCACCCGCGGTGGCCTGATCCCGGCCGCCGTGGTGGCGCGGGAATTGGATTGCCGGCTGATCGAGACTGTCTCGGTCCTCACCTATGATGAGGAAACCAAGGGCGAGCCGCGTGTGGTGAAAATGCCCGATGCGGCAGGCGATGGCGAAGGCTGGCTGCTGCTGGATGATCTGGTGGATACCGGCACCACGGCGCGGGTGGTGCGCGCTTTGCTGCCAAAGGCGCATTTCGCAACCGTCTATGCCAAGCCCGCCGGCAAGCCGATGGTGGATACATTCATTACGGAAGTAAGCCAGGATACCTGGATCCTGTTCCCCTGGGATACGGAACCGCAATTCATCGCGCCGATTGCGAAATCAGCGGGGCAATAGGGCGCTTCACGCCACATCAGGAGAAAACCATGCCCGACATTTTTCAGGATAATCGCAGCTTCACCGCCACCCGCGCCTGGGGGGCACGCGATTTCGCCGAAATTGAAGGTGCCACGGTGCGGCTGCATTGGACCGATCAGCCCTATATCTGGCACGTCAATGATGGGGCGGAGGTATTCGTCGTGCTCGATGGCGCGGTTGAGATGAAGTATCGGCTGGATGGCGCGGAACATTCGGTGCGGCTTGGGCCGACGGATGTTTTTGTGGCGGATGTCGGCGATGAACATGTGGCCCACCCGATTGGTGCGGCGCGTATTCTGGTCGTGGAGCGTAAGGGTTCGGTGTGAATTGCGGCGCCTACCCTGGACATTGTGGAGAGGCAGATCACTGAAACGGTGGCGCTGATGCGTCCGAACCAAGTGTTCCAATAAAGCTTTAGCGCTTTACTCGGGCGCATCCATGCCAAATTCAGCCAGCATCCGCGCCGCCCGCGCCAGCTGCGCGGTTGGCGCGGGCGGGTTTCCCATAACGCCAGAACCCGCAGGCTATCGCGTTCGGTCAATGGCACGGGCACTGTATCCTTAGGCTCGCGCTGATCTATCACCATTCAGTTCCTCACCCGCCGCCATCACCGCCCGCTTCTTCCCGGCTGGCCAGCACCTTATCCACGCGCCTGCCATCCATATCCACAATTTCAAAGCGCCAGCCGGCCCAGACAATCCGGTCCCCCTCACGCGGGACACGGCGCAGCAGGGCCAGCATCAGCCCGGCGACGGTATGATAGGTGCCGGCGCCGGGCATTTCCGGCAGGTCAAGCCGTGCGCGCAATTCATCGGATGGCATGCTGCCATCCAGCAAAAGCGAGCCATCAAAGCGCAGCACCGCCGCTTCGGATGGCATGGCCTCACTTGGGCCCAATTCGCCGATGATCGCCTCCAGCAGGTCAGACGCGGTCACCATGCCTTCAAAGGATCCGTATTCATCCAGCACCAGCGCCATGCCCAGCGGGTCGCCGCGCAGCCGTTCCAGCGCATCAAGCGCAGTGAGCGTATCGGGCAGCACCAAGGGCTGACGCAAAGCAGCATCAAGCGACATGGGCCCACCCGACAGAAGCTGATCGAGCAAATCCTTGGCCGCCACCACGCCAACCACATTATCCACCCGCCCATCCGCCACAATGAAGCGCGTGACATGCGCGGCGCGGAGCCGCTCGGGCAGGTTTTCCAACGGCTCGGCCCGGTCAAGCCAGGCGATGTCATTGCGGGGCGTCATCAGCGCGCGCACGGGCTTGTCGCCAAGCCGCAGCACGCGTTCGATCATGTGGCGTTCTTCAGTCTCAAGCGCGCCGGCCTGGGCCCCTTCCGCCACCACGGCCTTCACTTCTTCTTCCGTCACGGAAAGATCGGAAGTAGGCGCGGGGCCGAAAAACCGTAGCACCAGCGCCGAAGATGCGCCCAATAGCCAGACCATGGGCGCGGTGAAGCGCGCCAGCAGCGCCAGGGGGCGGGCCACCAGAATGGCGATTTTCTCAGGCTCCCGCAGGGCCAATTGCTTGGGCACCAATTCGCCCAGGATCAGGCTGAGATAGGTGATGGCCAGCACCACCAGCGCGAAGGCCACTTCCTGCGCGAAGGGCACGGGGAAGGGCAGCAGGCCCAGCGCATCGGCAATGGTGCCGGAAAGCCGGGCGCCACCAAAGGCACCGGCGATAATGCCAACCATGGTAATGCCCACCTGCACCGTCGGCAGGAAGCGCTTCGGGTCATCGGCCAGCGCCAGCGCCGTATCCGCCCCCCGCACGCCACGCTTTTGCATGGCCATAAGGCGGGATCGGCGGGACGAGACAATCGCCAATTCCGACATGGCAAAGGCGCCATTCAGCAGAACCAGCAGCAGGATAATCAAGATTTCCAGGGCCGTGCCCATTTTTCATTCCCAAAGGCGGCAAATGCCGCGCGCCTTCTAAAATAGTTTTGCCCCGCTTGAAACAATCCCGCCGCATGGCCAGGGCGACGCTTTCTGGCATAAATCGCCCATGACCCAGAATTTGCCCCGGCTTTTGCCGCTTGAAGGTGCCTCCAACCTGCGCGACCTGGGGGGCTGGCGCGGCCATCAGGGCCGGGCCTTGCGCCATGGCGTGCTGTTCCGGTCCGATGCGCTGCATCGGCTGACCGATCAGGATTTGCTGACGCTGGAAGCCACGGGGCTCAGCACGGTCTGCGATTTGCGCGGCGCACGGGAAGCCGCAGCATCCCCTTCACGCCTGCCGCCAGGGGCGCGGGCGGTGCCGCTGCCGATCGAACCGCGCATCGGCGCATCCTTGCGGGACCTTTTGGCCAATGGTGCGGCAACGCGGGCAGAGACCACGCGGCTTTTGGGCGTGGCCTACCTGAATTACGCGACCGAGCAATTGCCCGTCTATCGCCAGCTTATTGATCTGATCCTGGAAGATGAACGCCGACCGCTACTGTTTCATTGCTCGGCGGGGAAGGACCGCACCGGGCTTGGTGCAGCGCTGATCCTGACGGCACTTGGCGTTTCGCGGGATCAGATATTGGCGGATTACGTGGCGACCGACCGCTTCTGGCGCCGCGATCACCCGCTGCCCGATGAGGCTCCGCAGGAAGCCAAGGACGCGATATTGGACACGCACCCGGCGCTGCTGGCTGCGGCGCTGGAAGCGGCGGTGGCGCCCTTCGGGTCTGAGGCGGGTTTGCTTGAGGTTGGCTTGGGGCTGACGCCGGCGCGGCTGGCCGGCTTCCGCGCGGTGCTGCTGGATTAGGCGACCCCCGCCACCCAAGCCGCGATAGCCGTGGCGCGCGCATCTTCATGCCATTGGGCAATGATCTGCACGCCAAGCGGCATGCCCTCCACGGCCAATAGCGGCACATTCACCGCCGGGCAGCCAAGCGCAGAAGTCCCGGCATTGAAGCTGATATCGCCGGTTGGGCGCGGCGCAATCGGCTGGCCTGGCTGATCGCCGAGCCAAACCGGCGCTGGGCCTGGGGATGACAGGCCAATCAGCCCATCCGCCAAAGGTGCGAGGGACACCAGGCGCCAGCGCAGTTCATCACGTTCCAGCAAGCGCGCACGATAGGTTTCAAGGTCAACCTTGGTGCCATGCTGCAAGCGCGTGAAAAGCCTGGGGCTTACCCGATCCGCCGCGGTTTCCGCCAAATGCTGCAAGCCCGCGCGTTGTTCAAACGCGCAGATATCGGCGGTAATCGCTTTCCCCTGGGCCAGCGCGCGTTCAAAACCTTCAATCAGCGGATGGTCCGCGCGGCGCCAGATTTCCACCCCCGCGGCGCGGAGTTTTGCGAGCAAGCCTTCAAAGGCCGCGATGGAGGCCGCATCCAAATCCGCCCAGCCTTCGGTTTCCATCACAATCAGCCGCGCGGGCTTCACTGGCGCGGGCGCGCTGGCCGGGCCGAATAGCCCCGGCGCACCGGGGTCTCCGCCCGCCCGGCGCGCGATTTCAATCGCAACCACCCACATATCTTCGAAGCTATTGGCGTGCACCCCGGCGGTGGATTGGCTGAGCGATTGCCTCTCCCCCCGATTGATCGCACCTTGCGTGGGCTTAAGCGCGATATTGCCGCAATAGGAAGCGGGGCGAATGATGGAACCGCCCACCTGCGTGCCAATCGCCGCCGGGATCATATTGGCCGCGACCGCCGCTGCCGAACCCGAGGATGAACCGCCCGGCGTGCGGCGTGGATCGAAGGGGTTGGTTGTGGGGCCCGGATGCGCCATGCCCAATTCCGCCGTGACCGTTTTGCCGATGATCACCGCGCCTGCATCGCGCAAAGCGCGCACCATGATGCTATCGCGCTTCGGGAAATTGCCGGCGAATGCGCCGCAGCCCATTTGCGTTGGCATATCAGCAGTTTCGATCAGATCCTTGATGCCGATTGGCATGCCATCAATTGCGGAAACTATGCGCCCTGCCTTGTAACGCGCGGCCGAGGCATCGGCGCTGGCGCGCGCACCCGCTTCATTCAGCACAACAAAGGCGCGCACCACGCCATCCTTTGCCGAAATGGCCTCCAGGCAGCGTTCCAGATAGGCGCGGGGATTGTCCTGCCCGGCCAGGAAACGCGCTTGCGCGTCATGAAAGGTCAGACCCTTGAAGCTGGCGCGGTCATAGCTGCCGGATGACATGGCGGTTCCCCATTGGTGATGTGTTGGGCGCATGTTGCAACGCTTGGGCGCGCTTGTCTCTGCCGCCAAAGCCCTTACGCGCGAAGTGATTCGCCGATGCGCGCAATAACGCCATCCCAATCGCCCGCGCGGCTTTGGCGGAACAGGCGCATGCTGGGGTACCAGGGCGTATCCTCGCGGTCCAAAAGCCAGCGGAAATCGGGCGCGAAGGGCACCATGACCCAGGTGGGCTTGCCCAGCGCGCCAGCCAAATGCGCGACTGAGGTATCAACCGAAATCACCAGATCGAGCGAGGAGATAAGCGCAGCCGTATCAGCGAAATCACCAAGCTCAGCACTCACATCTAAAATGTCGGAGGCTTCAAGCGCGGTGCGATCCGCATCGCGCACTTCCTTTTGCAGCGAAACCCAGACATCGCCTGGCTGGAACAAGGGCGCCATCTTCGCAAGCGCCAGGGACCGGTTGGCATCATTCGCGTGCATCTGGCTGCCGCTCCAGACCAGGCCGATCCGTCGGCGGCCCGCGGGCAAGCGCTGATCCCAGCGCGTCACATCCTCAGGCGGCGCCTTGAGGTAGCCGTTTTCAAAGGCCGGGATGGTTTCAAGCCTGGTGCCGAAGGCCAACGGCAGCGTCAACAGCGGGCAATGCAAATCGAATTCTGTT
>JADCGF010000018.1 GCA_020249145.1 Roseomonas sp. | reverse complement strand
TGACTTCTTCAGTCCGGTAGAAGCTGGAACCATTGCCCGCGCCGGGGTCTATTTCCACCGAAAGGGTGGCGCCGCGCGCATCCGTGCCTGTAAATTCAAAACCGCTGCCATCCTGATTGGCATTGATTTCATAGGCTTCGATGTCGAGGGCGGGTTGATTGCGCGAGGTATCCTCAGCCGAGAAATCTTCCCTATCAATCGCCACCAGCGTCGGGCGCCCATCATTGCCGCTTACCGCGCGGTAGTATTGCGCCTCACCATCATAGGATTCCTGAGCGATATCCACCTGACCATCGGCGGAACGGAAAACGGTGGTGACGCTTTGTAAGTCTGCTTCTTCGCTATTCAGATCGAAACGATTGACAACTTCAGCTTGACTGCCGTCTTCATAATCAAACTCGATGCGCAGTTCGGCACCATCTTCGCTAAATGCTGCATGGATGGATTCCGGATCAACGGTTCCATCGCAGCGATTATGGACCCTTAAGGAGCCAGCGACATAGGTATGTAACCCTTTTACTTCGAAGTTATAGGTGCACCAACCATCTTTCTGCTGGGGCGCAAGAGCAATGGCGCCGAAGGTCCCAAAACCCCACTCCGAACCACGTTCAAAGAGATCTTTCGAGACCTCGGAGAATTCATGAAAAAGGGATCGCGTAAAGGTTGGTTCCTCCGCGGCGAGTATAAGCGACCCAGAAGCGGCCTTTGATCTAACCACATGCCGCGCATCGCCACGCGCTTCTGCTTCCACCGCAACTGAATTCAGCAGTTCGGCAACATAATCTGGAATGAACGGTTGATCAGCGGTGTCACGAATAATCCAATCCCGCTGCATCGGTTTATCAAAGGGTGTACTTCCCACGGGCCACTGGGCCGCTTCCAGCAAGCTACCGTCCCGGTGCGACAATGATCCATCCGCCGCTATTGAAACGCCATTTTCTGCCAAATAGACTGCGAAGCTTTGAGCGCCGGATGAGGCGTGCTCTGCCCCGGACAGCAATGGGATACCCGCACGCAGCGTGACAAAGTAAGGTGTGCCGGAAGTTTGATCCGCAAGACACACCCTGATCGGGGTATCTTCCACCGAACCTATTTTGGCCCCGGTGCGCGCACGTATAGCCGAGCCATCAGCATGCAGCAGCTTACCATCGCGCAGCAGGATTTCCGCGACACTCTCAAATCGGCCCTCATCTGTCAGGCAGATATGCCCTGCCGTGATACGCAACCCGCGCAGGTCAATAATACTTTTTGTGACATCCCGATAAAGGCGCGTAACTGGCCGTGGCACAAGTGCGCCGCGGCCTTGATCCGCCGTCGCATCGAACGCCATGACCAGATCGCCAATCACAATATCTTCGATTGGCTTCTCCCGTCCATTTGCCATGAGAATTGGCGTTCCGGCAAGGAAGCAGGGTGTTCTTTCTTGAGGGTAAATTTGGGGGAAAGCGTCGCGAACTGCGTCGGGCGGCCCCAAAAGCGGTACCAACTCATGCCCAGGAAGACGGTTTACGTCATAATTAGGAAATCGTATCGAACCATCCGCCTGCTCTACAGGTGTTGTTCTATAGTCAGTCCTACTATCGAAAACAAACCGACTATTTTGACTAGATTGTTGCTGACTAGCGGTTATGACTCGCTCCGCAACGAATGACGCCCACTGTTCGGTGGTCCCGTCTCGTCCGTAGACTGTACGAAATTCCCGAGCTAAGATTATACCTTCGTAGTTGTTGTGATAGTCTTTTAGAGTTAGATTGGCTCTAGCATTTTGATTAGCAAATTCATTGAGGGCGCCAAGCCCGAGAGCCCGCTGAGCGGCCAGCGCGTCCGCCTGAGTATCGGGACGGAGAAGATTCATGTCTCTTGTTTGTAGATATATCGCGCCAGTTACGAAAGAATGCCGAAACGCATCATTTGCATCGTTCGGAAGAAACGTCCCGGGTCGCGCTGGGTCCGGCGATGTTAAGCCGTGCTGGGCAGCGTAATTGCCAGCCCATGTTCTCAAAGCCGTGCTTCCGCGGGACGGACCCGCACCAGCCATCGGATTATTGCCAAAATACAAGAACCCGGAGGGAACATCTATTGGCATGGCTCGATCCTTTGTGCTTTCTGATTACTTCATTTGGCCAAATGCAAAAAAGCACTGGCGGGCAAAATGCGTGTTTCCCTGCCATGATTCACACGTGGCAAATGCCTGTTCCAGGGGGGAGCATTTCGTTGGGTTAGGATGTACAATTGCTTCGTTCCTGAACATGAGGTGCTGATTTAAAGTTTTGCCGTTCTGGGTGGCTGCCAACGTGCGAGAGTACTCACGATAGTTTCCATGCTGATCAACCAGTAAAAAAAAGAAGTTGTTTCTCCCTATATCATCGACAAACCGAGAAACGATACTCCTCATATGAGAACGGACTACTTTCGAAAGTGAGGGAATATTCTCTGTACTATCAAAATTATAGATATAGGTGCCATTTGTATCCTCTATTTCCGGCAATGCTACGCAAACATACCCTTGGAAATTCAGTTGACGAAAATCAACGGATCCTCTCACTTCGTCAACGATAAGGCGACCGTATTCGCCGATTTGTAATGAATGGTCAGTGTGGTTAAGATAAATTTTAAAGAGTACCGTTGGTAGCAATATCATGATAATGATTAACACAATAAACAAAGTGAAAGTCGATCGCGACCATAGATGCAGGGAATTTTGAAAAGATCTCATCCTAAGCCTCCCCTCTAAACGATATCTTTTCAGAGATCTCCCTTCGCACACCCCGCCGCGCAACGAGGTTTCCCAGACGACAAGAACCAGCAGCAGCGGATGGCACTCTGCGGCCTAGGCAAGCACTTGGTGCTGCCAAACCCACCACCCCGCCAGAACCCAGCGCGCGCCAGGCGCCCTGCAGCGCTGCTTTCATCACGGGTGCTGCAGCAATCAGCATATCCCACTTCTCCCAGCCGGCGCTCTTTTCGGGCGGCATGCACAACCAAGGGTTTATGCCGCCGCTCGCTCCACACAAGAATAACTGGGAAACACATTAAACCGCCAGTTGATTTCAGCATTGGCGGGCGGCTTTTGTATTAAATCGGTGTAATTTATCGTGACGCACAACCACCACGTCTTGGCATGCAACCCCGCCAAGTGTTTGGCCTCATTGCATTTTGATCAAAATTTCACTTTGCCAGGGCGGATGCAGGCGCGCCGCGCGCCTGCCCGGCCGTGTCTCAGCCTGCGGCCGCCGGGGCGGCGCCTGGCTGCGCTTTGGTGGCGAAGGCTTCTTCGGCCTCACGCGCCACGGTTTTGGCGTCATTCAGGCTTCGCACGGCTTCTATTCGCACCAGCAGCCGGTCCTTCAGGCGTTCGGTCTGGTCCAGGATCGCCTCCGTCACCTCGGCAGAACGCAGCAGCAAGTCTGCGGCTTCCGCAAGCGTCAGGCCGCGCGCTTCGGCGTAAATGCGCAAGGGGTCGAAATCAACGCCCATGCCCGGGGGCACGGCTTCCGCCAGGCGCCCGGCGTTTAGGTTGGTGGCTACAAGCTGCGCTAAGCGCAATTTGCGCCGCCGCGCATCATCATTGCGGATGTAATCGGAATGGAGCGGCTTGCGTGCCTCATTCACCAATTCCCGCAGGCGGGCCTTCAGCCGGGTGATTTCATGGGTGCGTTGCGTGGCATCCAGCGCCTGGTTCAGGTCCAGCGGTTCGGTATCCACAAGCTTCAGCCGAAAGCGCTGGGTCAATTCAGGGTAAACACTGTCCAGCAGCCATTCGCGCACTTCCAAAAGTCGCGCCTGGGTGCTGGCGGCATCAATGGCGCGGGCAAGCTGTTCGCGAAAGCGTTCGGATTCGGTCAGCAATGCGCGGTATTCGGTATCCTTGGCCAGGATGAATTGGGCGGCTTCCAGCAGCGTGCAACGGCGCGCAAGGGCCACGGCTTCCAGCAAGGGCAGCGCGGTTCCGGCGGGGATATTGCCTGCCAGAAAGGCGCGCGCTTCTTCCCGCTTCATGGCGCGCAGCGTATCGCCATCTCGGCAAGAAGGCGCGAAGGGCGCGCGGATCGCGTCAATCTTCTCGGCCAAAATCTGGCGGAGCGCCTTGCGGTTGGCTTCCAGCAGCTTTTCGGCCTGCGGCAGGGCCCGGGGGGCGCCCGCATCCGTGAAGCGCCCGCCCGTGAAGCGCCAGCGCCAGCAATTGCGGGGCGTCATGCCCTTGGGCAGGGCCTCATGGAAGATGGAAACATAATACCAATCGCCATCCATCAGCGGTTCATAGGATGGGTCATCCGTGAAATAGACCACGCGGTTGGATTTGACCTGCGTGACAATGGTCCAGGGTTTGACGGCGGGTTCAGCGGTGGCGGCTTCTGGTTCAGGCTCGGTCATTTTGTGCCTCCAGGTAGAAGGGATTGATGCGGAAAACCTTCAGGCCGGAAGCAGCGCCCACCGCCGCCAGAAGGGTGCCGCTTTGGGTATGGCCGATGGCGGGGGGCTGGCGGTAGTCGCCGCCGATGCGCCCTTCCCAAACCTTGCGCTGGCGCGCTGGTTCCAGGACGGCGATCTCGCCACCGCGGGAAAGGCAGATAAGCCAGGGGCCGAAGGAAACCGGGCCCCAAAAACAAGTGTTGCGCAGGCGGGATAGCCAGCGCAGGCGGCCATCCAGAAGGTCGAAGGCCAGCAGGTGCCATTTGCCATCCACGGCATAGACCATGCCATCCTGGATATGCAGGAATTGATGCGCTTCCGGGCGGCCATAGCGGACAGACCAGATTTGCGCGCCGGTCTTGATGTCAAAGGCGGTCAGGAAGCCTGATTCGGTGGCGACAATCACTCTGTCTTCCGCAAGCCCGGCGCGGCCACGCACAAGGCCTTGCGTGGCGGCGCGCCATAGCAGGGTTCCGGTGGCCGCATCGGCGGCGATAAGCGTGCGGTCATTGCAGGGGGCGATCACGGTTTGGGAAGCCGCATGGTAGGAAGGTGTGGCGGGCGGCCAATAACGATGCCGCAAGGACCATAGCGCCCGGCCCGTCCGCCAATCCAGCGCCTGAAGATGGCCATAAGGCCGGTGTTCTCGCCATTGTTCCGTATTGATGAAAAGCCGTTGGTTCGGCAGGTCCAATTCCGGGGTGGCGTGTACGCTGGAATCCTGGCGCCAGCGCCAGATGATATCGCCGGTGCGGCCATCCAGGCGCGTGATGGTACCGTCATAATCGCCATAAACCAGGCTGCCTTCGGCATAGGTCAGTTTTTGCACAATGGCCTTGGGCGTGCGGACAAGGCTGTCTCGGCGCCATTCGATGGTGCCGTCGGCCGCGGCGTGGCGCCAGACGCGGCTTTGGTCATCGGCGGCGAAAACGGCGTCATCGGCAATGACGGGGGTTGAGCGCCAGGGGTAGCCAGTGGCGTCGGTCGGGCGATTGAGGCCCAAGCGCCACCAAAGGGGTTCAGAGACAAAATCGGGAAAGCTGCCCTTCATGAGGGGGGGCTTGGCGTCGAAGCAATCGCGTGATGCGCCGATGTCGTGGCGGGAAAACAGGCTGATCACGGGCAGTTTGGACAGGGAAAGCTGCCGCGATCCAAGGGGTTCCCACATGTCGAAAAACAAGAAGAAAGCGCGAAGCTGTAGCTTTATGCGCTCTGCCCTAAGGGCGCG
>JADCGF010000017.1 GCA_020249145.1 Roseomonas sp. | reverse complement strand
TGGAAGCCTGGGCCAGCACCAAGAGCTTCCGGCCAAAGGACGGCTCTGGCCCGCCGCCCGATGCGGGCCGCAATGGTGAGCAGAATTTCCACGGCCAGAAGCGTAGCAACGAGACCCATGCCTCGACCACTGACCCCGATGCCCGGCTTTATCGCAAGGTGCGACGTCAAGCTTAAGGCTGAGTGAATCCGGCTCGCATGCTCCAGCGACAGCGGCGTAAGCAAGGAAGGCGAACGCTTGTGCGTGCAGCAACATTCAAGCCTGCGTTCCCCTCGGGGTGACCTCGGGGGTTGCGTGGTCCTCGATGAGAGCCTTCGCCTGTTCCGAATGAAATCAGGCCGGCTCAAATCTCTGCGTAGATTTCGATTAGGTTACCGTCAGGGTCGCGGAAGAACAGCGTACGGTGACCGAAGGCGTGGCTTGTTGGTGGAGAGAGCATTGTGATCTCCGTTCGTGCCAACCACTCGGCGCAGCGATCAACATCAGGGGGTGGAACCCGAAACGCGAGCTGGACAGAGGCACTGCCTTTCGGCGTCGCCGGCTCATCAGCTAGGCGTCTGGGGCGGGCAAGTACAAGTGTATTCGCCCCGACACGGTACTCACGCCAATTCTCAGACAACTCTCGGATGAATACAAATCCCAGCACTTCCTCGTAGAAATGCTGCATAGCCTCCATATCCCTGACGAGAATGACAGTGTAATCGATCGCGCGGATGGATTGAAACGGAGACGTCACTTTTTCAGTACCTGTTCTGAGAAATCAATATTGATGCATTCTTGCTCTGTTTGGCAAGCATCAATGGCGCGGTTGACGCAAGCAGCGCCGCTGCCGTTGCATTTTTTCTGATGCAGCTAAGGGATGTAGAGTTTTGTTAACCTTTCTGAAATCCAAAAATGGTCTGTTTTTGTGGGGCTGTTGCCAGCGGTCCGGTCGCTGCTGTCGGTTCAGGGCAGCAGCGTGAATCGTCTCACCAACTATAGGGCTGGTAGTGCGCAGGGGCAGTTTTGGATCAGGAATCGTTAGCATGAATCGCACCACCAGGGGGTGGTTTCAACCGCGCCCGCATCGCCGCCGGGCTCGATCCCGCTTGACCGCCCCACCCTCCTAGCCCCAGATGCCCCAAGCGTCAGACGGCCGGGCGGCCGCTGGTTCGTGAGAGATCACGGGCTGGAGGAAAGTCCGGGCTCCACGGGAATAGGGTGCCGGTTAATGGCCGGCGAGGGCGACCTCAGGGAAAGTGCCACAGAAAACAAACCGCCGCGGCGTGGCGACACCCTGCGGCAAGGGTGAAACGGTGCGGTAAAAGCGCACCGCGCCCCCAGTAATGGGGGCGGCACGGTAAACCCCACCCGGAGCAAGGCCGAATAGGGGCGGACGGCGCGGCGCCGCAAGGTGCTGGCGCAGGGGCATTCCCGCCCTTCTGCCCGGGTTGGCCGCGCGAAGCCCGCAGTAATGCGGGCTCCAGAGGAATGGCCGTCCATGCCCCGCAAGGGGCAAGACAGAACCCGGCTTACAGGCCGTCTGACGCTGCTTTTTCAGCCGCAACCCCATCCCCCAGCATTCGCCCCCCGCAAACGTCGAGGGGCTTGCAAGTTTATGAGTCAAATAGCCGCAAAAGCTGTTTTTTGGCTTGTGACCCACCACCACCCGTGTTATGCCCAACTTATCCCATATAGACTCCTATGCGCTCGGGGGGGCGAGCGGGGTTGATGCGGGATGGTCGGGCGAGCCGGCGGGGTCGGGGGGCCCCGTCGGCCGCTGAAACGCCCGGTCTTTGATAATGGCGCAAGGCAGGCGCGCGGGGGGCGATGACCCAATTCCTGGGCACCCATATCGGCAAATTGGACCGCAAGGGGCGGATTTCCGTCCCCGCGCCCTTTCGTGCCGTTTTGGAACGCAGCGGCGCCGAGGAATTGGTGCTGCGCCCATCCCATCGCGCGCCCTGCATCGAAGCCTGGCCGGTTGCGGCGTTTGAAGCCCTTGCTGCGGGCATTGATCGCCTGGATGCCTTTTCCGATCAGGCGGATGATCTGGCCGCAGCGCTTTTCGCCGATGCCCACCCCGCGCGCGCCGATATCGAAGGGCGCCTTGTGCTGCCCGAAACCCTCATTGCCCATGCGGCGCTGACGGATGCCATTGCCTGTGTTGGCGTGGGGCGGTTTTTCCAGATTTGGGAACCGGAAGCGGCGCGCCGACGTTCGGATGAAGCCCGGCTGCGCGCGCGCGAACGCGGCCTGACCCTGCCCGCCGCAGGGGGCAAGCCATGAATACCGAAGGCCATGTGCCGGTGATGCTGGCGGAGGTGCTGGCGAACCTCGCGCCCCAGGAAGGTGCCACCTATCTGGACGCAACCTTTGGCGGTGGCGGCTATGCGCGCGCCATTCTGGAAGCGGCACCTGGTTGCACGGTTTTCGCGATAGATCGCGACCCGGATGCGATTGCGCGTGGTGCCGCGCTGGCGCAGCGCTTCACTGGCCGGCTGCATCTGATCGAAGGCCGCTTCGGCGATATGCTGGCACTGCTGCGTGATCGCGGCATCACCGCGCTTGATGGCGTTGTGATGGATCTTGGCGTCTCCTCCTTCCAATTGGACCAGGCGGAGCGTGGCTTTTCTTTCCGCGCTGATGGTCCGCTTGATATGCGCATGGAAAAATCCGGCCCCAGCGCGGCGGAATTGGTGAACACCCTGCCGGAACGCGCATTGGCCGATATCATTTTCCGCTTTGGTGAAGAACGTTTCGCCCGCCGCATTGCGCGCGCCATTGTTGCGCGCCGCGCGGAAGCGCCCTTCACCACCACCGCTGATCTGGCCGCTTTGGTGCGCCGCGCCGTGCCGCGCGATCCTTCCGGCATTGATGGCGCAACGCGCAGCTTCCAGGCACTCCGCATCGCGGTGAATGATGAATTGGCTGAGGTGGAACGCGGCATCACGGCGGCGATGGAATTGCTCGCCCCCGGTGGCCGGCTTGTCGTTGTTGCCTTTCATTCCCTGGAAGATCGCATCGTCAAGCAGGCCATGGCGGTGGCATCGGGCCGGGGAGGGGCTTCGCGCCATGATCCGGCGGCGCTGTCTGGCCGCGCCAAGCCGGCCTTTCATTTGCTGACACCACGTGCGCTCCGCCCGCAGGATGCCGAATGCAGCGCTAATGCGCGCGCGCGTTCCGCAAGGCTGCGTGGCATTGAACGCCTGGTGAAAGAGCGCGCCGCATGATCCGCCCGCTTACCCTTGTGAGCCTGATCGTGGCTGCCGGTGCGGGGCTGCATTTGTATCAGGTGAAGCATTCCGTCTCCATGCTCGATCGCGAATTGCGCGAGGTGAATCGCCAGACGGAAGTGGTGCGCGAACGCACGCAAATCCTGCGCGCCGAATGGGCGCTGCTGAATGAACCGGATCGGCTGCGGCAGGTCGCGCAGCGACATTTGGTGCTGGAACCCATGGCGCCGGCGCAATTCATCCGTGAGGCAGAGCTTGAACGTCGCCTGCCCGCCGCGCGGCCTTTTGCCGGCCCGGCATCGCTTTTTGGTCCGCCTGAACTGCCGCCCTCAGTGCCGGAAGTGCTGATAGTGCCAAGCCCGCTTGCCGCAGCCCCGGCGCGGCCAGAAGCGCAGCCCCGGCAAGCGCATGCCGAGCCAGCGCCCCGCTTGAGCGCGGCCATGGCTCCGCCACCCCCCCCGCGTCCGGCACCGCCGCCGGCGTCACAAGGGGTCACACCCGCGCTGCATGTCGCGCCGGCCGCACCGCCGCCGCCCGCCGTGGTGACCTCGGCGCTGGGTGGCGCCGGCGCGGCATTGCCGCCGCCCGTGCCGCTGTCTCGCCCCCTTCCTGCCGGAGCCCCGCAAGGGGCAATTCGTTGAGTGGAGTGGCCATTGCATGAACGAGGCATCGCCCCATGATCCTGAGCCGCCTTCGCCCGATGCCTTGCCGGGCAATAGACTGCGCGAACCGGCAGTAGCCGAATCCCCAAGCCGCGCTTTGGTGCGGGTTTCGCAGCCCGATCTGCTGCGCCATGCCCAATTAGAAAAATCGCGCGGTCGCCTACTGTTGTCGGCTTGTGGTTTCATGGTGCTGTTTGGCGCGGTGGCGGTGAAGCTTGCACTCGCAACCGTCTTTGATCCCGCCGAGCCCAAGCGCGCGGCCATGCTTTCCCGCCCCCCAGCGGCGCCGGCGGAAACGCCCGTCTCACGCGCGGCGGTGACGGATCGCAATGGCGAAGTGCTCGCTGTGTCCCTACCGTTGACCGCGCTTTATGCCAATCCGAGCCAGATTGATGATCCCGCAGAAGCTGCCGACAAGCTGCGCCGCGTGCTGCCGCAGCTTGATCGCGAAAGGCTGATCGCGCGGCTGACCGGTGAACGCCAATTCGCCTATGTCGCGCGCGCGCTGACGCCACGCGAAATGCAGGCGGTCAATAATCTTGGCATCCCCGGCTTGGATTTTGAGGATGCGGAGCGTCGCTTCTTCCCGCAGGGCCGCACCGCCGCGCACATCATCGGTGGCGTAGATGTGGACGGCAATGGTATTGCGGGCGTCGAGAAGTATTTTGACGAAAGGCTACGCACACTCCGCCGCGATCCTTTGCGGCTTTCACTTGATATCCGTGTGCAATTGGCCTTGCGCGATGCCGTGCAGCACGCGATCACGGATTTCAACGGCATTGGCGGCGCCGGCGTGGTGATGGATGTGCATACGGGCGAGGTTCTCGGCATGGTGAGCCTGCCTGATTACGATGCTAATGATGTCGGTGCCGCCACAGCGGATGAGCGCTTCAATCGCGTGACCGTTGGCGTCTATGAACCGGGTTCCACCTTCAAGCTGCTGACCGCCGCCATGGCGCTTGATCTGGGCACGGTGCAGACCTGGGGCGGTTATGACGCATCACGCCCCATTCGCGTGGGGCGGCATGAGATCAATGATTTCCGCGGCAAGAATCGCTGGCTCGCCCTGCCTGAGATCATTGCCTATTCATCCAATCTGGCATCGGCGCATATGGCGGCGGCGGTGGGGCCGGCGCGGCATCGCGACTTCATGCAGCGCATGGGCATGACATCGCGCCTAAGCATTGAGATTCCCGAAACGGCGCAGCCGCTGGTGCCGGGGCAAAAGACCTGGCGCGAATTGAACACCATGACCATCGGCTTCGGCCATGGCATTTCCGTAACCCCCCTGCATGTCGCAATGGCAGGCGCAACGCTGGTGAATGGCGGCATCCTGCGTCAGCCCACCGTTATTGCGCAGCCGCCCGGCGTTGAACGTGAAGGTGTACGCGCCATTGACCCACGCACTTCGGAAAGTCTGCGTCGGCTGATGCGGCTGGTGGTGACGGACGGGTCCGGCAGGGGTGCGGAAGTAGCGGGCTATTTCGTTGGCGGCAAGACCGGCACGGCGCAAAAGACCGGGCCCCGTGGCGGCTACCTGGAAAACAAGCGCATCGCTGCCTTTATCGGCGCCTTTCCCATGCAGGCGCCGCGCTATTCGATTTATGTGATGGTGGATGAACCCAAGCCCAATGCGCGCAGCCATGGTTTTGCGACGGCGGGCTGGGTGGCAGCGCCGGCCGCGAATATGGTGATTTCGCGCATTGCGCCCATTCTGGGCATGCTGCCGGAACCCTCTACGCCCGAGATCCAACGCGCCATCGCCATGCCGATGAATGGGCGCGGCGTGCCGGGTGCGGCACCGCCGCCCGCACCACCTGCGGCCAATCGTCCGCCGCCGCGCCAAACCACTGAATCGCCGCCGCACGTCGCTGTCACCCAGCGCGAGGCTGCTCTTGCGCCTCGGTGATCTCATGCGCGGATGGGGTGGCGCCGAAACCGATGCCGCGCTGGAAGTGACCGGCATCACTGCCGATAGCCGCGCGGTGCGTCCCGGCATGGTGTTTGCGGCGCTTCCCGGCGCGCGGGTTGATGGACGCGGGTTTATTGCCGATGCTGTAGCGCGTGGTGCGGCGGCTGTGCTTGCGCCGGAGGGTACGGCCTGGCCCGCCGAGGCTCCTGCACGCCCGCTGATCACCGCACCCGATCCGCGCCGTGCCTTGGCGCTGATGGCGGCGGCGTTCTACGGCGCGCAGCCCGATTGCGCGGTGGCCATCACCGGCACGAATGGAAAAACGAGCAGCGTGGATTTCTTGCGCCAGATTTGGCGCGATGTCGGCAGGAAGGCCGCTTCTCTCGGCACGCTTGGGCTGATTGCGGAAGGGCTGCCGCCGGCGGCATCCCTCACCACGCCCGATCCGGTGGCGCTGCACGAAAACCTTGCGCGGCTTGCACGTGATGGTGTGGCGGCACTCGCGATGGAAGCATCCTCGCATGGAATAGATCAACGCCGGTTGGATGGTGTTGCGCTCAGGGCGGCGGGGTTCACGAACCTCACGCGCGATCATCTGGATTATCACGGCACGATGGCGGCCTATCGCGCCGCCAAGTTGCGGCTATTCGATACGCTTTTGCCGGAAGGCGCGCCGGCCATCGCCATGGCGGATATGGAGGCCGAGACACTGAAGGCGCTGCGTGACATCGCATCGCGGCGTGGGCTTGATCTGCTGCTGGTAGGGGTGGGCGGTGATGCGCTGGCCCTGGACAAGGCGCAACCCTTGCCGGAGGGGCAGGAACTGGTCTTCCGCATCGCGGGTGCGCGGCATGAAGTGCTGTTGCCTTTGCCGGGGCGCTTTCAGGCAGACAACGCCTTGCTGGCATTGATGTTGGCTATGGCAACAGGCGTTTCCGAAAACGCGGCGCTGGCCGCGCTTGGCCGGTTGCAGGGCGTGCGCGGGCGCATGGAACGTGCGGCGGTGCTGCCCAATAGTGCCGCGATTTACGTTGATTACGCGCATACGCCGGATGCGCTGACGCGCCTTCTGGCCGCGTTGCGCCCACATGTCACCGGGCGGCTGCATGTAGTGTTCGGCGCGGGTGGAGATCGTGATCCCGGCAAGCGCCCGCTGATGGGGCGCGCGGCGGCGGAAGCTGCGGATCGCGTTTGGATCACGGATGACAATCCGCGTAGCGAAAACCCGGCCGCCATTCGTGCGGCGGTATTGGCAGGTTGCCCAAAGGCGATTGATGCCGGCGCGCGCGAGGAAGCCATTGCCAAGGCCATGGGCGCGCTTGGCCGCGGCGATGTGCTGGCAGTCGCCGGCAAGGGGCATGAAACAGGCCAGGAAATCGCAGGCATTGTGCATCCCTTTGATGATGTCGCCGTGGTGCGCAAGCTGGCGGGGCTTGCGCCATGACGACGCTTTGGACCAGCACGGAACTGCTGGCGGCGACCGGTGGCGCGCTTGCGGCTGAGCTTGCCGTGACTGGCGTTTCCATTGA
Source organism: Roseomonas sp. (assembly GCA_020249145.1). Taxonomy (GTDB): domain Bacteria; phylum Pseudomonadota; class Alphaproteobacteria; order Acetobacterales; family Acetobacteraceae; genus Neoroseomonas. The sequence goes on along the minus strand of JADCGF010000017.1, from coordinate 309,122 downwards.
CAGCCGCAATATCGCGCCAGGCGATATCTTCATTGCGCTGCGTGATCAGCGCGATGGGCATGAATTTGTCGCCGATGCGCTGGCGCGCGGCGCTGTGGCGGCGATGGTGGATCATCAGCCTTCTGGTGGCGTGGATGCAACGAAACTGCTGATGGTGCGCGATACGCTTGCGGGGCTGACGGCTTTGGGGGCGGCAGGGCGCGCCCGCGCTGCGGCGCGTGTGGTGGGGGTTACCGGAAGTGTCGGCAAGACCACCACCAAGGAAATGCTGCGTGTGGCGCTGGCTGCCTTTGGTACGACCCATACCTCCGCCGCCTCCCACAATAATCATTGGGGCGTGCCGCTGACCCTGGCGCGACTGCCGCGCGATGCGGCTTTTGCCGTGGTTGAAATGGGCATGAATAATCGCGGCGAAATCGCACCGCTGTCGCGGCTTGCCCGGCCTGATGTCGGCATCATTACCTCGATCGGCACGGCGCATATCGGCAATTTGGGAAGCCAGGCGGCGATTGCCGTCGAAAAGGGCGATATCATCGCCGGCATCGCCCCCGGCGGCACTGCCATTCTGCCCGCCGATAGCGCCTTTCTGCCCGAATTGACCACACGCGCCCGCGATGCGGGGTTGCAGGTGATGACGCATGGGGAAGCCGAAGGCGCCGATGCGCGGCTGCTATCCTATCAGTTGTCAGCGGTAGGTGGGGATGCGGAAATCATGCTGGCCGGCCAGCGGCTTCATCTGCATCTTACCGCACCTGGTCGCCATGTTGCGCTGAATGCCTGCGCTGTTCTGGCCACGGTCAAGGCGCTTGGCCTTACGCCGGACATCGCCGCGAACGCCCTTGCCGATTTCACCGCCGGTGCCGGCCGAGGCGCACTGCGCCGCATCGCCGTTGCGGGTGGAGAGGCGCTGCTGATTGATGATTCCTACAATGCCTCGGTCGCCTCCGTGCGTGCCGGGCTTGCCGTATTGGCCGCGCAACCCGCAACGCGGCGCATTTTTGCGTTTGGCGATATGCTGGAACTGGGCGCGGAAGGCCCAGCGCAACATGCAGACCTGGCCGCAGATGCGGCGCAGCATAGCGATTTGGTCTTCTGCTGCGGGCCACTTTCAACGCATTTGTTTGAGGCTCTGCCGGCCACGCAGCGCGGCGGACATTTCCCGGATTCAACCAGCCTTGCCCCGGTATTACGCGCCGCGCTCAAGCCCGGCGATGCGGTATTGGTGAAGGGCTCACTCGGCTCGCACATGGGCGTGATCATCAAGGCATTGACGGCAGGAGAGCAAGTTTCGTGATCTATAATCTGCTTTTGCCCTTCGCTGAAGAATATGCGCTGGCCAATTTGGCGCGCTACCATACCTTTCGCGCCGGCGCGGCCTGCCTGACCGCGCTGCTGATCAGCCTGGTCTTTGGTTCTGCCATCATCAATTGGCTGCGCGGCTTTCAGCGTGGTGGCCAGCCGATCCGGGAAGATGGCCCGGCGCGGCATATCGTGGAAAAAAAGGGCACACCCACCATGGGCGGTGTGCTGATTCTGCTTGGGCTTGTTGGTTCCACCTTGCTTTGGGCGGATTTGCGCAATGGCTTTGTATGGGCCGTGTTGTTCATCACCTGCGGCTATGGCGCGTTGGGCTTTGCCGATGATTGGCTGAAGGTCACCAAGCGCAATACCAAGGGTGTTTCCAGCCGCACAAAGCTTATTGTGCAGGGCGGGCTTGGCTTGGTCGCGGCGCTTTGGCTCACCTGGCTCATGCCCGGCGCGCTTGCTGACAAGCTTGCGTTCCCGATCTTCAAGGATTTGCTGCTGCCATTTGGCATTTTCTTCCCGCTGCTGGCGGCGTTGGTGATGATGGGGTCTTCCAATGCGGTCAATCTGACCGATGGCTTGGATGGGCTTGCCATTGTGCCGGTGATGATCGCGGCAACGGTTTTTGCCTTGATCGCCTATCTGGTCGGTAATCGTGTTTTCGCTGACTATTTGCAACTGCATTACGTGCCGGGTACCGGGGAACTCGCGGTGTTTTGCGCTGCGTTGGTTGGCGCAGCACTTGGCTTCCTGTGGTTCAACGCGCCACCTGCCGCGGTGTTCATGGGGGATACGGGATCGCTTTCGCTCGGCGGTGCCTTGGGTGGGCTTGCGGTCGCGACCAAGCACGAAATCGTGCTCGCGATTGTGGGCGGGCTTTTTGTGGTGGAAACGGTTTCCGTCATCATCCAGGTCTTTTGGTTCAAGCGCACCGGACGGCGCGTTTTCCTGATGGCGCCGCTGCATCATCATTTTGAGAAAAAAGGCTGGGCCGAGCCCACCATCGTCATTCGATTCTGGATCATCGCCATGATCCTGGCCCTTGTTGGGCTTTCGACGCTGAAAATCAGATGACAGCGCCAAGCCCCCCCTTCACGCCCTTTCCCGGCGCGCGCATCGCCGTGGTGGGGCTTGGTCGCGCGGGCTTGCCTGCGGCGCTGCGGCTAGCTTCCTGGGGCGCCGATGTCACCGTCTGGGACGACAAGGCAGATGCCCGTGCGGCAGCGGAAGCGGCTGGCCTTACGCTGCAAGACCCAGCGGCCGGTCCCTTTCGCGCCGATGCGCTGCTGCTTTCACCCGGCATTCCACATGTGTTGCCCGCACCCCACCCCGCAGCGGTCGCGGCCAAGGCTGCCGGCGTGCCCATCCTTTGTGATGTGGAGTTTCTCTACCGCGCGGTGCTGGCAAGCCATTCCAAGGCGCGCTTCGTGGGCGTGACCGGCACCAATGGCAAATCCACCACCACGGCGCTGATCCACCATATTTTGCAGGGGGCGGGCATGGCCTGTGAGGTGGGGGGCAATCTGGGTCCCGCGGCGCTCGATCTCAATATCTTGGGGTCTGAGGGGGTCTATACCCTCGAAATGTCGTCTTACATGTTGGAGCGAATCGCAACTCTGCGCTTCAACGTAGCTGTTATGTTGAACCTCAGCCCCGATCACTTGGACCGCCATGGGAACATGGCCGGCTATGCCGCTGCGAAGGCTCGAATCTTCGCGCGTCAAGCTGCGGGTGATGTCGCGGTGCTGGGTCAGGATGACGCGATGACGGCCGCGATGGGGGCTGATTTGGCGGCACGGCTGGTGCCGATTTCGGGGCTGTCGCGCCAGCCGGGTGGGGTATGGGCCGAAGGCCGGGCGCTGCGTGATGATAGCGGTCTGATCCTTGATTTGGGCGACGCAGCGGCGCTGCCCGGTGCACATAATGCGCAGAACGCGGCGGCGGCAGCTGCGGCCTGCACCGCGCTTGGCGTGGCGCGTGGCACGATTGCGGAAGGCATCAGGACTTATCCGGGGCTGCCGCATCGGCAGGAAATCGTCGCCGAGGCGCGTGGCGTTGTTTTTGTGAATGACAGCAAGGCGACCAATGCGGATAGCGTGGCGCGCGCACTCGCTTCCTATGATCGCGTGGTTTGGATTGCGGGCGGGATCGCAAAGGAAGGCGGCATAGCGCCCTTGGCGCCCTTTTTTCCGCGCATCGCCAAGGCCTTTCTGATCGGGCGCGATGCGCCCGCCATGGCAGCCACGTTGCGCGAAGCGGGCGTTGCGCATGAAATCAGTGGGACGCTGGAAGCGGCTGTGCCGGCAGCAGCACAGGCCGCCTTTACGGGCGCCGCGCCAGTCCTATTGCTTTCACCAGCAGCGGCTTCCTTCGATCAATTCAGCGGCTTTGATGCGCGTGGCGATCGTTTTCGCGATCTGACGCGCGCACTGATCGCCGGACAGCAGCGGAGGGCAAGCTGATGGCTCTCTCCCGCGCGGATAATTCCATTCTGGGGCGCTGGTGGTGGACGGTGGATCGCTGGACGCTCGCCGCACTCCTGGTGCTGATAGCGTTCGGCTATGTGATGATGCTGGCGGCATCACCCGCGGTGGCCGAGCGTATCGGCGCATCAACGCGGCACATGTTTTTTCTGAAGCAGGTTTTCTATCTCAGCCTTGCGGCGGCGGTGATGGTGGTGGTTTCACTGCTTTCGCCACGCGGTGTGCGGCGCTTCGCCCTGCTTGGCTGCGCCGGCGCACTGGTGCTGACCGCGGCAACCTTGGTGTTAGGCGCTGAAATCAAGGGTGCGCGGCGCTGGCTGTCCCTCCCGGGGCTTTCCTTGCAGCCTTCCGAATTCCTCAAGCCCTTCTTCGCCGTTGTCGCGGCCTGGCTGATTGCCGAAGGCATGGCACCGGGTTCGCGTTTCTGGGGCAGGGCGATTGCGATTGGCATGTTTGCCGTGATCGCGGTGATCATGAAAAGCCAGCCCGATATCGGCATGTTGTTGGTGATGACAGCGGTACTTTTCGCGCAATTCGTTGTGGCTGGCCTGAATTTTTTCATCGTAGGTGGGCTGGCAGGGCTTGGCGTGGGCGTAGGCGTTCTGGCCTATCTGCTATTCCCGCATGTGCAATCACGTGTGCATCGCTTTTTGGATCCAAGCTCAGGCGATTCCTATCAGGTGAGTGTCGCCATGGAAGCCTTCGCCAATGGCGGGCTTTTGGGGCGCGGGCCGGGTGAAGGGCGCGTGAAGAATGTGCTGCCCGATGCGCATGCCGATTTCGTCTTTGCCGTCGCTGGAGAAGAATTCGGCATGGTGGTGTGCCTGGTGATCCTGGCCCTTTTCGCCTTTGTGGTGCTGCGCGGCTTGATGCGGCTTTTGGCTGAGACTGATTTCTTCGTGGTGCTTGCGGCGACCGGCCTGCTGACGCAATTCGGCTTGCAGGCTTTCGTGAATATGGCGTCCACGCTGCATTTGATCCCCACCAAAGGCATGACGCTGCCCTTCGTTTCCTATGGCGGTTCTTCCGTGCTGGCCATTGCGCTTGGTATGGGGATGTTGCTGGCACTCACGCGCAAACGCATTGGCGAACGCGCCGCCGGCACCGGCTTGCCGGGCGGCGCTTTTGCTGCCGAGGGCGCGCGGTGAGAGGCCCCATGGCACAGCCCATCATCATCGCCGCGGGCGGCACGGGCGGGCATCTTTTCCCCGCCGAGGCCTTGGCGGCAGAGTTGATCCGTCGCGGCGAACGCGTGGCACTGATGACCGATGCGCGTTCCGCCGCTTATGACAGCCCGGTTTTTGCGAATGCTGAGCGTTTCATCTTGCAAGGTTCTGGCCTTTCCGGGCGTGGGGTGCGTCAGGCTTTGCGTGGTGCCTCGGCATTGTTGAAGGGAACGCTTGAAGCGCGTCGGCATATCCGCGATTTGTCGCCAAGTGCCATTGTCGGTTTTGGCGGCTATCCTTCCTTCCCGCCCTTGGCAGCGGCGCGCTTGATGCGTGCGGCACGTCGCCCGGCGCTGATCCTGCATGAACAGAATGCTGTGCTGGGCCGCGCCAATCGGCTGATGGCGCGTAGCGCTGATTTGCTGGCGCTTTCCTATGCCGACACCGCCATGGTGCCGGAAAGCACAGCAAGTGCCGTGGTTGGCAATCCGGTGCGGCCTGCGCTCGCGGCCTTGGCGGGCCAGCCCTATCCGCTGCCGGCAGAAGGCACGGTGCTGCGTGTGCTGGTGCTGGGTGGATCGCTCGGCGCGCGGATTTTTGCGGATGTTGTGCCGCCTGCCATCAGCGCCCTGCCGGAAGATTTGCGTGCGCGGCTTCTGGTGACGCAGCAATGTCGTGCCGAGGATTTGGTGCGCACGCGCAACGCCTATGAAGCCGCTGGCGTGCCCGCCGATTTGGCGCCTTTCTTTCCTGATGTGGCAGGGCGTCTTGCCACGGCGCATCTGGTGATCGGTCGTGCCGGCGCTTCCACCGTGGCCGAGATCGCTTGCGCTGGTCGGCCTTCCATTCTGGTGCCGCTGCCATCGGCGATAGACGACCATCAAAGCGCGAATGCGCGCGCTTTGGCGGTGGCGGATGCGGCGAAAGTCTTTGCGCAAACAGCCTTCACGCCGCAAGCGCTGGCAGATGCGCTGGCGTTCTTCCTGAATTTCCCGGCGCGCATGGCCTCCGCCGCTGCGGCTGCCGCTGCCTTGGCGCGGCCCCATGCGGCGCGTGATCTTGCGGATCGCGTCATGGCGCTTGCGCGGCGCGATCTGGTGGGGGTTGCCTGATGCGCGCGCTTCCCATCTCCATTGGTGCCATTCACTTTGTCGGCATTGGCGGCATTGGCATGTCTGGCATTGCCGAGGTGTTGCATACGCTCGGCTACCAGGTGCAGGGCAGTGATGTGGCCGAAGGTGCGAATGTGGCGCGGCTGCGCGCCGCCGGCATTCCGGTGATGATAGGCCATGACGCCACCAATCTGGGCAATGCTGAGGTGCTGGTGGTGTCCACCGCCGTGAAGCGCGATAATCCGGAAGTGGCGGCGGCGCGGCAGCGTTTGATTCCCATTGTGCGCCGCGCGGAAATGTTGGCCGAGCTCATGCGCCTCAAATGGTCCATCGCCATTGGTGGCACGCATGGCAAAACGACCACAACAAGCCTGGTTGCTGCTGTGTTGGAAGCGGCGCGGCTTGATCCCACCGTCATCAATGGCGGCATCATCAATGCCTATGGCACGAATACGCGCATGGGCAGCGGCGAATGGATGGTGGTGGAAGCCGATGAAAGCGATGGTTCCTTCCTGAAACTTCCCGCCGTTGTTGCCGTCGTCACGAATATGGACCCGGAACATCTGGACCATTGGGGCACGGAAGAAGCGATGAAGGAAGGCTACGCCCAATTCGTCGGCAATATTCCCTTCTACGGTTTCGCGGTGCTTTGCATTGATCATCCGGAAGTGCAGGCGATGATCCCGCGCCTTTCGGACCGACGTATCGTCACTTACGGTTTTTCGCCGCAAGCCGATGTGCGTGCGGATCGTGTGATCACGGACCGCATGGGCGCAACCTTCGAAGTGACCGTGACGGATCGGCTAAGCGGGCGCGTGCGCAACATGAAGCCCTTCCGCCTGCCCATGCTGGGGCAGCATAATGTGCAGAATGCGCTGGCTGCCGTTGCCATCGCCGCTGAGATGGGCGTGGATGAGGTTACCATCCGCACCGCGCTTGCCGGCTTCAAGGGTGTGAAGCGGCGCTTCACCCGCACCGGCGAAGCGGGCGGCATTACGGTGATTGACGATTACGGCCATCACCCGGTGGAAATCGCCGCCGTGCTGAAGGCCGCGCGGCAGGCCGGCGCGCGTGATGTGATTGCCGTGGTGCAGCCGCATCGCTACACGCGGCTTGCTTCCCTGTTCGAGGAATTCTGCGCCTGCATGAATGATGCAGGCACGGTGATTGTGGCCGATGTCTATGCCGCCGGCGAAGCGCCAATGGAAGGCGTTGACAAGGATGCGCTGGTGGAAGGCTTGCGCGCGCGCGGGCATCGTTCCGTGGTGCCGCTGCCCGGCCCCGATAGCCTGGCTGAGATGATTCACGCCATCGCGCGGCCTGGTGATTATGTTGTCTGCCTTGGCGCTGGCAACATCACAAATTGGGCGCATGCGCTGCCGGCGCAATTGACTGAATTGCAATCCCGCGCGCGCGGGCGCCTGGCGGGGGCAATGAAATGATGCCCCAGCCCATCAGCCAGGCCGTGCTGCCCCCCTTGCGCGGTCGCGTGGAACCCAATGCGCCGCTTGGTCCGGCGACGTGGTTTCGCGTGGGCGGGCCTGCGGATGTGCTTGTGCGGCCCGCGGATCTTGATGATCTGTTGCTGCTGCTGCGCGACATGCCCGCCGATATGCCGCTGACCATTCTTGGTGCGGCATCCAATATGATCATTCGTGATGGCGGCATTGCTGGTGTGGTGCTGCGCCTTGCGCGCGGTTTTGGCGATGTGGTGCCGGAAGCCGATGGTATCATCGCCGGCGCCGCCGCTTTGGATGTGACGGTGGCGGAAACCGCTGCCGCTGCTGGGCTTGCGGGGCTTGAGTTTCTGGTTGGTATTCCAGGCACCATTGGCGGCGCCGTTGCGATGAATGCCGGCGCTTACGGTGTTGAGATCAAGGATGTTCTCGATTGGGCCGAAATCGCCACGCCCGACGGGTTGCTGCGCCTGGATGCCGCCACGCTGAATTTTGCCTATCGCCATGCGCAATTGCCGACACGTGGCGTGGTGGTGCGCGCCAGGCTGCGCGCCGCTGCTGGTGACAAATCCGCCATCGCGGCGCGGCTTGCGGAAATCCGCGCCGCACGTGAAGCAACGCAACCCGTGCGTGCGCGCACCGGCGGTTCGACCTTCAAGAATCCGGTTGGTGATCGCAAGGCCTGGGAATTGATTGACGCCGCCGGGTGCCGCGGCCTGACACGCGGCGCTGCGCAGGTCAGCGAAAAGCACTGCAATTTCCTGCTCAATCTGGGGGGTGCTTCCGCCGCTGATATCGAAGCGCTGGGTGAGGAAGTGTGCGCGCGCGTATTGGCGCATTCGGGCATTGCGCTGGAATGGGAAATCCGCCGCATCGGAAGGACGCTGCCATGAAGAAGCGCGTCGCGGTGCTTTATGGCGGGCGTTCGGCGGAACGTGAAGTCTCGCTCTCCTCCGGCAGGCAGGTGATTGCCGCCTTGCAGGAAGCAGGTTTTGCCGTGACGCCAATTGATGTCGGTGATGATCTGGCCGCCGTGATCCAAGCGCTGAGCGATCCGCGCCCCGATGTTGTCTTCAACGCGCTGCATGGCCGCTTTGGTGAAGATGGCTGTATCCAGGGCATGCTGGATTGGCTTGGCCTGCCTTATACGCATTCCGGGTTGCGCGCTTCTGCCTTGGCGATGGATAAGGCGGCGGCCAAGGCAATTTTTCGTGCGGCAGGCCTACCCGTTGCGGATGATCGCGTGGTGACGCGCGCTGAATTGGAAGCCGCGGACCCGCTGCCGCGCCCCTTTGTGGTGAAGCCCGTCAATGAAGGTTCTTCCGTTGGCGTCACCATTTTGCAGGAGGGTGACAATCGCCGTGCCGCCATCGCGCGCGGTTGGACGCATGGCGATGCCATTATGGTCGAACGCTTCGTCCCTGGTCGCGAATTGACCGTGGGTGTGATGGGTGATCGCGCCCTGGCGGTGACCGATATCCTTGCTGATGCCGGGCAATTCTACGATTACGAAAGCAAATACGCCGCCGGCGGTTCACGCCATATCCTGCCCGCGCATATGGCGCCGGAGGCTTATGCGCAGGCTTTGGATATCGCGCTGCGTGCCCATCAAGCGCTTGGCTGCCGCGGTGCCTCACGCACTGATCTTCGTTATGACGACACGCAAGGTGAGCCAGGCCGGCTGATCCTGCTTGAAGTGAATACGCAGCCAGGCCTGACGCCAACATCGCTGCTGCCAGAACAGGCGGCGCATTGCGGCATGTCCTTCCCCGCGCTTTGCGCCTGGATGGTGGAGCAAGCCCGCCATGGCGCGTGAACGCTTGGTCACCACCTCAACACGGAAGAAGAAGGAACAGGGCCGGCCTTCCGCGCTGCGTATCGCGCTGCGTCGTTCGCGTCGTTTTGCGCGGCCCGCGCTTTATGGTGTGCTGATCCTTGGCGGCTTTGGTGCCATTGCCTATGGCATCGCAATAGTGGACCCGGCGGGCCAGGCGCGGCGCATGTTGGACCAGGTCACCATGATCGGGCCAGATCGCAGCATGACAGTGCAGGCGGTGATCGTGGATGGTCGGCAGAACACGCCGCTGCCACTCATTCGCGAAGCGCTTGGTGTCTCACGCGGCGATTCCATGCTGGAATTCTCTCCAGAGGCGGCAAGGCAAAGATTGGAATCAATTCCCTGGGTGGCGCGCGCGCATGTTGAACGGCATTTGCCCGGCACCATCGTGCTGCGCCTGGAAGAACGTCGGCCCTTCGCCATTTGGCAAAATCAAGGCCGCTTCGTGATTGTGGACCGCGACGGCAAAACAGTGGCGACCGATGGGCTCGATCAATTCGGTCCGCTGCCATTGATTGTCGGCCCTGGTGCGGATCGTGCTGCGGCGGCTCTTTACGATCTTCTGGCGGGGGAAGCGGCGGTGGCGGAACGCGTGCAGGCCATGGTGCGCATTGGCGAAAGGCGCTGGAATCTCCGCTTGCATAGCGGCACCGATGTGCTGCTGCCTGAAGCGGCTGAAGCCGCCGCCATCAAGCGTCTTGCTGAATTGCAGCAGGAAGCGAAGCTTTTGGATCGACCCCTGGCCGCGATTGATCTTCGCCTTCCTGATCGGCTGGTGGTGCGCACCAATCGTGAAACACCTGAAAATCAGCCGGCGCGCCCGGTCGCGCGAAGGGAACGCGGATGAACCAGCTCACCCGCCTGCCCGGCACTTTTGAACCTGCAGCCGCACCGCCGCGGCGTCGCCGTCAGGCGCGTAGTGGCGTTTTTGGTGTGCTGGATATCGGTTCCACTAAAGTGGTCTGCCTGATTGCGCGTATTGAAAGCGATGGCAGCCCGCGCGTGCTGGGTTTTGGCTGGCAGCGCGGGCGCGGCGTGAAGGGTGGTTCCATTGTGGACCTTGAAGAAGCCGAACGCGCTATTCGCGCCGCCGTAGGCCAGGCAGAGGAAATGGCCGACACAAGGCTTTCAGGCGCCATCGTCAATCTTTCCTGTGGGCAGCCGGATAGTCGGCCTTTGCATCTGCAATGGGACATCAATGGCCGCGCGGTGACCGAGCCCGATTTGCGCGCCATTCTGAATGAAGGCCGCCGCCGCACCGCTGAAGAAGGGCGGGAGACGGTGCACGCCATTCCGCTTGGCTTCACCGTGGATGCAACACCTGGCGTTGATGATCCACGCGGCATGATTTGCGAAGTGCTGGGCGCCCGGCTGCATATGGTCTCGGCGGCTGAGGCATCGCTCCGCAATCTTGGCGCCTGCCTGATGCGTTGCGATTTGGAAGTTGAAGAATTGGTCTCGGCGCCTTTTGCGTCAGGGCTCGCGACGCTGGTGGAAGATGAAAAACAGCTTGGCGCTACGGTGATTGACATGGGCGGCGGCACCACAAGCCTTGCCGTCTTCAGCGAAGGGCATCTGGTGCATACTGCGCAAATCCCGGTGGGTGGCGGGCAGGTGACGAATGATCTGGCAACGATCCTTTCCACGCCTGTTGCGCATGCCGAACGGATGAAAACACTGCATGGCGCGGTGCATGGTGGCGCGGATGATGAACGCGAATATCTGCCCGTGCCGCTATTGGGTGAGGATGAACATCACATCGCGCGCATTCCGCGCGCCATGGTGGTTGGCGTCATCAAGCCGCGGCTTGAAGAAACCTTTGAAATCCTGAAGGACAAGCTGGATCAAACCGGGCTTGGCAAGGAAGGCGGCGCACGCGTGGTCTTGACCGGCGGCGCATCCCAGCTTGTTGGCGTGCGGGAATTGGCCGCGCGCATCCTGGACCGCCAGGTGCGCCTTGGTCGCCCGCAACCCTTGCGTGGGCTTGCTGAGGCTGCCTCTGGCCCTGCCTTCGCCGGTGCGGTCGGACTTTTGTTGTGGGGCGCCGGTGAAGGCCGCCCCGTTCTGGATATCGCGACCGGCCCGGTGAAGACCGGCGGTGCGTTTCGTCGTTTGATTCATTGGCTGAAGGATCGCGTGTAATGCCCGTACCTTCCGCCACCCCTGCCAACCCAAGCCGCCCATCACTGCGTGAGGAGGAAATGCCATGACCCTGAACCTGACGATTCCGCAGAATCAACATACAGATTTCACGCCGCGGATCACGGTGGTGGGCGTTGGTGGCGGTGGCACCAATGCCGTCAACAACATGATTTCCATGGGCCTGGATGGCGTGGAATTTCTGGTGGCGAATACGGATGCGCAATCGCTGATCCATGCCCGCGCTGATCGCCGCGTGCAGCTTGGCCCGCATCTGACGCAAGGCCTTGGCGCCGGCGCCAAGCCCGAGATCGGCCGCGCGGCGGCAGAAGAAGCGACCGAGGAATTGGCCCGCCATATTGAAGGCGTGCACATGATTTTCATCACTGCCGGCATGGGTGGCGGCACCGGCACGGGGGCGGCGCCGGTGATTGCGCGCATGGCGCGCGAACGTGGCATCCTCACGGTCGGTGTTGTTACCAAGCCCTTCGATTTCGAAGGGCCGAAGCGGCGGAAATATGCCGAAGAGGGCATCGAGGAATTGCAGCAATTCGTGGATACACTGATCATCATCCCGAATCAGAATCTTTTCCGTCTGGCGAATGAACGCACCACCTTTCCCGAAGCTTTCAAGATGGCCGACAATGTTCTTTACATGGGCGTGCGCGGTGTTACAGACCTGATGATGAACCCCGGCATGGTCAATCTGGACTTCGCCGATATCCGCACCGTGATGGCGGAAATGGGCAAGGCCATGATGGGCACCGGTGAAGCTGAAGGCGAAGATCGCGCCCGCCGCGCGGCGGAATCCGCCATCAGCAATCCGCTTCTGGAAGACATTTCCATGCGCGGCGCCAAGGGTGTGCTGATCAACATCACCGGCGGCTATGATATGACGCTGTTTGAAGTGGATGGTGCGGCCAATCGCATCCGCGAAGAAGTGGATGACGATGCGAATATCATTTTTGGTACCTCGGTGGACGAATCCATGAATGGCCGCGTGCGCGTTTCAGTTGTGGCGACCGGCATTGATGCGGCCCAATTCAGGGAAGCAGGAAAGCCGAAACTGGTGACGGTGGGTGGCGGTGCAGCGCAACCGCTCAATGCTGTCGCGAACCAAGCCATTGGCGCGGCGCCGGCCGCGGGGCCAGGTTTGCCCTTCATGCGGCGCGCAGCACAGGCAGCGCCGGCGATGCGCCCGGCAATTGTTGAAGCGGCGCCAGCAGTAGAACCGGAACCGACCCCAATGACGGAACCGCCAGTCATGTTGGCGCCAGTGCCTGCGGCTTTGCCAGAGGCACCGCAGCTTCGGGTGCCGGTCAGCGAACCGGTTGAACCGCAAGCGGCACCGGCTGCGCCGCGGCCTGCGGGGCTGCGCGGACTGTTCGGCAAGGTTACCGGCATGGGCGGCATGATGAAGCGCAACCTGCCGCCACAAGGTGAACCGCAAAGCTTCGCGCCGGAAAGCGCACCCGCCGCGCGGATGGAGCCAATGGCCGCACCCGCGCCTGCGCCGCGCTTCGAACCCACCCGGCCCGCGCAGCAGGATGAAATGAGCCTGGAGATCCCGGCCTTTCTGCGCCGCCAGCGGAGTTAGAGACAAGTAGATCGCGTTCAGATGGTAAATCTGAACGCGTGAAGATGCTCGAAAAACAACAATGTAGAGCGGGTTGCGTGAACCCATGCGAACGCAACATGCTTTAAAGCGCATGCTTGCAGACAAATGATCAATGTCGTGTCGTTCCAAAGGGACGACACGGCCAAAGTGGAAGATCATGATTGCATGAAATGAAAAAGCTGGCGTCCGGCGGGTATGCGCGCCACGCCAGCAAAGGATCAGGTGAAAGCGTTTAGCGCTCCGATCCCGCACCTGCGAAATACCGCACGTGATCCACTCACGGCGGACCACGCATGGGTTTCAAAAACGGATAGCTCAGGCTGCCTGAACGTCGGCGGCGGGGATTGCGGGCTTGGCGCTGCCACCCCAGAATTCAGCACGTTCATTCTGCTCACGCAGAACATAGCCGCGGCCCCAAACGGTCCCGATCAGATCGGCACCGCCGGCGGTGGCCAGCTTTTTGCGGAGCTTGCAGATGAAGACGTCAATGATCTTCACTTCAGGCTCATCAATGCCGCCATAAAGATGGTTCAGGAAAACTTCCTTGGTCAGCACAACGCCCTTGCGGAGCGCGAGCAATTCCAGGATCGCGTATTCCTTGCCGGTCAGATGGACAGGATTGCCCCCAACCGCCACTTCGCGTGAGCCGATGTTGAGTTGCAGCGGACCAACTTGCAAAGTCGGCTGGCTGAAACCCTTCGCGCGGCGCACAATGGCCTGAATGCGCGCGACCAGTTCTTGCTGGTCAAAGGGCTTGGTGATGAAATCATCGGCGCCCATGCCGAAGACCTTCACCTTTGTTTGCGGGCGGCTGACGCCCGACAGGATCAGCACCGGCGTTTCGATGCGGCCAGCGCGCATACGGCGCACGACTTCGCCGCCATCCAAATCCGGCAACATCAGATCCAACACGATGATGTCATAATCATAGAGTTTGGCGAGTTCGAGGGCTTCTTCCCCCGTATCCGCTACTTCCACAATCATGGAGGCATGACGAAGCATTAACGAAATGCCGCGCGCCGTTGTGGGATCATCCTCAACTAGAAGTACACGCATTTGATCGCTCCTTTTGACCGATTAGAAGGTTTTTACCGAGTTTCGAAGGGAATTGAAACAGGAAATTTCTTCCCCCTGCATCCCTGGACAGATAATCGTCCAAAAAAGTAAATTTCTTGATAAAGAAATATACTTAAAATGAGTTTTTCGACAGATTTTTACGACCATTGGTCATTTCTCTCCTAATTTGTGCTTACCAAAAGGTGAATCGCGGCTAAAAATTCAGCCGGAGATTCGCGCGGAAGGAAGTGTCCGGAAACAGGAACAACCTTGCGCGCCAGAAGCTGTGTGAAATGCCGGGCGCAGCCGGCGCTATTGCCCGGCGGGTCCACGCCATCCTCGGCCCCGTGCAAAACTAGGCTTGGCACGGTGATGATCGGGCGGGCGGCAAGGCGCGCTTCAATCGCCGCATAGGCCGGGTCGCCGGCCACCGCCCGGTGGCGATGGCGATAGGAATGCACGGCAACCGCTACAAAATCGGGGTTGTCGAAGCTGGCCGCCGTTTTGGCGTAGCTTTCGGCAGTAAAGCCCATATTGGGCGACCAGAGACGCCACAGCAGCTCACAAAGCTCCCGCCGATTCTCGGCCAGGCCCGCCGCGCCCCTATCTGTTTGGAGGTACCATTGATACCAATGGCGCGCTTCCTGCGCTGGCGCGGCGGGGCGGATACTCGCTGCAATGTCTTGAATATTATAGCCATTTGCGGAAACCAGGCCGATCACCCGCTCTGGCCAAAGGGCTGAGACAACGCAGGCTGCGCGCCCGCCCCAATCATAACCCGCAAGGATGGCCTTCGGGATCGCCAGCGCATCCATCAGCGCCAGCAAATCTGCCCCAAGCGCGGCCTGTTCGCCGGAACGGGGCGTCGCCGAGTCCAGAAACCTGGTCGGGCCGTAGCCACGCAGATACGGCACCAGAACGCGAAACCCCTGGGCGGCAAGCTCGGGCGCCACGCCATCCCAGACGCGCACATCATCGGGAAAGCCATGGAGCAGGATGGCGACCGGCCCGCTTTCAGGGCCGCTCATCTCCACCGCCATCTCCAGTACCCCGGCCTGTACCGTCTTGAGTTCCATCGCCACCCGTTCTCCCTCGGATGACCCATTTTCCACTGCGAGCATTAACCAAAAGGTTAACGCGCGGTCTGAAGCCCCCCTTAATTCGAAAATTATTTGCAACCCTGGGGTGTCGGGCCAGGTAATCCCTTCGCCGCAAAGCTGCGTCAGCCGGGGCGTTTCCTAACCCCAGCCAGTAAATTTAACCTATTTGAATCAGCACTTTACTAAAAAACCACCTTACGCCGGCAGGGGATATTGGTCCAGATAGGGCTGGTACTCCGGCTCAACCTCGATCGCCAAGGATGAAAGTGCGCGCACCACCGCGCAGTAAAAAGAAATGGTCACCACCAAATCCACCATCAGTTCATGGTCGAAATGCGCCGCCAGCGCCTTATAGGTGGCCTCACTCACCCCCGGCCCTGCCGCGGCTTCACGGGCGGCCAGCAGCACCAGCTTGGCGAGTGGTTCAAGCGCCGAATCCTGCCCCGCGCTTTCCGCGATCAGGCCCCGGATATCGGCATCGCTCACGCCGAAATCCTTGCCGATTTTCACGTGATGCGACCATTCATAAGGTGAACGCGCCTGCCAGCCCACTTGCAGAATGGCCAATTCGCGCAGCCGTGGGTCGAGTCGCGACCCGTAGCGGATGAATTGCCCAAGGCCGGAAAAGACGCGCGCTGCCTTGGGGCTATTGACCAGCGCCTTATGTAGGGCAATCGGTCGCTTCAGCAGGTCTCTATCGGCTTCCGCCAGATCATCCACTGTCAAATCAGGCACGCGGGCCATGGGCAATCCTCCGTTTTGGGGGAGCCTAACCGCTTAATCTAATGGCCGGAAGCCCGCGCCCCCTGGGTCAGCGCCTGGGCATCCGGCACTTCAACCCGCCTGCCTTGCAGGCGCACCAGCCCCGCCGCTTCCAGCCCATGCATGACGCGGGAGAGGCTTTCCGGTGTCATGCCAAGCCGCGCCGCTATGGCCGCGCGCGGTTCCGGCATGGCGACGCGCCCGCCCGGCATCAGCCGCCCGGCGAGGAAATGCGCCACGCGTTCGCTCGCCTTGGTGAGTTTCATGTCGCGCAATTGATCCGCCAGAACCCGCCATTGCCGCGCCATTTGCGCGAGGCTGGCTTCGGCCAGTCGCGGTTCCCCGGCCATGGTGGCGTGAAAGGCATCAAGCGGGATACGCAGCAGGCGACTTGGGGCCAAAGCCTCGGCCCCGAAGGGCCAGGCGCCGCCCATAATCACTGCCGGCATCAAAAAGCATTCGCCGCCACTGATGATTTCCAAAAGGCCGCGGGACTCAGCTGCGCCTTGCATGGAAAGCCCGACCGAGCCTTCCAAAAGCAGGTAAAGCGCCTCTGGCTCCGTCGCGGGCGCAAAAATCACGTCGCGGCGGGGCACGGTGACGGGGATGGCCGCAGCCATCAGGGCGCGGGCAGCCGCAGCCCCTGCGGCGGAAAGAAAGGGGTGCCCGAGACCAAGGGCGGGCGCGGCTATCATTTCCTGCATAAGGGCAAGACAAACCGAAATCGCCGCCCGACTTCTTGATGCAGCGCAAGCACCCTGGCGATGCGGCGCCACTTCACGCAAAATGGGCGGGCAAGAAAACAGGGGGGCGCCATGCAGATTTCATCCAGCCATTTGCCGGTGGATTTCGCCGAGGGGCATTTCTGCGCCCGGATCATGCTGCCCGAAGGGCCCTGCGTGATCGGCTTTGCGCGCGGCACCGCCTATGATCTGACGCCCGCCTTCGGCACCGCTTCGCGCTTTCTGGAAGAGGATGACGCGATCGGCGCCATCACCCGGCGCGGTCTGCCCATCACGCTTGATCTGGCAGGGCTGTTCACCAATGCGGCCTGGGATGCGCGCGACCCTGGCTTGCCCTTCCTGCTGTCACCAATTGATCTGCAAACCGTGAAGGCCGCCGGCGTGACCTATGTGCGCAGCATGTTGGAACGCGTGGTGGAAGAACGCTGCCGCGGAGATGCCACCCAGGCGGAAGCGGTGCGCGCCGAATTTCGTGCGATCATCGGCGATGATCTGACGGCGATCTTGCCCGGCAGCGCGGAAGCCATGCGCGTGAAGGCCGCGCTTTTGGCAAAGGGCTGGTGGAGCCAATATCTGGAAGTGGGCATTGGCCCGGAAGCGGAGATTTTCACCAAATGCCCCGCCATGGCTTCTGTTGGCACGGGCAGCAAGATCGGCGTGCATCCTGTCTCCGCCTGGTCCAACCCTGAGCCGGAAGCGGTGATGGTGGTGAATGGCAAGGGGCGCATTCAGGGTGCTGCACTCGGCAATGATGTCAATCTGCGGGATGTGGAAGGGCGCAGCGCGCTTTTGCTGGGGCGCGCGAAGGACAATAACGCCTCCGCCGCGCTGGGGCCAATGATCCGGCTGTTTGATGCGGGCTTTACCTTGGAAGATGTGCGGCACGCGGAACTCAGCCTGACCATCACCGGGCGTGATGGGTTTGAATTGGCGGAAAGCGGGCCGGTGGGTGCGATCAGCCGCGATCCTGCTGATGTGGTTGCGCAAATGATTGGTGCGCATCATCAATATCCGGATGGTGCGGTGTTGTATCTGGGCACGCCGTTCTCGCCCGCCAAGGATCGTGGCGCGCCCGGCATGGGCTTCACGCATCGTGAAGGGGATGTGGTGCGGATTGCATCGCCGCGTCTTGGCGTGCTGGTGAATGAGGTGGATCGCACCGATGAATGCCCGCCCTGGCGCTACGGCATTGGTGCGCTGTTTGCATCCCTCGCCACGCGTGGATTGCCGCGCGCATGAAGGAAGAAACCGGGCGGCTTGATCGCGGTGATGGCGTGCATCTGGCCTGGCGGCGCGTGGCCGGGCGCGGGCCTGGCGTGGTGTTTCTGGGCGGCTTCAATAGTGACATGACGGGGAGCAAGGCGGAATTCCTCGCGGGATGGTGCGCTGCGCGCGGGCAGACGTTTTTGCGCTTTGATTATTCCGGCCATGGCACATCCGAAGGACGGTTTGAGGATGGCACGATTGGGCGTTGGGCAGAGGATGCGGCCTGCGTGATTGCGGCGCTGACGGCAGGCCCGCAAATCCTGATCGGGTCTTCAATGGGCGGCTGGATTGCGCTGCTGCTGGCCGCACGGCGCAAGGTTGCGGTGCGGGCGCTGATTGGCATAGCGCCGGCGCCAGATTTCACGGAGGATTTGATGTGGGCGGCATTTCCGCCTGCCGTGCGTGAGGCGATTTTGCGCGATGGTGTGTGGCATAGGCCGAGCGAATACGGCGCGCCTTATCCCATCACGCGTGCGCTGATTGAAGATGGCCGCAATCAGCTTTTGCTGCGTGCGCCGATTGCGCTGGATTGCCCCTTGCGCATTTTACAAGGTCAGCAAGACCCGGATGTGCCCTGGCGCCATGCGCTGCGGATTGCGGAAGCGGTGACGGGTGGTGATGTGCGCGTGACGCTGATTAAGGATGGGGATCATCGGCTGTCGCGGGAGGGGGATTTGGCGGTGTTGGGGGAGACGCTGGCAGCGCTTATTTGATCACGCCCCCTTCCCACGCCCACCCGAAAACGCCACTAGCACAATCGCCACCGCTGATGCCGCGGTAAACAGCCCGAACCCATTCACATAGCCAATCATCGCGGCTTGGCGTGCGATCTCGCTGCTCATCTTCGCCAGTTCCGGCACGGTTTCCATGCCAAAACCACCCATGGACCCCGGCAATTGCAGCGTGCGATTATAGGGCGAGATCATTTCCGTCATCCGGCTGTAATTCGCCGCGCCCGAGCGAATAATCTCCGCCACACTCAGCGAAATAAACAGGCTTGATCCGATATTGCGCAGCAGATGGAACATAGCCATGGCTTCGGGCAGATGCTCCCGATCCAGAGTCTTGAAGGTCAACACCGTCAGTGGCACCCAGATGATGCCAACCGAAATGCCTTGCAGCACGGCGTTCCACAGCAGCGCTTCTTCGCTGACATTCAAATCAAAACTCATCAGCCAAAGCCCGGCGGCTACCATGGCGGCGAAGCCTATCGCCATGCCAATCCGCGGGTCCCAGCGGCCAATCAGGAAGGTCAGCGCGAAGCCGATGGTGCCGCCAATGCCGCGAAAGCCAACGATTTCCCCGATCACGCTATCCGGATAGCCGGCATATTGCTGCAACAGCGATGGCAGCAGCACAATCGGCGTGAAATTCACCATGCCATAGATGAACACCAGCAAAAGCCCGATGGCGTAATTCCTATCCAGCAACAGGCGCAAATTCAAAAAGGGCTGCTTCGCCGTCAGGCTATGCGCAATGAAAACATAAAACGCCAAGGCAGCAATGAGGGTTTCGATAATGATCTCATTCGATTCATACCAATCCAAGCGCTGCCCGCGTGAAAGGATCAATTGCACGCAGGAAATCGCAACGGTCAGCGCCAGAAACCCGGTCCAATCCAGCGGCACGGGCTTGCTGGACTCATCTTCCGGCAGCGTCGCCCAAAGCGCGAAGGTGGCCAGCACGCCCGCCGGCACAATCATGTAAAAAGCCCAGCGCCAGCCATAAGCTTCAGCCAATTGCCCGCCGAATACTGGGCCGATCACCGGGCCCAACACCACGGTCATGCCGAAGATGGAGCTTACCAACCCTGCCTGCTTGCGCGGGAAACTATCCAGCACAATCGCATTCGCCAAAGGAATGACGGGTGCGCCGATGCCGCCCTGCACAATGCGCCACAGCACCACGGTTTCCAGCGATTCCGCCTGCCCCACCAGATAGGTCGCGACGGTGAAGCCGGCCACGCAGAACAGCATCACCTTGCGGCGGCCCGAACGCGCCACCAGCCAGCCTGTCATGGGCGTCACAATCGCCGTTGCCAGGATATTGAAGGTGGTGGTCCAGGCAATTTCATCCGCCGTCGCGGCCAGGCTGCCCTGCATTTGCGGCAGCAGCGTTGAAGCCACCAGCAGCGTGGTCGCGTAAAGCGTCGCCCCCATCACCACCGCCGCCAGGATCAGGCAGCGGCGCGTGACCGACAATTCCAATATCGGGTTGGTTTCCGACATCAGAGCGGTTTTCGCCGATAAATATCCCGCAAGCCTATGGCGGACATGGCCTTTTCCTGCCAAGCTGAGGGTGATGAGGGAACGAATACTGCCAAGTCTTGGCGCCGGTGGCGAGCCTATCTTAAGCCCCTCCGATACGCCCAGGGGCTATTGACCATGCAGGGCCGGCTTTTGCGCCTTGTGCTGCCGGTGGGCGTGCCCACCCTGGCGCTGCTGGTGGCGATTGGCTTTTGGCTGACCGGCGGGCGCTACATCACCACCGAAAACGCCTATGTCCGCGCTGATATCGTGCAGATTGCGCCGGAAGTCGCCGGCCGCATCACGGAAGTGCTGGTGCGCGACCATGCGCGCGTGGCCGCCGGCGCCGTGCTGCTGCGCCTTGACCCCGCCCCCTTCCGCCTGGCGCTGGAAAAGGCCGAGGCTGAGTTGGATTCCGCCCGCACGCAGGTTGAACTCTCCCGCGCGACCTATCAGGAAACCCAGGGCGAAATGGCGGAGCTTGAAAAGCGCGTGGCCTTCCTCGCGCGCCAGGCGCGCCGGCAAGAAGAATTGGCCAGCCGCGGCATCGCCCCCACCGCGCGCATGGAAGAAACCCAATATGACGCTCAGGTGGCGCAGGACCGTATGAATGTGCTGCGCCAGCGCCTGGTGCGCCTGTTGACCACGCTGAAGGGTGATGCGGATTTGCCGGTGGATGACCACCCCCAAGTGCGGGAGAAAATGGCCGAACGCGACCGCGCGGCGCTGGATTTGGCGCGCACGGAGATAAAGGCGCCGACCGGCGGCACGGTGGTGAATTTGCGCCTGCAAGTGGGCGAGCAATTGCGCGCGGCGACCCCGATTTTCGCCCTGGTTTCAGATAGCCGCCCCTGGGTGGATGCAAATTTGAAGGAAACCACGCTGACCCATGTGGCCGTGGGCCAGCGCGTGGATGTGGTGCTGGATATCTACCCGAATGTGACCTGGAAGGGCGTGGTGGAAAGCATCAGCCCGGCCACGGGGGCGGAGTTTGCGATACTGCCGCCGCAAAATGCCTCCGGCAATTGGGTGAAGGTGGTGCAGCGCCTGCCCGTGCGCATCCGCCTGGAACTGCATGAGGGCGAGCCCCCTTTGCGCGCCGGCGTGACCGCGACGGTTTCGATTGATACCGGGCGCGGGCGGAGTATTGCGGATGTGGTGGCGGGGTTTTTTGATTTGTTCAGAGCTTCCTCACCGCGTGAGCACGCGGCGAAAAGCCCCTGAAGCATTTTCTTGGTCGCATTTTCCGAGCCGCCAAGCGACGCCACTTGGCTTGAAAAGGCTCAGGGGGAAGGCGGAGGCAGCGGGGGGTAGTTTATTCGCCAACGCAACAGACAAATGAAGCGCGCGGCGCGGAAAGCATCGCTCCCCCATGCCGCCGCGAAGCCATCGCCGAGGGCCTGTACTACGCCTGGTCAAGGGAGTTCCTTGGTAGGGCGCGGTCGCGCCACGGGTTCAAGCGCCGCGCCGGACACCTCATCAGCCAAGCAAGGCGCATCAGGCCCATCGGGCTGCGGAATTGGGTGCGTGGGTAGTAATCAATGGGAGTTGGAAAAAGACGAAATTTCTTGACTCTCGCAAACGAGAATCGGATGATCATCGAAACGGGGCGAGGCTAAAGCGCCGCAAAGACGCCCCCTGAGATTGGTTCGATCCATCACGCGCCTGGGAGTAAAACATCATGTCCGCCACACTCCCGAGCCGCCTTGCCATCTTCGCTGGTGCTGCCATTTCGGCACTGCTTGTATCATCGGGTCGTGCTTCGGCGTAGCCAAGCCCTGAAGTGATCGTGGACGCCTTTGAAGCCGTGCTTGGGCCGGTGCGCACCCATCGCCCGAGCCATCCCAAGGGCGTTTGTGCAGCCGGACATTTCGTGGCGACCGCTGAAGGCACCAGGCTTTCCGTGGCGCCCGTCTTCAGCGGCCAGCGCAATGCGGCGCTGATCCGTTTCGGTGTTGCGGGCGCCAATCCAAATGCATCGGATACCGCGCGTGGCACGCGCAGCCTTTCCATCCGCTTCGAAGCGCCTTCTGGCGATTTGTTTGAAATGGCGAATATCTCAACGCCGGTTTTTGGTTCGCCCACGCCACAGGCGCTGGTGGATGGGCTGCTAGCGCGCGCGAATGATCCGGCGACAGGCAGACCCAATCCTGAACGTGCCGCGGCCTTTGCGGCCTTCGTTGCCGCCAATCCTTCGGTCGGCAATCAGGCCCGCTACCTTGCCGCCAATGCGCCGCCGGCGAGCTTCGCCACCACGCCCTATTGGGGGGTGAATACCTTCATGTTTCGCGGGCAGGATGGCCAGGTGCGCCCGGCGCGCTGGGTGTTTGAACCGCGCGCAGGGGTGGAACGGCTGACAGCGGAGCAGATGCAAAGCCTTGGCAATAATTATCTGGCCGATGATCTGCGTCGGCGGATTGGCACCGCGCCTGTGGAATTCGACATGGTGCTGCAATTCCCCGGGCAGGGTGATGATTTACTGAACCCAACAATCGCCTGGCCGGATGATCGCCCGCGCGCCATTGTGGGCCGACTGACGGTGACCGAGGTTTCCGCCGGCCCCGGTGGGCCATGTGATCCGATCAGCTTCATGATCCTTGATCAGGCACCGGGGATTGAAATGAGCGATGATCCAACCCTGCAGGCGCGCGCTTCTTCCTATGCGGTTTCGCTTTCGCGCCGGACACAATAGGGCGCCTCCCGCAAAGGGCTGATGTTCAACCAAGGTCAGATTTCAGCACTTCACCCGCCAGATAGAGACTGCCCGCAATCAAGACGCGGCCCGGCTTTGCGCGGTCGGCGATTTTGCCCAGCGCTTCGGTAACGGTCGGCCCTGCTTCGGCAATACCACCGCTGGCAGTGATGATGTCCGCGACACTCATCGCCAGATGCTGACCGGGTTCGGCAACCGCATGGATGCTGGTGGCAAAGGGCAGCAGCGGCCGGAGGAATTCCGCACTCGCCTTGCCCTGCTTCATGCCGATGATAAGATGCAAAGGCTGATCGCGCCATTGCGTGAAATGCTGGGCCAGCGCCTGCCCCGCCCCGGCATTATGCCCGCCATCGAGCCAAAGCGAAAAACCTTTTGGCAGCAATGCAGAAAGCCGGCCCGAAAGGCGCTGCAACCGCGCGGGCCAGGTGGCCTTGGCAATTCCCTCAGCAATCGCCGCATCATTCAGCCATGGCAGGCCAGCGGCACGCAAGGCAGTAATGGCAATGCCGGCATTATCCGCCTGATGCGGGCCGATCAGCCCCGGCGGCGGCAGGCTCAGCGCGCCTGTGGCATCGCGATAGTGCAGACCTTCTGGCGTTGCCTCACAAAACCAATCCTGCCCGCGCCGCAGCAACGGCGCGCCGCGGGCGGCAGCCGTGGCGCTGATCACTTCCAGCGCTGCTGCGGCTTGCGCGCCCGTGGCGCAAGGCACACCGCTGCGCATGATGCCGGCTTTCTCACCCGCGATTTTGCCGAGCGTATCGCCCAGAAAATCCATGTGATCCATGGAAATGGAGGTAATGGCGGATGCCGCCGGGCGCGGCACGACATTGGTCGCATCCAGCCGCCCGCCCAGGCCCACTTCCAGCACCAGCAAATCAGCCGGCACGCAGCTGAACAGCACAAAGGCCGCCGCCGTGGTCACTTCAAATACCGTGATCGGCGCGCCTTCATTCACCGCTTCCACTTCTTCCAAAGTTGCGGTCAGCACCTCATCCGTCACGTAGTCGCCCGCCAGCCGGATGCGTTCGTGAAAATGCACCAGATGGGGCGAGGTATAGACATGCACGCGCTGCCCCGCCGCTTCGCCGATGGCGCGCAGAAAAGCGCAGGTTGAGCCCTTGCCATTGGTCCCCGCCACATGGATCACGGGCGGCAGGCGCCGTTCCGGATGGCCGAGCTTTGCCAGCAAAGCCTCCATCCGGCCAAGGCTCAGATCAATAAGCTTGGGGTGGAGCGTATGCAGACGCTCCACAATCGCTTCAGCGCGGGACACGGGAATTATTCGGCGGGTGCGGTGGCGGCTTCGGCTTCTTCACCGCTGCGCGTGAGCAGCGGTTCGCGCAGCAGTGAAATCACGCGGGCGAGCGTTTCGCGCATCTCGCCCCGCTTCACCACCATATCCAGAATGCCGTGTTCCAGCAGATATTCGGCGCGTTGGAAGCCTTCTGGCAGTTTTTCGCGCACGGTCTGTTCAATCACCCGCGCGCCGGCGAAGCCGATCAGGGCACCAGGTTCGGCGATTTGGATATCGCCCAGCATGGCGAAGCTGGCGGTGACACCGCCCGTGGTCGGGTCACACAATACGGTGATGAAGGGCAGGCCCGCTTCTTTCACCATGCGCGTTGCAATCACCGTGCGCGGCATTTGCATGAGGCTGACAGCGCCTTCCTGCATGCGCGCGCCGCCCGAGGCAGTAAACACAATCAACGGCGCATTTTGCAGCACGGCAAGCTTGGCCGCGGTGACAATAGCCTCACCCACGCCGGCGCCCATGGACCCGCCCATGAAGGCGAATTCGAAGGCGGCGACGACCGCGCGGCGCCCATTGATGGTGCCATGCGCCACGGCCACCGCATCATCCATGCTTGTCTTGGTTTGGCTTTCGCGCAGCCTATCCGCATAGCGGCGCTGGTCACGAAAGCGCAGCGGATCAGCCGGCGCCTTGGGCAATTCAATGCGGGAAAAGCCAGGGTCCAAGGTGGCTTCCAGCCGCTGCACGGCACCCAGGCGCATGTGATGCCCGCAATGGGAGCAAACGCGCAGCGCCTTTTCGAGGTCTCGATGGAAGATCATCTGCTGGCAGGCAGGGCAATTATGCCAGAGGTTTTCCGGCGCTTCCCGCTTGAACAGGCCCTGGATCTTCGGCAGGGCCCAATCGCTGATCCAGTTCATGGCATATCCTTAAGCTTGGGCCGGAGCCCCTTGGGGGTGGGAAATAGCGCAGTTGGCCCCCCGGGGGAAACCCGGCTTTATTCCCTTGGTTTTTCCGGGCTGTCTGGCTTGGGGGGCGCTGCCGCGGCATCAAGCGCCCGCGCCTTGGCCTTGCGGCGGCGCAGATTCTCCCGAAGTGCCGCGGCCAGCCTTTCTTCGCGGGACAATGCGGGCTTGGGCGGGGTTTTGCCGTGCTTTTCCATGCGGGCATGAATTGGCAGCGCATTCTGCCTGCATCAAGGGGTTGCGGGACGCCCCAGGCTGGGGCTAGAGGATGCGCGTCCGCCAGGGCCTTGGCTGTTGTAGCTCAGTGGTAGAGCACTCCCTTGGTAAGGGAGAGGTCGAGAGTTCAATCCTCTCCAACAGCACCATCTTTTCAATGGCTTAGCGCTGGTATTGCCGCCGCGAAGTGGAACAGAAAAGCACCAAAGCGCGTGAACAGGTGTGGAACTGCGGCACGTTTCTGACACATGCGGCGCGGCGCGAATCACACCGGAGCGTGCTTGCTGGGCTTGGTCAGGCCCAGAATCCCCCAGGGACCTCGGCGCGGACTTTGAGAAATCCCAAGGTATTGCGACCCTCAGAACAAAAGATCCCGAGGAGGCGGTAGAGAAGCCGCCTGCGATCTGCTACCTGCTCAACAGCGCTCGGTTCAGTTCGTCAACCTGTATTAGTACACCGTAGCTGAATAATTTCCCTGCACCTTTTTCGCGCGGGACGAAGGAGCCGCGCAGAATTCCGAACCGACCCCCCGCCGGGTCACTTGCAAACGCACTCATGTGCTGCCCTGGTAGGTCAAAGATATCATACTTGGTGAGCCTGTTTACCGTCCCTTCTTCGGGTGGACCATCGCTAAGGACCAGCCGATAGCCATCCTTTCGGTCTTCAAATGGCACGGCCTGAATGAAGTCGGCCTCCGGTTCTGGATCGTCGTGCATTAACCAAGCGAACCCAACATCAAGGTCAACGACCTGGCCATTATTCTTCAAAAGGAAATCTGAAAGAGCTGGCCCACTATCAGGAAGCTCGCCGATGAAGCGTGGCGGCGCTGGTTGCTTTGGCGCTCGCGGGCGATGGTAGCCTAGCCCGGCATAAACGGCAGCAACAAAGCTTGCGATTAGGCCTGCTAGCCCTATCCATTCTGCTTCACTCATCCCGCGAACTTAGCCGAAGTCACTAATCGAGTCATGGTCCGAAGGGTTCTAAAAAACAAGCTTGAGTTTGCCTGTGACTAGCACGCGTGATACGTTCATCACGTTGCAGTTGGTCGCAAACCGGCAGAAAATTTGCCCACGCTTGAGCCGATACGAGTTCAATCCTCTCCGACAGCACCACGTATCACGCCGGGCGCCGCATCCCCCGCACCACCAGCCAAGCCCCCACCGCCACCATCGGCAGCGACAGCAATTGCCCCATGGTCGCCCCCGCAAACAAAAACCCCAAATGCGCATCGGGCTGGCGGAAAAACTCACCAATGAAGCGCGCCACGCCATAGCCGGCCAGAAATACGCCCGAAAGCACGCCAGCACGCGCGCGCACTGAAGGCCGGTAAACCAGCACCATCAGCAGGGCGAAAAGGCACATCCCCTCAAGCCCAGCCTGATAAAGCTGCGACGGGTGGCGCGGATCAGGCCCGGCGCCGGGAAACACCATGGCCCAGGGCACATCGGCCACCCGGCCCCAAAGCTCGCCATTGATGAAATTTGCAAGCCGCCCCAGGAAAATCCCAATCGGCACCACGCACACCACGCGATCGGAAAACGCCACCCAATCCAACCCCTGGCGCCGCGTGAAGAAATACAGCGCGACAATCACACCCAGCGCCCCGCCATGGAAGGACATGCCGCCCTGCCATAGGTACAGAGTCTCCCAAGGCGCTCTCAAGAAAATGTCAGGGCGATAAAAAATCACATAACCAAAGCGCCCGCCCAGAATGATGCCAAGCGTGACCCAGGTGACAAAATCATCCACCTGTTCGGGCGTCGCTACCTTTGGCCCCAGCACCACCAACCGCCGCGCGAGCCGCCAGCCCAGCACAATCCCGGCGATATAGGCCAAAGCATACCAGCGAATGGCAAACGGCCCGATTTGCACCAGCACGGGATCAATCATCGGAAAGGGCAGGGCGAAGAACATCAGGCGAAGGGATCCTCGGCGCGCAGCAGCACATCACGCACATAGGAAGCGACACCGGCTTCCAGCGTGATCGGGTTTTTGCGAAAGCCAGCCGCGCGCAGGCGTTCCATGCGGGCTTCGGTGAAATACTGGTAATTGCCCTTCAGATCATCCGGCATGGGCAGAAAACGGATATCGGGCGCACGATCCAAGGCCGCGTAAATCGCCCGCGTCAGGTCCAGAAAACTCCTCGCCGTGCCGCTGCCGATATTGAACAGGCCTGAGGTGCTGGGATTGTCATGCAGCCACAGCATCGCGGCGACACAATCATCCACATGCACAAAATCGCGCATCTGTTCCCCATCCGCGACACCTTCGCGGTCTGAGGCGAAAAGGGTTGCCGCCTCACTCGCCATGATCTGGCGGAATTTATGCAGCACCACACTCGCCATGCGGCCCTTATGGTGTTCATTCGGGCCATAGACATTGAAGAAGCGTAGCCCAGCCCATTGCGGCGGCCGCGCCTGCCCGCGCGTCAGCATCTGCGCCACGCGCCGATCAAAAGCCAGCTTGGACCAGCCATACAGATTGAGGGGCCGTAATTTGGCAAGCGCCGCTTCGGATGCGTCATCATCAAACCCAAGCGCCCCATCGCCATAAGTCGCGGCGGAAGACGCATAGATGAAGGGTACGCCGCGCTTGGCGCACCAATCCCACAAGCGCTGTGACAAGGTGATGTTCACCGCCGCCACCAGATCGCCATCGGACTCCGTGGTGGCGCTGATCGCCCCCATATGAAACACCGCTTCCACCGGCGCGCCGGCGGCCAGGAAATCCCATAACGCCTCGGGCGGGATCACGCCGGCGATGGGGTGCTTTGCCAAATTGCGCCACTTCACCCCTTGGCGCAGGCGGTCCACCACCATCACCTCCGCCCCTCGGGCGCAAAGTGCTGCAACCAGGTTGGAGCCGATGAAACCGGCCCCGCCAGTGACAATATGCATGGCGGTTTTCCGCAGCCTCGATCTTGAGCGACGTGTCGCTAGGGTATAGGCGTTGAGGGGATGGACCGGCAAGCAAGAGCCGAAAGGGCAAGGCGATGAAGGATCAGGGTGGCGGGCGTGCCCGCATGATGGACGACCTGGCAGGCGTGGCCGGCGGCGCGTTTTCGGTGCTGACCGGCATCCGTGCTGAGATTGAGGCCATCGCCAAGGCCCAGGCGGAAGCCATTATCCGCCGGCTGGATCTGGTGCGGCGGGAAGAATTGGACGCCGCCATGGATGTCGCGCGTCGTGCCCGGGAACAGGCTGAAGACCTGGCAGCCCGGGTGGAAGCGCTGGAAGCCAAAGCATTTTCAAGCCAAGTGGAAACACTTGGCGACTCGGAAAATGCGACAAAACAATCGAAGCCGGTTCCGAAATCGGGCGGCAAATCCTCATCCACTACGTGAAGACAGGATTGTAACCTATTCGCCCTTGCAGTGGGATTCCGCACCTGCGTAATCTCCCCCTTGTGGTCGTCGGCCCGATTCGCACACCAGATGTTGGGGTGCAGGCCGGCTGATCGGAAAGGGGGAGTTTCCGATGTCAGCCTCTCTACACACTGAAATTGATCGCGTTATCAATCCCTTGGACGTGCTGGAACAGATCATTTCCGGCAATGAATGGGTCTTTGAACGCCGCTCCGATGAGGAAATGGCCGCCGAAGCGCCCGGGAAATGGTGCGATTACGGGCTGCATTTCTCATGGTCCTCTGAGATGAGCGCCATGGCATTTACCTGCGCCTTTGATTTGAAAGTGCCGGCGGCGCGGCGGGAAAAGCTCTATGAATTGCTGGCCTTGGCGAATGACCGCCTATGGATCGGGCATTTCGGCATTGAAGCCGAGGATGGCGTGCCGGTGTTCCGCCATTCCGTGCTGCTGCGGGGCGCGCCTGGTGCCTCGGCGGAAAGCCTGGAAGATATGGTGGATATCGCGCTGACGGAATGCGAACGCTTCTTCCCGGCCTTTCAATTCGTGCTGTGGGGCGGGAAAAGCCCAGCCGATGCGCTGGCCGCCGCCATGCTGGATTGCGTGGGCGAGGCGTAAGTTTCCAATTGCGCGGGTGATTGCCCGCGCCTCATTTCAAAGGCAGTCTGGGGGCATGAGCGAAAAACTCCCCCCGATCCTTCTTATTGGCTGCGGCAAGATGGGCGGCGCGATGCTGTCCGGCTGGCTGGAACAGGGCCTTGCTGACGCTGTGGTGGTGGAACCCCATGCGCCGGCGGTGGCGGCCTTTGCCGGGCGTGTGCGCGTGTTGGCGGATGCTGCCGCCATCCCGGCCGATTTCCGCCCCGCCGCGGTGGTGGCCGCCATCAAACCGCAGGAAGCGCCAAGCAGCTTGCCTGCCTATACGCGGTTTGCCGCGCAGGGGGCCTTGTTCCTTTCCATCATGGCGGGGCGTTCGATTGCTTCCATGCAGGCAGCGCTTGGCGCGGGCACAGCGGTAGTGCGCGCCATGCCGAATACGCCTGCCGCCATCCGCCAGGGCTTTACGGCGGCCTTCGCTGGGCCGGGCGTCACGGATGCTCAGAAGGCGCTGGCCGATGCGTTGCTGGCGGCGATTGGCGAAGTGGCCTGGGTTGATCAGGAAGATCAGATCAATCCCGTGACGGCGGTATCGGGCGGCGGCCCGGCCTATGTGTTTCTGCTGGCCGAGGTATTGGAAGCCGCTGCCGTGGAACAGGGCTTGCCGCGTGATTTGGCGCGGCGCATGGCGCGGGCAACGGTCGCGGGCTCAGGCGCGCTGCTGGGGGCGAGTGAACAGGACGCCGCTGACCTCCGCCGCGCCGTTACCAGTCCCAAGGGCACCACGGAGCGCGCTTTGGCGGTGCTGATGGAACCGGATGCCTGGCCCAAGACGATGTCGCGCGCCATTCAGGCGGCGACGGATCGGGCTCGGGAATTGGCGGGATAGGGAATTCAAGCGGATGCAACTGGGCCGGGCTGCCTTCATCCCCATCGCAGACCGCGAAGTGGCGAAGCGCTATTTCGCCAGCGCGGTTGGGCGCGTAGAAGTCGAAACGCATTCCTATTGCAATCGCCGCTGTTCCTATTGCCCCAATGTGGTCGGCGATCGCTTGGGCGATAATGTGCGCATGGAAGAACCCGTCTGGCGGATGGTGCTGGATAACCTGGCCGAAATCGGCTTCCGGCATAATTTTGTGATGAACAGCTACAATGAACCATTGGCGGATCGCACCATTCTGGATCGCATCCGGGAAGCGCGTGAAACAATGCCCAATGCCAGGCTGATGATCTACACGAATGGCGATTATCTTGACCCGGACTATATCGAAGCCCTGGCAGAAGCCGGCCTGAATTACATGCATATCTCGATTCATATGCGCAAGGATGACCAATACTCGGACATCTATGCCATCAACCGGATGCTGGAGATTTCCGTGCGCGCGGGGATAGCGGCGCGCATCGCGACCGTGCGGTCCAATGAATACATCATTGCCAAGATGCCGCATCCGCGCCTGGAAATTGAAACCCGCGCCATCAATTTCATGCGCAATGGGACAGATCGCGGCGGGTTGCTGCCAGACATCACGCCAGCGGCGAAGCGCACCGCACCCTGCTTCTTTCCTTTCGCCCATTTCATCATCGGCTTTTCGGGCAATATCGTGCCCTGCTGCCATATCCGCAGCGACCGGCCAGAGCATGAAGATTATCTGATCGGCAATTTGAAGGATTACGGCAGTATCTTCCAGGCCTTCGCGAGCCAAAGGGCAGCCGGCTGGCGCCGCGAATTGGTGGGAGCTCAGGAAAAAAGGAAGCCCTGTGATACCTGCACCGCTGCCTTCCTGCAGGAATCTCATGCCGCCGCTGTCTTTGACCGGGCTTGGCGGGAGCATGTGCTACCGACTGAAGCCTCAGCACCTACCCTGGTGAAATAGGCCTTGGGCGCCATATCCGTATCATGACCGAAACCGCCACTGACGAAACCCTGATCGCCGCGCTCTGGCGCGTGATTGCCACGCATGGCTGGCCTGGGCTGACCATGCGCCGCCTGGCCGCAGAAGCGGGCACCGATACCGCCGCGCTACGGGCGCGCTTTCCGACGCGGCTTGATTTGCTGCGCCTGCATGGGCGGGTCATGGACCATGCCGTGCTGGCCGGCACCATTCCGGGCCAGGGCGGTTCGGCGCGGGACCGGGTTTTTGACGTGCTGATGCGCCGGGTGGATGCCATGCAGCCACACCGTGAAGGCATTCTCCGCCTGTTTGAAGACATGCGCCGCGACCCTGCCCTTGCGCTGGCTTTGGCGCCGCATATCGGCATTGCCATGCGCTGGATGCTGGAAGCCGCCGAGGTCGAGGCAAAAAGCTGTGAGGCCAGGTTGCTGGCGCTTGGCCTTGCCGGCGTATGGCTTGCCACCATCCGTGCTTGGGCGCGTGATGACAGCCCCGATATGGGCGCCACCATGGCAGCCTTGGATTCGGCGCTGGATCGGGCGGAACGGATCGCCCGCCCGCTCGGCCTGCTGCGGGGCGAAGCCGCGCCACCGCCCGCTGCGGAAGCCGCCGAAACTTCGTGACCTTGAGCGTCGGCGGTCTATACTGGCCTATCACCTCAGGAGCCCCCCATGACCGACCCCTTCAGCTTCAAGCCCAACCTCGACATCACGAAGATAATGGCGGAATTCCGCCTGCCCGCCATGCCGGATATGACAGAACTCGCCAAGGCGCAGCAGAAAAACCTGGAAGCGATTACGGCAGCCAATAAGGTGGCGCTGGAGGGTGCGCGCGCAGTCGCTGAACGGCATATGGAAATCGTCCAACAATCGGTCGCCGAAATGCAGGATGCCATGCGCAGCATGGCAAGCCCGGGCGATATTCAGGAACAGGCCGCGAAGCGTGCGGAAATGGCCAAGGCCACTTATGAGCGCGCCGTTGGGCAGATGCAGGAACTGGCCGATCTGATTCAAAGATCAAGCGGCGAGGCGCTTTCAGTGCTGCATAAGCGCTTTTCCGAAGCGATGGAGGAGGTCAAGAACCTCTCCACCGACAAGAAGGCGTGATGCGTTTGGCGCGGGGGCATCCCCCGCGCCGCTATTCTCAGCCGAGATGCTTGGCGAAAAACGCCAGGGTGCGTTCCTGCGCCAGCGCGGCATCCTTCGCCACGTAAGACCCGCGTTCATCACAGCCAAAACCATGGCCCGCACCCATATAGACGAAGACTTCCACTTCCGTCCGCGCGGCGCGGATTGCTTCCACATCGCTCATCGGGATTGAGGCATCGGTTTCGCCGAAATGGAGCTGCGTCGGGCAATTCGGCACCTCATCCTTGGCCGCGGCGACACCGCCGCCATACCAGCCAACGGAAGCGGAAAAGGCGCTGGTGCGGGTTGCGCCATGCCAGGCGACAGTGCCGCCCCAGCAATAGCCAACAATGCCGCGCTTGGCTTGACGCGGCAGGGCAGCCGCAGCCGCCAGCACATCCAAAACAGTCTTGCCGGCATCAATCTTGCCACGCAATTCGCGCCCGCGTGCCAGAGCGGCGGCGTCATAGCCAAGTTCCACATTGCGCTCAGCACGATCAAAAAGCTGCGGCGCAATCACCGCATAGCCGGCAGCGGCGAAATCATCGCAGAGCTTGCGGATATGGCGGTTCACACCAAAAATTTCCTGCGTCACCACCAGGGCACGCGCGGCATCTTGCGGGCCGGTACGATAGGCTTGCAGGCGAAAACCATCAGCTGCGGTAAGGGAGATCAAGGGCATGGGCGTTTTCCTTCGAAAAGAGATGGGACTATCCTGCGGGGATGGCTGAAATCGTCAACCTCAATCGCGCCCGTAAGGCCAAGGTGCGCGAAGCCGCCGAAGCGAAGGCCACGGAAAACCGCGCCAAATATGGGCAGACCAAGGCCGAACGCGCACGAGTTGCGGCTGAGAAGGCCAAGCTGCGCACCGTGATTGATGGGGCGAAGAAGGAAGACTAGGCGCTGCCCGCTTGGCATTAAGCCGCGACCCCATGTCCAAAGAACACTGCCTCATGCCGATGCAGCCCGCCTTCTGCGCAATCAAGCGCGAGCCTTGCGACTTCTGCGGGCGTGACGCTCGATAAACGCGTGCCGGGTGCGATGGCGTTCAGGATGTGAAAAGGCTCATTCCCTGGCCTAGATGTGAAGGGCGCCGGGCGCAGGATGGTCCAATCAAGGCGGCTCGCGCGGATCAGCGCCTCCTGCCTGTCCTTGTCGGCGTAAAGGTTTTTCGTGAACAGCGGATAGATCAGGTAGTCGTAGAAAAAACCGCCATGCCCCTTGGTATCGCCTGCCCCAACGCCGGTGATGGCAATCAGGCGCTGCGGCCCGCCGGTTTGCATGGCCGCAATCAACGCCCTGGTGGTGTCCGAGAAAAACGAAACCTCTCCACGCCCGCGAAAGCCAAGCGCGTAAATCACGGCATCCTGACCGGCCAAGGCGCCGGCAAGCGCTGCCTGGTCTTGGGGATCAGCGGGCGCCACCGCGACGGATGGCGGCAGGCCCTGTGGCCTGCTGCTTCGGCTTTGCGCGGTGATGCCATGCCCGCGCGCCACGCCCTGCGCGACAATCTCACGCCCTATGCGGCCCGTGCCACCAAGGACGAGGAGCTTCATCCTCACCCTTTGCGAACGATACTTGTCCAGCCATGCGGGTCATTGCTGCGGCCATATTGCAGGCCGGTGATGGCATCATAAAGCCGGCGCGTGACATCGCCGATCTCACCACCATTGATCAGCACATCCTCGCCCTTATAGCCGAGCGTCCCAACCGGGGAGACCACCGCCGCCGTCCCCGTGCCCCACATTTCCTTGAGGCTGCCATCGCGCCCCGCCGCCATCACTTCATCAATGGCGATCGGGCGTTCGGTGACTTTCAGCCCCCAATCGCGCATCAATTGCATGGTGCTGGCGCGGGTCACGCCATCCAAGATGGTGCCAGTCAATGGCGGCGTGATTACCTCATCCCCGATCCGCAGCATGATATTCATTGTGCCGACTTCATCCAGGTATTTGCGGTTCACGCCATCCAGATACAGCACCTGCGAATAGCCGGCGCGCGCGGCATCGCGCTGGCCCGCCAGGCTCGCGGCATAATTGCCGGCGGTCTTGGCTTCGCCGGTGCCGCCCTTCACCGCGCGGACATGCGTGTCTGAGGCCAGGATTTTCACCGGCTTCACGCCTTCCTTGTAATAGGAACCAACCGGCGACAGGATCAGGAAGTAGATGTAGTTATGCGCCGGATGCACGCCCAGCATCACATCGGTCGCGATGATGGTGGGGCGGAGATACAGCGCTGTGCCGGGTTTGCGCGGCACCCATTCATGTTCAAGCCCAACCAGCGCATCAAAGCTTTGGCGAATGATATCCACCGGCAATTCCGGCATGCACATGATCTGGCCAGAGCGATTGAAGCGTTCCGCATGGCGATCCGGGCGGAACAGGCGGATTTGATCATCATCGCCGCGAAACGCCTTGAGCCCATCAAAAATCGCCTGACCATAATGCAGCACGGAGGTCGCGGGATCCAGGCTGAGCGGCCCATAGGGGACGATCCGCGGCGAATGCCAGCCCTTATCTTCCTGATAATCCATCAGGAACATGTGATCGGTCAGCACCTTGCCGAAGGAAAGCTCATCATCGGCGGGCTTCACCTTGGGGGTGGTGGTGCGGGTGATCGGGAAGGAAGCCATGGCTGCGTATCCTCATTTGGCATTTTCTTGCGCCAGCTTAGCGCGGGGCGCAAGAAAAGGTAAGTAGTCCTTACGTAGTTTTTTGCATTTCGCCTTGCATGAAGGCGGCAAGCTGCGGCCCCAAGCCGTTTTGCGGTGCCTGTGCCACGCGCCCTGGCGCTGTGCCGGCCCGGCAGGCCATGATCAGCGCGCAATCCAGGCTATCCAGCACCGGCACCGGCAGCATCGCGGCAAGCTTTGGCGCCAAGCCAACCAGCCCCGCACCGCCCAGCACCACCACGCCGGCGCCTTCCGCCACGGCTTGGCGCGCTTCTTCGGCGATCAGCCCAAGCGCCTTTTCAGGTTCGCGGGCGATCATATCGCCAGTGGGCGGCACGCTGCGCACCTGCACGCGGTCCCGCCCATGGCCGCGGATCAGGGCGAATTCTTCCAGCATCGGCACCCAGGCAGTGCCGCCCGTCAGCAGCGCTATGCGCGGCGCCTGTTCCAGGGCCAGCGTAATTGAAGCTTCCGCCATGCCAACCACCGGAATGGGCAGCAATTCGCGCGCGGCTTCGATGGCGGGTTCGCCAAAACAGGCGATGATGGCGGCGTCAAAGCCTTGGGGATTATGCGGGCCGATATGCTGAGCAAGGCCCGTCAGCACCGCATGGCCGGCAATGGTGACTGCCGCGCGCGTCGCGATATAGCGCGCGCCAAAAGGGGCGGTGGCCGGCACCAAATCGCAAGCGGGCAGGCCGAGCCGTGGCAGGGCTTCCGCCGCACGGGTAGCGATCAGGGTGGTGATGGCGGGGTCGGTATTGCCGTTCAAAAGCAGGATGCGCATGGCGCGCTTCTGCCGCCTTGCCCCCGTGGCTGGCAAGGGTGTGGGCCACGCGTTTTGCCTATTGCGCCTTGGCGCGCGGCGCCGCATGGTCGGGCAGTGCTGCCAATAAACTAGGCAGGTGTGAATATCCCTGACCGCCAGCCCAAGGCTGGGCCGGTGGCACAGGCTTTGCTGGTTCTACGCGTTGTTCTGCCACAAGCTTCTGCGGGCAGGCGCCGCGTTTTGGGTCCTTGGGTGGCAGTTTCGCCCGAAACTGCCCGAATGAGACAAAAGGGAGAGTGACGCAATGCGATTGAAGAAATTCCTGATGACCGCCTGCCTCGCGGCATTGCCGGTGCTGGGCGCGTCCATCGCGCAAGCGCAGGGCACGCTGCGTATCGGCATGACGGCCGCCGATATTCCGCTGACCCATGGGCAGCCTGATCAAGGCTTTGAAGGCAACCGCTTCACGGGCATTCCGCTGTTTGACGGCCTGACCATGTGGGATTTGTCGTCAGCAGACAGGCCTTCCGTGGTGATCCCTGGCCTTGCAACCGAATGGGCAGTTGATGCCAATGACAGGACGCGCTGGGTGTTTCGCCTGCGGCGTGGCGTGAAATTCCATGACGGGTCGGATTTCAACGCCGATGCGGTGGTGTGGAATGTGCGCAAGATCCTGGACCGCGAAGCACCGCATTATGACCCGCGCCAGGTCGGCATTACCGCAACCCGCATGCCCACGCTGCGGCGGGCGGAAAAGATTGATGATCACACCGTGGCGCTGTTCACGTCGGAACCGGATAGCCTGCTGCCGATCAACCTGACCAATCTCTTCATGGCGAGCCCGACGCAATGGGAACGCCTGCGCGCCGCCAACCCAAGCGCGGAAGCGACCTGGAACGCCTTTGCGCGTGAACCCTCCGGCACCGGCCCCTTCCGCTTGACGCGCTTTGTCCCGCGTGAGCGTGCCGAATATGCGCGCTTTGATGGCTATTGGTCTGACAAGGCGAAGCTTGACCGCATCGTGATTTTGCCAATTCCGGAAGCCAATGCGCGCACCGCCGCGCTGCTCTCCAACCAGGTGGATTGGATTGAAGCGCCGGCGCCGGATGCGATTCCGCAGCTGCGCCAACGCGGCATGGTGATTACCAGTAACGCGCAACCGCATGTGTGGCCCTGGCAGCCCTGCTTCGCGGAAGGCTCGCCCTTGCGGGATGTGCGGGTGCGTCGCGCCATCAATCTTGGTATTGACCGCGAGGGGCTTCGCACCCTGCTGGGGGGCATGATGTCCATCCCGGTCGGCACGGTTCCCCGCGGCCATCCCTGGTTTGGCAACCCAAGCTTCAATATCCGCACCGACAAGGCCGAAGCGCGGCGTTTGCTGGCAGAAGCAGGCTATACCGCCCAGCGTCCCTTGACGCTCAAGGTGCAAATCTCGGCTTCCGGTTCGGGCCAGATGCAGCCGCTGCCGATGAATGAGTTCCTGCAACAGGATCTGAAGCAGATTGGCGTGAATGTGGAATTTGACGTGGTGGAATGGAACACCTTGTTCGCCAATTGGCGCCAGGGCTGCACCCATGCCTCGGCGCGTGGCGCGCATGCCACCAATGTCTCCTTCGCCGCCATGGACCCCTTCTTTGCCATGGTGCGCTTCTGGGATTCGAAAATGGCGCCGCCGGTTTCCAATAATTGGGGCTTCTTCAACGATCCGCGCTTTGACGCGATGATTGCCGAAGCGCGCAATGCCTTCGAACCCGCCGCGCGTGATGCCGCACTCGCCCGCTTGCATGCGGCTGGCGTGGATGAGGCGCTGTTCATCTGGATTGCGCATGACGTGTCACCGCGTGCCATGAGCCCGCGTGTGCGCGGTTACGTGCAGCCGCAAAGCTGGTTTGTGGATTTGCGTCTGCCTTTCATCCAGTAACACCTGACTGCCGGGCGGTTCGCGCCGCCCGGCCTTGCCGGGAGCAACAATGTTCTTCTACCTGATCCGCCGCATTGCTTATGCCATCCCCATCGCGCTTGCGGTTGGGTTTGTCTGTTTCATGCTGGTGCAAATCGCCCCAGGCGATCCCATCAATGCCATTGTGCCGCCCGATGCGCCGGGCGATGTGGTGGAACAGGTGCGGCGCGATTACGGGCTAGATAAGCCACTGCCCGTGCAATTCGGGCTTTGGCTGATGAAGGTGGTGCAGGGGGATTTGGGCCGGTCACTCGCTTCCGGCCGGCCGGTTTGGTCTGATCTTTCAAGCGCCATCGGCAATACGCTGATGCTTGCGGCGTCGGCTTCACTGCTGGGCTTTATTTTTGGCTGCGTGCTGGGTGGGCTTGCCGGCACTTTCCGTGGTTCCTGGTTGGATCGCGTGGCGGTGACGATTGCCGTCGGTGGCGTTTCCGTGCCGCATTACTGGCTTGGCATGGTGATGGTGGTGATCTTCTCGGTGCAGTTGAATTGGCTGCCCGCCATGGGCGCGGGGCCGGGCGGTTCTGCCGATTGGGCCTGGGATTGGGAGCATATAAAGCACCTGATCCTGCCAACTGTGACACTCTGCGTCATTCCCATGGGGATCGTGACCCGCACGGTGCGCGGCATCATCGCTGAAATCATGAACCAGGAATTTGTCACCGCGCTGCGCGGCAAGGGCCTCACGCGCAGCGGCGTCTTCCTGCATGTGGTGAAGAATGCCGCCCCGACGGCGCTTGCGGTGATGGGCTTGCAGCTTGGCTATCTGATGGGCGGGTCCATTCTGGTGGAAACCGTATTCTCCTGGCCAGGCACCGGGCTTTTGCTGAACAATGCGATCTTCCAGCGCGATTTGCCGGTGCTGCAAGGCACTATTCTGGTGCTGGCCATGTTCTTCGTCGCTCTCAATCTTCTGGTGGATCTGATGCAGACCGCGCTTGATCCGCGCATCAAGCGGAATTGACGCCATGTCCAATAGCGCAACCACCCCATCGGCGGCGGAAGCTGAACTTGCGGTCCAGGCGCGCCAGGCGCCGGAACGTTCCACCGGCTATTGGGCCGGCGTCTGGAAGCGCGTGCGGCGTGATCCGGTGACGATCTTTTGTGCCGCGGTCCTGCTGCTGATGCTGCTGGCGATTGTGTTTGCGCCACTGATCGCGCCGCATGATCCCTATCAGGGCAGCATGATCCGCCGCCTGCGGCCCATTGGCACGCCGAATTACATCCTGGGCACGGATGAGCTTGGGCGCGATATGCTGACGCGCCTGCTGTATGGCGGGCGGCTTTCCTGGTTCATGGGGATCACGCCGGTTGCCTTGGCTTTCGTGATCGGCACGGTGCTGGGCGTGCTGGCGGGCTATGCCGGCGGCAAGACCAATATGGCGATCATGCGCGTGACCGATGTGTTCTACGCCTTCCCATCCGTGCTGCTGGCGGTGGCGATTTCAGGCGCGCTTGGTGCGGGTATCATGAATGCCATCCTCGCGCTGACGCTGGTGTTCATTCCGCCCATCATTCGTGTGGCGGAAACGGTGACCACCGGCGTGCGCAATCTGGATTTCGTGGATGCGGCGCGCGCATCGGGCGCCAATGCTTTCACCATTGTGCGCGTGCATGTGCTGGGCAATGTGCTGGGGCCGATTTTTGTCTACGCCACATCGCTGATCAGCGTTTCGATGATTTTGGCCTCGGGCCTTTCCTTCCTGGGGCTTGGCACCAAGCCACCGGAACCCGAATGGGGGCTGATGCTGAATACGCTGCGGACCGCGATTTACGTGCAGCCCTGGATTGCGATCCTGCCGGGGATTTGCATTTTCGTGACGTCCATCTGCTTCAATCTGGTGAGTGATGGGCTGCGGCAGGCGATGGATGTGAAGGGCTGAAACGCAGCCCTTCAAAGGCTACTCGGTAAGGTTCGGCACCTTGCCGGGCCGGCCCAGCAGCCAGCCTTGCATCGCGTCGCAGCCGGCTTTTTCAAGGGCACGAAGCTGCGCCAGCGTT
Organism: Roseomonas sp.; assembly: GCA_020249145.1. Lineage (GTDB taxonomy): Bacteria > Pseudomonadota > Alphaproteobacteria > Acetobacterales > Acetobacteraceae > Neoroseomonas. Next base: position 269,304 of record JADCGF010000017.1, on the reverse strand, counting down.
TCCACGCTTTTCGCGACAACAATGGTCCCCAGCGCATGGGCGGTTTCCACCTGACCGGTGGTGAGCGCCAAGGCCCGGCGTGCCGAGAGGTTTTCCCCATCCAGCCCGGCGCAAAGGCTTGGATGCAGCTTCACCATGGGGAAGGGGATTGCGCGCAAGGCCAGGATGGTCCCGCGCGCCACGCCGAAATCATCCAAGGCCGCCACAACCCCAAGACCGCGAAGCCCCGCGGCCAAGTTCGCCGCTGCATCATGCCAAAGAGAAACCGCATTGGCCGGCATTTCCACCGCCAGGCCGCGCGGGTCCGTATCTGCTTCATGAAGGGCACGACGCATCAAAGCGGTTCCATCGCCCCGCAGAAACGCCTCGGCAGTGATATTGACCGAAATATAGGGGGCGGAACGTGGCCAGCGTGCCCGGATCCGGCAGGCTTCGTGGAAAACCCAGGCATCCAACGCGCCCGCCATGCCGGCCTGGGTCGCGGCATTGACCGTTTCCATGGCCAGGATCGGGCCAAGATCAGGGTGGACCCAGCGCAGCAGCGCCTCATACCCCACGGTTTCCAGGCCATTGGCGCTGCAGACAGGTTGCAGATCAAGCCTAAGGCCGGCGCCGTTATTGGCCAAAGCCTCAGCGATGCCCTGGCGGAGTTCTGCCGGCGAATGGGCAAGCTCCAGCCCCGCCGCCGCACGATCACCCTGACTGCCAACCCCGTCGCTCATGCCTGCGCCCTCAATCGCTTGAGGGCGCATTAAACACCGGAACTGCTTACGGGCTGGTTACCAGCCGCGTGGGAAGCGAAGCCGGTTCAGCCGACGATTTCGCTGCCGGCGAAGAAATAGGCGATTTCGATGGCGGCGTTTTCGGCGCTGTCCGAACCATGCACGGAATTGGCTTCAATGCTTTCGGCGAAAAGCTTGCGGATGGTGCCGGGCGCGGCATTGGCGGGGTTGGTCGCCCCCATCAATTCGCGGTTGCGGGCGACCGCGTTCTCGCCTTCCAGCACCTGCACCACCACGGGGCCGGAGATCATGAAGGACACCAGATCCTTGAAAAAGGGCCGTTCACGATGCACGCCATAGAAGGTTTCAGCCTGCGCCTGCGACATATGGATGCGCTTTTGCGCGACGATGCGCAGCCCCGCGTCTTCGAACACCGCATTGATCTTGCCGGTCAGATTCCGGCGCGTGGCGTCCGGCTTGATGATGCTGAAGGTGCGTTCGATGGCCATGGTGGCTAACCCCTGAATGTCTGGAAAAGGAACGGGGCGGATAGGCGGGATGGGCCGCTTGCGCAAGCCCCGCCTATGTTTCGCGGCGCGCGGCGATGAGGAATTCCTTATTCCCCTCAGGCCCCGTGATGGGGCTTTCGGTGATGCCCTGCACCTGCCAGCCGGGTAGCGCTGCCCACCAATCGGCGATCATGCCGCAAATGCTGCGATGGAGCGCAGCGTCGCGCACCACGCCGCCCTTCCCGACTTGGCCTAGCCCCGCTTCGAATTGTGGCTTTATCAATGCCACCGCAAAGGCGCCCGGCGCACAAAGCGCGAGCGGCGCGGGTAGGATGGTACGCAGCCCAATGAAGGAGGCATCGCAGACCAGGGCGCCGATGGGTTCAGGGATGGTGGTGCTGTCCAAATAGCGCGCATTGGTCTTTTCCCGCACCTCCACACGCGGGTCTTGCCTGAGCTTCCAGGCCAATTGGCCATGCCCGACATCCACCGCATAGACCCTAGCCGCGCCGTGATGCAGCAACACATCGGTGAAGCCCCCGGTAGAGGCGCCAAGGTCAAGGCAAACCCGCCCTTCCGGGTTCAGCCCGAAATGCGTGAGCGCATGCGCAAGCTTCAGCCCTCCGCGGGAGACCCAGGGGTGGTCCTGACCGCGTACTTCAAGCGGCGCGCCATCGGCCAGCAGATCGCCCGCTTTTTCCACCCGCTTGGTATCGCTGAACACCTTGCCGGCCAGGATAAGCGCCTGCGCCCGGGCGCGGCTTTCCGCCAACCCGAGCGCCACCAGCAACAGATCGGCGCGCTGCTTTGGCGGGCGGGTCATTTCGTCAGCGGTCCTTGGAGGGCATTCGGGAGGAATAGATTGGCACGGGGCGGCAAGGACTGATAGCGTAGGGGGGAATTTGATTCGAAGGTCGGCATTGATGATCGAAAAACTGGAAACTATTGGGCTACCAAGCCCGCATTTGCGGCTCAAGCATTGTCGCCATGGCGTCATGCTCTACAGCGCCCGCGACAAGTATGTTGGGGGTTCGCTTGACCGCTATGGCGAGTTTTCCGAACTTGAGGCGCAGCTTTTCTCGGGCCTGATCAAGCCTGGTATGCTGGTTTTGGAAGTCGGCGCGAATATCGGGGCGCATACAGTCCACCTTGCCAAGCTGGTCGGTGAAAATGGCGGGGTTGTCGCCTTTGAAGCGCAACGGGTGATCTTTCAGATGCTTTGCGCCAATCTGGCGCTGAATGGCATTGAAAATACCGATGCCAAATGCCTGGCAGTGGGCGCCGCCCCTGGGGAGATCGTGGTGCCGCGCCTGGATTATCGCGGCGACAATGATTTTGGTGGCGTTGCGCTTGGCGGGGATGATGGCGATGTGGTTGAAATGATCGCCATTGACAACCTGATGCTGCCTGCCTGCCACATGATCAAGATTGACGTTGAAGGTATGGAAAAGCAGGTACTGGATGGTGCGCGCCAGACAATTACGCGCTTCCGTCCTTATCTGTATGTCGAGGATGATCGGATCGACAAGCATGCTGAGTTGATTGCGACCCTTTTGGACCTTAATTACCGTATGTGGTGGCATCAGCCCTGGCTCTATAACCCGGGAAATCTCGCCGGTGTTAGTGAGAATCTGTTTCCAGACATTCCCTCCTTCAATCTGATCTGTTTGCCACGCGAGGCAGCGCCTGATGACATCGAAGGCGGGGTCGAAGTGAAGGCTGCCACTGATCCGCATCCGGTATTCGCGTTAGGAAGCGTTAGGATGTGATCCGCCGCAGCGGATCACATGAACTCGTCAGCCTTCACTCAACGCCGAGCAACTCAACCTCAAAAATCAACGTCGCATTGGGCGGAATGACACCGCCCGCCCCGCGCGCGCCATAGCCGAGTTCGGGCGGGATGATCAGCGTGCGCTGCCCGCCCACCTTCATGCCGGCAAAGCCCTGATCCCAGCCGCCAATCACATGGCCAGCGCCCAGCATGAAGGAAAAAGGCTCAGCACGGTCGCGCGAACTATCGAATTTGCGGCCCTTGTTCTCTGGCGCGGCAGCGTCAAACAGCCAGCCCGTGTAATGCACTGTGATATGCTGCCCAGGTGTGGCTTCGGCCCCGGTGCCTAGTTTCGTGTCAATCATCATCTTCTCCTTTTGATCATCTGACAAAAAGCAAGGCCCGGAAGCCGAAGCCTCCGGGCCTGTGATGCCTTGCGGAAAGGCGGCTTATTCAGCCGCCTGATCCAGCTTTTCCAAAACGCGCGGCGGAGACATTGGCAGCGCGTAGAAGCGCTTATGCGTCGCGCGATACATGGCGTTGGAAATCGCGGCCAGCGGCGGCACCAGCGGCACTTCACCCACGCCACGCACGCCTTGCGGGTGCTTCGGATTGGGGATTTCCAGCATCACCGCATCCAGCATCGGCAAATCGGAACAGACCGGCATGCGGTAATCAAGGAAAGCGGGATTATCCACCTGGCCCTTGGCGTTGTAGATATATTCTTCGTTCAGCGCCCAACCAATGCCCTGCGCCGCACCGCCCTGCATCTGGCCTTCCACATAGGCCGGATGCACCGCGCGCCCAACATCCTGGAAGGAGGTGTAGCGCAGCACCTTCACGGTGCCGAGTTCCGGGTCCACTTCCACATCGCAGATATGGGTGGCGAAACCGCCTTCGGCGCCGGTTGTGTTCAACTGCACGCCAGCCCCAATCGGCCCGCCCGTTTCGCTAGCCTTGGCGGCAATTTCCTTCAGGCTCAGCGGCGGGAATTGGCCCGCATTGGCGCCGGCAGGACGGGCTTCGCCATTGTCCCAAATCACCGCTTCGGGATCAATTTTCCAGATCTTCGCCGCACGTTCCTTGAGCTGCGTGATGACCTTTTCCGAAGATTGCGTCACCACCATCGCGGAAGCGAACAACACGCGGCTGCCACCGGTCAGGTTGGAATAGCCAATCGTCGCGGTGTCACCGATCAGCACGGAAACGCGCTTGTAATCAATGCCAAGCAATTCCGCGGTGATATTGGCGATGGAAGCGCGCGACCCACCGATATCCGGATGCCCCGTGGTAACCACCACATTGCCATCTTCCGTGATGTTCACCTGCGCGGAGCTTTCGCCACCCGCATTGAACCAGAAGCCGCTGGCAACCCCACGGCCCTGATTGGGGCCAAGCGGCGCGCTGTAATGCGGATGCGCCATCGCCGCTTCAATGGTTTCCTTGAAGCCGATGCGCGGGTAGACCGGGCCATGCGCGGCCTTGGTGCCTTCCTGCGCAGCGTTTTTCAGGCGCAGCGCAAGCGGGTCCATGCCAAGCTTTTCGGCCACTTCATCCAAGACGCATTCCACACCATAAGCGCCAATTGGCGCGCCCGGTGCGCGATAGGCGGCAACTTTTGAGCGGTTGGACACCACATCAAAGCCCAGCGAATGCACATTCGGAATGTTATAGGGCGCGAAGGCGCAGCCCGCCGCACCGCGAATGGGCGAACCCGGCAGCGCGCCCGCTTGCAGGTAGAAAGTGCCCTGCGCCGCGACGATGGTGCCATCCTTCTTCGCACCAATCTTGACCGTGCTGAAGGAGCCCGAGGTCGGGCCTGTTGCGCGCATCACTTCTTCGCGCGTCATCACCATCTTCACCGGACGGCCGGATTTCTTGGCGAGCAGCAGCGCTACCGGTTCCAGATAGACAATCGTCTTGCCGCCAAAGCCGCCGCCGATTTCCGCCGGAATGGCGCGGATATCGCTTTGCGGCAGGCCCGTGAGGTAAGAACACATCGCGCGGACCATGAATTGGCCCTGGCTTGAACTCCACACCGTTGCCTTGCCATCAGCCACACTCACCAGGCAGGCATGGGTTTCGATATAACCCTGATGCACAGGCGCGGTGCGGAAGCTGCGTTCCACCACCACTTCGGCTTCGGCAAACCCCGCCTCCACATCGCCAAGCTTGTGTTCCAGCTTGCCCGCGATGTTGGAAGGCTTACCATCAAACTTGATGAAATCATGCAGGATTGGCGCATCGGGCTTGATCGCGTCTTCCGCATCAATCACCCAGGGCAGAACCTCATATTCCACTTCGATCAGTTGCAGCGCTTCGGCGGCGACTTTTTCGGAGATCGCGGCAATGGCGGCAATCGGGTGACCATGGAACAGTGCCTTTTCCCGCGCCATGATGTTACGGCACATCCAGCGCATATCCTGAATACCGAGCATCACGGATTTGTCGAGCGGGAAATCCACCACATCCTTATGCGTCACCACGGCCTTCACGCCGGGATGCGCTTCCGCCTTCGCGGTATTGATGGAAATGATGCGCGCATGCGGGTGCGGGCTGCGCAGCACCTTGCCCCAGATCATGCCGGGCATATTGGTATCGGCGGCATAGGCAGCGCGGCCCGTCACCTTTTCCGCGCCATCGGGGCGGATGGTGTTCTTGCCGATCCATTTGTTGGACATATCGTTCATCAGGCGGCCCCCCTCATTTCAGCGGCGGTTTCCATCACCGCGCGAACAATCTTGTCGTAACCGGTGCAGCGGCACAAATTGCCCGCCAGCCCGAAGCGCACTTCGGTTTCAGTCGGGTTCGGGTTCTTTTCCAGCAGCGATTTCGCGGCAATCAAAACGCCCGGCGTGCAGATGCCGCATTGCAGCGCTGCCATTTCCAGGAATTTGCGTTGCAGCGGGTGCAAATCACCGCCCCGCGACATTCCTTCAATGGTGCCGAGTGACTTGCCTTCGGATTCCACCGCCAGCATCAGGCAGGCACAAACCAAGCGGCCATCCACGGTGATGGAACAGGCACCGCAATCGCCTGTGCCGCAGCCTTCCTTGGCGCCGGTCAGGGCAAGCGGGCCGCGCAGCGCATCCAGCATGCTGTCATGCGCTTCACACAGGAACTCCATCGGTTCCCCGTTAATGGTGGTCGAAACATGCATCTTGGACATTGTTCAGCTCCGGCTGGCGCGTTCGGCGGCGATGGCAACGGCGCGCTTCAAGAGCACGCCGGCAACCTTGGTGCGATAGGCAATGGTGCCGCGCTTGTCATTGATGGGGCGGCAGGCGGCGCTGCAAGCGGCAGCGGCGGCGGCAACAGCGGCGGCATCGAGCTTTGTGCCGATCAGTGCCTTGGCGGCTTCTTCTACCAGCATCACGGTTGGCGCCACGGCACCAAGGCCGACACGGGCGGCGGTGCAAACGCCATCCTTCATGGTCAGGCTGACACCGCAGCACACCACCGCGATATCCATTTCCGTGCGTGGGGTCATGCGCAGATAGGCATCGCCCGAACCAGCGGCGCGCGCGGGCAGGGTGAAGCTCACCAGAATTTCACCGGGGGCGAGGTTGGTCTTGCCCGGGCCGGCCGGGAAGGCTTCCACCGGCATTTGCCGGCGGCCATTCGGGCCTTGGACGGTGACCACCGCGCCGGCGGCAACCATGGCCGGCACGCTATCGCCGGCAGGTGAGCCATTGCAGAGATTCCCACCCGGGGAGGCGCGGCCCTGCACCTGCTTCGATCCAATCAGGTTCACGGCTTCCAGAACCCCCGGCCAAACCTTACCGAAGCGCGGATGATCCGCGAGCGAGGCTGCGGATACCGCCGCACCCACGGTGAAACTGCCATCGGCATTTTCCGTGATGCGCGTCATTTCGCCGATTTTCTTGATATCTACGATCAGGCCGGGATTTGCGACGCCGGCGCGCATCTGCACCAGAAGATCCGTCCCGCCGGCCAGAATCCGCGCAGCCCCCTGGGCCGCGGCGAAGGCGCTCACCGCTTCATCGAGCGTCTGCGGCGCCAAATATCGAGTATCCGTCATGAGCGTTCCTGTCGTCCTTGCCTTGCTGTGACACCCTGGGTGAGGGGGCCGTGCTTCCTCATTCAGCTAGAGTGGAACAAGGCTATAGGGACACGCAAGATAGGCATAGCCCCCGGCGGATATTCAGGTGTGATTCGGGCGTTTCGGGCGTTACCGTGCGGTTCATGCTACAAGATGCTTGGCGTTAGGGGGGATAACATGACCAAGCACCTATGGGGCCGCCGCGCGGCCATGATTGCCGGTGGAGCGATTTTGGCGGCGCCTCGTCTGGCGCGCGCCGCTTGGCCGGAACGGCCCATTCGCATCATCGTGGCCTTTCCGCCCGGCAGTTCCACCGATGTCGTGGCGCGCGCGCTGGCGGCGCGGCTGGAGGCGCTGCTTGGCCAATCCGTGCCGGTAGAGAACCGTGGCGGCGCCGGGGGCAATATCGGCACCCAGGCGGTGAAGGGCGCCACTGATGGCCATACGCTGCTGATGCACAGCACGGCTTTTTGCGTGAACCCATCGCTTTATCGCGCAGCGGGTTATGGTTTGGATGATTTCACGACCATCGCGGTGGTCGCGACCGCGCCCAATGCGTTTTTCGTCCATCCTTCCGTGCCGGCGCGCAACCTGACCGAGTTGCTGGCCCATATGCGGGCCAATCCCGGCATGGCCTATGCCCATTCGGGAACCGGCACCACGCCGCATCTGGGGGCGGAACTGCTGTTCCGCACGCTGGCCAAGGTGGAAGCCACACCAGTTGCCTTCGGCCCTGCCCAGGCCGCGACTGCGGTGCTTGCCAATCAGGCGCCGATTGGCAGCACCAGCCTGCCGCCCGCCTTGCCGCTGATCCGTGAAGGCCGGGTGCGCCCGATTGCGGTTGCGGGGGCCGAGCGTGACCCAACCCTGCCTGATGTGCCGACGGTCGCCGAACAAGGGTTTCCGGGCTTTGGCGCTTCCACCTGGTTCGGGCTTTTCGCCCCGGTGCGACAGTCATCCGATTCTTTGGCGCGGCTTGCTACCGAAGTGCCGCGCGCCATGGCGGATGCGGAATTGAAGGCGCGGCTTGCAACGCTTTCACTAACCGATCCCGGCCTTGCCGGCACGGCGGCAGCCGATTTCGTGCGGCGTGAGGCACAGATCTGGGCCGAAGTGGTGCGGAGTTCTGGCGCGACCGCGGACTGAACCTTTTCACGGTTTTCACGCGAACTTAACGGCGATTCGCCCCTTTTTGCGCTGCGCGCTGCGCGATTTGACGCCCAGCATCCGCTGATATCACGCCAGGCACACAGGGGTATTCGCATAGTGATGACAGATAATCTTTCATCCACGCGGCCCTTCTGGGCGGCGTTTCGCGGAAAGGGATGCCATGTCGGATGTCACGCGGACCGAGCAGGACCTTCTCTACTCCTTGAGAAAACCAGCGCGCCGGGAAACCACTGATGTTGACCGTTTCGTTGGGGACCGCATTCGGCTGTACCGTTCCATGATCGGCATGAGCCAGGGGAAGCTTGCGGGAAGTCTTGGCGTTACCTTCCAGCAACTGCAGAAATATGAGCGGGGCGAGAATCGTATCGGTGCCGGAAGATTATTGATGGTGGCGACCGCGCTTGGCGTTCCCATCACCTTCCTGCTGGACGAGGAAGGCTTTTCCCAAAGCCAGGGGAACGCGGCCTTGGATGAATTGGCACTGCGGGAGACTGCTCGTGATGCCTATAGTATCGGACGGGCTTTTTCCCAGATCTCTGACCCCGAGGTCAGGCGTTCCATCACGACCCTGGTGCAGAGCCTTGCGCGTCAGGCGGAAGGTGCAAGCGATTGACCAGCCATTGTGTAAAAACAACGGACATTGCGCTGCTTCGCATTTTGGCTGAAGAGCCTTGCGACCTATATGCTGGCAACGTGTTCCGGCAAAACATCATCCCAACCGATTGCTGCGGGTAACAATTGGGCTTCCGCAATAGTGCGTGACAAGGCCGGAATGGCTTCAATTTCCTGGCGACTGAAACTGCGTTCCATATGCATCGCCGCCGCCCAAAGCCGGAGTATCGCCAATTCAAGCTCAGGCGTAACGAGTTTTTCATCCAGGATGTCTTCACCGTCACGTGGCATGGCGTTGTTTCCTCTGTATGGACTGTGGTCAGTCTAGGCGAATTCTTGTGTAAAACAACATCTTTTTTCAAATTTCCGCAGTTGGCACAAGGGTTTTTTCTGATTAAAGCCGACAGATTTCCACAAGACAGCACAGGCTTGCGCCAGGAGACACGCATCAAGGCTTGATTAGAATTTTTGCATCAATCCTTCGCGGGATCGTCACGTTCCTTGGCGCGCTGGGTTTTGCGAAGCCCGACAGCGTAATCGCCAAGCTTGCGATGCGGGTCCTTGTTCGGGCGCACGATGGTGTGGCGGAAATCATTCCATTCGGCATCACCAAAGCCGGACAAATCCTCGATGATCGAGAAATTCTCCGAGGCCGCGCCATAGGCCTCCCGTGGGAGGGGTTGCACCTGCAGAAAGGGAAAATTCGGATCGAATTCGATCGGGTGATGCGTGCGCGTCAGCCGCACATTGATGAAAAGCGGGCCGAACCAGCTGCTGGTTTCAACAATGCCTTCATAACATTCGTATCCGCGGTTGCGCACGAAATTGGCCGGCGCGCGGATAAGCGCGGCCCATCCCGGTTTGGTACGCATGGCAAGGCCGCTCCAGATCTGCACAAGACCTGGTTCGATGAAGGTGCTGAGGAAAGGCGGCGAATAGCCCTTGATATCTTCCGGTGCGGCATCATCGAATTGCGCGGAGAAATGCGGGAATTGCGTGGTGGTGAGCGCAAACCACTCCTCAACGCCGTCATGGGTCCAAATCACATCTGAACCATCCCACATCAGCTTGAAGCCGATCGGCGGGAAGATGTACCAGCCGAAGGAAGAAGCGGTCGTCATTGCTTCACAGAACCGGAAGGCGCGCGTCGGCATGGTGCCGGCAGCCGCACGATCAGCGCGCTGAGGCGGGCGCGCTGAGGGGATCATCCGGAAGAAGGTGGCAAGCGGCGCTTCCGCCTTGCGGGATTCAGTCAAGTTCTGCCCTGTCATGCTGTTGGGGGATGAGGAAGGTGAAATTCTTCCGCAAATTACCCCAAACTGCCATCCGGGGGCGCCTTGCCCCCTACGCCATGGGCCTTAGCTTCAGCGCGGCAGGCTCGGCGCCAAGCCACCCAGGCGGACCTTGCCGGTATCGGCGGTCGCTTCGGAAGAAACGCGCACCATCGGCAGGCTCGGCGCCAAGCCACCCAGGCGGACCTTGCCGGTATCGGCGGTCGCTTCGGAAGAAACGCGCACTTGCGGCAGGCTTGGCGCCAAGCCACCCAGGCGGACCTTGCCGGCATCGGCGGTCGCTTCGGAAGAAACGCGCACCATCGGCAGGCTCGGCGCCAGGCCACCCAGGCGAACCTTGCCGGCATCGGCGGTGGCGGCCCCACCAAGGGTGATCGGCTTCATGGAAGGAAGCTGTTGAATGTGCATCTCGCTCATTTTATCATCTCCTGGGGTTGGGGGTCCGACCTGAAATCTACCAGAGGTTGAGCCGGACCCGATGGCTAATCTTGATGTTTGTCAGCTTTGACGGGTCGGCGTGAATAGGCTGTGAAGCCAGCATCAGCTCAGCGTTAAAAAAACGCATTCGTGCGTGAAATAACGCTTGCACAGCACAACCAAAGGTTATAGGCTGGTTGTGTAACGTCTCTTTTGGACAATCGTGGGGGTGGCATTGGCGCAACAAAATGCCAATCAGAACAACCTTGTGGCGCTCGATGTCGGCGCCCGGCAGGCGATTGTTCGCATCCACCTCCTCGGCACGCTTCGGGCCATCAGCTATCTGGGTCAGGATTTGGTGCCCCGCGGCCGCAAGGCCCGCGCCATCCTCGGCTATCTTTGCCTGCATGCCGGGCAGCGGGTGCCAAGGGCGAAGATAGCCGCCCTACTTTGGGACCGGGTGCCGGACCACCAGGCCCGCGCCAGTCTGCGCCAATCCCTGCGGGAATTGCTACTGGCCTTCGGCCCCTTGGCGGATGAGGTGCTGGAAACCGATGCTGAAATGGTCCGGCTCAATCAGCGGGTTTGCTGGGTTGATAGCGCCGCCATCCTGGCCGGCCCGCACCCTGCCAATCTGCTCCGGACCGATCTGGCGGCGCTCTGTGAAGGCGAATTGCTGGAAGATTTGAACGGCGTCTCGGAAGCCTTTGACGAATGGCTGCTGATGGAACGCGCCCGCTTCGCGACCGAAATCACCGCAGTTTTTGATGAGGAATTGCACCAGATTGCCCAGGCCGATGTTCCCGCCGAAAGGCGCGCGGGCCTCGCGCGCCGGATCATCGCCTGTGAGCCAACACATGAAGGCGCCAGCCGCATTCTGATGGCCGCCCTGGGCGATATGGGGGAAAAGGCGCAGGCGCTCCGTGAATTTGAGCGCTGCCGTATGGCGATGCGCACCAGGTTGGAGGTTGAGCCATCGGCCGAAACCAGGGCGCTTTACGAAAGGCTGCGTTCAGCGCCAACACGCCCGAAGATCGAGAATGGGCATGGCGCCCAGGCGCATGGTGAACCACGCGCAAGCATGGCCGTTTCTGCGCCCACAACGTCACGCTTGCGGATTGGTGTTATTCCCTTCCAGGCAGCAGCCGAGGAGAATGCGCAACTTGCCTTTTCTCTCAGCCAGGAAATCGCCTCAGCCCTTGCCAGGTTCCGCTGGTTTGATGTGGTCGCTGCGCTGACGCCGCAGCCGCAGACCGCGCAATGGGATGAAGCCTTTCTCCGCGCCAAGGGTTGGCATTACGCGGTGGAAGGCAATCTCATCAGCGGGGCGGAAAAGATCAGCTTCAGCGTGCGGCTTCTGGATCTTGGCACTGAAATTCGCCCTGTCTGGAATGACCGCTTTGAAATTGCGAGTGATATGCTCGATCAGTTGCATGACAGGGTTGTGGCGCCAGTGGTGGCCCGGATTGACCCGGCGATCCTTTTTATTGAGGGGCAGCAAGCCGTTCAGCGGCGATCAGGTGCTACCAGCCTAGTGTTGCAGGCACTCCCCGCCTTTGTCGCAATGCAGCGCGGCCCGTTCGAGAAAGCTGGTGATTTGCTGAACGAGGCACTTCGGATTGAGCCAGAAAACGCTAAGGCAGCAGCTTGGAAAGCGTTCTGGCACGTTTTTCATACTGGCCAAGGCTGGGCCTCTGATCTACGCGCAAGTCTTGAGGAAGCTCAGGAATTGGCTCTACGTGCCATAAGGAATGATCCTGAGAGTGCCGAAGCTCATGCGATTTGCGGACATGTTTGTTCTTTCTTTGAAAAAGATTACGAGCTCGCTCGGCATTATTTCGATATGGCACTTCGGCTCAACCCAAACATTACTTTTGCGTGGGCCATGAGTGCGGCCACCCATAATTATGCGGGCTATCCTGATGCTGCGCTTCAACATCTTCAGCGCTATACAGCGCTTTCCAGCTTTGATCCCAATGCGTATTTCGGTGATACGATTTACACAACAACTTATGTTCTCAAGGGTGATTACGCAGCGGCTTATCGCTTTGGAAAGCGCGCTGTGCGTGCCTGTCCGGATTTCTCGAATAGCTACAAACATCTCATCGCAGCACTCGGCCATCTTGGTCGGCGTGAGGAAGCGGCTGCCTATGTCCAAAAACTCCTGCAACTGGAACCGCATTTCACAATTGCACGCTTCATCGCGAGCTACCCCCTCGCCCGGCAGGAAGATCGCGATAGTTATGCACGCGGTCTGGAATTGGCCGGCGTGCCGAAGGACTGAAGACTTGCGCCTTCTGCTCCTCAGGCGTGATTGAAGCCTCACATGTCGGCCCATGCCCAAGGCCCCGTTGCCGAGGTTACGACAAACACCAAGCTACATGGCGCCTTATGGGCCGCGCTCACGGTCATTGTCTGGTCAGCCTGGCCGGCCTTTACGCGGCTGGCGGTCACTGAATCCGTGACACCTGCCGATATTGTCTTGCTGCGCTATGGCATCGGGGGCTTGATCCTGCTGCCGGTGCTGCTCCGGCTTGCGGGTTCCATGCCGCGCCATGCATGGCTTGAGGGGCTTTGGTTCGCACTGCTGCAAGGTGCGCCCTTGGCCATGTTGACAGCGCAGGGGCTCGCCCTCGCACCGGCGGGACATCTCACGCTTTCCACTGGCCTCATGCCGCTATTCACCAGCCTGCTCTGCTTTTATTTCCTGGGTGAAGCGATTTCTCGCCTGCGCAAATATGGCCTCGCACTGATCACGCTGGGCGCGCTCGCCATCGGTGGTGTCAGCGCGGCCAGCATCCATCTTGATTACTGGAAGGGCGATATCCTGTTTGTTGGCGCGGGCATGTTGGGCTCGGTCTATCTGCTGCGCATGCGCCGTTCCGGCCTTTCCGCGCTGCAAGGTGCTGCCTTGCTCAGCGTCTATTCCATGCTGATCTATTTGCCGGTTTTCGTCTGGTTCTTTTGGGATGCATCCAAGCTCACGCAAATCCCAGTCTCCGACCTGCTGTTCCAGGGCTTCTATCAGGGTGTGCTGATGGGTGCCTTGACCATTTTCTCGCTTGGGCGTTCGACCATGCTGCTTGGCGCGCCGGCGGCGGCGATGAGCCTTGCCTTGCTGCCGGTTGCAAGCTTCCTGCTGGCCTTTTTCATCCTGGGTGAAGTGCCGACCATCTTCGAAATGCTTGGCGCGGTTGCGATCAGCCTCGGCGCGTTTCTTGCCGCCCTATCGGGGCGCGCCGCTGCGAAGCTCAGTTAAGCCCAAGCGCCGGCAAATCCAGCACCCAAGGCAAATCCGTATCGCCTGTGGCCGCCCCCGCACGCGTCAGCAGCGCATGCGCCTGCCCGCGATGATGCGTCTGGTGATTGAAGAAATGCCCGACCGTGATCCAAAGCGGCATGTTGACCTCACGCTCTGCAATGCCGGAATACCAACTCAGCGGCGCCGCCAGGGCTTCGGGCGTCAAACGCGCCGCCCAGGCTTCAATCTTCGCATCCGCGGCCGCGCGGCGGGATTTCAACTCAAGCCAATCCGTGATCATCACGGGGCTTTGCTTCATGCCAACGCTCGGTTTTTCCCAAGCGTCAAAGCGGCTCATCCAGGTGGTATCGCCCCACAGCAAATGGCTAAGCGTGCCTTGGATGCTGCCCCAAAAGGCGCCGCCATCTGCTTGCCGTGCGCTTGCATCCAGCCCGTCAGCCGCGGCGTAAAGCCGGCGGTTCATTTCGCTGTTATAGGCCGCCATCATGCGGCACCAATCCACCGAAATCATGCGGCCCCCATTTGCTTGTAGAAGAATACGGTGGCCGATGCGCTGCCATCCGCATTCAGCGCAAAGCCTGGAATGCGCCCGGCTTCCTGCCAGCCAAGCGCGCGATACAAAGCCTCTCCAGCATCATCAGCGCGGGTGTCGAGTGTCAGCAAGCGCCGCCCGCGCTGCGCCGCTACCGCTTCCAAAGCCGCCATCAGCGCCTGTCCCACGCCGCGCCGCCGCGCTGCCGGATGCACGAGAAGCTTCGCCACTTCTGCGCGGTGTGGCTGATTGGGGGGCGTTGCCAGATCAAGCGTCACGGTGCCAACCAGAACGCCATCTGCCCAAGCGACCCAGATGACTTTCCGGTCAAGTGCGATATCGGCAAGGCTGCGCCGCCAGAAACCCTGCGCAGCCTCAGCACTCAGCGGCGGCAGGAAGGAAACCGAAGCGCCGGCGGCAACGCAAGCCACCAGAATATCCGCCAAGGGCCGTTCGGCATGTTCGGCGGCCGAGGCATCCAGCGCTTGCACAACCACGCCGCGCGCTGCCTTCACGAAGGGAAAATTCAGCGAATTGGAAAGATCATTACAAACGTGGATCGGCCCCTGCCGCACATAGCCAAGCTTGGCGTAGAATCTATGCGCGCGGGTGAAGCGTGTATCGGACCAAAGCCGGATCACCTCCGCCCCCGCTTCTCGCGCATGGGCTTCTGCTGCTTCCATCAGCGCCACGGCCAGGCCCGTGCCGCGCTGGCTGGCCGCAACATAGACGCGGCAAATTTCCCAATCCGGCGTGCCAGGCAAAGGATGCGCGGCGGCCATGCCGACCACCGCGCCCGCAACTTCGGCCACCCAAAGCGCGCCATCTTGTGCAGCAAAATAACTGGCGAGCGCGCGGAGTTCCGGCAATTCCCCATCCAGATCAAAGACGCAGCCCGGATATTCCGCCCAGCAATCGCGGATCAGCGCAATGAAGCCCGCCGCGTCCGAATCGCGCCCCGCGCGCAGCATCGCGCGTTCAGCTCAAGTCGCGGCAGAATTCCTGGATGCGGCCGCACGCCTCACGCAGGTTTTCCGTATTGGTCGCGTAAGAAATCCGCAAATAGGGGGACATGCCATAGGCCGTGCCCTGCACGGTTGCGACATATTTTTCTTCCAGCAACGCCATGGCGAAATCCGTATCGGTTTCGATCTTGCGCCCGCCCTTGCTGATTTTGCCGATGCAGCCGGCAATATTCGGGAAGACGTAAAACGCCCCGTCCGGCTTGTGGCAGGAAATACCCGGCGCGGCATTCAGCATCTCCACCACCAGATCGCGGCGCTGGCGATATTCTTCGGCCCTTTCGCGCACCAATTCCTGCGGCCCATCCAAGGCAGCCGCGACAGCGGCTTGGGAGATAGTGGAAACCCCCGCCGTCGCCTGGCCCTGCATGTTCATCATGCCCTTGATCAGCGCCTTGGGCCCACCGCAAAAGCCGATGCGCCAGCCGGTCATGGCGTAGGTTTTTGACGCACCATTCACCGTCAGTGTCCGGTCCTTCAGGCGCGGCTCCACATCGGCAATGGTGCAGAATTCAAACCCATCATAGATCAGGTGTTCATACATATCATCGGTCATGACCCAGACATGCGGGTGCTTCATCAGCACCGCGGCAATCGCCTGCATTTCCGTGCGCGAACATGCCGCCCCCGTTGGATTATTCGGGAAATTGATCATCACCCATTTGGTCTTGGGCGTAATGGCGGCGTCCAAATCCTCGGGCCGCAGCTTGAAGCCATTATTCTGCGGGCAATTGATGGTGACCGGCACGCCGCCCGCAACCTTCGCCATTTCGGCATAGGAAACCCAGAAGGGGGCTGGGATCAGCACCTCATCGCCCGGATCAATCGTCGCCATGAAGGCGTTGAAGATGCTTTGCTTGCCACCATTGGTGACCATGATCTCATCAAGCGCGTAGTCAAGGTTATTGTCGCGCTTGAACTTCCGCTGCACCGCTTCCTTGAGCCGCTTGGTGCCATCCTGCGGAGGGTATTTGGTATCGCCCGCGAGTGCGGCCTGATGCGCCGCTTCAATCGCATGCGGCGGAGAAGGAAAATCCGGCTCGCCAGAGGCCAGGCTGATCACCTTGATGCCCTGCGCCGCCAATTCCCGCGCCTTGATCGTCATGATCACGGAAGCGGAGATGGAAACGCGGTTCAATCTTTCGGCAAGGGCGGGCATCGAGAAGCATTCCTATTGAAGAAAGGGTTAGATTACGGCGCTCCTGCGGCTTAGCCAAGCGGCGCTGGCCGTTCCAGCAAAAGGTCGAAATCCTCTTCGCCCGATTGGCGAAAACCTTGCCGCTGCCAAAAGCCCAGGGCAGCGCTTCCCTTAAGTACCTCGATCCTGATGGGCAAGCGGGCGTATTGGCCCGTCACTTGCGCCAGCACTCCCGCCCCAAGCCCGCATCCCTGAAATTCAGGCTGCACGTAAAAGGCGTGAATATGCAGATGATCGGCGCGCGGCTCAGCACCAATGCACCCAACGCAGTCCCCCGCCACCTCAATCGCCGAAAGTGTCGCCGGCTGGAAAATAGCCCGAAACCGCTCGCGCCGAAGTTCTGGGTTGAAGCGGCCAAGGCGTTCGAGATCCGCGCGCAACACGCGGATGCTCAGCAACAGTAAAGGTTCGAAATCCGCCTCCGAAACGGGGCGCAGGCGGAAATCCGGTCTCACTTCATGCCAGCGCAGAATTTCTGAATGCGCGTGCAGGCTTCGCGCAAAGCTTCATCGGACGTCGCGTAGGAAATGCGGAAATGCCCCGGGCTCAGGAAGGCGGCGCCATGCACGGTGGCAACGCCGGTTTCTTCCAGCAGCGCGATGGTGAAATCCTCATCGGTTGCAATCTTCTTACCGCCCGCGGTGGTCTTGCCGATGCAGCCGCGCATATCCGGGAAGACATAGAAAGCGCCTTCCGGCTTATGGCAGCGCAACCCCTGCGCCGCATTTAGCATATCCACCACCATATTGCGCCGGCGTTCATAGACCTTGCGCATATCCTCAATGCTGTCCTGCGGCCCGGTCAGCGCTTCCACCGCCGCCGCCTGAGACACGGAAGACGTATTGGAAGTGGATTGGCTTTGCAGCTTATCCATCGCCTTGATCAGCGAAATCGGCGCGCCGGCAAAACCGATGCGCCAGCCGGTCATGGCATAAGCCTTGGAACAGCCATTCATGGTGACCGTGCGGTCCTTCAGGCGCGGTTCCACTTCCAGCACCGTTGCCGGCTTGAAGCCATCATAGGCCAGCTTTTCGTAGATATCATCAGTGAATACCCACACATGCGGATGGCGCATCAGCACATCCGTCAGCGACTTCAATTCCGCCGCGTTATAGGCAGCGCCGGTCGGGTTGCAGGGGTTGTTCAGGATCAGCCACTTGGTGCGCGGCGTGATCGCGGCTTCCAATTGCTCACCAGTCATTTTGAAGCCGGAATTCTGGCCGCATTGCACAATCACCGGCGTGCCTTCCGCGAGTGCCACGATATCCGGGTAGGAAACCCAGCATGGCGCCGGGATGATCGCCTCATCACCCGGATTGATCGTCGCCACCAGCGCATCAAAGATCACCTGCTTGCCGCCGGTCGCGACCAGGATTTCCTCTGGCGTGTACTCAATTCCCGAGTCCCGCTTGAACTTGGTGCAGATCGCGCGGCGGAGTTCCACCGTGCCGGCGACATCGGTGTATTTCGTCTCACCGCGTTCAATCGCCGCAATCGCGGCATCTTTCACATTGCGCGGCGTATCGAAATCCGGCTCCCCGGATGACAGTCCAATGATATCCTTGCCCGCCGCCTTCAGCGCGCGCGCCTTGGCGGTCATGGCGATGGTGAGGGATGGCGAAATACGATCGAGACGATCAGCGATGAGCTTCATGTGGGACAGAACCTTTGCAGCAAGGGCGGCAACCTAATCCTCTGCCCTCCCGGCATCAACCCGTGAATGCTCAAAAAAGCCGCAGCGGGCGCAGCCCCTTATAGGTAAAGCCCTGATTGGTCAGGCAGCTTGAACGCACAGCCTGCCTCATCGGGGCATTGGCATCGTAGGTGCGGTATTCGGCTACGCGCCAACCTGGACGGCGCACAACTTCACACCGCTTAATGCCGTTGCTCTTCCAGCAGCTTGTCTCGCCGGGATCGTACCATCCCGGTCGCGTCATTTCTGTGACCAAGTTCGGCATGATCTGTGCCGCTGCAAATCTTGTGCAGGCCGCTTGCGCAGCGTCCGCCTCGGCCTCCGTAACGCCCGGTTTTTCCCAGCGTTCAGCACAGGCTGCGAGGAACAGAAGAAGAAATAAGGCGGGTTTGCACATGACCGAAGCATGATCCGGATGCTTGGCAAATTGATGACGCTGATGCCTTATTTACAAAGGCAAGATCGCTGACAAATCAAAGCAATTTGGTGTAAGATTAAGGCATGTTTTGCCGGCTGTGGTCTGCCCAAAATTTGCGTCCGGCAAGATGCTCATGCCATCGCGCAATCATCCGGGTCACAGGCCGGAAAGACGGCCGCTAAAGGACTGGGGCGGTCAGCACTGCCCCAGGTTCAAAAAAGCCTGAGTGGGCGCAGCCCCTTATAGGTGAAGCCCTGTTCATTCAGGCATTTGGCGCGGGCCTCCTGCCTGATTGGGATATTCACATCCACCCAATCATAGATCGGCGGGCGGAGCCGCGGCGGGCGGCGGGTGCAATTCGTGACCCCATTGGGGCTGGTCCAGCAGCGGGTCTCGCCTGGCTCCCAATAGGCGGGCTGCACCTGCATCCACACCATGGCGGGCTTGATCTGTTCGGCCGCCTGGGCGGTGCAGGCGGATTGCGCGGCATCCGAATCAGCTTCGGTTGCGCCGGGCTTTTCCCAGCGCTCGGCACAGGCGGCCAGCAGCATGGCAAGGGCTAGGGGCAGAACGCGCATGGGGCGTTATAGCGCAAAAGCCAGGGCCGAATCATGGCGGCGTATCAGGCCCGCCGCCGGCCCAGCAGCCAAAGCGCCAGGGCCAGCATGCTGCCCGCCACCAGCACCACCAGGGCGCCCAGCGCATTCACCTCTGGCGTCAGCCCAAGGCGCAGCATGGAAAACAGTGCAATCGGCAGCGTGGTCCCGGCGGGGCCCGAGAGGAAGGACGCGATCACCACATCATCGAGCGAGAGCGTAAAGGCGAGCAACCAGCCCGCCACCAGGGCCGGCGCGATCAGGGGCAGGGTGATGGTGCGGAAGGCAACGAAGGGTGTCGCCCCCAAATCCATCGCGGCTTCTTCCAGGCTGCGCTCGGCCTCGGCCAGGCGCGCCTGCACGACCACCGCGACATAGGCCGCGCCAAAGCCGGCATGGGCCAACAGGATGGTGAAGGCGCCGCGCCCGGCGGGCCAGCCGATCAGCCCTTCCAACGCGACAAAAAGCAGCAGCAGCGAAAGGCCGATGACCACTTCCGGCAGCACCAACGGCGCGCCAGCCAAGGCACCAAAAATCGCCCGCCCACGAAACGGGCCGAACCGCGCCAGGGCAAAGGCAATGCCGCCACCCATCAGCACGGCCAGCATCGCGCTGGCAGCAGCGATGCGGAGCGAAAGCCACGCGGCTTCCAGTAGCCTTTCATTGGCCGCCAGCACGCCAAACCAGCGCAGCGAAAACCCGCCCCATTGGAAGGGGATGCGATCCGCGCTGAAGGCAAAGCCCACCAGCAGCAGAATGGGCAGCCACAGGAACAGGAAGCCCGCCAGCATCACCGCGCGCAGAAACCCGCCCGGCTTCATGCCCTTGCCCCCAGCCTTTGAAACCAGCGAATCGGCAGGATCAGTAAGGCGAGCAAAGCCAGCGCCAGTGCTGCTGCTAGCGGCCAATCACGGTTCTGAAAAAATTCCTGCCAGAGCACCCGGCCAATCACCTGCGCTTCTGGCGGGCCGAGCAATTCGGGAATGACGAATTCCCCCGCCGCCGGAATGAATACCAGCAGAAATCCCGCCGCCGCCGCTGGCAAAGTCAGCGGCAAGGTGACGCTGAAAAACACCCGCCCCGGCCGCGCCCCAAGATCAGCCGCCGCTTCCAGCAACGCAGGATCAAGTCGGATCAGCGCCGTGAAAAGTGGCAGCACTGCAAAGGGCAGATAGGCATGCACCATGCCGGCCAGCATCGCGCCTTGGGTATAAAGCAACGCCAATGGCGCATCCGTGATTCCCAGGCCGCGCAGTAGGTGATTGACCAAGCCCTCATCCCGCAGCAGCCCCATCCAGGCACCGATGCGGAGCAGAAATCCCGTCCAGAAGGGCAGCATAAGCAATGCGAGCAATGGCAAGCGCCAGGGAGGGCGCGCGCCCGCCATACCAAGCGCCATCGGATAGGCAATCAGCAGACAAAGCCCCGCTGTGGTGGCTGCAAGCCGCAAGGCCGCCAGCAAAGCTTCGGCGTAATAGAAATCCTCAACCAACATGGCGAAGGCAGCAAAGCGCAAACCCAGCGTGAAGGGCGGCACGCCATCCGCAGGCGTCGCAAACGCCATCACCACCAGTATCAGTACCGGTGCTGCGACCAGCATGAACAGCCACACCCACAAGGGTGCAAGCAAGATACCGCGCCGCATCAAGCGAAAAGCGGCATCACCGATGCCGCCCCCCATGCCAATCCGATAGCACTGCCGGCTGTCGGCGGCGGCGCGGGATGGACCACGCGCAGGCTTGCGCCGCCTTTCAGGCGAATGATGAGCAGCCAATCATCTCCACGAAACGCCGCATCTTCCAGAATGCCGGTCACGACAGGCGCTTCATTAGTGTTGGTCAGGCGAATATGCTCCGCGCGCAAGGCAACCGCGACAGTTGCCGCCGGCAGGTCAGAGCCGATATCCGCACCGGCTTCCACGCTTTCAAACACGCCATCCCGCATGCGTCCTTCCAGCACATTCGCAGCACCCAGAAACCGTGCCACGAAGCGTGTGGTGGGTCGCGCATAGACCTCCTGCGGCGGGCCGATTTGCGCCACGCGCCCCGCTTCCAGCACGGCAATGCGATCAGCGAGCGCGAGCGCTTCCTGCTGATCATGCGTGACCATGATGAAGGCCGCGCCCGTTTTGCGTTGCAGGGCGCGCAGTTCAAGCCCAGTGCGTTCACGCAACCCTGCATCCAGCGCTGCCATGGGTTCATCCAGCAACAGTAAGCGCGGGCGCATCACCAGGCTGCGCGCGAGTGCCACGCGCTGCTTTTGCCCGCCCGAAAGCTGCTGTGGCCGGCGCGCTTCCAACCCTTGCAAGCCCACCAGATCAAGCACTGCCGCAATGCGGCTGCGGCGTTCTTCGGTTACAACGCCAGCACGCTTCAGCCCATAGGCGACATTGTCTGCGACACTCATATGCGGAAACAACGCATAGGATTGGAACATCATATTGATCGGCCGCGCCCAGGGCGGCACTGGCAGCAAATCCTGCCCATCCAGCGTCAACGTGCCGGCATCCGGCGCCTCAAACCCCGCCAGCACACGCAGCAGCGTGGATTTGCCGGAACCGGAACCACCGAGCAGCGCAAAGAACTCGCCGGCATTGATGGCAAGATCAAGCCCCACCAAAGCAGGCACCGTGCCGAAGCGCTTTTCCAGGCCGGTTGCCTTCAGCACCGGATCAACGGCCCGCCTTGAAGCGCGACCATAACCGGCTGCGCGCGCGTTCAATGTCTCGCGGTGGCGTGCTCGCCACAAAACTCGCCGCCAGCATGGCCTCATCCGGATAGACATTGCGGTCTTCGCGCACCGCGGCATCTACGGCGGAAAGCGATGCCGGCACCGCATTCGGGTAGCGCACCTGATTGGTAATGCCCGCCATCACATCAGGCCGCATCAGAAAATTGATGAAGTCATGCGCGGCTTCCTTATTGGGCGCATCAGCGGGAATCGCCAGCATGTCAAACCAAAGCTGCGCGCCCTGGCGTGGCGCGACATAGCCAATTTCAACACCGCGCCCCGCTTCCTTTGCGCGCGCCTGCGCCTGGATGACATCACCGGAATAGGTCAGCGCCACGCAGGCTTCGCCATTTGCCAGCGCATCCAGAATGGCGCCCGAGGGTAGGATGGCGCGTACATGCCGGCGAATGCCCATCAGCGCCTGTTCAGCCACGCGCAAATCTTCAAGGGAATGCGCATTCGGATCGCGCCCTGCCCAACGCAGCACGGAAGGCAGCACATCGGTTGGGCTATCCATCACCATGATTCCGCAGCGCGCGAGCCGCGCGGCATTTTCCGGCTTCAGCAACACATCGAAGCCATCCAGCGCCAGATCAGGCGCGATGGCTCTTATGCGATCAAGCCTGAGGCCAAGCCCCACTGTGCCCCACAGATAAATCGCGCCGTGGCGATTGCCCGGATCAATTTCCGCCACACGCGCCATCAATGTTGGATCAAGATTGCGCCAATTCGGGATACGTGCGCGATCAAGCGGCGAAAGCGCGCCCGCACGCAGCAGTCGTGCGAAGCTTGGTTCACTGGTTGGCACAATAATGTCATAGCCCGAGCGCCCAGCGGAAAGCTTGCCTTCCAGCGTTTCCAGACTGTCATAGACATCATAGCGCACGCGAATGCCTGTTTCGCGCGTGAAGCGCTGTACCGCATAGGGGTCAATATAATCAGACCAGTTATAGACATTGACGACGCGTTCCTGCGCAGCGGCGATGCCAGGCAGCAGTAGGGCAAGAAAGGCGAAAAGGCGAAGGATCATGAAAGGGGCTCCGCTAGCGATAGCCTTCTTGTAGCGGAAATCGGCGCGATCTTGGGGGGCGGAAGAAACTTTGATGTGCAGGTAAAATTTCCTTGACAATGGGGTTTCTTTCCCTTATCTGACCCTCATCAAGGGCCGAATTGCGCCCGAAGCTCCCCCCTCCCTCCCTGAACCTTCACCCCAAGCTTGCCACCAGCCCGGCGCGCGCCCGGCTGCCTGGCAGCGTGCAGGAGCGCCCATGCCTTTCATCGCCACCAGCCTCTCGGCGCTCAGCGCCGCGAATGGCTTTACCCTATGGCATTACCGCACCACCGATAACCGTGCCGAGACAGAGGTCGCAGGCTATTTCACGCCAGCCGCGGACCGGGTGCGCATTGGTGATATCATCCTTGTGCAGGCGAGTGACGGCACAACCATGTTGCCGGTACGCGCCGGCAATCTGACCGGTGCGGCAGTCGTGCTCGACTCGCTTGGAGCACCGCCAGAAATTGCCCGTTCAGCGAATCTGCCCTTTAGTATCAGGCTTACCGGGACCGCCGAGGCGCGGGCCATCACCATTGATCCCATGCCCAATGCCATAGAGCCGGGCGCTTCCGTTCCTGTCGGCGCAACGGTTCAGGGCAGCATCACCGATATCACCTTCCAGATCCGTAACGCAGCCGGGACCGTCCTTGCCACCCAGGCTTCTGCGGTTGCCAATGGTCGGGCGAGTGTACTCTTTCCTGCTCAGGCCTCGGGCGGCGGTTATCGCATCCTGGCGCGCAATACGGCGGATACCAATCATTCCTCCCTCTCCGCGCCTTTTGCCATCGGCATGGCGCCGCGACTGTTGAATGAAGAAGGCGGCGTCGTGCTGCTCGAAGACAGTGGTCAGCTGCTGCTGTTCTGAACCCCCCCTTTCCCCAAAACCCCGCCCCTGCCTGGCTTCGGATGGAAGAATCCGATGTGCCTGGCCTCAACCATGAAAAGGTAACCCATGTCAGATACCAAGATCAGCGCGCTTCCCAGCGTTACCAACACCGCTGATGCGGATATGCTGCCCGTTGTCCAGACAAGTGGTGCAACGCTTACGACGCGCCGCGCGAGCCTGGCGCAATTGCGCAGCGGCCTGTTCGTGGAACGCCCCTTCCATGTGCGCGACTATGGCGCTGTCGGCAATGGTGTTGCCGATGACGGGCCGGCTATCCAGGCTGCCATCAATGCGATGAAGCTCGTGGGCGGCGGTGTGCTGCAATTCGGCCCACGCATCTATCGCATTGCGAGTCCTGTGGTGATCAATGGCGTCACGGTGATCCTGCAGGGGGCCGGCTTTACCGAAGGCCCGAGTGAGGCGAACGGCACCTGGATCCGCATTGATCAGACCGGTTTCACGCCCTTCACCTTCTCTGGCACCATGGCGCGCGGTTCAATTGTGCGCGACATTGCCATCCGGCAATTTCATTCGAATCCAAGCGCCACTTGGGTACCAAATGATTACGATTATGTCTTCAGGGTGCAGGATTGTCTTGGCGCCGTGGATTTCGACAATGTCTTCCTGGTCGCGGTCAATCGCGGGATCTGGTGCGACAATTCCGGGCGCATGAACATCAGGCGTCTGCGCGGGCAGGTCTATACGCGCGGGGTTGAAGTTGATCGCTGTCTCGACATTTGCCGTCTGGAACATGTCCATTTCTGGACCTTCCACACGAATGACGCGAATATTCTCACGTGGCAGCAGAACAACCAGGATGCGCTGGTTTTCCGAAAGGTGGATGGTGTTTTCCTGGATGACATCTTCGTGCTTGGGGCGCGTTCCACGCTGCGCTTCAGCTCCTCCGCATCCGGTGTCACCACCAAATTCTATGGCAGCAACATTTATGCCGATTTCTCGAAATATGGTGTCTGGATTGATGGTAATGGCGTTGAAGGCCAGATCGCCAACATCACAACGCAATCGGAACGCCTCAACCCCGCTGATGGCACGCCATTTGTCGGCGCAGTCGGCATTCAGATTGATGGAAACAATGCGCGCATCCAGATCGGCAATCTGCGCATAGACGATGCCGAAAGCAATGCCATCCGCGTCAATGGCAGCGACAATCGCCTGGATATCTTCGCCTTCCGTGTCGAATACTATAACCGCCTGAACAATGGTTCTGCCGCGATCCATCTTGCCAATGTGGTCACCGGCACGCCCAACCAGGTCTATCTCGGCTCCCCGGCCGTGCTTGGCAATGGCAATGGCGGGCCTTTGGTCAATGCCGGCACGAATGGTTTCGTTGCCTCTGCCGCACCTGCCGGGCGCGTTGACCGGCCTGGTGTGATGGTGGGCACGCAGGATGCTGGCCTATTTCAACCCAACGCCACCAGCCTCGCGCTCAGCGTTGGCGCTGCTGAACAGATACGCCTGTCGTCGGGGAATATCTCCATGGGCGGCGCGCCTGGTGGACATGCTTTTGCCGTTACGACCCCAGCAAGCAACGTCAATCAGGTGACAGTGACGGGCAGCGCGGCGGGCGGCACGCCCAGCCTTGCCGCAAGTGGCACGGATGCGAACATCCCGCTTGCCCTTTCGGCTAAGAACATTGCACCGGTTCGGCTGAACAGCCGCGGCAATATCGCGCTTGAAGTCAACGCGGTGGCGACACCGGTGAATTTCGTGCGCATCAATGGTTCGGGCGCTGCCGCACCGCCGCAAATCACTGCCCAGGGTACCGATACGAATGTGAATTTGTTGCTGCTAGGCAAGGGTACCGGCGCGGTGCAGGCAGGCTCTCCGTTGCAATTGCCATCCTTTACGGTGGCCACGCTGCCGCCTGCGGCCACTTACCCGCGCTGCCTGATTTATGTCGCCGATGGCACTGCCAATAAGCGCTTCGCGGTCAGTGATGGCACAAGCTGGCGCTGGCCTGATGGCGCGGTTGTTGCCTGATCTTCAAAGCATGCTTTCGTGCCTGATCCGCCATGCGGCTTGCGTGTGCGGATCAGGTGCCAACCGCAACTGATCCATTCAGGAAGAACAAAATGACCTCCATGACTGATTATGCGAAGAATCTGCTTGGCCGATCCGTGGTTGGCCGCCGCCCGGCGCAGCCTTCGGCTGTCTTTATTGCGCTGGGCACCGGCGGTTCGGATGCCAGCGGCCTTTCCGGGGAACCCACCGGCACGGGCTATACCCGCCAGGCCGTGACCTTCTTTGGCACGGGCCTGCAATACAATGTTTCCCAAGTGCGCTTCACCTTCACCAGCTCCCCCGGTACGCTTACCCATATCGGGGTGTTTGATGCGCTTACTGCGGGCAATCCGTTGCTATGGGCGCCGCTGGCAACACCGGTGACGCTAACGGTGCCGGGCATTGTGAACATCCCCGTCAATAGCATGAGCGTTGTTGGGGATTGAACCGAGTGAAATCAGCCTGTGCCGACCCGCCAAGTGTTACCACTTGGCTTTCCCATGCCTCATCGCCCGGCTGATTGGCTCCGTAATTCGCGCGCGCGGGTCAGCACCTTGTCTTCCAACTCCGCGCCCGTTGCGGTGCTGACCGGCGCATCCACCCAGCCGCCCGGCCCGCGTACCTGGCGAAACACCGAAATCCGCACACCGTCGGAGCGCAATTGCCGCCCAAGCACATAGGCGGTCGCCTTGAAGCGTTCACTGGAAACGCCACCCGGCGCATGCCAATCCGTGATGATGACCCCACCGAAAGGATCAGCCGAGGCCAAGGGCATGAAGGAAAGCGTATCCAAAGTCGCGCGCCACAGGAAGGCATTGACGCCAAGCCCGCCACCTCCGGCACCGCTGTCCTGCCCCTTTTCCGTCCCGCCGCCAAAAACGGTAAGGCCACCCGAAGTGCCCGCCGCCGATGTCGAGCGCAGCAATTGTTCGCGTCGGCTCCCGGTATTGTATTCGTCGCGCTCCACTTCGCGGAGCTGCGAGGAATCCGAACTACACGCAGCCATGATCAGCGCGAGCGGAAAAAGCAGGGCGGTGCGGGGAAAAGGGGGCAGATGGCGAAGGATGCTCATGGCAGCCTTCTAGCCTATCTCGCCCGATACTGAAAAGGGAATCCGCAAGCCCCAGTAAGTGATGCGATTCATGCTAGCCTATCCCGATCCAAAACTGCCCCCGCGCACCACCAGCCCTTCACTCGGTAGTCCGCCCTAAGCCGGCGCCATCAGCCGCAATAAGGCGGCAGAAGCCAGCCGCGCCATGGCATTATCCGCCCGGCTGGTCAGCGCCATCGGCACCCGCAAGCCCAGCACAATGCCGGCGGATTCCGCGCCCCCCAGATAGGCCAATTGCTTGGCAAGCATATTCCCCGCCTCCAAATCCGGCACCAGCAGGATATCCGCCTGGCCCGCCACCGGGGATTGAATGCCCTTCGCCGCCACCGCCACGGGGCTGATGGCGTTATCGAAGGCCAGCGGCCCATCCAGCAGGCCCCCCGTGATCTGCCCCCGCTCCGCCATTTTGCAAAGCGCCGCGGCATCCAAGGTGGCCTGCATCTTGGGCGTGACGGTCTCAACCGCCGCCAGAATCGCGACCTTGGGGGTCGCTATGCCCATGGCCTGCGCCAGCTTGATGGCATTGCGAATGATATCGGCCTTGGCTTCCAGATCGGGCGCGATATTCACCGCCGCATCCGTGATGATCAGCGGGCGCGGGTAAAGCGGCGCATCCAGCACAAAGGCATGGCTCACGCGCCGTTCGGTGCGCAGCCCCGCTTCCTTCGCCAAGGCCGCGCCCAGCAATTCATCCGTATGCAGGCTGCCCTTCATCAAAGCCGCCGCCCGGCCTTGCCGCACCAAAGCGACCGCAGCCTCGGCCGAGGCATGGCTATGTTCCGTGCCAATCAGCTCAATGCCGGAAAGGTCGAGCGATTCCTTGGCTGCAATGGCGCGAATCCGCGCCTCCGGCCCCGTCAGGATCGGCGTAATCAGCCCTTGCTGCGCGGCCAGGATTGCACCGCGCAGGCTTTCGGCATCGCAAGGATGCGCAACGGCGGTCGGCACGGGCGGCAGGGCGCGGCAGCGCGCGAAAAGATCCCCCATCACCTTGCCGGCATGGGGGCCAAGCCCGGTCATTTGCGGCAGCGCGCGTTCTTCGGCGGTGGTCGGGGGCAGCACCTCAACCTCGCCTTCCGCGAGCACCACGCCGCCAGGCCCGGTCACGCGGCTGCCCAGCCGCGCCACCCCTGCCTGCCGGTCAATATCCAGCACCACCAGGCCCGTGGTCAGCACATCACCTTCCGCCATGCCGCCGCCATAGCGCAGGTTTTCCGCAATGATCCGGCTGCCCGGCCCCGGAAAGCGCGTGGTGATCACATGGGCGAGCAATGCGCCCGCAGCGCGCGCCGGCACCACCTTGCCATCCAGGCCGAACATTACGGAAAAACGCGCGACATTCGCGGCGCTCAGCGTATCCTGCGCTTCAAAGGATTCGCCGCGATCAAGTTCGGAAAGCGGCTTGGAGCGCCTGATCGTGAGCATGAGAAGCCGCCTTTCTTTTGGG
Source organism: Roseomonas sp. (assembly GCA_020249145.1). Taxonomy (GTDB): domain Bacteria; phylum Pseudomonadota; class Alphaproteobacteria; order Acetobacterales; family Acetobacteraceae; genus Neoroseomonas. Next base: position 240,777 of record JADCGF010000017.1, on the reverse strand, counting down.
AGATTTCACCGCCAGCGGCGATGCATCCAAAGCCATTGGCCGGGATATTCCCGCACCCAGGCTTCAATCAGCTCGTTCATTTTTTGCGTGGCGGCGTTGATGTCAATCAAGCCCTCCGCATCGCGTGGCATGGGGATTTCCTCGGTCAATTCCAGACGAAAACGCCCGCCAGGCAGGCGAATGGCGCGTGCGCCATGCACGGGGCAATCGTAGCGTCGCGCCAATTGCGCGAGCAGCGGATTAGCCCCCGCTTCGCGCCCCATGAACATCACACGAGGCCCACGCCCGAAGCGCTGATCCACCAGCATGCCGATATGCTGCCCCGCTTCCAGCGCGCGCGCCAAACGTAGTGGCGCCCCCATGCCGGCCGGCACCAAAACCCCCATGCTATCCTTGCGGAGCCGCAGGATTTCCCGCGCCACGGCGGCGTTGTTCGGCGTGCGATACAAAACCGCGCTGTCAATGCCATGCTTCGCCGCCGCCACCGCCGGCAATTCCCAATTCGCCAGATGCGCGGAAAACACGATGGCGGGCTTGCCGTCATCGCGCAGCCTTTCATAAAGCGCGACGGTTTCAGCGGAGGCGCTGATAAGCCCGCCTGGCTTCGGGTTTTCGGGATCGAAATCCCAAATCCGGTCCATATGGACGTATTCGCAAGCCGTACGGCCCAGATTGTCCCAGGCTTCGGTCAGAATGGCGGCACGCTTCGCTGCGGTTTTTTCCGGAAAGGCAGCGGCGATATTATCCCGCCCAATGCGATGTGCTGGTGTGATTGGCCCCAGATTGCGCGCCAGAAAAGCGCCAAGTGCTGGGCCAAAGCGTGGCCCCAACAGGCGCAAAAAGCCGAAGCCCGCGCGCAGCAAAAGCCCGATCAGAAAATTCATCCGCGCGGCGAGACGCGCTTCACAGCGTCACCACAATCTTGCCGAAGACGCGGCGACTTTCCAGGCGTTCCAGCCCCTCGGCAAAGCGTTCCAAAGGCACCACCGTATCCAGCACCGGCAGAATCCCGCGCGCCATTTTCGCATAGCCATCGGCGATATTGCGCATGGAAGCGCCGAAGGATCCGAAGATGCGGAGCTGCCGTTGGAACAGCATCATCAGATTGGTTTCAGCCGAAACGCCGGAGGTGGAACCACAAGTCACCAAGCGCCCACCCATTTTGAGCGACAGCAAGCTGCCACTCCAGGTTGAAGCGCCGACATGTTCAAAGACAACATCCACGCCGCGCTTGCCGGTCACGCGCCGCGCCACGGTCGGGAAATTCTGCGTCGAATAATTCACCACATGATCCGCGCCCAAAGCCTTGGCCTTGGCGCATTTTTCATCATCGCCCGCGGTCGCGATCACGGTGCAGCCCAGATCCTTCGCGATCCTGACGGCCACCGTGCCAATGCCCGAACCTGCGGCATGGATCAGGATGGTTTCTCCCGCTTCCAGCTTGGCATTGTCGAACAGCATATGTTCCACGGTGGAAAAGGTGATCGGCCCGCAAGCGGCATCTTCGAAGGAAAGCGCATCGGGCACGCGCACCAAAAGCCGCGCATCCTGGTTCATCAATTCCTGCGCGAAGCCATCCAAATGGAAACCCTTCACGCCGCCGACATCTTCGCAAAGATTGTCGCGCCCTTCGCGACACGCCTTGCAGACGCCGCAGGTCGCCGCGCCATAGGGCGCGACATGATCGCCGATTTTCCAGCCCGTCACGGCAGAACCAAGGGCGACGATTTCGCCGACCGCTTCTGCCCCCACCGTCAGCGGCAGGTTGCGCTTGGCGAAGGCCATGCCGCGAAAGCCCCAAACATCAATATGGTTCAGCGCCACGGCGCGAATGCGAAGCTGCACCTCATGCGCGGCAGGTGGCGGCGGTGGCGCCACGGATTCCAGCCGCAGATCACGATCCCCATGCAGACGAAGTGCCCGCATCATGGCGCGGCACTCAGCACAAGGCAGACATTCTGCCCGCCAAAGCCAAAGGAATTGGACAGCACATGGCGTAAGCCTGAAACCCGCCGCGCTTCATTCGGCACCACATCCAGCCCAAGCGTTGGGTCCGGTTCCACATGATTGATCGTGGGCGGCAGGATTTGGTCGCGCAGCGTCAGCAGGCTGAAGGCCGCCTCAATCGCCCCGGCGGCAGAAAGCGTATGGCCGATCATGGATTTATTGGAGGAAATCGGCGGCGGCGCCTCACCAAAAACCGCGCGCAGGCCAAGCGCTTCCATTTTGTCATTCTCCGGCGTGCTGGTGCCATGGGCATTCACATAGCCAATATCGGCTGGCTGCAAGCCGGCATCGGCCAGCGCATTCTTCATGGCGCCAATGATGGAAGACCCATCAGGATTGGACCGCGTGCGGTGGAAATTATCCGCCCTTTCACCGCAGCCACTGACAAGGCCAATAATCGTGGCGCCACGCGCGCGCGCATGTTCCAAATCTTCCAGAATCAGCGCCGCGGCGCCTTCGCTCATCACAAAGCCATCGCGGGATTTCTCGAAGGGGCGCGATGCCTTGGTGGGGTCTTCATTGCGGGAAGAAAGCGCAGACAGCAGTGAAAAGCGAATGACGGCTTCCGGCTGCACCGAACCATCTGTGCCAAGCGCAATCACGGATTTCGCCTCGCCCCGTTGAATCGCTTCCACGCCCAATTGAATGGCGGAAGCGCCGGTGGCGCAGGCGGTGGTGATCGCTATCGGCGCGCCCTTGGTGCCAAAGCGCAGCGCCAGCCTTTCGCCGACGCCGCCATATAAAAACGTCTCATACAAATCGCGCTGGCCGACACTGGTTTTGGACAGCGCCGCGTGATCATGCCCGCCCGCGCGCCGGGCGAGGGCCACGCGCTGCGGCCATTCCATTTCCACCGGCGGCATGCCGAGCATCAGCGGCCCGGGGAAATCCCCAACCGACAAACCCGCCTGCGCCAAGGCTTCGGCAATCGCCGCTTCCGCCATGCGTTCCACACGCACCGGCGCCGGCACGGGTTCCGCGCCCGCCACTTCTTCCGGCAAATCCACTGTGCCGGCCATAGTCGTTTTCAGATGATCGGTCGCGAATCGGCGGATGCGCGTAATGCCGGAAGTGCCGGCCAAAAGCGCCGCCCAATTTTTCTCTAACCCCCAGCCGAGTGGGCTCACCAGCCCAATCCCCGTCACCGCCACCAAGGGGCGGCCCAGATGATCCTTCATGGCGCTTTCTCCAGCAGCGCAAGCGCTTCCCCGCGCCATTGGCCGAAGCCGGTCACTAGAATGCGCTCCACCGCGCCATCGCCGGCATCGGCGGGGTCCATCGCCGGATAGAAACCACCGCGCGAAAGCGCGAGTGCCGCCAGCGCAACATTGGCAGGGAAGCTTGCTTCCACGCCATGGCCCAGCACGGAACCGCTGCGCCGCACCGGCACGCTGCCAAGCCCGGCCAGGAAGGCTTCTTCTTCAACCCGCGCTTCCGCCACGCCGGTCATGCCGGAAATGACGCCAAGCCCGGCGGTATCGCACGCCATACCCTGCCACAGCGCCGCCGCCGAAGCCGCAGAACCGCCGCCGGCGCGCTGATGCGCCGCATTGCTCGCAATGCCACCAATCCGCGCCAAAGCCTTGGCACCACGCGCGCGCGCATGTTCTGCCGTTTCCAACACCAAAAACGCCGCCATGCCGCCAGGGATCAAGCCACCTGCATCGCCACGCGCGGAAATCGGCGCGTAATCGCCCTGCCACAGCACGCCCCCCGGCGCATACAGCAACACCATATCCCAACGCTGAGACGCAAAAGCGCCGCCCACCAAAGCAATCTCTCCACGCCCTTCGGCCAGCCGTGCCGCGGCAATCCGAATCGCATCGGCAGCGGCTTCTTCTTCGCCCATCAGCGTGCGCGAAGACCCCGTCACGCCATGCACTATCGAGATATTGCCGGCGAGCAGATTGGAAAGCTGCGCCAAAAACAGCGTGGGCCGCAATTCAGTGGCCAACTTCTCATTCAGCAGCGCGCCGGATGCTTCCGGTGTTGCGCTGGTGAGTGCCGCCGTCACAGCCTCATCCACCGCGACGTCACGCTCGCCCCCGCCGGCGGCGACAACCAAATGCATATCGGCAACGAGGCCGCGCGCCCCGGCATGGTCAATCGCAAGCCCGGCAGCATAGGTGCCAAGCCGCTGCCAGGGTTCCATCTGGCGCTGGTCACCCTTTTTCGGGATTTGCGCATCAAGGCTGAGTGCGGGCAAAGGATGCACCGCGAATGGCGCAAAGCTTGTCGCATCCAACACGGGCTTCGCGCCATGATGCAGCGCGGCCCAATGCGCCTCAGGCCCTTCACCGAGCGAAGATACCAGCCCAATCCCGGTAATGACGACATCGCGCCTTGTCATAGCAGCCCCAATTCCCGGCCCCGCCCGCGCATGGCGTCCGCCAATTCCGGCGCGGGGTAATCCATGATGCGGAAGGTCAATTCCGCATCGGTGATGCGCTTGCCATCGGCTTCAATCCGCGCCTCGGTCACCGCGAAGCCTGATCCATCATGCAGGCGCTTGGCGTAGACGCGCACCGCCGTGCCGGGGCCGATGAAGCTGCGGAACTTCGCTTCCTTCACCGCCATCAGAAAGGGCATGCGCGCAAAGCCCATCAGATCAAGCAATAACCAGCCGGAAGTCTGCGCCATGGTTTCCACCAACAGAACGCCAGGCATTAGCGGATGGCCGGGGAAATGCCCTTCAAATACCGGGGAAGCATCCGGGATGCGGCTTTCCACAATGATGGTATCGCCTTCGCGCGCTGCCACCCGATCTATCATCTGGAAATATTCCAGGCGCATCGCGTCAGGGATCCGTGGTTTCGGTGGCGCGCGGCTTGGGGTTTTGCTCAGCCGGCCTTGGCCGCGACAAGTTCATCCACACGCTCGGCCAGGTTCTTCATGACGAAGTATTTTTCCGCCGGCGCGCTGCCCGCATTCACTTCCTGCGTCCAGGCTTCCACCGGCACCTTGATTCCAAAAGCCTTGTCTATGGCGAAGACAATATCCAGGAAGTCCAGGCTATCAATGCCCAGATCAGTGATCACATGGCTATCCGGCAGGATCTTATCCCGCGGGACTTCGCTGTTTTCAGCGATGATATCGGCGATACGGTCGAAGGACGAGGCCATGTGAGGCCCTCCATGCAGAATCAGGAGTGAAGGATCGGGGGGCTCTTTGGCCCGAAAGGGGGCCAAAGGCAAGCGATGCGAGGAACTTTGGCGGCTTGCCGCCAATCATGACCACTTATTGCCGATAGCGCGGCTGGCTGCCCCCGTGGGAGTTCCGCACGCCACGGCGACGGCGCCGTCTTAGGCAACCATCAGGTTGCCCTTCCGCCGGCGCTGATCTTCGGCCCCTACCTCCTGGTCATTCGCCGAGGCGGGGGGAGGCGGGAAAGAGGGCATTTCGTGAACATCGCTTTGCGCTGCCCACCAGGCAAGCCTCACCATCACCACGAAGACTACCGGCACCAGCGCAAGAACTGCCCAGAACAAGACCCAAGGCGTCCAGTAAAGGGCCAGCAAAGCCAGGGTCAAGGCGATATTGCCAAGCAGGAAAAGCGCGGCAAATCCGGCCTCACCATCATCGGGTGCGGTGGGCGCGGCAATGATGACCGTGCCGGGCTCAACCGGGCTGCGGGCTATCTGCCACCCGAAACCCGCCATGGACAATGTGCCAAGCAGGGCGAGAAAGGCTTCGAGATGGCCGGCCTCGCTCGTCAGCAGCCAAGCGGCCCCAACGAGGCCAGTCCCCAAAATGGCCAAGGGCAATAGGGCGGCGAGGCGCGCGGCAATACGCAGGCGGGAAGACACCCCAATGGAATCCCCAAGCTGTCGCAGATTCTGGATCCAGAACAGCCCCGCGAGCGGCAGAGAAGCGCCCAGCAGCACGGCACCCAGCCTTGTGTCTATCCGCACCGCCGCGCCACCCGGGCCGAAAAGCCCAAGCCCGAGCCAAAGCGCAAAGGGGGTCAGCATGAAGCTTGCGATAGCGAAAGGTATCCAACGCCTCATGGGCGTGCCTCCTTGTTCATGAACGGATTGCTGAAACGCGCGTCGGAGGAGATGGTCCGGTCGGTCAGGCTTTCCAAGAAGGCAATCAGGTCGCGTCTTTCCTGTGGCGTCAGCCGAAAGCCCGCCAGCAATGGGGAGGTGTATGGGCCACGCTGGCGCCCGCCACGCTCATAATGGCTCAGAACCTCATCCAAGGTCGCCATGCTGCCATCATGCATATAGGGCGCGGTGAGGGCGATATTGCGCAAAGACGGTGTGCGGAAGCTGCCAAGCTGCGCGGCATTGCCGGTATGCTCACCTATGCCACCTTGGCGCGCGACGCCTGTATCGTGAAAGCCCATCTCCGGCGCGATCAGATTGCGATGCATGACATTGTCGGAGAACAGGAAACCGCCATGACAATGGTAGCATTCCAGCCTTTCGCCAAAGAAAAGCCGCTCTCCGCGCCGTGCCGAGGCTGAAATGGCGTTGCGCTGGCCACCCCAGCGATAACGATCATAGGGGCTGTCAAAGCCAGCAATGGCACGCTGAAAGGCGGCCAGCGCGCGCGTCAATGTCTCCAGCGAGATGGCGCCATCACGCTCGGGGAAGGCGGCCATGAACATTGGGGGATAGCGCGGGTCAGCGGCCAGGCGCGCGAAGATCTCCGCCTCCCGCCCGGACATGCCCATCTCGACCGGATGGTCGCTGAACAGCGGGATCAGCGCCTGGCTTTCCAGGCTTGTCTGCGCCGGATTGGCCCAGGTGAGCACCGGCGCCCAGGCAAGGTTGACCAGGCTCATGGGATTCTTGATGCCGGGCGATCCATCCACCCCAGGCACGGTCGCCCGGTTCACGGTGAAGGCGCGCGCCTGTTCATGGCAGGTCGCGCAGGACATGCTGCCATCGCGCGAAAGCCGTGTGTCATGGAATAACCAGCGTCCAAGCTCGACCTCCGCGGTTGAGAGTGGACGTTCAAGTGCAGGCGGTGGCACCCAGGCTGGCAGCCGCCACTCCCACAGGCGGGGGGTGGCGGTGCCAGGCCAGGAACCACACAGGAACAACGCCGCGACAAGGAGCGCAGCGAGGCGGATCATCGGCCGGCTTGGCGCAGAGGCTGCACGCGGAAGAAGCGCTGCTCGCCCCCCGGAACATCCATATAAGGGAGGCCGAGCGCGGGGAGCACCGTGCGGCATTCCGGATCATTGGGGAAGGACATGCAGCCCGGCGGCGTGCCCTGCGTGTTGCGCGTTATGTCCACACCCGCCAGCACCGGGCCAATATCGGCGATGACTGGCGCGCTCAAAGGATCAAAACCGCTCAGCGTAACAACCGGGCGGTTGGGGTTGCGACAATCACGCCCCGGCTGGGTAGGCGCGGCAGCGACGCATTGCGTACTGCCCAGATGCAGTGAAAAACCGCCTTCACCTGCGGCACCCCCATGGGCGGGCGCGGTTGCAGCGCTTGGCGTGGCGCTGCCGACCCGCAAATCCACCTTCACGAACTTGTAGCCATTCTGCCAATTCCAGAACATGGCGGTCAGGTTGAAGGGGCTGGGCGCCACCGTCGCATCCTGATGATTGTGACGCTCGGGCACCCCCAGGGTGAAGCGGATGCCGGTATAGGCGCCCTGCGGAACGGTGCCGCGCAGCGCCTCGTTCATCGGCGCATTGCCACCCTGCGCGCAGGGGCCTTGGCCGTTCTCGAAGTCGAGCAGCGCGACGCCGTCGCGTTGCCAAGCGGTTTCTGCCAGCGCGACGGGAACTGCCGTGCCATCGGCGCGCAGCAGATGCACGTCATGCACATAGAAGCGGAAATCGGTCGGCGTCGCGCTGGCATTGGTGCTGCCGAGGGCCGGGTAGCTCTGCCCACAAGCAAAGGCGGCGCCATTCACCTGGGCAGCGAAGCGGATGGCGATTTCCTGTTGCGCAAGGGCCGGGGCGGCAACAAGCGCGAGAGCCGATGAAACCAAATAGCGGAGCATGGGGGGTTACCTTTCGGCGCTCAGGTCAATGGGTATGGCCACGGGCGCCGGCAGATTCGACGCCAAGCATCACCTGCACTTCCCCGGCGCGTTCAAAGCGCAGCGTCAGCGGCACCGTGGCCCCCTGACGGAGCGGTTCGGTCAGCCCAATAAGCATGACATGCAGCCCGCCGGGGCGGAGATGGACGGTCTGGCCGGGCGGGATCGGGATATCCGCGACGGGGCGCATGCGCATGACATCGCCTTCCCGGATATGGGTATGGAGTTCCACCACCCGGGCGGCTGGGCTGGTGGCGGAGACCAGGCGATCTGGCGCGGCGCCATTGTTGCGCAGCGTCAGGAAGCCCGCGCCATTGGCATTGGCGCCGGCGGCGCGGGTCCAGGGATGGCCGATCACAATATCACCCTTGGTGACATCATGATGCGCGAGCGCAGCCGAGGCCGGCAGGGCAAGGATCAGGGCGCCAAGGGCGCGGCGGGTCAGAATGGACATGGGTTTCTCCTGCTTTTCAGATGGTTCAGCCGCGCGGCGCGGGGGCAATGCCGCCCAGTCTTTGCAGCGTGATGGGGGGTGGCGCGATGCCCAGACGGGCTTCGATATGGCCGATCAGGCGCATGATTCCAGCCGCTTCGCGGGCGCCCTGGGCGGGGTCTCCGGTTTCGCAGGCATCCCCGGCGCGGGCCAGCGCTGCCGCCAGGGCGGTTTTCTCGGCCTCTGGCAGCCCGGCCATCACCGCTTCAGCCGCCGCACGGGTCGGCTTCAGGGCACCGAGGCAGATGGTGGTCATTTCCGCATTGATCGCTTCCATATCGCAGGCGCGCGCCAAAGGCGGCGCGGCCAGCAGCAGGGCGGCAAGCGGCAGGGTTTTCAGCATGGGGTGCATGGGTCAGTGGCCTCCGGCCGTGCGGGGTGGGGTCAGGCGAAGTGACGGCGCGGGGAAGCGGTAATCCGTGCTCCGCCGCCCAGCTTCAGGGACTTCAGTCCAGGCGGCGATACCGCCGCCTTCGCAATGCTGCACGGTTGGGATCCAGATGGTTTCATCCGGGCGGTTCGGCGTGCGCATGGCAATGACGAATTCATCATAATGCTCATTGGGCAGCGGGCCGCCTTCCCAGACGATCTGGGTGATCGCGTGGGTGATCATGCCGCCATGGCCATCGGAAACCGGGGTGGCGAGTGGTTGGCGCGTGATGGCGATGCGCCACCCCGCCTTCGGCATGGGCCGCGCCACCGTGGTGCCTTCCGGCAGAGTCACTGTCACGCGGATTGTGGCTTGCTGCCCGCAGCCATGCGGCACGCGAAACGCGGCGCGCATATGGCCATTGGCCTGGGCCTGGGGTGGGTCAATCGTGACATGCGCTGTGGCGGGTGTGGCGCAAAGCAGTGCAGCGATAACAAGAAGCTTCTTCATGGTGCTTATCCTTCCTCAAAAGCGATATTGCAGGCCGGCAAAGACGGAACGCCCAGTGCCGGGTTCATAAAGCGCGGAATTGGCATTCGCGACTGCCGTAACGGAGGCCGAGGCTATGTAGCGTGTGTCGCCCAAATTGCGCGCTTCCAAAAAAGCTGAAAGCCCGTTTTCGAAATCCCATCCAGCGCGCAAACCGAACAGCACATAGCTGTCAGTTTTTTGCGTATTGGCATTGTCCACGTAATAGGCTTGCGGCACCCAATCCGTGGTCGGCCCGAACCAGGCGCCAGAGGGATGGCGGTAGCGCATCTCCGCCCGGAACAAATGCCGCGGCACGCCGGGGAGTTCATTATTCTTGAAGGTGGCGTCATCATCAAAGCGGAAATCGCTGAAGGTATAGGCGGGGCGGAAGCTCAGCCCATCTCCCTTGGCCGCGATGTCGCGCAGAAATACCCAATCAGCCCCGGCTTCAATGCCCTGATGGATGGAACGATCCAGATTGAGCGCGACGCATTGGTTAGAGCCCACCGTCTGGCACTGGATTTCATCGCGCAGCCGCGAATGATAGGCCGCGACTTCCCAGGCAATATCGCCACGGCGGCCCCGCGTGCCGATTTCAAGCGTAGCGCTGCGCTGCGCATCCAGCTTCGAAAAGCCCTGCACATCCTTTGCTTGTGGGATCAGATCGGACAGGGTTGGCGGTTCCGTGGTCCAGGAAAGATTGCCGAAAACCTGCGCCCCTTCCGCTGCCTGCCACAGCACGCCAAAGCGCGGATTGACCCAGCCCCAATCGCCCTTGCCGGAATCATCGCCATTGGAGAGGAAGCCATCCTCACTTTCACGCCAGGCTCTGCCGGCGGAAGCACCGGCGATAAAGGCGAATCCCGGCAGCACTTCCAGGCTGTTTTCCAGATAGGCATCCATATTGGTGGCGCGATCTATGGAATTGGCCGACATCACGGTGGGTCGCCCATTATTATTGGAAAAGCGCAGTGATCGATTGCGGCCCTTGGCGGCATTGACGCCGATGATGGTGCGATTTTCGCGCCCGAAAATTTGCCTATCAAAGGTGCTGCGGCCAAAGGCGGAAACATCCGTCGTGCGCTGATCAATGTATTGATAAAATCCGGGCGCAAAAGCGACCGGGTGATCCAATTCGCGGCTTACAAAACCGGCGCCCGCTTCCACCAGAATGCCTTCTTCCGGGCGGATGGCGGTGATGGTGCCAAGGCGTGTGCTTTCCAGATTGCGCATCGCATTCGCGGCAAGATTGGCGCTATTGGCAGCACGCGGATTATTCAGCGCCTGGCTGCGCGTCACCGCGCCCGGAATCTGCTGCCAGATATTGTTATAGGCGATGAAAATGCGCGTCTCCGCATTATCCGCCCATTGCCAGCCGGTATTGCCATTCAGGCGATAAGCGCGCCCGGCGCTGTGATCCCGATAGCCTTCCTGGGTCATGCCGCTGAAGCTGGCCCAGGCATCATGCGCCCCTTCCGCCCAGCCATGGGCCACCTGGCCCCGAGCAAAGCCGAAGGAACCGCCTTCTCCGCGCAGGATGGTGCCCGGCGCCGTGCGGCCTGTTGGCGTGATGAAATTCAGCGCCCCGCCAAGCGTATTGGCCCCCAATGCGAAGGCATTGGCGCCGCGGAAAACCTCAACCCGCTGGAAGCTCAGCGGGTCCAGTTCCTGGAAATCGCCGCTGCCATCGGCCTGATTGACGGAAAGCCCATCCTGGAAAAGCCGCACGCCGCGCAGATGGAAATTGCGCGCAATGCCGGAACCGCGAATGGAAAGCCTGGAATCCTCGCCCCATTTCGGCTCGGCGAAGACACCGGGCGTGTAGAGCAGCATGTCGCGAATGGTGGTGGCGCCGGCCCTTTCGCGGAAATCACTGGCTGGGACGATGGTGACATTGCCAGGGTTGCGGCGCGCTTCCTCGGCGGCTTGTTCATCGGATGGCCGGGTCAGGCTGCCCGCGATAGGGGCGGCGGTGACGATGGTGGGCGGCAAAGTGGCGCTGGGTGTGGCCGGGGTGTTGGCTTGCGCCTGTGCTGAAAAGGCGCTGGCGGCCAAGGCCGCAGCGGCGGCGAAAAGCCGCGCATGACTAGGGTGGAACAAGGAATTTCTCCTGAGGTCGAATGACGGGACGGCTTGTGGCCGCCCGCATCCGGGCGGCCTCAGGAGAAGGCTGGGGGACCTGTCGGGTCGTAAGGCGGGGCGCGGGCCGCCGGGCGCCAGGCGGCATCGCCAGTGGCGAACCAGATGATCGCGCTGCCAGGTTCCGCAGGTGCGGAGAGCATGGGCGGGGCGGGGTGATCAGCCTGCGGCAGGGCATGGCAGGCCAGGCAGAAGCCCTGATGCGCTTCCGGGGCCGGCAATTCCTGGCCCTCGGCGCCCAGATGCACCGTGCGATCCCCATCCGGGGAGCAGATGACCGTCTCCATCCCCGCATTTGCCGCATGGGCCAAGCACAGCGCCGGCGCGAGGACGGTCTGCACCAGGAGCAGGGCTGCGATCAGGCGCGCGAAGAAGGTGGCGGGGCGTTTCACAAGAAACGGCATAATCTGACCCGCCCCACCTGCCAAGCCTTTCGGGCCGATCTGGCGCGTGCTGGTAGGTTCCACCTGTCGCGCGCGCGAAGTTTGAAGCGCTTCGGCCTGTCATGACTGAGGCGGGGTTTCGCGACACCGAGGCCCGCAAGACCAGCCGAGGTCTGTGTGCAATTGACCACCATCACATGCACGGCCACATTCATCAGACTGGAACGTCCACCCCACACATCGGCATCAAACAGGAGCAGCAAAACATGAGCGAGATCGCCGATCATTGGGCCAAGGACGATGTATTCGCGCGGATTGTGGAAGCGCTTCGCCGGGCCGGCAAATCGACTGAGGCACTGACCATCGAGGATCTAAGCCCGATCGATCATTACCACGCGCGCGGCCATGCAGCGACCGTTGAGTTGGCCGACCTTCTGGACATTCTGCCAGAACACCTCATCCTCGATATCGGCTGCGGTGTCGGCGGGCCTGCGCGCTACGTCGCTGCACGCTTTGGCTGTCGGGTGGTCGGCATAGACATCGCCAAGCCCTTCATCGAGGCAGCAGAACGTTTGACGGAGCTTGTCGGCATGACCACGCGGGTAAGCTTTGCCCATGGCGATGGTCAGCGGCTGCCGCAGCAGGATGGCGCATTCGACGGCGCTTACACACAGCACGTCACCATGAACGTCGCCGACCGTGCCGGCTTCTTTCGGGAGGCATTCCGCATCCTGAAACCTGGCGGGTTCTTCGCACTGACGGAACACGGCCTAGGCCCTGCCGGTGACCCGCATTTCCCGGCACCCTGGTCTGATGATGGAAGCTTTTCTTTCCTTTGTACGCCATTGCAAACCCGCAGCTTGCTGGAGGAGGCGGGCTTCGAGAATATCGTCATTGAGGAGACCGGCGCGAAATACCTGATGGCCTACAAGGGGCTGATGGCCATGGTTGCCGAAAAAGGGCTGCCACCACTTGGTGTGCATGTGCTTGTCGGGCCTAGCGCCGGTGAGAGAACGCAGAACGCCGCACGTAACATCGAGGAAGGCCGAACGCAGCCAGTGCTCATCCTATGCCGGAAGCCTGGGTGAGTTGTGGAACCGGCATGGTTCAAGCATTGATCGAAGCTGGCATCACGGGACGGATACTGACAATCTCAAGTGACACTTCGCCTCGCTTCCAGGCCACGGCGTCAAGCCGCGACGCGCGCCACCAGATCGTAATCCACTTCCGGCGTATAAACGGAAGCCTCCTTCCCCAAACGGGAGGAGAAAAGCGTGAAATGCTCCACCTCCACCGGGGTCGCGCGGAACAGATTATACGCCTGCACAAAGGCCATCAGCTTTTCCGGCGTGGCGCGGTCTGTGCGGGCCAAGGTCACATGGGGCGAAAAGCGCTTGCGTTCCGGCGCAAGCCCCACGCGTTGCAACGCGGTTTCCACCTTGGTTTGCAAATGGGTCAGCGCGTCATTGCGTTCCGCACCCACCCAAAGGGATTGTATGCGCCCGGCTTTCTCGAAAGTGCCAACGCCGGCAAGCTGCAAGGTGAAGGGCCGCGCGCGGATTGCCATCAGCGCATCATCCACTTCCTGCGCGCGCCAGGGCTCAATTTCGCCAATGAAGCGTAGCGTCAGGTGGTAATTCTCAGGCGGTACCCAGCGCGCGCCGGGAATGCCGCCAACCAGGCCGGCGATTTCAGCGCGCAAAGCGGCGGGCAGGGCAAGGGCGACGAAAAGGCGCAACATGGCAGCGGCCCTCCTCAACGATCTGGCGCATTAAGGGGCGGCAAGCTTCCCCAAAAGCGATTCGACATAAGGTAGCATGCGCCGAACCAGCTCCTCCACGCCAGCGACATTTGGATGAATGCCGTCCGGCTGGTTCAGGGAAAGGTCGCCCGCAACGCCCTCCAGCAGGAAGGGGTAGAAGACCACCCCCGGCCTTTCGCGGGCCAAGTCACTGAAACTCGCTGCAAATTCCCGCCCATACTCGGCGCCGAGATTGGGCGGCGCCAGCATCCCGGTCAGCATGGTGGGCAGGCGTTTCGCGGCCAAAGCATCCAAAATCGCGGCCAGATTGGCCCGGCTGGCGCGGGGTTCCAGCGCGCGCAGCCCGTCATTCCCGCCAAGGGCCACAATCACCGCATGGGGATTATCGGCCAAGGCCCAATCGAGCCGGGCGCGCCCGCCCGCCGTTGTATCGCCGGAAACCCCGGCATCAATCACCCGCACGGCCCGGCCCCGGGCGCGCAGGGCCGCTTCCAGCCTGGCCGGGAGAGCATCCCCGCGCGCCAGCCCATACCCGGCGGTGATGGAATCCCCCAGCATCATCAGCCGGATTTCCGCTGCCTGGGCCGGAATTACCCCCAAGACCAGCAACGCCAGCGATTGGCGCCCGAGCCATCTGCGACCATATGCGCGGGCAGGATAGGAGTTTTGCGAGACCATGGATGCCCTTCACATGACTGAACGGACCAGCGCCGGGGTCACCAAACCCCTGATCGAAGCGAGCCGCCTTGGCTTCAAGGTGAGGGCGGGGGAGGGCGAGATCAACATCCTCCGCGGCCTTGATCTGCAAGTCGCGGCTGGGGAAGCGGTGGGGATCGTTGGCCCCTCCGGTTCGGGCAAAACCAGCCTGCTCATGCTGCTGGCCGGGTTGGAACGCCCGACATCCGGCACGCTATTGATTGATGGCACCGATATCGGCGCGATGGAAGAAGACGCGCTGGCACGGTTCCGGCGCGAAAGGCTGGGCATTGTCTTTCAGGCCTTTCATTTGATCCCGACCATGACGGCGCTGGAAAACGTCGCCGTGCCTTTGGAATTCGCCGGGGTGCGCGATGCTTTTGATCGTGCGGCGGAAGCCTTGCGCTCCGTTGGGCTTGGCCATCGTTTGGGCCATTACCCGGCGCAGCTTTCGGGCGGCGAACAGCAGCGCGTCGCGCTGGCGCGGGCCTTTGTTGCGGAACCACGCCTGCTGCTGGCGGATGAACCCACCGGGAACCTCGATCGCGCCAAGGGCGAGGAAGTCATGGCGCTGTTGTTTGACCTCCGCGCGCGGCTTGGCACCACGCTATTGCTGATCACGCATGACCCGGCGCTGGCGGCGCGCTGCCCGCGGCAATTGCGCATTGAAGATGGGCTGATTGTGGCGGATCAAAGGGTGGCGACATGAGCAACTTGTCACTCGCTTTTCGGATCGCGCGGCGCGAATTGCGCGGCGGCTTGCAGGGCTTGCGCATTGTGCTGGCGTGTCTTGCGCTTGGTGTCGCGGCCATCACCGCTGTCGGCACTTTGCGCGCCGGCGTGGATGCTGGGCTTGCCGCGGATGGGGCACGCATTCTGGGCGGTGATGTTGAAATCGCTTCCCCCTATCGGCCCTTGACCGAAGCGCCCCGTGCCTGGCTGGCGGCACGCGGCGCGCGGGTTTCGGAAGTGGTGACGCTGCGCGCCATGGCGGTGGCGGAATCCGGCCAGCGCATGCTGGTGGAAGTGAAGGCGGTTGATGGCGCCTATCCGCTTTTTGGCGCGCTTGAAGTGCAACCGCCGGTGGCGCTTGGTGCGGGTGATATCCTGCTTGATCCTTTCATCGCCGAAAGACTTGGCATTGCACCCGGCGCGGTGCTGCGCGTGGGTGAGGCCCGCCTGACCTTTCGCGCCATCATCACTCAGGAACCGGATAAGGTCGCGAGCCCTTCATTACTCGGCCCGCGCGCCATGATTGCTCTTGCGTCCTTGGGCGCAACGCAATTGATCCAGCCGGGCAGTCTCGTCACCTATGAATACCGGCTTGCACTGCCGCCGGGCGTGGATCGTCAACGTTTCATTGCCGATTTGCGCAGGGATTTTCCGGAAAGCGGCTGGCGGATCAGAAGTTCTGATGTTGCTGCCCCTGGCGTCAATCGCTTCCTGGATCGCGCGGCGTTTTTCCTGACGCTGGCAAGCCTGACGGCGCTGCTGGTGGGCGGGATTGGCATTGCCACCGGCGTATCGGCCTGGCTGGAACAACGCGCGCGCACCATAGCGACCTTGCGCTGCCTTGGCGCGCCGCCATCGCTGATTTTCCTGACCTATCTGGTGCAGGTGATGGCGCTTGCGCTGCTGGGTATTGCGCTGGGTTTGGTGATTGGCTTTGGGCTGACCTGGGCCGGGGCGGCGGCTTTGGCTTCCATTCTGCCGGTGGCGCCGCGCATCCTGCTCTATCCCGTGCCGCTTTTATTGGCGGCGGCTTATGGGTTGCTGACAGCGCTGGCCTTCACGCTTTGGCCGCTTGGCCGCGCGGGCAGCATTCCAGGCGCGGCGCTGTTTCGCGATGTGGTGGCGCCAAGCGTGGGCAGGCCAGGGCTTGGTATTTTGGCAGCGATTCTGGCAGCGGCAGCAGCACTTTCCGCGCTGGTGATCGGCACGGCGGAGAATCCGCGCTTTGCGGCCATGTTCATCGTGGCGGTGATTGGCACGCTTTTGCTGTTCCGCCTTGGGGCGGCGGCGCTGATGGCATTCGCGCGGCGCCTGCCGCATGCCCGCCGCCCGGCTTTGCGCTTGGGGCTGGCCAATCTGCATCGGCCCGGCGCGCCAACACCCTTGATGCTGGTCTCACTTGGTGTGGGGCTCACGGTGCTGTCCGCCATTGCGCTGATTGAAGGCAATCTACGCCGGCAATTGGCCAATGAAATGCCGGCTGCCGCACCGAATTTTTTCTTCATTGATATCCAGTCCGATCAGATAGGGGCGTTTGAGGCGCTGGCCCGCGCGCAACCGGGTGTAACCGAAATCCAGAGCGTGCCTAATCTGCGCGCGCGTATTGTCGCGGTGAATGGCGTGCCGGCGGAGCAAGTGAACGCAACGCCCGAGACCGCCTGGGCCTTGCGCGGTGATCGCGGCCTGACCTATTCCGCGACCCCGCCCGGGGGGGCGCGGCTCTCTGCCGGGGAATGGTGGCCCGCGGATTATGCCGGCCCGCCCTTGGTTTCCTTCGATGCGCAACTCGCGCGCGGTTGGGGGGTTGGTGTTGGTGATACCATCACCGTGAATGTACTGGGCCGCGACATCACGCTGAAAATCGCGAGCCTGCGAGAGATCGCCTGGCGCGGGCTTGGCATCAATTACGTGCTGGTAGCGTCCCCTGGTTTGCTCTCGGCCGCGCCGCATACGCATATCGCGACCATGCGCAATGATGTGGCGCAGGAAGCGGCGTTGCTGCGCCTGCTGACGGATCGCTTCCCCAATGTTTCGGGCATTCGGGTGCGCGATGCCTTGGATCAGGTGGTGGGGTTGTTGGAGAAGATCGGCTTCGCGCTTTCCGCCGTGGCCGGCATTACCTTGCTGGCGGGCTTGCTGGTGCTGGCGGGCGCGGTGGCGGCAGGGCAAAGGCGGCGCATTCGTGACGCTGTGGTGCTGAAGACCATCGGCGCCACGCGGGCGCAAATCCGCGCGAGTTTCCTGGTGGAATTCGGCCTGCTTGGCCTGACGGCGGGGTTGCTGGCGGCGGCAGCGGGCACGGCGGCTTCCTGGGGCGTGGTGCGCTTTGTGATGCGCGCCGATTGGGTGTTCTTGCCGGGCACTTTGGCGCTGACGGTATTGGCCTGCATGGCCATCACCCTTGGTTTTGGATATGCCGGCACGGCCTTTGCGCTGCGTGCCAAGGCGGCGCCTTTGCTGCGCAATGAATAGGAAGCCAGATATGGCCGAGGATGAAAAACTTTCTGCGCTTGATGCCACCCTGCTGCGCCGCGCCTTCGCCCTGGCCGCTGAAGCCCGTGCGCGCGGTGATCGCCCCTTCGCTGCGGTGATTGCCGATGAAAATGGAGAGGTATTAGCGGAAGCTGGCTCCACCCAAGGCAAGGGCGGCGGCGGCACTTTGGCACATTCGGAAATGAACGCGCTGCACGCGGTTTTGCGCGCTGGCCTGCCACGCGACGTGCTGCGGGCTGCCACGATTTATTCCTCGGGCGAGCCCTGCGCCATGTGCTCGGCGGCGATTTTCTACACCGGCATTGGCCGCGCGGTTTATGGGCTTTCCGCCGGCGCCATTTTGCATTTGCGCAATGCGCAGCCCCATACGGCAGGGCTGTCGCTTTCCTGCCGGGCGGTTCTGGACAGCGCGGCGGAAAAGGTGGCGGTGGTCGGGCCGTGTCTGGAAGCGGAAGGTGCCACGCCGCATCAGGGCTATTGGCAGGAAGGCGCCGCCTGAAAGCAGTAGCCCGCCGAGCGTCTTTGGTTTATGGAGAGATTGTTAATTCACGGCCTTTGACAATTGGCCGAGAGGAAGGAAAGCCAAATGATGTTCACAAGCCTCGCCAAGCGCCTGCGCCACGGCGCCATTCTTGCCCTACCGCTTTTGGCGCTGATCGGCTGCGCCACGCCCACCCCCGAACCGCCGGTGGTTGCCTCCACCACGCGCGAAATGGTGGCGGCGGTGGACCGGGTGGATGCCCGCACCCGGACCATTGTGGTGCGCGGCCCGGATAACAAGCCGCAAACCCTGCAGCTTGGTCCGGAGGTCCGCAATTTCGACCAGATCCGCCGTGGCGACCGCGTGCGGCTGCATTATGAAGAAGCCGTCGCGGTCCGCATGGCGCCCCGCGGCAGCCGGATGGAACCTGAAACCGTGCTGGGCGCTGCCCGCGCTGAACCTGGTGCCCGCCCCGCCGCCGGCGTCGCCGCCGCAACCCGCGCCCAGGTGCGCATCACCGCCGTGGACGCCGCCAATAACACCGTAAGCTTCGTCGGCCCGTCCCGTGTGGAGCGCACGGTGGCTGTCCGCGCCCCTGAACTGCGCGAATTTCTGAAGACCCTAAGCGTTGGTGACCGGGTGGATGTCGCCATTGCCGAAGCTGTCGCCATTCGCGTGGAGCGGCCAGAGCGTTGATCGGGCCAGGGCGCCCGCTAGTTTGACCGGCGGGCGCCCCCCCTATTGATCTGGATTACGAAATATCCATATTATCTCTCGACGGGGAATCCTCCCCATGAACAGGAGTTTTTGTCGTCATGGCCTTTGGTCCCGACACGCGTTTGAACACCGGCTGGGGTCGCCCTGTCGCAGCCGATGCGGCCGCGATTGATGCCGGGCTGCGGGCATATATGCTCCGCGTCTATAATTGGATGGCGTCCGGCCTGCTGGTCACCGGCATTGTTGCTTATGTGATCGCGTCCTCGCCTGAGTTGCAGCAGATGTTCTGGTCCGTGACCCGTGCTGCCAATGGCGCGCGCATTGTCTCGCCGACCATCCTTGGCTGGGCCGCGATGCTCTCGCCGCTCGCCTTCATCCTGGTGCTGTCCTTTGGCATCAATAAGCTCTCGCGCCCCGCGACGCAGGCGCTGTTCTGGCTTTTCGCCGCCTGTATGGGGGCAAGCCTGTCGAACATCTTCCTGCGCTACACGGGCCAGTCCATCGCCAGCACCTTCTTCATCACCGCGTCCATGTTCGCGGCCGTCAGCCTTTACGGCTACACGACGAAGGCGGATCTGACGCGCTTTGGCAGCTTCATGATCATGGGCCTGATCGGCATTCTGATTGCGGGGCTGGTCAATATCTTCCTGGCCTCCCCGGCGCTTGCCTTTGCGATCAGCGTGATCGGTGTGGTCGTGTTCGTTGGCCTCACGGCTTATGACACGCAGCGCATCAAGGCGGATTACGTGCAATTCGCTTATGCGGAAGGCACGGATGAAGCGGGCAAGCGTAGCGTGTTGGATGCGCTCGCGCTCTATCTGAACTTCGTCAACCTGTTCCAGCTGCTGCTTTCCTTCATGGGTCAGCGCAACAACGATTGATCAGGTCCTTACCTGAATAAGCGAAAACCCCGAGGGGCGACCCTCGGGGTTTTTTATTGGGCTTTACAGCCCCGGATCTATCGGCACGCGCAAGGCTTCGGCCAGACGGTTTGTTTCCGCCGCCATGCCAAGCACGGCCAGCAATTCGCCATGCATGGCGTCTGTCATGCCCTTGGCTTTGGCAGCCGCCGTATGGGATGCGGTGCAATAAGCACAACCCGCTGCCGCTGAGGCCGCGAGATACAACATTTCCTTGGTGAGTGGGTCGAGCGCGCCTGGCGCCATGACCAGCTTCAGGCTTTCCCAGGTGCGCTTCAGCGTGGGGGGATGCGCCGCCAGCGCCTTCCAGAAATTATTGACATCAGCCACACCGCGCATGGCTTTGATGTCATCAAACACCGCGCGTACCTCGGGCACGGCATCGGCGTATTCAACCAGCGCCATCAGACACCTCCGGGCAAGGGCCGATAGGGCAGCGCTGCCAAGCGTGTGGCATGCAGCGTGATGTCCTGCCAAACGCGGCCCGTCACATAGGGGTCTTCGGCCATCCATGCGCGGGCGGCTTCATCACTTGCATGGCGCGTGACGGTGATGGAACCGATCATGCGCTGGCCAGCCTCATCCAGAATGGCGCCACCAACCGCCAGCGTGCCATCCGCTGCCATGGGCTGCATGCGCGCGATATGTGCCTCCCGCGCGGCCTGCCGGCGGGCGGGGGCTTCGGCATCCGTGCCATCATAGGCGATGGCGACGGTATGGGTGCGGGTGGAAGTCACCGGATCGCCAGGTTTAGGCAGGCGCTGATAGGGTAGCGTGGCGATGCGAAAGGGCAGGATGCGGATATCCCCCCAGACGCCTTCCACCGAAAAGGGTTCTTCCGAGAGATAAGCCTGAACGCCGGCCATATCCGGCACGTCGAGGATCATCAGTGACCCGGAAGGCACCCATGCGGCGGTGAAAAGCGGCGTACCGAAGGGCATCCGCCCATCCTCAGCCCAGCGGCTGATCACCGCCCTGTGGCGGTCCATCGCCGCGGCGCGGCGGGTTTTATCGGCACCATCGAAAGCGAGTATGGCGTAGGCCATGGCGTTTCCCCCGTTCTGAGGGGACTAGAATGCCACGGCGCTCCGCTTATGCCAGGAGGCAAGAATGCGCCCCCCACGGCATCAGTACATATGCTGCCCGCCATTGATGGACAGCGTGGACCCGGTGATGAAATCCGCATCCTCAGCGGTCAGGAAGACCACGCCGCGCGCGATATCCTCGGCCTTGCCGAGGCGTCCGCGCGGGATGCGCGCAATGATCTTTTCCAGCACATCGGGCGGCACGGCGCGCACCATTTCGGTATCCACATAACCGGGGGCGACGGCATTCACGGTAATGCCAAGCTTCGCCCCTTCCTGCGCCAGCGCCTTGGTGAAGCCATGAATGCCCGATTTCGCGGCGGCGTAATTCACCTGGCCATATTGCCCGGCCTGACCATTCACGGAACCGATATTCACGATGCGGCCAAACTTGCGCGCATTCATGCCTTCCCAGACCAGCTTGCAAAGATTGTAGCAGGAACCGAGGTTTGTATCTATCACCGCATCCCACATGTCGCGGTTCAGCTTGCGCATGGTGGCATCGCGCGTGATGCCGGCATTGTTCACCAGAATGTCAATCGGCCCCACTTCGGCTTCGATTTTCGCAATCGCATCCGCGCATTGCGCGTAATCAGCGACATCGAATTTAAAGCAGGGGATGCCGGTGCGATCGGTAAACGCCTTCGCCGCGGCATCATTGCCGGCATAGGAAGCAACCACGGTCCGGCCCGCCGCTTGCAGCCCTTCGCTGATCGCGGCGCCAATGCCTCTTTGGCCCCCAGTGACAAGTGCAACACGCGCCATGAAATCTCTCTCCTCATTTGCTGGTGACGGGCTTGCTGCCCGATGGCAGCCGGTCTGGTCACGGTATTTGCGCCAGATCAATAGCGGCTTGGCATTTTCGCGCCACAAGAATCGGGTGGGCGGCGCGATTTTCCGCCCCGTTTGATAGCTTCTCCTCCTTAGACGTGAGACTCTGACGGCGCGGAGCCCCCCAACCGCGCCGTATTTTTTGCCTTGGTCGCGGGATATGCTAAAGACGTCCTATGGTTCTGAAGGCGCTTTTTCTCCGAATTACCGCCGCGGCCGCCTGAGGCGCCGGGCTTGGTTCCTGCGCGCTTGCCGGTTGGCCGCCAGCGCATTGCCCAGCCACCCTGAACCGGATTTGACCCATGCTTTCAGCCCCTTTGCCCACGCGCTTTGATCTGCGCGCCGAACCCAGCCCCGGCCTGCTGCCGCGCTTGTTGCAGCCCTTCGCCAAGCGCGATGTGACGCCCGATTTTTTCCAATCCCGCCAAGGGGTTGAGGAGATGGAAATCACTATCACCTGCCAGGATCTTGAACCCGGCATGGCAGCGCTGATCGCGGGCAATCTGGGGCAGGTGATTGGTGTCAGCCGTGTGGTGGTGACGCCTGGGGAAAGCCTCGCCACACGCCGAGCATAGGGCTAGAACCACCCTATGAAGCCGCTGATCCTGACCATGGGTGAGCCCGCCGGGATCGGCGCGGAAATCACCGCCGGCGCCTGGCGCGCCTTGCGGGCCAGCGGGCCGTGCTTTGCGCTGATTGATGATGCCGGGCGCGATTTCGGCGTGCCGGTGGCGCGGATCAGCGGACCAGAAGAAGCAAGCGCGGTCTTCGCAGAGGCCCTGCCCATCCTGCATCGGCCTTTGGCCACACCTGTGGTGCCCGGCAAGCCAAACACAGCCCATGCAAGCGCTGTGATTGCGGCCATTGAGGAAGCGGTCGCTTTCGCGAAATCAGGCCGTGCGGCGGGCGTGGTGACCAACCCCATCCAGAAGGCAAGCTTGACCGCGGCGGGCTTTCCACATCCGGGCCATACGGAATTTCTCGGCGAATTGGCCGGCCTGGGCGCGCCGCCCGTGATGATGCTGGCTTGTCCGGAACTGCGCGTCGTGCCGGTGACGGTGCATGAAGCGCTGGCCAAGGCGATTGCGCGGCTAAACCCAGCGCTGATTATGGAGACCACCCGCATCGTGGCCGCCGCGCTCAAGCGCGATTTCGGCATTGCCGCGCCGCGCTTGGCGATTGCGGGCTTGAACCCTCATGCCGGGGAAGCCGGCACCATGGGGCGGGAGGAGATTGACATCATCGCCCCTGCCATCGCGGCACTACGCGCTGAGGGTATTGATGCGCGCGGCCCCATGCCGCCCGATACCATGTTCACCGCACTCGCGCGGCCTGGCTATGACGTGGCGATTTGCCATTACCATGACCAGGCGCTGATCCCGATCAAGACGATTGATATGGCGGGCGGCGTCAATGTGACGCTCGGGCTTTCAATCATTCGCACCAGCCCTGATCACGGCACGGCTTTGGATATTGCCGGCAAGGGCCTGGCTGATCCCGCTTCGCTGATCGCGGCCATCAGGCTTGCCGGTGAGTTGGCTGCAAAGAGAGGTTTGGCGTGAAGCATCTCGATCTATCGGTGAATGTTGATCATGTGGCGACACTGCGCAATGCGCGCGGCGGCACGCATCCCTGCCCGGTCGAGGCATCGCGCATTGCGATTGAAGCGGGGGCGGATGGGATTACGGTGCATCTGCGTGAAGACCGCCGCCACATCAAGGACCGTGATGTGGAGCGTATCCGCGCCGAGATCGCGGCCCCCATGAATTTCGAAATGGCGGCGACCGAGGAAATGGTGGCTTTCGCGGAACGCATCCGCCCGCCCTATTGCTGCATTGTGCCGGAAAAACGTGCGGAGCTAACAACGGAAGGCGGGCTTGATGTGCTGCGCGCCGAGCCGTTTTTGCGCGAAGCCGTGGCGCGGCTGCGCGCGGCCGATGTACGCGTTTCGATCTTCATCGAAGCCGATGCGGGGCAGATTGAAGCCGCAGCGGCGATTGGTGCGCTGGCGATAGAATTGCACACGGGCACTTATGCCGAAGGGCCGGTGGCGGATCGGCCTGCGCATTTTGTGCGCTTGCAAGCGGGTGTTGCAGCGGCGCGGCGGGCCGGCTTGCTCTGCCATGCCGGGCATGGGCTGACTTATGAAACCGTGACCGATATCGCCCGGATGGCGGAGGTGACGGAAATCTCCATCGGGCATTTCCTGATTTCACAAAGCGTTTTTGAAGGGCTGCCCGCGGTGGTGCGTCGTTTCAAGGCGTTGATCGCCGCCGCGCGCGGCGCTTGAGGAGGGTGTAATGCCGACAATGACCGTTGATGGTTATCCGATTGCCTATGCCGAAGCGGGCAGCGGCACGCCTGTGGTGATGGTGCATGGCACTTTGGGCGATCAGCGTTCCTTCGCGGGGCAGATGGAAGCTTTTGGCGCGCAATATCACGCGGTTTCGATCAGCCTGCGCCATTGCTGGCCGGATAAGTGGCGCGAGGATGGGGATTTCACCATTGCGCGCCATATGGCGGATGTGGCGGGCTTCATTCGTGGGCTTGGCAAGGGCCGCGTGCATTTGATTGGCCATTCGCGCGGTGGGCATATCGCCTTTCGTGTGGCGCAGCATCATCCGGAATTGCTGGCATCTGTCGTGTTGCTGGAACCAGGTGGTGAGTTGGATGAGAGCCTTGGCGGTGCGCCGCCGGCGGGTAATCAGGCATCGGCCTTTGCGCGCGCTGCGGCATTGATTGCGGAAGGCAAGATTGAAGAAGGCCTGACGGTTGTTGCCGAACACACGGGCGGCCCTGGTGCCTGGGCGAAGCGATCTGAGGCGCGCAAGACCGTCAATCGCGATAATGCCACGACGTTGCTTGGGCAGATCAAGGAACAGCGCAAACCCTATACGCGGGCGGAGGCAGCGGGGATTGCGGTGCGCACGCTGCTGGTGGGGGGTGATCAATCGCAACCGCAATTCGGGCGCATTCTGGATGCTTTGGAAGGTGTGATGCCGAATGCGCAACGTGTGACGATTGCGCGCGCTGCGCATAGTGTGCAGGCGGATAATCCCGCCGATTTCAACGCGGCGGTGTTGAGGTTTTGGGCGGGCTGAGTCCTGGCGGGGGGCTGTGGGCCGAGCCCACGGTTTCTACCTTGTCGCCTGTTCCAAAAACCGCAGCAGCGCGGCCAAATCTTCCGCATTATCCACGCGCTGCACCGGCATTTTCGTCCCTGGTGTCACCACATCCGGCCCGCGTGTGAACAAATCCCCAATCGTCGCGGCATCCCAAATGATATCCCCGCGCGCGAGCCGGTCAGAATAGGCATAGCCCGGCAGGGACCCCATGCGGCGCCCAAAAACACCGTGCAAATGTGGCCCGGCCATGGGGCCGGCATCGGGGGTGAGCGCATGGCAGGCGCTGCAGGCGCGAAAGACTTGTGCGCCATGCGCATCAAGCCCTTGCGGCAGGTCGGTTGTGGCGGGCGCGGCGATGGGGCCGATGGCGCGGCCGCTCAGCGCGTCCCAGCGGCGCACTTGGCGGTCGGCGCCGCCGGTCCAAAGCAGGCGCCCATCGGGGGCGAAGGCCACGGACCACACGGGCAATCCCGGGCCTTCCAGCGTGTGCAGCAGGCGCGCTGTCTCCACGCCCCAGATCGTTACATTCCCGCCGAGGGACGCCACGGCCAGCCGCGCGCCTGAGCCATCAAGGCTAAGCGCCACGATGGGCCGCGCGCCTGCTTCCACTTCGCGCATCGCGCCATTGGGCGCGATCAGGCGCAGCACGCCATCCACGCCGCCGGCGGCGAGGCCGCCATCGGGCAAGGCAATCAGCGCATTCAGGGGCAGGCCGGCTTCGGCGATGATCTGATTGCTGCCATCAGTCGCCCAAAGCCGGATGGTGCCGTCAAACCCCGCACTCACCAGCGCGCCATCGGGGCGGAAGGCGACCGCGTTCACATTGCCGCGATGGCCTTCAAGGATTTGCGCGCTGCCATCGGCAAGGTTCCAAAGGCGCACAGAACCATCCCAGGCGGCTGAGGCCAAATACCCTCCGCGCGCGGCCAGCGCGGCGATCTGCCCCGTATGCCCTTCCAGGATTTGCGTGGGCGCCGCACCAAGCCCCGGCGCCCAAAGCGCGATGCGCCCGCCCTCGCCAGCACTCGCAATGCGTCCATCGGGCAAAAGCGCCAGCGCATTGACGCTGCCGCGATGCCAACGCGCCACGGCGCGTGCCTGCCCGGCGCGGGCATCCCAGAGGATCACCGCATGATCGAAACTGCTCGAGACAATGTGCTGCCCATCAGGCAGGGGCAGCACGGCGCGCACCGGGCCTCCATGGCCCGACAAATCCTGCGCCATTGCGGGCGCAGCAAGCAGCAAGAACATCCAGAAGAAGCGCCGCATCACATCACGACCCCGCCGCTCACATGGATGGATTGCCCGGTGATGTATCCCGCGCCGGGGGATGCAAGAAAGGCGATGGTCGCCGCCACATCATCTGGCGTGCCCAGACGCCGGAGCGGGATGCGCGCGGTGATTTCATCCCATTGCGCTGCGGAAAGTGCGGCATGGGCGCCGGGGTCTTTGCGGGTATAGCCAGGCACCACGGCATTCACCGTGACCTTGGGCGCCCATTCAATGGCGAGTGCGCGCACAAGTGCTTCCACCGCTGCCTTGGCGGCGGCTGAGGCTGGGAAGGTGGTGACATCATTGCGGAATAGGTGTGCCACAAAGGAAGAAACCGCGATCAGGCGCGGGTCTTCGCCCGCTGCCAGATGCGGTGCGGCGGCGCGGGCGAGGCGCAATAGGCTGAAGGTAATGGCCTCATGGCTTTTGGCAAAGCCGGCATCGGTCAGGGCCGCGATGGGCGTGCGGTCAGCAAAGCCGGCATTGGCCACCAGCACATCCAAGCCGCCAAGCGCCGCGATGCTTTCCGCAACCACCCGCGCCGGTGCCTCGGCTTCGGTGAAATCGGCGAGGGCTTCGGTAACCTGCGCGCCTTTTTCCCGCGCGGCGGCGGCCACACGCGCCAGGGCTTCGCGGTTTTCCCGCGTGTGCAGCATCAGCGCCACGCCGGGTGCGGCGAAGGCGCGGGCCGCTGCCGCGCCAATGCCGCTTGCCGCGCCGGTGATCAGAATGCGTCGTGCCGCCATGAAGTCGCCCCCTTAGCCTCGCCGTAGGATAGGCCAGCGCGGCGCCATTGCCAGCCCCGTTCGCCCGCCCCATCCTGCCCTGAAATCAGCCAAGCAAGGGAATGCCAAATGACACTCACCGTCCT
Source organism: Roseomonas sp. (assembly GCA_020249145.1). GTDB lineage: Bacteria > Pseudomonadota > Alphaproteobacteria > Acetobacterales > Acetobacteraceae > Neoroseomonas. The sequence continues at coordinate 213,860 of JADCGF010000017.1, read as the reverse complement.
TGAACCCGAAGGGCTCTATCCCGATACTGATTTGGAACAGCGCATCATGGGGCCATCGGTGCGCATCCTGCAGGGGCCGTGCAAAACCTCGCTCGCGGAATTGCCGGATGAGCTTTGCCAGCAGGCGGAAGGGCTGATGACACTGCGGATGGCCGTGCCGGCGGATCAGATTGCGCGTTTCCCGAAGCTCAAGGTCGTGATCCGCATGGGCGTGGGGTATGACCGCGTGGATCGCGCGGCCTGCGCGGCGCGGGGCATCAAGGTGTGCAATGTGCCGGATTACGGCACGCAGGAAGTGGCGGAATTTGCCGTGCTGATGGCGCTGGGGTTAAGACGCGGTCTGACGTTGTATCACGACACGCAGCGGGGTCCGACGCCCGCGAAATGGGCGGTGATGCCCCACCCCGCCGTGCGCCGGCAGGAAGTGCAAACCTTCGGCATTCTGGGCCTTGGGCGCATTGGCACGGCGGCGGCCTTGCGCGCCAAGGCGCTTGGCTATCGCGTGGTGTTTTTTGACCCGGCTTTGCCCAATGGGTCGGACCGCGCCATTGGTGTCACGCGCTGCCGCACCATGGATGAAATGCTGGCGCAGGCTGATGTGCTTTCCATCCATTGTCCCCTTACGCGCAAAACGCGGGGTTTGATTGGGGAACGGGAATTGCGCCTGCTGCCGAAGGATGCCGTGGTGGTGAATACGGCGCGTGGCCCGATCCTGGATATTGATGCCTTGGAACGCGTTTTGCGCGATGGCCATGTGGCGGCAGCGGGGCTTGATGTGATCCCCGTCGAACCGCCGGTGGAACCCGTGCCATCCCTGCTGCAAGCCTATCGCAACAAGGAAGCATGGCTGGCAGGCCGGCTGATCATCACGCCGCATATCGCCTTCCATACGCCGCAAGCCTGGGATGATATTCGCCTGAAAAGCGCCGAGACCATGCGCGATGTGCTGGTGGAAGGGCTGAACACCAATGTCATCCCGCCTGAATCGGATTGATCGGGCGAGCTGATTTCTCCGGCATGGCGCGTTATATAGGCGGAAAGACCATAGGGGGTTTCCGATGAATAGACGCACCATGCTGGCGGCACCTTTGGCCGCGCCGCTTTTGGTCGCAAGCGTGGCCCAGGCGCAGGCCGCGCTGGTGACGGAAGAATTCATGATCCCGTCAGGCGATTCCGGGATTGAGCTTTTCCTGCGCAATAAGCGCCCGGAAAACCTGAACGCCTTTACTCCCGCGCGGACAGTGCTGTTCGTGCATGGCGCAACCTATCCGGCGCATACGGCGTTTGACCTGCCGCTCGGTGGCTTGTCCTGGATGGATTACATCGCAGGCCAGGGTTTTGATGTTTGGTGCCTGGATATTCGCGGCTATGGCCGCAGCACCCGCCCCCCGGAAATGAGCCAGCCGCCCGAAGCCAATCCGCCCATCGTGCGCGGTGAGACAGCAGTGAAGGATATCGGCACCGCGGCGGCCTTCATTCGCGAAAGGCGCAATGTCGCGAAGATGGTGCATATCGGCTGGTCCTGGGGCAGCACGCTGATGGGCCGCTTCGCCGCCGATAACCCGGCGCAGGTGGAACGCCTGGTGCTATTCGCACCCCCCTGGCTGCGCGATGGGCCGAGCCTTGCGGGTGGCGCCGCGACTGCGACGCTTGGCGCTTATCGCACCGTGACACAGGCGCAGGCGCGGGAACGCTGGATGACAGGTGTGCCGGAAGGCAAGCGCGCCGGGCTGATCCCGCCTGGCTGGTTTGAACATTGGGCGGGCGTGACCTGGGCGACCGATCCGGAGGGCATGCGCCGCAACCCGCAAACGCTGCGCGCCCCCAATGGCGTGCTGCTGGATAGCCGGGAATATGCCCAGGCTGGTCGGCCCTATTGGGAGCCGGCCAAGGTCACGGCGCCCACCCTGCTGGTGGTGGCGGAATGGGACAGAGACACGCCGCCCAGCATGGCCATGGCGATCTTCCCGCTGCTGACCAATAGCCCCGGCAAGCGCCTGGTGGTGCTGGGGGAGGGCACGCATACCATTGTCATGGAACGCAATCGCGGCGCGCTATTCCAGGCGGTGCAGGGCTTCCTGGCGGAAGTCTCGGCCTGAGGCGCGCCCTGCCCCGCGCCATGCTACATCCTGCCTGAACGAATCGGAGACGCCCCATGTCCAGACCCGCCCCCGCCCCCGGCCTGGTAGTTGATCGCAACCTGGCGCTTGAATTGGTGCGCGTGACGGAAGCCGCGGCACTCGCTGCTTCCCGCTGGATTGGCCGCGGCGACAAGAACGCCGCCGATGGCGCCGCGGTGGAAGCCATGCGCAAGGCCTTCGATACGGTTGCCATCACCGGCACCGTGGTGATCGGCGAAGGTGAGCTGGATGAGGCGCCGATGCTCTATATCGGCGAAAAGGTCGGGCTTTACGCCAAGGCCGGCGGCGGTCCGGAAGTGGATATCGCGGTGGACCCTCTGGAGGGCACCTCCATCACCGCCAAGGGCGGGCCGAATGCGATTGCGACGGTGGCGCTGGCGGAAAAGGGCGGGTTTTTGCACGCGCCGGATATCTACATGGACAAGCTCGCGATCGGGCCTGGCCTGCCGGAAGGCATTGTGGATCTGGATGCGAAGCCCGAGGAGAATTTGCGCGAATTGGCGCGCGCCAAGAAATGCGACATTGGCGATCTGATGGTCTGCACTTTGGATCGTGACCGCCACAAGGAAATGATCCGCGCCTGCCGTGCGGCTGGTGCGCGCATCATGCTGCTGGGGGATGGCGATGTTTCGGGCGTGATTGCGGTCAGCCAGCCGGAAGCGGGTGTGGATATCTATATGGGCTCGGGCGGGGCGCCTGAAGGCGTGCTGGCGGCGGCGGCTTTGCGCTGTATTGGCGGGCAAATGCAAGGCCGGCTGATGTTTGAAAATGAGGAACAGGTGGCGCGCGCGCGGTCCATGGGCATCACCGATCCCAACCGCAAATACAGTGTTGAGGAAATGGCCAAGGGCGATGTGATGTTCGCGGCGACGGGTGTGACCAGCGGTGCCATGCTGCGCGGTGTGCGGCGCTTTGCCGGTGGGGCCTACACGCATTCCATCGTCATGCGATCCAAATCCGGAACGGTGCGTTATGTGGAAGGGCATCATAATTTCGCGCGCAAGCCCAGCGCCTTCATCGCTTGATCAGGGCGCGCGTATTTCATGGATGATGGCGCGCTGACAGGACCCGTATTGGGTGTCACGCGCAGCCTGACAGGGCGAAGCTGGCAATGGCGCGCGGGCGATGTGCGCATCGGCCTTGGTATCGCGCAGCGGCTTGAATTGCCTGAGGTGCTCGGGCGCTTGCTGGCCGCGCGCGGCATTGGGCTGGATGATGCGGCGGATTTTCTGGAACCGAAGCTCCGCGCGCTGATGCCGGACCCCTCGCGCCTGGCGGATATGGAAGCGGCGGCGGATCGCATCGCGGTTGCGGTGCGCAGTGGTGAGCATGTCGCGGTATTCGGTGATTATGATGTGGATGGCGCTTGTGCTGGTGCGCTGATGACGCGGTTTTTGCGTGATCTGGGCTGCCAAGTGACGCCCTACGTGCCGGATCGGATCAAGGAAGGCTATGGGCCGAATGCGCCAGCGATTGGCGCACTTTGTGATGCCGGCGCATCGCTGATCATTTGCGTGGATTGCGGCATTGCCGCCGGTGTTGCCTTGGCCGCTGCTGAAGGCCGCGCCGATGTGGTGGTTTTGGACCATCACAAGGCGGAAGGCGCGCTGCCGGCGGTGCTGGCCGTGGTCAATCCCAATCGGCTGGATTGCCCATCTGGCTTGAAACACATCTGCGCCGCGGCGGTGGCGTTTCTGGCAGCAACGGCAAGCCTTCGTGTGTTGCGCCGCGCTGGATGGTTCACGCGCCGCAAGGAACCTGATTTGCTTGCGCTGCTGGATATCGTCGCGCTTGCGACTGTGTGTGATGTCATGCCGCTCACGGGGTTCAACCGCGCCTTGGTGACGCAGGGCTTGAAGGTGCTCGGCAAGCGCGGGCGGATTGGGCTTGCGGCTTTGCTGGATGTGGCGGGACAGAAGGATATGCCAAGCGCGCATACGCTTGGCTTCATGCTGGGGCCGCGCATCAATGCCTCTGGCCGCATTGCTGAGGCTGATTTGGGCTTGCGGCTATTGCTTTCGGAAGATGCGATTGAAGCGCGCGCAATGGCGGAAAAGCTGGATGAGGTGAATAAGCGCCGGCAGGAAGTGGAAGGCGATATGCTGGGCACGGCACTGGCGATGGCGGAAGCGCAGGTCAAGGCGGGCCATGCCGTGCTGCTGATTGCGGCAGAGGGTTGGCACCCTGGTGTGGTTGGTATTGTTGCTGGCCGCGTCAAGGAAAAATTCAATCGCCCGGCCTGTGTCGCTGGCATTGCCGGTGGTATCGCCAAGGGCTCAGGCCGGTCTGTCACGGGCATCGATCTCGGTACTGCGATCATCGCGGCGCGAGAGATGGGCTTGCTCGAGACCGGCGGCGGGCATCCGATGGCGGCGGGTTTTTCCTATAATGCCGAGAAGGGCGAAGCCTTCCACGCCTTTTTGGAAGAACGCCTTGCCCATGCTGCGCGGCTACCCAGTGCGGCGGATTTGGTGGTGGAAGGTGCTTTGACGGTCGCTGGCGCCTCGATTGCCTTGGCGCAGGATATTGCGCGGCTCGCCCCTTTCGGCGCGGGTAATGAGGAGCCGATCTTCGCCCTGTCGCGCGCCCGTGTGGTGCGCGCGGATCGCATCGGCAAGGAAGGGGCGACGATCCGCGCCTTTGTGGAAGGTGAGGGCGGCGGGCGGCTCAAGACCATTTGCTTTCGCGCCAAGGATGGTCCGCTGGCAGATGCCTTGCTTTCACCCGATCGCACGCCCTTGCATTTATGCGGGCATTTGCGGGCAGAATCCTGGAATGGCGAAGTCAGCGTGGGCTTTCAGATTGTGGATGCGGCGCGGGTATGAACCTTAATTTGGTCGCGTTTTCCGAGCCGCCAAGTGATGCCACTTGGCTTGAAAACGCTCCAGCGTCATTCAATGCTGCGGCCAGGCAACCGGCGGCAGGCGCGTCAGCGGAATTTGCGCCGCGCTCACCACGCCATTTTGCAGCGCGATGGGAATTTCCGCGACCGGCGGGCCGCCATCTTGCGGCCGGCGCGTGAGCAGCGCGACGGCGAATTTCGTGCCATCCAAGGCGCGCCGCTGAATAAGGCCGGATCGTGCGAGTGAATCCAGTGCAGCGTTCGGGTTGGTCACAGAAAGCGTCCCCGCCAAAGCGGGTTGCAAGGCCGGATCAAGGCGCGCGGAAAGCCTGAGCCCCGCATCCAAATCCCCCCAGGCCAAGCGTAGCTGCCGCACATCCAGCTTGCCATCCGAAGCACGCCAGGCATCCAATTGCTCACGCAGGCTCGGCAGCGGTAGCACGCTGCCATAAAGCGCGCCGTCAAATTCAAGCCGCGCCAGCCTGGGGCCAAAGCCGGCGAGCGCGGGCGCGCGAAGCCAAGCCGGGGGAAGTGTTGCCTCCTCGGCGGCGAATTGCAGCGTGAGCGTGGTTTCGGCATTGCGCGACCAATTCGCATCCCCGCCCAAACGGTTGACGGTCAGCACCCCATCCGGGGTTTGCGCCACCATGCCCAGCAGCAGCGCATTGGCGCGGCGCGGCGGCTGGCCGGCTTCCAATGGCAGCAGCGCGATAAAGCTTTCGGTCGTGAAGGGAATGCGCGTGGCACCAAGCCTGAGCGCCTGCGGGCCGGTGGCTTCCAGCCGGAGAGCATCCGGCAAGGGCAAGGGCGTGGAAAGCGTGATCGCCTGCACCTGCCAGCCCATCCCTTGACCGGCGGTCTCATCGCCCGGGCTTTCGATGGAAAGACGCGGGATCATAAGCCGCGCAGCGAAGGGCCAGCCGCTGCGGTCCGGGATATCGTGGTTGATGGTCCAGCCCTGGGCGCGATGCCTGATCACCCAATCGCTGAAACCTTCGGCCAGCGCCCCGGTGGTCCAGCGCCAAAGCAGGCTTTGGCCGGCCACCAAAGCGGCCAGCAGGATCAGCACGCCAAACAGGATTCGACCAAGGACCGGCGCGCGGGTGGAAGGGGCTTGCTTGGCGTTCATGCTGGGCGCCGATATAGCGGGAATTGAATGCGCCCGCCATGACAACCGATATCGCCTCTCTCCTCGCCCCGGATGGGGATTTCTATGTCTTTGCCTATGGATCGCTGATCTGGCGGCCAGGCTTTGACCATGCCGCGCGTCACCCGGCGCTGCTGCGCGGATTTCATCGGCGTTTTTGCCTGTGGAGCCACCTTTACCGCGGCACGCCGGAACGCCCTGGATTGGTTTTGGGGCTGGATCGCGGCGGCGCCTGCCGGGGTGCGGTATTTCGCGTACCGGGCCGCGCGGCGGCTGAGACACTCGCTTATCTGGATGCGCGCGAATTGCCCGATGGCGGAGAGGTTGTGTATCGCCGCCAGCTTTTGCCGCTGACGCTGTTGGATAATGGCCAGCGCGTGCCGGCCATTGCCTATGTCGCGAACCGGGAGTGTCGGCTTTATTGCGGCAAGCAGCCGGCGGAAATTCTGGCACGCGCGATTGATGCGGGCCATGGGCAGATGGGGTCGAACCGGGATTATCTGTTCAACACGCTGGATCATTTGGGTGAGATGGGTGTGCGGGATCGCGGGCTGGAAGCCATCGCGGCATTGATTGGGCGGTGATGTTGCCTATGGCGTCATCCGACAAAAAGGATCACGCTACCTCCAGGATTGGATAAGGACAGGATCATGGCCCTGCAACGCATGGTGCTTGAAATTGGCATGGGCACCGATATTCGCGGCGCGGATTACACCAAGGCTGCAGTGCGCGCTTTGCGTGATGCGCTTTGGCACAACTCGCTCACCATCGGTGCCGCGGTTGGGCAGGATTCCGACGCCATGCAGGTTGAAGTGCTGATCGGCGTGCCCAAGCCGGATTTGGTGGATAAGGACCAGGTGCTGGCCATTCTGCCACACGGCAGCGGCACGGTGACGCTGGTGGAAGGTGGCCTCGAAATCCCGAATGATGAGGGCACCAACAGCACCGTGATTGCCAATTGCTGCGCCATTGTGCGGCTGGATGTGTGAGGGAGAGCGATCATGGCCTTGAAGCGCATCATCCTTGAAATGGGCAGCGGCAATGATCTGCATGGCGGGGATTACACCAAGGCCGCTTTGCGCGCGGTGCAGGATGCCTTGCATCATTCCTCGCTCGCTTTCGTTCGCACGCTGGGGCTTGATATCAAGACCATGCAGGTGGAAGTGACCATCGGCGTGCAGCAGCCCGATAAGGTGGATATCGAAGCGGTGCGCAAATCCCTACCTTACGGCGTGGTGACCGCGCGCGCGGTGAAGGGCGGCTTGGATGTTCCGGAAGAAGGCGCGCATGACAAGGCGGTGATCGCCTCGGCCGCCATTGCGGTGCGTTTCGATTTGCCGTGAGGCAGCTTTCAACACATGCGGCAGGATAAGATGGAAAACGCCAAAAAATCGCCCCTTGGCATTTACAATGAGCATTTGCAGCGGGGCGAACTTGCCTATCAATTCAGCCCGAGCGTCGGCAAGCCCGTATTCTACCCGCGCATCATCTGCCCTTATACGGGCAGCGAAGAATTGGAATGGCGAATCTCCAAGGGGCTTGGCACGGTGCATGCGACCACGGTCGTTCATCCCGCGCAGGGCGAGGCTTACAATGTCTGCCTGGTGGATATGGATGAAGGTTATCGGCTGATGAGCCGGGTTGAGGATATTGACCCGATGGCGGTGAAAATCGGCATGCGCGTGACATTCCGCACGCATCATCAGGGCGATGATGAAGCGCCCATTCCCGTCTTCACGGCGTTGGGGGGCTAGGGCGATGGGCAGCATGAAGCGCGGAAGTGTTGCCATTGTGGGCGCGGCGGAATCGGATATCGGCAGCGTTGCCGCTGATATGTCGGTGATTGATCTGATGGCGCAGGGGACAGTGCGGGCGCTGGCCGATGCGGGGCTGACGCTGGCCGATGTGGATGGGCTTTTTTGTGCCACCACCCAGGCGCGCACTTCGGCCATGTCCTTGGCGGAATATCTGAAAAAGCCGGATGCTTATGTGGATTCCACCATTGTCGGTGGATCATCCTTTGAAATTCATGTGGCCCATGCGCAGGCCGCGATTGAAGCTGGGCTTTGTTCGGTGGCGGTTGTTGCTTATGGCAGTACGCAACGCTCAGCGGGCCGGAAAAATGCCTCGCCCCGCGAATTCAACCCTTATGAGACGCCGTTCAAACCCTTCATGCCCTCCAGCGCCTATGCCATGGCGGCGAACCGGCACATGCATGAATACGGCACAACGCGGGAAGAATTGGCGGAAGTGGCGGTGGCGGCGCGGCGCTGGGCGCAGCTCAATCCCGTGGCCTTTGATCAAAGGCCGCTGGATATCGCGGGCGTGCTTGGGGCGAAGATGGTGTCCTACCCCTTCACCGTGCGCGATTGCTGCCTGGTGACGGATGGCGGGGGCGCGATTTTGCTGACTTCTGCCGCGCGGGCGAAGGCGCTGAAGAAGCCGCCGGTTTAAGTGCTGGGAACTGGAAGCAGCATCACGCATGCGAGCATCTCAAATATGCCGGATTTGACGCGGACGGGGGCGATTGCTTCAGGTGCCAGGGCCTATCAGGCGGCGGGGCTTGGGCCCAAGGATATGGATATGGCGGAGCTGTATGATGCGTTTACCATCAACACCATTCTGTTCCTGGAAGACCTCGGCTTTTGCAAAAAGGGCGAAGGCGGCGCGTTTGTTGCCAATGGGCGCATCGCGCCGGGGGGTGCCTTCCCGGTGAACACCAATGGCGGGGGTTTGTCTTACTGCCATCCGGGCATGTACGGGCTTTATTTGCTGATTGAAGCGGTGCGGCAAATCCGCGGCGAATGCGGCGCGCGGCAAGTGCAAAAGCACGATACCGCCATTGTGCATGGCAATGGCGGGGTGCTGGCAGCGCAGAGCACCGTCATTCTGGGCGGGCCGGGGGCGGTTTAGGGGGGCGACTGCCCCTCTTGTGCCCGTCTTGACGGGGTGCCGTAGCCCCCAGTCCCGACCGCCCAGGACAATTTTAATCTTGACGTAACGTCAAGTTTTCTATAGCAAGATGTTCGGGGGAGGTGTTTGGGGGTTTTGATGTTTAGGCCTGAAGAAAGCACTGCTTTGAAGGCATTACTATCGAGTGGCGCCGAAATCATCTGGAGTCCGCATGCGGAAACCAGAGCTCGTGAGCGTGGAGTATCCAAATTGGACGTGCAGCGCGTTATTAAGCGGGGCCGCGTCACCGGTTTGGATATGCAAGCGAACGGAGAGGAGCGGTGGCGACTTGCAGGTACAGATGAGGACAACGTGGGCTTCACCGTTGTGGTGACCCCGAAGGATGATAACCTTTTGGTTGTAACAGTGATTAAGTACAAGGAGAGAATGACATGCGCCGCGTATTGCCACGATATGAGGAAAAGGGCCTCGGCCTGCCCTATCCGGTCGTGCTCATCAATGCGGCCGAGGAACATTCTGACGCAGCCGGGCGTATGCTTGGCGTTTCGGTCCCTGATCTTGAGGGCCTAGCCGCCGCCGTTGCGGTTGCGCGCGCCTTTTTGCCGGTGGAGCTGACCGGTAGTGAGGTGCGCTTCATGCGCAAGGTCATCGGCATGTCGGCCAAGGATTTTGCCGAGGCGTTGAAGCTCGACCCCGCGTCTCTTTCCCGGTGGGAGAACAACAAACAGACGCTGGGCGGCTGGGCAGAAAGCCAGGTTCGGCTGGCGACTGTCGCTATTCTTGCGCAGCGCATGCCAAACCTGAAGCCGGATATGGAAAAGCTGTTTCGTATGGTGCCGCGCAAGCGCGAAGAAGGCGAAGCCTGGCCGCTATTCGAAATGCACCTTGAACCGCAGCACGTAGCAGATACCCCGCGTGCTACCGGTGAAAGCTGGGCGGCGCTTCAGGCAGCCTGAAGGCCCCTCGCGCTTTCCCGCCGCACCCTTTATGTCTCCCGCCCATGGAGTACATCTCAACACGCGGGCAGGCGCCGGCCCGGGATTTTGAAGGCGTATTGCTGGCTGGCCTCGCTGAGGATGGCGGGCTTTTCGTGCCGCGCCATTGGCCGGAGCTTTCGCCCGCCGAGTGGCGCGCCATGCGCGGGCTTTCCTATCCGGAACTGGCCGCGCGCATCATTGGTCTATTCGCGGGTTCTGGCCTGCCGCTCGATCAGCTTTGCAAGCAGGCCTATGCCGGCTTTGGCCATCCGGCCATTGTGCCGCTGGTGCAGCTTGATCAGCGGTGTTTTTCGCTGGAATTGTTCCATGGCCCGACGCTTGCCTTCAAGGATATGGCGCTGCAATTGCTCGGGCCGCTTTTCGATCATGTGCTGACCAAGCGTGGGGAGCGTGTGACGATTGTGGGCGCGACCTCAGGCGATACGGGTTCAGCCGCCATCGAAGCCTGCCGGGATCGCGCGGCTGTTGATATCGTCATCCTGCACCCCGAAGGCCGCACCAGCGAAGTGCAGCGCCGGCAAATGACCAGCGTGCTGGCGCCCAATGTCAGCAATATCGCCATCAAGGGCGATTTCGATGCCTGCCAGGACCTGGTCAAGGCCATGTTCAATGATGCGCCCTTCCGCCAGGAAATGCGCCTTTCGGCAGTGAATTCGATCAATTGGGCGCGGATTGCGGCACAAATCCCCTATTATGTCGCCGCTGCCTTGGCGCTTGGCGCGCCGGATCGGCCAGTGGCTTTCAGCGTGCCCACCGGCAATTTCGGCAATGTGCTGGCCGCCTGGGCCGCGATGCGCATGGGCCTGCCGGTGGCGAAGCTGATTGTGGGATCGAACCGCAATGACATCCTGGCGCGGTTTCTCACGGCCAATGACATGACAGCGCGGCCGGTCGAACCATCCCTGTCACCTTCCATGGACATCCAGGTTTCCTCCAATTTCGAACGCCTGTTGTTCGAATTGCAGGGCCGCGATGGCGCGGTTACGGCGGAAGCCATGCGCCGCTTCCGCGCCGAAGGGCGCATGCCCATCGCGGATGCCGCCTGGCGGGAAGCGACCAAGCTATTCGCGGGCTTCACCCTGGATGATGCCGGGACACTCGCCGAAATCCGCCATTTGCATCAGGCGGCGGGGTATTTGGCGGACCCGCATACCGCGGTTGGCACAGCCGCCGCGCGCGCCTTGGCGCCGGAAGACCCGGCCATCCCCGTGGTGGTGGCCGCCACGGCGCATCCCGCGAAATTCCCCGATGCGGTGGAACGCGCGACGGGGCTCCGCCCCCCTCTGCCCGCGCGGCTGGCCGACCTATATGATCGGGAAGAACGCTTTTCCGTCCTGGCCGATGACCTCGGCACGGTGGAAGCCGCTGTTCGTGCCCATGCCCGTCGTAATGCAGCTTGAAAAGATAAACGCACCCATGACCGAAGCCGTCCGCGTTACCCGCCTTGCCAATGGCCTGACTGTCGTTTCCGAAAACATGCCGCGCGTGGAAACCGTTTCCTTCGGCGCCTATGTTGCTGTCGGTACGCGGCATGAAACGCCGGAAGATAATGGCGTATCGCATTTCCTGGAACACATGGCCTTCAAGGGCACGGCGCGGCGCGATGCGGCGGCGATTGCGCGGGAGATCGAGAATGTCGGCGGGCATTTGAATGCCTATACCGCGCGCGAACAAACCGCTTACTACGCCAAGGTGCTGAAGGAAGACACGGCGCTGGCCGTTGATATCATCGGCGATATCCTGACGCATTCAACCTTTGAGCCTGAGGAAGTGGAACGCGAACGTGGCGTGATTTTGCAGGAAATCGGTCAGGCGAATGATACACCGGATGATATCGTCTTCGACCATTTCCAAACCACGGCCTTTCCGGATCAGCCCATGGGCCGGCCCGTGCTGGGGACGGAGGGGTCAATCAAAGCCATGACGCGCGATGCGCTCAGGGGTTATATGGGCCGCAATTACGGGCCTTCATCCATGGTGGTCGCCGGCGCTGGCGCGCTGGATCATGACACGCTGCTTGACCTGGTGGGCAAGCATTTCGCCGATCTGCCCAAGGTGGATATCGCAACCCCGGAAGCTGCGCGCTATGCCGGCGGCGAGTTCCGCGAAACACGCGAATTGGACCAGGTGCATATTGTGCTTGGCTTTCCTTCCGTCCCCTATCTGGACCCGATGCATTGGCCGACTCAGGTTTTGGGCACGCTTTTGGGCGGTGGCATGTCTTCACGCCTGTTCCAGGAAATCCGTGAAAAGCGTGGCTTGGTTTATTCCATCTATGCCTTTGCTTCGCCCTTCAAGGATGGCGGCTTGTTCCAGATTTATGCCGGCACGGGGGAAAAGGAAGCGGCGGAATTGATGCCCGTGACGCTTGAGGAATTGCTGAAAGTGCAGCGTGACGTGACCGAGGATGAATTGGCCCGCGCCAAGGCGCAGCTTCGCGCTTCCTTGCTGATGTCTTTGGAATCCACCGGCAGCCGCTGTGAACAGCTTGCGCGGCAATTGCAGGTGCATGGCCGCGTGATCCCGATTGAGGAAACCAAACAGCGCATCGCCTCGGTCACCGTGGAACAGGTGCAGCAAGCCGCCGCGCGTGCCTTCCGCCAACGCCCGACGCTGGCGGTGATGGGGCCGTCGGGCGAGGTGCCTTCCGTTGCCACAATCATGGAGCGTTTGGCGGCATGAACCGGCTGGATGCGCTTGCTGATCTGATCAAGGCCGCCCGCGCTGCCGGGGCGGATGCGGCTGATGCGTTGCTGGTTGCCTCAACCTCGCTTTCCGTGGATCGGCGCCTGGGGGCGATTGAAAAGCTGGAACGCTCCGAAAGTCTCGATCTTGGCTTGCGGGTATTCATCGGCAAGCGCCAGGCGATTGTGGCTTCCACGGAACCTGACCCAAAGGGCTTTGCGGCACTCGCGGAACGTGCCGTGGCCATGGCGCGCGTGGTGCCGGAAGACCCCTTTGCCGGCCTGCCGGAAGCGGTCGCCATTCCCACCCGTGCGCTGGATTTGGAAGACCCGAACGAACCCAGCGCCGAGGCCTTGCTCGCCCGCGCCGCGGCGGCGGAAGAAGCGGCGCTGGCGGTGAAGGGCATCACCAATAGCGAAGGTGCCGGCGCCGGCTGGGGCCGGACGGAGATTGCGCTGGTCGCTTCCAATGGTTTCGCCGGGCAATATGCGCGCACATCCCATGGCATTTCCGCAACCGCCGTCGCCGGTGAGGGCACGGGGATGGAACGGGATTATGATTACTGGCAATCCGTCTATCTGGCCGATCTGCCGGACCCGGCCTTGGTTGGGCGCGTGGCGGCGGAAAAGGCGGTGCGCCGGCTGAACCCGGTGCGGGCCAAGACCGCGCGTATTCCGGTGGTTTTGGACCCGCGCGTTTCCGGTTCCATGCTCGGGCATTTGCTGGGGGCCATTAATGGCGCGGCGGTGGCGCGGGGCACGTCTTTCTTGAAGGATTCCATGGGCCAGCAGGTGCTGGCTGCGGGCTTGACCGTGCATGACGACCCAACGCGCCCGCGCGGCCTGCGTTCACGCCCCTTTGATGGGGAAGGTATGCCGGGTGAGGCGCGGGCCCTGGTGCGGGATGGCGTGCTGACAAGCTGGGTGATGGATTGGCGGAGCGCCCGGCAATTGGGCCTGACTTCCACCGGCCATGCCAGCCGGGGCACCGGCGGCCCGCCTGGTCCGGCGCAAAGCAATCTTTGGCTTTCCCCTGGTAGGCTCAGCCCTGTGGAAATGATGGCCGATATCAAGGAAGGGCTCTACGTCACGGAATTGATTGGCATGGGTGTCAATGGCGTCACCGGCGATTACAGCCGCGGCGCGGCGGGCTTTATGATCCGGGACGGGGTGCTGGCGGAAGCGGTGAGTGAGATCACCGTGGCCGGTAACCTCAAGCAGATCTTCCTGAACATGGTCGCGGCGAATGATCTGGTCTTCCGGCGCGGGACGGATTGCCCGACCCTTCGGATTGAGGGGCTGACCCTGGCGGGGGCGTGAACCTCTGCCCCCGCTTGCGTCCGACCCGGCGCTTGGGTTACGCAATTATTGCAAAGGGGCGCCCCGCATGGATCGGCCATTGGTTGAAACTCCCATCGCTGAATTGATGGCCGCGGCGCGGCAGCTTCGCCGTGCCTCGGTGCTGGTGGTGGGCGATGCCATGCTGGACCGTTATGTTTATGGCCGGGCGCAGCGCATCAGCCCGGAAGCGCCGGTGCCGGTGCTGACGGTGGAACGCGAAATCGCCATGCCAGGCGGCGCGGGGAACGTGGTGCGCAACCTGACAGCGCTGGGTGCCGCCGTGGCCTTTGTTTCCGTGGTGGGCGATGACCAGGCGGGCAGTGACCTGACCGGCTTGATCGGCGGCCAGCCGGGCGTGGAGCCATGGTTGCTGGTGCAAGGTAGCCGCGCCACCACCACAAAAACGCGATTCCTGGCCAATGGCCAGCACATGCTGCGCGCGGATCATGAGGAAGTGGCGCCGATCCAGCCTCGTTTAGCGGATAGGCTGGTGCGGATTGCGGGCGACGCCGCCGCCGCGACCACGGTGATGGTGTTGTCCGATTATGGGAAGGGCGTGCTGGTCGGCGATACGGCGGCGCGGCTGATCCAGGCGGCGCGCTCGGCAGGGCGGCCTGTGGTGGTGGACCCCAAGGGGCGCGATTATGGCCGCTATGCCGGGGCTGACCTGGTAACGCCGAACCGGGCCGAATTGGCGGAAGCCACCGGCATGGCGGTGGATACGGAAGAAAACATCATCGCTGCGCTGCACATGCTGCGGGACGCGCATGGCTTTGGCGCCGTGCTGGTGACACGCAGCGAAGATGGCATGACGCTGTTGGAAGGCGATAGGCTGCATCATTTCCCGGCGGAAGCCGCCGAAGTGCAGGATGTATCTGGCGCGGGGGATACGGTTGTTGCCACCATCGCGGCCGGTCTTGGCGCCAAATTGCCGCTGCCGGTGGCCGTGCGTCTGGCCAATATCGCCGCCGGCATCGCGGTGGGCAAGGTTGGCACTGCGGTGACGCGGGAAGAGGAAATCCTGGAAGCGCTGGGGCCTGAACGCGGCGCGCTGCGGAAGGTGATGTCTCGTTCTGCCGCGATTGAGCAGGTGGAACGCTGGCGCCGGCGCGGCTGGCGCGTGGGCTTTACCAATGGTTGCTTTGATCTGTTGCACCCTGGGCATGTGCATTTGTTGGAACAGGCGCGGTCCTGGTGTGACCGGCTGGTGGTGGGGCTGAATAGTGATGATAGCGTCAAGCGCCTGAAAGGCCCGGCGCGGCCCATTCAGAATGAAGCCGCGCGGGCCGCCGTGCTGGCATCACTCGCCACCGTGGATTGCGTGACAGTATTTGATGAGGAAACGCCGCTGGAATTGATCCGGCTGTTTCAGCCCGAAGTGCTGGTAAAGGGCGCCGATTATACGGTGGAAACCGTGGTGGGCGCCGATATCGTGCAGGGCTATGGCGGGCAGGTGCGCTTGGCCCAATTGCTGCCGGGCAATAGCACCACGGCCACCGTGGCACGGATGAAGGGCTGAGCATTTTCAAGCCAAGTGGCGACACTTGGCGGCTCGGAAAATGCGATCGTAACAACGGGCATTTTCAAGCCAAGTGGCGACACTTGGCGGCTCGGAAAATGCGATCGTAACAACGGGCATTTTCAAGCCAAGTGGCGACACTTGGCGGCTCGGAAAATGCGATCAAAGAAAGCTGAGCCGCGCTATTCCAGCTTGAGCGCGGCATTCACTTCCCGCGCCGCATCCGGGTCTTGCAAGGCCGCCAGGCGCCCTGCGGCCAGCACGGCGAAGCGGTGCAGCAGCGCGCGGCGGCGCGGGGGCGAAAGGCGCATATAGGGGGCTTCGCGCACCACCTCTACCTCCAGCCGATCCGTTACCAAAATACCGACATCTCCGGGCAGGATTTCATGCGGGAAATCCAGATCCACCGCGAAATAGAGCTGGTCGCACCAATCACGATACACCTGCCATTTTTCGTCCGAGAGATAATCTTCGGCGGAGGATTTCACCTCAATGGCAACAAAGCTGCCATCATCCGTGAGCGCGATGATGTCCGGGCGGTGGCTATCGGGCAGCGGCATTTGCGCCACCGGCGCCCAGCCCGCCAGGGCGCAATGGCGCATGGCGGCGCGCACGATGCGATTCGCCCGAAGGGCGGCGGTGATCTTGTCCATGAGGGAAGCTTTCCGTCCCGGCGCGGGCGGCGTCAAGCGAAAGATGGCGCGGCCCAGGCCCTGGGAGCCCCAGAAAACCATGCTGGCGCAAAGCTGAACTCTCTATTAAAGACCCGGTTTCGCCCCGGTTTTGGGGATTGGCCAGGGGTATTGACCCCGGCGGAGCATTGAAGAGCGAAAGATATGGGACTGCCCGAAAAGCAAGGCCTTTACGATCCCCGGAACGAGCATGACGCCTGCGGCGTTGGCTTCATCGCGGATATCAAGGGCCGAAAGTCGAATGATATCATCCGCCAAGGCTTGCAAATCCTGGTCAATCTGGACCATCGCGGCGCGGTGGGCGCTGACCCGCTGATGGGCGATGGCGCGGGCTGCCTGATCCAGATGCCCGATAAGCTGCTGCGCCACTGGGCCGAAAGCCAGGGCAAGACCCTGCCTGCGCCTGGCCGCTATGCGGTCGCCATGTGTTTCCTGCCGCAGGATGAGGCTTCCCGCGCCGTCGCCATTCAAAGCATTGAAGGCTATGTCGCTGCCGAACGGCAGACCCTGCTCGGCTGGCGCGATGTGCCGACCACTCTGGATGGGCTGGGCAAGGCCGTGATCGCCAGCATGCCGGTGATCCGCCAGGCGATTATCGCGGCCAGCGACAGCATCAAGGATCAGGATGCGTTTGAACGCAAAATCCTGACCATCCGCAAGCAGGCCTTGAACAAGTTCCGCGAATTGGCGACCGCCAAGGGTCTGCCCGCGAATGCTGACCTTTATATGCCGTCCTTCTCCACGCGCACGGTGGTCTATAAGGGGCTATTGCTTGCGGGGCAGGTTGGCAGCTTCTATGATGATCTGCGCAACCCGCTGACGGAAAGTGCGCTGGCTTTGGTGCATCAGCGCTTTTCAACCAATACCTTCCCGTCCTGGAAGCTTGCGCATCCTTATCGTTTCCTGGCGCATAATGGCGAAATCAACACCGTGCGCGGCAATGTGAATTGGATGTATGCGCGGCGCGGTTCCATGTCCTCACCCTTGTTGGGGCCGGATTTGGATAAGATGTGGCCGCTGATTCCGCATGGCCAATCGGACACCGCCTGCATTGACAATGCCTTGGAAATCCTGGTGGCGGGTGGCTATTCGCTATCTCATGCGATGATGATGCTGATCCCGGAAGCCTGGGCGGGTAATCCGCTGATGGACCCGGAACGACGCGCTTTCTATGAATATCACGCGGCGCTGATGGAACCCTGGGATGGGCCGGCCGCGATTGCCTTCACCGATGGCCGCCAAATTGGCGCGACGCTGGACCGCAATGGCCTGCGCCCCGCGCGCTACATCATCACCCATGATGACAAGGTGGTATTGGCATCCGAAGTGGGCGTGCTGCCGATCCCCGAGGAAAGCATTCGCCACAAATGGCGCCTGCAACCAGGCCGCATGCTGCTGATTGATCTGGATGCCGGGCGCATCATTGATGATGCCGAAATCAAGCAGAAGCTCGCCAGCGAACACCCCTATGCTGAATGGCTGAAGAATACGCAGTTCAAGCTGGAAGAATTGCCCGGCGTGCCGGCGGAAATGCCGATGGAACGCAGCCAGGATGCCAAGGGCTTGCTGCGCGATCAGCAGGCGTTTGGCTATACGCAGGAAGACCTCAATTTCTTCCTGGAGCCCATGGGGCGAGATGGTGATGACCCGGTCGGTTCCATGGGGACCGATACGCCGCTTGCGGTGCTGTCCAATAAATCCAAGCTGTTGTTCCATTACTTCAAGCAGAATTTTGCGCAGGTCACGAATCCGCCGATTGACCCGATCCGTGAGGAATTGGTGATGTCGCTGGTGTCCATGATCGGGCCTCGGCCGAATCTGCTGGGGCGACAGGCCGGCCATCATTACCGGCTGGAAGTGGCGCAGCCGATCTTGACCAATGAGGATCTGGCGAAGATCAGGGGCATCAAGGCGCTGGCCGGCGATGCCTTCCGCACGCAGACGCTGGATGCCACCTGGCCCGCCAAGGATGGCGCTGATGGGTTGGCGTCGGCATTGGAGAAATTGTGTTCCGCCGCGACCGAAGCGGTGCTGGCCGGGCATAACATTCTGGTGCTGTCTGATCGTGCGGTATCGGCTGATCGCATCGCGATTCCGTCACTATTGGCGACAGCGGCGGTGCATCATCATCTGATCCGTCAGGGCTTGCGGACTTCCACCGGCCTTGTCGTGGAAACCGGTGAGGCACGGCAGGTGCATCATTTCTGCGTGCTCGCCGGCTATGGCGCGGAAGCGGTGAACCCCTACCTTGCTTTCGAAACCTTGGAACAAATCCGCCAGCGCGTGGATATGAAGCTGAAGCCTTATGAAGTGCAGAAGAACTTCATCAAGGCGGTCGGCAAGGGCGTGATGAAGGTGATGTCCAAGATGGGCATCAGCACCTATCAATCCTATTGCGGTGCGCAAATCTTCGATGCGGTTGGGCTTTCCACCAATTTCGTTGAAAAATACTTCACCGGTACCGCGACCACCATCGAAGGTGCCGGCATTGCCGAAATTGCGGCCGAAGCCGTGCAGCGCCATCAGGCGGCCTTTGGCGATAATCCGATCTATCGCGATTTGTTGGATGTGGGCGGTGATTACGCGCTGCGCTTGCGTGGCGAAGATCACGCCTGGACGTCCGAGAGCGTTTCCAACCTGCAACACGCCGTGCGGGGCAATTCCGCGGATCGCTACAAGGATTTCGCCAAGACCATCAATGACCAAAGCCGGCGCTTGCTGACTATTCGCGGCTTGATGGAATTCAAATTCGCGGAACAGCCGATCCCGCTTGAGGAAGTTGAACCGGCGCATGAGATCGTGAAGCGCTTCGCCACGGGTGCGATGAGCTTTGGTTCCATCAGCCGTGAAGCGCATACCACGCTGGCGATTGCGATGAACCGCATCGGCGGGCGTTCCAATACCGGCGAGGGTGGTGAGGAAGCGGATCGCTTCACGCCCATGCCGAATGGCGATTCCATGCGCTCCGCCATCAAGCAGGTGGCATCCGGGCGCTTTGGCGTGACAGCGGAATATCTGGTCAATGCCGATGATATCCAGATCAAGATGGCGCAAGGGGCGAAGCCTGGTGAAGGCGGGCAGCTTCCGGGCCATAAGGTGGACAAGAACATCGCCCGCGTCAGGCATTCGACGCCCGGCGTTGGCCTGATTTCTCCGCCGCCGCATCATGATATTTATTCGATCGAGGATTTGGCGCAGCTGATCCATGATCTGAAAAACGTGAATAAGCGTGCGCGCATTTCGGTGAAGCTGGTCTCGGAAGTAGGCGTCGGCACTGTCGCGGCCGGCGTTTCCAAGGCGCGCGCCGATCACGTGACGATTTCTGGTTATGAGGGCGGCACGGGCGCATCGCCACTGACATCCCTCACGCATGCGGGTTCGCCTTGGGAGATTGGGCTGGCCGAGACGCAGCAGACTTTGGTGTTAAATGGGCTGCGCGGGCGCATTGCCGTGCAGGTGGATGGCGGCTTGCGCACCGGGCGCGATGTGGTGATTGGCGCGCTGCTGGGGGCGGATGAATTCGGCTTCGCTACCGCGCCGCTGATCGCGGCTGGCTGCATCATGATGCGCAAATGCCATTTGAACACCTGCCCGGTTGGCATCGCAACGCAAGACCCGGTGCTGCGTGCGCGCTTCACCGGCATGCCGGAGCATGTGATCAATTACTTCTTCTTCGTCGCCGAAGAAATGCGGGAGCTGATGGCGCAGCTTGGCTTCCGCACGGTGAATGAAATGGTGGGCCGCGTGGATCGGCTGAATATGCGCCCCGCGATTGACCATTGGAAGGCGAAGGGCGTTGATCTTTCCCGCATTCTCTATCAGCCGAAGCTGGTGGAAGGTGCGGCGATCCATCAATGCGAAACCCAGGATCACGGGTTGGATCACATCCTGGATGTGGATCTGATCGCGGCCAGCAAGGATGCGCTGGAAAAGCAGCAACCGGTGCGTATTGAACGCAGCATCATCAACCTCAATCGCACCACGGGCGCGATGCTGTCTGGTGAGGTGGCGAAGCGTTATGGTCATGCGGGCTTGCCTGAAGATACCATCAGCATCGCCTTCAAGGGCACGGCGGGCGGCAGCTTCGGCGCCTTCCTTGCGCGCGGTGTGTCGCTGGAATTGACCGGCGATGCAAATGATTACGTGGGTAAGGGGCTATCCGGTGGCCGTATTGCGGTGAAGCCACCGCAGGGCGTGAACCGCGATCCTTCGGCCAATATCATTGTCGGTAATACCGTGCTTTATGGCGCGATTGCCGGTGAGGCTTATTTCGAAGGTGTCGCCGGTGAGCGCTTCGCTGTGCGTAATTCCGGCGCGGTAACCGTGGCGGAAGGCTGCGGTGATCATGGCTGCGAGTACATGACCGGCGGCGTGGTGGTGGTGCTGGGTCAGACAGGGCGGAATTTTGCTGCCGGCATGTCGGGTGGCATCGCTTATGTTTACGACATCAACGGCAATTTCCGCGACATGTGCAACACCAGCATCGTTGATCTGGAAGCGATTGGCCCTGCCGATGCCAGCGAAGATGGCAGGCCAAAGCAGCGCGCCCCATCCGCCTTTGATAATGGCATGGGCGATATGCTGCGCTTCGATGCTGAGCGTTTGCGTATTCTGGTGGAGCGGCATTTGCTGATGACTGGCAGCGCGCGCGCGCGGGCGCTTCTGGAAGATTGGGACAATGCGCTGCCGCGCTTCGTGAAGGTGATGCCGCGGGATTACCGCCGCGCCTTGCTCGACCTGAAGGCCGAGCAAGCGGGCGGTGTCGCGGTTGCGGCCGAATAAGCCGCAAGGAGGAATAGCGTTATGGGTAAGGCAACTGGCTTTCTTGAGTTCGAACGCACTGATCGCGGCTATATCAAGCCCGAGGAGCGCCTCAAGAATTACAAGGAATATGTGACGCCTCTGCCGGAGGCGGAGCTGACCAAGCAGGCGGCGCGCTGCATGAATTGCGGCATTCCGTATTGCCATAATGGCTGCCCGGTGAACAACATGATCCCGGATTGGAATGATCTGGTCTATCGGGATCAATGGCAGGCGGCGCTAGAAACACTCCATTCCACCAACAACTTCCCGGAATTTACCGGCCGCATTTGCCCCGCACCATGTGAGGCGAGCTGCACGCTGAACATCACGGAAACGCCGGTCACCATCAAATCCATCGAATGCGCGATTGTAGATCGCGGCTGGGAAGAAGGCTGGATCAAGCCGCAACTCCCCGCGCGCAAAACCGGCAAGCGCGTGGCTGTGGTGGGCAGCGGCCCGGCGGGGATGGCGGCGGCGCAGCAATTGGCGCGCGCCGGCCATGCGGTGACGCTGTTTGAAAAGCATGACCGGATCGGCGGTTTGCTGCGCTACGGCATTCCGGACTTCAAGATGGAAAAGCATTTGATTGACCGTCGTGTGGATCAAATGGCGGCGGAAGGCGTGGAATTCCGTACCGGTACGGAAGTGGGCAGCACGCTGCCGTTTGATGTGCTGCTGGCGGGCTATGATGCGGTGGTGATGACGGGCGGCGCGGAATGGCCGCGCGAATTGGAAGTGGATGGCCGCAATCTTTCCGGCATTCATCCTGCGATGGATTACCTGACGCAGCAGAATAAGCGCGTGTCGGGCGATGCTGAAGATCGCGCCGCGCCGCGCGGCACCATCTCGGCCAAGGGCAAGCATGTGGTGGTGATTGGTGGTGGCGATACGGGGGCCGATTGCATCGGCACCGCAGCGCGCCAGGGTGCGGCTTCCATCACACAGATTGAAATCATGCCAAAGCCGCCAAAGCATGAAAACAAGGGCCTCACTTGGCCGAATTGGCCGCATAAGCTTCGCACCGCGCCGGCGCATTATGAAGGCTGCGCGCGTGATTGGGCGGTGCTGACGAAGCAAGCGGTGGGTGAGAATGGCCGCGTGACGGCGCTTGATTGCGTGCGCGTGGAATGGGTGCATGAAGCCGGGCGCATGCAGATGCGTGAAGTGGCGGGCAGCGGCTTTCAGATGAAGGCGGATTTGGTGCTGCTGGCCATGGGCTTCCTTGGCCCGCGCAAGGCTGGGCTTGTGGAAACCTCCGGCGTTGCGCTGGATGCGCGCGGCAATGTGCGCGCCGATACGGAAGCCTATCAGACATCCGTGCCCAAGGTATTCGCGGCCGGTGATATGCGGCGCGGGCAGTCGCTGGTGGTTTGGGCCATTCGCGAAGGCCGGCAATGCGCGCGCGCCGTGGATGAATTCCTGATGGGGGCAAGCACGCTGCCAAGGTAGAGTGCCGGTGCGTGCTGGCGCTTGTTGTGAACGCTGGCGGGGCAGTTGCCGCGCAAGATTGCGCGTTTTGGCGGCAAATGCCGCGACCGCGTCTTGTTTTTTGCCGCTATTGAGAGGCGGTGGCTTTGCGGCGGTTACGCGCGGCTCTATGCTTCTTCGACGTGGCGAACATCGCCGTATTGCATAATCAGTTCAGCCCAGGGTGCAGAAGATGAACCGTCGTAGCCTTTTGACCGCCGCCACTACGCTTGCGCTGCCTACGCTGCTGCCTTCTGGCAGTTTTGCCCAAGCGCCCTTCCCCAATCGCCCCATTCGCGTGGTGAGCCCCTTTTCGGCGGGTGGTACTTCGGATGGCGTGGTGCGGCTACTCTCCCCCACGCTGGAACGCGTGCTTGGGCAACCTGTGGTGCTGGATAATCGCCCCGGCGCGGGCGGCACAGTGGGCACCGCCCATATCGCGGGTGAACGCCCGGATGGTTATTCACTCGTGCTGGCGAATGCCGGGCCCATGGCGATTGCGCAAACGCTTTTCCCCAATCTGCCCTATGATGTGCGACGCAGCTTTTCCTATGTGATGTTGGTTGGTGGCGCGCCCATGGTGGTTGGCGTGCGGCCCAATGGCCCCATTCAGAATATGGCGGATTACCTGGCCGCCGCGCGCGCCCGGCCCGAGGCAATGAGCTATGGCAGCGCCGGGATCGGTTCGGTTGGGCATCTTTCCGGCATGCTCTGGTCACGCGAAGCGGGTGTGCAGCTGTTGCACGTGCCCTTCCGGGGCGGTGGAGAAGCGGAACAGCAGGTATTGGGCGGAAGCCTGGGGTCGCTTTGGAATACGCTCGGCGCGCATGCCGGCAGCGTACGCGGCGGTTCGCTGAAGGCCATCGCGGTCACCAGCGGCGAGCGCATGTCCACCTTCCCTGATGTGCCGACGATTGTGGAAGCCGGCTTCCCCGGTGCCACCGCGATCAATTGGTTTGTGCTGGCAGGTCCCGTCGGCCTGGCCGATGCCGTTGTGGCGCGCATTCGCGAAGCCTTTATCACCGCCATCAATGAACCCGGCATGAAGGACCGCATCGCGGGGCTTGGCGTTCTCACCATGACTGACAATGGCCCTGCCGATGTGCAGGCTTTTGTCTCACGCGAAGCGGATCGTTGGGCGCCAGTGGTGCGTGCGAGTGGCGCGACGCCGGGGTGATGCTTTACCAAGGCAAGGCGCGCTGATTTGATATCGAAGCATTAAGATTTCCTCATTATGAGTGACCGGATGTCATCCGCTTGCCAGTAGGGAGAATCCGATGCGGAAGTTCGCGACCTTCGCCTGTATCCTCATTTGTGCCGTGGCTCTGCCAGTTCTGGCGCAGCAGAAATCCCCTGCGCGGCAGGCGACGCCTGATGTGGCAGCGCAACCGCGCTACGCCACGGTCAATCTGCGTGCGGATTTCGCGCCAGACCCGCATGAAACGCGCGTGGAAGCCGGTGGAGATCGCCAAGTGCAAGGGCTTGGCACTGATTGTACTGGCTGGATTGATTATGCCCGCCCCGATGTTGACTTGAATTATCAGGCGGGGAGTTTGCCCTTGTATATTTCTGTTGTTGCGCAAGCCGATACGACCTTGATCATCAATGATCCGTCGGGAAGATGGATTTGCAATGATGACTTGGAAGGGCTGAACCCCGGCATCATTATCCAGCGGCCTGCCAGCGGGAATTACAATATCTGGATCGGCACGGTGGATCGCGGGTCTCCGCAGCCCGCGACACTCCGCATTTCCGAAGTACCGCCAAGCCGGCGGAAATGAAGCGCCGGCAGGCGGCGCCTATTCCTTCGCCACATTCGCTTCTGCCGCGATGCGCGCCCAAAGGTCCAATTCGCGGCGATTGAATTCACCGAGTGCTTCAGGCGTGCTGGTAGTGGAGACAATGCCAAGCGCCCCGATATGGCGCTTGGCTTCATCGCCTTGGCCGATGATTTGAATTTCACGATTGAGCCGCGCGATGATCGCAGGGGGCGTGCGCGCTGGCATCCAGGAACCGTTCCAGGAAGCAAAATCAAAGCCAGGTAGTGCAGCTTCGGCCACGGTTGGCACATCGGGCAGGGTATCAACACGCCGTGCCGTGGTGACGGCAAGCGCACGAATGGTGCCGGCGCGCAAATGCTCAACCGCCGGCCCAAGATCGGTCACCAGAAAATGCAGCCGGCCGCCAAGCAAATCCGCCATGGCCTGTGGCGTGCCGCGGTAGGAAATCTGCTCCGCCTTGAAGCCGGCGGCCTGGCTCAGCAAATGCGTGCCCGCAAGCCCGCCAGCATTGCCAATACCGTAATTCAGCGCGCCAGGATTGGCGCGTGCATGGGTGATGAAGGCCTGCAGGTCACGCGCTGGAAAATCCGCGCGCACCAGAACGCCAAGCGGGTTGATGCTGATCATCGAAAGCGGCGCGAAGTCGCGCAGCGGATCATAGCCAGGTTCGCGCATGAGATGCGGATTGGCGGCATGGGTTGAAACCGATCCGAAAAAGATGGTGTAGCCATCAGGCGCGGCACGGGCGGCAGCGCGGGCACCAATCGCGCCATTGGCGCCGCCAATATTCTCAATGACAAAGTTCTGGCCGAAGATGCGGCCCAGACGTTCACCATAAAACCGCGCCAGGCTATCCGTGCCGCTGCCTGCCGGGAAGGCCGCGATGATGCGCACCGGACGGTTGGGCCAATTCGCTTCCTGCGCGCGGGCAATACCGGGTGTGGCAAGCGCTGCGCCCGCGGCCAATGCCATCAGCAAACGGCGGGGCAGAGTGGTTTTCTTGGTCATTGGTTTTCCTCCCTCATTCAGGCAAAGTGGAATTCGCGGTAGCCGCCGGCAGCGACCTCATCCGCGATGCGGCGATATTCCACCGCGCCGCCATAATAGCCAAGCGTGCGCCGGACATCGCGGCCTTCAACATTGCGGTTGATGCCTGTCTGCCAGGAATTCACCTCGGCAAATAGCAGGCCGGCCACGGCTTCCTCGACCTTGTCGGCCCACCAGTGCACGGCTTCCGGGCGTGGTTCCACGCGCTGATGGTTGTGGTTGCGCATATGAGTAACAAGCCCGGTGACCCAATCCACGATTTCTTCGATATTGCGTGGAATGTTTCCGCGCGCGGTATGGGGGCCAAGGATCATCAGCATATTGGGGAAGCCTTCAGCCATCACGCCCAAAAAGGTTCTTGGTGTTGCGATCCAATCCTGTTTCAGGATGCGCCCCCCGGCGCCACGAATATCAATGCGGTCATAGGGGCCGGTCACGCCATCAAAGCCTGTGGAAAAAATCAGGATGTCGAAGGCAAAGGATTCCGCGCTGGTTTGGATGCCTTTGGGCGTGATGCATTCAATCGGTGTTTCAGTGATGTCAACCAGCCGGACATTGGGCTGATTATACACTTCATAATAGTCGCTTTCCAAAGGCAAGCGCCTGGTGCCGAAGCCGTGATTTTTCGGGATAAGCTTTTCCGCGATGTTCTGATCCTTCACCCTTTCCCTGATCTTGCGCGCCATGAAATCACTCGCCAGCGCATTGGCTTCCTTATTCGTCAGGACATCGGCGAAATTGCCAACCCAAATGCCAAAGCCCGGTTCGGCATAGAGCTTTTCCCAAAAGGCTTCGCGTTCTTCGGCAGAAACTTCCAGGGCCTTGCGCGGATCGGTCTGATGGATGAAGCAGGTGGCGGTTTCCCGGCAGCGGGCGAAGATTTCCGGATAGCTTGCCTTGATCTTTACCTGTTCTTCCGGGGTGATCTTGCGGTTATGCAAGGGCGCGGCCCAATTCGGCGTACGCTGAAACACGGTCAAGTGGCCGACATCCTTGGCGATGGTTTGGATGATCTGAATGGCGGTGGCACCGGTGCCAATGATGCCAACGCGCTTGCCCTTGAAATCCACCGGATCATGTGGCCAGCGCGCGGTATGGAAGGCCTG
Organism: Roseomonas sp.; assembly: GCA_020249145.1. GTDB lineage: Bacteria > Pseudomonadota > Alphaproteobacteria > Acetobacterales > Acetobacteraceae > Neoroseomonas. Next base: position 187,379 of record JADCGF010000017.1, on the reverse strand, counting down.
CCCCTGGAAGGAATCGCGGCCTGGAATACTGGGCAGTGTTGGCGCCGATAGCGGGCCAAGCCCCGTGATCATGAGCGGAGCGCGGCATTCTTCGCCGTTTTCCAAGGTTACAGTCCAAAGATTCGTCGCATCATCAAAATGCGCGGCCTTGACGCGGCTATTGAAGGTGATGTGCTTGCGCAGATCGAATTTATCCGCGACAAAATTAAGATATCGCAACGTATCTGGCTGGGCAGAGAAATGTTCTGTCCATTCCCATTCCTGGAGCAGTTCCTGGGAAAAGGAATAACCATAGGACCAGCTTTCCGAATCAAAGCGCGCACCAGGATAGCGATTCCAGTACCAGGTGCCGCCCACATCGGACCCGGCTTCGAAAACGCGCAGCTTCAGGCCGAGTTCACGGAGCCGGATCAGTTGATACATGCCGGAAATACCCGCACCGATGATGACGGCATCGGCATCGGCGGTGATCGCTTCATTCGGTCTGATTGAGAGAATTTCAGCCATGGAACCTCACCGGATTTGCTTGCGCCTGCATTCCAAAGCATCAAGAAAACCGCACGACATCCTAAATGGCGAAAAGATATCGCGGGTATAACTGACGGTTGATGGATTATGACCAGCGACCCTGGGATTTGGCAAATCAGGGATGGATATTGACGCGCATGGCAGGCGTTCATCTCACGCCAATCAGGCTAACACACGCATTTCTGTTTACAATTCACAAACGAACGCCGCTTATTTGGGCAAACTATGGCCCTCTCGGCCTAATTCTATGTTCATGATTTTATCTTAGGCATCAGGGTCTGTGCCATCCCTCCAGGAAAGGTCTGACCAATGCCCGAGCAAAGATCATCATTGAAGATCGCAACACGCCTTGCGCTTGCCATCGCCCTGCCGATCCTGGCGGTACTGGTCATGAGCGGCCTTGTCATTTCGCAGCAAATGCACACGGTGCGTCAGGCGGATCAACTTCAGGCGCTCAGCCATTTCAGTTCCCGCATCAGTGACCTTGTGCATGAATTGCAGAAGGAGCGCGGCATGTCGGCGCTGTTCATCGGCAGTCGTGGGCAGCAGATGGACAACGAACTTCAGGCCCAGCGCCGCGATTCGGATGGACAGATCGCCATTGTGCGCCAAGCCCTGCAAGGCTTGACGCTTTCGGATTACAGTGCGGAGTTGCGCGAAAGTGTCGAAAAGGCGATTGCCGGTCTGAGTGATCTTGAAGGCAAGCGCGCGGAGGTGAGCGGCCTCAGGATTGTCGGGCCGGACTCCTTCCGCTTCTATACCTCCTTGATTACCAATCTTCTCGCGGTACCACAGGAATCGGTGAAGGTTTCCGATTCGCCTGCCGTTACCGCTAATCTGCTCGCCTATTACAATTTCCTTGCCGCGAAGGAGCGTGCGGGGCAGGAAAGGGCCACCGGGTCTGCGGGGTTTGCTTCGGGGCAATTCACGCCGGCGCAGTACCGTACCTTGCTGACAGTCCTTGCCGAACAGGCTGCCTATCTTGCAACCTTTCAGGCTTATGCGACAGAGTCGCAGCGCAATGCCGCGCAACAGACCCTGAGCGGCCCGATCATTGTGGAGGCCGAGCGGCAGCGCCGGATTGCGGTGGAAGCGGGGTCGGAAAAGCCGCTTACGGGTGTGACAGCGCGTGATTGGTTCAAGGCGACCACTGATCGCATTGATCTGATGAAGACGGTTGAGGATGTGTTGCAGCGTGATCTTGCCGCGCTCAATCAGGCGAATGCGGCTGAAGCATGGAAGATCCTGAGCTATAGCATCGCTTTCGCACTGGCCATGCTGATGGCCGCCATCATTGTTGGCTTCATCCTGGCGCGCGGCATTACCCGCCCCATTACCGGCATGACAGAAGCGATGCGCGCCCTGTCACGCGGTGATCTTTCAACGGTGATCCCTGGGCGCGACAAGCGCGATGAAATCGGCACCATGGCCGAAGCTTTGGAGGTGTTCCGCAATGGCATGATGGAAGCCGAAGAACTCCGCAAGGCGCAGGAGACGCAAAAGCAACGCGCCGCAGAAGAACGTCGTATCGCCATGAACGCCCTCGCTGACAAGTTTGAGCAAAGCGTCGGGGAAGTTGTGGGCAATGTGACGGCGGCCTCTTCCCGCTTGCAGGGAACGGCTGAGGATATGGCCCGTACCGCTGAGGAAACCTCAGGCCAGTCAACCGCGGTGGCGGCGGCATCGGAACAAGTGACGCAGAATGTGCAGACGGTTGCTTCCGCGACCGAGGAGCTTTCCGCTTCTATTCGCGAAATCGCGCAACAGGTGGCCGAGTCCAGCCGCATGACGCATGAAGCGGTTGGTCAGGCGCGCAGCAGTACGCAGGAAGTGCAGGGCCTGACTGAAGCGGCGCAGCGCATTGGTAATGTTGTGCGCATCATCAACGATATCGCCGGGCAGACCAATCTGCTTGCGTTGAATGCCACCATTGAAGCCGCACGTGCGGGAGAGGCCGGCAAGGGCTTTGCCGTTGTTGCTTCTGAGGTGAAGGCGCTGGCTTCGCAAACCACCAAGGCGACGGACGAAATCGCATCCCAGATCAAAGCCATGCAGGAAGCAACCGAGCGTTCCGCACAGGTGATCACGCATATTGCAGAGACCATTGATTTGCTCAGCCAAAGCTCAACCGCCATTGCTTCGGCGGTGGAAGAACAGGGTGCCGCAACGCAGGAAATTGCGCGTAATGTGCAGCAGGCCGCGGTTGGCACGACGGAAGTGGCGGGCAATATCACCCAGGTCAGTCAGGCTGCGAGTGTCACGGGCAGCGCCGCGACATCCCTGCTATCGGCGGCGGGAACGCTCAGCAAGGATGGTGCGGCGTTGAAGAAGCAGGTGGACAGCTTCCTCGGCGAAATTCGCGCGGCCTGACGCTGTTTGGCATTACCCTGGAAAGCCATGGCCTGGCTATCCAGGGCGCAGGCCGGATGCCATGATGCCATCGATAGAAAAGGTGGCAGTTCATGGCACGCTTCGTTGGCAAGGTTATTCTGATTTCAGGCGGGGCGCGCGGCCAGGGTGCGGCGGAAGCGCGCTTGCTGGTTGCGGAAGGTGCGCGCGTTATTCTTGGCGATGTGCTGGAAGCCGAGGGCGAAGCCCTGGCGCGCGAACTTGGCCCTGCCGCGCAATTTCTCAAGCTTGATGTGACCGAAGAAGCGGATTGGGCGCGCGCCGTAGCGGCGGCAGAAGCGCTCGGTGCGCTGACCGGGCTTGTGAATAATGCCGGCATTTATGTGCCAAAGCTGATGATGGAAACAGATGCGGCGCTGTTCGAACGCCATACGCGCATCAATCAACTCGGCTGTTTTCTTGGCATGAAGGCGGTGGTGCCGGCGATGGAAAGGGCGGGTGGTGGTTCGATTGTGAACATCTCCTCCACCGCCGGGCTGCGCGGTTCGGCGCGCGCTTTTGCTTATGGTGCCACGAAATGGGCGCTGCGTGGCATGACGAAATCCGCCGCGCTTGAGCTGGCGCCGCGTGGCATACGCGTGAATTCAGTCCATCCGGGGCCGATTGCGACACCCATGCTGGATATACGTTCGCCAGAGGAAAACTCCGCGCGTCTCAAATCCGTGCCCATGGGGCGGCAGGGCACCGCCGAGGAAGTGGCGCGGCTGGTGCTGTTCCTGCTTTCCGATGACAGCGGCTATATGACCGGGTCGGAACTCGCCATTGATGGCGGTGCCACGCTTTGAAAAAGCCTCAGTAGCCCAGGCTGAAATCCACCAGATTGATCAGTGGCCGCCCGGCGCGCATGTTGTGGATATTCTCCACCACCTGAGGCGCGACGCTGGATGGGATGGTGATGCTGGCGGCATGCGGCGTCAGGAACACCTTCGGGTGGCTCCAGAAGCGGCTTTCCGTCGGCAGGGGCTCGGGTTCGAAAACATCCAGCGCAGCGCCTGCGATATGGCCGGAATCGAGCGCGGCCAGCATGTCTTCCGCAACCATATGCCCGCCGCGCGCACCATTGATCACATAGGCGCCGCGCGGTAGGGCGGACAAAAGCTTCGTGTTCAAAACACCGCGCGTTTCAGGTGTCAGCGGAAGCAGGCAGATCAGAATATCGCTTTGCACCGCCATGGCCATCAGCCCATCCGCGCCATGGAAGGTTTGCACGCCCGCCAGTGTCTTCGCGCTGCGCGACCAGCCCATCACCGGAAAGCCGAGCGAGCCCAGCACACGCGCCGAAGCACTGCCCAATTCGCCAATGCCAAGAATACCGATGCGCCGTTCCGCCGTGCTGGGGGCGGATAACTCCAGCCATTCCTTGCGTTGTTGCAAAGCGCGGTATTCCGGATCCTGCCTGTGAAAGCGCAGCACATTCAGCAACACCCATTCCGCCATGGCGCTGGTCAGCAGCACATCCTTCAAGCGCGCCACCGGAATACCCGGCGGCGGCCCGGGCGCGCGCAGCAAATGATCAACGCCAGCACCCATGGAAACAATCAGCTTCAAATTCGGATAGCGGCGGAGTTCCATCATGTCATGCGCGGTCCAAACCACGGCAGCTTCAATTTCGGCTGGATCACCCGCATCAGGAAACAGCCGAATTTCCAGGCTGGGATCAACGGCAAGCAAAGCCGCCTTCCATTCCTGCATGGTATGCGTCTTGGTCGAAAGCAGTATGGCCATCACGAATTTTCCTTGGAAAGCGCTTCATCCAGCCGGCGCACAAAGGCGCGCCAATCATCCCGCCTGGTTGCCGCCCATTCCGTGCCGTCTGGCAGCTTGGCGTAAAGGCTGAGGATGCTTTTGGACCAGAGGAAATCAAATTGATGCGACGATGAAAGAGCCAAGGCGGCGGTGCGTTCAAAAACACCATCCTTGATTTTCGGCATGATCTTCTTGAGCCACCACCAGCACCCAACACCAAGCACCACCATGCCGGCCCAGGTGCCGCCCTGTTGAACGCCAAGCGCTTCCAGGGGCGCGCCGCCCCATTTCAGCGCAATGAAGCTTGTGGTCAGGATGGTTGCTGTGGGCCAGACATTCTCCCAGGTGCGATAGACCGGGGAGCCCGGCGAATTCATCCGGCGCAGGCTGACGCCAAGCTTCACCTGCTCGGCATCCAGCATTTCCTTCAGACGTTCCAATTCATTCACGGTCAGTTCATCGCCTTTTCATTACTGGAAAGTTCGAAGGCCGCGGCCATCAATTGCCGCGTATAGGGCTGCTTGGGCGCTTGCACCAGCGCCGCGGCTTCACCTTCTTCCACCACAAGCCCATCCTTCAGCACCGCAATGCGATGCGCCATGGCGCGCACCACGCGCAGATCATGGGAGATGAACACGTAAGCCAGCCCATGGCGCGCCTGCAAATCGCGGAGCAAATCCACCACCTGTGCCTGCACGCTGACATCAAGCGCGCTGGTCGGTTCATCCAGCACCACCAGGCTTGGCTTCAGCACCATGGCACGCGCAATGGCGATGCGCTGGCGCTGGCCGCCGGAAAATTCATGCGGGTAGCGTTCCGCCATGGCGGGGTCCAGGCCCACTTCGCGCAAAGCTTCTGCCACGCGCGCCAGGCGGTCAGTGCGCGGCAGGCTGGCTTCATGGACTTCCAAACCCTCACCGATGATTTCCGCGACGCTCAGGCGTGGTGAGAGCGCGCCAAAAGGGTCTTGGAAGACAATCTGCATGCGCCGCCGCCAAGGGCGCAAAGCGCGGGTGGAGAGCGCCTGGAGATCCTGCCCGGCAAAGACAATGCTGCCCTGGCTATCGGCCATGCGGAGCAGCGCCAGGCCGAGCGTTGTTTTGCCGGAGCCACTTTCACCAACCAGGCCAAGCGTCTCCCCCGCGCGGAGCGATAGCGAAACGCCATTCACCGCCTTCACTTCCGCCACCACACGGCGCAACAGCCCGCGACGGATGGGGAAATGCACGCGGATATCGCGCGCTTCCAGTGCGATGGCGGCATCGGTTGGAATGGGCGCCGGCGCGCCGCGCGGTTCGGTTGCCAGCAGCATGCGCGTATACTCGTGCTGGGGCGCGGCAAAAACCTCCGCCACTTTGCCCTGTTCCACCGCATTGCCATCCTTCATCACCACCACACGATCCGCATGGCGGCGCACAATGGAAAGGTCGTGCGTGATCAGCAGCATCGCCATGCCAAGCCGTTGCTTGAGCGCGGCGAGCAATTCAAGAATCTGCGCCTGGATGGTCACATCAAGCGCGGTGGTGGGTTCATCGGCAATCAGCAGCTTCGGGTCATTCGCCAAGGCTGCCGCAATCATCACGCGCTGGCGCTGCCCGCCGGAAAGCTGATGCGGATAGGCGCCCAGGCGTTCCTCGGCCTGCGGAAAGCCCGCCAGACGCAGCAATTCAATCACGCGCGCGCGGAGCGCATCGGCGGTCAAGGGGCGATGCAGGGTAATGGCTTCGGCGATCTGACGCTCGATCGTATGCAATGGATTGAGCGAGGTCATGGGTTCCTGGAACACCATCCCCGCCACACCGCCACGCAATTCGCGGAGTTGCCTGTCATCCGCGTCCAGCACGGAAACGCCATCAAGCGTGATGGAACCCGCCGGGTTGCTACCGGCGCTGGAGAGCAAGCGCAGACAAGAAAGCGCGGTGACGGATTTGCCGCTGCCACTTTCGCCCACCAGTGCCAGTGTTTCGCCGGGCTCAACATCAAAAGAAACTCCGTGTACCACTTCCCGCCCGCGGAAAGCGACCGACAAATCGCGCACCGAAAGCAGCGCCATCAGCCCTGCCCCCCGGGCAGTTTGCGAGGGTCAAAGGCATCGCGCACCGCCTCACCCACAAAAATCAGCAGCGTCAGCATGCTGCCCAGCACCAGGAAGCTGGTCAGCGCAAGCCAGGGCGCGTTCAGATTATTCTTGCCCTGATTGACCAACTCGCCGAGGGAGGGTGAACCGGGCGGCAGGCCGAAACCCAAAAAGTCGAGTGACGCTAGAACCGTAACACTGCCTGACAGAATGAAGGGCAGAAAGGTCAGGGTCGCCACCATCGCATTGGGCAGGATATGGCGCTGCATGATGCGCGCATCGGAAACACCCAGTGCCTTGGCGGCGCGCACATAATCGAAATTCCGGCCACGCAGGAATTCAGCGCGCACCACGCTGGTCAGGTTCATCCAGGAAAACAGCAGCAGGAAGATCAGCAGTACCCAGAAGCTGGGTTCGATCACGCTCGCCAGGATGATCAGCAGAAAAAGCTGCGGCATGCCGGACCATACTTCGATGAAGCGCTGAAACAGCAAATCCGTGGTGCCACCATAGAACCCCTGCACCGCGCCGGCGGCGATCCCGATGACGGAACTGATGATGGTCAATGCAAAACCGAACAATACAGAAATACGAAAGCCATAAATCACCCGCGCCAGCACATCCCGCGCCTGATCATCCGTGCCGAGCCAATTGCGCGCCGAAGGTGGTGCCGGTGCTGGCCGGCCCAAATCGCGCACCACGCTGCGGTAGGAATAGGGGATCAGCGGCCAGATCAGTGTGGCACCTTTCGCTTCAATCTCCTCGCGAAAGCCCCGATCATGCCAATCGGCCAGCGTGGGCAAGCCATCTTCGATAATGTCGCTTTCCGCGTAATCCACCAGCACCGGCGCATACCAGCGGCCATCAATGCGCGCCACTATGGGCCGGTCATTCGCCAGGAACTCAGCGAAAAGCGTGATGAAGAACAGCACGCCGAAAATGATCAGCGACCAATAGCCGCGCTTATTGGCACGAAAATTCGCCAGCCGGCGCTGCGTGAGCGGCGAAAGCGTCATCGCCGCGCCTCAAAATCAATGCGCGGGTCCACCAGCGTATAGGTGAAATCGCCGATGATCTGCATCACCAGCCCCATCAACGTGAAGATGTAAAGCGTTGCGAACATCACCGGATAATCGCGGCGAATGGCGCTTTCAAACCCAAGCAGCCCAAGCCCATCGAGCGAGAACACAATCTCCACCAGCAGCGCGCCGGTGAACAAGATACCGATGAAGGCCGCCGGAAAGCCCGCGATGATCAGCATCATGGCGTTGCGGAAGATATGGCCATAGAGCACGCGGCTTTCAGATCCACCCTTGGCGCGGGCAGTCAGCACATATTGCTTGCCGATCTCATCCAGAAATGCGTTTTTTGTCAGCATGGTCAGCGTGGCAAAGCCGCCAATCACCAGCGCGATGGTGGGCAGCACCATATGCCAAGCGTAATCCAGGACGCGCGCGCCAAGCGACCAGGTCTCGGACCCTGGGCTGTTCAGCCCACGGAGCGGGAACCACTGAAAGAAGGAACCACCGGCGAAGAACACCACCAGTATAATCGCGAACAGGAAGCCCGGTATGGCATAGCCAATCAGCACCACCGCCGATGTCGCGACATCAAAGCGCGATCCATCGCGCACGGCCTTCCTGATGCCAAGCGGGATGGAGATCAGATAGATCAGCAGCGTGGACCACAGACCAAGCGAAATGGACACCGGCATTTTTTCGATAATCAGGTCAATCACCGGCCTATCCCGAAACAGCGAACGCCCGAAATCGAAGGTCAAATAACCCAGGATCATTTCCTTGAAGCGCGTGGTGGCGGGCTTGTCGAAGCCAAAGGCGCGTTCGATTTCAGCAACAATGGCGGGATCAAGCCCGCGCGCGCCACGATAATTGCCAACCGGCCCATCGCCGCTGCCGCCACCCATGCCGCGCTGTTCCAGGGCGTTGGGTGTGCGGATTTCACCACCACCTTCGCCGGTGATGCGCCCCATGGTCTGGCCTTCGCCGCGCAGTTCGGCCAGCATTTGTTCAACCGGCCCGCCAGGGGCGAATTGCACCACGGCGAAATTGATCAGGATGATCCCGAACAGAGTCGGAATCACCAGCAACAGACGGCGAAGAAGATAAGCGGCCATCGCTACAGGTTGCGCCGGGCTTCCGCCAAAGCGGCATCGCGCGCGGGGTCTATCCACCAGGCGGCGGGGAAGCCCAGACCAAAGCGCGGCATGCGCGGCGGCAGGCCGAAGCGTTCCCAAAAAGCGATACGGAAGCTCCGGCTATGCCAATGCGGGATCATGTAGTTGTGATGCAGCAGCACGCGATCCAGGGCGCGGGTGCGCGCAATAAGCTCGGCCTTATTGGGTGCGGCGATCACCAATTCCACCAATTCATCCACTACCGGGTCACAAATGCCGGCGACATTCTGGCTGCCATTCTCCCGCGCCTTGGCGCAGGTCCAGTAATCGCGCTGTTCATTGCCGGGGTGAAAGCCCTGGCCGATGCTGTCAATGGTCATGTCGTAGTCAAAGGCATCAATCCGCACCTGATATTGCGCGGGGTCCACGGTGCGCACCCGCGCTGAAATGCCAAGCCGTTCCAGCCACTGCACATAGGGCAGCGCCACGCGCTCAAAAGTGGCCCCTTGCAGCAGGATTTCGAATTCAAAGCGCCGGCCTTCCGCATTCACCAGCCGACGGTCCCGCACAATCCAACCGGCTTCACGTAGCAGCGCCAGCGCGCGGCGCAGCCCCTCGCGATTATTGCCGGAACCATCGGTGCGCGGCAGGCGATATTCCTCAGTGAATACGGGCTCCGGCACGCGCCCGCGATATTGGTTCAGGATTTCCAATTCGCGCCCTTCCGGCAGCCCGCGAGAGGCGAAATCCGAATTGGAAAAATAACTCTCGGTCCGCGTATAGGCGCCATAGAACAGATTGATATTCATCCATTCATAGTCGAAGACTTCGATTAAAGCGCGCCGCACCCGCGCATCCTGAAACAAGGGCCGACGCAGATTGACGGCGAAGGCCTGCATGCCGGTTGGGATTTCGTGGGGAATTTCGCGTTTGGTTGCCAGGCCACGGCGTGCGGCGGGGAAATCATAGCCGGTTGCCCAATCGCGCGCGACATTTTCCTGCCGGAAATCAATCTGCCCGGCCTTGAAGGCTTCAAACGCCACGGTGGTATCGCGGAAATACTCGTAGCGAATGGCATCAACATTCGACATGCCGCGCGTGGTCGGCAAATCCCGGCCCCAGTAATCGGCGAAGCGACGCAGCACGACGGTGCGGTTCGGTTCAAACCGCTCAATGCGATAAGCGCCAGACCCCAAGGGCAGATCCAGGCTTGGCCGGTTGAAATCGCGCCCTTCCCAGTAATGCCGGGGCAGGATGGACATCTCACCCAGGATCAGCGGCAATTCGCGATTTTCATTCGTGCGGAAGCGATAGGTCACGCGCCGCGCATCTTCCGCCACCACTTCCGTCACATCTGCCCAATAGGAACGGAAGAAGGGCCGCCCATTGGCGCGGAGTGTATTGAAGGTGAAGACTACATCTTCGGCAGTGATCGGCCTGCCATCATGCCAGCGCGCCCCTTCGCGCAATTCAAAGGTGACACCCTTGCGATCCGCCGGCAATTCAATGATGCGCGCCAGATGGCCGTATTGGGACAACGGTTCATCCAGATTGCGCATCAGCAGCGTGTCGTAAATCAGTGTGCTGCCAACAGCCGCGGTGCCGCGCAGGATGAAGGGGTTGAAACTGTCGAAAGACCCGATGGCGGTCAGCGTGATCTCACCGCCCTTGGGCGCGTTCGGGTTCACCCAAGGCCAATGGGTGAAATCCGCCGGCAAGGCGGGCTCCCCCAGCAGGGCCATGGCATGGGTGCGCACGACCTCACCGGGCCTATCGCCCCCGGCGGGATTGGCGGCGCGGGCGCCGATGGGAAGGCTGGCAAAAGCGGCGCCAAGCGCCAGAAGGTCACGACGTTGCATAAGCTTCAGGATGGGGTTTCAAAGCGCCTGGGGCAATGGCGCAATGTTTCAGCTTTGTAAAAGATGAACCGCTTCCGGTAGCAAACGGGGATCACCCAGCGCAATCACGCGCCCATCACTGCCCGGATGCAGCGGCGCGCCGGACCAATCCGTCACGCGCCCGCCGGCGCCTTCAATCACCGGCACCAGGGCCGCCCAATCCCAGATTTTGAGGTCACTTTCCGCCACCACATCAATCAGGCCAAGCGCCACCAGCCCATAGGCGTAGCAATCGCCGCCCCAGGTGACGCGTCGCGCCCCCTGACGCAGCCGATCAAAGCCGGGGCGATTGGCGGGGCTGAACATATCGGGGCTGGTGCAGGAAAGCTCGGCCTCGGCCAGGGTAGGGCAGGGGCGGCAGCGCGGCGTGCCGGCAAAGGGGCCTGTGAAGCGCGTGGGGTGGCCGGAAACGCCCAGCCAGCGTTCGCCGGTGATGGGCTGGTCAATCACGCCCAGCACTGGCTTGCCGCGATGCAAAAGGCCTAAAAGACTGCCGAATATCGGCCTGCCAGTGACAAAAGCGCGGGTGCCGTCAATCGGGTCCAGCACCCAGACCCATTCGGCATCCGGGCGTTCCGAGCCATGTTCTTCGCCGATCACGCCATGATCAGGCATGGCTTCAGCCAAAAGGGCGCGAATCGCTTCCTCGGCTTCGCGGTCAGCGCGGGTGACGGGGCTGGCATCGCCCTTGGCTTCCACCAAAAGCGCAGACCGAAACAACGGCCGGATCACGGCCGCTGCCCGATCAGCGGCGGCTTCCGCCACCGCGATGAAATCAGCCGGGATCAGGGGGCGGGCGCGTTGGGCGAGATGGACCGCAGATAGGCAATCAGATCCGCGCGGTTCTGCACGCTGGCCATGCCGGCATAGGACATGCGGTTACCCGGCGCATAAGCACGCGGATTGGCGATCCAGGCGTTCATATTCTCATAAGTCCAGGGCTTATCGGCCATGGCGCGAATGGCGGCTGAGTAATTGAAGCCATCAATATGCGCGTGCTTGGCGCCAATAATGCCATAGAGGTTCGGGCCAACGCCGGAACGCCCACCCTCATTCAAGCTATGGCAGGAAGCGCAGTGGCGCTGCGCCAATTGCTGGCCGACCTGCACATTGGCGGCAGCGAGCAGCGGCGCGATGGGTTCCAAGGCCGGCGCGGCAGGGGCGGCAGCCACAGGGGCAGCGGCGGGCTCACCGATTTGAATGGCGGCTTGTTTCGGCGTTGTGGGATGCACAACCAGGCGGCCAACCAGCCCGGCCAGGCCAAAGGTGACCCCCGCGGTCAGGATGGCCGCGAAAATCTTGTTCATTTCAAGACTGTTACTCATAGCCCAGTTCTTCCTCACACCGGATGCTGCCCGCCGGTTTGCACCCAGGCACGCGCTTCTTTATGACGCCCGGAACATATAGACCACCCTAACCGTCGACAAGGCGGCAGGAGCGTTTTTCCTTGCGTCCCATCCTCGTTATCCCCGCCCGCATGGCGGCAACGCGCCTGCCGGGCAAGCCTTTGGCTGATATTCATGGCCGACCCATGATCGCCCATGTGCTGGACCGCGCCCGGGAAGCCGGAATCGGCCCCCTGGCGGTTGCCTGCGCCGAGGAAGAAATCGCCGAAGCCGCCCGCGCCGCAGGGGCAAAGGCCGTATTGGTGGCCGATGATGTGCCTTCCGGCACGGATCGGGTGCAGCGCGCCATGAAGGCGCTGGACCCCGATGGCGAATATGATGTGGTGGTGAATCTGCAAGGCGATTTCCCGACGATCCGGCCTGAGACGCTCCGCGCCGTGCTGGCCCCGCTGGAAGACCCTGCGGTGGATATCGGCACGTTGGTTTGCCCCATCGCGGATGAGGTGGAAGCGCGCACCGATTCCTTCGTGAAATGCGCCTGCGCCTTTGCGGGCGATGCCCTGGTGGCGCCGGCGCTTTATTTCTCCCGCCTGCCGATTCCCTGGGGGGATGGGCCGCGCTGGCATCATATTGGCGTCTATGCCTATCGCCGCGCCGCTTTGGACCGTTTTGTCACGCTCCCGGCAAGCCCGCTTGAATTGCGCGAAAAGCTGGAACAGCTCCGCGCGCTAGAAGCCGGCATGAAAATCAGCGCTGCCCGGGTGGAATACGGCCCCTTCGGCGTGGATACGCCGGAAGATTTGGAACGCGCCCGCGCGCTATTGGCCCCCTGAAGGAAAAGCCCATGTCAGCCCAACGCATTGCCTTCCAGGGCGTCCTCGGCGCCTATTCCGATCTTGCCTGCCGCGCCGCCTATCCGGGCTCAGAGACCCTGCCTTGCCCATCCTTTGAAGCCGCCATGGCGGCTTTGCGCGATGGGCAATGTGACCTGGCCATGCTGCCTTGCGAGAATTCCTTGGCCGGCCGTGTGCCCGATATTCACCGCATGCTGCCCGATTCCGGGCTTTTCGTGGTGGGCGAGCATTTCCAGCGCGTGGAGCACTGCCTGCTGGCCCCCAAGGGTGCGAGCCTGGCCACCTTGAAGCGCGCCCATAGCCACCCGGTGGCACTTGGCCAGGTGCTGCGGCTGTTGAAGGACATGAGGCTGACCCCGGTGATCGAGGCCGATACGGCGGGTGCGGCGGCGCTGATTGCCGAACGGGGTGGCGTGGAAGATGCCGCCATTGCCAGCGAATTGGCCGCTGAAATCTATGGTCTGGAAGTGCTGAAGCGGAACGTGGAAGATGAGGCGCATAACACCACGCGTTTTTACGTGATGTCCCGCGACAGGGCCGATGCGCCGGTGGATGCGCCCAATGTGGTGACCACCTTTGTCTTTCAGGTCCGGTCCATCCCGGCGGCGCTGTACAAGGCGCTGGGGGGCTTTGCCACCAATGGGATCAATATGACGAAGCTGGAAAGCTACATGATCGGCGGGCGCTTCGCCGCGACGCAATTCCTGTGCGATGTGGATGGCCACCCCGAACAACCGGGGCTCCGCCGCGCTTTTGAGGAATTGGCGTTTTTCTCATCCTCCATGAAAATCCTGGGGGCTTATCGGGCGCATCCCTATCGGTTGGAACAATCAAGCGCGGCGGAATAACGCAGCGCTTTCGCGAAAGCCCTTCCCCCGGCGTCCCTGCCGGGGTAGAAGTTCGTTTGTGGACCCGTAGCTCAGCTGGATAGAGCGTTGCCCTCCGAAGGCAAAGGTCGAAGGTTCGAATCCTTTCGGGTCCGCCAATGTTTTCAACGAGTTAGAAGCCCTCTCTTTAAGCAAAAATCTGGCCTAGCTACCACATAGCTACCACCAGTGCCGAAAAGCCCGTAGAAGTCGCGGTAGATCGTTGCGATAGATTAACCAAAATATAGACCTATAAAGTCGGCTGTCTTTGTCAGGCGAAAAATCGGCCCGCGCGCGCGCGCGGGTTTCATGGGCTGCGCTCTTTGTAGGACGGGAAATTGAATATCATCCCCGCGCGCGCGTGGTTTTGCCCGTCAATTTGGCCGCGCGCGGAGCGTTCTTTCTCCCTAGCGTACGGTCCGCCGATACATTCGAAGGCTTCCAGCAAAGGTTCCGAGAAAACCTACCCCGCATTCGTAAGACCCACGCGATAAAGAGCTATCGCCATTTTGTCGGGCCTGCTCCCTCACCCAATTCCTGCACTCATCAAGCGACCGGAGATTAAGTCGTCGGACGTCAACCAAAAGGTTTGACCGCGAAGGATAGAAAAAAGCGTCAACCTGTTCCCAAGGCGCGGGGTTATCACCCCAAAGGATGTTTGCCACGTCTTGCTTGGGGCTCCCCAAGGTTGCCCAGGCAAGAAGCGCGCAAAAAAAGAGGAACAAAGGCATGGTAACTATCCTCCATAAAGCCAACCGCCCAAACGCTTCCTAGCACGGGTTCGGGCTTTCCTTCTTCTTTATGACCGCCAGCCCTAAGGGCGGTGGATGGCATGTCTCGCAGCGCCACAGCATCGGGCCAGTTTCACCCGCACCACGCCACCACCGCAAACCAGCGCAGCATGGGCAGGCGCCGGGCAGGATGCGCGCGGCCATAAAGGCAACCCCGCGCGCCGGGCCATAGGGAAGGCTGCGCCAATCGGCCTTGGCCGGCGGATGTGTTGCCTTGGGCTGCGCTGCCGATCGCTGCGCCAATAGCCTTTGCACATCGGCCTTATGGCGTTTCAGATCATCCAGCACATCCGCCGGCGGCTTGGCGGCGGCGGTCATTGTCACGCGGCCATTAGGCGCCATCATGAATCGCAGCCCAGCGGCTTCGGCCCGGGCCAAGGCAGCGGCGGCGGTCACAGTTCACCCCGCCACGCGTCAGGATCATCGCCGGCGGTGCCCTGAGGCATAGGCGTCATAGGCTGCGCTTGCGCCCTACTCAGGGCGTAGCGGTCAGGCTGCCATCGCCCAACACTTGCGCTGCGCGTCAGCACAAAGCCCGCGGCCCTGGTTCCATCCAGCGTGCGGATTACTGACGCCAGATATTGCCGGCCTCGCCCTGCAGGATCAGCGGCATCCTTCACCGGCTCCGCCAAATCCGCCACGGCTATGGGCTTAGCGCCATGGGCTTGCCACCAGGCGGTGAAAATTTCGGCTACCTTTTGCCGGCGCGGGTCTGCCGCTTTGGCGTCCGCCACCCGCGCGACAGGATCACGGCAGCCCAGCGCTAGAAGCGGATCACGGCACCACCGGCCCCACTCGCCAAAGCTTCCCAGGCTGCGCCCTTTGGACAGATCATCGCCCAGCATCCGCCCCCAGCGCCAAATGGTCAGCGCCGCGCCCAATAATTCCGCCCGGGCGGCCATTGTCTCATTCAGCAGATCGCCGCGGAAATCGCGTGTCTCCGGGTCCTCAATTCCGGCGTCGAGTTCCACCGTCACGAAGCGCCGCGCCAAATCTTCGCTAACGCTCACTCCGTTGCCGGTCACGGCTATGAAGGCGGTGGGGGTCAATGGCACGGTTTTCGATTGGCCCAGCAAGCGGATGGCTGCCGGCCTTTCGGTAATGGCTGACGCCAGCAAATCAGATCGCAGCGCGGCGGCGTTCACGTTATCGAGATACAAAGTCTGCCGCGCCTCCATCAGCGCCGCGGCCAATCGCTTTTCGAGTTCCTCCGCCGTGGCGCCGGCTGTCATCGCCACCGGACGCTGCCCAAAGGCGATTGCGGAAATGCAGCGGACCAGCAAGCCTTTGCCCGTCCCTGCGCCAGAATATTCAGGCGCGCGGACCAACAGCGCCGGCGCAAGCCAAAGACATGGCCGGCAGATCGCGGTCAGCAGCGCGACCAGAAAAGCGCTTTCATCCGCACCAGGCGGCTTGCATACATCCACCACCGGCGCCGGCGCGTCAGGCGTATGCACGCGTTCGGCGTCAGCGAAGGCAATCGTGCGGAACCAATGGCGCAATTTCAGCAATGCGGCTTCGGCTTCAGCGCGTGAAGGATTTTCCGGCACATCCACCGCGGGCACGCTTTCGCACCAAAGGCGCGTGGTAGGATCATAACCATCGGCTGCGCGGATGCTGCCATCATCATGCAACAGCGGCGCCGATGTGATCCCATCCAGCGTGCGCAGGTTCCACCCGTCCCGATGATCGAGATACAGCCTCGCCACGCGTTCCGGCAGGGTAATGTCTGCCCGTTCCGTTGGTCCATCGCGCTTGGCGTTCCAGCGCCATGGCCGGGCAATGCGATGCGCTTCCGTCACCACGCTATGAATGGTCAGCGCTTCCACCACAAAGGCGCCGCGGGTTCGATCGCGTGCAATGCGCGCCGGCCCGCCGCGGTCAAATAAGTGCGGCTGCGCGGCAAGTATCTCGGCAAGTTCCTGCGCCGTGTCGGGCAGGTCCGCGCCATTCACCAACAGATCAACCCGACCACGCGAATCAACAGGCGGCGGTTCGGCTGGTTCTTCGGCTGCCGGTTTTGGTCGCGCAGCCCTTTGCGCTTCGGCGCGCATTGCATCCAATTCAGCAACCGGCACGCGGTGAAGCTGCGCCAGATCGCGCCGCACAGTTAGCCAATCTTCGCGGGCCATGCCGGCGGCCTCCACAACAACCGCGCGCAGCCGATCGGCAGGCGAAGCCGTTTCGCTTCTCGCGCTGGTCAGCAATGCGCGCAGCGTGTCAGCGGTGGCGCCTTTGGGCAGATCATCGGCCACATCCCATTTTTCCGGCCAATCCTCTGGCACGCTGACAATCGCCACGCTTGCAGCGCCGGCAGCGGTGACGGCCTTCGCCACATCCGCCGCGGCCTTTCGGCCCGGCGCGTCATTGTCGGGCCAGATCACCACGCGGCGGCCTTGCAGCGCTGACCAGTCCGCTTTCGTCACCGCTTGCGCGCCACCGGGCCAGGCAATCGCCACGAAGTCAGGGAAGATTCTGCCGGCAGCGTCAGCGGCCTTTTCGCCTTCCGTAATCAGCACCGGCGCAGATGGATGCGCTGCCATGCGGTCAAGCCCATATAGCGGGCGTGGTGCAGGCGGTGCCTTCCACTTCCACCCCGATGTGGTGAAGGTCAGCGGTAAGATTTCCTTCCGCGCGCCGGGCGGATCGAAGCGGCAAACTGCAAAGAGCAATTCGCCGGCGGCGTTATGGTAGCGCCAGATCGCGCTTGGCTTGCCGTGGTGCGGATGCTTCAGCACATCGGGCAGCGGTTGCGGCGCGGGCAAGATGATATCAACGGCGGCCATGGCGCTGCGCCTCCGTCACATTCAGCATAGCGGCCAAGCGGCGCGCGGCATCAATCTGCCGCACGCGCCAAACAGCGGCGGCAAGGCTGACAACATCGCCGCCCTTGCAGCCGGCGGCAAAGTCGCACCAGGCGCCGCGCCGATCGCCGGTCAACGCCACTTTCAGGCTATCGCCGCACTCGCCGCCAAGGCTGCCGGCGCGGAATTGCGCGCCCATCACGCGGCCACCCGGCAGGATGCGCTTCAGCAGATCAGGCAAGCGCGCCAAGGCTGCGCGGTTCACCGCTTCGAAGATGCTTTGGCCAGTCATTATTTGGTCTCCATCGCGCGCAACGCTGCAAGCGCATCGGCAAGGCTGCCAAAGGCACGCGGTAAGCGCTGACCAGGCAGGGCAATGCAGGCGCGTGGCAGCCCTTCCGCGTCGCGCAGATCATCGCGCAGCGTGATGCACGGGCTAGGCGTGGCGCGTGGTGTGGATGGTTTGCAGCGCTTTATCCGCGCCGGGTTTTGGGGGTTTGGTGACGTCACTTTTCGCGCTCCATGAAGGATGCGCGGCGCGTGAAGGCTGGCAAAGTCGGCAGCGTTGCGCTATAAAAAGCGCTCCCAAGTTTTTCGCCGCCTTCCCGCCCGGTTGCCTCTGCGCCGGGCGGTTTTCTATGGGGTTATGGTCAGCAGTCGAAGCGCCATCGCCAGCAGCGGCAGCGCAATGGCTTGGGCGAATATCACCACGATGGCCGCGCGCATTACGCGGCCTCCGATGTGTTGCAGCGTGGCGCCGATGCGGTGCGCTGCGCCCAATCAAGCGCATCCTGCCAGCGGTAAACCGCCCGGCCACCAAATGGGCGGAAAGGCGGACCACCGCCGCGCGTTGCTTTGGTGGCCAAGGTTTTCGGGCTGATCGGGAAGCCGGCGGCGGTCAGCGCCTCGGCTATTTTCTGGCGCGTCAACTGCGCGTCCGGGTTTTCGGGAAACATGTCGTTAGGTACTCCATCACTTGCACGCCAATGCGTGCGGCTGCGATGGATGGCTATTAGTCACAGAAAATTAGGCCACGCGACAAACAAATACCGGGGCTTTTTGTTATTGACCTTCAGTGTCGGCCTTAGTGCGGCGGGTTCATCAATGCCTTGGCTAGCTGGACTCGATCCCGATCCTGCTTCATCTTGATTCGTTCCTTTACCGTGAAGCGCTTCACGCCACCGCGCTTAAGGAGTAGCCGCCGCAGTCGCATTTCAATAGCGGCAAACGTGTAATGCCGGCCGAAAATTTTGGGACCCGCAGCGGCTACCGCGTCTGCTATCCGGCTCACAGCCTCAGGCTGAATTAAAGGGTCGTCGGCAATCCAATCATCATACAACTGCAAAAGCACTTGGTCTAAATCGGAATTAGTGCTGCCCTTTGGTTTCCATGGGCTTGCCTTTAGCGCATGCACTGAAATACTCTGCCATTTTCGCCTAGCATTGGCCGGGTCGGCTTTTTGAAATCTTGCAAACAGTTCGCGCGCTTCGCGCATCAGATCAGCATCAATTCCTGCCATAGCCGCGCCTCCGATGCGCGCTCCGATCGAAGCGGCGGGGCTGCGCGGATCGGAGAAACCGCGCGGGCTGGCCGGCCCTGCCCCGCCAAGGTCAATTTAGCATATCAGGCGCGTCACGGCCCCTATGGTGCCTATGACGCCTATGCTCCGCCGCCCTGCGCGGCTTCCTGCCCCATGGCGGGGCGTGAAATCATGCGCGGGCCAGGGCAGCCGCACCCGGCCCTTCCACCACCATCGCGGCGCCTTCACCGGCAAGCTTTCGCAGCGTGGCGCTTGCGATTCGATCGGCCACATTCAGCAGCACATCATCAGCGGCGTGGATGTAGCCGCTTGTGGTGCTACCTGTTCCCTTGTGCCCGACCAGCATCCCAATGGTTGCTTCCGTATAGCCCAGGTCATTGCCCAGGCTGACGAAGGAATGGCGCAGCACATGGGGCGTTATATCAGCCGGCAATTCGCCAAGCTTGCCGATACGCTCAAACATCTTCGGGAAGCCGGTCATGGTGCCAGCGCCCCGCACCGGCGGAAACACAAGGTGGTCAGGCTCCCCCGGATGCTGCGCGCGCAGGATATCGCAGGCAGCGGTGGAAAGCGGGCGGACGCTCTCGCCGGTTTTCGTGTCAGGCAAGCGGGCGGTGCGGCGCGGCAGATCGACCATGCCCCAAGTCAGCGTTAGCGCTTCACCGCTGCGCCAGCCCGTCAGCGCAAGGAAGCGCATCGCTGCTACGGCAGCCGGCCATGGCGCAGATCGGGCGGGCTTTTCACCGGCCACCGCCGGCGGTGGCGGTTCGGCGGCCTTGTCCAAGGCACGGCCAAGCGCGGCATATTCAGCATCAGTCAGGCGGCGTTTCCGCTGCCCGTCAGCATATCGCACCACACCCCGCACCGGGTTTGCCGTCACCAGCCCGCGGCGTTCGGCGTAGGTGAAGATCGCGCCCAATAGGCCAATGGTCCGCGATGCTGCGCCTTTTCCGCCCCTAATATTCGACAAGGCGCGGGGCTTTTCCATCTTCTTCCGGCCACGTGTCTGCCCTTCCGCGATGTTCTCCATGAAGGTTTGCACATCGGCGCGCGTTACCGCCTTCACCTTAAGGTGGCCCAATAGCGGCTTGATATGCGCCTTGATCCGGCTGGCATCGGTGCCAATTGTGCTGGCCTTTTTGGTCGCGCCCTTGCGGGTCAGGATTTTGCCGGCTTCGGCATCCTGCAAATACTGGTCGCACAGATCGGCCATCGTGGCGGCGTGGCGCTTTTCGTGCTTTTCGGCTGCCGGGTCCGCGCCAGCGGTCACGCTGCCCAGGATTTTCTTGGCTTCATCGCGGGCCATGTCTGGCGTCCAGGGCGCGCCATGCCGGCCAATGGTTTGAAAGCGCTTCCGCCCTTCGGCGGTGCGGTAAAGCACAATGAAGGCAACCGCCGTACCTTTCTGGCGCCGCGCACCAAAGCCCGACACGCCACCCCGGCCACCATCCCAGACGGTACTGTTTTCCTGCATCGCCTTGAGATCACGAAGCCCAATGGGATGGTCCAAGCGCATGGTCGCCGCCTTTGCTATAGTCGCTGGGTTGGTAGCTAGAAAATCTAGCTACCAAATAGCTACCACAGCACAGCAAACCAATACAACCGAAAACAATCGCCCACAAAGTAAAAAAGAATGAAAAACAGCATGTTAAGGCAAGATAGAAAATCAGCGCAAACCGCCGCAATGGGTAGGGCTTGCCCTCCGAAGGCAAAGGTCGAAGGTTCGAATCCTTTCGGGTCCGCCATATTTTCAATGAATTCTTGCCCTTTACGCGGGTTGCCGCGCTTCTCTCTCATTGAATGGCGAATCCGTGCTGAAGCCAGGGCTCAGGAAGGCAGGTGCGGCATGACAGGGCTGGATACCAAGGCGCGTTTCGCCGACCCCGATGCGGCCTATCGCGCCATTACGGAAGCGCATCGTGGCCTAACGGAAAGCCAAAGCGCAGATCTGAACGCGGCCTTGGTGCTGATCCTTGCCAATCAGCTTGGCGATATGGCGATGCTCCGCGAAGCCTTGGCGCTGGCGCGCAGCACAGTAGTGCCCAGCCAGAAGCCATAAGGCCCAGCAGCGGCTTTACCTTTGGCGCGGTTCGGGCCAGCCTTTGCGCATGACCCTTGCCGCCGCCATCATCCCCGTCACACCCTTTCAGCAAAACTGCGCCCTGATCTGGGATCAGGATACCAAGCGCGGCGTGGTGATAGACCCGGGCGGGGATGTTGCGCAGATTGAAGCTGCGGTTGCCGAAACCGGCATCAGCATTGACCGCATTTTGCTGACGCATGGCCATATGGATCATGCCGGTGGTGCTGCGGAATTGGCCGAAGCGCTCGGCAATATCCCCATTGAAGGCCCGCATCGCGCCGACGCTTTCCTGCTGGAAGGGCTCGTGGAACAGGGTGCCAAATACGGGCTCCACTGCCGCGCCGTCACACCAAGCCGCTGGCTGGAAGAAGGCGAACAGGTGGACATCGCGGGCATCGCCTTTGCTGTGCTGCATTGTCCGGGCCACACACCGGGGCATGTGGTTTTCGTGAACCCGGATATGGGGATCGCCTTTGTGGGTGATGTGCTGTTTCAGGGTTCCATCGGGCGCACCGATTTTCCCTATGGCGATACGGAAGCCTTGCTGCATGCCATTCGCACAAAGCTGTTTCCGCTTGGGGACCATATTCAATTCCTCTGTGGCCATGGCCCGGCTTCCAGCTTCGGCGCCGAACGGCAGAGCAATCCCTTTGTCGGGGAAAACGCGTCATGAACCCGGTGATTGAAACCGATACACCGCCCCTGCCGGTGACGCGGCCGGAATTGGCTGGCATGTCCGCCGCAAGGCTCGCGCGTATTCGCCCGGCGATGGAACGCGAAATGGCGGCGGGAAGGCTGCCGGGCTGCGTTGTCGCCATCGCACGCGATGGCAAGCTTGTGCATCTGGAAGCGATTGGTTGGCGCGATCCGGAAAGCCGCGCGCCGATGCAGGCGGATGCCATTTTTTCCATCGCTTCCATGACCAAGCCCGTCACTGGCGTGGTGGCGCTTTCACTGATCGAGGAAGGCCGGCTGTTGGTGACAGACCCGGTCGGCGCCTGGCTGCCGCCGCTGATGCAGATGCAGGTGGCAAGGCCAACGCCCGCGATGCTTTCGGGTGAAGGCCCAATTGAAACCGAAGCCGCCAAGCGCCCCATGACGGTGCAGGATGCCATGCGCCACACCACCGGCCTGGTCTATGGCGGGCGCGATGGTTCGGCGGTGCATGCCATCGCCCCGCCCGGTTCCTTCTGGGTCGCCGAGAATATGGATACGGAAAGTTTTGCTGAGACGCTTTCTGGCCTGCCGCTCCGCCACCATCCCGGCACGGTTTGGGAATATGGGCTTTCCACTGATGTGCTGGGCGCGGTTGCTGAACGCGCGGGCGGTGCTTCGCTTGGTGCGCTGATGCGCGAACGCGTTTTCGCGCCCCTTGGCATGGAAGAAACCGGTTATGTTCTGCCGCGCGAGAAACTGACGCGTTTTGCGCGGCCTTTCGCCAAGGACCCGATCACGGGCGCGGCGCAATCTGTCGAAGCGCCGATGCGCGCGCCGAAAATGGAAACAGGTGGTGCGGGTTTGGTTTCGACCGCCGCTGATTACCTGCGCTTTGCCGAAATGCTGCGCGCCGGGGGCACGCTGAATGGTGTGCGCGTATTGGCACCGCAAACGGTGGCCTGGATGGCTTCCGATCATTTGCAGGGCATCGAAAATCGCGTCGCCAGCATGGACCCCGCCTTGGAAGGCTATGGCTTTGGCCTGACGGTCACGGTGCGGCTTTCGCGCGGTGGCTCGGGCCTGATGGGCGCGCCCGGCGCCTTTGGCTGGTCCGGCGTTTGGGGCACGTATTTCTGGGCCGATCCGGCGGAACGGCTCAGTGTTGTCTTCATGGCCCATGCGCCGGGCGAATTGCGCCAGCGCTATCGCCGCCTGATCAATATGCTGACCTATCAGGCGCTTGAAGCGTAACCCAAAGCACCATCAGGGCGCCGCCGCGCCAAACAGCCATTTGAGCGATGCGAAAACCAGAAAGCGCGGCGAATCATCGCCAATCCCAGCACCCGCGCCCGCGGCCATGATGGGCCCCGCGCGCCCAAGCCGATGCCAAATCCCGGCGGCGAGGATGTTCTGGTCCTGCTCACCACGATCCTGTTGATTGCGTAGATAGCTGAAACCAAGCGAGGTATCCTGGCCGATGCTTTGCGTGAGCCCAGCGGCAAATTCATAACGCCCCGCCCTTTCGCCTGGTGCTGCATTGAACAATTCGGACCAGCCGGCATTGAATGAAAGGGCGAGTGGCCGCGGGCCTTCAATCAGCGTCTTGCTCAGCAGGCCGACAATCTGCCCGCTTTGCGATGGCCCGCTTGTCTCCCCATAGGCGGTGCGCAGCGCACCGAAAACACCCATCGCCGGGCGCCAGCCATCTTCTTCCAGGATTTGCCAGCGGAGCCCAAGCTGGGACAGCCCGCCCCATACCCGCTTCGCATCATCCGCCGGGTAGGGCGCTGCGGGGCCATATTCCGCAGCCTGCGCAAAGCGCAGATCAAGCCCGCGCACCAGCCCCGCTTCGCCTTCAAGCGCGCCGCCGTAAAGATTGCGGTTGGCGCCTTCCCGCGCGCGCGAATACCCCAGGCCAAGGCTCAATGTTTGGCCGCCAACGGGGGTGGGGGCCACGCCGATGATGCCGAAAGGGTCTTCCATCAGGACTTCGGTTTCGCCATGCGCCTGCAGGATCGGCAAGGCGATCAACAGCATCAGCAGCGCGTGGCGGAGGTTTCGTCTCAAGATAGGGGCTCCATGGCAAAGGGCTCAGCCGGCCGTCAGCGCCATGAAGCGTGCCGCCAGCCTGACCTCATTCAACCGATCTTCGCGTCGCGCCTCGGCTTCATCATCGCTGCCCCAGAATTCTTCCTGATACAGATCATCCAAGATGGCCAGGCGATGTGCTTCATCGGCATCAAGCCGCCCAAGGCTGAGCGCGAGGCCCAGCACCAGGCTGCCCAAGGCCGGCACCGCAACGCCAAGCGCGGCCAGCCCCGCCGCATCATGCCGCGCAACGGCGGCCTGAAGCGCAGCCAGGCTTTGCTGGGGTTGAGGCACGGGCATCAGGCCCTGGGTGACGCTGAGCGGCGCATGCAGCGCCCGCGCGACCCATTCCAACACGGGTTGCCAGGCTTCCGCCTGCCGGGCGGCCAAGCGGTGATCCTGTGCCCGGTAGCAAAGCAGATCGGTTTCACCATACCTGGCGATACCTTCCACTATTGGCCTTGGGTCTGGCGCGATGCGTTCCTGCGCAGCGCCCAAAAGCCGGGTCAGGGGCACATCTTCCTGACCCATCTCCCCACCCTTGGCGCCGCCAGCCTTGTGCCATTCATCGGCAATCGCCTCGGCCAAGGGGCGGCATTCGGTGGTGAGGATATTGCCGCCCGGCAGGCGGAGCGGACGGCCATCGAGCACGACGCCATAGCCACCTTCAAGCCTTGGCACGGCCAGCGCCGCTTCCCAGAAACGCTTCATGGGGTGGTGTTTTAACGGGTCATTCGGATAAGAAAAGCCAAGCGTCGTGGCACTGGATGCGGCCTAGCCAGACCCGCTTGACGCGGACCATGCTCCAGCGCTAGTTACGCGCCCTTCGTCGGCGAGATGCCGATCCTTCCTTATGCAGGTTTGAACAGACAGCCCATGGCCAATAACGCTTCCGCGCGTAAGCGCATTCGTCAGACTGAAAAGCGCACCGCGCGCAACAAGGCGCGCAAGTCACGCGTGCGCAGCTTTTTGCGCAAGGTCGAAGAAGCGGTGAAGTCGGGCGACAAGGCAGCCGCACAGGAAGCCTTTCGCGCGGCGCAACCGGAAATGCAGCGTGCTGCAACCAAGGGTGTGGTGCACGCCAATACGGTCGCGCGGAAATTGTCGCGGCTTTCGGCGCGCGTGAAATCTGTCGGCGCCTGACGGCGCACAGTTTCTTTTTTTGCGATTTTGAAGACGCGTTGCTTATGCAGCGCGTCTTTTTCTATGTCTTTTATGCGGCGCAGATATCAGGTTTTCAGCCACCAAATGAAGTCTCCTAGTCAAGAAAAAAATGATGCTGCATCAGAAAATTTTCGAAATCTGCTGTTCAGGTTTTTTTGCTATTGATCTTTTGTCTCGCGCCGCCGCATGATGCCGGCGACAGGGAAGAGAATTCAGATGGGCCAGGGGGGGCAGCGTTTTGCGCAGCACAGGAAAGCTAAGCGATAACACGCCCCAACCAGGTCCCGCTGCCTGGGCCGAAGCATGGGCCCGCATCCGCGCCAAGCTGCGCGAAGAAGTGGGCGATGTGGAATTCCGCAGCTGGCTTCGGCAAATGACCCTTGCCGCTGTTGATGGCGATGAAGTGACCATCACACTCCCCACACGCTTCCTGCGTGATTGGGTCAGCGGCCATTACGGGGATCGGCTTCGTTCCTTCTGGCAGATGGAAAATCCTGCCATTCGTCGGGTTGATTTGCGCGTTGCGGCCAGCCGTCGCACCGCCGCCGAGGCTTCGGACAATACCGTGCGCCCCTTGGCGGATAGCCTGGCGAGTGCCGCGCCGCGCGCCGCTGATCCGCGTGGCGAATGGTCCGCACCGCTTGATCCGCGCTTCACCTTTGATGCCTTCATTGTAGGCAAGCCGAATGAATTCGCCCATGCCTGCGCACGCCGCGTGGCGGAAAAGCCGGCCACGCCGGGCTTCAATCCATTATTCCTTTATGGCGGCGTTGGGCTTGGCAAGACGCATCTGATGCACGCCATTGCCTGGGCCATTCGTGAACAGCACCCTGCGCGTCATGTTGCCTACATGAGCGCGGAAAAATTCATGTACCGCTTCATCGCCGCACTGCGCAGCCAATCAACCATGGAATTCAAGGAAACGTTACGATCGGTTGACGTTCTGATGGTGGATGATCTGCAATTCCTGATCGGCAAGGACAATACGCAGGAAGAATTCTTCCACACCTTCAATGCGCTGGTGGACGCCGGCAAGCAGATTGTGATTTCCGCCGACAAATCGCCATCCGACCTTTCCGGCATTGAAGACCGGCTGCGCACGCGTCTTGGCTGCGGCATGGTGGCGGATTTGCACGCCACCACGTATGAATTGCGCATTTCCATCCTGGAAGCCAAGGCAGCGTCATCCGGTGTTGCGGTGCCGTCGCGTGTCATGGAATTCCTGGCGCACAAGATCACCTCCAATGTGCGGGAATTGGAAGGCGCGCTCAATCGGCTGATTGCCTGGGCCAATCTGTTCGGACGGCCCATTACGCTGGAAGGCGCGCAGGAGGTTTTGCATGATATCCTCCGCGCCCATGACCGGCGCGTGACGATTGAGGAAATCCAACGCAAGGTTGCCGAGCATTATAATATCCGCCTGACCGACATGTCCTCTGCCCGCCGTGCCCGCAATGTGGCGCGGCCGCGTCAGGTCGCGATGTATCTGGCGAAGCAGCTGACATCGCGTTCACTACCCGAAATCGGGCGGCGTTTCGGCAATCGGGACCATACCACGGTCATGCATGCCGTCTCTCGCGTGGCGGAGCTCATGCAGGCGGATGGGTCCTTCGCTGAGGATGTGGAGCTGCTCCGGCGCATGCTGGAAACTTGAGGCGCTGGCCGGCCCCATCCGGGTCAGGTTTTCCACAGGCCAGGCCGCTTTTCTGGCATCTTCCAGGCTGGTAAGGAATAACGAATCCGGGTGCTCCACAGCGCCGATTCGGCAGCTTTGTCGCCCGGGCAGGATTTCACTGGCGGTTCACCCCCGGGGCCCATCTGGCCGCGGCCGAGATCGCCACAACAGGATCGGGGCGTCGGAACGATGAAATTCTCGGTTGACAGGGCAATACTGCTCAAGGCGCTCACGCATGTGCAAAGCGTGGTCGAACGCCGCAACACCATCCCCATCCTTGCCAATGTGATGATTGAGGCAAGTTCCGGCGGTGCGCTGAAACTGACCGCGACCGATATGGAAATCGCGGTGGTGGAAGATATCGCGGGTGTGACGGTGGCGCGCGCTGGGCGCACCACGGCGCCGGCGGCGACCCTTTATGAAATCATCCGCAACCTGCCTGAAGGGGCGCGCGTTGAATTCGATCATGGCGGCGGCGATGGGCCACTCACGCTGCGGTCTGGCCGTTTCAATACCAGCCTCGCGGTGCTGTCGGTGGATGATTTCCCATCCATGACCGATGGGCGCATGCCGGTGCAATTCAGCATCAAGGCCGGCGTACTGCGGGATTTGATTGACCGCACGCGGTTTGCGATTTCCACGGAAGAAACGCGCTATTACCTCAATGGCATCTACATCCACGCGACCGAAAGCGAAGGCCAGCCGGTGCTGCGCGCGGTGGCGACCGATGGGCATCGGCTGGCGCGCGTGGAAGAACCGCTGCCGGAAGGCGCCAAGGCCATGCCGGGCGTGATCATTCCGCGCAAGACCGTGAATGAAATCCGCAAGCTGGCCGAAGAAACCCAGGATGAGATCGTGGTGCGGCTTTCCGACACGAAGGTGCAATTCGCGCTTGGGACCGTGACACTCACCAGCAAGCTGATTGATGGCACCTTCCCCGAATATGAACGCGTGATCCCGCGCGGCAATGACAAGAAGCTTGTTGTGCCACGCAAGGATTTCGCTGATGCGGTGAAGCGCGTGGCGGCGATCAGCAGCGAAAGGTCGCGCCCGGTCAAGCTTAGTCTTGGCACCAATCATTTGCGCGTTTCGGCCGCCAGCCCCGAACAGGGCGAAGCGCAAGAAGATCTGGAAGGCGCTGATGTCGCCTATACCAGCGGCGCCTTGGAAATCGGGTTCCAGGCGCGGTATCTGGCCGATATCACTGATCTGGTCGAAGACAAGCTGGAATTCATGTTCGCCGATGGCGCAGCACCCACCATTGTGCGTGATGCGTCCCGGCCGGAAGCGTTATTCGTCCTGATGCCGATGCGGGTGTGACGGCGCCGGGGCTTTTCCTTGCGCGCCTTCGGCTGACGGATTTCCGGTCCTGGCTGGGCTTGGATGCGCGGTTTGACGCATCCTTGATTTGCATCGCGGGCGAAAACGGCGCGGGCAAAACCAACCTGTTGGAGGCGATATCGCTGCTCGCCCCCGGTCGAGGCTTGCGCGGCGCGCGCATGGGTGAACTTGGCCGGCAGGAAGATGGCGCGGGCCTGCCCTGGGCGGCGGCGGGGCGGTTTGAAACGCGCAGTGGCCCCATGGATATCGGCACCGGCACAGACCCGGAAGGCGCGACAGAACGGCGCATCTATCGCCTGGATGGGCAGGCGTTGCGCAGCCAGGCGATGCTGGCTGAACGCATGGCCGCCGTTTGGATCACGCCGCAAATGGACCGGCTATTTCAGGAAGGGGCAAGTGGGCGGCGGCGCTTTCTGGATCGGCTTGTCTGGGCATTGGAGCCCGGCCATGCGCGGGAAGTGGCGGCGCATGACAATGCGATGGCCGAGCGTAATCGGCTGCTGGCGGAAGGCCGCGCGGACCCTGCCTGGCTGGCTGGGCTTGAAGATGCCATGGCGCGGCATGCGGTGGCCGTGGCGGCGGCCAGGCGCGCGCTGATGCTGCGTCTGAATGCGGAGCTCGCCGCCGGCCGCGCCACGGGCGCCTTTCCGGTGGCGCGGCTGGAGATTGCCTGCCCTATCCTGGCCGCGCTGGCTGATACCCCGGCGCTGGCGGTGGAAGATGCTTTGCGCCAGGGCCTGGCCCAGGATCGGCGGCGTGATGCCGCGGCGGGTGGCGCGGCGCGTGGTGCGCATAAGGCGGATTTGAGCCTGATCCATATGCCGAAAGTCATCAGTGCGGAGTTTTGTTCAACCGGAGAGCAAAAGGCGTTGCTGGTTTCCGTGGTGCTGGCCCATGCCGCGCTTATCGCCGAAGCGCGCGGCTTCGCGCCGCTTTTGCTGTTGGATGAGGTTGCCGCGCATCTTGATCCTGTCCGGCGGGAAGCGCTGTTCGCCGCGCTGGCCGCCCTGCCTGCGCAGGTTTTCATGACTGGCACGGATGCCGAGGTTTTCGCCCCGCTGGCTGGTATTGGGCAGCGCTTTGGCGTGGCTAATGGCAGGCTTTTCGCGATGGGCTGATCACCTTCGGAAAAGCCCCGAATCTCCCCGCGCCGGGGTCGCGTTTTCTCCCGAAAAACGCTATAAGAATTCCATGTTTTCGCATCCCCAAAACAGGAGCCCGTAACCGGCATGAGCGACGAGCCGCGCGCCGAAACTGAAGCCTATGACAGCGCTTCCATCACCGTGTTGCGCGGGCTGGAAGCGGTGCGCAAACGGCCGGGCATGTATATTGGCGACACCGATGATGGCTCTGGCCTGCATCACATGGCGTTTGAGATTGTTGATAATGCGGTGGACGAAGCGCAAGCGGGTTTCGCCTCGGCCGTTTCTGTCACGCTGAATGGTGATGGCAGCGTCACCGTGCGCGATGATGGCCGCGGAATCCCCGTGGATATCCATGCGGAGGAGGGCATCAGCGCCGCTGAAGTGGTGCTGACGCGGCTGCATGCCGGCGGCAAATTCAACCAGAATTCCTACAAGGTCTCAGGCGGGCTGCATGGTGTTGGTGCGGCGGTAGTCAATGCGCTGTCCGAATGGATGGAAGTGCGCATCTGGCGCGGCGGCCAGCAATATCGGCTGCGCTTTGAACATGGTGACACGGTAGTGCCCTGCACGGCGCTTGGCCCTTCGGATCATCCAAATGGCACGGAAGTGACCTTCAAGCCCTCAGCGCTGACCTTCACGCGCACGGAGTTTGATTTCGCCGTGCTGGAACGCCGCTTGCGCGAATTGGCCTTCCTCAATTCCGGCTTGCGCGTTGTGTTGCGTGACGAACGCCATGCAGAAGTGCAGGAAACCAAATTTCATTTCGATGGTGGGCTTACGGCCTTTGTCGAGTGGTTGGACAAGGGCAAGACACCGCTTTTCGCGACCCCCATCAGCTTGGCTGCGCGGGAACAGGATGGCATCAAGGTTGAGCTCTCGCTCCGCTGGAATGATAGCTACCATGAAACCATGCTCTGCTTCACCAACAACATCCCGCAACGCGATGGCGGCGCGCATCTGGCGGGCTTCCGCCAGGCGTTGACGCGCGTTGTCGCCAAGGTCGCTGAAGGCATTGCCAAGAAGGAAAAGGTCGCACTCACCGGCGAAGACATGCGCGAAGGGCTCACCGCCGTGCTTTCGGTGAAGGTGCCGGATCCAAAATTCAGCAGCCAGACAAAGGAAAAACTGGTTTCATCGGAAGTGCAGCCCGTGGTGCATGTGGCTTGCGCCGATGCGCTTACCCATTGGTTTGAAACCCATCCGAAGGAAACCAAGGATCTGGTCAGTAAGATCCTGGATGCAGCAACAGCGCGTGAAGCGGCGCGCAAGGCGCGGGACCTCACGCGGCGCAAGGGCGTGCTGGATGTTTCATCCTTGCCCGGCAAGCTTGCGGATTGTCAGGAACGTGATCCGGCGAAAAGCGAATTATTCATCGTTGAGGGTGACAGCGCCGGTGGTTCCGCGAAGCAAGGGCGCGACCGGGCCTTCCAGGCGATCCTGCCGCTGAAAGGCAAAATCCTGAATGTGGAACGCGCGCGCTTCGACAAGATGCTCTCCAGCGCTGAAATCGGCACGCTGATCACGGCGCTTGGCACGGGCATTGGGCGCGGTGATCCATCGGAAGGTGGGTTTGATATCGGCAAGCTCCGCTATCATCGCATTGTCATCATGACGGATGCCGATGTGGATGGCAGCCATATCCGAACGCTATTGCTAACCTTCTTCTTCCGGCAAATGCCGGAATTGATTACGCGCGGGTATTTGTATATCGCGCAGCCGCCGCTTTATCGCGCCAAGCGTGGGCAGGAAGAACGCTACCTGAAGGATGATCGCGCGCTGGAAGATTACCTGCTGGAAAAGGCACAAAGCGCAGCAAGCTTGCGTCTGCCCGATGGGCGGGAGCTTGCCGGCGACGCTTTCCAGGCGGAGCTTGATTTTCACCGTCAGGCGACATCGCGCGTTCGCCGGCTGGCGGGTGCGGTGCCGGCGGATATCATCGAACAGGCGGCGATTACCGGCGCACTGACCATGGAAAGCGACCGTGCCTTGGCGGCGGCGCAGGCTTTGGCGGCGCGGTTGGATGTGCTGGCGCCAGCTTCTGAACGCGGCTGGGTGGCGACGGCGGGTGATAATGGCCTGACACTCGCGCGCACCGTGCGCGGCGTGGGTGAACGCCATGTGCTGGACGCGACGGCGCTGCGCAGCGCTGAAGCGCGCTGGTTGGATGAACGGCGCGAAAGGCTGGCCGCCGATTTCCTGGGCGGTGCGGTGCTGTCGCTTGATGGTGCGGAAGCCCAAGTTGTTGGGCCGCTCGCGCTATTCGAAAAGCTGATCGCGCAGGGCCGCAAGGGGCTTTCCTTCCAGCGCTTCAAGGGCCTGGGTGAGATGAACCCCGATCAGCTTTGGAAGACCACGCTCGACCCTGCAATCCGCACGCTGCTGCGCGTGCGGGTTGAGGATGTGGAGGATGCGGAGCAGGTCTTCTCCACCTTGATGGGCGATCTGGTGGAACCGCGCCGCGACTTTATTGTTGGCAATGCCTTGAAAGTTGCCAATCTGGACGTGTGAGGAACGCGTGGGATGGGGTTACGCCATCCCTCCGCGCGCAGACACCGGCCAAAGGCATTCCACGCGCCCCTTGCGCACGCCGACATACCAATCATAGCGATCAACCGTCGGGTCGCAGTGGCCCGGCACCAGGCGCAGTTTTTCGCCAAGCACCGGCGCGCTGCCATCTTCGATCACGATCTTGCCGTGTTCATCCGAAGCGCCAGCATAGCGCAGCCCAGGGCGCTGCCAGACCTGCGGCATACCGGAATCCACCGAAACGCCTTTATGCCCGCAATCAAGCACGGCAATGCCTGGCCCTGCGGTGCTCATGATTTGGGAGAGCACGAAAAGCGATTGCCGAAAGGGCGGCGCATCCTCATTCGCTGCGTAATCCGCATCCATGAAGCAATAAGACCCCGCCTGGATTTCGGTATAGACGCCACTCGCCGCTTCATGCCGGAAGGTGCCGGTGCCGGCACCGCCCACAATCGGGCATTCCAGCCCGCGCTGGCGAAGTTGCTCCACGGTGCGCCTGGAACGCGCCACGGCTTCCCTAATTGCCACTGCCCGTTCTTCTGGTCCGCGCTTGTGCTGTGCTGAACCGTGATAGGCCTGCAAGCCACCAAAACGCAGATGCCGGCTGGCAGCGATGCGTTGCGCGAGTGCAACGGCCGGCGGCCCATGTTCCACCCCGCCGCGCGCCATGCCGACATCAATTTCGACCAGCACCGGCAGGCGCACGCCAGCGGCTTCGGCGGCGGCTTCAATCAGCGCGATCTGCGCCGCGTCATCCACACAAACGCCCACTTCGGCGATCCGTGCAAGGGCCGCAAGGCGTGCCAATTTGCGCGGGCTGACCACTTGGTTGGTCACCAGAATATCCGGAATGCCGCCCCAGGCGAGCGCTTCTGCCTCGGCCACTTTTTGCACGCATTGGCCAACCGCGCCGCGCGCCATTTGCAGCTTGGCGATGACGCTGGATTTATGGGTTTTCGCATGGGCGCGCAGCTTGGCGCCCGTGGGCGCCAGCAACGCCGCCATGGTGTCCAGGTTATGTTCAAACGCATCCAGGTCAATCACCAGCGCGGGGGTATCAATATCCTCCTCACGCATGCCGGGTTCGGCGGGTGGGTTTTGCAGCATGGGGAATCCTCCGTGATTTGACGCATCATAGCCACGGCCATGCGTCAGGCACAAAAAAAGCGGCAGGGTTTCCCCTGCCGCCATTTTGCCGATTGATCCGAAGATCAGAAGGCGATGCGCACACCGGCCATCAGCACGTCAATTTCACGCTCGGTGCCGTTGCCCTTGAATCTATTCACATCCCGGGCTGGGGCGGTTGCAGTAGCACCCAAGTTCACACCAGTCCCCTGCACGCCAGCCGCACCATTCAGGATATTGTCATCCTTGACCTGGTTGTAGTTGGCAAACAGGACCATGCCAGGGGCCAAGGTGTATTGCAGGCCAATGCCCCAATAGGTCTGTTCACGATCCTTGAAGTTCACGCCAGCAGCATTGGTGCCGTTATCCTGATTGGCGACGCCGTACTGACCGCCGAACTGCCAAGCACCAAGCGTATAGGTCAAGCCCAGGATCCAGTGGTCACTGCTGTCCAGCTTGGGGTTGAGGGTACCGGCCATCTGGCCGCTGTAGTTACCCCAAGCATATTCGCCACCAAGCTGGAAGCCATAAGCAGCCACCAGCAAGCCAGCGCTATACATGGTCAGGTTCTGGGTGCGGGGATTCACCCGCTCAATGTTCGCACCCCCAGCCTGAGGGGAATCAGCTTTCAACCCAGCGAAGCTGGCGCGCACACCGAAGTCACCAAAGGTGCCACGATAGCGGATGGCACCCGCCATGGCGTTCATCACGCCGGTGCGGTCACGCTGGAAGACTGCATTGCTGGTCGGCACGTCAGCACGCTCACCTTCATTATTCTGTGGCGCGTAGGAAAAGCCGACGTCGAAGCCGAAGAATTGCGGGGACAGGTAGATGATCTTGGTCGCGTCACCACCATCCTGGAACTCAGTCATCAGGTAGGGCGCATTGCCACCAAGGCCAGATTGCGGCTGAGCCACAAATTCATCCCAGCCGGAGCTGGTGCCGAGCCACAGCGTGCCGGGCGGGGCGACGCGCATCAGACCCTGGACGTTGTCTTCCTGACCGAAGCGCAACTCACCCCAGGAACCCTTCACGAAGCCATAGAGCTCATCAAGGTCAACACCGGTGCCGGAGCCATTGGAACCGGTGCCAGTGGCAGCGGTGTCATTCCGGCCACCCATATTGTCCATCTGGAATTCCATCACGGCGCCGTAACGCATGCCGTTGGCGGCGAGACCGTCAACATACACGTTCAGTTCGGCTTCCGTGCGGAAGTCATTGCGCTGACGACCGAGGCGATTATTCACCGCACCTTGGCGGCCGGGCGCAGCCGCCGAGTCAGCACTGTCAGAAATATTGGCCATGGAGAAATCGAAGAAGCCACCCAGCCGAACGATCATGCCGCTGGTGGTCGGCGTCGTCGGGCGGTTCGGGACACCATCTGAGCCATGCGGACCCGCGCCGGTGATGCCGACCGGTGTTTGGAACATGGAGGCGGCGGTGCCGGTGGGCGCCACGGAAGTGGCGGGCAGCGGCGGCGGCGCGGCTGGCGCAGCAGCCGGGCGGGCGGCCGGGCGGGCCTGTTGGGCATTGGCAACCGGCGCAAGAAGCGCCAAGCCGACAACAGCCGTTGTCCCCAGAAGAATTTTACGCATTCAAGTCCTCCTCATTACCGGAACATCCGGCGTTGATCCTCGGCCCCTGCCCCCGGCAGGAAGGAACCCCGAAACACCCAATACGGGTGCTCATGGCTTCCGGGCCTGCAGCGACTATGATCATTTTAAAGCGGCTGTCGCAACCTCTCAGAAAGGGTTGACGCGACTTGGCCACATCACTGTGGCAAGCGTGCAACAGGGGGCGCCAGCCCGCCAATGGCCGCGACCCCTGCCGCGCGCCGAGGAACTGCGCCAAGCCGGGCAGCGGTAATGCCCCCCAAAGCCATGCAGGGCGCGGGCAGCCTACGCGCCAGGGCAGCCCAGCGAAAGGCGCCCAAGGCCGGCGCCCCGGGGTGGCTCTGGGTCGGGAATAGCGGCGACAGGAAAATACCATCGGGCCTTAACCGCCGTGCCCGCGCTGCGCTGCGCTGCCCGCCGTGGGTGGCCATAGTCAATATGATGCGGCCAGGCGCCACCCGGCGCGCAATCAAAAAGGGCAGCACGCCCTGGCTTTCCCGCCTATCCGGCAGATGCAGCCCCGCCCGTAGCGCCAGCGCCGCCTGTCCGTCGCCCGCCACCAGCAATTTCAGCCCTCGCTGCCGGGCCAGCCGCGCGACGGGCCGAAGCAGCCCTGGCGCCAGCCCGCGCGCTACCACCCCGGCGCCGCGTGGCAGGTGCTCCATGGCTGCGCGCGGGTCCGGCAGCCGCACCGGGTCGCTGAATAGCCAAAGCCGGGGCAGGCCGCCTGGGCCTGGGCGCGCGAATCTTCCCCACGCCTTGCGCGCCCCTGGAACCGGGGCCGATTCCCTGCCATGTGAGCCTGCCATGACCGATGCCCTTGCCATTGCCGAAAACCTCTCCCGCATTCGGGCCCGAATCGCGGAAGCCTGCGCCCGCGCCAGCCGCCCGGCAAATGCCGTGACACTGGTGGCGGTTTCCAAGACCAATCCGGTGGAGGCTGTGGAAGCCGCCCTCGGTGCCGGGCAAATGGTGTTTGGCGAAAACCGGGTCCAGGAAGCGGCGCAGAAATTTCCGGGGCTGCGCCCGTCCCATCCGGGGCTTAAGTTGCATATCATCGGCGGCTTGCAGTCCAATAAGGCGCGGGATGCCGTCAGGATCGCGGATGTGATTGAAACGTTGGACCGGCCCAAGCTGGCCCAGGCCATTGCGGAAGCCATGGCCAAGGAAGGCCGCCGACCCGATCTGCTGGTGCAGGTGAATACGGGGGATGAGGCGCAGAAGGCCGGCTGCCCGCGGGCGGAAGCCGATGCCTTCATTCGCGCCGCGCGGGATGATTTCGGCCTGCCAGTGAAGGGCTTGATGTGCATCCCGCCCGTGGAAGGCGACCCGCGCCCGCATTTCGCCTACCTTGCCAATCTGGCGGCGAAGCATGGCCTGCCCATCCTTTCCATGGGCATGAGCGGCGATTTTGAAGCCGCGATTGCCGAAGGCGCGACCCATGTGCGCGTGGGCAGCGCCATTTTCGGGGCGCGCGGCTGATCACGCATTCGCGGCTTGACGCGCCGGGCATGGCGCGGGATCACGCGGCGGTGTTTTCTTAACGGTGATGAAGCCCATGACGCGCGTCTTTTCCGGCATTCAGCCTTCCGGTGTTCCAACCCTTGGCAATTACCTTGGCGCCATCCGCAATTGGGTGCCGATGCAGGATGCGCATGAAAGCATTTTCTGCATTGTGGATTTGCACGCCATCACCGTCTGGCAGGACCCGAAGGAGCTTTCGCGCCAAACCCGCGAAATGGCTGCGGCGCTGATTGCCTGCGGGCTTGATCCGAAGCGGTGTACGCTATTCGTGCAATCCCATGTGCCCGCGCATGCCGAATTAGGGTGGATCTTCAATTGCGTTGCGCGCATCGGCTGGCTCAATCGCATGACGCAATTCAAGGACAAGGCGGGGGGGGATCGGGAAGCGGCATCCGCCGGGCTGTATGTTTACCCGAACCTGATGGCCGCCGATATTCTGGCCTATCATGCAACCAAGGTGCCGGTGGGTGATGACCAGAAGCAGCATCTGGAATTGGCCAATGATATCGCGCAGAAATTCAACCATGATTACGGGGTGGATTTCTTCCCTAATATCGAACCGCTGATCCAGGGCGTTGCCGCGCGCGTGATGTCGCTGCGCGATGGCACCAAGAAAATGTCGAAGTCGGACCCTTCCGATCAATCGCGCATCAACCTGACCGATGATGCGGATGGCATTGCGCTGAAAATACGCCGCGCCAAAACCGATGCGGAACCGATCCCCGAGCACATGGCCGGGCTTGAGGGCAGGCCGGAAGCGCGCAACCTGGTTGGCATCATGGCGGCGATTACCGGCACGCTGCCGGAAAACGTACTACGGGAGCATGCGGGCCAAGGCTTCGGCGCCTTCAAGGGCACGCTGACGGAAGCGCTGGTTGCGCATCTTTCCCCCATCGCCACTGAGATGCGCCGCCTGCTGACCGACCCTGGCGCGCTTGATGCCGCGCTACATCTTGGGGCAGCGCGCGCACACGCCATTTCTGAACCCATCATGAAGCAGGCGCGGGAGATTATCGGGCTGTTGCCCGCGCGGTGAAGTGATCGTTTTCGCTTACAGCGTGCGGTTATCGGGCCTTTAAGCTTTTCGCGTCATGGAAGCGGCGCAGAAAGGGGGCAGCCGGCATGATCGGGCTGGATTGGGGCACCACATCCTTGCGCGCCTATCGGCTGGATCAGGCCGGGGCCGTGCTGGAAAAGCGCGAAAGCAAATCGGGCATTCTTTCCGTGAAGCCCGGCGCCTTTCCAGATGAACTGCGCAACATCGCCAAGGATTGGCTGGATGCCGGCGAAAAGCTGGTGGTAATTGCCGGCATGGCCGGCAGCAAGCAAGGCTGGGCGGAAGCGCCCTATCTGCCCTGTCCTGTCAGCGTCGCTGAAATCGCCCGCGCGACCCTGCCTGTGCCTTTCCCCGCCACCCGCGTGCGCCTTGTGCCGGGGCTGAAGGCGCGTGATGCCGATGGCGTGCCGGAAGTGATGCGCGGTGAGGAGACGCAAATTCTGGGCGTCCTGGACCGCCTGCCCGAACAGGAGGTAACGCTTTGCCTGCCCGGCAGCCATTCAAAATGGGTGCGCGCGCGGTCCGGGCAGATCCTTGATTTTTCCACGCACATAACGGGCGAGCTCTTCGCCGCGCTGTCGGCCCATACGATTTTGGCGCGCAGCCTGCATCGCAGCGCGGCGCATCATCCGGGCGCCTTTGCGCGTGGGTTGGATCGTGCACGGCAGGGCGGTGGGCTTCTGCATCAGCTTTTCGGCCTGCGCAGCCTTTCGCTGTTTGATGCCATGCCGCAGATGGAAGCGGCTTCCTATCTCTCCGGCCTGCTGATTGGGCATGAGGTAGCGGCGGCTTTGGAAGCCGGTGTCGCGCCGCCGGTGCATCTGGTCGGTGCCGAGGCGCTGACGCTGCGCTATGGCGCGGCACTTGCCGCCTTCGGCATTCCAAGCGTGACGCAGACAGAAGATGCGGCGGCGCGGGGCTTGTTCCAGATTGGCGTGGCGATCGACGCCGCGTGAATTACAGCTTGCTGATGATGTGCTTCATCTCGGCAGCGGTTTTGGCCCAGGTCAGCCCCGCAAGCAGCTTCGCCCCCGCCGCGCCAATTTCCCGCGCCTTCGCGCGATCCGTGTAGAGGGTTTCAAGCGCGGCGAGGATTTCCTCGATATTGCTCTCCCGCCAGCCGGATACGCTTGGGATCGGGCGCTGATCTGTCAGCGCCAGCGCCGTACCATCCTGCAGCAAATCAAGATGCCCACTATTGGCGCTGAGGATCGTTGGCACGCCGCAGGCCATGGCTTCCATCGCCACAAGATTTGTACCGCCTTCGCAGCGATTGGGAAATAGCGCGGCATCCATTTCCCGCAAGATGGTCGGCATGGACGCATTAGGCACCAAGCCGAGGTTGAGAAACTGCTCCGGCTTGATTCCATTGGCCGCAGCCCAGCCATTCATGTCTGGCTTGCCATCCTGGGTGAAGGGAAGCGGCGCCGTGCGGCCTATCGAATTGATACCCCGCGCGATTTCCGGCCAAAGATTGTCCCAGGCGGCAATCAGCATGGCGTCCGGGTGTCGTGCTGCAAAAATGCGCCAGGCAGCCATGACATTATCCTGCCCCTTGCGCGGTTCCAGCTTGCCGCCGCTGAAGACCAGGAAACGATCAGGGAAAAGCCCACGTTTTGGTGCCGGGTGAAACTGCGTGGCGTCTATGCCTTGCAGCACGGTTTCAACACGCGGGATGCCATGCGCGCGTAGCACTTCGGCATTCCAGCTTGACCCCGCGATGATGCAATTATGCCGTGCCACGGTTTTGCGCGCATCGCGGCCCAGATCCTCGGTCTCAAAAAACACTACGCCGAGGCTTGGTTGGCCGCTAAGCGGGCCGCCATGCGGCCCAGGCTGGGACTTCAAGTCATTGCCCAAGGAAGTAAGTATCGCCGAATTGAGCACCATCTCCGTGGGCTTTTCCTTGAGCAGGCGCTGGCGCAAATCTCTGGAGCGGATAATGAACGGGAACAGGGCTCGCCACCGTAGCGGATCAATGAAGACCGAATTGCTGCTGATTTCATGTGTGGTGGCTAGCGCAACACCGGGATCTGGCGCCCAAGAAAGAGCCAAGTTCAATCCGTACACCCCCCAACCATGGATCGAGGTAGCGGGCCAGTCCATAACTACATGATGTGTCATGGTTTGAGGCTATCGCCCGCCTTCCGGAGCCGTCAACGCCATAACCTTTATCCGGTAGACAGCGCCCCGCCCTGCCGCCTATGACGCGCGCAACAAAGGAACCACACCATGCCGAACGCCGCCCCATGCGCCCTTTCCCGCCGCGCCCTGATTGCTGCTGCCGCCGCCCTGCCTTTCGCGGCCCGCGCGCAAGCCGCCTGGAAGCCATCGCGCCCCGTGACGCTGATTGTACCCTTTGCTGCCGGGTCTGGGACCGATTCCGTCTCCCGCCTGTTGGCGAGCCTGTTGGAACAGGAATGGGGATCGCAGGTGGTGGTGGATAACCGCCCTGGCGCTAATGGCGCCATTGCCGCGGTGGCCACTGCCCGCGCCGCACCCGATGGCCATACGGTGATGATCACCACCAATAGCCCGCATGGCGCGACACCGGCACTGATGAAGCGCCCAACCTATGACGCCATCAATGATTTCACGCCAATCGGGCGCATGGGCACCTACATCTTCGTGCTTGCGGTGAATGACCAGGTGCAGGCGCGCAACCTGCAGGAATTTCTCGCACTTGCGCGGTCCCAGCCTGGCAAGCTGACCTATGCTTCGGGCAATACAACGGGCGTTGTTGGCGGTGCGATGCTGACCTCGCTCGGCAATATCCAGATGGAACACGTGCCCTATCGCTCCACCCCGCCAGCCATGACGGATGTGATTTCCGGGCGCGTCACCGGGATTATTGTGGATGTCGCGGCATCGCGCGGCTTCTTGCAGGAAGGCAAGCTGCGCTCGCTCGGCATTACTTCCGCCACGCGCACGCCGCTGTTGCCGAATGAACCGACACTCGCCGAAGCGGGGCTGCCTGGCTTTGAGTTGCTATCCTGGATGGGCGCCGTGGGCCCCGCGCGCATGCCGGCTGATGTCACCACCGCCTGGAATGCGGCACTACGCAAGGTGTGGGAAAGGCAGGAAACCGCTGATCGGCTGGCGAGTTTTGGGATTGAACGTGTGACCTCAACGCCTGAGGAATTCGGCGCCTTCATCCGCAGCCAGATCGAAACCTGGGCGCGTCAGATCAAGGCAGCGGGGATCGAGCCGGAATGAGTGTGTCAAATTTTGACCATTTGACCTAGCGCAAGCCTTGATATCGCCATCTTTGCTTACCATGTGTTTCCGACGCGCACCGGGGAGGGCTGCGCAAAGCGATTCTCAAAGGGGATACACATGACCATTTCCTATAATGCTACCGCCCAAGGGCTTGAGCGTGTTCTTTCGGAACTGGCCGATTCCTGCCCAATGGAACGCGCCCGCCTTGAAGCGGCCGCGCGTGTGCTGACGGCAGCCCGCCGCGCCGCGGGCTTGCACCTTCCCGCTTCAGACGCCACCCGCGCTGTTGCTGAAATCCTGCGCCATTGGGATTCTGAGGCCGTGACGGCGCTGGAATATGCCGAAACCCTGCCCGAAGCGGCATTGGACCGCCTGTTGCGCGCTGCCCCGGCCTGGGCTGCGGCTGCCCGCCGCGCCGTCGCCACGCCCGATCGGCACGCGGCCTGAGTTTTCACGCCTCCCCCATGGCGGCCCGGCTACCAAGCGGTAGCTGGGCCGTTTTCATTTTGGGCTGGTTTCCCAAAGGCACATGCCCGCGTATAAGGCTGCTTCCTGGGCCATTGGCCGGAGTTTCAGTGCCATGATGGAAAAACGAAGCAAGCCGAATGGACCGCGCCGCGTGCTGTTGCTGACAGGCGCGTCCCGCGGGATTGGCCATGCCACAGTGAAGCGCTTTTCTGCCGCGGGTTGGCGCGTGATTACCGTGTCGCGGCAGCCCTTCCCGGAACAATGCCCCTGGGAAATGGGGCCCGAGGATCACATTCAGCTTGATCTGGGCGACCCCGCGCTGACTGAGGCGATGATCCCGGAAATCCGCGCGCGCCTGGCCCCGGATGGCGGCATGCTGCATGCGCTGGTGAATAACGCCGCGATTTCACCAAAGGGCGAGGGCGGGGCGCGGCTTGGCACGCTGACCATGCCGACGGAGGGGTGGCTCCGTGTTTTTCAGGTGAATTTCTTCGCCCCCATTCTGCTGGCGCGCGGCCTGGTGGATGAATTGGCGCGCGCCAATGGTTCCGTGGTGAATGTGACGTCCATCGCCGGCGGGCGCGTGCATCCTTTTGCGGGCGCGGCCTATTCCACTTCCAAGGCGGCGCTGGCGGCACTCACGCGCGAAATGGCAGCGGATTTCGCCCCGCGCGGCGTGCGGGTGAATGCGATCTCACCTGGGGAGATTGATACCTCCATCCTATCCCCCGGCACGGACAAAATCGTGCAGGAACAAATCCCGATGCGTCGGCTGGGCCGGCCAGAGGAAGTGGCGCAGGCCATTTATTTCCTGTGTACCGAGGCGTCTTCCTATGTGAATGGCGCGGAGATTCACATCAATGGCGGGCAGCACGTATAGGACGCCTTGACGCGTGACGCCCGCCCCGCGCACGAGCTTGGCCGCCCTTGGGCTGCTGCTGCCGCTGCTGAAACCTTATTGGCCGCGTGTCATTGCCGCGATAGCGGCGCTATTGCTGGCGGCGGGACTGACACTCGCGCTTGGGCAGGGCCTCAAGCATCTGATTGATGATGGCTTCGCCGGCGGGCCGGGCGCGCTTGATCGCGCCGCGCTGGTCATGGGCATTTTGGTGACCGCCCTGGCGATCAGCACCACCACGCGCTTTTATCTGGTGTCCTGGTTGGGCGAACGGGTGGCGGCGGATTTGCGCCAGCGCTTTTTCGATCACGTCACCGGGCTTTCGCCTGCCTATTTCGAAACCGCACGCATCGGCGATGTCATGTCTCGCCTGACGGCGGATGTCGGGCTGCTGCAATCCCTGATTGGTTCTGCCATTTCCATGGGGGTGCGCCAGGCCATCACGGGTATTGGTGCCTTTGCCATGCTGGTGTTGACCAGTGCGAAGCTTGCGGGGCTGATTGCGCTGATCCTGCCCTTGGTGGTGCTGCCGCTGATATTTTTTGGCCGGCGCGAAAGGCGACTTTCCAAGGCGGCGCAGGAAAGGATCGGGGCGCTGGCAGCGCAGGCAGAAGAAACCCTGGGCGGCATTCGCGCCATTCAATCCTTCACGCAGGAAGGCCGCGCCCGCGCGCGTTTTGCCGCTGGATCTGAAGAAGCGGTGAGTGCGGCACTGCGGCGTGTTTTCTCCCGCAGCTTGCTTATCCTGGCGGTGATCCTGCTCGGCTTTGGCGCCGTTACCTTCAGCCTTTGGGTGGGTGGGCGCGATGTGATTGAAGGGCGGATTTCGGGCGGCGAGCTGACCGCCTTTGTGTTCTACGCCGTGCTGATGGCATCTTCCGGCGCCACGGTCAGTGAATTATGGGGCGAGATTCAGCGCGCGGCGGCGGCAGCGGATAGGCTTGGCGAAGTGCTGGCCATTGCGCCCGCCATCGCGGCGCCCGCCGTGCCATTGCCGCTGCCGCCTGCGCAAGGCCGCGTGGTGTTTGAAGCGGTCACGCTGCGCTATCCGACGCGGCCGGATACTCCGGCACTCAGTGATTTCAGCCTGGTGGTTGAACCGGGGGAGGCGATTGCGCTGGTCGGCCCCTCAGGCGCCGGCAAGACATCCGTGCTGTCCTTGCTGCTGCGCTTTTACGACCCAAGCGCGGGGCGCATCCTGCTGGATGGAGCCGAGATCACGCGGCTTGACCCGCGCGCGCTGCGCAGCCGCCTGGGGCTGGTGCCGCAGGAACCCGTGATTTTCAGCGCCAGCATTGCCGAAAACATCCGGCTTGGCCGCCCCGAAGCCACCGATGCGGAAGTGGCAGCGGCGGCTGAGGCCGCAGCCGCAGCCGACTTCATCGCCGCCCTGCCGGATGGCTATGCGACAGAACTCGGCACGCGCGGCGTGACCCTTTCCGGCGGGCAGCGCCAACGCATTGCGATTGCGCGCGCCATTCTGCGCGACCCCACGGTGCTGCTGCTGGATGAGGCGACCAGCGCTTTGGATGCGGAAAGCGAATTCGCGGTGCAAAAGGCGCTGGCACGGCTATGTGAAGGGCGCACAAGCATTACGGTGGCGCATCGGCTGGCGACAGTCAGGCGCGCGGACCGGATTGTGGTGATGGATGCAGGCCG
The DNA here is from genome assembly GCA_020249145.1 of Roseomonas sp. Taxonomy (GTDB): domain Bacteria; phylum Pseudomonadota; class Alphaproteobacteria; order Acetobacterales; family Acetobacteraceae; genus Neoroseomonas. The sequence continues at coordinate 144,144 of JADCGF010000017.1, read as the reverse complement.
CATCATCGCGACCGGCACGCATGAGGCGCTGCTGGCCGAAGGCGGGCTTTATGCGCGGTTGGCGGCGTTGCAGTTTACGGATGGGGAGGGGCGCGGTTTGGTGCCGTCACCCCAAGGCCCGGCGCAGGAATAGCCCCACCGGCACCATGCCGGGGATCACTTCCCGTACAAAAACCTCAAGCCGCGTCAGGAATTCGGGCAAGGCAGCAGGTGGCGCGGGCGGTGTGCCAAGGGCGGCGATCAATCCCGGCGCGGCAAGGCGCGCGGCTTCAACGGCGGCGCCACGCGCGCGCACCAAGCCCTGGTCCGCCTGCAAGGGCGCCACCAATGCCGGCAGTTGCGCCAAAAATTCCGGCCACAGCGCCAGATGCACATAAAGGCTTGGCACCACCGCCGCATCCGATAGCCCATGCGCTGCCGTGAGTGTACGAATCTGCGCCTGTTGCGCGGGCGGCAAGGAAGCAAGCCGAGGTAGCGGCGGCGGCGCCGGCAGCATCGCACCGCGCGGCGCGGGGGCAGGCTCGGCGCCCGGCGCCATGCCTTGCTGGCGCAGCAGAATGGCCGAGAGCAACGCCAGATTTGTCAAATTGCCGCGGTTGTAGATTTCCACCAAAGCCGCAATCGCTGCGTGATCCTGCGGCTTCGCTGATGTTGCCGGCATTGGCAGCGTGATGGCCGCCGCAATGCCATCCCGCGCCGCCGCTGCCGCACCCGACGCCAGCGCCGGCGCCGCCTGCGCCCAAAGCCAATCAAGCACACCAGGCAAGGCCGCCGCGTGCCGCCAGATCAAATTCACCTGACCGATGCCGATGCCTTCATTCAAGCCAACATAAATCTTGGCAATCGCGGGCGGGCCTTCGGCTTCGCGGAGTTCGGGAAGGGCGGTGGCGGACATGGTTTGGGATCCCTGAGGCCGCGCATGATGCGCCCCAGGCGCAGCCTGCACCAGCCCCGGCAATCACGCTTTGCCAAGCGGGCGCGCTTCATTACACTCCCCCCATACATGCCAAGCCCGCCACCCCTGCCGGAAATTGAAGCCTTCATCGCCCGTTGGTCCGGCACCGCGCAGGCGGAACGCGCCAATTACGCCCGCTTCCTGGATGAGCTTTGCCGCATCATTGACGTGCCGAAGCCAGACCCCGCCACGGGTGCGGGCGGTGATTACCGCTATGAACGCGGTGTCGCGCATCGGGAAGCTGATGGCAGCATCAGCAATCGCCGGATAGATCTTTACAAGCGCGGCTGCTTCGTTCTGGAAGCCAAGCAATCCGGCGCCACCCCCAAGCAAACCCCGCTATTCGCCCTGGGCGAGGCAGACCGCCGCGCCGGCATTCGCCGCAGCCCCGGCTGGGCGCAAGCCATGCTGAAGGCCAAGGGCCAGGCGGAAGGCTATGCGCGGGATTTGCCAGCCGAAGAAGGCTGGCCACCCTTTGTCATTGTTTGCGATATCGGCTTTTGCTTCGATATCTATGCGGATTTCTCCGGCACCGGGAAACACTACGCGCAATTCCCGGACCGCGAGAATTTCCGCCTTTATCTGGATGATCTGCGCCGGCCCGAAATGCGCGCCCGGCTGCGCGCCATTTGGACCGAACCTTTGGCGCTGGACCCCAGCCGGGAAAGGGTGCGCGTTACGCGCGACATCGCGGCATTTCTGGCACTTCTGGCAAAGGCTTTGGAAGCGCGCCACGCGCCGCAGCATGTCGCCATTTTCCTCATGCGCTGTATTTTTTCAATGTTCGCGCAATCTGTCGGGCTTTTGCCTTCGCACACATCCTTCACGGAATTGCTGGAGGATTGCCGCAAGGACCCGAACGCCTTCCTGGGCCTGGTTGGGGATTTATGGCGCAGCATGAATGCGGGCGGGTTTTCGCCTGCCTTGCGCGCCACGGTGCGCCGCTTCAATGGCGGGCTATTCGCCCCCGGCCCGCATGGCCCGGCGGAACCGCTGCCCGTGGATGCGGATATGCTGCAATTGCTGATTGCCGCATCCCGGCGCGATTGGGCGGATGTGGAACCGGCCATTTTTGGTTCCTTGCTGGAAAATGCTTTGGAAAAACAGGAAAGGTCGGAACTGGGCGCGCATTTCACGCCGCGCGCCTTTGTTGAAAGGCTGGTTCTGCCTACCGTCATGGAACCGCTCCGCGCGGAATGGGATGGGGTGAAGGCAGCCGCCGTAAAACTGGCGGATGAGGACAACAAGAAAGCCGCGGCGGCGGAATTGCGCGGCTTTCACGCCAAGCTTTGCGCGACGCGCGTGCTGGACCCTGCCTGCGGCACCGGTAATTTCCTGTATGTGACTCTGGAATTGATGAAGCGCCTGGAAGGCGAAGTGCTGGACCTGCTGGCGGATATTGAACCCGGCGAAGGCGATAGGCTGGATGTGGCGGGGGCGAGTGTGGACCCGCATCAATTCCTGGGCATCGAGAAAAACCCGCGCGCCGTGCCGGTGGCGGAATTGGTGCTGTGGATTGGCTATTTGCAATGGCATTTCCGCACGCGCGGCAATGCCCCGCCCGCCGAGCCGATTTTGCGCGACTTCAAGAATATCCGCGAAGGTGATGCGCTGCTGACCTATGCGCGCGAAGAACCGGAACGCGATGATAAGGGCCGGCCCATCACGCGCTGGGGCGGGCAAACCAAGCCGCACCCCGTCACTGGAGAGATGGTGCCGGATGAGGCTGACCAAATCCCCGTGCTGCGCCCGGTGGACCCTAAGCCGAGCATCTGGCCGGATGCCGAATTCATCATCGGCAATCCGCCCTTTATCGGGGCGAAGAATTTACGCGCCGAATTGGGCGAAGGCTATGCGGAGGCGCTTTGGAAAGCCTATCGCGATGTGCCGAAATCCGCAGATATGGCCTTGCATTTCTGGTGGAAGGCCGCGCAGGCGCTGACGGGTGGCAAGCTGGTGAAGGGCAAGGCGGCGGCGGTAACGCGGCGCTTTGGCTTCATTACCTCAAACAGTATTCGGCAGGTTTTTTGTCGGCGCGTGGTGGCAGAGGCACTACAGGGCGAAAAGCCCATACATCTAGCCTATGCCATTCCCGATCACCCCTGGGCGGACGGCGCCGGCACGGCGGCGGTGCGGATTGCAATGACAGTGGCCGAGGCCGGCGCAGGTGAGGGTGTGTTGGCGCGCGTGATTTCCGAAGCACCGGGCAGTGATGGCGTGCCGCGCGTAGTTTTTGCTGAGGATACCGGCCGCATCAATGCGGATTTTTCCATTGGTGTTGACGTGAAATCTGCCAAGCCGCTGCAGGCGAATGAAGCAATGGCGTGCCGTGGAGTAGTTTTACACGGCGCGGGTTTTCTTATCTCGCGTCGGATTGCACACGACGTGGGATTAGGAAAAAGGCTCGATATAGAAAAGCATATCCGTCCTTTCATGAATGGGCGTGATTTCCTCCAGCGCACTAGAGATCTTTGCGTTCTGGATTTGTTTGGGCTCTCTGAAGACAGCATACGAACTCAGTTCCCTGAGATTTATCAGCATATCTTGCTGCACGTGAAGCCTGAACGCGATCAAAACCCTCGTGCCTTACGTCGCGATAAGTGGTGGTTGTTTGGAGAAAATGTCATTATCCATCGGAATGGAGTTAGAAATCTCCCACGCTTTATAGCCACAGTTGAAACGCCAAAGCATAGAATTTTTCAGTTCCTCCCGAGCGAGATACTGGCCGATAATTCATTGGTGTGCATTGCCTCAGATGACGCTTTCTTTCTGGGTGTCCTTTCTTCTCAGATACATCTCTTTTGGACGACCGCGAATGCAGGTTCCCTAGGCGCATACAAAGGCGCAGTTAGATACTTTAAATCAGTCTGCTTCGACCCCTTCCCCTTCCCCGATGCTACCCCGGCGCAACGCGCCGCCATTGCGGAAATCGCGGAAGTCTTGGACGCGCATCGCAAGGCAAGGCTGGCAAAGCATCCGCAGCTTACCCTCACCGCGCTCTATAATTGCCTGGAAGCCTTGCGCGCCAATCGCAAGCTGTCCGATGCGGAACGCGACATTCATGATGCCGGGCAGGTTTCCATCCTGCGCGAATATCACGACAGGCTGGATGAAGCTGTGGCAGCCGCCTATGGCTGGCCCGCCAATCTGCCGGAAGCCGATATCATCGCGCGCCTGGTCGCGCTGAATGCGGAACGGGTGGCCGAAGAAGCGCGCGGGCATATCCGCTGGCTCCGCCCGGAATTTCAGGCGCCACGCGATACGCGCCGCGCCGTGCAAGCGGAAATGGCCGTGGATGGCGCGGGCGCGGAGGCCACAAGGCAATGGCCCAAGGAAGCCCCCGCGCAATATGTGGCACTGCGCGCCGCGCTGCGCGGCCCGCCCGCCTCCGCCCGAGACATCGCCCGCCGCTTCCAAGGCGCGCCCCGCCGCGCGGATCAATTGGAAGCCATGCTGCAAACCCTGGTCGCCCTCGGCCAAGCGCGCCACTTGGAAGATGGGCGCTATACGGCGTGAAGGCGTAGCACGTGCCTGTAAAGTGTAAATTTACACTTGACAAACTCCGCCCATTGCTTCAGAAGAAAGCCCAATGAAAATCCGCAACGTCATCCATAAGGGCCTGCGGCGCTTCATTGAAGACGACGACGCATCCGGCCTTCAAGCTTCTGTCGTGCCCAAATTGCGGCGCATGATTTCCTTCCTGCAAGACATGGCGCGGGAAGATGAATTGCGCAGCATACCAAGCTGGAAGGCGCATCAATTAACCGGTGATCGCAAAGGGGAATGGAGCCTTTCAGTCACCAAAAACTGGCGCCTGACCTTCCGCATAGATCAGGCGGAAATTGAAATCATCAACCTGGATTACGAAGACTACCACTGAAAAGGATGCACCAATGACCAGCACTCAAGCCATCCGCCTCAAAAACCCCGCCCATCCCGGCGGCTTCATCAAGCATGAGGTCATTGACCCCCACGGGCTTTCCGTCACGGAAGCGGCCAAGGTGCTCGGCGTCACGCGCCCCGCGCTTTCCGCGCTGCTGAATGAACGCGCTGCCCTTTCGCCCGAAATGGCGATCAGGGTGGAAAAAGCCTTCGGTGTTTCCATGGATACTTTGCTGCGCATGCAGGGCAGTTTTGACATTGCCCGCGCCCGCCAGCGCGCGGGGCAGATCAAGGTAAAGCCTTACCAGGCGCCCAAAACCCAAGCCGCTAGCCAAGGATGATTGGGGGGTGCGCGGTAGCGCCTTCGCGACCCCACCCCACCCTGTCCAACGCGCGGCCCTCGCGCTAAAGCCTCACCATGCGCTTCGAACCCACGCCCCGCCCCGCCCTTGCTGAAATCCCAGGCTCTCTGATCCGAGAGGTCTCCGAAGCCGGGCGTTATATGCAAGATGTCATTCCCCTCTGGTTCGGGGAACCTGATACGGTCACGCCGGATTTCGTGCGGGAAGCGGCGAAGCTGGCGCTGGATGAAGGCAAAACCTTCTATGCGCCCAATCCAGGTATCCCGCCACTGCGTGAAGCCATCGCAGCTTACCTCAAGCGCAATAATCGGCCCGTCGCCACATCGCGCGTCGCTGTCACGGCATCTGGCGTCAATGCGCTGATGCTGGTGGCGCAAGCGCTCCTTTCGCCCGGTGATCGCGTGGTGATCCCAACGCCCGCCTGGCCCAATATGGATGGGATTTCGCGCGTGATGGGCGCGGAAGTGACCGACATGCCGCTCCGGCTCATGAACGGTATCTGGCGCGCGGATTTGGATGAATTGCTGGCGGCCATCACGCCTGAGACTAAGCTGCTATTCCTGAACAGCCCTGGCAATCCCACGGGCTGGACCCTGACCAGTGAAGAACAGCGCGCCATCCTGGAAAAATGCCGCCAGACCGGCACCTGGATCCTGGCCGATGATGTCTATGAAAGGCTCTATTTCGCCGGCGATGCCGCGCCTTCCTTCCTTGAAATCGCGGATGAACAGGATCGTGTGGTGTCGGTGAATTCCTTCTCCAAATCCTGGGCCATGACGGGCTGGCGATTGGGCTGGATTGTGGCACCGCCGGCGCTGATGGATGCCATCGGCAAGCTGAATGAATTCAACATGTCCTCAGCGCCCACCTTCATCCAGCATGCCGGCGTGGTGGCGCTCGATCAGGGCGATGCCTTCATCGCGGAAAACCGCGCGCGGTATTTGAAGGCGCGCGATATCGCCCATGCGGCGCTGTCCAGCATCCCCGGCATCACGGCACCCCGCCCGGATGGCGCGATGTATCTTTTCCTGAAGGTGGAAGGCTGCACGGACAGCCTCGGCCTCGCGAAATCCCTGCTGCATTCGGCGCGGGTTGGCATCGCGCCGGGGGCGGCCTTTGGCGCGGGGGGCGAAGGCCATTTGCGGCTTTGCTTCGCGCAAAGCGAGGCACGTATCCGCGAAGCGAGTGGGCGTCTGGCTGAGGCGCTTAGCAAGCGCTGATCAGCCCGGGCGGTGCAATTCCCCCGCGAATTCCAGGATTTCGCGGGATCGCGTAACGCGGCTACCCCAAACCCGGTCAAACTCCGCGATCATGGCCGAAAGCGCGGGTGAACCCGGCAGGGCTTCCACCGCCGCCAGGCTCGGGAATTCATAAAAGGCGAAATGGAGTGAGGGGTCCGTCCTGCTCCAGCAGCGCCAGGCATGGGCAACGCCAAAGGCGGCCTGCGCATCGGGCAAATGTTCCTTTTCATACCAGGTGTCGAAGGCGGGGCGGTCGGCTGGGTCGGCGACCACGGCGCGCACCATGAAGAAGGCCTTGGGCATGGGGGAGGTCCTGTTGCTGGAAGGTGATGCCCATTGGGCCATATCGGCGGGGCCGCGGCAATGCCGGTGCCCCCATGTTGCGCCCGGCACGGGAAGCGAACGCGCTTGTGTCCGGGGCCAAAGCCCTGCCACTATATGTTGGTAGCGCTATTGCCCGATTCGCCCCGAGTCGCGCGTTTCTTTTTTGTTCCAGTTTATGCCTGTAATGCCCTGAAAAATATGGACTAAGCTTTCGCGGTCTCGATGAACCTGTTCGTTTTGTGTTCAGGCCCCCCAAGGACGCATGCTTCCAGGCTTGCGAATCGGGCGCCGAAACGCGGCCTTAGCGCCGCGCCAAAAGCAGCGCCAGCGCCATGATCGCAGCACCCGCCAACCCCAAGGTCACTGGCAGGCCAAAGACCATCGCGCCCAGCCCATAAAAGATCGGCCCAAGAGATTGGCCACCGAAAAAGGCGAAGGCATGGAGCGACATGGCACTGCCACGCGCCTGGGGGGCAAGCTCGGTCGCGCGGGTCTGGATGGCGTTGTGGATCATGTAAAAGCCAAGCCCAAGGCCCAAGCCCGCCAGCGTCGCCACCAGCAGGGAAGGCGCCACGGCAAAGCCCGTCAGCGCGAGCGCGGCGGTGGCGCCGCCAATGCGGATCACGCCACCCTGGCCGAAACGCGCCAGCAGTGGCGCGACAAGGGCAGCAAACAACAACCCGCCCAGACCAAAGGCGCCAATGGCAAAGCCTGCTTCCATGGTGCCGCCAATGGCGCGTTCGATCAGCAGCGGCGCGATAAAGGGGAAGACGCCAAAAACCAGGCCGCCTTCCACCGCAACGGCGGCGAATAAGGGCAGGGCGGCGGGGTTGGCGATGATGCCGCGATAGCGTTGCAGCGCCACCATGGGGTCATATCGCGTCATGGTTTCGCGCGGGGCGCCTCGGGCGGCCAGGATCAGGGCGACAAGGCCGATAAAGGCGGCGACGGCGCAAACCACCAGCACGCCGCGCCAGCCCGCCACTGCGGCGATTGGCCCCGCCACCACGCCGCCCGCGATCTGCCCGCTAATGCCGAAGATCAGAATGCGCGATAGCGCCACCTGCCGGTATTTCAGCGATACCGCATCACCCATGATGGCAAGCGTGAGCGGCATCATCCCCCCCGCTGCCATGCCGGAGGCCGCGCGGAAGGCCATCAACCAGCCAAAGCTGGCCGAAACCGCCGCCGCCAGCAGCATCACCCCCAGCATTGCCACGCAAATCATCACAATCCGCCGCTTGCCGATGGAATCCGCGACCGGCCCCAGGATTGGCTGCACCAGGGCAAAGGGCAGGGTATAGGCGGTGCCGAGCAAGGCTGCCTCGGCCACGGTCACGCTGAATTCCCCGGCGATTTCGGCGACCGTCGGGTCAGTGACGCGTGTCGCAAAGGCGCCGGCGAAGACCGCCGGGCCGAAAATCGCCAGTACCCGACGCATCTTGGCCTTTTCGGCGGCTTCGCTTTCTTCGCTTGCCGTCACGCGCGGGCGGCTTTGGCATTGGCGATGAAGGCGGCGATGGCGGCGGGGTCCTTGACGCCGCGCGCCTTTTCAACGCCGGAAGATACATCCACGCCCGGCGCGCCGGAAGCCGCGATGGCCTCCGCCACATTGGCCGGCGTCAGCCCGCCCGCGAGCAGCCAGGGGCGCGGTGGGTCTTCGCCCTTCATCAGCGCCCAATCAAAGGCCAGGGCATTGCCCCCAGGCAGCGCACTGCCAGGCGGTGGGCGGGCATCGAGCAGGAAGTAATCCACCTGATCCGCGTAATCCGGCAGGCGCGCCAGATCGGCCTTGCTGCCAATGCCAAGCGCCTTCATCACGGGCTTGCCGAAACGCGCGCGGATGTCGCCGACCCGGGCCGGGCTTTCTTCGCCCTGCAATTGCAGGATATCGAGCGGCACTTCGGCCAAGGTCGCGGCCAGGGTGGCGTCATCGGGGTCCACAAATAGCCCGACGCGCTTCGGGCCGCCCGTATAGGAATGCGCGAGCAAACCAGCCTCGGTGGGCGTCACAGCGCGCGGGGAGGGTGGGAAGAAGACAAACCCCACCATATCCGCCCCGGCCAATCTTGCGGCTTCCAGCGCGGGCACGTCCTTGATGCCGCATATCTTGACCAGCATCGCCTCAAAGCCCTGCCGCGATGGCGGCGGCGGCCGCGGCCGGGTCCGGTGCGCCGGTGATGGGGCGACCGACCACAATCCAATCCGCCCCGGCGGCCACAGCCTCGGCGGGCGTGGCGGTGCGGGCCTGATCGCCCGCGGCGCTGCCGGCGGGGCGCACACCTGGCACCACCAGGAAGGGGGAGGGGCCAAGGGCGGCGCGGAGTACCCCCGCTTCCTGCGGGCTGCACACCAGCCCATCCGCCCCGGCGGCGAGGGCAAGCCGCGCCAGGCGCAGCACCTGATCGGCAGGGCTGGCCGGGACGCCCGTGCTGGCCAGGGTTGCGGCGTCAATGCTGGTCAGCACCGTCACTGCCAGCAGCATGGGGCGATCGGCGCCGGCTTTCTCGGCCTCGGTCCGCGCGGCAGCGATCATGGCGGCACCGCCTGCGGCATGCAGCGTCATCATGGCGGGTTTCAGCGGCAGCAGGGAACGCACCGCGCCTGCCACGGTATTCGGGATGTCGTGCAGCTTCAGGTCCAGGAAAATGGGGCGATGCCGTGCCATGGCGCTGACTATGCTGGGGCCGACTGAAGTGAAAAGCTCAAGCCCCACCTTCAGCAGCCCGCAATGGGGCGCGAGGCTTTCGGCCAGGGCCTGGGCGCGCGCCGCATCCCCCGAATCAAGGGCGGGGATGATGCGGGCGGCGCCGCTTTGGGGGCGGGCGATCATGATTGGGTCAGGGCCTTTTGGTCAGCGACTACCTGGGCGGCGCTGGCATTGAGCGCGGTGATCCGCGCTTCAAGTTCCGCCACGCGGCGTTCCGCGGCGCGGCCGCGGCGACGTGCAGGTATGGCCGCAGCCCAAGCGATCAAGGCGCCGAGTAGGAAAGCGACAGCGGCGATGGAGAGCACAGCGATGGAGGCCGAGGCTGTCCAGGCAAGATCAAAGGGCCAAAGGCGCAATTCGATGCTCTGCGGGTTCGAGAGCATGAAGAGCACCACCAGGATGGCGAGGGGCAGAAAAATGAACCAGCGCATTGGCAGGGCCTTTGGGGATCAGCTTGGTCACACAATCCCCGGTGGCGCCTTCGCGTCAAGGCATAATCGCGCAAGGCATGCCATGCGCTATCAGCATATCGTCAGGAATCCGCCAGTATCCTGTTTGTGGGAAACCGCTGGGCGGCTTCAGCGCGTCACGCGCGGCGCGCGGCGCGCTTCGCGGGTGGCGGCGCCTTCTTCGTATTGATGCGTTCGCGCAATTCCTTGCCGGGCTTGAAATAGGGCACGGATTTCGCCTCAACCGGCACGCTTTCCCCGGTGCGTGGATTGCGCCCAGTGCGGCCTTCGCGCGATTTTGTCGAAAAGGCGCCAAAGCCGCGCAATTCCACGCGATCACCGCGCGCCAAGGCTGCGGTGATTTCACCGAAAATGGTCGCCACAATCGCTTCCACATCGCCCTGGCGCAAATGCGGATTGCTTGCCGCGAGTTGCGCGATCAGTTCCGATCTCGTCATGCTGGGTTTTCTCCCAAAGCGTTCTTATCAAGCGCCCATATCAGCTTGGGCACCTTTAAACCTCACCTGTAGGAAGCAAGCCCGCAAAGCCACACGCCTTGCCTGCACCGAACGGAACCTGCCCTATCTGGAAAGCTGCCAGACCGCCCGCGGGGCGTCAACGCCAAACCATTCTGTCAAAAGCGTTTTCACAAGGCTACCCGCAAACCGGTTAAGAAACTTATCAAACCGGTCGCGCGGTTCCAGATCGCGTACCGGGAGCGCCTCTGGCACGTTCTTCTGGGCGGCGAGCCAGGCGCGGGCCTCAGCCTCTCCGCCAATGGCGTCAATCAGGCCAAGGGGCAGCGCCTGACGCCCGGTAAAGACCCTGCCATCGGCGAGTGGGCGCACAAGCGCTTCATCCATGCGGCGGCCATTGGCAACAATTCCGATGAATTGGCCGTGCAAATCTTCCAGAACCCGCATCATTTCCGCCCGGCCCTGGTCCGTGAGCGGCTGGAAGGGGTTGGGCTGCGCCTTGAAGGGGCCGGTCGCCAGGATGTCCGGGCGCACGCCAAGCCGGGCCATCAATTCGGAAACATCAAAGCTTTGCAGCAGGACGCCGATGGAACCGGTGACGGTCGCTTCCCGCGCCAGCACATGCTGCGCGGGCATGGCAATCATATAGCCCGCTGAGGCCGCCGTGCCGCCCATCAGCGCGACCAGCGGTTTCTTCTCCGCAAAACGCTTGAGCGCGCCATGCAGGGCCTCGCCACCCGACATGCTGCCGCCGGGACTGTCTATGACCAAAAGCATGGCGCGGGCGGAGGTGTCGCGACGGGCTTCTTCGATCACTTCCAGAAGGCGGCGATCTTCCAAGATGACGCCTTCGATGCGGAGCCGCAGTATATGGTCGCCCGAGGCAAGCCCGCCCATATCGCCCCGGCCAAAAATCACCGCGAGCGCGGCGATGACGCCCAGCACGGCCAGCGTGCGCCATAGGCTGACGCGGCGCGACAGGCGGCGCCTTTCGGCGAGGAGATCAGCTTCAAGTGACATGGACTGGTTGTGGCGCGGGCGGCGCGGCGCGGCAAGGGGTGGGGACGGATCGGGCGTAAATTACTGTTCTCCAGCCAATCCGACGCTGGCCGCGGTTTGTTTGCCAGAGGCGCGAAGCAAAGCCTTCAACGTGTTACGCTTCCCAAGGGTCAATCACCGTCAGCCCTGCGGCCTTGAACGCGCTTGTATCGCGCGATGCCAGGGCGAAATCATGTGCAGCAGCGATCGCGGCGATGTAGCCATCGGGCGTTGGGAAGCCCTTTCCAGCGGCACGCGCCTTTACGGCGAGATCGGCATAGCGCCGCGCTGCCGAGGTATCAAAGGGCAGGATGCGGCCGGCGAAGGCTCCCAGCAGGTCATCAATCCGCGCGGCCAATATGGATTTTCGCCTGCCATCCGGCAGGGCGCCGATGCCGAAGAGGAGTTCGGCGATCGTGATACTGGGCAGGAACAAGGTCTCGGCAGCTTGCGCATCAAGCCAGGCGCGGACCGTTGGGTGGGAGTCAGGCTTTATCGCCTCAGAGATGACATTGGTGTCCAGCAAGATCATCCGCGGCGTCCCGTCATTCGAAGGTCATGGGCTCGGCGGGGCTTCGGTCACGGACCTGTTCAAGGGTTTGCTCAAGGGCTTCGATATCGGCATTGGTGAGACCCATCTCTCGGCTGGCAGCCGACAAGGCGGTGCCGAGGCGGAGCCGGCCCTCGGGGCGCACCGCTGCCTCAAGGATGGCGCGCATTTCGGCTTCCGTGCTGCGATTGTGCTGGGCGGCGCGCAGCTTGAGCGCGCGGTGCGTTTCCGCCGAGAGGTTGCGAATGGTGACAGCGGCCATGATGGCACCTCCCCAAAAACGACAGCGATGCTATCAGAATTGGACAAGTGATAGCATTTTTCAAGCCTGCGGATGGCTATCAAGCGCCGCCAAAGAAAAACCCCGGGGCGTTACCACCCCGGGGTCGGTAGGCTTCCAAAAGTGACCCAGGAATTATTCTTCCCCGGTCATTTCCCGGCGGCGACGGATCGCCGCGCCCAGAATATCGCCGAGCGAGGCGCCGGAATCGGCGGAGCCATATTCGCGCATGGCTTCGCGTTCTTCTTCCACTTCCTTGCCCTTGATGGTGAGCGTGAGGCGACGCGCCGCACGATCCACCGCGGTGACCTTCGCATCCACCTTTTCGCCAATGGCGAATTTGTCGGGGCGCTGGTCGCCACGGTCACGGGCCAATTCAGCGCGACGGATGAAGCCGGTCAGCACTTCATCCACCTTCACTTCAATGCCGTTCTGCTCAACCTTGGTGACGATGCAGGTGACAACATCACCCTTACGCACGCGGTCCAGCACTTCAGCGGCGGGATCGGCCTGAAGCTGCTTGATGCCAAGCGAGATGCGTTCCTTTTCCACATCCACATCCAGCACCTTCGCCTTGACCATCTGGCCCTTGCTGTAATGCTGCATCGCCGCTTCGCCGGCTTCTTCCCAGGAAATGTCGGACATGTGCACCATGCCATCAATTTCCGCGCCAACGCCGATGAACAGGCCGAATTCGGTGATGTTGCGAATTTCACCTTCGATGGTGGAGCCCACCGGATGCGCTTCCACGAACAGCTCCCACGGATTGCCCTGCGCCTGCTTCAGGCCCAAGGAAATGCGGCGCTTCGGTTCATCCACATCCAAGATGATCACATCCACCTGTTCTGAGGTGGAGACGATCTTGCCCGGATGCGCGTTCTTCTTGGTCCAGGACATTTCAGAGACATGGACAAGACCTTCAACACCGGCTTCCAGTTCCACGAAGGCGCCGTAATCGGTGATGTTGGTGACACGGCCAGAGAACTTCGCACCGACCGGATACTTCAGCGCCACGCCATCCCACGGATCGGACATCAGCTGCTTCATGCCAAGGCTGATCCGCTGCGTATCCTGGTTGAAGCGGATCACCTGCACCTTGACAGGCATGCCAATGGTGAGTGCTTCGGAAGGATGATTGATGCGCCGCCAGGCGATGTCGGTGACATGCAGCAGGCCATCCACGCCGCCAAGGTCCACGAAGGCGCCGTAATCGGTGATGTTCTTCACGACCCCATCCAGGATCATGCCTTCCTTGAGGCCCTGGATCAGTTCGCTGCGCTGTTCGGCGCGGGTTTCTTCCAGAACGGCGCGGCGGGAGACAACGATATTGCCCCGCGCGCGATCCATTTTAAGGATCTGGAAGGGCTGGGCCTGGCCCATCAACGGCATGACATCGCGCACCGGGCGGATATCCACCTGCGAGCCGGGCAGGAAGGCCACAGCGCCACCGAGATCAACGGTGAAGCCACCCTTCACACGGCCAAAGATCACGCCATTGACGCGCACGCCCGCCTGATGCGCCTTTTCAAGCGTGGTCCAGGCTTCTTCGCGCCGCGCCTTTTCGCGTGACAGCACAATGGAGCCATCGCGGTCTTCATAGCGTTCAACGAAAAGCTCGATAACGTCGCCGGCCTTGACTTCGGGCTTCTGGCCCGGTGCGGCGAATTCCTTGAGCGGGACGCGGCCTTCGCTTTTGAGCCCGACATCAACAACGGCGAAATCGCCGTCCACGCGAATAACGCGGCCGGTCACGACCGAGCCGGCAAAACCCGTATCCGGGCCAAGCGTGGCATCGAGAAGTGCGGCAAAATCCTCCACGCCAGCATTGGCGAGGCTGGTGGCAGTAGCCATGAAATCTATGTGTCCTGTATGGGCCGCAAGGCGGCCATTTGGGTCTGCGCCCTTCCACCCGCAGGGGAAGCACGGCTTGGCCCCGGCGCTTGGCGCTGGCAGGCCCAGATGTGGCGGGCGGGATAACGGTCCGCCCTTTGCCGGCCCAACAAAGAGCCCCACGCAAGGTTTTCCCGGCGCGGTTGAAAGGTCTTTAGGCGCTGACAGCTTGGTGCGTCAAGCGGAAGCGAGTTTTCTCCTGATAAAAGCAAGCGCCGCGTGGAAGGTTTCCTCAGCATTCAGCGCGGTTGTGTCTATTTCAAGAGCATCAGGGGCGCGCCGGGTGGGGGCCACGGGGCGATTGGCGTCCTGCGCGTCCCGGTCGCGGATTTCGGCTTCCACCTGGGCGGGGTCTGCGGCGACACCGCGCGCGGCGAGTTCCAGGAAGCGCCGGCGGGCGCGTTCCGCCACACTCGCGGTGATGAATAGCTTCACCTGCGCATCGGGGAAGACCACCGTCCCGATATCCCGCCCATCCAGCACGGCCCCTTGCGCCGCGCCGAAGCGGCGCTGGAAATCCAGCAAGGCAGCGCGCACGGCGGGGATGGCGGCGACCTTGCTGGCCGCCATATCCGCGAGCGAGCCGCGCAAATCGTCGCGCGCAAGGTCTTCCGGGGTCAGGGCACGGGCCTCGGCTTCGGCCACGCGGGCATCCTGCGGGTCAACCCCGCGATCCAGCACGCGCCGGCCAACGGCGCGATAAAGCAGGCCAGTATCCAAGTAAGGCAGGCCAAGCTCAGCCGCCAGGCGACGGGCGAGTGTGCCCTTGCCCGCCGCCGCAGGGCCATCGACTGCGATGACAGTGCCGGCGGGCAACTTCATACGGCGTGGATCGCATCCTGCCCCGCCAGCCGGTTTATCAGCGCGGCGAAGCCGGGGAAGGAAGTGTCAATGAAGCTTGCATCATCCACCGAAACAGGGTTTTGCGTGGCAAGCCCCATGACCAGGGCTGACATGGCGATTCGGTGATCCATATGCGTGGTGACCAGCCCGCCGCCGGCAGGTGGTGCGCCTGTGCCATGCACCAGCAGATCATCGCCTTCGATGCTGACCTTGGCGCCATTGGCTTCCAGCAGCGCGGCGGTGGCGGCCAAGCGGTCGCTTTCCTTCACGCGCAATTCAGCAAGGCCGCGCATGCGCGTGGTGCCCTGCGCGAAGCAAGCCGCCACGGCCAGGACGGGGTATTCGTCAATCATGGAAGGGGCGCGCCCGGGCGGCACATCCACGGCCTTCAGTGCGGTGTATTCCCCGATGATATCGCCGACAGGCTCCCCGCCTTCGATCCGGGCGTTTTCGATCTTGAGCGCGGCACCCATTTCCCTGAGCGTCGCGAAAAGCCCGGTGCGCAGCGGGTTGAGCCCGATTTGCGTCAGGCTGATGCGTGACCCGGGCACCAACAGTGCTGCCACCAGCGGGAAGGAAGCTGAGGATGGATCGCCCGGCACGCTGATGGGGGCTGCCTTCAATTCCGGCTGACCCTCCAGCCGAATGACGCGGCCTGCTGATGTGTCTTCCACCGCGACTGTTGCGCCGAAATGGCGCAGCATGTTTTCAGTGTGGTCGCGCGTGGGTTCCGGTTCCACCACACGGGTGATGCCGGGCGCACAAAGCCCCGCCAGCAGGCAGGCGCTTTTCACCTGGGCGGAAGCGACAGGCAGGCGATAATCAAGCGGCAGCGGGTCCTGCGCGCCCCGCACGGCAAGCGGCAGGCGCCCGCCCTCACGCGTCCAGAATTGGGCGCCCGTTGCCGAAAGCGGGTCGGTCACGCGCTTCATGGGGCGGCGGCGGAGAGAGGCATCGCCCGTCATCACCGCGAAAAGCGGATGGCCGGAGAGCAGGCCCAGCAGCAGCCGCGCCGCCGTGCCGGAATTGCCCATATCCAGCACATCGGCGGGCTCTGTCAGCCCGCCCACGCCGCGGCCGGAGACGCGCCATTGGCCGGGGCTGAGCTTTTCCACCTCGGCACCCAGGGCGCGCATGGCGGCGGCGGTGCGGAGCACATCCTCACCTTCCAACAGGCCGGAGATTTCGGTAGTGCCGATCGCCAAAGCCCCGAACATGAGTGCGCGGTGGCTGATGGATTTATCGCCCGCCACCCTGGCCTGGCCGGCAAGCGGGGCAGAGGGGCGGTGCGAGCGGTAGGGGCGGGGTTCGGCGCTGGACATGGGCGCGGTTTGACATGGCAGGGCAGGGCGTGGCAATGCGCGCCTCCCTGTTTTTACGGGATCGTTCTGGGTCAAGCCGGGGCGATTCCATTGCAAAACCGCGCCCAGCGGATTTCATGAGGCGTTTGCATGGCGAAGCCAGAACTCGGCCTGAAGCGGACTTGCGTTGCTTGCGGCGGGAAATTCTACGATCTGACCCGCGCACCGGCGGTCTGCCCGAAATGCGGCACGGAACAGCCGGTGGAACAGCCGCGGCTCCGCCGCAACGGCCAGAACCCGCTTGATGAGCGGCTGAAGAAAGCGCCCGGCACGCCGGAGGCTGAGACCGATGATATCGAAGTGGAAGATATCGAAGGTGATGAGGCGATAGAGGACGCGGAAGAGCTTGAAGATGACGCCGAGGATATCGGCGAGGATATCGAAGTCGGCACTGACCGAGACGAAGAACAATAGGATCGCGCGGGCGGTTTCAGCCGCCCCGCTTTTTTTGCTGGTGCCTGCGCCAATTGCCTGAGGCGATGATCGGCGCGCCTGTCAGTGTTTCCGGCGCCATCACATAGGCCCAGGCGCGGCGGTGCTGCCCTGCGTGATCCGTCACCATGATAATTGTGCGACGATACATGCCGAAAGCGGTGCCATCCGGCGCGGCATCTTCAATTTCATCCAGAACGGGCAAGGCTTTGGCGATATCCTGAAAGGTCAGGATTTCGCCCTTGATTGGCGTGGGCTCGCCCAGGGTGAGGGCCGGGAAATCGCCAAGATCGAATAGCGTGCCGGTGGCCTGCGCTGGCGTGATGGCGGCGATGCCGGCCTCTGCCGCCGGGGCGTGCCAGAAGCCGCCCTGCATCAGCGTGCCATAGACGAATACATCAGCGAGCATGTGGCAGCCTTCCGCGCCCATCGCTGCGGCTTCCAGCGGGTGCGGGTGCAGGCCATGGGCGGCGAAGCCTCGGCGCACGGCATTCAGGTATGCCAAAGATGGCGCGATGTGACCCTGCTGGCGTTCAGGGATGACCTGGTAGGCAATGGCTTCAAGCGCCTGGCCATCCGGCAGGATGATGTGGCGCGCGCGGCGCTGATAGGCGTTGGGCACGCCTTCTTTCTGATCCAGCGCCCGCCAGCCGGCTTCGGAGACTTCCAAGACTACGCCTTCAACATAGCCACCAAGGCGCGGCTGGAAATTCAGCACGCCGCCGCCGCGACCCTTGCCGAAGAAATCAAAGGCGAGCCGCGCATCGGGTAGGATGCCAGTGCCGATGGGCTTGAGTGACGCCGGATCATGGCCGGTGCGCGCGCACCAAGCGCGCCAATCCAGGGCATCGGTGTTTGAGCCATAGGCGAAGCTGTAGCGCGGGGCCATTGGGTGGATCATCGGATGGTGAGCAGGATGAGCATGAGCGTGCCAAGCGCAATGCGGTAATAGCCAAAGGGCGTGAAGCCGATTCGCCCGATCAGCGCCAGCACCGCGCGCACGGTGATGAAGGCAACGATGAAGGCAGCGATGAAACCGACCGCGATTTGGCCGAAGGCGCTTGGGTCAATCTCACCGCGCACCTTCCACAGGCTGTAGAAGCTGGCAGCGAACATGGTTGGGATGGCGAGCATGAAGGAAAATTCCGCTGCCGTGCGCCGTTCCACGCCAATCAGTAGCGCGGTGATGATGGTGGCACCGGAACGTGATGTGCCGGGGATCATGGCCAGCGCCTGACCAAGCCCGACCAGCACGGCGGCGAGGGGGCCAATTTCCGGCACGCTATGGATGCTGGGTGCGGGCCGCAGTTTTTCGATGGCGATGATCGCGATGCCGCCAACAATGAGTGCCACGGAGACAACCCAAGGATTGAACAGCAGCGTTGTGATGGTCTTGTGGAACAGGACGCCGATGATCGCCGCTGGCAGAAAGGCGAGCATGAGGTTGATGACGTAATAGCGTTCCCGCCCGGGCCGCCACATGCCGCGCAATAGGTCCAGGATCAGGCCGCGATAAATCCAGCAAACCGCGAGGATCGCGCCAAGTTGAATGGAGATTTCAAAAACCTTGCCGGGCGGGCCTTCAAAGCCGATCAATTCGCCAAGCAGGATCAAATGCCCGGTTGAAGAAATGGGCAGAAATTCAGTGAAGCCTTCGACGATGCCCATCAGCAGGGCGGAGAAAAGGGCGCTCAGGTCCATGCGCGTGATCCATGCGGGGCGCGGGCGGGGTGCCCGATTCGCGGTGAAGCATTTTCAAGCCAAGTGGCACACTTGGCGACTCGGAAAATGCGACCGCGAATGGAGCATTTTCAAGCCAAGTGGCACACTTGGCGACTCGGAAAATGCGACCCAAAATAGCGTATGCATGGTTCCGCCGGGGCATGGCCCATGTCCAGACCCCGGCGGCTTGATTTTTAGTAGCGGTATTGTTCAGCCTTGAAGGGGCCTTGCGCATCCACGCCGATATAGCCGGCCTGTTGTGCGGTGAGTTGCGTCAGCGTCGCACCAACCTTCGCCAAATGCAGCGCCGCCACCTTCTCATCCAAATGCTTCGGCAGGGTATAGACCTTGCGCTCATACTTGGCGGTATTGGTCCAGAGTTCGATTTGGGCCAGCGTTTGATTAGTGAAGGAAGCCGACATCACGAAGGAAGGATGGCCCGTGGCATTGCCCAGATTCACCAGCCGGCCTTCAGACAGAAGAATGATGCGCTTTTGGTCGGGGAATTCGATTTCATCGACCTGCGGCTTCACATTATCCCACTTCATGTTGCGCAGCCCAGCCACCTGAATTTCGGAATCGAAATGCCCGATATTGCATACAATGGCGCGGTGCTTCATGGCGCGCATGTGATCAACCGTGATCACATCCACATTGCCTGTCGCGGTCACAAAAATATCGGCCATCGGCGCGGCCTGTTCCATGGTGACAACCTGGTAGCCTTCCATGGCGGCTTGCAGGGCGCAGATGGGGTCCACTTCGCTCACCATCACGCGGCAACCGGCATTGCGAAGAGAGGCGGCAGAACCCTTGCCCACATCACCAAAGCCGCAAACCATGGCGACCTTGCCGGCCATCATCACGTCGGTGCCGCGACGGATCGCATCCACCAGTGATTCGCGGCAACCATAGAGATTGTCGAATTTCGACTTGGTCACGCTGTCATTCACATTGATCGCCGGGAAAAGCAGGCGCCCTTCCTTGGCCATCACATAAAGCCGATGCACGCCCGTGGTGGTTTCTTCCGAAACGCCCTTGATGGCGGCAGCAAGCTTGGCGAACCAGCCGGGCTTGGTCTGCAGGCATTTCTTGATGAGGGCGAAGAAGACTTCTTCTTCCTCATTCGTCGCCTTGTCCAGGAACGCGGTATCGCCCTGTTCGGCGCGCAGCCCGTAATGGACCAGCAGCGTCATGTCGCCGCCATCATCCAGCAGCACGTTAGGCTCCCCGCCATCGGCCCATTCCAGCGTGCGCTGCACATATTCCCAGTATTCCGGCAGGGTTTCGCCCTTCACGGCGAAAACCGGCGTGCCGGTTGCGGCAATCGCCGCCGCCGCATGGTCCTGGGTTGAGAAGATATTGCAGGAGGACCAGCGCACATCGGCGCCCAGGTGCTTCAGGGTTTCAATCAGCACTGCGGTTTGGATGGTCATGTGCAGGCAGCCCGCGATGCGCGCACCCTTGAGCGGCTGGGAGGCGCCATATTCGGCGCGCACCGCCATCAGGCCGGGCATTTCATCCTCGGCCATGGAAATCTCCTTCCGCCCCCAGGCGGCGAGGGAAAGGTCTTTGATCACGTAGTCTTGGGCGGCCATGGCGAAATCTCCTTGAATCTGGCGCGGCGGGTAACACGGGGCGGGGCGCGGGGCTAGAGGGAAAGAAGAATATAAAGATACCTTTATGTTCTTTTCGGGGCTGGTCGCTACGGGCCGCCGCGCTAAGCTTGCCCGATGAACCCCGAAGGAGGCGCTTATGGCCACAGAAACCTTAGGCATTCTTGAACAAAGGCGGATCGAAGCCGCCTTTGCCAAGGGCATTTATGAGGAAATGAAGGCGCAAATCGGGGAGGCGCAGGCGAAAGCCATCATGTCGTCCGCCATCATCAAGCTGGCCAAGGAAACCGCCGCCGAGATGGCCAAGCAGGGACCGGAGGGGAAGCCATCGCTCGAACATTTCATCTCGCTCCAGCCGCTATGGACCAAGGGCGATGCGCTGCAGATTGAAACGCTGCGCAAGGACGCCAAGCATTATGATTTCAACGTCACGCGCTGCCGCTATGCGGAGATGTATCGCGCCATGGGGCTGGCGGAGCTTGGCGCCATCCTGTCCTGCAATCGTGATGGCGCGTTTTGTGAGGGGTATGACCCCAAGCTGAAACTGGAACGCACGCAAACCATCATGGGCGGCGCAAGCCACTGCAATTTCCGCTATAAATACGAGGATTAGGCGCAGTGTCCGGCTACGCC
The DNA here is from genome assembly GCA_020249145.1 of Roseomonas sp. Classification (GTDB taxonomy): domain Bacteria; phylum Pseudomonadota; class Alphaproteobacteria; order Acetobacterales; family Acetobacteraceae; genus Neoroseomonas. Next base: position 123,383 of record JADCGF010000017.1, on the reverse strand, counting down.
GCGACCAATGGCGCGGCTTATGAACGCAGCATGGGCCGGTGGTCTCGCAAACTGGCGGATGCCATGCTGGATGCGCTTGCCTTGCCGCGCGGTTTGGTGGTGCTGGATGCGGGGTGTGGCACGGGCGCGCTTTCCGATGCGCTGGCTGCGCGAGACGCTACGGCGCGCGTCACCGGCATTGATATCAGCCCGGCGTTCTTAGAAGCCGCGCGCGCCCGCGTGCCTTCCGCTGATTTCCGCCAGGGGGATCTTTGCGCGCTGGATCTGCCGGATGCGGCCTTCGATGCCGCGCTATCCTTGCTGGTGCTGCAATTCGTGCCGGATCGCGCCAAGGCGGTGGCGGAAATGGCGCGCGTGACCAAGCCGGGCGGCCTGATGGCGGCGGCGATGTGGGATTTCACCGGCGGCTTTTCCTTCCTGCGCGCCTTTGCCGATAGCGTCGCCATCACGGAACCGGAAGGCGAGGCCTTCCGCGCGCGCTATTGGGCAGACCCGGTCGGCGCGCCGGGGCGCATGGCGGCGCTGTTTGAAGCGGCGGGCCTTGGGCAGGTGACGGAATGCGATATCGCCATCCGCCAGGATTTCTCGGATTTCGAGGATTGGTGGGACCCCTGGGCGGCGGGCGGTCAGGGCATAGCCGGCGCCTTCATCGCGGCACTGCCGCCGGAACGCATTCCGCCGATCAAGGATATCGCGCGCCGTGCCTATCTGGCGGGTGGCGTTGATGGGCCACGTTCCTTCGTGGCGGTGGCGCGCCTGGCGGTGGGACGGAAGACGGGCTGAGGCTTCGTCTGCCCTGGTCACTCTGCGCAATCCGGTGAAGACTGACTTCTTGGATATGGGGGGAAGGCAGCGCCATGGAAATGGAACGCATCGGTTTTCTGGGTCTGGGCGCCATGGGTGGCCCGATTGCGACACGCATGGCGGATTGGGCGCAGCGCAATCCCGGTAAACGCATTCTGGTATTTGATCCGCGCGCGGAGGCGATGCAGCGCGCGACCGAAGCGGGGGCCGAGGCCATGGGCTCGGTCACCGCAGTCGCCGCGCAATGCAGCGTGGTGTTCGCCTGCCTGCCGAGTGCCGAAACCTCAGAACGTGTGGCCCTGGGCGCTGAGGGCATTGCGGGAATGCCGGGCGCGGTCCGCACCTATATCGAAATGTCCACCATTGGCAGCGCGGCCATGCAGCGCATTGCGGCGGGGCTTGCTGAGAAAGGCATTGCGCTGATTGATTGCCCGATCAGCGGCGGCGTGCATGGTGCGGAATCCGGCGCGCTTGCGGTGATTGCTTCCGGCGCACCGGATGCGCTCAGTGAGGTGATGCCGCTATTGCAGGTGGTGGGGCGCACGGTCTTCACCATTGGCGACACACCAGGCCTCAGCCAGACCATGAAGCTTGCGAATAATCTGCTTTCCCTGGCGGGCATGGTGTTGACTTCTGAAGCTTTTGCGCTTGGCGCCAAGGCCGGCATTGATACGGCGCTGATGTGTGACGTGATCAATGCCAGCACAGGACGGAATAGCTCCACGGTTACGAAGTTTCCGCGTGCCGTCCTGAATGGGCGGTTTTCGGGCGGGGCGAGCAATGCCATTGTCTCCAAAGATTTGTCGCTGGCGGTGCAGGAATTCGCGGCCTTTGGGCTTTCTGCCCCCATGGCGGCCTTGGCGCGGGAGATGCTGAACATTGCGAAGAACAGGTTTGGCCCAGATGCGGATATGACATCCGTCGTGCAGCTTTATGAGGAATGGGCGGGCGTTTCGATGCAATCACCCAATCCGGTGAGAAGCGCTGGTTGAAGGGGGCGGAAAATGCGTCTGAAGGATAAGATTGCCATCATCACCGGCGGCGCCCATGGCATGGGTGAAGCGGAAGCGCGGCTATTCGCCAAGGAAGGCGCGGTGGTGATTATTGCGGATCGCCGCGCTGATCTGGGTGAGGCGCTGGCGGCTGATATCGCCGCAAGCCAGGGGCGCGCGAGCTTCGTCGCCATGGATGTGGCGCAGGAAGCGGATTGGAAGCGACTGATTGAAAAGGCGCTGTCCGATTATGGGCGGATTGATATTCTGGTGAATAATGCCGGCATCAGCGGCAGCGCGGTTGGCGATATGCTGTCCTTGGAAGGCTGGAACCAGCTTATGTCCATCAATGCCACGGGCGTGTTTTTGGGCACGACCTTGGTGGGGCAGGTGATGGCAGGGCAGGGGAAGGGCTCCATTGTCAATATCTCCTCCATCATGGGTTTCGTGAGCAGTGCGGAAGGGCATCCGGGCTATTCCGCTTCCAAGGGTGCGGTGCGGTTGCTCACCAAGAATGCTGCCGTGCGCTGGGGGCCGCAGGGGGTACGGGTCAATTCCGTCCATCCCGGCTATTTGCCGCCAATGCTGGGGGGCACGAATGGGCCGGGGCGGTCCGCGAAGATTCCGTTGACACCGCTCCGCCGGCTGGGAGAACCGATTGAGGTTGCCTATGGTGTGCTGTTCCTTGCGTCCGATGAGGCATCCTTCATCACGGGGGCGGAATTGGTGATTGATGGCGGGTTCATCGCGCAATGATGGGGTGCGTTGCATGAAGATTGTGGATGCGCAGATTCATATCTGGTCCAAGGGCACGCCTTCCGGTCTGCATCGGAAAGTGTCTTCCTTCACGGCAGAGGAAGCCTTGCACGAAATGGATGAGGCCGGCGTGCAGGCGGCCGTGATCCATCCGCCAGCAAACTGGGATCCGGATTCCAATGCCATGGCGGTGGAAGCGGCGCGGCGCCATCCGGACCGCTTCGCAGTGATGGGGCAATTCCCGCCCATGCGGCCGGAATCGCGGCATTTGATTCATGGCTGGAAAAATCAGCCGGGAATGCTCGGGCTGCGTTGGTCCTTGTTGCATCCTGATGAGCAGATCTGGCTGCGCGATGGTACGCTGGACTGGATTTGGCCAGCCGCGGAGAAGGAAGGCCTGCCGGTTGCGTGCATGGGTGGGCTGTTCCTCGGGGAATTTCGCCAGATCGCGGAAGCGCATCCGAATCTCAAGATGATCCTGGATCATTGCGGCCTGGTGCGCACCGGCCAGGATGAGGCAGCTTTTGCGAATTTGGATGAATTGGTGGCCTTGGCGAGGCTGCCCAATGTGGCGGTGAAGGCAACGGGCGCGCCGCATTATTCGACGCAGGGCTATCCTTATCGCAATATCCATGATGGCTTGCAGCGGATTTTTGATGCCTTCGGCCCTAAGCGCTTTTTCTGGGGCACGGACATTACGCGCATGCCGTGCAGCTATCGCCAATGCGTGACCTTCTTCACCCAGGAATTGCCCTGGCTGAAGGGTGATGATTTGGAATGGGTGATGGGCCGCGCGGTATGTGAATGGCTTGGGTGGGAATTGCGCTTCGATTGAAGCCATACAGGAAAAAGGGGAAGCGCGATGAAAGCTGATTACGTAATCGTTGGTGGTGGTTCGGCTGGTTGCGTGCTGGCCAATCGCTTGTCCGAAGACCCGGGCAATCAGGTGCTGCTGATTGAAGCTGGCGGTAAGGATTGGAACCCGCTGATCCATATTCCCGCCGGCTATATGAAATTGCTCGATCACCCGACGCTGACCTGGGGCTTCAAGGCGGATCGGGACTCGGGCCTTAATGGGCGTGAAATCAATTACCCGCGCGGGCGCGTTTTGGGGGGATCAAGTTCGATCAATGGCATGATCTATATCCGGTCTCAGCCGGAAGATTATGATCACTGGGCGCAGCTTGGCAATCGCGGTTGGTCTTCCGGCGATGTGCTGCCTTACTTCAATAAATCGGAGAAATGGCAGGGGCCGGACAAGGCGGCGCATGGCAAGGATGGCTATCTTTACACCTCTCCATCACGGGACCAGCCGGAATTGTGTCAGGCGGCGATTGAAGCGGGCCAGCAAATGGGCTGGGATTACCGTGATGATTTGAATGATCTGCCGCATGGGCTTGGTGATCATATCGGCTGGGTGCAGCAGACGCGCGGCGGGCGGTTCCGGGCGAGTGCCGCGCGATCCTATCTGCGCCCGGCTATGGGGCGGCCCAATCTGCGTGTGGTGACCAATGCGCTGGTGCATCGCGTGGTCTTCGAAGGCAAGCGCGCTTTGGGGGTGGAGTTTTCGCGCGGCGGTGTGACTGAACGCGCGGATGCGGCGGTGGAGGTTATTCTCTCCGCCGGTGCGGTTGGTTCGCCGCATATCCTGCAACTTTCCGGTGTGGGGGATGCTGAGCATTTGGCGGGGCTCGGCATTCCCGTGCTGCATGAATTGCGTGGTGTGGGGCGGAATTTTCAGGACCATTTCCTCGTGCGTGTGCAAGCCGTGGTGAAGGATGTGGCGACGCTGAATGAACGCACGCGCGGCCTGCGCCTGGCGGGTGAGGTGCTGAAATTCGCTGTTTTGGGGCGCGGGGTGCTGACCTATGCGGCATCCCTTCTCGCGGCTTCCTTCAAGGCTTTGCCGGAAAGTGCGACGCCCGATATGCAGGCGCTATTTGCTTCCGCGAGTTACGCGCCGGGGGCGACGCGCGTTCTGGATACCAAGCCTGGCATGACCGCCGGCGTCTGGCAAATGCGCCCGGAAAGCCGCGGCTTCATTGCAGCCCGCAGTGCTGATCCGCGCGAACAGCCCATCATCAATCCGAATTACCTGGCGGAGGATCGTGACCAGCGCAGTATTGTCGCGGGGCTTCGCATGATGCGTGAATGGTTCAGCAAGCCCGCGCTGCAACGCTTCATGGTGGCGGAATCCATGCCAGGGCCGGAAGTGCAAACCGATGAGGAATGGCTGCATTATGCGCGCCAGATTGGCAGCACGGTGTTCCATGCCTCCTGTTCCTGCCGCATGGGGCCGGATGTGATGTCGGTGGTGGATGACAGGCTGCGGGTGCATGGGCTTCAAGGGCTGCGCGTGATTGACGCTTCCGTGATGCCCGCCGTGACCTCCACCAATACCAATGCGCCCACCATCATGATCGCGGAAAAGGGCGCGGATATGCTGCGCGCGGATGCGCGGGCGCGGCTGGCGGCGTGAATTTCGGGCAGTTTTTTGCGCGGGCTGAGCCTTGCCCCGCGCAAATTCTGATCCTGATCAAATAATAGCCTGACCCTTGGGGCAGGCATAGCCCTGTTTGGTTTTTTGCGTATCTGCGTAAATATGGTGGCTCAGGGGTCAGTCTGATCCGGAAGAAGGGTAGGAAATTTCGACATGAGCGCAGTGATGGAAGCGACAAAGGCGGCGGGCAGCGACAAGGGGCTCGATTACGATGCCATTGTCATTGGTGCGGGCATGTCTGGGCTTTATCAGCTGATCAAGCTGCGCCAATTGGGCATGAAGGCGCGGGTATTTGAAGCCGGCACCGGTGTGGGCGGCACCTGGTATTGGAACCGCTATCCGGGTTGTCGCTTCGATTCGGAAAGCTATTCCTATGGCTATTCCTTCGACAAGGATTTGCTCAAGGAATGGCATTGGACCGAACATTTCGCGCCGCAGCCGGAAACCGAACGCTATCTGAACCTGGTCGCCGATAAATACAATTTGCGCCGAGATATCCAATTCTCCGCCCGCGTGAAGGCAGCGCGCTGGGATGAAAAGGCACGCAGTTGGACCGTGACCTTGGAAGATGGCAGCAACCATAAAACGCGCTTTTTGATCACCGCTATTGGCGCACTTTCCGCGCCTACCATGCCGCAATTTCCCGGCATTGCCGATTTCAAAGGGCAATCTTTCCACACGGGTCTTTGGCCCAAGGAAAAGGTGGATTTCACCGGCAAGCGCGTGGCGGTGATTGGCACTGGCGCATCCGGCGTGCAGACCATTCAGGAAGTGGCCAAGACCGCGAAGCAGCTTGTGGTGTTTCAGCGCACGCCCAATTGGTGCGCGCCCTTGCATAATGGCAAGATCAGCGCCGAGGAAATGGCGGAAATCCGCAGCCGCTATGATCAGATTTTCAAGCGCTGCCAGGAAACCTTTTCCTGCTTCCTGCACACGCCCGATCCGCGCAACACCTTCGATGTTTCGGCGGAAGAACGCGAAACCTTCCTGGAAAAGCTCTATTCCGAAAAGGGCTTCGGGATTTGGGTTGGCAATTTCAAGGATTTGCTGACCAATCGCGCAGCGAATGAGGAAGTTTCGCGTTTTGTGGCGAACAAGATCCGCCAGCGCGTGAAGGACCCAAAAGTGGCGGAAATGCTGATCCCGAAGAATCACGGCTTCGGCACCAGGCGCGTACCGTTGGAAACCTTCTACTTCGAATGTTACAACCAGCCGAATGTGACGCTGGTGGACAGCAAGGCAACCCCGATCGAGCGCATTATGCCAACGGGCATCAAGACCAGCGAAGCCGAATATGAATTCGACATCATCGTCTATGCCACAGGCTTTGACGCCTTGCGCGGCGCCTTTGACCGGATTGAATTCCAGGGCGCAGATGGTGTGACGCTGAAGCAGTTGTGGCAGGATGGCGCGACATCCCTGGTCGGCATGTTGCAAAAGGGCATGCCGAATTTGTTCATGCTGCTGGGCCCCCATACCGCGCTTGGCAATATTCCGCGTTCCATTGAATTCAATGTGGAATGGGTGAGCGATCTGCTGGGCTATGCGCAAGCCAAGCACATTACGCGCGTGGAAGCGACTGAAGCGGCGATGGAAAAATGGATGGATCACGTCATGGAATTGGCCAAGGGCCTACTTTCCATGGAGGTGGATTCCTGGATGACCGGCGTCAATCTGAATGTCGCGGGCAAGCAGAAGCGCATCGTCGCGCGCTATACCGGTAGTGCGCCGTCCTATCGTGCCTGGGCGAATGATATGGCGGCGCAGGGCTATGCCGGGATTACGCTGGCATAGGCGTAACTTCACGCATTGAAGGCAACGGAACCAAGCGCGGAAAGGTCATAACCGCCAAGCCGCGCGGCGCGGGTGGCGAAGACCTCGGTTCGCGTGAAGGCCAGTAATTTCTGCACGGCGTCGCTGAAGTAATGGCGCCGTTCCATCACCAGATCAAAACGCTCTCGGAACAACGGCAGGAAGGTCAGGCCGCGCGCCGCGGCCTCGGCCCGAATGCCAAAGCCGACATCGGCGCGGCCCTCGGCGACGCTGGCGGCGACCTCATCTTCGGAAAGGGCGGGGCTTGGCAGGAAGCCGATCTGATCAAGGCGCAGCCCCGCTTCTGAAAGCAAATGCGTCAGCAGCACATGGCTGCCGGCGCGCGGTTGCCGCCCCGCCACGCGCAGGCCGGGCCGCGCCAGATCGGCGATGCCGGCAAGCGCGGCAGGGTTGCCTTGCGGCAGGATCAGCCCTTGCTCTCGCCAGGCCCAGATAATGCCGACAAAGCCGCGCCCGGCCAGGAATTCACGCGCTGCGGGTTCGTTGAAGCTGTTGCTATCGGGGTCGAGCAAATGGCTGGCGGCGACCAATGCCTCCCCGGCGGCCAGGGCCAGCAGCCCATCCAGGCTGCCGCCACCGCGCAAAGCCAGGCCGCAGCCAGATTGCCGCGCGGCCCAATCCAGCAAAGGGTCATGGCTGCCGGCCAGGATCGGCGGCGGGTCCAGGCGTTGTGCGGCGCCGGCATCGGCTTGGGCCGCCAGCCAGCGTTCAAGCTGTCGGCGCGGGAAAAGCCATTTGCCGCCAAGCTGCGCCGCCGGCAGCTTTTGGGCGCGCGCTAGCTCATAAAGCGAGCGTTCGGAAAGGCGGAGGAAGCGCGCGGCTTCCTTAAGGGTCAAAACATCAGGCATATGGTGGTGAAATTCGGCAAAATCCGGCACCCAGTCAAGCCGTTCGCTGAATTGACGCAGGTTTCGACCATCCGCATTTAAGCAGGGTATCGGGAGGATAGGGTGCAGGATCTTGCCAGCGCATTCACGACTGCTTTTGGCCTGATCCTTTCCCTGGATCCGGCGGTGCTGGCCATTGTGGCGCTATCCTTGCGCGTGAGCCTCTCCGCCTTGGTGCTGGCGGCGCTGATTGGCCTGCCGCTGGGGGCGCTTTTGGGTGTGGCGCGGTTTCCGGGTCGCGGTGGTGTGATTGCGCTTTGCAATGCGCTGATGGGGCTTCCGCCGGTGGTGGTGGGGTTGCTGATTTATCTTTTGTTGTCGCGGTCGGGGCCTTTGGGGTCTTTCGGGCTGCTGTTCACGCCAAGCGCCATGATCATCGCTCAGGCGGTACTGATCACGCCCATTCTGGCGGCGCTGACGCGCCAGGTGCTGGAAGGCATGTGGGAAGAATATGCGGAACAGCTGCGGTCCTTCGGGGCGGGGCCGTGGCGCGCGGTGCCGACGCTTTTGTGGGATGGGCGCTTTCTGCTGCTGACGGTGCTGCTGGCGGGGTTTGGTCGGGCAGCGGCGGAAGTAGGCGCGGTGATGGTGGTGGGCGGCAATATTGAAGGCTTTACCCGCGTGATGACCACCGCGATTGCGCTTGAAACCAGCAAGGGTGATTTGCCGCTGGCGTTGGCGCTCGGGATTGTACTGATGGCGATTGTGCTTGGCGTGAATGCGCTGGCGCAGGGGGTGCGCGGCATTGCCGCGCGCTGGGCTGGCTGACATGCGCGCACCTGATTCCATTCTGCCGCTCAGCGCCGAAGGCTTGGGCTTCAGCGCGGGCGGTGTGGAAATTCTGCACGATGTTTCGCTGAAGATTACCGCCGGCGCGCCGACGCTGCTGATTGGCGCGAATGGTGCCGGAAAGAGTGTGTTGCTGCGACTGCTGCATGGTTTGCTGAAGCCTTCGGCTGGGCGGGTATTCTGGGCCTCAGCGCCCGAGCATGCCGCGCGGCGCCAGGCGATGGTGTTTCAGCGCCCGGTGCTGCTGCGCCGGTCTGTGCTGGCCAATACGCTTTATCCGCTGACGCTGGCGGGCGTCGCGCATGATGAACGTCTGGCGCGGGCTCAGGAAGCCTTGGCGTTGGTGGGGCTTGCTGATCGCGCGGCTGATCCGGCGCGCAAGCTTTCCGTGGGTCAGCAGCAACGCTTGGCGTTGGCGCGTGCCGCGGCGCTACAGCCGGAATTGCTGTTTCTGGATGAGCCTTCCGCAAGCCTGGACCCCGCCGCGACGCGTGCGGTGGAGGAAATTGTGCTGACGCTGGCGCAGCGCGGCACCAAGATTGTCATGACCACGCATGATCTGGCGCAGGCGCGGCGCCTTGCGGGGGATGTGGTGTTTCTGCATCGCGGCAATGTGCTGGAACAGGCGCCGGCTGAGGCGTTTTTCCAACAGCCCGCTTCAGCCACGGCAAGCGCCTTTTTGCGCGGCGAATTGGTTTGGTGACGGTTTGGAGAAAAGGGAGAGAAACATGATCAGTATTTTCCGACGCGGCATTTTGCCGATATTGCTCGCGGCTGTTGCGCTGCCGGCCCTGGCGCAGGAACGCAGCATTACGGTGGCGTCTACCACCAGCACGGAACAATCCGGCCTGTTCGGCCATATCCTGCCGATTTTCACCCGCGAAACAGGCATTGCCGTGCGCGTGGTGGCTTTGGGCACCGGCCAGGCCTTGGATGTAGGCCGGCGCGGGGATGCGGATGTTGTCTTTGTGCATGATCGCGCCGCGGAAGAACGCTTTGTTGCGGAAGGTTTCGGCGGGCCGCGACGGCATGTGATGTTCAATGATTTTGTGATCACCGGCCCTGCGGCAGACCCCGCGCGCATCGCTGGGCTTGGCGATACGGCCGAAGCGCTGCGCCGCATCGCCGCCGCGCGTGCACCCTTTGTCAGCCGTGGCGATCGCAGCGGCACGCATGCGGCGGAGCTTCGCTTGTGGCAACAGGCCGGCGTGGATCCCGCCACCGGGCGCGGGCAATGGTATCGTGAAGTCGGGCAGGGCATGGGGCCGGCGCTGAATACCGCCGCTGCGCAGGGTGCCTATATCCTGGCCGATCGCGGCACCTGGCTGAGCTTTCGCAATCGGCAGGATCAACGCATTTTGATCGAGGGTGATACGCGGCTGTTCAATCAATACGGCGTCATGCTGGTGAATGCGCAGCGCCATCCGCATGTGAAGGCTGCCGATGGGCAGCGCTTCATTGATTGGCTGCTTTCAGCCGCCGGTCAGGCTGCGATTGCTTCCTATCGCATCAATGGGGAACAGCTTTTCTTCCCCAATGCGGATAAGCCGGAGCCGGTTTCGTGAAACCGTGTTAGGCTACCGAGACGCGCGCTTCGGCGCGCGCCTGACGGCCCTTTTCATCCGTCCAGATGAATTCGAAATGGCTCGGCTTTTCCATACGCACGAAAAACACGTGATAGGGGTTGGTCGCGGTGCCGTTTTGGAAATCGGCGGTAAAAAGCGCCTCACCATTCAGCCGCACCATCAACCGCGTCAGCATATCGCGCGGCAAGGCGCGGCCTGATTCATGGCGCAGCCCCGTTTCCATCGGGTGTTCGATCAGGGTGCGGATTTCAATCACCTCACCAGCGCGGGCGCTGCGGGGGATGCGGATGCGGGGCTGGGATGGCAAAGCGCTCATGAAAGGCACCCCCCGGCGCCAACACGCAATTCCGCGCTGGCGCGCATGACGCGGCCGGTGCTGGTTTCCGCGAGCACGATCAGCCGCTGATCTTCGGCTAGGCGAATGCGCGTTTGTACTTCGGCGCGGGCGAGCATCGGCGTCAGGCGAAAGGTGGCGACCCCGGGTGTGGGGTTGCGTGACGCGAAGACATGAATGGCGGTGATATGATCCTGCGCGGTCATCGGGCTTTCCACCACAATGCCGAGTGGCACCTGGCCGCCATTTTCGGCGAGGGTGGGCACGCGCAACAAAATGCCGCCATCGGTCACGGGCTTGTCGCCGATGGTTTCACGCATGGCTGTGGATAGCGCATCATCGGCCCGCGCCGGGACGGCGAAGGGTAGCGCGAGAAGCGCGAGGCAGGTTCTGCGAGCGATCATCAACACCTCCATGCCGAGCCGTGGAATAAAGGGGCGCAGCAAGAAATTCTCCAGCTTTGGGCGATTTATGCCCCGGTTGCCACTTGATATGGCGGCTGAAATTTCCAGGTGCAAGCGAAAATTTTTAATGCTATCAGCGGATTAGATGGGATAAAGGGCTTGCTGCCCAGCCGGCGAAATTTGGAAATTCTTTCTCAGTGATCGAGGCGGAATAGCGGGCGCAACCGAAGCCCCAGCCAATTGCCGGCGATGCCCGGCAGGATCCAAAGCCAGCCATGCAGGCTGCCGGAAGCGATCCCCGCCACATAGGCGCTGATATTGCAGCCCGAAGCCATGGCGGCGCCATAACCGAGCAAGAGGCCACCCATGACGGAGGCGCAACAATGCCGCCACGGCAATCGCCATTGCGGCTTGAAGCGCGCCGCGATGGTTGCAGCGAAAAACGCGCCAAGCATCAGGCCGAAATTCATCACACTGCTGCGTTCCGCGAGTAGCGGGCGGAGAAAGGCTTCCGTGCGTGTCGGGTCTTCCCAAAACATCCAGAAGGCGGGTTCATCCCAGCCCAACTCAGCAACGATGCGTGAACCCCAGAGTGGGAAGGATGCCGTGATCACCCAGGGCCGCCCGGCAGCCCAAAGCGTGATGATGTTGAGAACGGCGAGGATAATCGCGGCCATGGCCCAGGACCAACGCCGCGGCGATTCTGCTGCTGGCGCGCTGAAGATCGGTTCAACGCGACCATGGCGGTGTTGTTCGATTACGCGCGATCCTAGTGCCACCAACAGGAAAATCGTAAGGCTGCCAAGCAGCGCGGGCCAAAGCCCAATCAGCTCCGGCAGGGTTGTGGCGGAAAGCGCAGGCAGATCGGTCCATCTTTCGGAATCATAGGCCGCGATGGTGGCTCCGATGATGAAAAAAATCAGCGTCAGTAGCATGCGCGTATTGCCGCTACCTGCGGTATAGAGCGTGCCGGAAGCGCAGCCGCCGCCCAATTGCATGCCGATGCCGAAGATGAAGGCGCCGATGACAACCGCGACACCCGCAGGAAACACAATGCCACGCACCGGCGCGCCCGCCAGCATACCTGCATGAATGGCGGGCAGCATCACAGTTACCAGAATGGCGAGCATGAGCATTTGTGCGCGCAACCCCGCGCTGTGCCCATCCGCCAGCGCCTGGCGAAAGCCGCCGGCAAAGCTGAAGGCGCCGCGATACAGCGTATAGCCCAGCGCCGCGCCAAGCCCCCAAAGCAGCGCGTGATTTCCGCCGTATTGCTGCGCAAGCCCAAGCGCGCCCAGCAGCAAAAGCAAGGCTGCGATGATGGCTGGCAGGGCTTGGGGCAAAGGGTTGGGCCTTCCGCGCTAGAGAATGAATATGGGAATGAGTGAGGCCGCTAATGCCAAGGCCATACCATAGTTGAAAAGCCGAAAAGCGCGATCGGAGGTGAGCAGCTTGCCAATCGCGACCCCAAAACCGCACCAGAGCACTGAGGAGATAATGCCAGAAAACACAAAAGCCCCTGCCACACGCGCTGCCTCAGACCAGACAGGTGCCTCGGGCACGGTATAGGCGGCGAGTGCGCCAACCCCCATGATCCAGGCTTTGGGATTGACCCATTGAAAGCCCGCCGCTTCGAAAAAACTGATGGGCTTGGCGGCGGCTGCGCCCTTGCCGCGCTCGGCTGTGGCGATGCGCCAGGCCAGATAGAGCATATAGGCAGCGCCGATATACTTCAGTGCCAGATGAAGCCAAGGCAGGGCGGTGAAAACCGCGCCAAGACCAAGCCCTATCGCAAGCACCATGGCCGGAAAGCCAAGAATAATGCCAAGCATATGCGGTACGGCGCGGCGAAACCCAAAATTGGCGCCGGAAGCCGTAAGCATGGCGTTGTTCGGGCCGGGCGTAACGCTTGTGGCAAAGGCAAAACCAAGCAGCGCCCAGAAAAGCGGATCATGCAAAGCGGTTTTCCCCAAGGTTGGAAAGCCAAACAGCGCGCCTCCTAAGCGGATTGTGACGCGATGGCAATGGCGCGCTTAAGGCGCGGTCTGGACGCGCGCGCCAAGCTGTATCACGCTGCGCAAATCACGCGCCTGATCGGAGACGCCCATGGGTTCCCTGCTTTTCTCGCCGCTTACCATTCGCAGTGTGACGATCCCGAACCGCGTGGTGATGCCGCCACTATGCCAGTATTCGGCGATCGAAGGTTTGGCGAATGATTGGCATATGGTGCAGCTTGGTCGCTTCGCCGTGGGCGGCTTTGGGCTGATTTTCACCGAGGTGACTTCCGTGATGCGCGAAGGGCGCATTACCCATGGCGATCTCGGCCTTTGGTCCGATGCGCATATTGAACCAGTGCAGCGGCTTGCGCGTTTCATCAAGGCGCAGGGCGCGGTGCCGGCGATGCAGCTCGGCCATGCAGGGCGCAAGGGTTCTTCGCAGCGTGCCTTTGAAGGCAATGGACCGCTTGGCGCGCCGGAGGCCGCCAAGGGTGAGAAGCCCTGGCCGCTGGTGGGGCCGACCGCAAATGCGATTGGTGAAGGCCATGTGCAGCCAGAAGCCCTGACCAAGGAAGGCATGGCCGATATTCGTGAAGCCTTCGCCACCGCCGCGCGTCGTGCGCTGGCCGCCAGCTATGAGGCGATTGAGGTGCATTGCGCGCATGGCTATCTGCTGCATCAGTTCCTTTCACCGCTCTGCAATACGCGCAATGATGAATATGGCGGTGATCTGGCCGGGAGAATGCGCTTCCCGCTTGAGATTGTGCGTGCCGTGCGTGACGCCTGGCCGGAAAACCTGCCGCTTTTCGTGCGTATTTCCGCAGTAGATGGCGCGGATGGCGGCTGGGAAATGGAAGATAGCGTTGCCTATGCGCGCGAATGCCAAAGACTTGGCGTTGATGTGATGGATTGTTCATCAGGCGGTATTGGTGGCAGTGCCACCGGCAGCAAGCGCGTGCCGCGCGGCTATGGTTTCCAAATTCCCTATTCCGCGCAAATTCGCCGAGAGCTTGGCATGAAATCCATGGCGGTGGGGCTGATCATCGGCCCGCATCAGGCCGAAGCGGCTTTGGCCGCGGGTGATGCTGATCTGATCGCGATTGGGCGCGAAGGCATGAACAACCCGAATTGGCCCCTGCATGCGCGCGCCGTGCTGGAACCTGGCACAACCGAAGAAGTCTTCGGTTGCTGGCCGCCGCAACATGGCTGGTGGATGGAAAAGCGTGGTGCGGTGATGAATGCACTCGGCACCCCGCCGGCGTGAATTTTGAAACTGAAGGAAGGAAAACTGGCATGAAACTCGCCTATTCACCCAATAGCCCCTATGTGCGGAAATGCGTTGTGCTTGCGATTCAACGCGGCATTGACAAGCAGATGGAACTTTGGACGGTTGGTACCACTGATCCCGCGCTGGTGAAGGTGAATCCGCTTTCGAAAGTGCCGACCCTGGTGCTGGATGATGGTACTGCGCTGTATGACAGCCCGGTGATTTGCGAATATCTGGACAGTATCGGTGATGGGCCGAAGATGTTTCCGCCCGCCGGTCCGGCGCGTTGGAAGGCGCTGCGTCAGGAAGCGCTGGGCGATGGGATTCTGGATGCCACTCAGCCGCGTCGGCGCGAAATTGCGCTGCCGCAGGATGAGGGGCGGCAGACCTACATCGCGCTGCAGCAGGGTAAGGTGAAGGCAGCGCTGGCAGTGTTGGAAGCGGAAGCCGATAGCCTTGGCATGCTGACAAATATTGGCGAAATCACCATTGCCTGCGCGCTTGGCTATATGGATTTTCGTTATCCGAATGAACCCTGGCGGCCTGGCCATCCCAAGCTGGAAGCCTGGTATGCGAAGGTTGCGGCCATGCCGGCCATGACACGGACGGTCCCGCCCGGTTGAGATACCGCGCCTGGCGCGCAGCGGCCTGCGTTCACGCGCGGGTGGCAGCGCGCCAGGCTTCCGCGATATCCATGCGCCGTGCTACCCAGACCTGATCGCCCAATTCGGCAAGCCGGGCTAGCACTTTATCAAAGGCGGGGAAGCGCGCTGGTCGCCCGGCGATGCGCAAGTGATAGCCGATATTGAGCAGGCGCGGCTTGCCTTGTTTTGCCTCGGCAAGCAGCACCTCCAACGCGTCATTCACATACTCCACCATCTCACTGGCGCGCACAAAGCCATTGGGGTGGAAGAATTTCATGTCGTTGGTATCAAGCGCATAAGGTAGTACCAGCGGCCCAGGATGCGCCGGATCATCGTAGGGCACATCATCATCGAAAGCGTTCGACATCCACGCAAAGCCACGTTGCTGCAGCAGCCCGCGTGTCCAGATGCTTTCCGACCCGCGACAGAAAAACCCTTGAGGCGCTTCGCCACAAGCTTTGGCGATGGCAGCGATGCACCGATCAAGATCGGCGGCTTCCGCTTCACGAGACGTGTAATCCGATTGCGGACGCCACAGCCAGCCATGAGCGGCAGCTTCATGGCCGCTCCTTGTAGCCTCCGCAGCAAGGGCAGGTGCCCTTACGACAGCGCGGCCACACATCAGGAAGGTGGCGGGGATGGAGTGGCGGTCCAGCGCATCCAGCATCCGCCAGAAACCTGCGCGCGTGCCATAAGCGAAAATCTGTTCCTGGCCCATATCGCGCACACCGGGGGCCACGACGCTGATCACCTCACCCATGCGTTCGCATTGTGGGTCCCCATCACCCACTTGCTGTTCCGCGCCTTCTTCGAAATTGACGGCGATGGAAACGGCAAGCCGCGCGCCATTCGGCCAGCGCATATCCGGCCATTTGCCACCATAGCCGACCATGTCGCGTGTCATGTGAAATCTCCTCTGCGGGCATGGCGCCCGAACCAGCATAGCGCTGCCCCAGTAAGTGGCAGCGTTGCGAGTATCGCGAAAGCGTAGCGATAGCCGTGCAATTCCTGACCCAGCAGCGCAATCAATGGCGGCCCAAGCACAGCGCCGGCGAAGCTGAGCGAAATCACCGCACCGGAGGCAGCGCCCGCGGCGCCGGGCGGCGCAAGGCGCACAGATTCCGCCACCAATACGCCATTCCATCCGGCAGTACTGGCGCCAATGGCTACGAATAGCAGCACCAGAAGCACGGTCTGCGTGCCGCCAACCAATGGCAGCATCATCAGGAAAATCCCTGATAGCGCGCCGATCAGCATCAGGGCGCGCTGACCGCCCATGCGCGTATCGGCAACCAAGGCCCATCCAATACGCGAAAGCCCGCCCACCACCTGACACAGACCAACCAGCGCGCCGGCGGAAACCGAATCCCAGCCATAATCACCAATCAGCATCGCAACCATATGCGCGCCAAGGCCAATCTGGACCAAAGCGTAACAGGCAGCCGCAAGGCCAATCACGCCAAGCGCGGGTGATTTCAACAGCAGCAATGGCCCTGCCTGCACGGCAGGCGCACCACGATCCTGGTCCCAATCCGCGCGCTTGAATTGAAGGCCGACCACCATCATCAGCAACATCGCAGCCGCCAGCAGCATGGCGTTGCGCCAGCCAAGGATTTCTGCCGTACCAGGCAGCATCAGCCCCGCGAGAGCAACACCAAAAGGCACGCCCATTTGCTTCAGGCCAAAGACCATATTGCGGCGGGATGGCGGCGCAAGCTTGCCAAGCAATTGTGACGCAGCCGGGTTGGTCAGCCCATAGGCAAGCCCGATCAGAACCGTCGCTGGCACGGCGATGGAAAGCTCCGCGAAACTCAGCAAGGCAACACCCAGCGCCGCGGCGAGAAGCGCAATCTGTGTGGTGCGCGCCGGCCCCCATATCGCCAGCCAGCGCGGTCCATAAGCGGAAGCGAAAACCGCGCAGAGATAAACAAGGCCCACCTGATAGCCGATATTGGCGCGCGCCATGCCGAAATCCGGCGCGGCATAGGCGACCAATACGGGCAGCGCATAAACCGCCATGGTCGCCAAGGTTTGCGCGCCCGCCAGCAGAAAAAGCGCGAGTGTGAGGCCGTGAGGGTTACTCATGCCACAATCCTGATCACGCCTGATGCAGGCCCCGCCGATAGGTGGAAGGTTCCATATCCTTCACTGTTTTTGCGCGTTTTTCGAGCCAATAGCTTTGCGCCGGCGGCATGGCATCGAAAGCGGATTCAATGCCAAGCTTGCGCGCGGCATCGGTTGGCCAATTCGGATTGTAGAGAATCTCCCGCCCGATCGCGACCAGATCCGCATCACCGGCTTGCAGAATCGCCTCGGCCTGGTCCGCGTGCACAATCAGCCCTACCGCCATGGTGGCGATATGCGCTTCATGGCGAAGGCGCCGCGCATAGGGCACTTGATAGCCATAGCCGGGCCGTGCCGCTTTGGGCGGGCCGCCCGTGATGCCACCCGATGAACAATCCACCACATCAACGCCAGCAGCACCCACAAGCTTGGCTAGGCGAATGCTTTGTTCCACATCCCAGCCCGCATCATCTTCCACAGAAAAGCGCATGAACAAAGGCTTATGCGCCGGCCATATTGCGCGCACGGCCCCCACGACTTCAAGCGCAAAGCGCATGCGGTTACGCTCCGTTCCACCATAATCATCATTGCGCCGATTGGCCGATGGTGAAAGGAACTGATGGATCAGATAACCATGCGCCGCGTGGATTTCGAGCACATCAAAACCCGCAGCATCCGCGCGCCGCGCAGCATCCGCCCAATGCTGCACCACTTGTGGGATTTCATCGCGCGTGAGCGCACGCGGCATGGGGTCCCCGGCATCGCCGATTTCGGCACTGGGCGCGACAAGCTCCCAAGCCTCCCAATCGGTGATCTCAGGGCTTTGCACGAGTGGCGCGCCACCTTCCCAAGGGCGGAAGCGCCGTGCCTTGCGGCCGGAATGGCCAATCTGAATCGCTGGTACTGAACCAATTGCGCGAATCAAATCCGCCACACGTTTCATGCCTGGAATGAAAGCGTCATCCCAAAGTCCGGTATCACCCAAAGTGCCGCAGCCACGCCGTTCCACCTTGGTGCTTTCCACCATCACCATACCAGCGCCACCCGCAGCGAAGCGGCCTGCATTCATCAAATGCCAATCCGTGATGAAACCGCGATCCGCCGCATATTGATGCATGGGTGCGACGACAACGCGGTTCTTGAACGTCACACCGCGATGCGTCCAGGGTGTGAAAAGCAGCGGCAGGGTCATGGCGTTATCCTCCTCCACGAAGGCTAGGCCAAGAAACCCGCGCCGCACAGAGGGGGTTCAGCCCTTCACATATCCCAGCGCTTGATCCGCCTTGCGCTCTGCCTCCGGGCGTTGTGCGGGATCACCAAAGCCGCCACCGCCGGAAGTTTCAAGCCGCACAATGTCGCCCTTCAGCAACCGCACCGCATCGCTTTTCGGCGCGATGGGTGTTTCCTGCCCGTCGCGAATGCGCATCAAACGCCCAAGGCTGGCAGGCCTGCCGCCGGCAAGGCCATAGGGCGGGAAGCGGAAGCGATCCATATTTGCGGTGAAAATGCCGGCAGGGCTATCCACACGCCATTCGCGGATCAGGCCAAGGCCGCCGCGATATTGCCCATCTCCGCCCGAGTCTGGCTTCAGCCCGTAATGCGTGATGGTCAGCGGCATTTGGCTTTCGATCATTTCGATCGGAATGTTGCTGTTGTTGTGCATGCCGAAGGACCAGGCATTCACGCCATCCTTGGCGGGGCTGGCGCCGGTGCCGCCAATTTCGATTTCTACCAGCACTTCACGCCCGCCATCCGCCGCTTCGGTCTGGAAGGTGGCGACGTAAGAACCGCCGTAATAGGCCGCAGGCATGCGATCCGGCAGCGCCTGATGCAGGCAGCCGAACATGACATTGGCCAGCCGATGGCAAACCGCGACACGATGCGCAACGGAAGCCGGTGCGCGGCAAGACGTGACACTGCCTTCACGGTGGCGAATGCGAATGGGGCGATAACAGCCCGCATTGGCCGGCATGGCGCCATCCGTTGCCGCGATAATGCTGTAATAGACAGCACAGTTCGACATCGCTGGTGTGCAATTGATGGGGCCGCGCTGCTGATCTGCGCAGGCGGTCAGATCAACCTCAATCTCATCGCCCTTGATGGTGATGGAGGCCTGCAGCCGCACCGGTTCGCCGGATACGCCATCATCATCCAGGAAATCTTCGAAGCTATAGGTGCCATCCGGCATGGCGCGAATGGCGGCGCGCATGGCGGCTTCGCTTTGATCCAGGATGCGGCCTGTGGCTTCAATCAGTGTCACGGCACCATAGCGCGCGGCGATACGGCGGATGGAAGCGGCGCCGACCTCAAGGCTTGCCAATTGGGATTGCAAATCACCCAGCATCAGCACGGGCTTGCGCACATTCTGCCCGATCATGGCGTAGATGGCTTTGTTCAGCACGCCGCCTTCAATCAGCTTGAGCGGTGGAATGCGGAGCCCTTCCTGAAAGACTTCCGTTGCTGTCGCGGCATAGGAACCAGGCGCCATGCCGCCCATGTCTATGTGATGGCACAGCGCGCCCACATAGGCCACGCGTTTGCCATCATGGAAAACCGGCTTGAAGACCAATATGTCGTTCAGGTGCTGTGCACCGCAATAGGGATCATTGGTGGCAACAACATCATCTTCACGCCAATCCGATGCATCAACGAAGCGATCCAGCAATATGCGCAGTGCCGCGCCCATAGAATTCAGATGCTGCGGTATGCGCGCGGATTGCGCGACATTATTGCCATCAGCATCGAAAACCGCCGTGGAATAATCCAGCAATTCGCGCACCGTGGTGCTGCGGCTGGTACGCCAGATGGTGATATCCATCTCGGCCGCCGCAGCGGTCAGCGCATTGCGGATGACTTCGATTTCGATAGGGCCGAGGCTCATGGCGCGATCCTTCTGGCGATCAAGGCGCCGCCGGCTGCAAGCCTTGCTTGCCAGGCGCGAGAAATCCAATGGGTAGCGAAGGCTTCTTCGATGATGGCGGGGCCTTTGATCAGATCATCGGCGCAAAGCGCCTCACGGTCCCAGACGGTCACCTCGCACCATTGCTGGCCATCATAGGCGCGGCGCTTTGCCTTGCGCGTTGGGCGGGACGCCGAGGCTGGTTCGCGCAATACCGGCTTCGCAAGCTTGCCTTTGGCAATGGCGCGGAAGGTGACGATTTCCACGGCTTCATCCTGATTGGAATAGGAAAAGCGCTGCTTATGCGTGGCATGAAAGCGCTGAATGAGTTTAGCCAATGCAGCTTCATCCGGTTCCTGGAGTTCGCCCCATGGGACAAGCAGTTCAAAGGCCTGGCCATGATAGCGCATGTCAGCGGCAATCGTGATTTCACGCTCATCAGGCGGTATGCCATCTTGTGCCAGTCGCGCATCCGCGGCTTGGCGCAATTCAGCGATGATGCCGCGCATCTGTGGCAGGCCAGCGGGTTCAGCGCGCGTCAGCCTTGTGCGCGCCAAATCCTGCACCAGATCGGAAAACAGGATGCCATAGGCAGAAAGTGTTCCGGGTTCACGCGGGAAGATCACTTCCGTGATGCCCATTTCCTCGGCCACTTCGATGGCGTGCAATCCACCAGCGCCGCCGAAGGACAGCAGTGCGAAGTCGCGCGGATCGAGCCCTTTTTCAAACAGGGAAAGCCGCACGGCGGCGCCGAGATTGGCGTTGGTGACCGTCAGCATACCCGCCGCAGCCTGTTCTAACGGCAGATGCAACGGCGCGCCGATGCGTGCTTCAATCGCGGCGCGCGTGGCCGGCATATCAAGCTTGATGGCGCCACCAAGGAAGAAATCAGGATCAAGGCGGCCGAGTGCCAGATTGGCATCCGTGACTGTGGGTTCCGTACCGCCTCGCCCATAGGCAACCGGTCCGGGCCGCGCGCCCGCGCTGCGTGGGCCAACCGTGAGCCGCCCGGCGGCGTCAACGGAACCGATGGAACCGCCACCGGCGCCGATGGTGCGCATTTCCACCATGGGCAGGCGCACTGGCAGGCGATCAATCTCGCCCTGCGTAATCACGGAAACGCGCCCGCCTTGCACCACCGAAACATCATAGGATGTGCCGCCCATATCCACCGCCACCAGATTGGGGCGCGCGAGCATTTCTGAAATGCGCCCTGCTGCCAAAGCGCCACCTGATGGGCCAGAGAGCAAAAGACGCGCCGGTTGTTCAGCCGCCATGCGCAGGCTGCATACGCCGCCATTGGATTGCACCAGGAAGACAAGCGGCGAAAATCCGTCCACACCCAACCGCTTTTCAAGCCGGTCCAGATAGGCTTTCACGACCGGCATCAGAAGCGCGTTCAGCACAGTGGTGGAACAACGCTCATATTCGCGGATTTCTGGCGAGATATCAGCAGAAAGCGAAATCGGCAGATCGGGGCGCGCGGCCTGGATCAGCGCTGCCAGGCGCTTTTCATGGGTGGGATTGGCATAGGCATGCAGCAGCGAAATCGCGACGGTCTCAGCACCAAGCTGTGTTATGCGATGTAGCAGTGCTAGAAGTTGCGATTCATCCAGGGGTATTTCAGCGCTACCATCTGCACGCAAACGTTCCCGCACCCCAAGCCGGCGGTCGCGCGGGATCAGCGTAGGGAATGGTTCTTGCGCCAGGCCGTAGATATCGCGCCGGACATGGCGGTTGATTTCCAGCACATCCTCAAAGCCTGCTGTGGTCAACAAGACGCCGCGGGCGAGCTTTCTTTCCAGCACCGCATTGGTGGCGATGGTGGTGCCATGCAGCAAAAAGCCTACATCGGACAAAGCAAAACCGAAGCGTTCCGCGGCTTCCTTGACGCCGGTAAGAAGACCGATCGAGGGGTCTTCCGGCGTTGTCGGCGTTTTCCACGCTTGCGCCACGCCAAGGCGCCAATCCAGGATTTGCAGATCAGTAAATGTGCCGCCGATATCAACGGCGATGCGAATGGGGCGCGTGGTGGTTTCGGTGCTCAAGGTTTGGATCCGTCGAAAATAGGTCAGCTCATGACGCTTGGCAGCCAAAGTGCCAGACCGGGGAAAATCATCAGAAGCGCAACGGCCAATAGATAGACCGCAAGGAAAGGCATGACGCCGGCAAAGACATCCGTGATGGGGCCAGCACGTTTTCGCATGCCTTGCAGCACATACATCACCGTGCCATCGGGCGGGCTGATTTGGGCGATCTCGACGAGCATGGTGACGATCACACCAAACCAGATCGGGTCATAGCCAAGCGCGGTGACGATCGGGAATACCACAGGCACCGTGGTGATGATCATGGAAAAGCCTTCCATGAAGGTGCCGAGTGCTAAGTAAAGCGCGATGATGCACAGCATGATGGCCCAAGGCGGAATCGGCAGGCCAGAGATCATGCCGGCGAGTGCTTGCGGCACATTGATCAGTGTCAGGATATAGTTCAGCAAATAGGCGCCAAACAGGATTAGGCCGAGCAATGCTGTGTTACGCGCGGTGGCCTCGGCTGAGGCATTCAGCATGCGGAGCGTCAGCTTGCCTTCAAGTGCCGCGAAAAGCGCGGCGCCAACAACGCCAAGTGCGGCAGCTTCGGTCGGCGTGGCGAAGCCGCCATAGATGGACCCCAGCACCAGCAGAATCAGCAAGACCGTCGGCACAAGATCAACCAACGCGCGGAGCTTCATGGCAAGCGGAAGCTTGGCCGGCTTTTCCATGGGGTGCGTCAGGCCATGCGCCAGGATCACCATAATGAAAAGTCCGGTGACGAGCAGCGATGGAATAATCGCGGCGATATAAAGCGCACCGACCGAGGTTTCCGTGATAAGCCCATAGATGATGAAGGTGATGCCCGGCGGGATCAGATTGCCCAAGGCGCCGCCGGCAGCGAGCGAGCCTAGCACCATGCGCTGGCTGTATTTCGTATCCTGGAAATAGGGCAGGGCAACGGAGCCCATGGTGGCCGCGGTGGCCACCGAACTGCCAGAGATGGCAGAAAAGACTGCGCAGGAGACGATATTGGTATGCAGCAGCCCGCCTGGCATACGATTCAGCCAGACATTCAGCGCGCGATAGAGCCTATCAGAAAGGCCCGCGCGCAAGAGAATTTCGCCCATCAATAGGAATAGTGGCACCGCAACTAGCACGAAGTTTGAAGATGGCGCCCACAGTGTTTGCCCCATAAAGGCCCACCAGGGGCGATCAGAAAACAAAAAGCCGACTAGTACGCCAAGTATGCCGAGCACGGCCGCGATATAGACGCCCGAGCCAAAAAACAGCACGAAAATGCCTACCAGCATAAGGATTTCAGCGATGGGCAGGGCCTGCGTGCCAGTGGCTGCGGCGAAAACGGTCACCGCCAATAGCCCCAGCAGAAAGACAATCGCGATCATGATTGCGGCCTTGGTGCTTCATGCGCCATGGCGACGGCTCTCAGCGCTTCGTCGGTTTCATCCTTCAAGGTGCGGGACCCGAGCAACTCATCCAATTCCTCTGGCTGCCCTGCCAGGATGGAAAGGCTCGCTTCCAGCATCAGCACCGCGGCCATGATGGCGAAGGTGATGATACCAAAGGCCCAAATGCCCTGAGGCCAGATCATTTCAATCCGCAGCGCGGAATTGTCATGCGCATTGAACAGCGCACTTTCATCCACCAATTCCATCGCGGCCCAAGCGAAGAAAATACCGAGGCCCAGCAGCAAGGCTAGCGAGAAAAGATGCAACCAGGCGCGCAGACCAAGCGGCAGGCGCATCATGAAGACATCCACACGGATATGCGCACGCCGCGCCAGCGTATGGGCCAAGGCCCAAGCGATGCCGCCGGCCAGCATGTAGCCTGTGACTTCGACCGTCGCCTTGGAGGAAAAGCCAAAGAAGCTCCGCCCAACAATGTCAAACGTAATGAAGCAGGCGCAGAGAATGTAATTCCAGCCAGCAATATGGGCCATCACGGCAGCCAGCGCGGCGACCCAGTGTCGGAGTCGCCGCGCCGCATGCAGCCATGTGGGGGCAGAGCTGGCGCCGTTGCTCATCCGCCGAAGCGCACACCGCTGATGGGCGCAATCACGTCGTTGTAGACTTCACCACAACGCGCGCCGCAGCGACGCACCCAGCCGGGCAGGACCGTGGTACGGAAGATTTCCCTCGCTTGCGCCTTGTCGGCGGCGGAAGCTGTTACCTCTGTCATGGGCCGTGCGGCGAGGTTATGAATGCTGCACCCAGCAGCGCGACCGATATTGCAATCAATGCCATCGCGCGTCGCGGCAAGGCCAAGCGCCCATTGCTGGTTGCTCACTTCCTTCATGGTCGCTTCCATGAAGTCACGTACGGCAGGTTCCAACCGGTTCCACCAACTGAGATTCACCAGATAACCCGCGACCGCCCAGGAAACCGGCAGGTCCGAGATATGCGTGGAAACTTCCGGCCAACGCGCAGCAGCACCAGAACCGGAACCGGTGATGGCGCAATCCACCACACCACGTTCCAACGCGGAATAGACTTCCGGGAAGCCGATGCTGACGGGCTGGGCACCAAGGGTGGTGAAGAAATCCACCAGTGAATTGCCGAAGGTGCGAATGCGGCGGCCACGCAAATCATTCAGGCTGGTGAAGGGCGCGCGGCAAAAGACCACCTGCGCCGGGAAGGGATACATCGCCACCAGCCGCGCGCCAAAGCGTTCCAGGTCACGATTGGCAACGGGCAATACCGCTTCCGCAATGCGGCGTGCATCGTTGATGTCTGGCGCGAGCCCCGCAAGGTCTATGCCATCCAGAATGGGCACATCGCCTGAAAGCGTTGTGAGGGTACCAGCGCCGATTTCCACCTGCCCGGAGCGTACCAGGCGGACGATTTCATTGCCCGCGAGATTGCGTTCCGCATGGGTTGAAAGTTGCACTTGCACGCGACCATTGCTGCGCGCTGCCGTACCATCGCGCAGCACTGGAATATCCACGCGCGTATACTGCGGCTGGGTCGGCAGCGGCTGTGTCACGGCCGAGATGCGGATGGGCGCGCCCGCCGGCAGTGTCGGCAATTGCGCCGCCGCTGAAAAGACAATGCCGGTCGCCAATGCGACACCGGCCATGAAGTGTTTCAGCATTTTGAAGTCCTCCAATGTGTGGCTATTCGACTCAGTTCATCATGTTCACGTCACTTCGTCGAGGGCTTTCCCATCACTTCGCCGGATGCACTGCCATCCAATGCCGGGCGATGTCCACGCGGCGCGTAATCCAGACGTCGCGCTTTTCCACCATGTAATCGAGCAGCCTTTGCAGCGCGACGGCACGCGCAGGGTGGCCGATCAGGCGCATATGCAGCCCGACCGACATCATCTTCGGCTGACCTTTGCGGCCTTCTTCATAGAGCATGTCGAAAGCGTCACGGATATAGGAAAACCACTGATCGGATGTGCCCATCCAGCCGGCATATTTGCCGTCATTATTCGTCAGTGAATAGGGCACTACCAGATGCGGTTTGTCATCCACGCGTGTCCAGATTGGCAATTCATCGCCGTAGTAGTCGCTATCGTACAGAAACCCGCCTTCTTCCACGAGCAGCCGGCGCGTATTCACGGAAGGTCCATAGCGGCAATACCAGCCATCTGGCCGATGCCCTACAGTCTTCTGCTGGCTTTCGATGGCCTTGCGGATGTGGTCGCGTTCTTCTTCTTCGGAGAGTTCAAAATGCTTCACCCAACGCCAGCCGTGGGAACAGACATCATAGCCCGCGGTCTTGATGGCGGCAGCCGCTTCCGGATTGCGTTCCAGCGCCAGCGCGCAACCGAAAATCGTGATGGGCAGGTTGCGTTCCTGGAACAGGCGATGCAGGCGCCAGAAACCGACGCGGCTGCCATATTCAAACATGCCCTCAGCCGCCAGATCGCGGCCTGATTTCACTTGGTTCAGGCCATGCGCTTCCGTGAGGCCATTTTCAGTGACGCCATCGCCAAGTTCGAAGGAAGGCTCACTGCCCTCCTCATAATTGATGACAAAATTCACGGCGATTTTCGCGCCGCCTGGCCATTGCGGATTGGGCGGAGTGGCGCCGTAGCCGATGAAATCTCGCGTGACTTGATAGGTCATGACGTCAAATCCTTTCAGGGGGCAGCAGCGTTCTGCAAGGCACGCCAAATCTTTTCGGGCGTTGCAGGCATATCAGGCGCAGTTGCGCCACGCAGCGCCAGCGCATCCGCAATGGCGTTCATGACTGTTTGCGGCGCGGCAATCGCGCCCGCCTGGCCAGAACCTTTCACACCAAGCGGATTGGCCGCGGTTGGTGCGCCTTCCAATATCACTTCAATCGCCGGTACATCATCGGCGCGGGGCAGGGCGTAATCCATCAAGGAACCGGTCAGCAATTGGCCTGACTCACGATCATAAATGATGTCTTCCAGCATGGCCTGACCAATGCCCTGCACCAGCCCGCCCTGTACCTGGCCTTGCGTCAGGCGTGGATTCACCAAGCGCCCGTAATCATCAACCGCGACATAGCGCGTCAGCCGCGCATGGCCGGTATCAGGGTCAATCTCCACCTCGGCGGCCTGGCAGCCATTGGGGAAGGTCACAAGGTCGGAGGTATTGTGACCAGATGCGGAAAGCCCGGGCGTTATGCCTTCAGGCAGGCTGGCGGAATCCTCAGCAGCACGCGCGATTTCGGCTAAGGTGATGAAGCGCTCACCTTCCGGCAAGGCGAAGCGCCCATCGGCGAAAGTAAGCGCCGCAGGATCGGCCTGCAGCAAATGCGCGGCAATGTGGCGTGACTTTTCCAGGAGCGCATCAAGCGCGATAACCAGCGCGCCACCGCCCAAATGCAGTGAACGCGCACCGCCATGGCCGTTGCCATTCGGCAGCAAATCCGTATCGGCTTGCTGCACATGCACTTCGGCGGGCGTCAGCCCAAGCCGGTCCGCGACAATCTGCGCATAGCTGGTTTCATGGCCCTGGCCATTGCTTTGCGTGCCGATCGCCGCGCGGGCCTGCCCAGATGCATCAACGCTGACCGTGGCCCATTCGCCTGGCGCACCGCGCGCAGTTTCCAGAAAACAGGCAAGGCCGCGTCCAAGCAACATGCCACGCTGTGCTGCCTCCGCGCGCCGAGCTGTAAAGCCCGCCGCATCAGAAGCCTTGTCCAATACTGAGAGATTGGCGGCGAAGCGCCCGCCATCCACGGCCATGCCCATGGCGGTGCGATGCGGTGCATCGGGCAGCATATTCATTGCGCGCAACTGGGCAGGATCGCGCCCCAAGCTGCGCGCTGCTTCATCCACCAGCCTTTCGATAATGTAATTCGCCTCTGGCTTGCCGGCACCGCGATAGGCATCTACTGGCAGGCTATTGGTGAAGGCGCCGAGCACTTCCAGATGCATGGCCGGAATCGCATAAACGCCGCCCATGGCGGTGGAGAAAGCATTGGTCGGGCAATGGGGCCCTACCGCGGAAAGATAGGCGCCCATATCCGCAATGCTGCTGATTTCAAGGCCAAGAAAACGGCCATCATCAGCCAGCGCCAATCTTGCCCGCGCGCGCAAATCGCGCCCATGCACGGCGGCGGCGAATTCTTCGCTCGGTTCTGCCTGCCAGGCAATGGCGCGACCAAGCCGGCGCGCGGCCCAAAGCGCCAATACATATTCCGGAAACAGAAAATTCTTGGCACCAAAGCCACCGCCCACATCCGGGCAGACAAGATGAAAGGCATCCTCCGGCAGGCAAAACACCGTCGCAAGCTGCCGACGAATGCCATGCACGCCCATGCCGGTGAAGATCAGGTCAAACCGACTGCCATCGAAATGCGCCAGTGCGGCACGCGGTTCAATCGGCACGGCATGGACGCGGTTATTGAAAAGATCAAGGCTGATGACATGATCCGCCTGCGCGAAAGCCGCATCTGTGGCTGCGCGGTCGCCTTTCAGAAAACGGAACGCCTCATTCCCTGGTGCCTGCGGCCAGATTTGCGGTGCCTCCGCGCCCAGGGCGCTCGCGCCATCAATCACGGCGGGCAGGGGATCGTAGAGGACTTCAATCGCCTCCGCCGCATCGCGCGCAGCGGCGGCGCTGGTTGCAATGATCAATGCAACCCCCTCACCCAAATGCCGCACGCGATCAGTCGCCAAAACAGGGCGCGGCGGCACCACCATGGGCGCAACGCTCGCTACCACCGCCGTGCAGGGCAGGGGCGCCAGATCATCCGCGGCAAGATCAGCGGCGGTGTAGATACCGTCCACGCCGGACATGGCGCGCGCGGCATCCGCGTTGATGTGACCCAATACCGCATGGGCATGCGGCGAACGCAGCACAACGGCATGCAGCGCATCCGCGGGAACCATATCCGAAACATAACGCCCGCGCCCGGTCAGAAACCGCGCATCTTCCAGCCTTGCAATGGATTTTCCGCTGAACATCAAGCGCCTTTGCGCAAGCGCTTGGCAACAAAATCCAGCCGATCCTGGCCCCAGAACATATCCTCACCAATCACATAGCACGGCGCACCGAAGACACCGCGTTCCAGCGCGGCGGCGGTATCGGCCTTGCGCTGTTCAAGCCAGCGCGGGTCTTCCGCCAGGCGCAGCAGCGCAACCGCATCCAGGCCGCAATCACGAATCAGCGCGGCCAAGGTAGTGGCATCACCGGTATCCTGTTCTTCCTCCCAAAGCGCCTTCAGGATGCGATGCGCCAAGCGAATTGCCAGCGCATGGCCTTGGGTTTCGCGCAGCGCAATAACACACGCCGCGCCAGGCAATTCATTGGCCGGAGAATGCTTTGGCTGGATATTGATGGGAATGCCAAGCGCATCCCGCCAGCGCCGCAATTCCTGCAAGCGATAGGCTTGGCGCTGTGGTGAGCGCTTCGGCAAGGGAAGCCCGCCGGAGCCCGCGAAGATTGTGCCGAAATCAACCGGCCAGATTTGCAGCGCCGCGCCATGCTGCGCCGCCAAGGCTTCAATCCGCGCCGCGCCCAAATGCGTCCAGGGCGAATTGAGCGAAACGTAATAGTCAATCAGCAAAGCCATGATGCTTCCTCACGCGATGATAGGGCAGGCGGTGGCGGCGCGCACATCTTCCAGCGTCACGCCGGGGGCAAGATCACGCAAAGCGAAGCCCTCCCCCAAGGGCGCGAAAAGACCAAGATCGGTCACCACCAGCGTCACAACGCCAGCGGCGGTGATGGGCAGGCTACAGCGCGGCAGCAATCGTGAAACCCCATCACGCGTGCGGTGTTCCAGCATGATATAGACGCGCTTCGCTGAGGCAGCCAAATCCATCGCACCCCCGATGCCGCCGCCTTTGGCGCCCTTCAGTTTCCAATTGGCGAAATCCCCATTGGCTGCGACTTCATAGGCACCCATCACGGTCACATCCATCCGCCCGCCGCGGATCAGCGCGAAGCTATCCGCATGATGCACAATGGAAGCGCCCGGGTTGAGCATGACATTCTGCCCGCCGGCATTGACCAGGTTCAAATCCTCGGTTCCCGGCGCGCAGACGGCGCCATAGCCGATCACGCCGTTTTCGGCGTGGAAGATGATATCACGATCACCCATGGGCACATCAGCAATCATCGTCGGCATGCCGACACCAAGATTGACCACCCAACCATCCTGAAATTCGCGCACCAGCCTTTCGGCCATTTGCATGCGTGTCCAGCTCAACGTGCGGCCTCCCGCTTGCGGGTCCAAAGTCCCATCGGTGGTGGCGGCACGCGGATCAGCCGATGCACCACAAGGCCCATTGTATGCACATCATCGGCGTCTATCGCGCCGGCGGGCAGGATATCTTCTTCTACCTCCACGATGGTGATTTTCGCCGCCATCGCCATCAAGGGATTGAAATTGCGCTGGCTGCGATGGAAGCGCAAATTGCCAACCGCATCCGCCCGCGCGGCGCGAATGAAAGCGTAATCCACCGGCAGCGCATATTCCAGCAAATAGCGCCTGCCATTGATCTCCCGCGTTTCGCGTCCTTCGGCCAATTCGGTGCCAACCGCGGTTGGCGTATAGAGGGCGGGGATGCCGGCACCCGCGGCGCGCAACCGCTCCGCCAAGGTGCCTTGCGGGACGATTTCTGCTTCCACCTCCCCTGATTCATAGTATTTGGTGAAGGGCAGCACATCGGATGCGCGGGTCGCGGCCGTGAAGGAGCATATCACCTTCGCGACCTGGCCGTTTTCCACCAGCATGCCGATATCGGGCATGCGGGGCTTATGGGCACCACCCGTGGTATTGGCGATGCAGGTCAGGCGCTTGGCGCCGCGTCGCGCCAGGGCGGCGATAAGGTTATAGGGTGTGCCCGGCCCGGCGAAGCCGCCAATGGCAATCACCGCGCCGTCCGGAATATCCGCGACCGCCGCATCGAAATCCGGAAAGGTCTTGTTGCGTGCCATGGGCCGCCCCCTGCATGTGCCGCGTTATGCTTCGCCGAAGTGGCGCCGATGGCAAGGGGGGCGGCTCATGCCTTGCGTGTCCGCGTTTCGCTGATGGCAATGTAAAGCCCAGCGCCGATGATGATGCCGGCCCCAAGCCAGGTCCATTGATCCGGCCAAAGCCCGGTAATGGCATAGCCAACCGCGATGGCGCCGATCATTTGCCAATACTGAAACGGCGCGATCACATTGGCCGCGCCATAGGTCATGGCCTTGGCCACGCACCAATGCCCGCCAGCCCCAAGCACCCCGAGCGATAGCAGCCAAAAAACATCGGACCAATTATGGATCGGCACCCAAAAAAAGGGGATCACGGCGCACATCAGTAATGCGCCAAAAAGCCCGCTATACATCACGGATGTCTCGGGCCGATCCAGCCCGGCCACCTGGCGCGTCAATATCTGGTAGATCGCATAGCAAAAGGCGCTGGCCACAATGCCAAGTGCTGCGGGCTGGAATACCTCTGACCCCGGGCGGATCACCACCAGCACACCCAAGAAGCCCACCGTCACTGCGGCCAAGCGCTTCCAGCCGATCTGCTCACCCAGCATGGGCAGCGCCAGCAGCGTCACGAAGAATGGCGACATGAAGGAAATGGAAGATGCCTTGGCCAGTGGCACATCCTTCACCGAGAAAAAGAAAAAGGTGGTGGACGCCAGCAACAGCAAGGATCGCGAAACCTGCACCCCGGGCTTGCGGCTTTTCAGCACGCTAAGCCCGTAGCGCGGCACAATCAGCGCAAGCACAATCAGCAAATGCCCGGTGGTACGCGCCCAAATGATTTGCTCGGAAGGGTAGGTTCGGCTCAAGACCTGCACGATGCCATTCATGATCGGGAATAGCGTGCAGGCTGCACACATGAAAAAAATGCCAAGCAGCAAGGATGTCTGACGCGGCGGCACCGCGGTGGTGGTCATGAGGCTTGCGCCCTCCCGGAGGCTGCTTGCAAAGCGACGATAGGCCATAAGCCGCGACAGGGGAAACCTAGCCTTTGGGTGGGCGACTCGGATGGCCAGGGACGCTTCGGTGGTTTGAAAACCTGTCAGGTGATCCCTTTGGTGGCGGCCCATGCACGGAAAACAGGCGATGCCGGGGCGATTCACTCCTAAGGACCGCCTAAAGGATTGGCATATGCCTTGCTGACCCCATCTCCCTGGGGCATGTGACGCCCCACCCCAGCCCCAGCAAGGAGAGAGCCATGAGAACCAGGTATCGGATCGAACGCCGCGCATTGCTCACGGGTGGCAGCGCCCTTGTGCTTTCGGCCGTGGCCGGGGCGCGGGTGCCGCTGGCGCAGACGCTGGAAAAACTCTCCTTCCAGACGAATTGGCGCGCCCAGGCGGAACATGGCGGCTATTATCTGGCGCTGGCCAATGGGCTTTATCGCCGCGCCGGCATTGATTGCGAAATCCGCATGGGCGGGCCGCAGCAGAACCCGGCGCAGCTGCTGTTGGCGGGGCGTGTGGATATGATCATGTCATCCGGCTTTCAGGCGCTGAATTATGTGCGCGAAAACATCCCTTTCATGGCGATTGGCGCCATCATGCAAAAGGATCCGCAGGGCTTCATGTTCCATGCGGAAGCGGGCTTCACCAGCTTTGAGCAGATGCGTGGCCGGCCCATTCTGGTGGGTGCCGGCGGGCGCGTGACCTATTGGCCCTTCCTGCGCCGGCGCTTCGGCTTCACCGATAGCCAAATCCGCCCCTATACCTTCAATATCCAGCCCTTCCTGGCGGATAAGCAGGCCATTCAGCAATGCTTTGTCTCTTCAGAGCCCTTCGCGGCGCGGCTGGGTGGCGCTGATCCGCGCGTGCTGCTGTTTGCTGATGCGGGCTTCCCGAATTATCAGACGACCATTGATATTTCGCGCAAGCTTGTTGAGGAAAAGCCCGATCTGATCCAGCGCTTTGTGGATGCCACCATGCAGGGTTGGACACAGTATTTGCGCGGGCAGGATGTGGCGGCGGCGAATACGCTCATCATGCGCGACAATCAGGAAATGACGCAGGAGAAGATTGATTACGCCGTCCGCGCCCTGAACGAACGCGGCATTGTGTTTTCGGGCGATGCGGAACGGCTTGGCATTGGCGCCATGACGGATGAGCGCTGGGAAGCCTTCTATACGGCCATGCGCGATGCGGAAGTGATGCCCCCTGGGCTTGATGTGAAGCGCGCCTATTCGCTGCGCTTCGTCAATCGAAGGGCTGGCCTGGCTTGAGCCCTCGGCGCCCACTGCTCTCGCTCACCGGGGTTTCCAAGCGTTACGCAACGGGAACCCTGGCATTGGATGGCATTGATCTGACGATCATGCCGGGGGATTTCATTGCCTTGCTGGGGCCTTCGGGCTGCGGCAAATCCACGCTGCTGCGCCTGATTGCGGGGCTTACCGCGCCAAGCGGCGGGACGATGGAATGGCCGATGGCCATGCATGATGCGGCGGGTGATGTGGAACGCGATATCGGCTTCGTGTTTCAGGAACCAACGCTGATGCCTTGGGCCAGCGTGATCCGCAACGTCGCGCTGCCCCTGGAATTGGCCGGCATGAAACGGCGGGAAGCCGAAGAACGCGCCGCCGAATGGATTGCGCGCGTTGACCTGAAGGGTTTTGAAAAAGCCTATCCGCGCGCGCTATCCGGTGGCATGCGGATGCGCGTTTCCATCGCGCGCGCCTTGGTGACGCGCCCGCGCATTCTGCTGATGGATGAACCCTTCGCGGCCTTGGATGAAATCACGCGCTTTCGGCTGAACAATGATCTGGTGCAGCTTTGGGCGCAGGAACGTTTTACGGTGATTTTCGTGACCCATTCGGTTTTTGAAAGCGTCTATCTGGCAGAACGCATTGTGGTGATGGCCCCGCGCCCGGGCCGGATTGCCGAGGAAGTGCGCATCACCGCGCCGGCAGGACGGGGGGAGGAGTTCCGCACATCCCCCGAATATGCCGCGCAATGCCGCACGGTATCGCATGCGCTTTCTTCTGCCATGGGAGGTGCGCATGAGTGAGAGCACGGAAGCGGCACCGGCCGCGGGCGGTTTTGTGGAAGGCACCTGGCTCCGCATTCTGGCGCCTACGCTGCTTGCGCTGCTGTTCCTGGGCGGGTGGGAGATGATGGTGCGGGTGCGTGAGATACCGCCCTATATCCTGCCCGGACCGATTGCCATTTGGCAGACGTTGTTGCGCGATTGGGCATCGCTTTCCGTATCGCTGCTGATCACGCTGAAAATCACCTTCATGGCGCTATCGGTGGCCGCGATTTTGGGATTGGCGCTGGCGATCCTGTTTGCACAATCGCGCA
The DNA here is from genome assembly GCA_020249145.1 of Roseomonas sp. Lineage (GTDB taxonomy): Bacteria > Pseudomonadota > Alphaproteobacteria > Acetobacterales > Acetobacteraceae > Neoroseomonas. Next base: position 89,879 of record JADCGF010000017.1, on the reverse strand, counting down.
TCATTGAATTGTCGCTGTTTCCTTTCGCGGTGATCCTGCAAGTGACACCCATTGTCGCGATTGCGCCGCTGATCATCATTTGGGTGGATGATATCGCGATATCGCTGCTGATCTGCGCCTGGATCGTTGCCTTCTTTCCGATCCTATCGAATACGACGGTTGGGCTGAATTCGGCGGATCACAATTTGAAAGATTTGTTCAAGCTTTATCGCGCATCGCGCTGGCAGGTGCTGACGCGGTTGCTACTGCCCTCAGCGCTGCCCTACTTCCTGGCGGGTTTGCGGATTTCCGGTGGGCTTGCGCTGATTGGCGCCATTGTCGCGGAATTTGTCGCGGGCACAGGCGGCAGTTCATCGGGGCTTGCGTATCGTATTCTGGAAGCGGGGTATCAGTTGCAAATTTCGCGCATGTTCGCGGCACTTGTGTTGGTTTCCACAACCGGCATTGCCATTTTCCTGGCGCTAAGTCTGCTCACGCATTTGCTGTTGCGCCATTGGCATGAAAGCGCGATGGGCCGGGGGGATCGGCGATGAGCAGCGCCATGGCAAAGACCCGCGCCGCTTTGGCCGGCGCGGGCAGCAATTTCTGGCTGCGTGACGTGCGCGCCCCGGGCGCGGTGCTGGAAGGGGCCGCAGCGCTGCCTTTGGACCGCGATGGCATTGCGCGGTTTGATCTGCGGATTGAACAGGGGCGCATCGCCGCAATTGCGCCGCTTGGCTCTGCGCCGGATGGGGTTTCTTTGGATGGCGGGCAAATCTGGCCTGGCATGCTGGATGCGCATACGCACCTGGATAAGGGCCATATTTGGCAACGCGCCGCCAATCCGGATGGCAGTTTCATGGGCGCCATAACATCTGTGATGGCGGACCGGGAAGTTAATTGGTCGGAAGCCGATATGCGCGCACGCGCTGAATTCGCACTGCGCGCGGCTTACGCCCATGGCACGGTTGCCCTGCGCACGCATCTGGACAGCTACATGCCCCATGCGCCCAAGGCCTGGCGCATGTTCCGTCAACTGCGTGATGATTGGGCGGGGCGGATCACCTTGCAGGCTTCCTCCATCGCGCCATTGGATCGCTTTGCTGGCGATGAGGGCGCCGAGCTTGCCGATATTGTCGCGGAATCAGGCGGCGCATTGGGCATGGTGACGCGGCTTTCTGGCGGCATTCATGATGATATCCCGCCCGAGTTCCACGCCATGTTGGATCATTTTTTTGCGCTGGCGGAAGCGCGCGGCCTAGACCTTGATTTGCATGTGGATGAAAGCGGGGAAACCGGCGCGCGCGCCTTGCGCGAAATTGCGCTGACGGCGTTGCGGCGCGGCTTCAAGGGGCGCATTCAATGCGGGCATTGCTGTTCGCTTTCGCGCCAGACGGATGAATTCGCGCTTGAAACCATCAAGGTCTGCGCGGATGCAGGTGTGGCGATTGTGGTTCTGCCGATGTGCAATATGTATTTGCAGGATCGCGAGCCAGGGCGTACGCCGCGTTGGCGGGGCGTGACGCTTGTGCATGAAATGCAGGCGGGCGGCGTTTCCGTCTCCCTCGCTTCCGACAATACGCGTGATCCTTTCTACGCCTATGGTGATCTCGACATGGTTGAGGTGATGCGTGAAGCCACACGCATTCTGCATCTGGATCACCCCTATGGCGATTGGGCGCAATCCGTCGGCGCGCGGCCAGCAGCGGCGATGGGGCTGCAAGGGGCGGGCTTGATCCGCGCTGGTGCGCCGGCTGATCTTATCCTGTTCCGTGCGAGGCACATGACCGAGTTTTTGTCGCGCCCGCAATCGGATCGGATTGTGTTGCGTAATGGGAAGTTGCTGGATGCGGAAGTGCCGGATTGGCGGGAATTGGATCACCTGTTTGAGTAATCTTTTTGATCGCATTTTCCGAGTCGCCAAGTGAGCTCATTTGGCTTGAAAATGCTCTACCACCGGCTGAGCCGCGCCTTCACCTTCGCCAAAAACGCCGTGCGTTCCGGCGCTGTGCGCTGATCCATCCGTGTCAGCATCAGCCATTCCACACGGCAGCCGCGCGCGCATAACCGCCTGAGGCCACGATTGATCAGTTTCTTGTCCGGCCAGCCAATCACCCATAGCAGCCAAAGCGGCGAGCCATAGGTCGTGACCACGCCGATGCGCTTGATATTGGTCAGCAACGGTTCAATCGCGCCATCGCCAAGCTTGAAGACAACGCCCGGCGCCCAGATACGGTCAAGCCAGCCCTTCAGCATGGACGGCAGCCCATACCACCAGGTGGGATAGACCAGCAGCAGGGCATCAGCCCTTTGTAGGGAAGCGACATGATCCGCGACATCCGGCGGATGGCTTGCGGGGTCCAGATAGTTGCGATGTTCAGTCGCATTCAAGGCGGGCGAGAAGCCTTCCGCGTAAAGATCGCGGCATTCCACCTGATGCCCGGCGGCTTCCAGCGCTTGTCGCGCTGTGTCGCGGAGCGCCGCCGAAAAACTCTCTGCCCGCGGATGGCAATGGATCAGTAGCACCCGCATGATGCGTGCCTAATCCAGCCTTTCTTCGAATTCGGGGGCATCCGGGTCGCCATACATGTAATGCGTGCGCGGGCGATCGGGCGACCATTCCGGATCATCCCAGGCGAGCATCTTGCCGGGATTGAGTAGACCCAGCGGATCAGCTTCCTTCTTGAAGGCCAATTGCCGCGCATCCACGCGCTTCATGCCGCCTTCTTCCAGCGAAAACGCATGCGGGTTGAAGACCGGGCAGCCATTGGCTTCGTGAATGCGAATGATCTCGGCCAAGCGTTCTTCGCTGGTATAGCGCACCAGTTGCAGGCCGAAGCAGGTAACATGCCCGCCAAAGCGCACGAATTCCAGATGCATCGGCACTTCATCACCGAACAGCGCTTCCATCTTTTCCACCAAAGCCATGTGGCCCGGCGGTGGGAATAGCGTTTGCAAATAGGTAATGCCGCGATCAATCTTCAGCGCTTGCAGCGTGGTGTGGTTCCAGGAATGTTCATAAAGCGGCACTGCCGCTTCTTCCGTGGGGCAGCGATAGATCTCCGCCTCCGTCGCGCCATGCTTGGCCTTCAGCGCTTCAAAGGCTTCCAGGAAGGGGGCTGCGATCATCAGTAGCGCAACACTCATGCCCGCCGGGATGCGGCCTTCGAAATGGCGGAAATATTGCTGTGGCGCGGGCGAAGCGACAACGGTGGCGAGCTTTTTCACAATGCCATCGGCCAAAGTCACGGCCTCCGCAAAGCGCGCGGCTTCCATGAAGCTAGGGAAGGCCATCATCACATCCACCCAATCATAGGCAGGGGCGAGGGGCATCTCGACCTCCGTGATGATGCCATTCGTGCCATAGGCGTGATTGGCTTTTTCAATCTCCCCACCACGCAATTCCAGAATGCGCGGCGTTTCTTCCATGGTGATAACGCGCAAGCCCAGCACATTGCCGGGTTCACGGAAGGACCCCCACATGCAGGAACCGGCCCCTGCGGAACCGCCGGCGACAAAGCCGCCAATGGTCGCGGTGCGCTTGGTGGAAGGATGAAAGCGCAATTCGCCGCCCACTTGTTGGCGCGTTTGCTCATCAAGCGCAATCAGCTTCGCGCCGGCCTGCGCGCGCATGATGCCGGGCTTCGCCCAAAGCAGCTTATCCAAAGCGGAGACATCCAAAACCACGCCGCCATGCAGCGGCATGGCCTGGCCGTAATTGCCGGTGCCAGCCCCGCGCGGCGTGACTGGAATGCGTCGCGCATGGCAGGCGGCCAGAATGCGCACCACATCAGCCTCATCTCGCGCTTCGGCCACCACATCCGCGCTCACGCCATTCAATTGGCGTTTCAGCACGGGGCTATACCAGAAGAAATCCCGGCTGCGCTGCCGCACCAGCGCGGCATCCGTCACCCAGCGGATATCGGGCAGCGCGGCCATCAGGCCAGCAATATCGTGCTTCATGCGGCGTCACTTTCAGGCTCATCAAAGCTTTTCATCTTGCCGGGATTGAACAGCCCCAGCGGATCAACGCGGCGCTTGAAGCCAAGCTGATCCCCCGGCACGCGGCGATAGCCAGAGCCTTCTTCAATCGTGAAGACATGCGGATTGGCAATGCCTGCCCCCGCCGCTTCAAAACCGGCCATGATTTCAGCAAGCCGCGCATCATCCTTCCAGCGAATGACAGGCAGGGCGGTCATGGTGGTGCGTCCGCCGAAGCGCACGCATTCTGTGTGCATCCAAACCTCATCCGGGAAGGCAGCGCGCACTTTTTCGACCGATTCCAACGTACCCTCAAAGGGAAAGCGACATTGCAGATAGGTCACGCCACGATCACGCTTCAACACTTGAAGCGTGGTGTGGTTCCAGCAATATTCGTAAAAGGGAGTCGCTTCCGGGTCGCGTTCAGCCGCCACCGTATCTTGATCGGCCACAATCCGCCCGCCATGTTCCCGCGCCATATCGCGGAGCGCAACCAGACCAGAAGGCGCCACCATCACCAAAGCCAGCGCGTGATCAGTCGGCACCACATCCGCAACGCCGCGGAAGAAGGGCGGCAGGCGCTCATCAAACACGGCGCACATTTTCTTGGGGATGCCATCAGCGAAAGCAAGCGCCAGCGCAAACCGCCCAGCCGCCGCAAAATCAGAAAACACCACGGCAATATCGCGCCAATCCTGCGCCGGCGTCAGCGGCAGGCGCACGCGGGTAATGACCCCCGTGGTGCCATAGGTGCGATTGACCGGATTAGCCGCATCACCTTCCAGATCAAGCAAAGCAGGCGGGTCTTGCAGCGTCGCCACACGCACGCCGAGCAAATTGCCACGCTCGCGCATGGTGCCATGGCTAATGCCGCCAACGCCCGCGCCGCCACCAGCAACAAAACCTGCAATGGTCGCGGTGCGTTTGGTGCTCGGCCAAAGCCGCAATTCCCAACCGCGTTCACGCGCCCAAAGATCAAGATCAATCATGCGCGCGCCGGCTTCGGCTTCCAGCACGCCATCCTTTAGCGCGATGGGCGCGGTCATGGCTGTGGTATCCAATACCGCGCCAGCATTTAGCGGAACGCATTGGCCGTAATTGCCGGTCGCACCACCGCGCACCGTTATCGGCACGCCATGGCGGCGCGTGGCATTCAGGACGCGCATCACCTCATCTTCCGAATGCGGGCGCAGCCAGATATCGGCGCGCTTGCCATCCAATTGCCGCTTGAGAATGGGGCTATACCAATAGAAATCGCGGCTTTTCTGGCGCAGTAGTGCGGCATCGGTGGATTGTTCAATCCCTGCCAATTCGGCAGTGAAGGCAGCGATATCAGGCATCGGGATTAGGCTCCTGATCCAACCAGGCGGAAATATCCATGCCGGCAACTTGCTGCCACAACGCCGCCATGCGTTGCGCGGCGTGGTCCAATAGCGCTTCCCCAATCTCAGCCGTTGCGGCGGCAGCATTGCCCACCGCACCCGCCGGCCCAAGATCCTGCGCCTGCCAGGCCGGTGGCGCGCCAGCATCGGGTGCCATGCTTGGTGTATCGGTGGAAACACCCTGCCAACGGCTGACGAAATTCCGCGCCTTGTCTATCCGCACCAGATCGGGGCGTAGCGCCAACATCACCGCCGTTTCATCGCGTCCGGCATGAATGCCAAAGCGCGCTTCCACCGGGTCTCGCAAAGCTTCCGGCTTGCCCATGCGCGCCCACATGGCATTCACCACGAAAAGCCCATGCTGGATGCGCAGCCTGCGCGCCGCGATATCAAGCGCCGAAACATTACCGCCATGGCTATTCAAAAACACCAAGCGCTTCACGCCGGCGCGCGCAACGGAAGCACCGATATCGCAGATCAGCGCAAGCAGCGTCTCAGCACTGGTGGTGATGGTGCCGGGAAAGCGCAAATGCTCAACCGAAAGCGCCACGGCCTGCGTTGGCAGCACCAGCACGGGCAGATCATCCGGGATCACCTTCAGCGTGCGCGCAACAATGCCCTGATTGATCGCGGTATCCACCGCCACGGGCAGATGCGGCCCATGTTGTTCAGTGGCACCCACGGGTAAAACCGCAACGGTATTGGCGGGAAGGGCCCGGAAATCTGGCCAGGAAAGATCCTGCCAGAAACGGCTGGGAAGGGGCATGGGGGACTCCGCCTTTGCTGTTGCAAGGCTGGTATCGCGGACCCCCATCAGAGTCCAGGGTGTTCGGGGCACGTCAGGGGCGGCCCAAAATCTCCTGATTATGCTGACCAATGCGCGGCGCCGGGCGGCGCGAAGCGGGCCTTCGGCGATTGAAGGAAATCGGCAGTCCCACCACGCGCGGCCCGCCTTCCGGCAGGGTTTGCATCATGTTCATGGCAGCGAATTGAGGGCTTGCAGCAAGCTCTCCAATGTCATTCACCGGGCCGCTCGGCATGCCGGCGGCTTCCAGCGCAGCCAGCCAATGATCGCGCGGCTTTTGGCGCAGCGCTTCGGCGACCATAGGCAAAAGCGCTGCCTTGTTGCGCACGCGCGCCGGGCCGGTGGCAAAGCGCGCATCGCTTGCCCATTCCGCATGGCCCAACACCTTCGCGCAGCGCGCCCAAAGCCGATCATTGCCGGCGGCAAGGCATAGCGGCCGATCAGCCGTATCGAATACCTGATAGGGCACAATCACCGCGCCGCCCGTGCCGTGGCGCTTCGGGATTTCGCCGCTGGCGACGTGATTATTAACATGGCCCTCCACCCAATGCACGGCGGTTTCAAACAGTGATGTATCCACCAGACATCCTTGCCCTGTGCGATCTCGCTGCCGCAGCGCGGCCAGCGCACCAATCACGCAGAACATGCCCGTCGCCTTGTCATTGATGGAGGCACCACAAAAAGTCGGCGGGTCTTCCGGACGGCCCGTGACAGACATCATCGCGCCATAGGCTTGCAGCAAAGGATCAAAACCAGGTTTTAAGCGCATCGGCCCTTCGTGACCAAAGGCCCAGATCGAGCAATAAACCAGGCGCGGATGGCGCTTCAGCATGGCTTCCGGCCCAATACCGATTTCATCTACTACGCCAGGACGCAGATTCTGGATCAGCACATCGGCGGTCTCGACAAGCTTGTGCAGCGCTTCAACATCCTCGGGCTTTTTGAGGTCAAGCGTGATGGAGCGCTTGTTGCGGTTCTGCCCATGAAAATAAAGCGAGGTTTCGCCATCGGGCCCAAAGGGAGGGCCCCAGGCGCGCGCATCATCGCCGCCATCGGGCTTTTCCACCTTGATCACATCAGCGCCCATATCGGCCATGATCACACCAGCCAGCGGGCCGGCCAAAGCCTGCCCCACTTCAATAACGCGCATGCCGTGCAGCGGCAATTCCATTGTTTTATCCTCCGAACTTTACAACATCGGCTCCAAGGGCGGGCGGCCACGAATAAAATCCGATGCCTTTTCCGCGATCATCATGGTAGTGGCGTAGGTATTGGCCGAGGTCATATTGGGCATCACGGAAGCATCCACCACGCGCAAGCCTTCCAACCCATGCACGCGCAACCTGTCATCCACCACCGCTGTCGGGTCCGTATTCGGGCCCATGCGCGCCGTGCCGATCAAATGATAGGTCGTCGAGCCATTACGCCGCGCGAAATCCATCAGCTCATCATCGGATTCCAGATGCGGACCGGGCAGGGTTTCGTCTGACAGAAAGGGCTTCAATTCCGGCGCATGCAGCAGGCGTCGGATCAGGCGAATGCCGCCCAGATGCACGCGCCGGTCCATCGGATCTGCCAGATAATTCGGCTGGATTTCGGGATCATCAAACACATCGGCGGTCTTCGCGCGCACCCAGCCGATACTTTCCGGCCGATGCTGCCAGGCGCCGGCGGTCACGCCTGGATAATCATCCAGCACATAAACCTTGCCTTCCGCATAAGACCCCGGCGTGAAGACGCATTGCAGATCGGGCTGATCCAAGCCTTCAAAGGATTTCCAGAAAACATAGACATGCGATGGCACGGTGGCCAGGATGGAAGGCCGCCCCATGGCCCAGCGCGCCACTTGCCCAGCAAGATTCACGCCACGCGCCAATTCATTCAGCGTGGTGACACCTGGCTTGGCGCGCATCACCACGCGGGTTGCGTAATGATCGCGAAAATTCTCGCCCACGCCACGCAAATCATGCAGCACCGGCACGCCAAGCTTTTGCAAAAGCCAGCCGGGACCAATGCCGGAAACCTGCAACAGCCGCGCGGTATTGGCCGTGCCGGCGGAAATAATCACTTCGCGGCGCGCCCGCACTTCACGCGGCACGCCGCCGCGCTGGTTCAGATAGCGCACGCCAACCGCACGCTTGCCCTCCAGAATAATCCCGCAGGCGCGCGCATTGGTGCGCACATCAAGCGTCTTGCGCGCCATGGCCGGATGCAGAAAACCGCGCGCGGCGGAGACGCGTCGGCCACGATGAATGGCGCGCTGGAAATAGCCAACACCGGCCTGATTGCCGTTATTGTAATCGGGGTTGCGCGGAATGCCGGCGGCAACGCAGCCAGATATGAAGGCTTCCGATACTGGATTGAACCAATCCATATCGGTCACGGGAACACCGCCATCTCGGCCTCGGCGTTCCTCGCCAAAGCCAAGGCGCTTTTCGCTACGCTTGTAATAGGGCAGGCAATCCGCATAGCCCCAGCCGCGATTGCCGCGCTGCGCCCAGCTATCCTGATCGCCGGGCTGGCCGCGATTATAGATCATGCCATTGATGGAAGAACCGCCGCCTAGCGTGCGCCCCTGCACGGTTTTCACGCGGCGCCCGGCGGTATTCTCCGTGGGTTCGGTACTGAATTGCCAGGTGATGTCGGGGTTCACCAAAGCCTTGATGAATCCGGCGGGGATATGAATGAAGGGATTGGTATCGGGCGGGCCGGCTTCCAAGACGCAGACGGTGGTTTCCGGGTCTTCCGTCAGCCGCGCGGCAAGGATGGATCCCGCCGCCCCCGCACCCACAATCACGTAATCGAAGGTATCGGCTTCCGTTGCGGCCATACCTGCCTCCCTCTGCTTTTCGGGCAAAGCCTAGCAAGCTTTGGGGGTGATGCCAGCCCAAGACAGGCAGCCGATTTTGGCCCATGATGGCCAGGAAGCCTTGGGGAGAAGCGCAGCATGACCAAGCCAACAGATTTCATAGCCCCACCGCGCCGCGCTGGCTGGATAGAACGGCCCGATGCGCGCATTCGCTATGAAGTTACCGGCGAAGGCCCGGCGATTGTCTTCGCGCATGGGCTGGGTGGCAATCTGATGTCCTGGTGGCAGCAGGTCGCGCATTTCGCGCCGCGCTATACGTGTGTGGCGTTTTCGCATCGCGGCTTTTTCCCTTCCACGGCGCCGGCGGAAGGGCCGGACCCCGCTGCCTATGCCGCTGATCTGGCGGCGCTGGTGGATGAACTCGGCCTTGGCGATATTCGCATCATTTGCCAATCCATGGGCGGTTGGACAGGCGTTGAATATGCGCTGCTGCGCCCGGGGCGCGTGAAGGCGCTGGTGCTGGGGGCCACCACAGGATCGCTCGATCCGCGCCAGATGCGAGAGCCGGAAAGAGCGCGCCTCAAAACCTGGCAGGAAGAAAGCGCTGCGGCGCGTGAAGCGGGGCTTAAGCGCAACATCAACCCGGCAGCCGGGGCGCGCATGGCGGCGGAACAGCCCGCACTTTATCACCTCTATAACCATGTCTATGGCTTGACCGGCGGTTTCGATCGCGAAGCGGTGCGCGCGCGCTTGCAAGCAGGGCGCAACCGCGCGCCGGAATCCTTCGCTGCCGCGCATTGCCCCTTGCTGTTCATTCCAAGCGAGGAAGATATCGTGCTGCCACCCTTTGCGGCCCGCGCCATGGCCAGCGCTATTCCCGGCGCACGTTACGCGCTGCTGCATAAGGCCGGCCATTCCGGTCATTTTGAACGCGCAGCCGCCTTCAATGCTTTGGTTGATGCTTTCTTTGAGGAGATTGGCGCATGAATGCCGCCACACTTTCCATTTGCGTGGATGATTACCCACATACAATGGCGCTGCATCGCGGAGAGACAGCAAGTGCAACGCTTAACCTTGCGATGCAGGTGGTGAAACCCATCAGCAAGGCTTTCGCGCCCATGGTGCGCGAAGGGCGTTTTGATATCAGCGAAATGGCGATTGCGACGTTTCTGATGGCGAAAGCCGCCGGGCGCGATTTGGTGCTGCTGCCGCTGGTAGTGGCGGAACGTTTTCAGGAAACCGCCATGCTCTGCCGCGCCGGCAAGGGTATCGAAACCCCCACCGATCTCGCCGGCAAGCGCATTGGTGTGCGCGCCTATAGCCAAACCACCGGCATGTGGGTCAGGGGCGTCTTGCAGGAAAGCTTCGGGCTCCGCGCGGATGCCATGCGTTGGGTGACGTTTGAAGACGCGCATGAACCAAGCTTCCGCGACCCTCCCTGGGTGCGCCGCGCGACGGGCAGTGAAACGCTGACTGGGATGTTCGAAAGCGGGGCGCTTGATGCCGCCATCATGGGTTTCGAATTGCCTGCGGGTGATTATGTGCGCACTGTCTTTCCGGACCCTGCTGCGGCGGGCGCAGCCTTTCAGGCGCGTTATGGCTTCAAGCCTGTGAACCATCTTGTGGTGATGAAGGGCCCCCATGCACGGGATGCCGCGCTGGTCGCCGAAGTACTGCGCCAATTTAGCGCTGCTGGCACCGCACCGCGTACCCGCGCCGCGCTGAACCCAGCGCTGGAACTGGCATCACGCTGGTGCGCCGATCAGGGGCTGATGGCGCACCCGCTCAGCCTGGATGAAATCTGGGCGGGCTTGCCGGAAGCGGTGGGGTAGGGCGCTAAGCGGCTTTCGCCCCCCGCACCAGGCGCCCTGGCAGCGCGCCGGTTGCCTCACCTTCACGATAAACCGGAGTGCCGGAAACAATGGTTGCGACATAGCCCTCAGCCTTCTGGATGAGGCGCTTGCCACCGGCGGGCAGATCGTAATGCATTTTCGGCATCTCCAACCCCAGCCGGCCGAAATCAATCACATTGATATCGGCCTTCTTGCCCACCGCCAGCACGCCGCGATCCTTGAGGCCGAGCGCGTGGGCGTTGTCACGAGAGATGCGCTTGACCACGAATTCCAGCGGCAGGCGCGGCCCGCGCGCGCGGTCTCGCGCCCAATGCACCAGCATATGCGTCATGCAGGAAGCATCGCAGATATAGCCAACATGCGCGCCACCATCGCCAAGCCCCATCAGGGTGTGCGGATGGGTGACCATATTGCGAATGGCGGTTAAATCTCCATCGGCATAGTTCAGAAGCGGGCGGTTCAGAATGGCGCGGCCTTCCTGCTCCAGCATCAAATCATAGCAAAGCGCAGCGGGGTCCATCCCACGCGCAGCCGCCATGGCGGCCACTGATTTTTCCGGCGGAGGCTCATAATCCGGCGGATCGCCCAGCGGGAAGATTTTTTCCCAATTATTCAGCCGAACCTTCAGCGCCGAGTCTTCCGTTGGTTCGGCGATGATGCGTGTGCGCAAAGCCGGGTCTCGCAAAGCGGCGATGCGCTGTTCAAACGGCAGATGCGCGATGGCCTGATAGGAAGCGCGCATCAGGAAGGGATGTTGCGACAATTCAAAGCCAAACATCAACCCAACAGGCCGGCCCATCACCTGGCCATACATGGGCACACCGGCCTCATGCGCGGCTTCCACCTTATCCAGCAACCAGCGCCACAGCCCCGGCTTTGATTCCCGTTGCAAGAGCGAGAATGTCATGGGCCGCCCGGAAGCCGCCGCAATACGTTGCAGGCGGGCGAATTCATCTTCCGGATCGTCAAAATCCGAAATCACCTGCATCCAGCCGGAACCTTGCGCACGGATGGCGCGGGCGATGGTCTCCAACTCCGCTTCCGGCGTGCCGAGGGTTGGAATATGCCGCCCATCCAAAGTGCGATGCGCAATGGCGCGGGAAGTTGAAAAGCCAAGCGCGCCGGCGGCCAGGCCTTCCGCCGTCAAGCGCGCCATTTCCGCGCATTGTTCCGGTGTGGCCACCGCATGGGCTTCCGCTGCCTCACCCATCACATGGACGCGCAAGGGGGCATGCGTCACCATCGCCGCGACATCCATGTCGTAAGGCCGCGCATCCAACGCATCCAGATATTCGGGGAAGCTTTCCCAATTCCAAGGCAGGCCTTCGGTTAGCACAACCTCCGGCAAATCCTCCACGCCTTCCATCAGCTTCACCAGCATATCGCGCCGCTCAGGCCGGCAGGGCGCGAAGCCCACGCCGCAATTGCCAAGCAGCGCGGTGGTCACGCCATTGATGGAAGAAGAAAGTAGCCTACTGCTCCAGGTGGCCTGGGCATCGTAATGGGTATGGATATCCACGAAGCCGGGCGTCACGATCAGACCCTTGGCGTCAATCTCCTCCGCCGCACGGGCAGAAATTTTGCCAATCTCCAGAATGCGGCCATCGCCAATGGCGATATCGGCTTCATAAGGGGCGGCGCCGGTGCCATCCACCAGCGTGCCTCCACGAATGATCAGGCTTGCTTCGCGTGCCATGGCCGTTCCCTTCAGGTCTTCAGAATGATTTTGCCAAGATGCGCATTGGCCTTCATATGCGCCAAGGCTTCCACCGCATCATCAAGCGCGAATACGCGGTCAATCGGCAAGCGGAACACGCCTTCATCCACGCCCTTGCGCAAATCCCGCCGCGCCACGCGTTCTTCTTCGCGGATTTCGGCGACACTCCGCGTGCGATGCGTGACACCGATATAAGCGATGCGACGTGTGGCGTGCAGATCAAAATCGAAATCGCCATGCATGCCGCCCAGCCGCCCGACATTCACAATGCGGCCCAGAATCGCCGTGGCGCGCATGGCGGCATTGATGGTGCCGCCGGAGACCTGGTCAATCACTACCTCAACGCCGCGCCCATTCGTCAGCGCCAGCACCTGATCCGCCCAATCCGCATCATTGGTACTCACCGCGTGATCAGCGCCGAAGTCTTTCAACCGCCCACGTCGTTCAGCATTGGTGGAAGTCCCAATCACCATGCCCGCGCCCATGTATTTCGCGATCTGCATGCCCATCAGACCAACGCCGCTGGAAGCGCCCAGGATCAGCACTGCTTCGCCCTTGGTCAGGCGCCCATTGGAAATCAGCGCATCATGCATGGTGGCCAGTGCCACCGGCAAAGTCGCCGCTTCTTCCCAGGACATATTGCGATCCGGCACGGGCTGCACGCGGCCCATATCGGCAATGGCATATTCGGCATAACCGCCGGAACCCGCGCACATCACGCGATCACCCGGCTTGATGCCCGTAACGCCAGCGCCCACCGCCGCGACTTCGCCGGCGAATTCCAGGCCAAGAATGGTGCCCGCACCCCCCATGCGGCCATGCGCATGGCCCGCCGCCACACCCAAATCAGCGCGGTTGAGCCCAGCAGCGCGCACGCGCACCAGCACTTGTTCCGGCCCCGGTACTGGGCGTGGCGCCTGTTGTACCTTGACGCCATCGGCAGTGACCATGGCGGCCTTCATCATTTCGGTCATGTCGTTATTCCCTTGCGCCTGTCAGGTCCTGAAGAAGGAGGATGCCACAGGCTTGGTCAGGCGATAAGTGCCGCAGTTTCAGCGCGGCAGGCCCGGATTCAAGCGCCACATGGTGAAATTGAGCGCCCCGGCAAAGCTGACCCAGGCCAGATAGGGTACCATCAGCAGTGCGGCGCGGACATCAATCGGCCAAAAGACGATGATGCAGGCCAGGATGGAAAGCCACAGCAGGCAAAGCTCTCCAAAGGCCAAATCCATGCGCCGCATGCCAAAGAAAATCCCGGACCAGGCGGCATTCAGCACCAATTGCAGGACGTAAAGCGAAAGTGCCAGCGCGCCGCCCGAGAAACCGACGGCGTCCCAGATCAGCCAACCGGCAATGGCGATCATCAGGAACAGTACCGCCCAAGCCGGGGCAAACAGCCAATTCGGCGGGCACCAGCTTGGCTTCTTCAGCGCATCATACCAAGGGCCAGGGGTGAAAATGGCGCCCGAGGCAGCCGCCGCGAAGCAGGCACCCAAAAAGCCCAGAAATCCGCCGATCGAAGAAAGTTCCATCACCCCCATATAGTCCATGATTGCGGCTTGCCGAGGGGTAGTGGCATGCTAGCCCCATAAGCAAGGGGAGGGCAGCCATGGCCAATCACGAATCGGATTATGTTATTCTGGGTGGGGGTTCTGCCGGTTGCGTGATCGCAACCCGGCTTTCGGAAGACCCCGGCACGAGCGTCACCCTGCTTGAAGCCGGCCCCTGGGATCGCAACCCCTGGATCCATATCCCCATGGGGTTTGCGCGGCTTTATGTGACGAAGAAATTCGATTGGAACTACCAGACCGAAGCGGAAGGGGAGCTTGGCGGGCGCAGCGTCTATTGGCCGCGCGGGCGCGTGATTGGCGGTTCCGGCAGCGTGAATGGACTGGTGTTTCTGCGCGGCAGCCCGCGCGATTATGATCGCTGGTCGCAATCCGGCGCGCGCGGTTGGTCTTACGAAGATTGCCTACCTTACTTCAAGCGCCTGGAAAGCTTCGCGGGGCCGGATAGCGAGTTTCGCGGTAAGGATGGCCCGATGCAGATTGCCGAGGTGCCAGAACCTTCGCCCGGTTGCCGGGCCTTTGTGGAAGCCTGTGTGAAACTCGGCTTCACGCGCAACCGCGATAATAATGGCGATTGGTATGAAGGGGTCGCGCCCAATCAATTGAATGTGCATCGCGGCCGGCGCTGGAGCCCGGCTGTGGCTTATCTGCGCCCTGCCTTGAAGCGGCCCAATCTGCGCGTTGAAACCGAACGCCTGGGCCAGCGCATCCTGATCGAAAATGGCCGCGCGGTGGGCGTGGTGGTGCGCGGCCCGGCGGGTGAGGAAACCTATCGCGCCAGGCGGGAAGTGATCCTTTCATCGGGCGCCATCGAAAGCCCGAAAATGCTGATGCTGTCCGGCATTGGTGAGGCGAATGCGCTCAGGGAAATGGGCATTCAGGTGCAGGTGAATACGCCTGAAGTGGGCAAGAATTTGCAAGATCACTTCATGGTGCGCTTTGCCTTCCGCACCAAGCCTTGCGGGACGCTCAATGAAATCATGGCGAACCCCATCCGTGCCGCGGGCCTTGGCCTGGATTGGGCGCTGCGCCGCAAGGGGCAGATGGCGGTGGGCGCTTCGGAGGCGAGCCTTTTTGCGCGCGTTCTGCCGGGGTCCGAGGAACCGGAAGTACAATTCCAATTCGTCAATTTCAGCCTGGGCGGCAATCAGGGCACTTCGGCCAATTCACTCGCGAAGCATCCTGGCTTCACCTTCAATTTCTGCGTCTGCCGGCCCGATAGCCGCGGCGAACTCGCGTTGCGTTCGCCCAATGTGGCGGACAAGCCGGTGATCCGCGCCAATTACCTGACAGCACCTTCGGATATTCGTATCATGCTGGAATCTGCCAAGCTTGGCCGACGCATTGCCGCGACCGAGCCCTTCGCCGGGCTGATCGAAAGCGAACAATATCCCGGCCCCGGCACAGGTTCCGAGGACGAGATGCTGGATTATATCCGTGCCAATGGCACCACCGTATACCACCCCTGCGGCACCAATCGCATGGGCGTTGATTCTCGTTCCGTAGTGGATGAGGAATTGCGCGTGCGCGGTGTGCAGGGCTTGCGCGTGGTGGATGCTTCGGTCTTTCCGCTGGTGCCATCTTCAAACATTCACCCGGCGGTGCTGATGCTGGCTGAACGCGCTTCTGACCTTATTCGTCGCGCGGCGTGAAAGGGCGCATGATGTTTCGTTTCAATCCTGGTCGCCGCGCGCTGCTTTCGGCGGCGCTGGCGACACCCTTCCTTTCATGGCCCGCGCAAGCGCAGGGCAGCGACTGGCCCAATCGCCCAGTGCGCGTGGTGGTACCTTGGCCGCCGGGCGGCGGTGCCGATACCACGGCCCGCATGATCTTCCCGAAGCTCGGGCAAAAGCTTGGCCAGCCCTTCGTGATTGAAAATCGCCCCGGCGCTTCCGGCAGTATCGGCGCCGCCGAAGTCGCGCGCGCCGCGCCCGATGGCTATACGCTTTTGCATGACGCAACGCCGCTTGCGATCAACCCCTTCCTGCTGCGCGTTTCGTTCGATGCGCTGGTTGATTTGAAGGCGGTCTTCCTGCCCATGCAGGTGCCGATGCTGCTGGTAATGCACCCGAATCAGCCGCCGAAATCCTTGGCCGAGGTCATTGCGCTCGCGAAGGCGCGGCCCGGTTCGCTTGATTGGGCGTCTTCCGGCAATGGATCGGCGCAGCACCTGGCCTTGGAACTGTTCACGCGCGCTGCCGGCATCACCGTGAACCACGTGCCCTATCGCGGTGGAGGACCGGCGCTGACTGATGTGGTGGCCGGACAGGTCGGTTATTTCTTCAGCAATTCGAATGTATCCTTGCCCTTCGTGCAGGGTGGGCGCGTGCGCGCCGTGGCGCATACCGGGCGCGGGCGCATCGCCGCCTTCCCGGATCTGCCCGCCATTGGCGATACACTTCCGGGCTATGAGGCCTATGAATGGAATTGCATCCTCGCCCCCGCCCGCACGCCTGCCGCCATCATTGAAAGGCTGAATGCCGCGTTGAATGAGGTGGCGCAGGACCCGGAAGTGGTCGCGCGCTACACCCAGCTTGCCATGGTGGTGCAACCCAATTCCGCGGCCCAGGCCGAAGCTTTTCTGCGCAGCGAAACCGAAAAATGGGGCCGGGTCATCAGGGAAGCGAATATCAAGCTGGAATAGCGCTGCTATTCACCCTGCCAGAAACTTCTCCGCCGCGTTGGCAAGCACCTGGCAGCCCAGCGCCAAATCCTCATCCTTGGTGTCTTCTGCCCAATGATGGCTGATGCCGCCAATGGATGGCACGAAGATCATGGAAGCCGGCATCAGCCGCGCGATATATTGCGCGTCATGGCCGGCCCCTGATGGCATTTGCTGCCAAAGCCCCGGTGCATGCGCTTTCGCCGCGTGTTCAAGCGCTGCCATCATCGCGGGGTCGCAAATGGCGGGCGTTGCGCGGCTCATTTGCGTCAGAGTCGCGGGGCATTTTTCGCGCCGATTGCTTTCCTGCACCAGGGCACGCAGCCCGGCTTCCATGCGTTCCAGTACGGGCACGGAAACATCGCGGAATTGGAACAAAACATCCGCACTGCCGGGGATGATGGAAGGCGCGCCGGGGTCAAGGTTGATGCGCCCAGTAGTCCAGGTGCTGCGCGGGCCGCAGATGCGCGGGAATTCCTGATCAATCGCGGCGAGTAGCCGCACGGCGGAAAGCCCGGCATCCTTGCGTTCCGCCATGGTGGTGCCGCCGGCGTGATCCTGCTGGCCCTGGAATTGAATACGCCATTGCCAAATGGCAACAATACCCGTCACCACACCCACGCGCAGCCCTTGGCTTTCAAGCTGCGTGCCCTGTTCGATGTGCATTTCATAGAAACCCTTATGGCGCCCGGGTTCCAATTGCATGCGCGGCTTGCCCGCAAGCCCTGCCGCCGCCAAGGCGTCACGCAAGGGCGTGCCATCATTGCGGCTGCGGCTACGATCAATTTCTTCTTCGGTCAGATCACCAATGATGGACCGGCTGCCGAGGAAGCCGCCTTCGAAATGCCCTTCCTCATCCGCGAAAGCCGCGACATCCACGGGCAATCCGGCGCGCGCCAAAGCAACACCGGCCATGACGCCAAGCGCGCCATCCAGCCAGCCCGCGTAATTCTGGCTTTCGATATGGCTGCCCACCAGCAAATGCGGCCCCGGCCCCTTGTGGCGGCCATAGACATTGCCGATTCCGTCAATGCTGGCCTCCAGCCCGCATTCGCGCAGCCTTTCCATCAGCCAATGGCGGCTTTCCATATCCTGCGGCGAAAATGTCGGGCGATGCACGCCGGTCTTGTAGGCGCCGATTTTGCGCAACTCATGAAGATTGGCAAGGAAACGATCGGCGTTGATCTGCACCATGGCGGAAACCCTTGGTTAAGAAATTCTACTTTTGATTAATACCAAAAACTTCTTAGCAGAAAAATCACTCGGAAACCAATCCCGTTAACTGTTCAACAACCAGGAATGGGCTTTTCTTAAGCGCGTCACAACAAGCGTGACTCCAAGGAGCGAAAAATCCATGCAAACCAACCGTCGCGTTGAAACATCCGAAGCCGCTTTCACCTGTGTTGCGCTGCTGGAAACCAGCTTCGGCGCTGAACTCCATATGCGTGACGAACAAGGCCGATTTTTCCGCCTGCCATTGCGCGATGCGGATCAGGGAAGCCATTTGGCCATGCTGGCCGCTTTCAGTGGCCCACCCAGCGCAAGGCGGCAGCGTGGGCGGCGCCATTAAGCTGCCGTTACAGGGTGAGCCCACCATCCACCACAATGGTCTGCCCGGTCACCATGGCTGCGCCGGCCAGCAGAAATACCATTACCTCGGCCAAATCCGCCGTGGTGCACCGCCGCTTCAGCAGCGCCTTTTCAATGCTGCCGCGGCGCTGTTCTTCGGTCCATTCAATCATCCAAGTCGAATCAACCGCGCCTGGTGCAACCGCATTCACCCGCACTTCCGGCGCCAGCCCGCGCGCGAGGTTCTTGGTCAGGCTCACCACCCCCGCCTTGGTTGCGCCATAGGCCATGGAAGACCCGGCATGATTAAGCCCAGCGATGGAAGCCACACTCACCACCGCGCCACCGGCGGCGCGCAAGGCGGGCGCTGCCGCCTTGGTGCAGCGAAACACGCCAAGCAGATTAACCTGCAAGACCGTTTCCCATAATTCTTCCGTCAGCCGGTCAAATTCATTGGGCGCGATGGAGGTTTTGGTGCCAGGCGTGCCGGCATTATTCACCAAATAATCCAAACGGCCGAGATCAGCGACCGCCTGTTCAACCATGCGTTTGCAATCCGCCGCATCACCAACATTACCCGGTGCGGCAATCACATCCCGCCCCATGGCGCGCAGCCGCGCCACTTCAGCCGCACCACGCTCATCCCCCGCCAAATGATTGATCGCCACCTTGCAGCCATTGGCGGCGAGCATCTCAACAGTGGCAAGGCCAATGCCGGAAGCACCCCCCGTCACCAGCGCGGTCTTGCCCTTCAGATCATAGCTTGCGGTCATTGGTCACGCTCCATTCCTGCCAGGGTTCCGATTTCGCGCAACGCCCTGCGCAGCGCGAGTAGGCGGCGGTCCCGATCCTCGAACAATGTCGCGGGATCCTTGTCGCCCCAATCATAAAATCCAGCGCCGGACATCACGCCGGTTTTGCCTTCGGTAATCAGCTTGTCGAGCGATTCGCTATGCCCGCGCAGCGGTGGCGGTTCATACATGCGGTTCTTCAGTGCCAATTGCATCATTGGCAAGCCGGTGAAATCCGCCTTGGCGAGTACTCCCAAAATCGGCAGCCGCAGCGCAATGCCATGGATGATGGAAGCGTCAATCTCCGCCGCATCCGCCACGCCTTCATCCAGCAATTTCTGCACTTCAAGCCCAATCGCAGATTGAATGCGATTCGCGATATAGCCGGGGATGAATTTGCGCATCACAATCGGCTTCTTGCCCATATCGGCACAAAGCTTCCGCACCATTTCCACCGCCGCCGGGTCCGTTTCCGGCCCGGCGACGATATCCACCAGATCCACCAGATAGGGCGGCGTATACCAATGCGCGATCAGCGTCTTGTTCTGCCGCGCCGCGGGCATCAGCGGAAAGATATCAAGATAGGATGTATTGGAAGCGATGATCGCTTCGCGTGGCGCCAGCCTGTCCAATTCCGCGTAAAGCGTTTTTTTCACCTCGGGGTTTTCCACCACCGCTTCAACAATCAACTCCGCCCCATCCACGCAATCAGCCAGGCTTTCATGGCGCGTGATGGCTTGCGCCAAATGGGCGGAAGTCCAACCCTCTGGCGCCTCACCCGCCTCGGCCAAGGTGGCCAAGGCTTTTTCCATGAGACCTTGTGCGCGCCGCAGGGTTTCGGGGTTATTGTCAGTCAGGCGAACCTGGTGCCCGCCAAGGGCAAAAACCAGCGCCAATGCATGGCCCATGGTGCCGGCACCTAGAACCGCAACTCTGGTCATCCTCATGCTCCTTCCGGCGCCCAGGGGGCGGGCGCACGTGCTTCAATATCCGTCACCACATCCACCACCACAGTCTCAGGCGATGCCATGGCTTCACGCAAGGCAGGGCCGATATCCTCTGGCCGTTCCACGCGAATGCCATTCAACCCGAAGGAACGCGCGACGGCGGTGAAATCCGTTGGCCCGAAACGGAGGATTTCCTCAGCTGCGCCAGGGCGATTGCCGGCGCTGCGCTTGAAATTGGGCCAGCCCTGGCCGAAGCCAGAATTATTGTTCACCACCAGCGTCACCGCGATGCCGCGCCGCCGCGCCGTTTCCAATTCCGCCAAATGATAATAAAGCGCGCCATCGCCGGACCAGCAGACAACCTTCCGATCAGGTGCGGCGCATTTCGCCCCCAGCGCCGCCGGGAAGGACCAGCCGAGCGATCCTGCCGCGCGCAAATAACTCTGCCGCGGTTCCAAATCCACCATGGTTGCGGTCCAAATGCCGGAATAGCCGGTATCCGCCACCAGAATGCCATCATCGGGCAGGGCGGCAGTGATTTCCGCCGCGAGCCGCGCGGGATCAATTGGCTTGGCATGGCTTGCCATGCGCGGCGCCATTTCCGCGCGCCATGCTGCCATTTGCGCCTGCGCTGCTGCCAGATAATCGCCATCGCGCTTTGGCTTGCCAAGCGCCGCCACCAACGCGCCAAGTGCGGCGCGCGGATCACCCTGCACTGCGACCGCTGCGGGGTAGGAACGGTCAAACTCATGCGGGTCCGCATCAATCTGCACTACCGTTGCACCAGCGACAGGGGTGCGCCAGTAATTCGTCAGCATATCGCCGGTGTCAGCGCCCACGAATAGAATCAAATCCGCATCATGCAGAATGCGATTGGCCGGCGGCGCGGCGTAAGCGCCGGCCACGCCGATATGCAGCGGATGGCGCGTTGAAATCAGCCCGCGCGCCCCAAGGGCAGTTGCAATCGGCGCGGCAAGCGCTTCCGCCACCATCAGCAATTCGGGCGCACAGCCCGAAAGTGCTGCCGCATCGCCCGCCACGATCGCAACCTTGGGTGCGGCCAGCAGCGCGCGTGCTGCCGCTTCAATCGCGGCCATATCCGGGCCGGGCCGATGCATCGGCATACGGAAGGCGGAAAGATCAGCAAGCGGTGCGGCGACTTTGCCGTTTTCAATCACCTCGGCCTGCAAACCAAACAGATCAAGATGCACCGGGCGCGGCGGCAGCGCGACGGATGCGGCAAAGGCCTGGCGCAGCACGCGCGGCAAATCCGCCGCATCCGCGACATCCGTCTGCATTTTCGTCACGGGTGAGAAAAGCGGCGCGTGATCCACTTCCTGATAAGCGTTGCGATGCTGATGTGCCGGCACCTTGCGCCCCGTCAGCGCAATGATCGGCGCGCGCGACAAATAGGCATCCTGCAAACCTGCTGCCAGGTTCGCCGCACCCACGGATTGCGCCGCGACTATCCCCGGCCTGCCGGAAACCCGCGCATAACCATCCGCCATATAGACCGCGGCTTTTTCGGTATGTGCCAGCACGGGTGCCACCCCGGCATCGCCCAGCGCCAATAGGGTCCGCCGCAAGACAGCGTCCACGAAAAAAACATGTGTCTGGCCCGAAGCGGCGATGCTGCTGGCAAGCCATTGCGCCCCGGTCATGGTCTGATGCATGGCGCTTCCCTTCCCTTGCTTTCCGGGATTAACCTGCCTGCATCAGCCCGCGCCGACAAGCGGGAAGGAGGAAACGAATGAAGAGACATATCATCGCGCTTGCCGCGATCCTGGCTGCGTGGCCGCTACCGGCAAGGGCCCAGATTTCCATGGTGGTGAATTTTTCTGCCGGCGGGCCATCGGATATCGTTGCGCGGCTCATGCAGAATGACATGGCGGCAGCACTTGGCCAGCCTGTTGTGGTGCGCAATGTGGTTGGCGCTGGCGGTACCATTGGCGCGGCAGAGGTAGCGCGCGCACGGCCCGATGGGCAGACCATTCTGCTTTCCCCCATCGGCCCCATCGCCATCCAGCCGCATTTCCGCAGCAACTTGTCCTATAAGCTGGAAAACCTCGCCGTCATTTGTCAGGTCGCCGATAGCCCGGTGATCATGATGACGCCGAAAAATTCCGGCCTCAGGCGTGTGGCTGATGTGATTGCGCGTGCACGGGCTGAGAATGGCGGCATGCCCTTTGCCTCCACCGGGGCGGGCAGCATTCCGCATATTTCCATGGTGGCGTTGATGCGTGCGGCGAATATCCAAATGAACCACGTGCCCTTTCGTGGCTCGGGCGAGGTGATGCTGGCCTTCCAACAGGGGCAATTGCAGCTTTTCACGGACCAGACCTTGCTGATCCGCCAATATGATCTGCACCCGATCGCCTTTCTGACCGAACGCCGCAATCCGGACTTCCCTGATGTGCCGACCATGCGCGAAGAAGGCCATGACCTTGTCTATACGATCTGGAGCGGGCTTTACGCCCCCGCCGGCACGCCGGAACCGGTCATGGCGCGGCTGGAAGCGGCCTGCGAAAGGGCGGTGAAGGCGGAAAGCTTCATTGAAGGCATGAAGCGCGTGGCGCAGCCTATCCTGTTTCGTAACCGTGCCGATTTCGCCGCTTTTTCGCGTTCTGAGAGCGAAAAATTCCGCAGCCTGATTGAAGCAACCGGCCTGCGTTCAGCGGAATAGCGACCCAACCACCGGGGCTGGCCGGTTGCGCCCCGGGCGGCTTCGCGCTACCGCGCCCCCGTGCTGGATCAACAAGGCCCTTTGCGGCTGGATGATTATAATTTCATCCTGCCTGAAAACCTGATCGCGCAGGCGCCCATCCGCCCGCGCGATGCTGCGCGCATGCTTGTGGTAGGCGCGGGCGGCTTGGAAGATCGCGGCGTGCGGGATTTGCCCGCGCTGCTTGGCCCCGGCGATGTCATGGTGGTGAATGATACGCGCGTGATCCCCGCACGGCTCCATGCCCGGCGCGGCCAGGCGCAGGTTGAGATCATGCTGAACCGGCATGAGGAAGCTGGCATTTGGCATGCGCTGATCCGCAATGCGCGCCGGCTCAAGGCCGGGGATGAATTGCAGGTTGAAGGCGCTGAGGATTGCACCGCGCGCGTGCTGGATGATCCCGAAGGCGGCACCGCGCGGCTTGATTTCGGCCCGGATCAGGCGCGGCTTGCAGCTGCGTTGGAAAAGGCCGGGGAGATCCCTCTGCCGCCTTACATCACCCGCCCCGATGGGCCAACGGCTGAGGATGCCGGCGATTACCAAACGATTTTCGCCCGCCGCCCCGGCGCTGTCGCCGCACCAACCGCGAGCCTGCATTTCACTGAAGCGCTGCTGCAAGCGCTTGAGGCGCGTGGCGTGGCGCGTGTGACGGTCACGCTGCATGTCGGTGCCGGCACCTTCCTGCCTGTGCGCAGCGATGATGCGCGGGCGCATAAACTGCATGAGGAATGGGGCGAAATCACCCGGGAAGCCGCGGTGCAATTGAACGCCGTGCGCGCGGCGGGCGGGCGCATCATCGCCATCGGCACCACCGCCTTGCGCCTTTTGGAAAGTGCGGCGCAACCGGATGGCAGCATCATGCCCTTTCGCGGCCTGACGGATTTGTATCTGCTGCCGGGGCACGCGTTTCGCAGCGCCGATGCGCTGATGACGAATTTCCATCTACCGCGCAGCACGCTCTTCATGCTGGTCTGCGCCTTTGCCGGTGATCAGCGCATGCGCAACGCATATAACCACGCCATCGCGCAAAGCTATCGCTTCTATTCCTATGGCGATTCATCGCTATTGTTTCGCGCGAGTGATACGCCATGACGCTTTCCTGGCAGCATGAAGCACAAGATGGCGCGGCGCGCGCAGGTGTATTGCACACGGCCCATGGTGAAGTGCCAACGCCCGTCTTCATGCCGGTGGGCACCGCCGGCACGGTGAAGGCCATGACGGCGGGTGCCGTGCGCGCCACCGGTGCGCGCATGGTGCTCGGCAATACCTATCACCTCATGCTGCGTCCTGGCGCTGAACGCATTGCGCGGCTTGGCGGCCTGCATCGTTTCATGGATTGGGATGGACCAATCCTGACGGATTCCGGCGGCTTCCAGGTGATGTCGCTTTCTGGTCTGCGCAAGATGGATGCGGATGGCGTCACCTTCCAAAGCCATGTGGATGGTTCACGCCATCGCCTGACGCCGGAACGTAGTGTGGAAATCCAGCATCTGCTCGGCGCTGATGTCACCATGTGCTTTGATGAATGCACGCCCTTTCCCGCCACGCATGAACAGGCCGCGACTTCCATGCGCCTTTCCATGCGCTGGGCGGCGCGCAGCCGTGAAGCCTTTTTGCCGCGCGCTGGCCATGGCTTGTTTGGCATTGTGCAGGGCAGCGTTTTCCCTGATCTCCGCGCGGAAAGTGTCGCCGCACTCACCGGCATTGGCTTCGAAGGCTATGCGGTGGGCGGGCTTGCGGTGGGTGAGGGGCAAGACGCCATGTTCACCACGCTGGAATGCACCACGCCGCTGCTACCCGCCGAGAGGCCGCGTTATCTGATGGGCGTTGGCACGCCATCTGATCTGATCGGTGCGGTGCGCCGCGGCATTGATATGTTTGATTGCGTGATGCCTACGCGTTCCGGCCGCACGGGCCGCGCCTATACGCGGGGCGGTGTGATCAATATCCGCAATGCCCGCCATGCCGAAGATAACCGCCCGCTCGATCCCAACTGCGTCTGCCCCGCTTGTAGAGGCCATTCGCGCGCCTATCTGCATCATCTATTCAAAGCCAATGAAATGCTGGGGCCCATGCTGCTGACGTGGCACAATATCCAGTACTACCAGGATCTGATGGCGGAACTGCGCGCCGGTATTCTGGCGGGTGATCTCGCCGGCACCGCCGCGCGGATTGAAGCCGGCTGGCAGGCGGAAAAGGAGAATGCGGCATGAGTGATCTTTCGCAACTGACGCAGCTTGGCCATGCGGCCGTCCAACCGCAAAACCCGGAACAGGCAGTACTGGAACGCGTGGGCAATCCGCATCCCGGTCTGCGTTATTGCATCCGTTTCACCGCGCCTGAATTTACCTCACTCTGCCCACTCACAGGCCAGCCGGATTTCGCACATCTGGTGATTGATTACGTACCGGATGCCTGGATTGTGGAGAGCAAATCGCTCAAGCTTTACCTGGCGTCCTTCCGCAATCACGGCGCCTTCCATGAAGCCTGTACCTTGGATATCGCTCAGCGCTTGATGGGCTTGCTGTCGCCGCATTGGTTGCGCATCGGTGGCTATTGGTATCCGCGCGGCGGCATTCCCATTGATGTCTTCTGGCAAAGCGGCGCACCGCCCGAAGCGGTGTGGATTCCGGCGCAGGAAGTGCAGCCCTATCGTGGGCGCGGCTGACGCCATCAGGGCTGAGGCCACGCGCCTCGGCTTCGACGCCATTGGCTTTGCGCCAGCGCGCCTCGGGCCGGAAGTACGCGAACGCCTTCAGGAATTCCTCGCCGCCGGCATGCATGGCGGTATGGGCTGGATGGAAGCCCGCGCTGATCAACGCGCCGACCCGCGCGCATTATGGCCGGAAGCGCGGAGTGTGATTGCCCTTGGCCTTTCCTACGCGCCCGAAACTGACCCTCTGGAAAGCCTGGCGTGGCAGGACCGCGCCACCATCAGCGTTTATGCACGGAACCGCGATTATCATGATGTGGTCAAGAAACGCCTGAAGGCGCTGGCGCGTTGGATCGTGGCGGAATTTGCCGAAGCTGGCGTGAAGGTATTTGTGGATACCGCGCCGGTGATGGAAAAGCCGCTCGCGCAGCGGGCAGGTTTGGGTTGGCAGGGCAAGCATACTAATCTTGTCTCTCGTGCGCATGGGTCCTGGTTATTTTTGGGTGAGATTTACACGACGCTCGATCTCAGCCCCGATGCGCCAGAGATTGATCATTGCGGAACCTGCACGCGTTGCCTGGATATCTGCCCCACCAAGGCCTTCCCCGCGCCGTATCGGCTGGATGCGCGGCGCTGCATTTCTTATCTGACGATTGAACATCACGGCCCGATCCCAGAGGAATTTCGCAAGCCCATGGGCAATCGCATCTATGGCTGTGATGATTGCCTGGTGGTCTGCCCCTGGAACAAATTTGCGGCCACACATCAGGAACCGGCCTTTGCGCCGCGCGCCGAACTCACCGCGCCGAAGTTGGCCGCATTGGCCGCGCTGGATGATGCTGCCTTTCGCGCGTTGTTTTCGGGCAGTCCCATCAAGCGCATCGGGCGCAATCGCTTCATCCGCAATGTGCTGATTGCAATTGGCAATTCCGCGACACCTAGCCTAAGGGAGTCGGCGCAGAGCCTTTGCGCCGATGCTGACCCCGTGGTCGCGGAAGCCGCTTCCTGGGCTGTAGCGCAATTGGATCAAACCGCATGATGCAAGAAAAAGCGCTCGTCCTTTTCAGCGGAGGGCAGGATTCCGCGACTTGCCTAGCCTGGGCCTTGGATCGTTTTGCGCAGGTGGAAACCATTGGTTTTGATTACGGCCAGCGCCACAAGATCGAACTTGAAGTCCGCGACGCCTTTCGCACTGCCTTGCTTGCGGCCCGCCCTGAATGGGGCGCAAAACTTGGCACAGACCATCTGATCCGCCTGGATGCCTTGGGCCAAGTATCAGATACCGCACTGACATCGGACGCCACCATCGCGTTCAACGCTGATGGCCTGCCCAATACTTTCGTACCAGGACGCAACATCATTTTCCTGAGCTTCGCCGCCGCCATCGCCTATCGCCGCGGCATCAAGCATATCGTGGGCGGCATGTGTGAGACGGATTACTCCGGCTATCCCGATTGCCGAGATGACACGATCAAGGCGCTGCAAGTGGCGCTGAACCTTGGCATGGATCGGCGCTTTGTGTTGGAAACGCCGCTCATGTGGCTGGACAAGGCCGCGACATGGCGCTTGGCGGAAAGCCTGGGCGGCGCGGCTTTGGTGGAAGCGCTGCTGGAACACACCCATAGCTGTTATTTGGGGGATCGCAGCGAGCGCCACCCTTGGGGCTATGGCTGTGGCACCTGCCCGGCTTGTGACTTGCGCGCCAAGGGCTGGGCGGCCTATGCAGCGCCAGAAACCCGATGAACATCTCCCCTCGCATCCAAGGCTTCGCCTTCCTGATCGCCTTCGCGCTGTGCATTCCAGCGGCGAATTGGATGATCGGGAATCTGGGCAGCTTCTGCGTGCCCAATGGCCCCTGCCTGATCCCGGTGGCGCCCGGCATCATGGCGCCATCTGGCGTGCTGATGATCGGCTTGGCGCTGGTGCTCAGGGATTTGGTGCAGCGCCGGCTTGGCCTGAATTGGGCCTTCGCCGCCATTGCGCTGGGCGTAGTGCTTTCCGCGCTATTGGCGCCGCCCGCTTTGGTGTTGGCCTCAGCCGTGGCTTTTCTGTTGAGTGAAACCGCCGATCTTGCCGTCTATACGCCCTTGCAAAAGCGCGGCCTGGTGCTGGCAGTGGCCGCGAGTGGCGCGGTCGGCCTTGTGGTGGATAGCGTGGTCTTCCTGTTTCTCGCCTTTGGCAGCCTGGAATTTCTGGCCGGGCAGATCATCGGCAAGGCCTGGATGGTATTACTGGCCTTGCCCTTCATTCACTGGCTGCGCCGGCATGATGCGCGGCGCGGCATTCTCCCCGCCTGATCAATCCGGCCTTACGTTAAATTCGCGCACCACCGCGCCGCACGGGTCTTGGGTCAATCCGCGATCCACCCGGGGGAGGGCAGGGCGCGATAGGCTTCGCGCAGGCTATCGGACCAGCGCTGGCTGACCTGCCGGAAATACGCATCTTCTTCCGTGATGCGCCGGCTGAGCGAGACCTTTTGTTCACCTTCACGATAGACCATCAAATCAATCGGCAGCCCAACGGAAAGATTGGAACGGAGCGTGCTGTCCATGCTGATCAGCACCAGCTTCACGCCATCGGCAAGCGATGTATCGCTTTTCACCACGCGGTCCAGAATGGGCTTGCCGTATTTGTGTTCGCCTATTTGCAGAAAGGGCGTATCGGCGGTGGCTTCAATGAAATTGCCAGCCGCATAAATCAGAAAAAGCCGCATCGGCCCGCCGGCAATCTGCCCGCCCAGCAAAAAGGAAGCCTCAAAAGCCACATTTTGCGCCTTCATCGCCGGGCCATCATTTTCAAACACATCGCGCACCGCCGCGCCCACCAATTGCGCCGCGCGGAACATGCTGGGCACATCGCGCAACGTGTGCACCTCCTCGCCCAGCGGGAAGCCTTCCTGCACGCGATTCCACACGGCCTGCGTAATCGCCAGATTACCCGCCGACATCAGCGCCAGCATGCGCTCTCCGGGCTGTTCCACGACATGCATCTTGGAAAAGCTGGAAATATGATCCAGCCCCGCATTGGTGCGCGTATCGGAAAGCAGAACAAGCCCATCCTTCAGGAACAGGCCGACGCAATAGGTCATGGCAAGCGCTCCGCGCCCTATCAGTTATGCAGGTAAAATTCGGCGATCTGGCCGCCGAGATCAATATTGCGCGCCATCATCTCATTCAGGAAGCCCTCAAGCCCCTCCGCGAAGATATCTTCAACCCGGCCAAAGCGCAGCCTGGCGTGCATTTCCCCGGCGCGGCGATGGCATTCCCCGCGCCGCCCGCCATGGGCCGTCGCGATTTCATCCAGCACGCCCTCAATCCGAGCATGGCAGGCAATCATGGAACGCGGCAATTCCGCACGCAGGATCAGCAATTCGGCAATCCGCCGCGGTTCAATCCGGCCGTGATAAACCCACTGATAGGCACGGAGCGCCGTGAAGCTCCGCAAAATCGCCTGCCAATTCAGGTAATCCTCCGCCGTGCCGGCGCCAATAATGCTCAGCGCCGCCGCATGGGCATGCAGCACCCGCGCGGTATTGTCGGCGCGTTCCAGCATGGTGCCAAGGCGCACGAAGCGCCAGGCTTCGTCGCGCAGCATCGTGCCATCATAAGCGCCATTGAACAGGATGGTCTGGCGCTTCACCCAATCCAGAAAACCCGGCAGGTCATCCGCACTCGGCATGGCATTTTCCATGCGCCGCATCTGCCCCCAAGTGTCATTCACCGCTTCCCACATATCCACCGTGAGCGCCGTGCGCACCTGGCGCGCATTCTGCCGCGAAGCCTCGATGCAGGATTGGATGGAGGAATTATTCGCGCGATCCATCACCAAATGCTGGATGATCTGCGCTGCATCGGGTGCGGCGCCAAAACCCTGCAACAGGCCGATATCGCCGCTGGTCAACAGCAAGGGACGCCAAGTCTGAACCTGCGCTGGCCGCCCACCGCCCATGCCCGCTTCGCGCAAAGCCACTTGCAAAGCGCGCGCTGTATTGCCGGCGCGTTCCATATAGCGCCCGAGCCAATAGAGGCTATCTGCCGTGCGGCTCAGCATGGCGCATCCGGGGCCAATACCCAGGTATCCTTGGTGCCGCCGCCTTGCGATGAATTCACCACCAGCGATCCTTCGCGCAAGGCAACGCGCGTAAGGCCGCCTGGCACAATGCGTGTTTCCGCACCCGAAAGCACAAAGGGCCGCAAATCCACATGGCGCGGCGCGGTGCCGCTGCCGGTGAAGGTTGGCACGGTGGAAAGCGCGAGTGTTGGCTGCGCAATATAATCCGTTGGATTGGCGCGGATGCGTGCGGCAAATTCAGCGCGTTGCTCGGCGGTGCTATGCGGCCCGACAAGCATGCCATAGCCGCCCGAACCCTTGGTGAGTTTCACCACCAATTCATGCAAATGTTCCAGCACATAGGCGCAATCATCCGGTCTTTCGCACAGATAGGTCGGCACATTGGCCAGGATCGGTTCTTCGCCCAGGTAGAACCGCACCATTTCCGGCACGTAAGGATAAACCGCCTTGTCATCTGCAATGCCGCCACCCGGCGCATTGGCAAGCGCCACATTGCCGGCCCGATAGGCTTCCATCAGCCCGCGCACGCCCAGCATTGAATCGGCGCGAAACACCGCCGGGTCCAGATAATCATCATCAATGCGACGATAGATCACATCCACGCGCTGAGGCCCCGCAGTGGTGCGCATGAAAACCACGCGGTCTTCAACGAATAAATCCTGGCCCTCCACCACTTCCACGCCCATTTCATCGGCCAGGAAGCAATGTTCATAATAGGCGCTGTTATAGGCGCCAGGGGTCAACAGCACGACGCGCGGCAAGCCACGGCAAGCAGCCGGCGCCACTGACATCAGTGTTTCCAGCAAATCGCTCGGGTAATGGCTGACAGGGGCAATGCGATGCGCGGCACAAAGCCCGGGGAATAGCCGCAGCATGGCTTCGCGGCCTTCCAGCATATAGGAAACGCCCGATGGCGTGCGGCAATTATCTTCCAGCACATGGAATTGCGCGGCATCCGTGCGTACCACATCAATGCCGGCGATATGCACGTAAATCCCGCCAGGTGGCTTAATGCCGCGCATTTCCGGGCGATAGGCTTCATTCTGCAAAATCAGCGCTTCCGGAATGCACCTGGCCTTCAGGATTTCCCCCGGCCCATAAACATCCGCCAGAAACATATTGAGCGCGCGCACGCGCTGTGTCAGGCCGCGCGACAAATGCTCCCATTCCTGCCAGGCCAGGATGCGCGGGATGATATCAAAAGGGATCAGCCGTTCCGGATCGCCGCCTTCGCCATAAACGGCGAAGGTCACACCGATGCGGCGAAACAAAAGCTCGGCTTCCTGGCGCTTGCGTTCCAATTGGGCGATGGGCGTCGCTGCCAGCCAGCGCGCAATTTCGGCATAGGCCGCGCGCGCCGCTTCGGGCTCACCCATTTCGTCAAAGGCCTTGATGGGTTCCGCCATCGCTGGACCGACCTCCTGTTTCTCAGAAGATCGGGTCAAAGGGGCATCGAGGCAAGCGGCGGATGCCCGAAATATGGGCCAGGCGACGCTTTATTGCCCGCCCGGCACCCGCCCCGCCCAATTCTTGGGCAAGCACTCCCTTCACAGGTCAGGGTGGCGCTTGTGCCAATCCGTCACGCGCTGGAAGGCATCGGCCACTGCCAGCACCCGCGCTTCGGCAAAGGGGCGCGCGGCCAGTTGCAGGCCAATCGGCAGGCCGCGATCATCAAAGCCACATGGCACGCTGATGGTCGGCAGGCCCAGATAGTTGAAAGGCCGCGTATTGGCCGAAACCGCCATGAAGCGAGACCAATTCGCCGCATCGGCATCAATATCCGTCTCGGCCAATGTGGGCACGCGGGTGCGCAGCGCCGGGGTCGCAACAATGTGATGCCCTGTCATGGCCTCAGCGCAGAATTGCCGCAGCAGCGGGCCACGCCGCGACAGCGCTTCAATGTAGAGATGCGCCGGAATGGGATAGCCGCCATAGAGCCGCGACGACAGGTGAATGGAATAATCCGCGGCCCTTTCGCGCATCCATTCCGCATGAATCGCGGCCCCTTCGGCGCGGCTGATCATGGCGGTATAGGCGGCGATGGCGCGGAGCGACGGGCAGGAAAGCCGCGTGATTGTCGCACCACGATCCCGCATGGCATCGAGTGCAGCATCAAACGCCTTCACCACCACGTCATCCGCACCATCAAAGAAATATTCCTGCGGGACGGCGATGGAAATGCCGCGCAAATCGCCGGTCAAAGCCGCTTCATAATCCGGCACGGCTTCGCGCGCGCTGGTGGCATCGCGTGGGTCATGGCCGGAAATAATCCGCATGAAACGCGCCGCATCGCGCGCCGTTTGCACCAAAGGCCCGACATTATCAGCAGAGAAAGAGAGCGGCATAACGCCGGCACGCGATACGCGCGTTTGCGTGCCCTTAAGGCCCGTCACGCCGCAAATCGTGGCCGGCAGACGGATGGAGCCGCCGGTATCCGAACCAAGCGCGCCAAAGAAAAACCGCGCCGCAATACCGGCGCCGGAGCCCGAGGATGACCCGCCCGTGCAATAGCCATGCTGCCAAGGATTATGGCAATGGCCGAAATGCGCATTATGCCCAGTGGGGTTCTGGGCGAATTCCGCCATGTTCAGCGTGCCCATATCAATCGCGCCCGCCGCATCCAGCTTTTCCAGCACAGTCGCGGTGATCTTGGGCACGAAATCCCGCCGGATTTTTGATCCGCAGGTCGAAACCTTCCCGGCGCGGTAATACATATCCTTATGCATCATCGGCACACCGCCGAGTGGCCCTAGCGCCTTGCCCGCCTTGCGCGCCGCATCTACCGCGGCGGCCTGTTCCAAGGCGCTGTCGCGATCAAGCCGGATCACAGAATTTACCTTGCCATCATGCGCAGCAATGCGCGCGAGGCAGCCTTCGGTGAGCGCGGTTGCGGTCACCTCACCACGCGCCACCGCATCGGCGGCTTCCGTCATGGAAAGTTCATGCAAAGCGCTCATGCTTCCTTCTCCTGCTCGGCGCGGAGTGCCGCTTCAAAGCTGGAAGGTTCATCTTCAAAGGCCAGCGTGCCGCGCAAAGCCTCCAATTCCTTCAGCAAGCCGATATGATCAGCCAGGCCAAGCCGTGCGGCCTCATTCGGGCAGGCGACGCCACTCCAAAGGCGGATGGAATCCATGCTGGGGGGGATGGGGTCGGGTTTCATGCCAGTCTCTCCTGCGGTCACTCATGCTGCGACGGGTGCGCAGGCTTTGCAAATGGCTTGCCATGATGGCAGGCTTGGGCATGAGAGATCAGGAGTAACGCCGCATGAAGATCGTGGACATCAAGGCATTCCCAACCTCCTTCCCGCTGCCGGCCAATTCTGGGCCTCGGCTTGGGATTGGCCAGGCGGTGAAGCGCGATGCGGTGATGGTGAAAATCGTCACGGAAGATGGCATTGTCGGTTGGGGCGAAAGCCATCATGGCCGCGCGCATACCGCCATCGCGAAATTGCTGGAAACCACGTTGCGCCAATTGGTGCTTGGCATGGATGCCTTCGACACCACCGGCATCTGGGCGCGCATCTACAAGTATCAATTGGCGAGCCATGGCATGGGCGCCGGTACCGCCATGGCCATGTCGGGCCTCGACATGGCGCTATGGGATGCCAAGGGCAAGGCGCTGAATCTGCCGCTCTATAAACTGCTGGGTGGTTCGGCGCGGCCCGTGCCCGCCTATGCGGGTGGTGTGGCGCTTGGCTATCAGCCGCCGGCGCAACTGCTTGATGAAGCGGCACCCCATATGGAAGCAGGCTATAAGGCCGTGAAGCTGCGCGTTGGTGATACGGTGCGCGATGACATTGCACGCATGGAAGCGGTGCGCGATGCCTTCGGGCATGAGCTTGAGATCCTGACCGATGCCAATATCGGCTATAACATTGCCCAAGTGCGCCAGGTGCTGCCCGAGATGGATCGGCTGAATATCGGCTGGCTGGAAGAACCCTTCCCCGCGCATGACCACCGTTCCTATGCTGAGGCTCATGGTTTTGGCAGCACGCCGCTTGCCGCCGGTGAGAATCACTTCACCCGCTTTGAATTCACCCGCGTGCTGGAAGATGATGTGATCCGCATTTGGCAGCCTGACCTTTCCAAATGCGGCGGCATCACGGAAACGCTGCGCATCGCCGCCTTGGCGTCGGCTTTCAAAATTCCGATCCACCCGCATTCATCCATGACAGGCGTCAATCAGGCAGCGTCCATCCATCTGCTCGCCGCGATTGATAATGGCGGTTATTTCGAAGCTGATGTGTCGCGCGCCAATAAGTTCCGCGATGAATTGGGCAGCGAACCCTGGCGCATCGGCAAGGATGGCTGCGTGCGCCCGCTTGAAGCGCCTGGAATTGGCGTTGAAGTGGATGAGGCGTTTTTGAAAGCGCATCCCGCCATCGAAGGCCCGGGTTATGTGTGACCCGGCGCGTCTCCAGATCGCAGCGCTTAGGTTTCGAAATTGAGTCCGAAACCTTTGGCAACCTCAGCCATCGCTGATTTGATCAGATCGCCGAATTAGAATTTTTTGATCAATGCGGTCCGTGTACATCGCGGAGCGGTGGCCAGTTCCTCCTCGCGAAACAAGGAGATTGGGCACGTCACTAATCCTGAGTCTCTCCTGACAAAGGAGTTTCCAGCATGGATGGGCGCATGATGAATGCGCTGTACCAAGCCTTCAACCGCGCGCATTTATCCGTCGAGCCCGGAAGATCACGGAACGCCAGCCAACTCAACGTCGTTGCGACGGCGATGTGACCGACATGCACGGGGCCATCCACATCAAGTTCCTGTTCCAACCAGGCATAACCGGCGAGGATTTTTTGTGCATGACCATCTCGCAGAGGAGGGTAACGCAATGCCTCGGGCCGGCGTGCGGTTTCCCAGCGTACTGCGACACCTGAATCTGCCATGCCCATAGCGACTGCTTGTACCCTTAAGGCAAGCCAGCGCGCTTCGCCCTTCATTGGTATCAGCGGTTGCCCTGCGTGCAAGCTGTCGAGATACTCGCAGATAACGTCAGAACCAAAAATAGGCGGCAGGTCTGGTCGCAGCAAAACCGGCACTTTGCCCAGAGGGTTTTGACCGTACACAGCTTCATTGCGTTTGGTCGGGCTGGTTTCGTGGTGGATGACCTCTATCTGACCGGCCAAGCCAGCTTCATGCGCAAATACCAGAGCTTTGCGCGCATAGGGGGAATGAGTTTGGTAGAGAAGTTTCATGGCTGTATTCTCAAGCAAAAAAAGCGACCATCTAAAGCTTCTGTGGCGTGACCCGCGTAAGCAGATCACGCCATAGAAGTCAGATGTAATGTTCCTTCAGCGGCGCAAAGCCGTTGAAGAATTGCGCAGCGTAGGAGGTGACATAGGCCCCCGTCGCCAGCAGCTCCACCCGATCACCACAGGCCAGCTTCAGCGGCATGCGGTAATTGGATTTTTCATACAGCGTATCCGTGCTGTCGCAGGTCGGGCCCGCAATGGTCACCGGCCCATCCTCAGCGCCATCATGCGGCGTGCGGATTTCGTAGCGGATCGCCTCGCCTTCGGTTTCGGCCAGGCCACCAAAGCGCCCGATATCCAGATAGACCCAGCGCACCGGATCCGTGGCACCCTTGCGGGAAACCAGCACCACTTCGCTGGACACCAGACCGGCATCGCCCACCATGAAGCGGCCAGGCTCCACCACCATTTCCGGCAGGTCATTGCCGAAATGCTTGGTCATGGCGCCCATGATGGCCATGCCGAAATCGTCAATTTCCGGCACTTCCGCGCGGTAGCGCACAGGATAGCCGCCGCCCAGATTGACCATGCGGAGCTTCACGCCCGCTTCCTTCAAATCGGTGAACAGCATCGCAACCCGAGCGATCGCACCTTCATAGGCGGCGGTCTTGGTCTGCTGGCTGCCGACATGGAAGGAAATGCCATAGGGGTCGAGCCCCATATCGCCAGCCTTCAGCATCAGGTCGCGCGCCATTTCCAATTCGCAGCCGAATTTGCGCGAAAGCGGCCATTCCGCGCCTTCATTCTGCACCAGGATGCGGCAATAAACCCGCGCGCCGGGCGCATGGCGCGCCAGCTTTTCCAATTCCTCGATGCTGTCGAAGGCGAACATGGAAACACCAGCCTTATGGGCGGCAGCGATAGCCGACACCTTCTTGATGGTATTGCCATAGGAAATGACGTCAGGCTGAGCGCCGGCGGCAAGGCAGGCCTGCACTTCTTCCCAAGACGCCGCATCAAAGCTGGAGCCAAGCTTCACCAGCCGCTCCAGAATCGGCGCGCCAGGATTGGCCTTCACGGCATAATAAATGCGCGCCAAGGGCAATGCCGCACGCATGGCGCGGTATTTTTCCTCGACACGATCCACATCCAGCACAAGGCATGGCGTAGCAGGCGCGTTGTCGCGCAAAAAGCGTGCGATCTTCGGTGTCATCGCAGCACCCTCCAGGCTCCAGAAGGACCACCTAAAAAGGCGATGGCCCAAGGTTAACGAAACGGTCGAACGAACCAGCGACCAGAAGAAAGCCGCCCGAGAAGTCCCGGACGGGGTTGCCAGAACGCTTGACGTCGTTGCGTAAACCCTTTGGCCGAAGGGCCGGGGGCCAGAGGCACGTGCGTACTGCGTCTGAAGTTCGCTTACGCCCCCCGCTTCAGCATTGCAAGAAAAAAATCACCCTCGACCCGATTTTTTTCCTCAAAGCCCCCCGGGAGCTCCGGAATCCTGCCCGAAACCGCATGAAAGGCCGGGCAATTCCGCCTGCAAGGCATCGCTTTGGCAGGAAGCTTACCGGGGACCCTTTGGCGAATCCTGGCCGCGCCCCAACCAGCGCAGCACGGCAAACCCCGCCAGCATGATGAAGGCGACATGCCCGAAGGCGAGGCCCCAGGCCGCCACGCCCTCTCTCCCCGCCAAATCCAGCACCACGCCGGCCAGCAAAGGCCCGACAAAGCCCCCCGCATAGCCGAACATGCTATGCAGCCCCATGGTGGCGCCGCGCAAAGCCGGGTCCGCCGCCTGGACCGTGCCGGCGGTCAGCGCCGAGCTATCCAGATAAATCGCCGCATTCCAAAGGAGGACGAAAAGCAATACTACCCAAGGCGAGGCACCAAAGCCAAACCCCGCCACCAGCGAAAGCGCGGCGCCCGACAGCATGGCAATCGCCACAATCCTATCGCGCCCCAGGCTCTCGGCCAGGCGGTTTCCGATGAGCGAACTCGCAATGCCCACCAACCCCGCAAGGGTGAACAGCACGGTCGGCCCCGGCAGCCATGTCGGCGGTGCGTGGATGGCGAAGCTCGCCGTCAGGAAGGCGACCGCCCAGGCGCGCAGCACCGCCATTTCAAGTGTGTGCACCGTATAGCCAGCGATCCAGGCCATGGCGCGGCGATTGGCGAAAACCGGGCGGAAATCCAACAAGCCGCGCCGGGCGGCGCTTTTGGGCGGCGGCGCATCGGGCAGGATCAGACTGGCAATGGCAAAGGCGCCACTGGCGGCCAGCCCTGCCACCAGAAAGGCAAAACTTGGCCCGACAAGCGCATCACAAAGCCCAGCAAGCGCGAAGGAAGCTGCCCCCGCAATCCCCACCCCCGCCGCATGCCAAGCAACAGCGCGCGATTGCGCCACCCCGGTCAGCGGATCAGCGATGGATTTCAGGCCCGGCATATAGGCCCCCGCCCAGCCAATTCCGGCGAGCGCACGAAAGAAAAGCCCACTCCAGAAACCATCGGCGAAAAAAGCAAAGCCCAGATGCGCCAAAGCCGTCGCCCCGGTGCCCACCAGATAAATCCGCCGCGCAGGAAAACGATCAGTCAGCGAAAGCAATACCGGCACCGCGGGCACATAGGCTGCGAAGAAAATGCCAATCAGCCAGCCCGCTTCGGTGGCGGAAAGGGTCCAGCGCGCCATCATCTCCGGCAACAAGGCGGGCAGGGTGAAGGCGCCGATTTGCGTCAGGATTTGCGCCGTGACCATGGCCACAACGAAACCCCGGCTGCCGGGGGACAGGGTCATGGCCAGATTAGGCCGTAATTTGCCCACTTGGGATAGCCCGGCTTGATCCCTGCCGCGCCGCGCCCGATGTTATGTTGAAGTGATCTAGGGAGGACGCAATGCGTTTGGTCGAAACCCCGGAAGCGCTCCGGGCGCTGATTGGGCAGGAATTGGGTGTCAGTGATTGGCTGGAAGTGACGCAGGATTTGATTGATCGCTTCGCCGAAGTCACGGGCGATCATCAATGGATCCATGTAGATGTGGAACGCGCCAAACGCGACATGCCCGGCGGCAAGACCATCGCGCATGGCTATCTACTGCTGTCGCTGCTGCCAAAACTTGGCGCTGGCATCTACAAGCTTTCCTGGCCCACGCGATCCATCAACTACGGCAGCGACAAGGTGCGCATCGTCAATCCGGTGAAAGCCGGCGCGCGCATCAGGCTGCGGCAAAGCCTGGTTGCAGTGGAAGATGGCGCGCCAGGTGCCCATCGGATCACCGTGCGCCAAACGCTTGAAATCGAGGGCGAGGCAAAGCCCGCCATGATCGCGGATACCATCCGCATGACTTTCACCTGAAACGAAAAGGAACACACAATGAAACTCACCTGGTTCGGCCATTCCGCCTTTCGCCTGGAATTCGGCAAGTCTGTTGTCATGATTGACCCTTTCTTGACCGGCAATCCTGCCTTTGGCGGTGATGCGGAAGCCGCGAGTGCGGGGGCGACCCATGTGTTGCTGACCCACGGCCACGCCGATCACATTGGCGACACGGCCGCCATCTGCAAACGCACCGGTGCCAAGCTAGTGACCAATTATGAACTCGCCATGTGGCTCGGCAAGCGAGGGGTCGAAGCGTTTGATCCCATGAATACAGGCGGCACCACGGATCAGGGCGAATTCACGGTCACACTGACCCAGGCGTTCCATTCCTCGGTTGAGGTGGATGCCAATGGCGTTTTCCATTGCCTGGGCCTGCCGAATGGCATTGTGGTGACGCCAAAGGACAAGCATGAACCGACTGTCTATCACATGGGCGACACCGATATCTTTTCCGACATGGCGCTGATTGATGAGCTTTACGCCCCAACTGTCGCCTTGGTGCCGGTGGGTGATCGCTTCACCATGGGCCCGCGCGCGGCGGCGCTTTCGGTGAAGCGGTATCTCCGCAACGTCACCACCGCCATCCCCTGCCATTATGCCACCTTCGGGATGCTGCTGCCGGACGCCAAGGGCTTTGAGGCCGAGATGGTCGGCGCCAAGGCCAAGGTGCTGATCCCGGAAAAGGGCAAGGCGGTCAGCCTGTAAGCGCTGATCCAGGGCGGGCACCGTGATGCGGATCAAGGCGCCCGTCCAACTGCGCTGTCAGATAGGGCGCTTGTTGCCCCCTGGGTTTTGATGGAAGGAAATCCCCATGTCCTGTGACAGGCGCCTCCTTTTCCTGGGTCTGCTCGGGCTTGGCGCTTGCGCCGCCACGCCAATAGAAACGGCGTTTTTACCGGAATTCCGCGGCTTTGTTTCGCTAGACCCTGTGCGCCATTCGATTGAGCAGGGGGCCGATATGCTCACCCATCGAAGCCGCCTGGTTGGCCAGCCTTGGGAAACCGCGCGCCTGGTTCAGGCTTTGGAATTCCTTGCCGTGGAAGTGCCGAATGGGCCGCGCTGGAATGTGAGGCTGCCCATGGCGCAGCTCACTATACCGGCCGCGCGGGCTGAATGGCGCCAAGGTTTTGGCATTGCGCCAGAAGCCCGCGCGCAGGAGGTTATTGATAGCCTGACGGAACTGCGCAATGCCTTTGCCGAACAGCGGCCAGCCGCTGCACCTGCCGCCTTGCGCGCGCCACTCTTTTCGCCGGACGGGCAGGAAACGCTCAATCGTTTTGCTGATCCACCCGCCCTGCCACGCACCACCCGCGCCATGATTGATGCGCGCCAGGAACTGATTACACAAAGCTTTGAGCGGCGTTCGGGGCGCAATTTCATCATTCGCTAGATAGAGGCGCCGTCCAGCCCTAAAAGCTGGATCGCGGATCAAGGCGCCCGCTATGCCAAGCCATAACGGAATTGCGATACGCGTCGCGGGATTTGTTGGAAGGACATCAGGATGCAGTGCGATAGGCGCGTTTTTCTTCTGGGGCTATTGGGCTTGGGCGCCTGTTCTGGCCCCGTTGAGACGGCAAGCTTGCCTGATTTCAGCAATGTTCTCACAGGCGATGCGGTGTTCCATTCCATCGAACAGGGCGCCGATATGCTCACCAATCCGCGTCGGCTTACCGGCCAGCCTTGGGAAACCGCGCGCCTGATCCAGGCTTTGGAATTCCTTGCTATTGAAGTGCCGAATGGGCCGCGCTGGAACGTCCTGCTGCCCATGGCGCAAATCGCTGTGCCACGCGCGCGCGGCGAATGGCGCCAGGCTTTTGGTATCGCCGCGGGGGCGCGCGCGCAGGAAGTGATTGATAGCCTGACTGTGGTTCGCACCGCCTTTGCCGTGCGCAGCCTTTCCGGCGCGGTAGATGCCTTACGCCCGCCACTTTTCACGCCCGGCGGGCAAGAAACGCTCAATCGTCTTGGTGATCCGCCGGCTCTGCCGAGAAGCCGTCGCGCCCTGGTGGATGCTCGGCAGGAACTATTTGCGGCCAGAAATGATGGGCGCAGCTGACGCAAAGGGCGTTGTAAAGTCCAGGGCTCGATCGGTTCGTGATGATCACGCCTTGGACCACTTGTTTCACCATCAGACGCCCGGCGCCACCAGCGTGCAATTCCCGGCGGAGCGCAGCTTTTGGCAGGTCTGTTCGGCCTGGGCGCGCGTCAGCCCCCTTACCCGCGCCG
Source organism: Roseomonas sp. (assembly GCA_020249145.1). GTDB lineage: Bacteria > Pseudomonadota > Alphaproteobacteria > Acetobacterales > Acetobacteraceae > Neoroseomonas. Next base: position 49,572 of record JADCGF010000017.1, on the reverse strand, counting down.
TGAAGGCAGCGTTATTGCCCTGCGCGACGCGCACCACCTCCGCCTGACCGCTGCCGCCAGCCGAAGACCGCGCCGATGAAGCCGCGCTGCGCGCCAAGTTTTCGGAGGCAAAACGCCCAAGGCTCACTGACCAACCATTGCCCCCGCCGCTTGGTGGTGGCGCAGCCCCGGCGCGGCCCAAAGCCGAAGGTGAGGCCGGCGCCGCCTGGGCAGAACCGATCAAGCCAAGCCCACGTGATGGCGCGGCAGCCGGCGCCTGACGCGGTGCGGGCGGCGCCATGGGGGCTGCGGCAAGGGCGGAACGCCCCGTATCAAGCCCGGCACGTCGGCGCTCCGCCGGGGTGAAGGTGCTGCCATCGGGGATCGGGTCCATGCGCACCACATTGCCAAGGCTCGCCACTTGCGTCCCTGCCGGCGCCGCCGGGGCAGGGGCCGCGGCCTGCGCCACTTGCACCGTCGGCGCTGGGCTGCGCTGTTGGTTCAGCGCCACCATCGTTCCGCCATCCATCCGGCGTGGCCCGCGCGGGATGCTCGTGCCGATATCAGCCGCGGCATAAACCTCGGCCGGCGCGCGGCGTGCTGGCGCCGTGCTCGCGATGCGAGGACCGACGCGTGCCACGTAATTGCGTGTTTCATCCGGCAGGCCGCGCCCGCCCCACAAATAATCCTCCAGCCGCCGCGGCCCGGCATTATAGGCCGCCAGGAAGGCGGGCGAGCCGTAAAGCTGGTACATTTCGCGGATATAGGCGGCGCCTGCCTGCAAATTATCGTAAGGGTGATAGGGATCAGGCCCCAGATTATAGCGCTGCGCCAATTCGCGGTAGGTGCCGGGCATCACCTGCATCAGCCCCATGGCCCCCACGCGCGATGTGGCGCCTGGGCGGCCACCGCTTTCCTGGCGCATGACTTCGCGGATCCAAAGATCGGGCACGTCAAACCGTCGGGAAGCATCGCGGATCCAAGGCCCCCAAGGATCGCCGGGCGGTCCGGGTGGGGAGGTGCTATCCGGGCGGTTATAAAACGGCCCATTGGCGTGGCGCCCTGTGCCATCCGCGCATGCCGAAAGCACCGCCAGCAGCAGTCCCAAAACCAGAAAACGACCATAACCCAGTCGAAACCCGTGCATCCCCTAAACTCCATCGGGTCTGGGATTTGCGCCCCGAAACGGCCCCCCAAGGACCAAGCCAATGCCCCCGCATCGGCGCGGCCCAAGCCATCCCGCTGACCAGGCCCTGGCTGCCTGAAACATCCAGAAACATGATCGCGACATCTTCGCCTATGCCATTTGGTTAGTGCAGGTCAAGCGTAACCTGAAGCCCACATCATGTGGGGTATTTGCCACGGCAATCATGACGAGATTTAGGCAAAGGCTGAGCAGAAAAATAAGACAAATCAAATATTTTCTGCCCGAAACTCAGGCGATACTGTCAGATGCGTGCCCCAAAGGTCACAGGGACACGATCTGCCCCGCACCCACCGCACCCAAAAAACTCGCCACCCCGGCCCGTTCGACGCCAGGCGCGAGGGGGGTAGCGCCCAAATCCTCGGCCTTCAGCCCGGCCTCACAGACCATGCGCTGCACGCCAAGCGCGGCGATGGCGGCAAGCAAAGTGCCAATCCCGGCGACACCGCGGGAAGCCAGATGCGCCTCTCGCGGGTCCTGCACCAAAGGGCAATCGGCCAGCAGCAGGCGGCAGCCGCCATTGGTCGCGAAAAGCACCACATCGCGGCCCAAAGCCGCCGCGCCGCTGGCCATCACCAAAGCGTAATGGGCGCGTTCATGCCCGCCATCCAGCAACAAAATGCCAAGCGGGGGGCGCCTTTCGCTCATGCCCGGCAGGCAGCTTCCGCTGCTTTTTCATGGGCAGAAAGATTGTGGATGGAGGCTTCCGGCCCACACAGCGCACAGGCCGGGTCGCGCTTCAGCCGCACGGTGCGAAACCGTGCATCCAGCGCATCCCACAGCAACAACTTGCCGATCAGCGGTTCGCCAATCCCAAGAATAAGCTTCAACACCTCGGTCGCTTGCAGCGTGCCCATCACGCCCGTCACGGCGCCCAGCACGCCGGCTTCAGAACAGGTTGGCACCAGGCCGGGCGGCGGCGGTTCCGGGTGCAGGCAGCGATGGCAGGGGCTGGCGCCATCATGGCCATGAAACACCGAAAGCTGGCCTTCAAAGCGCAGCACCGCCGCACTCACCAAGGGCTTGCCGAGCAAATGGCAGGCATCACCCAGCAGAAAGCGGGTTTCGAAATTATCCGTCCCGTCGCAAATCACGTCGTAGTGAGGGATCAAATCCCGCGCCGCCGCCGCATCCATCCGCCGCGCATGGATATCCACTGTCACTTCCGGGTTCAGCGCGGCCAGGGTTTCCGCCGCGCTCGCCGCCTTGTTCTCGCCGATCCGCGCTGTGCTATGCGCCACCTGGCGCTGCAAATTGGAAAGCTCCAGCACGTCATGGTCCACAAGGCCGAGCGTGCCGATGCCCGCCGCCGCCAGATAAAGCGCGAGCGGTGAACCGAGGCCCCCCGCGCCCACAATCAGCACGCGCGCTGCGCGCAGCTTGGCCTGGCCCACCGCGCCCACTTCGCGCAGCAGGATATGGCGGGAATAGCGCTGCAATTCCGCGCGGGAGAAGGAGAGCGACATCCCCGCCATATGGCCGCGATGGGCACACCGGCGCAAGCTTTCCGCTTGCGATAGGGCTGCGCTTGGCGCCTTATGCCGCGATGGACGCGGAAGAACTGATACGCCGCCTGGCCGCCGCGCTTGCCATTGGCCTTTTGGTTGGCACGGAACGCCATTGGCGCGAACGCCAGGAAGCCGCGGGCCGCCGCACCGCCGGCGTGCGGACCTTCGCGCTGATCGGGCTTTTCGGCGGGATCATGGCGGTTCTGGCCGATAACCTTGGCCAGAGTGGCGGCGCGCTGCTGCTGGGCTTTGGCCTGGCCGCGCTGCTGGCCGCGCAATTGCCCTTTGCTTTGCGCGAAGCCGATGCGGAGAACAAGGTTTCCGCCACCGGCCTGGTCGCGGCGCTTGGCACCTATAGCCTGGGCGCCATGGCGGTGATGGGGAATATGGCGGTGGCGGGTGCGGCGGCGGTGGCCATGACCGCGATCCTCGCCGCGCGGGAATCCCTCCATGGGCTGATGACGCGCATCACCTGGGCCGAGCTGCGTTCCGCGCTGGTGCTGCTTTCCATGACCTTGCTGGTCATGCCGCTTGTGCCGGATGAGCCCATTGCCATGCTGGGGGGGCTGAACCCGGCCAAGATTTGGCGCTTCGCCATTCTGCTCGCGGCGATATCCTATCTTGGCTATTTGGCGGTTCGGCTGATGGGGCCGGAACGTGGGCTGCTGTTCAGCGGTGCCGCCGGGGGGCTGATTTCTTCCACTGCCGTGACTTTGGCGAATGCACGCGCGGCGGCGGCGGGCGGCGCGGCCTTGGTGCTGGCGGCGGGGGCGCTGATGGCCGGCGCGGTTTCCTGCTTGCGCACCATTGGCATTGTGGCCTTCATCGCGCCGCAAGTGGGGATTTTTCTAATGGTGCCGCTTGGTATCGCGGCTTTGGGCATGGCGCTCGGGGCCTTTGTGCTCTCGCGCCGCGCAGCGGCTGATGGCGCATCCGGCAGCGTGCCAGAAAACCCCTTCGAGCTCAGCGCCGTGCTGAAAATTGCGCTGCTATTGGCCGCCGTGGCGCTGATTTCCAAATTAGCGGGCGAGAAGCTGGGGCCAGGGGCCGTGCTGGCCGTGGCCGCGATCACTGGCCTGGCGGATGTGGACGCCGTGGCGCTTTCCGTGCCGCTGCTGGCGCCGGCGACGATTAGCCTGGAATTCGCTGCCCAGGCGGTGCTGGCGGCGGTTGGCGTGAATATCTCCGCCAAGGCGGCCTATGCGGTGATGCTGGGCGGCGGGCGCTTTGGGGCGGCCGTTGCCGCGCTGTCGCTGGCCGCTGGCGCGGCGGGGGCGCTGGCTCTCTTCTTTCTTTGAAGACAACCCCTTGCCGCCCGCGCGCGCTGGCGCCACCCTGCGCCGGATTGCAGGAGGAAGACGCGATGCCCGCCGAAGGCGGCCCTTTGAGTGCCGGAGAATCCACAGTGAATTTTGGTGCTTTGGATGCCATGATTCGCCCCCGTTCCGTTGCCGTGATTGGTGCTTCCGATGACGGCACGCGCATTGGCGGGCGGCCCATTGCGTATATGCAAAGCCAGGGTTTTCAGGGGCGGCTTTTGCCCGTGAACCCGAATCGCCCGACCGTACAGGGCTTGCCCGCCTTCGCATCTGTCGCCGCGCTGCCGGAAGTGCCCGATGTTGCGATTATCGCCGTGCCGGGTGAGGCCGCGATCCAGGCCATGGATGATCTGGGCGCGCGCGGCTGCAAATCTGCGATTGTTTTCACTGCGGGCTTTGCCGAGGTGGATGAAGCCGGCGCCGCCATGCAGGAAAGGCTGGTCGCCGCCGCGCGGCGCCATGGCATGCGCATGCTGGGGCCGAATTGCCTTGGCCTGTTCAATGCCGCGATTGGTTTCTACCCGATCTTTTCGCTTTCCTTCGAACAGGGCTGGCCCATTCGCGGCAATATCGGCATCGCCTCCCAATCCGGCGCCTATGGCACGCATGTTTTCGCGGTAGCGCGCCAGCGCGGGCTTGGCACAACGGTCTGCGTGACTACCGGCAATGAAGCCGATGTCTCCTTAGGTGAGGCGATTGGCTGGATGGCGCAGGCGCCGGAAGTGGAAGTGATTTGCGCCTACGCTGAGGGAATCCGTGAAAGTGCGGGCTTTGTCGCAGCCCTTGATCTGGCGCGGCGCAACCGCAAGCCCGTGATCATGATGAAGGTGGGGGCGAGCGCTTTGGGGGGTGCCGCCGCAAAATCCCACACCGCTTCCATCGCCGGCGATGATGCGGTGACGCAGGCCGTGCTGGATGAATTTGGCGTATTGCGCGCCCGCACCACGGAAGAAATGCTGGATATCGCTTATGCGGCATCGCGGCGCATCTATCCCGCCAATAATTCCCTCGGCGTACTGACGGTGAGTGGTGGCGCCGGTGTGCTGATTTCCGATGCATCCGAAGCGGTTGGCCTGCCCATGCCGGAAATGCCACAGGCGTCTCAGGAAAAGCTGCGCGGCCTGATCAGCTTCTGCGCGCCGCGCAACCCAGTGGATTGCACCGCCCAGGCGGTGAATCAGACCGAGCTTTTTGGCGACTTCCTGGAAGCGACGGCGGGCGATGGTGGCTATCCTTCCGTTCTGGTGTTTTTGACACAGACGGGGGGATCAACCTCCATGGCGCCGAAGCTGCGGCCCTTCATGCGCGATGCCATCGCCAAACGGCGGGATCGGCTTTGGGTGCTTTCCGCGATTTGTTCGCGTGAGAAGGTGCGCGAATACGAAGAAGACGGCTTCCTTGTGTTTGAGGACCCGACGCGCGCCGTGAATGCCATTGCTGCCATGGGGCGCTTTGGTGCCTATTTCGCGCGGCAGGAAGCGGGTGCGGCGGGGGCGCTGCCAAGTGTTGCGCTACCCGCGCATACGCCAACGGAGGCCGAAGCGAAGCGCCTTTTGGCCGAAGCGGGCCTGCCTGCTGTGCCTGAGCGCGTCTGCGCGAATGTGGAAGAAGCGGTGCGCGCTGCGGACGCCATGGGCTATCCGGTGGTGGCGAAAATCCTCTCGCCCGATATTCTGCACAAAAGCGAAATCGGCGGTGTGATTTTGAATATCGCGAATGCCGCTGCGGTGCGCGAAGCCCATGCCAGCTTGCTTTCCCGCGCCGCGCAGCATGCGCCAAAGGCGCGCCTTGAAGGCGTGTTGATCGCGAAGCAAATCAATGGCGGCGTTGAAATGGCGCTTGGCGTTTTGCGCGACCCGGTGTTTGGTCCCGTGGCGATGGTGGGGTTGGGTGGTGTCTTCATCGAAATCCTGAAAGATGTCGCCTTCCGCCGTTGCCCCTTCAATGAAACCGAAGCCGAAGCCATGATCCGTTCGCTGAAGGGCTTTCCTTTGCTGGATGGCGCACGCGGCAAGCCGAAAGCGGATGTGAAGGCGCTGGCCGGGGCGCTTGCCGCGCTGTCGCGCTTCGCCGTGGCGGCGGGGCCGCGTTTGGCATCCGTGGATGTGAACCCAATGCTGGTACTGCCGGCAGGGCAGGGCGCCTTTGCCGCGGATGCGGTGATTGAAATCGAGGAAGCGCAGTGACATGCCAATCATCTACGAAAAGCTGCTGAACTACCCCATCCCGGAAATGCGCCAGCATCTGCGCTGGCAGGATGTAGCGATGTATAACTTCTCGGTCGGGCTCGGTCAGGACCCGATGGATGAACAGCAGCTTGATTTTCTTTATGAACCGCGCCTGAAGGTTATGCCCTCCATGCCCGTGGTGCTCGGCGCGCCTGGCTTTTGGTCGCGCAATCCCGATACCGGCATGGATTGGGTGAAGATTGTCCATGGCGAACAGGGCTTGATTCTGCACAAACCCTTGCCGACAGAAGGCGACATCATCGGGCGTTCACGCGTGACGGGCCTGGTGGATCGCGGCGAAGGCAAGGGCGCGCTCATGTATTCCGAACGCCAGGTGATTGACGAAAAAACGGGTGATTTGCTGGCGACACTCACCAGCACATCCTTCCTGCGCGGCGATGGCGGTTTTGGTGGGCCGAGCGGGCCGGTGAAGCAACCGCACCCAGAACCGGACCGCGCGCCGGATATCACGCTTGATCTGGCAACGCGCCCGGAACAGGCGCTGATTTATCGCCTGAATACGGATTTGAACCCGCTGCATATAGACCCGAAGATCGCCGCCGCTGCCGGCTTCCCGCGCCCCATTCTGCATGGGCTTTGCACTTTTGGCACGGTCTGCCATGCGCTGCTGAAGACGCTCTGCAATTACGATACGTCGCGCTTCGGCAAGATGGATTTGCGTTTTTCTTCTCCGGTCTATCCTGGTGAGACGATCCGTAGCGAGATTTGGCATGAAGCAGGTGGCGCCGCCTTCCGCGCGCGGGTGGTGGAACGTGACAAGGTTGTGGTCAGCAATGGCCTGTTTCGTTTTGCCTGAATGATGATGGGAAAAGACGCATGATCAACAAGATCGTTCAATCCATGGCCGATGCCATGGCCGGCATCAAGGACGGGTCAACCGTTCTGATCGGTGGCTTTGGCGCTGTCGGCCAGCCTGACCAATTGATTGAAGGCCTGATCGAACAGGGCGCAACAGATCTGACCTGTGTCGCCAATAACGCCGGCACCGGGCGCGTTGGCTTGGCGCGACTGATGGAATTGGGCCGGGTGCGGAAGATCATCTGTTCCTTCCCGCGCTCCGCTGGGTCTGTGGTGTTTGAAGAACTTTATCGCCAAGGCAAGATCGAATTGGAGATTGTGCCGCAAGGGACCATGGCGGAACGCATGCGCGCTGCCGGTGCTGGCGTGCCGGCGTTTTTTACCGCGACATCGGTTGGCACTATCCTTGCCAATGGCAAGGAACAGCGCGAGTTCAACGGCCGCACCTACGTCATGGAACATGCGCTGAAGGCCGATGTGGCGCTGGTAGAAGCCTGGGAAGGGGATCGCTGGGGCAATCTGACCTATCGTTCCAGCGGGCGGAACTTCAACCCGGTAATGGCGATGGCAGCCGATATGACCATCGCGCAGGTCAGCCATATCCGCGAGCTTGGTGAGATTGTGCCGGAAAATGTGCACACACCTGGCATTTTCGTGAAGCGCGTGTTGCACATTGATCGCGGCCCGGCATGGGCTTGAAGGTTCAGGAAAAGGGGATCAGACCATGACTGGCTTTGACCGTAAGCAAATGGCCGCCCGTGTCGCTGAAGACATTCCGGAAGGCTGGTTCGTCAATCTCGGCATCGGCATTCCGACCATGATCGCGAATTACGTGCCGCTGGAACGTGAAGTGATTTTGCATTCGGAAAACGGCATTCTGGGCATGGGGCCTGCGCCCGCACCCGATAAGGTTGACCCGTGGCTGGTGAATGCGGGCAAGCAGGCTGTCACGCTGCGGCCAGGTGGTTCCTATTTTCATCACGCCGATAGCTTCGCCATGATCCGTGGCGGGCATATTGATCTTTGCGTGTTGGGCGCCTTCGAAGTGGCCGCGAATGGCGATATCGCCAATTGGGCGACCAGCGAGAATGATTCAGCGCCCGCCGTTGGTGGCGCGATGGATCTTGGCGCCGGCGCCAAGCGGCTTTGGGTGGTGATGGAACACACCACCAAGGATGGCGGCCATAAAATCGTGGAACGTTGCAGCTATCCGCTGACAACGCCAGGCGCGGTGAGCCGCGTTTATACCAATCTTGGTGTTTTGGATGTGGTGCAGGGCAAGGGTTTTGTGGTGCGCGATCTGGCGCCGGGCGTGACCTTTGACCAAATCCAGGCGGCGAGTGGTGCCAAGCTGCACACGAACTGACGCATGCAAGGAATAAGAACATGAGTGAGGTTTTGGAAGAACGCGCGGAATCCATTCGCATGATCCGCGATAGCGCCGGTGCAGTGGCGCCGCGCGGTGGAGACAGTAAGCGTGTGCGTGCGCTGCGCTTTGTAACACCTGGTTTTGACAAGGGCGTCTTCGGCCAAATGGGTGAATTTGGCTGGATCGGGTTGGCTGTGGCGGAAGCCGCTGGTGGTGCCGGGCTTGGCATGAGTGAAGCCATTGCGCTGACGGAAGAATTAGCCGCTGGCTTGGCGCCAGAACCGCTGATTCCCGCCATGCTTTCCGCGCGCCTGCTGGCGGCCGCAGATGGTCAATCCCTGCTTGGGCCGTTACTCGCTGGCAAGCAAATGGTGCTGACCGCCTGGCAAGAACGCGCTGATACGCTGGCCGCGCCGGGCAATGCCGATGCACCGCGCGTGTTTGTCCCGCAAGCAGGGGGTGCCGATGTGTTTCTGGTTCCGGTGCGTGAAGGCGCGGGGCTTGCGCTCTACGCCGTGCCGGCGGCGGGGGCTGATCTATCCTTGGAAAAAACAATGGATGGCGGCTATTTCGGCACGCTGCGCGCTGATCCTGCGCGGGGCAAACGAATCGCCGCTGATATTGGCGCCGTGCTGGATGCTGCACTTGATGAAGCCGCGCTGATGACGGCGGGCGCCATGGTCGGTCTGATGGAACGCGCCTTTGACATGACGCTTGCCTATCTGAAAACGCGCCAGCAATTCGGCCGCATCATTGGCACTTTCCAAGCCTTGCAGCATAGCGCAGCGGATTTGAAAATTCATCTCTCGCTCACGCGCGCGGCGGTGGAAGCCGCGGCGGCGGCTTTGGATGCCGGGGCGGAAGGCGATGCACGCAAGGCCGCCGTTTCCAAGGCCAAGGCGCGCGCGGGTGAAAGCGGGTTGATGGTTTTGCGCCAATGCATCCAATTGCATGGCGGCATTGGCTACACCGATGAATATGATGTCGGGCTTTATCTGCGTCGCGGCATGGTGATCGCCAATCAATTCGGCTCTGCCGCTTTGCATCGCCGCCGCTTCATGGCGCTGGCGCCGGAGGATGCGGAATGAACGCCGCCGCTGAACCCCTGCGCCAACGCATTCTGGAAGAACGCGATGGCGCGGTGCTGATCGTCACCATTGATTGCCCGTCACGCAAAAACGCCATTGCCCCCGTGCTACGCGCCGCGATGGAAGACGTGATGGAACGCGCCCATGGCGATGACACAATCCGCGCCATTGTGGTGACGGGAGCTGAGGGTACTTTCTGCGCCGGCGGCGATATTTCCTCCATGGATATTGATAGCACGCTCGCGGGGCGGGAGCGTATGCGCCGTACGCATAAGCTGGTGCGCCTGATGGCCAAGGGCGGCAAGCCTGTGGTGGCTGCCGTGGAAGGCTGGGCCGCCGGTGCGGGCATGGCGGTGGCTTGCGCGTGTGATGTGATTGTGGCCGCCGAAGATGCGCGCTTCACGGCGGGTTTTCACAAGATCGGTTTGATGTCGGATATGGGCCTGCCGCATTTCCTGCCCGCGCGTGTGGGCATTGGTCGCGCTCGGCGCATCCTGTTTTTCCATGAGGTGATCGCCGCACCGGAAGCTGAACGCATCGGCCTGGTGGATTACGTCGCACCCCCCGGCAAGGCTTTGGAAACCGCTTTGGAAAAGGCGCGCTTCCTGGCCGCCGAGGCGCCTGGCCCCATCGCCTTCACCAAGCAAATCTTCGCCGATGGGCTGGATGAGGCTTTGGCGCAGGAACAAACCTATCAGGCGGCACTGTTCACGACCGAAGATTTCAAGGAAGGCCGCGCGGCCTTCTTCGCCAAACGCAAGCCCAATTTTACCGGAGGCTGAAGTGATGATCGAAGCTCGCGAAACCCAGGATCTGAACCCGCTGGAAGATGAAGCTTTCCGGCTGCATGTGCGCGGCTGGATCGAGGCCAATTACCCGGCGGAATTGCGCAATCCGCCGAAGCGCCTGCATTGGGAAGAAAACAAGCCTTGGTATTTCAAACTGGCCGAGAAAGGCTGGCTCTGCCCCGGCTGGCCGCGCGAATTTGGTGGGCTTGGGCTTTCGCCGGCGAAGCAGATCATTTTCACCGAAGAAGTAGAACGCCATGGCTGCGCACGCACCAATGACCATGGCATCGTCATGGTGGGGCCACTGCTGATCAATCACGGTACGCGCGAACAGCAGCAGCGTTTCCTGCCGAAAATTCTTTCGGGTGAGCATATCTGGTGCCAGGGCTATTCCGAACCCAATGCAGGGTCGGATTTGGCGGCGTTGCGCACGGAAGCGGTGCTGGATGGCGATACCTATGTGGTGAATGGCCAGAAGATTTGGACCACGCTGGCGATGGATGCCAATTGGTGCTTCCTGCTGGTGCGCACCGACAAGAACGCCAAGAAGCAGGAAGGCATTTCATTCTTACTGGTGGATATGAATACGCCCGGCATCACGGTGAAGCCCATCATCAATCTGGAATATCACGACGAATTCTGTGAGGTGTTCTTCGATAATGTGCGCGTGCCCGCAGCCAATCTGGTCGGCACGCCCAATCGCGGCTGGGATATGGCGAAGGCGCTGCTTTCCTTTGAACGCATCTATCTGGGATCACCCCGCCTCTCAGCCTATGCGTTTTCGCGCCTCAAGCAACTCGCGGAACGGATGGGGGTTTGGGAAGATGCGGTCTTTCAGGATAGCTACGCGAAGCTGCGGCTTGATCTGGAAGATCTGAAATCGCTCTATGGGGTTTTCGTGGATAAGGTCAGGCGCGGTGAAACCCTCGGCCCTGATGTTTCCATGCTGAAGGTATTTCAGACCGAACTTTTTCAGCGCATTACAGATACCATGCTGGAAATCTGTGGGGAGAATGCCGGCTTGCTCGATCCCATGGAAGGCAACCGCAACCTGAACCCAACCGGGCTTTACATCCAGGCGAGGCCTTCCACCATTTATGGCGGGTCGAATGAGATTCAGCGTAACATCATCAGCAAGAATGTCCTCGCGCTGCCGGGTTAAGGCAGTGCACGCATCACAGGAATAAGAATCATGAGCGATCTTTGGCGCCTTACCGCAACCGATCTGGCGGCACGCATTCGGTCCAAGCAAGTCTCCGCCACTGAAGCCGCCAAGGATGCGCTGGCACGGCTTGCTGCGGTGAATCCCAAGATCAATGCCGTGGTGGATCATCGGCCAGAGGAAACGCTCGCGGAGGCCACGCGCATTGATGCCATGATCGCGCGTGGCGAGGATGCCGGGCCGCTCGCCGGTGTGCCCATCACCATTAAGGTCAATGCGGATCAGCAAGGCTTCGCCACCACCAATGGGCTCCGCCTGCAAAAGGATTTGATCGCGAAGCAGGACAATCCCGTGGTCGCCAATTTGCGCAAGGCGGGCGCGGTGATTGTCGGGCGGACCAATACGCCGGCCTTTTCTCTGAGGTGGTTCACACGCAATTCGCTGCATGGGCACACAAAGAACCCGCGTGATCCCAGCATTACGCCAGGCGGCTCTTCGGGCGGTGCGGCGGCCGCGACCATGGCCGGCATTGGCGCGATTGGGCATGGTACGGATATTGGCGGTTCCGTGCGCTACCCTGCCTATGCCTGCGGCATTCACGGGCTGCGGCCCACGCTTGGGCGCATTCCCGCCTGGAATGCTTCTGGTGCAGAACGTCATATTGGCGGGCAGGTCATGGCCGTGAGTGGCCCACTTGCGCGCAGCATCGCCGATGTGAAGCTTGCTTTTGGTGCCATGTGCGCGCGCGATATTCGCGACCCCTGGTGGGTGGATGCCGCCATGGAAGGCCCGCCCGCGCCGAAGCGTGCGGCGCTTTGCCTTTCGCCCGATGGAATGAAGGTTCAGCCCGAAGTCCAGGCTGCGCTCCGCGATGCCGCCAAGCGCCTGGAAGCCGCCGGCTGGATGATTGAGGAGGCGGATACACCGCCCTTGCGCGAACCTGCGCAATTGCAGGCGATGCTCTGGCTCGCGGAAAGTCGGCGTGGGCTGAATAGCGCCTTGCATCAGGAAGGCGATCCGGATGCCAGCTTCATCTTCGCGCAGATGGAAGAACTCTGCCCCAACCCCGATCTGAACAGCTTCATGGATGCGCTGCAAAAGCGTTCCTATTTCCTGCGGCTATGGATGGAGTTTTTCGAACGCTTCCCGGTGGCGATCACGCCGGTTTCCGGCGAATTGCCCTTCCGTGATCAGGAAGATGTCGAAAGCCCCGCTGCGTTCCGTCGCATCATGGAAGCGCAACTCACGCAAGTGGGCCTGCCGCTGATGGGGCTGCCCGGGCTTACGGTTACCACCGGGACTGTAGGCCGCGTGCCGGTTGGTGTGCAGCTACTGGCCGGCCGCTACCGCGAAGATTTGCTGCTGCAAGCCGGCGCCACCATTGAAGCCGCCGGCGCGCCGATTATGCCAATTGATCCGGTCGGGTAATCACACCCGACCGGCATCACTTCAGGAAACGATGAAAGCCTTGGCCTTGGAATCGTAATCGCCATAGCCAAGCGTGTCGCGCAGTTCCGCCGAGGGCATCGCGCTGGCCGCTTCCGAAAGCCCGGCTTGCAGCGCAGCCAAGCCCGCCTTCATGCCCGCCGCCGCAGGGGAGAGCATGCCGGTCGGGAAGGTGCCGATCTTGAAACCAAGTGTCTTGGCTTCCGCCTGCGTCGGCGTGGCGCGCGCCCCGCCAGGGGAGAGCACCACGAAGGAAGGCCGACCCTTTGCAGCCGCCACCGCACGATGGATTTCCGCATCATCGGCAGGGCTATCCAGGAAAAGAATATCCGCACCTTCTTCAACAAACATTTCAATCCGCGCCACGGCCTCATCAATGCCCGCCGTCGGGCGGCAATCGGTGCGCGCCAGAATCAGAATGCCGGATTCCTTCGCAGCTTCCACGGCGGCGCGGATTTTCATGCGCGCTTCTGCGCGTGGCAGGCAGGGCTTGCCGGCGGCGGTCAGCGCGCGCGGCGTGATCTTGTCTTCAATCAGAATCGCGGCGGCACCGGCGCGGCCATAAGCGCGCACCGTGCGCTGCACATTCATCGCATTGCCATAGCCATGATCGCCATCGGCCAGCACCAGCGTATTCGGCGCCGCACCACGCACCATGTTGAAACTGTCAAACATCTCGGCGAAGGAAATCAGGTCCAGATCCGGCCCGCCCAAGCGGCTGGCGGCGACACATGAACCGGATAGAAAGGCTGTTGGAAAACCAGCGCCGGCGGCGAGCTTGGCGCTCAGCCCATCCCAAACAGCGGGCATGACAACGAAATCAGGTTTCGCGAGCAGGGCGCGCATTCTCTCAGGCGGGGTCATGGTGTTTCCTCGATCAAGGTGAAGATGCGCCACGCTAGATCGGATTGCGCCCACCACCAAGGGCCGCGCCTTGTCGTAAGGCCTTGCATCGCGATCGGTGGTTGATGCATGGACCTTACTGGGCAGATTCACGCTGCTGCCCTGAACCGACAGCAGCGACCGGACCACCAATGGCTGCCTGCCGCGCGATCAGGTGTCGGCGGTATGGCGGCGCGATGGCAATGGCACGCTGATCCTGACTCAGGTGACGAATCAGGGGCTGTGCGCGATTGGCGTTGACCCGAATGAGGGGCGTGCGGCGCCCGAGACAGCGCCAACCGGCAGGGGGAGCGAAACACCGCAGGCTTAGGCAGCCTTCAGCCCAACCCGCTCTGGCCGCATTCCAAGCCGCACGCCACCGCGCCACTCAATGATGGCCTGACGCGCGGCAAAAGGCTCTGTCCCGGGCGGAAAATGCTTGCTTCTGGGCTCGCGTCAGGTGAGCCTCTCGTCAAGCGGCAGTCCATTCGCGGATTGTCGCAGGAAAGAGGGAGAGACAAGTTATGAGCAGGATGCGCTTCGGCATCTTCCTTGCGCCATTCCACAAACCGGGGATCAACCCCACTCTGGCGCTGGAACAGGATCTGGAATTGGTGCAGTGGCTTGATCGCTGCGATTATGATGAGGTCTGGTTCGGCGAGCACCATTCGGCGGGCTCCGAAATTTCTGCAGACCCGATGCTGATGATCGCGACCGCGTCTCAGCGCACACGGCATATCAAGCTCGGCACGGGTGTCGTTTCTGTCAGCTACCATAATCCGCTTTGGGTGGCAGAACGCATCGTGCAGCTTGATCACCTGACGCGTGGGCGGGTGATGCTGGGCGTCGGCCCCGGGTCGCTGCCCACGGATGCGGCGATGGTGGGCTTGACACAGGAACACACGCGCCGCCTTCTGGCTGAGGGGCTGGACATCATGACCCGCCTAATCCGATCCGATGATCCGGTGAATTTTCAGAACGATCGCTGGACATTGCAGGATGCGCGCCTGCATCTGCGGCCCTATTCCAACTTCGACATCGCAACCGCCGCCGTTGCCTCGCCCACCGGGGCAAAGCTGGCAGGCCGGTACGGTACAGGAATGATCTCCATCGGTGCCACGACGGCGGCCGGGTTCGATGCCTTGGCCCTGCACTGGGATGTGGTTGAGACTGAAGCGAAGCATCACGGCCATGTGGCAGACCGCAGCAAGTGGCGACTTGTCGGCCTGTGCCACATTGCTGACACGATGGAGCAAGCCAAACGGGATGTGGAATACGGGATTGAGCATTGGTTCCACTATTTCCAGGAAATCGCCGCCTTCCCACAGATGTCAATGCCGGGCCAAAACGCAAAGGAGATGATTGACTTCATCAATGACAGCGGCTTTGGCGCCATCGGCACGCCCGAAATGTGCCGCGCCCAGATTGAACGTTTGTGGAAGCAGTCAAATGGCGGCTTTGGTGCCTATCTGACGCTGGCCCATAATTGGGCGAATTTTGAGGCGACGAAGAAATCCTACGAGCTGATCGCGCGCGAAGTCTTCCCGCATTTCCAGGGTCAGCATCATTCGACGATGCAGGCTGCGATCCGTGCCCAGAAGATGCGCCCTGACCTAGCAGTTGTGCATGCAAAGGCCGTGGAGACGGCGCAGGCCATCTATGATTCAGAAAAGGCCGCCCGCGCCGCGGCTGAGTGACAAGCGCAATACCGTCCACCCGCCCCGTCTTGGCCCGACGGGGCGGCAATGGGACGTTTTGAGCCAATTGGAATCACTTGTGTTCCGATCGCTGCTATCGGTTCAGGGCAGCAGCGTGAATCGGCCCTCCAGATATAGGGCTAGGGGTGCGCGGGGGCAGTTTTGGATCAGGAAAGATCCGCATGAATCGCACCACTAGTAGCAGACGTTAGCCATGAGACACCTTCATCTGAAAATTCTGCTCACCCCCGCGCCAAATCCCGTCGGAACCAAACATACAACCCAAGCCCCACTCCCAAGGCCGACACCGCAAAGAAAACCGGTGCCGTGGCGCTGCCAGTGACATCCCGCAGCCACCCGGCAAAGGCCGGGCATCCCGTGCAGCCGGCATAAAACCAAACGAAATAAACGCCCAAGCCCCGCGCGCGGCGTTCCGGCGCCACAGCCTCGGCCGCCAGCGCGGAGAAGACGGTGATGGGCAGCGCGTAGCAGAAGCCATGCAGCAGGCCGAGAATCGGCGCCCAAGAAGTATCAGCCAATGGCAAGGCAAGCGCCGCCAGCATGGCAAGCAGCGTCGCGCTGATCGTCATGGGGCCCGCCACACCGGCGCGGCGGGCAAGCCAGGCGCCCGCCGGCACCGCCAGCAAGTTGGACCAGGATATAAGGGAGACAGCGAAACTCGCTTCCGCCAGGCCAAGCCCGCGCGCCATCAGCATGGGGGGCGCGAAGCTCACCAGCACCATGTAGGCGCCGTTCACCAAGGCCCAGCAGGCGCCGGCCAGGCACATGCGGCGAAACTCATCGCGCGTCAGGGCGCTGCTTGTGCTGGTGTTGATCGGCAGCGCGCGCGGTTCCGGCCCGCGCGCCAGCACAACCGCGGTGAAGGCAATGCCCGCGGCGAAGGCCGCGACCTGATAGGGAAATTGCCAGCCATGATCAGGCACAAAGCCGGGCAGGACGGCCTGCGTCGCGGCGATCCCCAAGGGCCAGCCCAGCACATAGACCGCCATGGCCGGGAAAAGGTCTCGGCCAATGAAACGGTCCTGCACCATTTTCGTCAGCAGCAAAATCACCAGCAGCGTGCCGAGGCCCATGAGCAACCGCCCAGCGACCAAGACTGCGACCGCATCAGCACTTGCCGAGACCACAGCGCCCAGGATCAGCAGCAAAAGCCCCAGCAGCACGCCGCGCCTGTCACCCAAACGTTGCGCCACCAGGCCCAAAGGATAGGCAAGGAAAAGCCCCGGTAGCCAAAACAAGCCAACCAGCGTGCCAAACCCTGCCCAATCCAGCGCGAAGGCCTCCACCAAGGCCGGCCCTGCCGCGCCAGGCGCCTGGAACATCGCGCCCAGCGCAGCGCGCAGGATGAAGACGGCAACCAGAAAGGCAGCGGCGGATTTCAGGAAAGCCATAGCAATCGCGCCTTCGCCCCGCGCCTGAGCGCGACCATCGCGTTCTGTCGGAACAACCGCACGAGGCGCCTGCCGCGCGCCGCGCTGATGCCGATGAAGCAATGCGCTTCCCACCAGCGCTTGGCGCCGCCTCGGCCTTCCACGTAGTGCAAACCCCGCAAGCGCTCCCGCAACGCCGCATGGCGCCGCGCATTCCAGCCTTCCGGCATGCGCCGGCTGAAGGGATTGCCGGCCGCGATGAAGACGCCTTCCGGCACGCGCCAGCATTGCAGCAGCGCATCCAAACCCGGCGCGCGGCTCCCGATGCGCGCCGCATGCCCCGCCGCCCGATAGCAGGAAGCGCGATAGGCCCGTAAAAGCTGTTCCGCCCGCTTCATCGCAACTGCATCAATATCCCTTTGAGGTAAGCGCTTTCCGGCAGCATCGGGTGAAGCGGATGATCCGGCCCCGCGCCACCCATATGCAGAATGCGCGCTTCCCGCCCGGCACGCTGCACGCCCCAGGCGACGGCATCGGCGAATTCGCCAGGTGCGACATGATGGCTGCAGGACGCGATGAAGAAAAACCCGCCCTTTTCCACCAAAGTCGCACCAAGCCGCGCCAACTTGCCATAGGCACGCAGTGCCGCCGGTTGATCCTTGCGCGCCTTGGCGAAGGCGGGCGGGTCCGTGATCACCACGCCGAAACGCTTACCCGTGCCGACCATGCGTTCCAAGGCTTCCAGCGCTTCGGCCTTTTGTGTTTCCACCCGATCAGCAACGCCATTGCGCTGCGCCGCTTCAAGTGCCAAGGCCAGCGCTGCCTCGCTGCGATCCAGCAGCGTCACATGGGAAGCCCCGGCGACGGCAGCGGAAATACCAAAACCGCCCGTGTGGCAGAAGGCGTCCAATACCGTCGCCCCTTTTGCCAACCGCGCCATGCGCGCGCGATGTTCGCGCTGATCAAAGAACCAGCCGGTTTTTTGCCCGCCCAGCGGATCAACCGCGAAGGAAAGCCCGTTTTCTTCCACCGAAATCATGCTGGCTTCGCCATGCAGCAGCTTGGTTTCTTCGGGCAGGCCTTCGAGCGCACGCACAGCGCTTTCATTGCGTGCAATCACCATGCTGGGTGCGATCAGCGCATGCAGCGCTTCCAGAATTAGCGGTGTCGCGGCTTCCATGCCCGCGCTATTCGCCTGGATCGTTAATGCATCGCCGTAGCGATCAATCACCAGGCCCGGCAGGCCATCCGCTTCTGCATGGATCAGGCGGTAATGCGGGCGGTCAAACAGCTTGTCGCGCAGCGTCAGCGCTTCCTGAAGGCGCTTCTTGAACCATGCGGCATCGCAAGCGGCATCGGGGTTGCGATCCAGCTTGCGCGCGGCAATCAGCGAATGCGGGTTGAAATGCCAAACGCCATGCTTGACGCCATCATCACCTTCCAGCCGCACGATGCTGCCCGGCGCCAGCGCCTTGGCTGCCGCGTTCATTGCGATTTCATTGGAAAAGGCCCAAGGGTGGCTCGCCTTCACGCGGCGGTCTCGGCCAGGGAGCAAGCGGATCAAGGGGTGGGTGGCAGGATTCATGCGCCCGACCATGGCGGTTTGCCGCCTGTCCCGCAAACTGTGATCAACCGCGTACCGCCAGCACAACGCCCGACAGCACCAGCACCAGTGCCAGGATTTCGCGCAGCCCAAAGGGCTCACCCAGAAAAAGCGCGGCACCCACCACACCCACTACAGGCGTGATGACCGTGCCAAGCGATGCTAGCGATGCCGGCAGCATCTTGAGCGCCGCGAACCAGGAAAGATAGCAAAGCCCAAGGGCAAAAACCCCGCCATAGATCAGCAGCCCAATGCCCAGCGCCGAAACATGGCTGAAATCCAGCGGATCGAAGAAAAGCGCCGCGATGAACAGCGGTGCGACGCCAATCCCCACCTGCCAGGCGACGGAACTTGATGGCGGCAGGCCAAGCGGCAGGCGCTTGGTCAGCACCGTGCCCAGTGCAAACAGCACGGCCGAGCCCAAGCCCAAGGCCACACCCGGCAGCTTGGCAATCCCAAGATCAAGCCCCTTGCCCAGCACCAGGTAAACCAAGCCCGATAGCGCCAGCACCAGCGCCAATACACGCGCCAGACTTGGCCGTTCCCCCAGCACGACCCAGGCGAGAACGGCCGCCCAGACCGGCATGGTGTAGCAAACAATGGTCGCTTCCGATGCCGAAAGCCACAGCAGGGAAAAGCTCGCAAGCCCCATCCAGGCCGTGACATTCAGCAGCGAAATCAGCGTGAGCCGCCCCCAAATCGCGCGCGGCACCAAAAGGCTTTGCTTTTGCGCCAGCGTCACGCCCAGCAGCACGATAAAGCCAAGCCCGCCGCCAATGGCGCGCGTGGTCAGCGGCGGCAATTCCGCCAGCAGCACCTTCATCGCCGGCCAATTCATGCCCCAGCCAACGGTCGTGATCACCAGCAGCAATAATCCGCGCTGATAGGCGGCAGCATTCAATGCATGAATTCCGGCTCTTCCCGCGTCAGGATGCGCTTGATGCTTTCCAAATGCAGCTTCGCACTTTCGCGATCCCCTTCGCGCATTTGCGCATAGGTGCGCGCGGCGATTTCAGCCGGCACGGGCTTCAGCTTGCGCCCGGTGGCCATGGCAAGCCGCTGCGCTTCGGCGGCGCGTTCCAGGTAGTAAAGATCATCCCAGGCTTCGGCGATGCTTGCCCCCACCACCATGACGCCATGGTTTTTCATGAAGACAATATCGGCATCGCCGATGGAAGCGGCGATACGGTCACCCTCACTCTCATCCAGGGCAAGGCCGTTGTAATCCTCATCCACCAGGGTTCGGCCATAGAATTTCAAGGCGCTTTGCCCGGCCCAGGCCAAGGGCGGGCCTTCCAGCATGGCAAGGGCGGTGGCGTTCGGCATATGGGTATGGAAGGCCGCCTTGGCGCGCGGCTTGTTCAGATGCATGCGCGCATGGATGTAAAAGGCGGTCGCTTCCGGCACGCCATCCCCGGCCACCACATTGCCCTTGAAGTCACAGACCAGCAGGCGCGATGCGGTTATTTCCGAAAAGGCCCAGCCATAGGGGTTCACCAGAAACAGATCATCGCGCCCCGGCACCACGAAGGAGAAATGGTTGCAAATCCCCTCATGCAGGCCAAGCCGCGCCGCCATGCGGAAACAGGCGGCCAGATCAACCCGTGCGGCGCGCACGGCTTCGGCATCCAATTCAGAGTTTCGCAGAATGGCAGGGCCGGAACCGTCAAGCGCATGGGCCATGATGTTTCTCCTGGGATCGGGCAAGGGTGATGATCAGCCCATAAGATGCACATGGGGGCCTGGAACATGCAACGCCCGCTGGTCCGGCGCCCCTGTGGCTACTTGACCCCTGGACAGGGGGCGCTTCGCGCGCCAAAGGCAGGGCGAAAGCAAGCCAAGGGATAAGCGGAACATGAGTGGCACAAATCAGCGCATTGATGGCAAGCGCCTTTGGGATAGTCTGATGGCGATGGCGGAAA
Source organism: Roseomonas sp. (assembly GCA_020249145.1). Taxonomy (GTDB): domain Bacteria; phylum Pseudomonadota; class Alphaproteobacteria; order Acetobacterales; family Acetobacteraceae; genus Neoroseomonas. The sequence goes on along the minus strand of JADCGF010000017.1, from coordinate 29,167 downwards.
TCGGCGCCACCCCCAAGGGCGGCGTGAAGCGCTTGACGCTGACCGATGTGGACAAGGCCGGGCGGGATCGTTTTCGCGGCTGGTGCGAAGCGCTTGGCCTGACGGTGCGCGTTGATTCCATCGGCAATATGTTCGCCCGCCGCGAAGGCCGTGACCCGAAGCGCCTGCCCGTGTTGCTCGGCAGCCATCTGGATAGCCAGCCGACGGGCGGCAAATTCGATGGCGCGCTTGGCGTGATCGCCGGGCTTGAAGTGATGCGCAGCATCCATGACCTGAACATCACCACCGAAGCGCCGATTGAGCTGGTGAATTGGACCGATGAGGAAGGCAGCCGCTTCGGCCATTCCCTGATGGGCAGCGGCGTCTGGGCTGGCATCTATACGCAGGAAAAAGCCTATGGGCTGCGCGATGTGGATGGCGTGAGCGTCGGCGATGCGCTGGAGGCCATTGGCTACAAAGGCCCGCATAAGGCGGCGCCCTTCCCGGCGGATGCCTATTTCGAATTGCATATCGAACAGGGCCCGATCCTGGAACGCGAAGGCAAGCAGATTGGTGTCGTCACCGGTGCTCAGGCGCAGGTTTGGTATGATGCGGTGATCATCGGGCAGGATAGCCATGCCGGCACCACCCCGCCTTCCGCGCGGCGCGATGCGCTGGTGGCCGCCGCGCGCGTCATTGAACGCGTGGATGCGCTGATGCGCGCGCGCGGCGAAGATGGCCGCGGCACGGTGGGCTTTTTGCAAGTGCTGCCCGCCAGCCGCAATGTGGTGCCGGGCGAAGTGCGCTTCAGCGTTGAATTCCGCCACCCGTCAGATGCGCAAATCCGGGGCCTCGCCGAAAGCTTCCCGGAAGAAGCGAGGAAGCTTGTCGAAGCCAATGGCTGCAAGCTGGAATTGACCGAGCTGTTCCGCATCCCCGCCCAACCCTTTGATGCCTCCTGCGTTGATCTGGTGCGCCAGGCCGCCAAGCGCCTTGGCCTGCCTTCGCGGGAGATCATTTCCGGCGCCGGGCATGATGCGGTTTATGTCGCGCGTTCCGTGCCGACGGCGATGATCTTCACGCCCTGCAAGGATGGGCTTTCACACAACGAAGCCGAGAGCATTCTGCCGGAAGAAGCTGAAGCCGGCTGTCAGGTGCTGTTTGAAGCCGTGGTGGCGCGGGCCAATCGGGCGCTTTGAGGGAAGGGGGGTCTCACCCCCCAACCAGTTTCGCCACCATATAGGCAACACCCGCCGCAAGCCCGCCAATCAGCAAAGTCTGCACCGCGCCGCGCCCCGCAGGCAGGCCGGTCGCTTTCGCTTTCAGCCAACCAAACCCCGCCAGCGCCACGCCGGTAATGCCGGTGGAAATCACCAGGGCCTGTTGCGTGCTGTCCAGCAGCATATAGGGCGAAAGCGGCAATAGCCCGCCCACCACATAAGCGCCGCCAATGGTCACGGCAGACCGCGCCGCGCGATCAGGCTGCGGTTCCTTCAAATCCAATTCAAAGCGCATCATGAAATCCACCCAACGCCGCTTATCGGCGCAGATGCTATCCACGGCAGCGCGCAGCGCATCGCCGCGCACGCCATAACGATGCAGGATCGCCGCCACTTCCCAGCGTTCGCGATCCGGGTAGATTTCAGTTTCTTCTTCTTCGCGCTTGCGTTCGGCGGCGAAATGCTCGGCATCCGTGCGCGCGGCCAGATACCCGCCAAGCCCCATCGCAACACAGCCCGCCGCTATTTCGGCAAGACCCGCCGTGACAATTAGTGGATTGGCCGCGACCGCCCCCGACAAGGCTGCCGCCAGCGCAAAGGGCACGGTCAGGCCATCGGCGGTGCCGATCACCAGATCGCGCACCACCTCATTCTGCGTGAAATGGCGTTCTTCATGCGGCGGGCCAGGCGGCATGGGCCAAAGCCCGTCGCGGCTTGGCGCTTCGGATTCGGTTGGTTGCGTGCTCATGTCAAAAAGGGCTTTAGCGCAGAAGGCACAGGTTTAGCGAGGGGAATGCGACGCGCCATCCTCAGGCCCGGTGAGGCCGGCCAGGGCTTCTTCCTCGGCGGTCAGATGCAGCGCTAGCAGGGCTTCAAGCGCGAATAGCGTGCGCCGGATGGCGGGCGCTACCTCGGCAAAGCCGCCCGGTGTTTCAGCGAGTGGCAGAAGCGCCGAAAACCGCTCGGCCAGGGCCCCGATTTCGGTATGCATCCGCAGCAAGACGCCAAGCGGGTCCTGCCCACCAAGCCTGGCCGCGGCTTCGGGGTAAAGCGCGCTTTCCTCGGCGGCCTGGTGCGGCAGCAATTCATCACGGAGCCGCCGTTCCAAAGCGCGCAAGGCGGCAAGCTGCGCGGGGCGGTCATCCAGGTTTTCGCCGGCGCCGCGCAACGCCTCGGCCAGATCGCGCAGCCCCGCATGTTCGGCAACGCGCGCGGAAAGCCCGGCTTCGCCGGAAAGCCGCACCACCGCGCCATCGCCGGGCAAAAGGGCGCGCAGCGCATAAAGAATAGCCGCGACATCAATCGCTTCTTGAAGGAGCGCGCCGGCAAGTGGGCTCAGCCACCCCAAAGCCGCCGCCACCATGGCGATCAGCGATAGCCCCATGCCCAGCAGAATGGCCTGTAGCGCAATTCGCCGCGCGCGGCGTGCAATGGCAATCGCTTCCGGCGCACGGTCCAGCCGATCCGCAAGCAGCACAACATCGCCCGCTTCAGCCGCCGCCGCTGTGCCATGCGCGCCCATGGCAATGCCGACATCAGCGGCGGCCAGCACCGGCGCGTCATTCACCCCATCGCCCACCATGGCAACCGGCCCGCGTTCCGCCTTGAGCGCGGTGAGCTTCCCGGCAGGGTCGCGATCCGCCAGCATGGCATCCAGCCGCAAGGCGGCGGCAATGGGCGTGGCGGCGGCGGCGCGATCCCCTGTCACCATCACAATCCGTTCAATGCCCAATTGGCGCAACGCGCGCACGGCACGCGGCGCTTCCTCACGCAGGCCATCGGCCATGATGAAGGCTGCCGCCGCGCGCCCTTCCACCGCCAACCACGCAACTGAGCCCGCCGCACTCACCAAGGCTGCGGCAAAAAGCCCATTTTCCGGCCCCATGCCGCGACCCAGCAAAAAACCCTCACTGCCGAGTGTCAGCGCCTTGCCATCCACCTGGCCGGAAAGCCCGCCGCCGGGGGTTTCCTCCACTGCTTCGGGCACGGGCAAATCAAGGCCGCGCGCGCGGGCGGTGGCGACCAGCGCGACCGAGACCGGATGGGTGGAAGCCTGGGCCAAGGCAGCGGCAAGGCGCAGCGCCGCATCACGGCCAAGCGAGGGATCAGCCTCGATCCCCGCAAGCCTTGGCCGGCCAGGGGTGAGCGTGCCGGTCTTGTCGAACATCACGGTACGAATGCGGGCCAGCCGTTCCAAAGCCGCGCCGCCCTTCACCACAATGCCGCGCCGCGCCGCGCGACCAATGCCGGCCACCAGCGCTATAGGGGCGGCCAGGATCAGCGGGCAGGGGGTGGCCACCACCAGCACCGCCAGCGCGCGGCGTGGGTCGCCGGAGATCAGCCAGGCCGCGCCGGCCAGGCAGCAGGTCAGGATGATGAAAGCAATGGCCCATTGATCAGCAAGCCGCACCAGCGGCGCGCGCGATTGCGCGGCGGCCTGCGTGAGTCTGATGATGGCGGCATAGGTGCTGCCCGCAGCCCCGGCGTTGGCGCGCATGCGAAAGGCGCCGCCGGCATTGACTGCACCGCTGCGGAGCCTTGCCCCCTGGTTCAGCGAAACAGGCAGCGGTTCGCCGGTCAGCATGCTTTCATCAAGCGTCGCGCCGGCATCTTCCAAAGTGCCATCGGCGGGTACGGTTTCTCCGGGGCGGACCAGCAGCAGGTCATCCGGCGCGATGGCATCCAGCGTGATGTCGCTGATTTCGCCATTGCTGATGCGCGCCGCACCGCGCGGGGCGCGGGCCAGAAGGTCCGTCAGCGCCCCCTGGGCGCGGCCCTCGGCCCAGGATTCCAAAGCCTCCCCACCTGCGACCATCAGCGCTATCACGGCGGCGGCGGCGGCTTCATCCAGCGCCAGCGCGCCCAGGATGGAGAAAAGCGCAATCACATCCACGCCAAGGCGTCCACCCATCAGCGAACGCAGCACACCAAGCGCCACATGCAGCGCAACCGGGATGGAGGCTGCCGCCCAGGCTATGGCGGCGTAAGAAGCATAACCCGAAAGATGCAGCAGAATGCCGCCGACAAGGCCGGCCAGCACCCAAGCCAGCATCAGCCGTGCGCTATTCACGCATGGGCCCCAATTCGGCGTCTCGATGGACATAGGCCGAAAGCAGCAGGCCGAAGCCGATCATCACGGTCAGCATGGCCGAACCGCCATGGCTGATCAGCGGCAGCGGCACGCCGCCCACCGGAATGGCGCCGGTGACCATGGCGACATTCACAAACACATACAGAAAGAAATTGGTGCCAAGCCCAATTGCGAGCAGCCGACCGAATTGATGGCGCGACCGGAAGGCAACAATGTAGCAAAACACAATAACCGACAGCAGCATGAACAGCGTCACCATGGCGCCGATGAAGCCGAATTCCTCGGCGATCAGGGTGAAGATGAAATCAGTCTGCTTTTCCGGCAGGAAATTCAAATGCCCCTGCGTGCCTTGCAGGAAGCCCTTGCCCGACATGCCGCCTGAGCCAAGCGCGATCTTGGATTGGATGATGTTGTAGCCCGCGCCGAGGGGATCGCTTTCCGGATCAAGAAAGGTGGTGATGCGCGCGCGCTGATAATCGCGCAAATGATCATAGGCGATGGGCGCGGCAATGGCGGCGGCGCCCGCGATCAGCGCGAATTTCCACCAGCGCATGCCGGCCGCCCAAAACACCGCAGCGCCAATCATGGCGGTGATCAGCGCAGTGCCCAGATTGGGTTGCTTCAGGATCAAACCAACCGGCACCAGCACCATCAGCGCCGGTGGGATCAGGAAAAGCGGATTGCCCATGCGTTCCCAGGATGCGCGATGGAACCAGGCGGCCAAGCCAAGCGCCAGCATGATTTTCATGAGTTCTGATGGCTGCAATTGTACCGGCCCGATATCAAGCCAGCGCTGCGCGCCCTTGCCGACATTGCCATGAAACAGCACCAGCACCAGCAGCGCGAAGGCCAGGGCATAGCCCGCCCAGGCGAAGCGCAGGATGATCCTGATATCAATGAAGGCGATGCTCAGCATGATCACTAGGCAAAACCCAAAGCGCAGCGCGTGTTTCTGCGCATAGGCATCAGGATTACCGCTGCCCGCTATCCAAAGCGCCACATAGCCAATGGCCGCAATACCGCCCAGCAGCAGCACGAAAAGCCAGGGCACGCGCCAAAGCTTGGAAACCAGGCCAGCGCCGCGGCTTTCGGTCAGCAGGCGGCGTTCAAAAATCACCGGCCAAGCTCCGCCACGCGCGGGTCGCGCGGCGTGGGATTGACGGGCAGGCGCTGGAAGGCTTCCACCAGAATATCGCGCGCCAAGGGTGCGGCAGCACCGGAACCGCTGGTGCCGTGTTCCACAATCACCGAAAGCGCGAAGACCGGATTTTCATAGGGCGCATAGGCGACGAACAGCGCATGCGGGCGCCATTCGCGCGGCAGGGTCGCGACATTGAAGCCCCTTTCGCGCTGCTCGCGGGAGACGCGGCGCACCTGCGTGGTGCCGGTCTTGCCAGCCATGACACCGAATTGACCCGGGAGGCGCGCGGCCCCCGCCGTGCCGCCACCATTCACCACCGCCCACATGGCTTCACGCATGACGCGCAAATCAGCCTCGGGTATGCCGAGTGATGGCCAATCCTCTGCTCTGCCGCCGCGCACCGGCTGGCCGGCAATGGCGCGTGTCAGATGCGGCTGCACGGCGCGCCCGGTCGCGAGCCGTGCGGTCATCACGGCAAGGGAAAGCGGGGTCAGCTGATAAAAACCCTGGCCAATGCCATGCACAATGGTATCGCCAATATTCCAAGGGTGGCCTTGGGCTTGCCGCCAGCCGCGTGTTGGCACCAGCCCGCGCCGCGCGCCGGGCAATTCAATGTCCAGATCAACGCCAAGCCCGAAACGATGCGACATGGCGGCGATACGATCCATCCCTGTCCGGCGCGCCATTTCGTAGAAATAGACATCGCAGCTGAGCGAAATGGCGGTGCGCATATTCATCCCGCCATGGCCGCTTTGCTTGTGGCAATGGAAGCGCGTATCGCCGAAATCGAAATGCCCTGGGCAATGCACAATATCGCCGGGCCGACAGACCTTGGCTTCCAAAGCTGCCAGCGCCACCACCATCTTGAAGGTGGACCCCGGCGCGTAAAGCCCATTGGTCGCCCGATTGATCAGCGGCGTGGAACGCGATGCGGTCCATTGCCGCCATTGCGCGGCGCTGACACCGGAATTGAAGATATTGGGATCAAAGGAAGGCTTGGTCGCCATGGCGAGCACTTCCCCATTGCGCGCATCCAGCAATACTGCCGTGGTGCCTTCTTCAATCCTGTTGCGAATGGCCTTTTGCAGCCCTGTATCCACGGAGATCTGCACATCCTGCCCGGGAATACCCTCGCGCCGATCCAATTCGCGGATCACGCGGCCAACGGCATTCACTTCAACTTGCACCGCACCCGCGCGCCCGCGCAAAACGCGGTCATGGAAACGCTCCAACCCCGCGCGGCCCACGCGCATGCCGGGCAGGTTGACCATGCCCTCATCGCCCGCTTCCTGTTCGGTTGGCGTGCCGACATAGCCAAGCACATGCGCCAGATGTTCGGTTTCCGGATAGATGCGCGTGGTGCCCATATCCACCGAAACGCCGGGCAGGTCGGGCGCATTCACCTCAATTGCCGCCATTTCCTCCCAGCTCAGGAATTCGCGCAGGATCACGGGCACGAAGCGGCGATTGCGGCGGATATCGCGTTCGATCCGCGCCTTTTCATGATCCTGCAAGGGCACGATGCGGGAGAAGGTTTCGATCGTCGCAGTCACATCGGCGGTTTGTTCCGCAACCAGCAGCGCCCGCCAATTCAGCCGATTGCCGGCCACCACATCGCCGCGCCGATCCAGGATACGCCCACGCGGCGGCGCGAAAAGCCTGGCGCTGACACGGTTTTCTTCAGCGAGTGTCGCGTAGCGCCGGCCTTCTTCAATCTGCAACCGATAAAGCCGCTGCCCAAGAAAGCCGAACGCCCCCAATTGCACCGCACCAAGAAAGGCAGCGCGGCGCGTGAAAATCGTCCGCCGGCGTTCTTCTTCCCGCTTGATATTGGTATTCGCGCCAAAGCCTGAAGCGCGCCGCCCGTGCCAGAGCTTCATGGCAGATTTTCCGCCCGCCGCATCGCTTCATGCGCGCGCGACAACAAAATGGCGATGGGCGGATAAAGCCCTACCGTCAGCAGCAAGGTATGGAAAATCGGCTGCCAGGACGGCAGCGTCAGCAATAAAAGTGCGGTGAAACCCCAGGCCAGCAGCGTAGCCCCCAGGGCGCCCACACAAAAGCACAGCCACACCAGAACAAAGCCCTGCCGCGCCAACCAAAAGCGCAACCGCATCGCCGCGCCATGCAGGGCCAGCAGGGCAATGATATGCACACCAAGCGGCGCCATGGTCAGCAAATCCAGCAAAAGCCCCAGCACAAAGACCATCGGCGGCGCCATGCCGGCGGGGCGAAACACCGTCCAGAAAGCAATCGCCGGCATGGATAGCGCGAAAGCAAGCGCCGGCAGGCCGGTGGGCGTGGCCGAGAGGATCAGCACCAGCGCGGTGGACACCAGCGGAAAAGCCAAACGCAGCAGCGCTTCAAGCCGCCGCCCCAAATCCTGCGGCGGTTCCGGGCGCCCAGGCGGCGGCGCACGGAGTTTTGGTGCAAGGCTCATGGTCGGGGTTCAACGCCGCGCCGGGCGCGTTTCCGGGCGCGCCACCGCCTCCGGCGGCAGAATGCCCGAAAGACCAAAATCGAAAAGCCGCACCATTTCAAGATTATCGAGCCGGGCGAAAAGCTCAACCTCCAGCGACCCTTGCGCGTTGCGCCGCACCATGCCGACCGGCAGGCCGGCTGGGAAGGCATTGGCCTGCGCGCTGGTCACCACGCGTTCGCCTTCCTGCGGGATGACGCCTTCCGGCCAATGCGCAAGGCGCGGGCGCGCACCATTGGTGCCGGCCATCACCGCGCGCGCGCGGCTGCCTTCCAGCGTGACCGGCACGCGGCTGTTCATATCGGTTGCCAGCAGCACGCGGGCAGAACGCGATCCCACTTCCGTGACACGCCCGACAAAGCCGCGTTCGTCCAGCGCTACCTGGCCCTTGCGGATGCCGTGCTGCGGCGGGGTGGCAAGCAGCACCGCGCGGGCATAGGTGCCGCCGCCATCGGCCACCACGCGGGCGGCGTGGAAATTGGGCGCGCCTTCCGGCATGAAGCCAAGTTGGCGGCGCAGCAGCGTATTCTCTGCCTCAAGCCCAAGGGCCGTCGCATGCCAGCGGCGCAGACGCTCATTCTCCTCACGCAGCCGGGCATTGTCACTGCGGAGTGTCGCGAGGCTTCGGATTTCCTCAATCGCTTCGTCAACCGCGTTCACCGGCTGGGAAATCGCGCCATAAATCGGCGCCAGCGTATCAGAAAGCGTAATGCGCAGCCGTTCCACCAGCAGCGTATCCGCCTTGCCCAACAGCATCACCCCGAAGGCCACGGCAATCATGATCGGCAGCGAAAGCCGCGCCAATGCCTGCCGTAGAGGGATACTGAGCCTGATCATGCTGGGCTAACCCCTTCCTCCCCGCCTCAATACATGGATGTCAGCACATGGCGAAGCCGTTTGATATCCTCAAGCGCGCGCCCGGTGCCAAGCGCCACGCAGGAAAGCGCATCCTCCGCCGCCACCACGGGAAGGCCCGTGGCATCACGCAGCACCTGGTCAAGCCGCCCGAGCAACGCCCCGCCACCGGTCAGCACAATGCCCTTATCCACGATATCGGCGGCCAGTTCCGGTGGGGTGTTTTCCAAAGCGGTCTTCACCGCATCCACAATCTGGCCCACGGGTTCGGCGAGTGCTTCCGCCACCTGGCGCTGGCTGACAATCACTTCGCGCGGGACGCCATTCATCAAATCACGGCCCTTCACCTCGGCGGTTGGGCCATCCTCACCATCCTCAGGCGGGGCGGCGGCGCCGATTTCAAGCTTAATCCGTTCCGCGGTGCTTTCACCGATCAGCAAATTGAACTGGCGGCGGATATAGGAAATGATCGCCTCATCCAGCTTGTCGCCGCCCACGCGGACGCTGCGCGCATAGACAATGCCGCCCAGGCTGATCACGGCAACTTCCGTGGTGCCGCCGCCAATATCCACCACCATCGAACCCGAAGGTTCTGTCACGGGCAGGCCGGCACCAATCGCCGCCGCCATGGGTTCTTCAATCAGCAGCACCTTGCGCGCCCCGGCACTTTCCGCGCTTTCCTGAATGGCGCGCCGTTCCACCGCAGTGGACCCCGAAGGCACGCAGACGATAATCATGGGGGAGGCAAAGCCGCGCCGATTATGCACCTTGCGGATGAAGTGCTTGATCATTTCTTCCGCCACTTCGAAATCCGCGATCACGCCATCTCGCAGCGGGCGAATGGCCGAGATATTCCCCGGCGTGCGGCCCAGCATGAGCTTCGCTTCCTCACCCACCGCCAGCACCTGCTTGCGGCCACGCTGATCGGAAATGGCGACCACGCTCGGCTCATTCAAAACGATGCCCCGGCCCTTCACATAGACCAGCGTATTCGCGGTGCCGAGGTCAATGGCCATATCGGCGGAAAGGAAGCCGAATAGGCGTCCGAACATGCTGAAACCCTTTGCAAACAGATTAGGCCCCGGCGCCTGAGCGCCGAGGTGGCGGAATGGCTTCCCGGCCAGCCAGAAGGACCAGGGATTTACCCCCCCTGGCCGGGAGTCTCAAGCCGTAATCCCGGGGGGCACGCCCCCCCCGTTTCAGGCACGCAGCACCGCCGGCGGCTCGGTACGTTCGCGCTTGACCAGAAGCTTGTTCAGCGCATGGACATAGGCGCGGGCGGAAGCGACAATGGTATCCGTATCCGCCCCCTGGCCATCCACGAGCTTGCCGGCTTCTTCCAGCCGCACCGTCACGCGCGCCTGGGCATCCGTGCCCCCCGTGACCGATTGCACGGCATAGAGCTTCAAATTCACCTCATGCGGGAAGGCCTGCCTAAGCGCATTAAAGGTGGCATCCACCGCACCATCCCCGGCGGCCACCCCTTCACGCCTTTCGCCATCCACTTCCAAGGCGATGGAGGCGGTGGGGCGGGTATTCATGCCCGTCGCGACGGTCAGCGCCACCAGCTTCAGCCGATCATTCTGGCGGACCACCTCATCATCCACCAGCGCCACAATATCCTCATCATAGACCACCTTCTTGCGGTCCGCGAGGTCCTTGAAGCGGCGGAAAGCGTCGTTCAACTGATTGTCACCAATCTCATAGCCCATGGCCTTCAGCTTATCGCGGAAGGCTGCGCGGCCCGAATGCTTGCCCATGACGAGTGAGGAGGTGGACCAGCCCACACTCTCCGGCGTCATGATTTCATAAGTGGATTTGTCCTTCAGCACGCCATCCTGATGGATGCCGCTTTCATGGGCGAAGGCATTGCGGCCCACAATCGCCTTATTGGGCTGCACGTCAAAGCCCGTAATCGTCGCCAGCAAGCGGCTGGTCTTCAGGATATTCTGCGTGACAATGCCATTCGAAACCGGGATCGCATCCGCCCGAGTGCGCAGCGCCATCACCACTTCTTCGATCGAGGCATTGCCGGCGCGCTCACCAATGCCATTGATGGTGGCTTCAATCTGGCGCACCCCGGCCCTGATGGCCGCCAGCGTATTGGCCACCGCCAGGCCAAGGTCATTGTGATTGTGGGCCGACAAGATCACCTGATCCGCCCCGGGCACCCGTTCACGCACCATGGTGAAAATGCGGGTCATGTCTTCCGGCAGGGCGTAACCAACCGTATCCGGGATATTGATGGTGGTCGCACCCGCTTTGATGGCGGCTTCCACACAACGGCAGAGGAAATCCGGGTCTGTCCGCGTGCCATCTTCCGCCGACCATTCCACATCATCCGTGTGCTGGCGGGCGAGACCCACACTGCTGGTCACCAAATCCAGCACCTGTTCCGGTTCAAGCCGCAGTTTGACCCGCATATGCAAGGGGCTGGTCGAGACAAAGGTATGGATGCGCTTACGCGCGGCGGGTTTCACCGCTTCTGCCGCGCGCAGGATATCCGCGGGCGCCGTGCGCGACAGGCCGCAAACCACCGGGCCGTCCTTGGAAAAGCGCTGCGCAATGGACAGCACGCTTTCAAAATCCCCCGGCGAGGCAATGGGGAAGCCCGCTTCCATCACATCAATCCCCAATTCCGCCAGCGCTTCCGCCATGCGGAGCTTTTCCTGGAGATTCATGGAAAAACCAGGGGACTGTTCACCATCGCGGAGCGTCGTGTCGAACATGATGATGCGGTTATCGGCCAGCTTGCCGAAAGAGGGGTGCGTTATGGCCATGATAGGGTTTTCCCTGGGCAATCAATGGGTTGCGTGGTCAAATAAGGCTTCCCCTGAACGATGCCCGCCGCGCACGGCAGGCCTTCACGCCCAGGGGCGAATAAGTCGAAGCCCAAGTAGCGCGCAGGCGGCAGCGGGGGTGGAAACCCCATGATCCAGGCCGAAGCGACGCGAAACCTCACGCATGCGGCCAGAATAGGGGGGGAGGGGGTGGGAAGGCAAGGGGTTTGCTGGGGGAGGGTTGGGTGAGTGCGAGATCAGAGAGGGCTTTGCCCTCCCTGAAACCCACCCACCAAAGGCCCGAGGCCTTTGGAAACCGGGGGTTGAAGGGGCACCTATCGGTTGGCGATGTTTCCTTTTACGGCAGTCACCTGACCGAGGTCACCGACAGAACCGGGCGCGGACCGCAAGAGTCTGCGCGCCCGGTTCGCGGTGGCCGGGCCGCGTGGAAGCGGGTTTGATGGCGTTGCGACACAACCCTCAAACACGAAATACAAGGTAGCCCGACCGGCATCCTTGAACGCTTCCATCTCACGCTGCTCGACGAACATTTCCGGGTCGAGGGACGGCGCACCTGGTTTGAGAGCATTGAGGAGATGCAGGCCGTGCTCGATGACTAACTCCAGGACGACAACACCAGGCGACCCTATCAGGGGCGCGGCATGAATGGGCGTGCGCCCATCCGCGCCTTTACCGAAGGCATGCCGAAAACCCGCAAACACGGAGGTGATCAGCCAGGCGAAAACTGCCAAACTCCAGGGTGCCTGATTCCGGCTTCAAATGCCGTCACTGTCAGGGGAATATCGTAGTTGTAAAACTGGGATGTAAGATAAACATACCCACCTCAATTGGTTCTAGTAACAGAGAGTATTAGCTCTCCAGATCACCCCAAAAACGCGCAACATGAAATGAAGGGCGTTCTTTGGTATATTGGAGCGTTAAGGAATTATGAAGCAATGAAATACGACGCTGGTGGATACACGCCGATCATTCAGATCATGAATGAAATTCACAAGGCAAAGGATGCCGGCGCGACGACTGCGGCGTTGGCCATGGTCTATATTGGAATTGATACCATGGCATTTCTCGCGTGTGCTATCGGTCAACAAAAACAGGATCGCGCCGATTTCATCGCATGGGTTGATCGGTATCTCAAGGCGGACATCGCATCAGAGTATCAATATGAGGGACTTGATGTTTACGCAGGTCGGTGTGCCTTTCTGCATACCTATGGCAGTATCTCTGATCTCCATAGAAAGGAAAAGCCACCAAGAATATTCGGCTACACTGATACCGGACGTCACAGAAAGAGAGACGCAGATGGTCTTGTCCTGATCAGCATTGCGTTCCTGGTCCATGATTTTCGCGCGGCAATAAAGATGTTCTTAGGTGAAGCTTCCCAAAATGCCGACCTAAAGCAGAAAATTGATAGCCGCATCGGCTCCCTTCATTTTACCAGTCGCATTGAGGGCTAACGCTGTAATTGTTCGTCTTAATCTTTGTGCATTTGAGATTTGGTGGCGCGAGTTTCGATCATCACTTAGCTCCAGCGATTGGCCTTTACCAAATGCTACGCGAAACCTTCATCCTGAGTGAATAGATAGTTAGGTGACTGGCGTTTCAGCACAAGAGGTTTGCAAAAACTACGATATTCCCCTGACAGTGAACGCATTTGAAGCGGGCCTCAGGCGGGATTGAGTTTGGCAGTTTTCGTCTGGCTGGTCACCTCCGTGTTGCTGGTTTTCGGCATGCCCTCTGTAAAGGCGCGGATGGGCGTGCGCCCGTTCATGCCGCGCCCCTGACGGGAACGCCCGATGTTATTGCCCTTCAGGTAGTCATCAAGCCACCGCCTGCAACCCCTTCCACGCGACCAGCGTCAGCAATTTCAACGAAGCCCCGCTCGGCTGTTTTTCGCCGCGTTCCCATTGGCGCACCAGCCCTGTCGTCACGTTCAAATGCAGCGCGAATACCGCCTGGGACGCATTCTCCCGCAACCGCAGCGCGCGGATTTCCTCGGGCGAGAGTGGTTCACACCAGCGTCAGGCATAGCGCATCAACATCGTGCTGTCCGTCGTCAGCGCCTATGGGGCCAAATTGGCGATTTGGGTTACACAGCATTTCTGGCTCATCGTAACCCCAAGGAAAGTGAACAGGAACCAGCAATCCTCCGCCCCACCCGTCCCTGTACCAGCCGAAAAACTGGTGCGCGACATCCGTCGCGCCACGCGCAAGCACCATTCCGCCGAGGACAAGAGCCGGTTCGGCCAAATAGCGACTGGAGAGGGAAAGGGCACCGAAAAGCCGAAACTCTCTGGCGACAGACCGCGGAGCAGAGGCCCTCTTTCCTTGCACCTTTTCACATTTCCGGATATATTTCCGGAATGCCAAAACAGCGTCCCCTGCCTCCATCCAAATCTCGGTCAACCTCAAGCGTGACACTTGCCCAGCACAGGAAGCGGTTGCGAAGCCGTGGCCTGCAAAGGCTTGAGGTCCAGGTCCGCGGCGAAGACGCCCCGCTGGTCCGTGCCATCGCCGCTGCCCTGACAGACCCAGGGCAAGCCGCTGAGGCGCGAGCGCTGCTTTTGCGCCAGTTTGCTCCAGCGCCGATCCACAGCCTCAAGGACCTTATCGCGTGCGCGCCGCTTGATGGAATTGATCTTGATCGCCCGCGCGATACAGGGCGCACCGTCGAACTGTGACTTGGCTTGTTGATACGAATATCATTTCAGAGGTCCGGAAAGGTTCACGCTGTCATCTTGCCGTTTCGGCATGGTGGTCCGGCGTCGAGGATCGGGACCTTTTCCTTAGTACGCTCACCATCGGCGAGATCAGAAGGGGCGTCGAAGCTGTTCGGACCCGAGAACCGGATAAGGCGCGCGCGCTTGAAGCGTGGCTGCAAGCAATTATGCAGGCGTTTGGGCCGCGCATACTGGGTATTGACGCTGCCGTGGCAGAAAGCTGGGGCCGGATCTCGGCCATTCGCTCTGTGCCCGTGGTGGACGCGCTTCTAGCTGCGACCGCGAGCGTACATGGCTTGGTACTGGTAACGCGCAACGCCACTGAAGTAGCTGGCTTCGGGGTTCGCGTCCTCAACCCCTTTGAGCCATCTGGGGCCTGAGCGGAAATCCAAGTACTGGACGACATGGTGCCCAACACGTCCCGGGTTATGGTGATTTTGACGCGCGATGCGGAACTGCGTTTCTGCTAGGAAGCCCACTCCCGTGCTTTAATCACTTTGCAATCATTCAGTCGTTGCCCTGTCATAGTGCAGTGATAGCGCCCCTTCGGTTCCTTAAAGGGGTTTGAACATGGTTAAGCTGCGCGTTCTTTTTCTCTCTTCCGTCCTTTGCCTATCTGCGCCCGCATTTGCGGATCAGCGCTTTGAGGCAACCCTGACAGGGCACGCAATACTGCCTGCCTTCACAATGGTTGTGCCACCGGCGGATGCGCCACGCGATGCGCTGGTATCCGGTAAGTTCGCAGGCCCGGGCAATATCCGTGTGGATGCGCCCGGTAGCGTCATGGGTGATACGGGCGCGATGCACGGCAATCGGCAGACCGGCATTGCCTTCCCCTTCATTGGTCAACCTGTCCAAGGCTTTTCGGGCATCAAGCCGGTGGCGAATGAGCCTGGCCATTACTGGGTGCTGACGGATAACGGCTTTGGTAATCGCCGCAACAGCCCTGATGCCTTGCTGATGTTCCATAAGGTAAAGCCTGACTTCGCGACCGGGCAAGTGACCCTGCTGCAAACAACCTTTCTGCGCGATCCCTTGCGCCGCATTGCCTTCCGCATCGCCTATGAGGGCACCGAGCAACGCTATCTGACCGGCGCGGATTTTGATCTGGAAAGCATTCAGCCGCTTGCGGATGGGTCTTTCATGATCGGCGATGAGTTTGGGCCGTTCCTGATCCATATCTCGGCTGATGGGGTGGTGCAGCGGGTGATTGAAACGCGCATGGATGGGCAGGTGCTGATGTCCCCTGACCATCCTGCACTGCAAGTGGCCGCAAGCCCGACGGCGGGCGTGCCGTTCCGTGTGCGGCGTTCCGGCGGCTATGAAGGGATGGCACTGACGCCGGACGGCCAGACATTGTGGGCCCTGCTGGAACAGCCGCTTTTCGCAGCCAATTCTGATCAGCCAGAAGGCCAATTCTTGCGCATTCTGGAATTCAGCGTGCCGCGCATGGAATGGACCGGCCGCACCTTGCGCTATCGGCTTGAAGCCGGCGCGACAGCCATTGGGGATTTCAACTTCATTGACGCAACCCGCGCCCTGGTCATTGAACGGGACAATGGCGAAGGCGACCCCGGATTGGCTTGCGCGCAGGGTGTTCGCCCCACACAGCAGCAGCCCTGCTTCCCGCTGCCGGCTCGCTTCAAGCGCGTTTATCTTGTTGACCTTGCCCAGGCTGATGCTGAAGGTTTTGTTCGCAAGATTGGCCATATTGATTTGATGGCGATCCGCGATCCCGATGGACGTGCGCGGATCAAGGGGGACCTTCCGGCGAATGCGCCGCGTGATCGCTTCACCTTCCCCTTCTTCACGATCGAGAATGTTGCGGCAGTTGACGGCGATCACATCATTGTGGGCAATGACAATAACTTGCCCTTCAGTGCAGGCCGCCAATTCTTCCAGGCTGACGCGAATGAGTTCATCCTGCTGCGTGTGCCGGAGCTTTTGCGCGCCCGGTAACTTCAACGGCGCAAAGACATGCGGGCCGGGAGGGACGGTTACCCTCCCGGCCTTGTCATAAAAATTTCATGAAAAATTCAACTCCACGCGATTGATTGACTTTAAGGCAGAAGGTGCTGTCATTGCCGAAGTCTGGGGGATCCGTTCGGTGAAGTCCAATCCTAAACCCGTCAAGGGCAGCGACAATAAATCAAAAATGGCGGTGGCAAGGCCAAAGAAAGTGTCAGCGGTTGGCGGCAAGGGTCTGGCCAAGAAAAACAATCAAATCGCGGCCAAGGCAACCCGTAGCCCTGAAAAACCAACAACAGCTTCGCCGAAACGCGGAAAATCCCTCAGGTCACCGAAAATACGCAAAGAGGATTTCAGTTTTTCAGTGACGCCCGAGTTTCGCAAGAAATTCAAAAAGGCCGCCAAGGATGCAGGACACAAGAAAGCGGAATTTCTGCAAATTCTTCTTGCGTCTTGGCAGGACCGGGGCCCCAGCAAGGCCGAAGTGAAAGCTTGAAAGCCTCATAGCACTTTCAATGCGTCAAATGGCGTGGACGAATTGAAGGGTTGTCCTTTGGTTGCATTTTGGACCTACGGCTCTTTCAATGAAGATTGCTTGCCCCAGGGACTGACATATGAAGCAAAACTTCGATCTCCTCGTTATCGGTGCCGGCATCATCGGGCTTGCCCATGCCCTGCATGCTGCCCGCAGCGGCCTCAAGGTCGCGGTGCTGGACCGGGACGCGCAGGCCAATGGTGCCAGCATTCGTAATTTCGGCTTTGTCACCGTAACCGGCCAAGCGAAAAACCATACATGGCGCCGGGCGCGCCGCGCCAGGGATGTCTGGGCCGAAATCGCGCCGCTCGCCGGCATTCCCGTTCATCATCGCGGCTTGCTGATGGCTGTCAGGCGGCCTGAAGCAGTCAGCGTTTTGCAGGAATTTCTGACAACCCCGATGGGCGAAGGCTGTCGCCTGCTGCAGGGTGCCGATATCCCCGCCCCCCTACGCAGCGATGATCTTCTGGCCGCGCTGCATAGCCCGCATGAGCTTCGGGTTGAAAGCCGGGAGGCGATTCCACGCTTCGCGCAGTGGCTTGAACAAAGCCTTGGCGTCAGTTTCTTCTGGCGCACCGCCGTGCATGGCATTGCCTCGGGCGAGGTTGCCTCTACACAGGGTTTGTTTTGCGCCCCCCGCATTGTGGTTTGCCCTGGGCCGGATATCTCAACCCTATTCCCTGATATCTTTGCACGCCGGCAGGTAACACTCTGCAAGCTGCATATGCTGCGCCTGGCTGATCCCGGTTGGCGCTTGCCGGCGGCGATCATGAGTGATCTTGGGCTGCACCGCTATCGCGGTTATGCGGATTGCCCATCACTGCCGCTGCTGCGCCAGTGCTTGCAGCGTGAACAAAAGGATGAACTCGACAATGGCGTTCACCTGATAGTCGTGCAAAGCGCCGATGGGTCGCTTGTAGTGGGTGACAGTCACCATTACGGCGCCACGCCTGATCCTTTCCAACCTGAGGAGGTGGACGCGCTGATCCTGCGCGAAGCGCGGCTTGTGCTTGATCTGCCTACGCCGAAGGTGATCGAAAGATGGACCGGGCTTTATCCTTCTGGTCCTGATGACGCATTTTCCGAAGCGCCCATGCCGGGGGTCCGGCTGGTTTCCGTCACCTCCGGCACAGGCGCGAGCACGGGCTTTGGCCTTGCTGAAGAAGTATTGGCTGATCTGGAAGCAAACCCATGACACAGAAAATCAAAGCCATTATTCTGGATTGGGCCGGCACCGTGGTGGACCATGGCAGCCGTGCGCCGATGGGGGCCTTTGTGAAGGCCTTCGCGCAATTTGGTGTGACCATTTCCATCGCCGATGCGCGCGGCCCGATGGGCATGGCCAAGCGCGACCATATCCGCATGGTGGGCACTTCCCCTGGCGTAGCCGCGGCTTGGCGGGCCAGGCATGGGCGCGATTTTGATGATGCCGCCATTGATGCGATTTTTGAGGTTTTCGAACCGATGAACATCGCCGCCGTTGAAGCCCATTCAGCACTCATCCCCGGGGCGCAGGATGCCCTTGAATGGTGCAAGGCGCGTGGCATTCGGATTGGTTCCACCACCGGCTATACGCGCCCGATCATGGAACGGCTGATGCCATTCGCGGCCGCGCAGGGTTTTGTGCCGGAGGTGACAATCTGCGCCGGCGATCTGGCTGCTGGGCGCCCGGCGCCGCTGCAGATCTGGTCCGCCTTGGCGCAAATGGGCATTTGGCCAGCGAGTAGCGTGATCAAGCTGGATGATACGCCCCCCGGCATTGGTGAGGCTCGCGCCGCTGGGTGTTGGGCGGTGGGTGTTGCGCTTACCGGGAATACTCCCGGCCTATCCGCAGAAGAACTTGCAGGCTTGGCGCCCGCTGAGCGCGATGCCCTGCGGCGTGCAGCCAGTGAGCCGCTTTTGCGGGCCGGCGCGCACCTGGTCATTGAGACCATTGCGGAACTTCCCTCCCTGATTGACCATATCGAGACACGTTTGGCAGCCGGCGAAAAGCCAGGGTTGATCGAAGCCAATTGACATGAAGGCGTCACAAAACCGTCACGCAAACGTCGTGGTTCCCGAGATAGCGGAAACCTCCTTTTAATCGGAGGTTCACCCGTGCGATTCTTCCTTCTCGCCCTGGCCTTTCTTGGCCTAGCCCCCATGGCCGAAGCGCAGCAGCGCACGCGGCTGACGGTTTATACAGCGCTTGAAAATGAACAGCTTCAGCCGTTCAAGCAGGCTGCCGAAGCTGCGCTCCGCGATATCGAAATCGCTTGGGTGCGTGATTCCACCGGCGTGATCACTGCGCGCCTGATCGCCGAAAAGGCCAATCCGCGCGCTGATCTGGTGTGGGGCCTTTCGGTGTTCTCCCTGCTGCAAATGGAAGCGCAGGATATGCTGGAACCCTATACGCCGCGCGGCGCGGAGGCACTTCGCCCGAATATGCGCAGCGCCCGCAGCCCCATGACCTGGACCGGTATGGACGCCTTTGTTTCCGCCATTTGCTTCAACACGGTGGTCGCGCAGCAGCGCAACCTGCCGCGCCCCAGCACCTGGCAGGATTTGCTGGACCCGCGCTTTCGTGGCCAGATCGTGATGCCAAACCCGAATTCATCGGGCACTGGCTTCCTGACCATTTCGGGCTGGATTGCCAATATGGGTGAGCAAGGCGCCTGGGCCTTCATGGACCGGCTGCATGAGAATATTCAGCAATACACCCATTCCGGCAGCGCGCCTTGCAACAATGCCGCGCGCGGTGAATTTGGCGTTGGGCTTTCCTTCGATATGCGTTCGGTCACGCTGAAGAATCAGGGCGCGCCCATTGACATCATCGTGCCGACCGATGGCGTGGGCTTTGACCTGGAAGCCACTGCGATCATGCGCGGCACGCGCAACCTGGAAGCGGCGAAGCGTCTTGCTGACTTCACTGTCTCGCGCACTGCTGCGGAACTCTATGGCCGCTTCTATGCGATGCTTGCTCTGCCGGGTGTTGAGCCGACGGTGCGTGGCTATCCGGCTGAATTCGCGCAGCGTCTGGTGAACGCGAATTTTGCCGAAATCGCCGCGGCGCGCGAAAGGCTGCTCGCCGAATGGCAGCGCCGTTATGATGGCAAATCCGCGTCGCGCTAAGCGTAATGGTTGCCGCTCTTGATAATGGCTTGGGCTCCGATGCCGGAAACACAACCGGCATCGGTGATCCATTTCTGAAGATCAGAGATGTCGGCAAGCAATTCGGCAAGTTCGTCGCCCTGGAAAGGGTGAGTCTGAATATCATATCTGGCGAATTCGTTTCATTTCTTGGGCCTTCGGGCTGCGGCAAGACCACGTTGCTGCGCGCTATTGCAGGGCTTGATCCGCCTACGGTGGGCCGCATCATCCAGGCAGGGAAAGACATTACAGCGCTGCCGCCGGCGGAACGCGACTTCGGTATTGTGTTTCAATCCTACGCGCTATTCCCCAACCTCACCGTCGCGGAAAACATCGGATATGGCCTGCGCGGCGGTGCTTGGCCAAAGGCGCGCAAGCAGCAACGTGTCGCGGAATTGCTGCATCTGGTGGGGCTTGCCGATCAGATTTCGAAGTATCCCGCGCAGCTTTCTGGCGGCCAGCAGCAGCGTGTGGCCTTGGCCCGCGCCTTGGCGGCTGAGCCGGGTTTGCTGCTGCTGGATGAACCGCTTTCAGCGCTGGATGCCATCGTAAGGCTGCATTTACGACAGGAAATCAGGGCACTTCAGCAAAGACTTGGCGTGACTACCATTATGGTGACGCATGATCAGGAAGAAGCGCTGAGTGTTTCAGACCGGATCGTGGTGATGTCTCAGGGGCGCATTGAACAAATCGGCACGCCTGAGGAAATCTATAGCGCACCCGCATCCCCCTTTGTTGCCGGCTTTGTCGGGCGATCTGCGCATTTCACGGCCAAGGTCCATACGCCAGCGGGGCACATTGCAGCCCATGGCCTTGTGCTGGCCGCTATGGAGGCAGGCCCACTGCTTTATGGCGAGGAAGTAGAGGTCTTTGTTCGCCCCGAAGATGTTGAACTTTATCCTCTCAATGACCCAACCGCAGGATGTTTTGAAGCACAGATCAGCGGGCTTGAGTTTCTTGGCCCAGTCTGTCGTATCTCCCTTGAAGCCAATGGTTTGCGCTTTGAAGCCGATGTGGCGCCTGGCCTCACGGCAAGGCTCGGCGTCGTCCCTGGCGCGCGGCTTTTGGCGCGGTTTCGCCCGGAACGGGTCATGATATTTCGTACTAATGACTAAATTCGCTTTGCCGTTTCAGGATAGCGTCCGGCCCAAGGCTTCAGCGGATGAAACGGCGCTGCGCATGATTCATATCCTCGGCTTTCTGTTTCTGGCCGTGGCTTTGGCGCTGCCTTTGGGCAGCCTGTTGTTACGGGCCTTTGAAGATCAGCATGGTGCTTTTGTGGGTCTGCATAACTTTGCGATTTATGTCACCACGCCAAGCCTGATCCGCTCAGCCTGGAATTCCATTTGGACCGCAGCGCTTACAACGCTGGTGGTTATACCGCTGGCCTTCGCTTACGCTTATGGGCTTACCCGTTCCTGCATGCCGGGCAAGTGGTTCTTCCGCGCGGTGATGTTGCTGCCGATTTTCGCGCCTTCATTGCTGCCCGCGCTTTCCTTGATCTACCTTTTTGGCAATCAGGGCATGCTGCCCTGGATGATGGATGGCGGCAGCATTTATGGGCCCTGGGGGATTATTGGTGCGCAGATTTTCTATTGCTTCCCGGCAGCCACAATCATCTTGTCTGTTGCGCTCTCTACTGCCGATGGCCGGTTGTACGAGGCTGCCGAAGCATTGAAGGCTTCCCGCTTCAGGATCTTCTTTACTGTCACCTTGCCCGGCGCAATGTATGGTTTGGTGTCGGCAGCCGTTGTGGTCTTTACCCTTGTGGTCACTGATTTCGGTATTCCAAAAGTCATTGGGGGGCAGTTCAATGTTCTCGCCACCGATGTCTATAAGCAGGTTGTCGGCAGGCAGGATTTGAATATGGGCGCGGTGGTGGGCCTGGTTCTGCTTATCCCGGCGATACTGGCCTTCCTGCTGGATCGTTGGGCGCTGGGCAAGAAAAGCGCCACGCTTTCCGGGCGCGCAGTGCCTTATCGGCCCAAACCTCGGGCGGTGCGCGATCGGCCAGCTTTTCTATTGTGTCTGGCAATAGCGCTTGCCCTTACAGGGATCGTCGCCGTCGCAGTCTGGGGATCCTTGATCCGTTTCTGGCCGTATAATCTTTCGCTGACACTGGATAATTATGATTTCGCGCGCTTTGATGCGGCAGGCTGGCAGGCGGTTTGGCTTTCAATAAAGCTCAGTCTTCTGACCGCTATCTTTGGCACGGCAATCATCTTCATTTTGGCTTACAGTCTCGAACGTGGCCCTCGGAATGGGGTGTTCCTCGCGCCACTTCGATTTCTGGCGACCATTCCGTTGGCGGTGCCCGGCCTGGTCCTCGGCCTTGCCTATATCATTTTCTTCAATGCCACAAACAACCCACTTGAGATCATCTACGGCACCCTCGCCATCCTGGTGCTCAATTCCGTGGTGCATTTCTATACAGTGTGTCATCTGACTGCGGTTACCGCGATCCGGCAACTGGACCCGGAATTTGAAGCAGTCAGCGCCAGCCTGCATGTCCCTGTTTGGCGTACCTTCTGCCGAGTGACCTTACCCATTTGTCTGCCGGCCATTCTTGAAATAGCGGTATTCCTATTCGTCAGCGCCATGACAACCGTCAGCGCCGTGATTTTCCTCTACGGGCCAGATACCAAGCCTGCTTCCGTTTCGGTGGTTCATATGGATGAAGCCGGCCAGGCCAGCGCTGCGGCGGCCATGGCTTGCGTCATTCTGGCCATTTCGCTCAGCGCTAAACTGCTGCAACTTTCAGTGAATGGTGTTCTTGGTCGCTTCACTTCAGCTTGGCGTCGCTGAGTGAGCGCTTCATGACGCCGGCCTGATCAGCTTCAAGCGCAGCTTTCGGTTTGCCCAATCAATGCAGGCCACCATGCCCAGGATCAGGAGGATGATGAAGGCAACCTCATCCCAGTTATTGATCCGAATGCGATCCGAAAGTGCTAAACCAATTCCGCCAGCTCCCACAATCCCCAGCACAGTCGAAGATCGCGCGTTGGATTCCAAGGTGTACAGCATTTGGGAAAGCATCACCGGCGATACCTGAGGCAGCAGGCCAATCCTCACAGCAAGGACACGGTTGGCACCAGCGGCGCGCACCGCTTCCACTTGCCGGCGATCGGCGCCTTCCAACGCTTCACTGAATAACTTCGCCAATACACCAATATCCGGCACGGCCAATGCAAGAATACCCGCGAAGGGCCCCATGCCAACCGCTGCGACAAAGATCAAAGCCCAGATCAGCGTATCAATGCCGCGCAGGCCATCATAGAAGCGCCGGGCAGAAAAGCGCAGCATGACATTGCCGATGACATTGCCTGCGCCAAGCGGCGCGAGCGGCACAGCAATTACTGCCGCCAGCAGCGTCCCCAGGAAGGCCATGGCGAGGCTTTCCAGCAGGCTTTTCAGCAATTCCCAAAAGACGCCACCCGCCGAAGGCGGCCACATCAAGGCCAACAGCCAGCCCAATTTGGTCAGGCCAAGCCAGATGCGCTCAGCTGAGGCATCCATGCGCCAAAGACCCACACCCAAAAGCAGCGCGCCCAGGATAAAGAATACCGGCGTCATGAACGGAATCCTCATGCGCCCGCCTTCCCCAAGACGATATGGCGCAGGCGCCCGCACAGCAGGTCAATCGCGGCGACAGTTGCCAGAATCAGCAACAGAATGGCGGAGATGTCCTGATACTCAAATTGACGCACGGCCAAATAAAGCTCCTCGCCAATCCCGCCGGCGCCGACAATGCCAAGCACGCTGGCTTCACGGACATTGATTTCAAAGCGCAGCAGGCCATAGCTCAAGACACCAGGCAGGGATTGCGGGAAAATGCCAAAGCGCATCTGTGCCGCCCAAGTGCCGCCGGCAGCGCGGACAGCTTCCATCTGCGCCAGTGAGGCGTTTTCGTGTTCTTCCGCGAAAAGCTTACCCAAGGCGCCTGCGGTATGCACCGCAATGGCCAGCATGCCGGCAAAGGCCCCAAGACCAAAAGCGTAAACAAAAATGAGGGCAAGAACGAGGGTTGGTATGGTGCGCAATAACTCCAGAAAGCGCCTTACCGGCATGACAATCCAAGCGGGTGCCAAGGTTGCTGCTGCCGGAAAGGAGAGCAATAGTGCGACCAAGCCGCCCAGAACCGTTCCAACATAGGCAATTAGAATCGTATCAGCCAGCAGTTCCAGCCAATCCGTAAATCCCCACATCCAATGAGCAAGATCGCCAGAGAGATGATCAAGGCGGAGGCTTGGCAGGGTACCCGCAATATAAGCGCCAGCCAGCGGAACACCCTGGACCAGCCGCGAGATACTGACCTCTCCCACCCATGCGGATAGCGCGATGGCCAGGGAAAGCAGTGCAGCCCAAAGAAACCAATTGCGCTGGCGAAGGGCCTTTGCCTCTCGCCAGCGCAATTCTGCTGCCAGAACAGAAGGGGGAGCGGTCAGGAACGCCGTTCCCGCCGGCGTGCAGCATTTTCTTCAATGATAGCGACGATATCGAGGTAATCTTCATGCTTGGCGACGGCTAACCCACGGGCATCAGATGACATATCGCGGAAGGCTTGCGGGTCGCGTTCAGGCAATGCGGCGAAGGCGGCGACAACTTCCCGTTGCAGCGCGGCAGGAAGGTCTTTGCGCATGACAATCGGGGAATTCGGAATGAGCGGTGACTTCCAAACAACACGAACCGCACCACTTGGGATCATCCCCTTTTCGGCCATGCGTTGGAATGTATTGCGACGCTCATTTGAATAGGCAACTACCGCCGCATCAAAGGTGCCGTTGATGACGGCCATGACACCCTGTTCATGGCTGCCGGTGAACCCTGTGCGCGCAAAGAAACTTGCGGGGTCCATACCCTGCCGGCGCAGGAACCAGCCAGGTACCTGAAAGCCAGAAGTGCTGTTGGGATCGCTGAAGCCAAGCGTCTTGCCGCGCAGGTCTTGCACTTGCTGGAAGGGACTATCGGCCTTCACGAGCATTACGCTGTGATAGCCTTCAAGCCCCTCATTATCTATGTAACGAAAGATAGGGGCGATACGTTCACCCATGACCCGCCGCGCCAAGCCATAGGAAGCCGGGCCAAGGTAGCCGAGTTCGGAATGGCCTGCGCGCATCGCTTCGACAACCGCAGCATAATCCGAACCGCGAAAGACGCGGAAATTGGTCCGCAATTCACGTGACATATAGGCTTGTAAGCCCTGCAGGCGCGCAATGGCGTCACGTTCATTCTCGACTGAGATCATGCCAAAGCGCACTTCGCGGAATTGTTGACGCCAATCTTCCTGCGCGCCCGCTAGGCGCGGCATGAGAGCCAGGCCGGGCAGCATGAGGGTGGCACGGCGAGCAAGCATGATGATCCTCCATGGTCAGGCTGATGGTCGTTTGGCCGAGTAGAATGATGGGCGCGTGACGGTAGGATGAAAGAATGATGACAGCGCGCCTCGTGTTAGTTGATGGGTACAAGTGCTGCCCTGAATTGCGCCACACAGGCATCCCAGGACCACGCCTCCGCATGGCTACGACAGGCTGTGCGGTCACATTCAAGTGCCTTCAGGCAGGCAGCACGAAGATCCTCATCCAAGGCGCCGACACGTGAATTGGTCACCACGTCTATGGGGCCAGTGACCGGGAAGGCCGCAACAGGCGTCCCCGATGCCAGCGCTTCAAGTAGGACCAGTCCGAAAGTGTCTGTGCGTGACGGGAAAACAAAAACATCCGCCCCAGCATAGGAACGGGCAAGCGCGCCATTTTCGCGATAGCCGGTGAAGGTGACTTGGGGGAATTTTTGCTTCAGGCCTTCCAGGGCTGGACCATCGCCAACAACCACCTTGCTGCCCGGTAGATCGAGTGCGAGGAAGGCTTCAATATTCTTCTCAATCGCCACGCGACCTGCATAGAGAAAGATAGGCCGCGGCAACCCCGCCCATGCATCACCCTCGCCGGGGCGAAACTTATCAAGGTCCACACCCCTGGTCCATGGACGGAGCTTGGTGAAGCCGCGTCTTGTCAGTTCCTGCCCTAAGGAAGCTGTGGCGGCGAAGGTACCTTCACCTGCTTCATGGAAGCGACGCATCACGCGCCAGGACCAATCGGCTGGGATTCCCGTTCTGGCTTCCAGGTATTCTGGGAAACGCGTGTGAAAGGCTGTTGTGAAAGGCCAGTGCTTGCGCCGGCAAAGGGCTCGCATGGCCCAGCCTAGCGGTCCTTCTGTGGCGATATGGATAATCTCCGGTCTGAATTCCGCGACAAGACGCGCCAGTTTCCGCTTGGGTGCGATGGCAAGCCGGATTTCCGCATAGCCTGGCGTGGGCATGCTGCGGAAGCGATCGGGACCAATCACTTCGACCGTATCGCCCATGGCTCTCAGCTTGTCCGCCACAACCGATAATGTGCGCACAACGCCATTCACTTGCGGAAACCACGCATCACTGACGATTAGAATACGCATGGCGTCACCGAACACCTCGCAAAACTTCTGCCATCAGATCGGGTGCCGGCATGGGCAACGGTTTCCCCATTACGATAGTCTCGCGGTGTGACCAATCGAGCAATTCGAAACGGCCATCTTGATGTTCAACCAGGGCCGTACAGCTTTCCACCCAATCGCCATCATTCATGTATAGAATACCGTGAATCATTCGCATTTCCGCGTGATGAATATGGCCACAAATGACGCCATCCATGCCGCGGGAGCGCGCTTCTTGTGCGAGAGCCGTCTCAAAGCGGTCTATGGCTTTCACCGCTTCCTTCACTTGACGCTTCAGCCATTGCGATAGGGACCAATATGGATAGCCCAAGCGGCGCCGAAGAAAATTGAACCAGCGATTGACCAATAGGGCCAGATCATAGGCCCAATCACCCATATGGGCGAGGAATTTCGCATAGCGAATAACACCATCAAACTCATCGCCATGGATGACAAGAAACCGACGACCATCCGCTGCAATATGTTCAGCTTCACGCGATAATTTGACCCCCGCCACTTCAAGCCCAAGCCAGTCACGGAAGATTTCATCGTGATTGCCCGGAACATAGGTCACCTCTGTCCCGTGGCGTGCCATCCGGAGGATCAGACGGATGACTTCGTCATGATAGGTATCCCAGTACCAGGATCGGCGAAGACGCCATCCATCAATGATGTCGCCGACGAGGTAGAGTTTTTCGCATTGAACATTGCGCAGGAAGTCCACTAGGGAGTCACTGCGACAACTGCGAAGGCCGAGATGGATATCAGAGAGGAAGATGGTGCGATAGCATCGCGGCGCTGAAGCGAGGGTCATGATCTACGCTCCGATTACGGAAGCCGGCGCCGATACGAATCGGTCACCATCTTTCCTGTTACACTCAAAGCGGCGCTACCCGACCCTTTTGGTTTGCGGCATGAATCTTCAATGACAAATACTGCGCATTAGATGTTTTAACTGAAAGTTCTCCAGATCATCACGAATTCGCAATTCTTATTTGGTTCCCTTCACGGCTATGTCAAAATCCCTGGTTATTGTTTTCAATCCCTCAGCCGGTGCGCGGCGGCGTGCCAAGCTTCATGCTGCTTTGGACCTATTGTACGGGCTGGGAGTGCAATTTCAGCTTATGGAAACCACCGCGCGTGGTGATGCAGAAAAGTTTGCGCGAATATCCGCTGAGGAAAATGGGATTGTCGTTGCGGCGGGCGGGGATGGCACCATAGCGGAAGTGGCAGCCGGCCTTGCAGGATCCCGAGCAATACTTGGCATTCTACCACTTGGTACGGCGAATGTCTTTGCCTTGGAAATGTCGGTGCCTCTCAATCCGCTGGAAGCTGCGCGCGTGCTTCTGATGGGCCGCAGCACCAGCGTCTATCCAGGTATTTTGAAGCGGGGATCCCTGAAGGATCGTCTTTTCATCCAAATGGTGGGGGTTGGATTGGATTCGGTTGTTGTCCATCACCTGCCGCTTGGCCTTAAGCGAGTCTTCGGAAAAGGCGCCTATGTTTTGCAAACCTTGCGCGATTTGACCTGTTACCCCTTTCGTTCTTTTCGTGTGCAGATTGATGGGAATGAATTGGAAGCTTCGGGATTGGTTGTCACCAAGGGGCGCTATTACGCGGGGCGCTTTCAAATCGCGCCGCAAGCAGACCCGCGTGAGACACATTTTCACATACTTACCCTACAGCAGAGGAACTTTATGGATGCACTGACGCATGCCGCTGCTCTCGGCCTTGGTCGTCTTCCCTATCTCTCCAGCATCTCTCTGCAACGCGGCCATGACATTCAGGTGTTCGGCGCTGATATACCGGTGCAAGCGGATGGTGATGATGCCGGTTCCCTGCCAATTCATATAGTGCCATTCACCCAACCGCTCAGGGTCGTAGTGCCCTAAAGCCTCATTCCTTGGGGCGGTAGTGCCAAACACTGGCCGGCGGAAAATTCAGAGGCGTCCAGGCGAGCCTTCGTGCCTCAAGGCCAAGGGTGCGGTATGGGAGCGGTGATGTTATACAGTAAGTGTACAGAAGAAAGCCGCGCCCAGGTGCCACCAACTCGACCTGCTGGATGAATTGCCGCTGCCTGGCTTCGCTGAGCAGAACGAGTGGAATGCCACAAATAACAGTGCCTATTTCCGATGTAGTATCTTTCAATAGCTCGACAGGCAGATTGAAGGCGTCTGCGTGTAGCACCGTCGTTTGGGGGAATTTTGTTTGCAGATGATCGGCCATCTCCGGCACGATTTCCACCACTGCGATGCGCCCCGGTGAGATCCCGGAATTTATCAGGCTTCTGGTGATTGCGCCGGTGCCAGCGCCCAGTTCCAGCACGAAGGAATTGGACTGTCTGTCTATCTGCCGGGCAATGAGATCTCCAAGCCTTGGCGATGAAGGAATGATGGAGCCCATTTGCAAAGGATTAGCAAGCCAGCGTCGGAAGAATAAATTCACGTCACCTGGTTGTTTGTCTTTTCCGGCGACGGTTTGGTGGACTTGCGACATGGCCAACTCCAAAATTGGATGTCTTTATTCAGAAAGACGATTGACGCTAAAGCCCGAACGGATCGGTCTTTGATGTCGCTTTGTCATGAATATGTGACGCTTGGATGACGAAATCGCGTAATCTTGTTGAATGCCGCTGAGAAGTGACCCGGTTTGGGGTGAAGTTGCTGCTGAGATTTGACCCATGTTCGGACGCTAGCCTCGGCCCTTTGGGCGGGGGCAGCTGGAGTGTTGGACATGGCTTTATTGAGCGTTATCCCGCGTTGGCATTTCCGGGAGCACCTGTCG